>NZ_CP043538.1:1641035-2869571 GCF_000364445.2 Methylobacterium mesophilicum SR1.6/6 | reverse complement strand
CGGAACAGCGGCGCCGGCGGATCCTCGTAGCCGCGGCTGATCTCGGCGATGTCGGCGAGGCGGAAGAAGCGGTCGTTGACGCGCAGGTTGAAGTCCTGAAGCGAGGCCTCCGACGCGAAGGAGCCGCTGACCCGGAGCGAGACGCGCTCCGGCCCCGCCTGGACGACGCCGGAGGCCGAGACGGCATTCTGCGACTGGAGGGCTTTGATCAGCGCTTGGAAATCGATGCCGTATCCCGCGAGCTTGCGGGTTGAGAAATCCAGGTAGATCGCCTCCGCCTGCGTGCCGATCAGCTGCGTCTTGCCGATGTCCGGCACGCGCAGGACCTCGGTGCGGATCGACTCCACGTAATCGCGCAGCTGCCGGTGCGTAAGGCCGTCCGCCGTGAAGGCGTAGATGTTACCGTAGACGTCACCGAACTCGTCGTTGAAGAACGGACCCTGCACGCCCTCGGGGAACTGCCCCTTGATGTCGCCGAGGCGCTTGCGGACCTGATAGAAGGCCGGTTGCACCTCCGCCTTCTTCAGCGTGTCGCGGAACTGCACGAAGACCGTCGACGATCCCGGCGTGGTGTAGCTGCGGACGTAGTCGAGGCCGTTGAGCTGCTGGAGTTCCTTCTCGACGCGGTCGGTGACCTGATCGAGGGTGTCCTTGATGGTCGCGCCCGGCCACGTCGTCTGCACGACCATGGTCTTGATGGTGAAGGGCGGATCCTCCTCGCGGCCAAGCCGCGTGTAGGCCATCACGCCCGCGACCAGCGAGACGAGCATCAGGAACCAGACGAATGAGCGGTGCTCGAGCGCCCAGTCGGAAAGGTTGAAATCCTTCACGGGAGAACCTCGTCCGGCCGGCTCAGACGGCGTCGTCGGTCAGGCGCACGGCTTGGCCCTCGGTGAGGGCGTGGACGCCGGCGATCACGACCCTGTCGCCGGGTCGAAGCCCGGCCGTGACGGCGATGCGCTCACCCTCGTCGCTTCGGACCGCCGCGAGGGACACGTCGCGGCGCGTCACCGACCGGCCATCGGCGGAGACCACCCAGACCGAGCGGCGCTCACCGTCTTCGAGGAGCGCCGAGGCCGGCAGAAGGATCTGCGCCGGCACCGTCCGGGTCAGCGACACGTTGATGGTCGCACCGAGGCGAAAGGCCGGGTTTGGATCCTCGAGCGTGAGCCGGATCCGCTTCGAGCGCGTTCCGGATTCGGCGAGCGGCGCCACCTCGCGGATCCGGCCGCGCGCCGTCACGTCGGGCGCGCTCTGGAGGGCGACGGTGAAGATCCCGTCCGCCGGCATGGCGCCGACATGGACTTCGGGGATGTCCACCACGGCCTCGCGGACGTCCGGCCGGGCGACGGTCACGACGCCCTGGCCCGCGCTCAGGACCTGTCCGACTTCGGCGAGGCGCTGCGTCACCACGCCGTCGAACTCGGCCTTCAGCTCGGTGTAACCCATCTGGTCACGGGCCTTCTGCAGGCTGGCGAGGGCCTGATCGACCCGCGCCCGGGCGGTCTCGCGCTTGGCCACGGCCTGGTCGAGGGTCGCCTGGGCGACGCTGTTCCCCGTCATCAAGCGTCGCGTTCGCGCCTCGGCGGCCTCCGCGTTCTCGGCCTGGGCACGCGCATCGGCGAGGTCGGCCTCGGCCCGGGTCAGGTCGAAACGGGTGACGATGACGTCGAGGGCGGCGAGGCGCTGGCCCTTCTTGACGATGTCCCCGACCGTCACGTCGCGCGCGATCATCCGGCCGGGGATCTGGAAGCCGAGCTGCGCCTGGTAGCGCGGTTCGACGGTTCCGGCGAACGGGCCGAAGGTGATCGTATCGGTAGCCTCGGCCACGCGGGTGAGGACCGGGCGCACGACGCCGGCGTCCGATTGTTCGGTCTCGTCGCTCCGCTCGTGACAGCCGCCCAGGATCGAGACGAGGACGCCGGCCGTGATTAGGGACCGCACACTCATGGACGGTCTCCCAACTCGGTTGCCGCCACGATCTGCCCGGGCCGGAGGAACTGGATGCCCGCGACGACCGCGCGCTCGCCCGGCTCCACGCCCTGCCTGATCGCGATGATGTCGGGGCCGAAGCGATCGATCTCGACGGCGCGGACCGACACGGTCCGCCGCGCCGGATCGTAGATCCAGACCGACGGGCGGCCGTCATAGCGGTACAGGGCGGACCAGGGCAGCTCGACGGCACTGTGGGGTGCGAAACGGCCGCGTCCCACGACGACGGCGCCCAGCCCCATGGCGGCCGGCGTCGAACGGAGGCCGATCTTCACCCGCACCGTACCGCTCGACGCGTCCACCGTCGGCGAGATCTCGCGCACCGTGCCGGTGGTGGCGACCGACGGATCGGCCTGCAGCGCGACCGCGACCGCATCGCCGTCCGGCGGCTGCGTCGTCAGGGATTCGTAGACGTTGAAGACGGCATCCCGCGGTCCGTCCTGGGCCACCACCAGAACCGTCTGGCCGGACTGCACCACCTGGCCGACTTCGAAGCTGCGGCTCGTGACGATCCCCGCGACCCCGGCGCGCAATTCCGTGTAGGAGAATTGTTCCTGCGCCGTGCCGAGTGCGGCTTTGGCCGAGTCGACAGCCGCCTGTGTGGTGCGGAGTTCCTGCTCCGCATTGTCGTAGGTCGAGCGCGTGGTGAACCCGCCGGACAGGAGCTGCTTCTGGCGCTCGAACGACATCTTGGCCTGGGTCAGCAGCGCCTCGGCGGAATTCAGCGCCGCCTTAGCGTTGTCGAGGTTGGCCCGTTGCGTCAGGGGTTCAAGGCTGGCCAGCACCTGATCGGCCTCGACATGGTCGCCGACCTCGACCCGGCGTTCGGCAACCTTGCCGTTCGTCCGGAAAGACACGTTGACCTGAGCCTGAGCCTGGATGTCGCCGGTCAACACCACGTCGAGCGCCATCGGCGAGCGTCTGGCCTCCACCACCCTGACCTGGGCCACGGTCCGGTCGAGGGCCGCTGGCTCGCCACGGGCGCACCCAATGCTGCCGAAGGCCGTTAACGCCAGTGCATACGTTATGGGTCGGAAGGCGAAAATGCGGATCATCCGATCGACCTTTTTGGCCGGGCTCGTGCAGATTGCATGGATCGGTCCTATCCGATCCGTTACATACCGTCCAGTCGGTATTTAAGGTCGGCCAACGCAGGACAGGCAGGCGATGCGCGCGAAACGACAGCGGCTGGCCGAGCGGCCCGAGATCATCCTCGAAGCGGCGGCCGCAGTCCTCCTGAAGAGCGGAGCGCGCGGGCTCACCATCGACGCGGTCGCGGCCGAGGCTGGCCTCAGCAAGGGCGGCGTTCTGCACCACTACGCGTCGAAGGAAGCCCTTGTCCTGGCCCTGGTTGCCCGGAAGCTCGCCCAGCTTCGCGAGGAAATCGCCGTCTGTGAGGCGGAGATCCCGCAAGGCCCGTCGCGGCTTCCCCGGGCCATGGTGGCGCATGTCCGCGGCCATTACTGCGACGACGACGAATCTTCGCAGGCGCTTCTCCTCGCCTCGCTGGAATCGCCGGAGGCGCAGAAGGATTACAGGGCCTTCGTGGCCGAGCAGCTCGGCCGCCTCGGCGCCATTGAGGGAGCCTGTCCGGGTGAAGGTTCGGTACTCTTTTTCGCGATCCTGGGCCTGTTCATGGGACGAACCCTGGGCTTCCATCAGCTCGGGGATGCGGAGCTCACGCCGATGCTCGACGCCCTGGAGCGGATCGCCCGCCGGTTCGAAGGCGACTCCACTTGAGACTGCCGTTCGGCCGGTCGAGAGGCTGTTCGGAACAATCGGGGCGCGGACAGGGATGCGCCGCCGGTGCGGGCCATGACGATCCCGGTGGGCGGACACAGGCTCGACCAGGCCGCCATCCGGGCAAGGGGACGGCGCCATGAAAAATTTCCGGTTCGTCGCACCGGTTTGGTCTCTTCCAGGGTTCTCAGGCGTTGTAGGCTTCGCCGCTCATCCAGTGCCCGTGCCGGTTCATGAACGAGCCCTCCGCGACATCATCTCCGGATCATCCGCGCACGATCGTTGCGCGCGCTCTGTATGATTCCGATCAGGCCGGAGACACGGACTTGCCCGCGTGGGACGATCTGGCCGTGAATTCGGCGCATGCGGATCTGCGTGAGCGCTATTTACGACGCGCCGACGCCCTCGTGGCGGGGCCGCTGGCGCGCTACTTCACCGATGCGGCGGCGCGATCCGCCGTCGAGGAAGAGTTGCGGGTGCTGCGGCGCCAGAGGATGGCGCCCGAGCGCGAGCGTGAGCTCCTCGCGGCGAACAACCGGATGCTTGCGCGGGCGGAAGCGGCCGAGGCGGCGCAGGGGATCGCCGAGGACGCCCTGGCGACGATGCGGCGCGAGAGGGATGTCGCCCGCGAGGCGGAAGCCTTCTGGCAGCAATTCGCCTTCGACGCCGACGATCTGGCGACGGACCGGCTTCTGGAGCAGACCGAGGCCCGGGCGGCGGCCGAGCGCGTGGCGATTCAGGAGCGGTGCCGCCGGGAGCGGGCTGAGGGCGCGCTTCGCCTTTTCGCCGATCGAGCGGAGGTCATGCCGAAGGAGGGTTGGGCCTCGGAGCTGGCCAAGGCCAACCGCGACATCCCGCTCTGGTGGTTCCATGCGGCCCGCGCCGCTCTGGAGCCGCCGGACTCGTCCAGCAGTACCTAGGCTTGCCGACGGCGCGCGGATCGCTGCCGTCTCCCGCTGGGCGATAGGACTTGTTCGCTCCCGCCGACAGCGGTCACGCAGCCGCGGGCTGCTTGGCGGTCGCGGGCGGATCGCGGAAGAGCGCCGTGCAGCCGGAGCCGCGATGCATGCTGAGGATCGACGCACGGTCGATCTCCGGATGGGTCTTCAGGACCCTCTGCACGCAGGCGAGGACGCGCTCATACTGGGCGGCGTCGTAATTCGGCTCTAGCGGACTTACGGCAATGTAGGTCTCGACCACGAGAACGCGCTCGGCCCGGTCATGGCCGACATCGACCGCGATCCAGGACGACTTGATCAGGCTGGTGCTGGCGAGCATGGACGTTCCTCGTTCAGCGTTGCTTCGCTCGGTCGACCCCGCGGGGCGACCATTTTGACGAAATCATGGACCGCACGGGCCCGAAAGCCAAGGGCCGCCGCGGGTGGTCCCGCGACTGCGCCCAGGCACCGCTGTTGAGTAGACCGGATTGTCAGCCTACGGTCAGGCGTTGAATGAGAACGATGCCACCGCTGGCGGGTACTCGCGTCCGACGAATGGCATGTGGTATACAAACTTCGAGACTCGTAACATCGAGGCCGAATGACGGTGTCGCGACACGACGAGACCGCGCTGTGACAGGGAGTGCAGACATGATCCGTCGGAGGATGGACAGCGCGGACTGTCGCGGAGCGGACCGGCGGTCGCTGCCTGCCGAAGGTACCCCGCCGTTTCTCAGGGCGGCCTGAGCCGCCCCCCACAATCCCGAACCCCGTCCTCCAACACCGAGACCGATCATGACCAAGGCCCTCGAAGGCGTCCGCATCCTGGACTTCACCCATGTCCAATCCGGCCCGACCTGCACCCAGCTCCTGGCTTGGTTCGGCGCGGACGTGATCAAGGTCGAGCGGCCGGGGGTCGGTGACGCCACGCGTCAGCAGCTTCAGGACATTCCGGAGGTGGACAGCCTCTATTTCACGATGCTGAATCACAACAAGCGCTCGATCACGCTCGATTCCAAGAATGCCAAAGGCAAGGAGGTGCTCTGGCGCCTCATCAAGGAATGCGACGTCCTGGTCGAGAACTTCGCCCCCGGAGCGCTGGCCCGCATGGGTCTGACCTGGGAGAAGATCCACGAGGCCAACCCGCGGATGATCCTGGCCTCCGTGAAGGGCTTCGGTCCCGGCCGCTACGAGGATTGCAAGGTCTACGAGAACGTCGCCCAGTGCGCTGGCGGTTCGGCCTCGACCACCGGCTTCCGGGACGGCATCCCGATGGTGACCGGCGCGCAGATCGGCGATTCCGGAACCGGCCTGCACCTCGCCCTCGGCATCGTCACCGCCCTCTACCACCGCACGCAGTCCGGCCTCGGCCAGAGGGTGGACTGCGCCATGCAGGACGGCGTGCTCAACCTGTGCCGCGTCAAGCTTCGCGACCAGCAGCGCCTCGAGCACGGTCCGCTGAAGGAGTACAGCCAGTTCGGCGAGGGCATCCCGTTCGGTGAGGCAACGCCGCGCGCGGGCAACGATTCCGGCGGCGGCCAGCCGGGGCGCATCCTGCGCTGCAAGGGCTGGGAGCAGGATCCCAACGCCTACATTTACGTCATCACCCAGGCGGCGGTCTGGGAGCCGATCTGCGACATCATCGGCGAGCCCGACTGGAAGAACGACCCGAACTACGCGACTCCGAAGGCCCGCCTGCCGCATCTCAATGAGATCTTCACGCGCATCGAAGCCTGGACGATGAAGGTGTCCAAGTTCGAGGTGATGGACACCCTCAACAAGCACGACATCCCGTGCGGCCCGATCCTGTCGATGAAGGAGATCGCCGAGGACGAGGCCCTGCGGAAGACCGGCACTATCGTCGAGGTCGATCATCCGACCCGCGGCAAGTACCTGACGGTGGGCAACCCCATCAAGCTCTCGGCCAGCCCGAGCGACGTCAAGCGCTCGCCGCTTCTGGGTGAGCACACGGACGAGATCCTCCGCCAGGTCCTGGGTTACTCCGAGGCGGAAGTCGGCGAGATCGCGGAATCCGGCGCCATCGGGGTGGTGCAGAAGATCGCCGCCGAGTGATCTGAACGGACGGGCGCGGTGGGGTCAGCGGACCTCGCCGCGCCTTGACCGCCTTCGGGCGGCCGTCGAAGCATAGAGCCGCCCTCGTTCCGCGGCGACGCGACCGGATTCTCCGAGCGCGCCGCTCCGATCATCGCCGGCATCGCGTCGGCCCACGCCCAGGAGATTGCATGCGCATCGCCTTCATCGGACAGCAGGATTTCGGCAAGGCGGTCCTGGAGGCGTTCCTGAAGCGCGGCGACGAGGTCGCGGGCGTCTTCTGCGCCCCGGAGAAGCCGGGAGCCAAGCCGGACGTCCTTAAGACGGCTGCCGAGGAGAAGGGCCTGCAGGTCTTCCAGTTTCCGAGCCTCAAGAGCCCGGAAGCGGAGAGCGCGATGCGCGGCCTCGAAGCCGATATCGGCATCATGGCCTACGTTCTGCAATTCGCGCCGCAGAGCTTCGTCAACATCCCGAAGCACGGGACGATCCAGTACCACCCGAGCCTGCTGCCGCGCTATCGGGGTCCGTCCTCGATCAACTGGCCCATCGCCAAGGGTGAGTTGCAGACGGGCCTCACGATCTTCCGTCCGACCGACGGCCTGGATGAGGGTCCGGTCATCCTTCAGAAGACCTGCCCGATCGGCGCCGACGCGACGCTCGGCGACATTTATTTCGAGAATCTCTTCCCGATGGGCGTCGACGCGATGCTGGAGGCAGCCGACCTCGTCGTCTCTGGCCAGCATGTCGAGATCGATCAGGATGAGGACGCCGCGACCTACGAGGGCTGGTTCCGCGCGGCCGAAGCCGAGATCCGCTGGTCGGCGCATGCCGAGCAGATCTACAATCTGATCCGCGCCGCCAACCCGGCCCCCGGCGCCTGGACGACGGTGGACGGAAAGAAGCTGCAGATCTTCGACTCCAGCCTGAATCCGGTGCGCCGCCTGTCCGACGTGAAGGGCAAGCCCGGCGAGGTGATCGCGGTCGATGAGGACGGCTTCAGCGTCTGCGCCCAGGGCGGCCAAGTCCTGATCCGAAAGGTCAAGCCGGAGGGCGGCAAGAAGGTATCGGCGGCCGATTATGCGCGCGAGAGCGGCCTCTCGGTCGGTCAGGTGCTCGGTCGTTAGGACGCCGCGTTCAGCCCATATCCGCGGAAGCGCTCCACCGTGGCGGCGATCTCGTGATCGGACAGGACGGTGGGCGCCCCCACTTGGAGCGCCACGGCATATTGCTGACACAGGGTCTCGAGCTCGACGGCGAGCCAGAGAGCCTTCTCCAGGGTGACGCCGGCCGCGATCATCCCGTGGTTGCCCAAGAGGCAAACGTTGCGGTCGGCAAGGGCCGCGAGGGCGACTTCAGATAGCTCGGCTGTCCCGTAGGGCGCGTAGGGCGCGCAGCGCACGGTCGGGCCGCCGAAGGCCGCGATCATGTAGTGCACCGCCGGGATACTCCGTCCGCACATCGCGAAAGCGGTGCAGTAGACCGGGTGCGCATGGACCACGGCGCCGATCTCGGGCCGGTGGGCCAGGATATCACGGTGGAAACGCCATTCCGATGACGGCTTCTGGCCGGGCGGATGCGAGCCGTCGAACCCGAGCGGAACCACATCGGTCGCCTGCATGCGCTGCGTGGGCAAGCCCGACGGCGTGATCAGGAGCCCATCGCGGAAGCGAACCGAGACGTTACCCGAGGTGCCTCGGTTCAGCCCCTGCGTGTCCAACTCCCGCGCCGCCGCCACGACGCTCTCCCGTGCGCTGCGCTCGTCCGTATCCATGCTCAACCTCCGGAAGTCAGGGTCCGGGGTTATGCAGGAAGCCCGGCGCCGTAAAGACGGCGCCGGGCTGATCCGCGTCACGCTGCGGCTGTTACTGGGCGAGGGCCGGCGCGAGGCTCACCTCGGGCTTCTTGGTGTAGGCCGCCCGCATCGGCTTCAGCACGAAGAGTGCCAGGAGCGCCGCCACGATGTTGAGGGCGGCGGCCGCCAGGAACACCGCGTGCCAGCTTCCGGTCATCGTGGTGAGCACGCTGGTGTAGGGCACGATCAGCGCAGCCGTTCCTTTGGCCGTGTAGAGCAGGCCGGCATTCGTGGCGGCGTATTTCGACCCGAAGGTATCACCGCAGGTCGCCGGGAACAGCGAGTAGATCTCGCCCCAGGCGAAGAACACGAGGCCTGTCAGCAGCACGAAGGCGATCGGGTTGTCGCCGAACTGGCTGAGCGCGTAGATGCCTACGCCTTCGATCGCGAAGGAGAGGAACATCGTGTTCTCCCGGCCGATATGGTCGGAGACCCAGCCGAAGAACGGACGCGTCACGCCGTTGAGCACCCGGTCGAGCGTCGCCGCGAAGGTCAGCGCCGGCAGGGTGATGCCCAGGAGCGAGACCGGCACGTCGGCGATCTTGAAGTCCTTGGCGATCGGGCCGAGCTGCGCGGTGGCCATCAGACCGCCGGCCGCCATCATCACGAACATGGCGTACATCACCCAGAAGATCGGCGTGCGCACCATTTCACCGGGCTTGTAGTCGCGCTTCGACTGGCTGACGCGGGCGACCTGCGGGACCTGGCCCTTGGCCGGCGCACGCAGGAACAGGGCGAGCAGCATCACGATGACGCCCTGGCCGATGCCGAAGTAGAAGAAGGCCGCCTCGTAGCCCTGCGACTTGATCATCGCCTGGATCGGCACGACCGTCAGAGCCGAGCCGGCGCCGAAGCCCATGGCGGTGATGCCGGCGGCCAGGCCGCGGCGGTCCGGGAACCATTTCAGCGAATTGCCGACACAGGTGCCGTAGACGGCGCCCGCACCCGTGCCGCCGATCGCGGCCGCGATGTACAGGACCGTGAGCGAGTCGGCGTAGGAGTTGATCACCCAGGCGATGGCGCAGAGCAGGCCGCCGAACAGGGTGACGATGCGCGGGCCGTATTTGTCGACGAACCAGCCCTCGATCGGCACCAGCCAGGTTTCGGTGACGACGAAGAGCGTGAACGCCACTTGGATCGCCGCGCGATCCCAGCCGTGCCGCTCCTGCATCGGGTTCACGAAGAAGGTCCAGCCGTACTGCATGTTGGCAATCATGCACATGCAGACGACACCGAAGGCGAGTTGCAGCCAACGGCCGCGCCCCACCGGTTTGAGGATCTCGGACATACGCTTCCCTCCTAGGACGTGTTCTTTTCGGATCTTGTATTCAGTTACCCTATGCCCTGCCGGGGACCTTAATGGCAGGACGAACTGGGAGCCGTTCTTGAAAAAATTCTTGGCCGCTAGGCAAATTTCGTCTGCAACATTGCGACATCCGTGAACCGAAGCAGCGTCGGATATTTGATGGTCGACGGTATGCCAGCAGAATGGTGCTGATGCCCGGGTCGGGTGTCAATGGAACCTGCAGAAAAATACATGACCGGCGGTGGGGATTAAGCCCAGTCGCCGTACGTGCCACCTTGCGACCCCGTTCCGGACGAGCCGTCCGCCGACCTTTTGCGGGATAAGGCCCGGCTCTTGTCACAGGTCTGTGGGGTCCGCCCGCGATTGACTAGGATCTGGCTAAGGTTTGGGTTAGTTCGCTTGAGAGCGCACGACAGAGAATGCGTGCGGGAAATCATACGTGTGAGCCGACTGGACGAGGGATGTCGAACTCCGAACCGTTGAGCGTGAAGCCGATCGTCGCCAGCTCCAGTCTCCGGACATTGGCCTACGAGGCGCTCAAGACGGCCATCACCAACATGGACATCTACGGGCGTCCGGAGGAGGTGCGGCTCGACGAGCGTAAGCTGTCCCAGGATCTGGGCGTCAGCCGCACCCCGGTGCGCGAGGCGCTGACGGTCCTTGAGCAGGAGGGCTTTGTCCGGTCGGAGGCGCGGCGCGGCGTCTTCGTCATCAAGAAGAACAAGCGCGAGATCGTCAGCATGATCCACGCCTGGACGGCGCTGGAAAGCATGGCGGCCCGCCTTGCCTGCACACGCGCCACAGATGGGCAGCTCCGATCCCTGCGCGAGTCATTCCCGGAGTTCTACGAAGGTCAGCCGTCCGAACACATGGACGAGTACTCGGACGCGAACATCCGCTTTCATCAACGGATCATCGCCCTCGGCCACTGCGAGGCGATCGCCGACCTCACCAGCAATCTGCTGATGCATGTCCGCGGGATCCGCAGCACGGCGCTCCGGCAGGGGGACCGGGCGGAGCGGTCGATCCGAGAGCACGTCGCCATCATCGCGGCGCTGGAAGCGCGCGACGCCGACTTGGCGGAACGGCTGGTGCGCGAGCACGGCCTGGGCCTGGCCCGCCACGTCGATACCTACGGGGATTATCTTGACTGATCCCGGAGCGGATCCGGTCATGCCCGAGACCACGCGTGCAGTCGGTCGACACAGACCGTTACGACTCGGATGCGATCTCCCGGTCGACTGAGGGCTGCGTCATGTCCCGCATCTGACGGATCTTACCTCAGGCGCGGACAGGCTGGGTCGGCAGATCGTACTCCGCCCGAGTTCGATGCGCGCGCACACATACCGATGTCTTGGCGAGGCCGTTGGCGTCTCTGATCGTAGGGCATTGACCACTTCGCGTGTCGGCCGGATTGACCGAGGCCCCGGGGCATTATCACGGTTAGCCGGATCTGACGCTGGCCGACCCGAAAAGCCGCTGGCGTTCTCCGATCTCTTACCTCGGACGCTTGCACTGCAATATTACGCAGACGTCGCGCGAGCGTGCACGATATGTCGTGCAGCGCATGAGAACAGCGCCTCCCCGGTCTTCAACGAGCCAGATGTGACGTCACATGCATGGCTCGCATGATCGGTATTCGATATCTGGCATACCAGTTTGCGAAGCAACATGGCATCTATCGCATCGCAACATACAGAGGCAGCGCGCCTCTCACGGAGTGCCACCGATGTTCGCCAGCTTCCTCGTGATTTTCGTCGCTTTCGCCGTCTGCCAAGCGCTCCTGACGGTCAAGTATGCGGACTTCCTGAGCCCGGCCTCCGACGTCGGCGCGACCACGGTCCAGGCCGCGCGCGGAGTCAGCACCGCCAAGCTCGCTTGATGCGGCTACGCTGCACGGTCACGGCGCGGAATGCGTAGGGTTAACGCTTTCCTCAAAATTCCTGGCTATGGTCAACGTATCGTTGACCATGCGGGCCAGGAGCGACCGTGTTGGCTCTCGGCGCTACATCGCGCTTTTCCGACGGCCCCTACGTTCTGCTGATCTCGGATCGGCCGTCTGAACGCGCGGCCCTTGAACGCGCCATCGCGCTGGTGATGAACTGCCGGGGTCTTGCCGCCGACGGATCTGTCCCCAAGGAGCGCCCGCACCTCGTCATCCTGGACCTGCCGCCAACCCAGGCCGCGAAGCTGGAGCCGGTTCTGAGCCAGCGGGGGCCGCCCGTGCCGCGGCTCGTGCTGGTTCGCGGAGAACCTGCACCGGCCGCGCCGCACCTGCGTCAGCTTCCAGCCGCCGCGCCCCGACAGGTCGTTCTGGCGAATGTCTTCGCCATGATCGAGGAGGCGACGCGCTCGGTCGAGCTGCGGCAGCGCCGGCTCGTGGAGCGTGTCACCGGCGCGACTGCCATCGTCGCGGAGCTGTTCGACAGCGCGGCCCTCGGTGGCGGCCTCCAGCAGGCCGACGTGGAACGCGGCACCGAACTCGTGCTCTCCGCTGTGTCGGAGGTCGGCATTCTGACATGGCTCGCGGAAGTCTGGCGCCATGACATCGGCGTGTATCAGCACACCCTCGGCGTCGCCGGCCACGCCGCAACCTTCGGGGCACAGATCGGCCTGAGCCGCAACGACCTCCGGCTGCTCGTCCGCGCCGCCCTCCTGCACGATATCGGCAAGTCGCGCATCCCCGTCGAGATCCTGAACAAGCCAGGCCCCCTCACCCCCGAGGAGTTCCGGCTGATGCAGCGCCATCCCGAGATCGGCGCCGACCTGTTGCGCGGCCAGGGCGACTTCGAGGATGCGGTGGTCGACGTGGTGCGGCACCACCATGAACGGCTCGACGGCAAGGGCTACCCGGACCGCCTCGCCGGATCCGCGATCAAGGATCTCGTCCGGATCGTGTCGATCTGCGACGTATTCTCGGCGCTGACGGAGCGCCGGACGTACCGGCAACCCGCCACCGCGGCGGAAGCGCTCGCGATCATGACCGACAGCACCGGCCACCTCGACTCCGACCTGCTACGCGTCTTCGCGCCGGCGATGCTCCGGGGCGAAGCTCTGGCGGCCTGACCGCGGGGTGGCGTTGCGGACGCGCCACGCCCTCGCCCGATCGTTCGCGCCGCCTGGGCCTGCCGCGCTTTCGCCACAGCCGGCTCCGACGCAAACCCGCAAGCCCACAGCGCCCAAGCCGGACCGTGCCGAAACTTCAGCTCACCCTCGCCGCCACCCTGACGCTCGCTCTCGCCGGCTGCGGCGGGCTCTCCTTCGGCCCCGAGCCGACGGCAGAGACCGTCACCCACGCCGCGGTCCTCGACGAAGTCGCGGCGGCGGCGGCAATCTCCGCTTACCGCGTCCAGAACGGTCTGAGCCCTGTCGTCGTCGACCCCACCCTGGTCAAGGCAGCCGCCTTCCAGGCTGGAAACAACGCCCGTCAGGGTCAGCTCAGCCACGAGATCGGCGGAAGCTTCACGTCGCGCATGAACGCCATCGGACTGGCGCGATCCTACGCGGCCGAGAACCTCAGTGCTGGCTCCGAAACCCTGGAGCAGGTGCTCGCCCGCTGGAAGGCCAGCCCCGAGCACAACAAGAATATGCTGCTCCCCCAGATCCGGCGGATCGGCATCGCTCGTGTGGACGCGCCGGGTACTCGCTACAAGCGCTTCTGGGCGCTGGTGATGGCCGGGGCCTGACCGGCCCGTCGATCAGCTGTCCGCCGGGGCGACGTCCACGATCCGCACCTGCGCGCGCTCGGCCCCCCGCCATCGGTCGCAGGACAGCGTTCCGGCCACATGCATCTCGCGGCCGATGCCGTTGAGCAGGGCTAGACCGAGCGGCCTCTCGGCTGCCCGGAAGCAGATCGCGCCGACCGCCTGACCATCGCGGCTGCGCAGGCGTGCCCGGACGTGCCCTGATCCGACGAGCCCGGCATCCACGAGGCGGTGGCGCCCGAGGGCGAAGATCGGCTCCGGGGCGCCCTGTCCAAACGGACCGGCGCGCCCGAGCAGCCGAACGGTCTCCGCGGTGGCGCCGCCGGCGCTGAGGCTGCCGTCGATGAGCAGGGCGTCGGCCGCCCGCGCAACGGCGACGCTCGCGCCCAGAAGTGTCGACAGGTGAGCCTCGAAGCGCGGGATGTCGTCGGCGCGCACGGTCACGCCGGCCGCCATGGCGTGCCCTCCCCCCTTGCTGGCGAGCCCGGCCTCCACGCAGGCGCGCACGGCCAGACCGAGATCGGCGCCCGGGATCGAGCGTCCGGACCCGGTCGCGGTGCCGTCCGGCCGGATCGCGAAGGCGAAGGCGGGGCGATTGAAGCGCTCTTTCAGCCGGGACGCGATCAGGCCCACGACGCCGGGATGCCATGCGTCGCTCCCGGTCACCAGCACCGACCGGGCGGGATCGCCGGTCAGCGCGCGGTCCATCTCCGCCTCGGCCTCCATCACCGCCTGTGCCTCGATCGCCTGCCGCTCCCGGTTCAGCCGGTCGAGCTCGGCGGCGATCCGCGCCGCTTCGAAAGGATCGGCGGTGGTCAGGAGACGGGCTCCGAGAGCCGAATCGCCAATGCGCCCTCCCGCGTTGATCCGTGGGCCGAGGACGAAGCCGAGGTGCCACGCCTCGGGCGGCTCACTGAGCGAGGCGGCATCGAGGAGGGCCGCGAGCCCGGTGCGGCCGCGATGGCGCATCACCGTCAGACCCTGTGCGACGAAGGCCCGGTTCAGACCGGACAGCGGCACCACGTCGGCAATGGTCGCCAGCGCGACGAGGTCGAGGGCGTTGGTGAGCGCCGGCTCCGGCCGGCCCGGACCGAAAAAGCCCCCGATGCGCAGGGCGCGGTTGAGGGCGACCAGCGTCAGAAACACCACCCCGGCGGCGCAGAGATGGCCGAGGCCCGAGAGGTCGTCGAGCCGGTTCGGATTCACGATCGCGCGGGCCGGCGGCAGCACCTCGGTGGCGGCGTGGTGATCGAGGACGATGACGTCGAGGCCAGACCTCTCGGCCTTCTCCAGCGGGGCGTGACCGCTCGTGCCGCAATCGACGCAGACCAGCAGGGTCGCCCCATCGGCCGCCAGCGTGTTGATGGCGGCGCTGTTGGGACCGTAGCCTTCGGTGATCCGATCCGGGATGTGAATGGGCGCTTTGAGGCCCAGGCCGCGGAGGTAGTCCGCCAGCATCGCGGCGCTGGCGGCCCCGTCGACGTCGTAGTCTCCGAACACCGCCACGGTCTCGCCGCGCCGGACCGCGCGCACGAGCCGGTCAACCGCGGCCTCCATGTCGAGGAGGACGAGCGGGTCCGGCATCAGGTCGCGCAGGCGCGGTGCCAGGAACCGATCGACCGCGTCCGGCGCGATGCCGCGGCCCGCCAGCACCCGCGCCAGCAATTCAGGCAGCCCGTAAGCCTGTACCATCTTGGCGATGTGGGTCTGGACGAGGCCGCCGACACAGCGCTCCTGCCAGCGCCGCCCCGTTACAGAGGCGGCGACACCCAGATAGGCCGCGGGTTCGGCAAGGGATGGAGCACAGGACACGGACGCCATCCTACACCGGCTCGGTCGCCAAATCCCGCGCAGACCCGCAACAGCGCGCGCTCGACACGATGGGGCCGAAACGACAGAGGGCGGGCATCGCTGCCCGCCCGTCTTCTCGCCGGAGACCGGTGTCTCAGAGCGACTTGAGCACGCTGTCGACGACCTTCTTGGCATCCCCGAACAGCATCATGGTGTTGTCGCGGAAGAACACCTCGTTCTCGACGCCCGCGTAGCCGGAACCCATGCCGCGCTTGATGAACAGCACGGTCTTGGCCTTCTCCACGTCGAGGATCGGCATGCCGTAGATCGGCGAGGCCTTGTCGGTCTTGGCCGCCGGGTTGGTAACGTCGTTGGCGCCGATTACGAAGGCCACGTCCGCCTGCGGGAACTCGCCGTTGATGTCCTCCAGCTCGAACACCTCATCGTAAGGCACATTCGCCTCAGCCAGCAGCACGTTCATGTGACCCGGCATGCGGCCCGCCACCGGGTGGATGGCGTACTTCACGTCGACGCCCTCCTTCTTCAGCATGTCGGCCATCTCGCGGAGCGAGTGCTGCGCCTGGGCGACCGCCATGCCGTAGCCGGGGACGATGATGACCCGCTCGGCGTTCTTCATGATGTAGGCCGCATCGTCCGCCGAGCCCTGCTTCACCGGCCGCGTCTCGACCTGGCCGGAGCCCGCCGCGGCGGTGTCGCCGCCGAAGCCGCCCAGGATGACCGAGATGAACGAGCGGTTCATCGCGTGACACATGATGTAAGACAGGATCGCGCCCGAGGAGCCGACCAGCGAACCGGTGATGATCAGCGCGAGGTTGCCCAGGGTGAAGCCGATGCCGGCCGCCGCCCAGCCCGAGTAGGAATTGAGCATCGACACGACCACCGGCATGTCGGCGCCGCCGATCGGGATGATGATCAGGCCGCCCAGCACCAGCGAGGCGAGGACGATCAGCCAGAACAGCGCCTTCGATTCCGTGCCGATGAACAGGGCGATCAGCAGCACGAGGCCGGCAGCCAGCAGACCGTTGATGAGATGGCGCTGCGGCAGCATGATCGGCTTGCCGGACATCCGTCCGTCGAGCTTGGCGAAGGCGATCACCGAGCCGGTGAAGGTGATGGCGCCGATAGCGACGCCGAGACCCATCTCGAACAGCGACTGCTTGTGGAAGTGGCCGTTCTCGATGATGCCGAAGGCCTGCGGCGCGTAGAGTGCGCCCGCCGCCACGAAGACCGCCGCGAGACCCACCAGCGAGTGGAACGCCGCCACGAGCTGCGGCATGGCTGTCATCGGCACGCGCTTGGCGATCACCGCGCCGGCGCCGCCGCCGATGCCGAGACCGAGCAGCACCAGGATCCAGGCGCCGAAGCCGGCCGGCGGGTGGCCGACCAGCGTTGTCAGGATGGCCAGACCCATACCGACCATGCCGTACAGGTTGCCCTGCCGGGATGTGGTGGGGTGCGAGAGCCCCCGCAGCGCCATGATGAACAGGACGCCGGCGACGATATAGAGAAGGGAGGAGACGTTCTCTGACACCGGCTCAGCCCTTCTTCTTGTACATGCCGAGCATGCGCTGCGTGACGAGGAAGCCCCCGAAGATGTTCACGCTGGCGAGCACGATCCCGATGAAGCCGAAGAACCGGGCAAGCCCGGTGCCCTTCTCGATGAGCGGCACGCCGACGGCGAGGATTGCGCCGACGATGATCACGGACGAGATCGCGTTCGTGACCGACATGAGCGGCGTGTGGAGCGCCGGGGTCACCGACCAGACCACGTAATAGCCGACGAAGATCGCCAGCACGAAGATCGCCAGCCGGAACACTGTCGGATCCACGGCGCCGCCGGTGGCGGCGCTGAGCCCGTGGCCCATGCCGTCGGCGAGAGCCTGGGCCTGGTCGGCGGCGTTGCGCGCCACCGCGGCCGCGGCGCGGGCGGCGTCGGCGAGCACGCGGGCCTGATCGGCCGCCTGATCGGGAGGGACGATGACGTTTGCCATTCTGCTACTCCTCTCGGCCGGGCTTCACTGCGCGCCCGCCGGGGCGGCCGTGCCGGACGCCTTGTTGGCCTCCGACTTGGCAAGCCCCACGGACGCGGCTTCCGAGGCGGCGCCATCGGTCTTGGGCTGGAAGGACGCGTGGACGACCGAACCGTCGCGGGTGAGGTTCGTGGCCTTCACCAGCTCGTCGTCCCAGTTGATGGCCAGCGCCTTCGACTCCTTGTCGATCAGGGTCTCGACGAAGGCGTACAGATTGCGGGCGTAGAGGCTCGAGGCGGTGGCGGCGAGCCGACCCGGGACGTTGACGTGGCCGACGATCTTCACGCCGCGATCCGTGGTGACGATCTCGCCGGGCTTGGCGCCCGCGACGTTGCCGCCGCGCTCCACCGCGAGGTCCACCAGCACCGAGCCGGGCTTCATCGAGGCCACCATCTCCTCGGAGACGAGCTTCGGGGCCGGCCGGCCGGGGATGAGCGCAGTGGTGATGACGATATCCTGCTTGGCGATGTGGCCCTTCACGAGCTCCGCCTGCTTCTTCTGGTACTCGGCAGACATCTCCTTGGCGTAGCCGCCCGCCGTCTCGGCCTGCTTGAACTCGTCGTCCTCCACAGCGACGAACTTCGCGCCGAGCGATTCGACCTGCTCCTTGGTGGCGGGGCGCACGTCGGTGGCCGTGACGACCGCGCCCAGGCGCCGGGCCGTGGCGATGGCCTGGAGGCCGGCGACGCCGACGCCCATGACGAAGACGCGGGCGGCCGGAACCGTGCCGGCGGCCGTCATCATCATCGGCATCGCCCGGCCGTACTCGGCGGCGCCGTCGACCACCGCGCGGTAGCCGGCGAGGTTCGCCTGCGACGAGAGAACGTCCATCACCTGAGCGCGCGTGATGCGCGGCATCAGCTCCATGGCGAAGCCGGCCACGCCCGCCTCGGCCATGGCCTTCAGCGCCGCCTCATTGCCGTAGGGATCCATGATTGCCACAACCGTGGCACCGCGCTTCAACTGCGGCAGCTCTTCGGCGCCGGGGCGACGAACCTTGAGCACGAGGTCCGCGTCACCCGCGGCATCCGCGGCGCTGCCGGCGATGGTAGCGCCTGCGGCCTCGTACTCCTCGTCGAGGATGCCGGCCTTCTGACCCGCGCCGGACTGCACCACCACGTCGGCGCCCAGCGCCTTGAACTTCTTGACGGTCTCGGGGACCGCGGCCACGCGCGGTTCCGCGGAGTCCGTCTCGGACAGCACAGCAATGCGCATGCGAGGCTTCCCCTGGATAAGCTCGGCCTCTCGAATGCGCGAACCGACACCGCTTTTCGAGAGGCGGACCTAAATTATGTTGGTGGAACCGGGCCGAATGTAACTTGTGCCCAATCGAATTGATCTCAAAACATTATCAACCCCGCTCGGCGTCCGGCCGGCAGGTTCGACAAACGAAGCGGGCGGCTGAAGAGCCGCCCGGATCGGGTCACGCGAAGAACAGGTAGAGGATCAGCAGCACACCGACCACGAGCGGTCCGCGCCAGCCGACCGCAGGGGCCAGCGCGCCGAGTGCGCCGGCGGCGCCCGACACGATCACGCCCAGGATGGCCAGGAGCCACGCCTCGCGAATGCCGCCGATCGCGAGGGCGAGGACCCAGCAGATCACAACGCCGGTGGCGATCTCGACGAAGCGGACGAAGCCGCGATAGGTCTGCTCGTGGGTCTTCGCGTCCATCGCCGGGCTGTAGGCGTGCCCGGCCACCGTGTCACTCTCAGCCATCGTGCGCTCGTATCCCTAAGACGCGACTTCTTGCGGTCACGGTGGGATGTAGCTCAAGCGTTTACCTGCCGCAATCGGACGCACGCAAGTTGATCGCTCTCGCGGTGGATCCGACACCGGTATCAGGCGGGCTTCGGTAGTCCCGCCTCGACAAGCGCCTTGCCCTGTCGCTCGGCCAGCGTGTCGAGCGAGAAATGCTCGATCTCGGCCTCGAACAACCGGTGGTAGTTTAGCTCCGACCGCAGGTGGAGGAATACCGCGCCGAGGCCGACGGCGGCCCGATCCATGAAGACGAATTCCTGCGGCACCGTCACGGGACCACGTTCCTTCAGGGCCTGATGCACCTCGAAGGCTTGGCGGCGGCCGTATTCGCCAGGCTTGACGCCGTCCGCGACCGTGCGGGTGCGGTCCTCCAAGAGCGGCCCGTAGATGAAGCGCGCCCAGATGTTCAGGATCTCGATCTTCTCGCGGTCGAGATTCTTGAAGCCCCAGACCTCGTAGGCGTGGACGATGCGGGCCTCATCGTTCTCAAGCAGCCCACGGTAGAGATCGACGACGCCGCCGACGAATCGCGGATGGAAGATCCGCACGCAGCCATAGTCCAGCAGGTTGATGCCGGCCGCCTCTCCGCCCTCGGAGAAGACGGTGTAGTTCCCGAGATGCGGATCGCCGTGGATCACCGCGGCTCGGCTGAACGGGTGCCACCACGCCTTGAACATCGCCTGCGCGATGCGGTTGCGCACTTCGACCGGCTCCTCGGCAAAGCCCAGGATCTTGTCGCCGTGGAGCCAGCCGAGGGTCAGGAGGCGCTTGGTCGAGAGCTCGGGGTAGACCTCCGGCACGCGCACCGCCGCGATGTCCCGCAACACCGCGCCGTACAGGGCGGCGTGCTTGGCCTCGCGTTCGTAGTCGAGTTCCTCGCGCACGCGCGCCCCGATCTCCTTGGCGATCTCGCGAGTATCGAGCCAAGAGTTCATGCGCCGGTGCAGAGCGAAGGCGAGTTCCAGCTGCTTGAGATCGGCCTCGACGGCGGACTGCATGTCCGGATATTGCAGCTTGCAGGCGAGACGCTCGCCCTCTTTCGAGGTGGCGCGGTGGACCTGGCCCAGCGAGGCCGCCGCCGCCGGCTTCAGGTCGAAGCTGCCGAAGCGGCCCTGCCAGCCGGCGCCCAATTCGGACTGCATCCGCCGCCGGACGAAGGCGGCGCCCATCGGCGGCGCATCCGCCTGAAGCTTCTGGAGTTCGGCCGCGTATTCGGGCGGCAGCAGGTCCGGCACGGTGGCGAGGAGCTGCGCCACCTTCATGATCGGCCCCTTCAGGCCGCCGAGCGCCTGCGCCAGAGCGGCGGCATTCGTGGTGCCCTCCTTGCCGAAGAGCCGCGCCATCGCCATCCGGGCGGCCACGCCGCCCACATTAGCGCCCACGCTGGCGTAACGCCCGGCGCGGGCTGAGAAGCGGTTCGCTTCGCGATCGGTCTCGGCCATCTCTCGATCTGCTTGTGAGGTGTCACTCTGGACATAAGCCGCGCCCGGCGGCGCACCAGAGGCGTGGGTCTCTCCGCCGCGGGCTCAGGTCGGCCAGTTGTCCCGGATCCAGCAGGTAAGGCCGGCCCCGTCGATCTCGCCGGCCGCGAGGCCGAGGATGGCGACAGTCGCCTGGGCTTGATCGGGGGCGAAGCGCACGTTGTTGAGCCGGAGGAACAGCATCATCGCCACGAAGGCGATCCGCTTGTTTCCGTCCACAGAGGCGTGGTTTCGAGCGAGACCGAAGGCTGCGGCGAGCGAGGCCAAGTCGGCCTCCTCGTAGCGCCACCGGTTGATCGGCAGGGCAAGCGCGGACTCGAGGGCGTTCTCGTCGTGCAGGCCAGCAGGGCCTCCGAAGCGAACCAGCTGACGCTCGTGGGCGACATGGACCTCTGAGGTCAGCCAGCGGGGCTCGCTCATTTGGCAAGCGTCCGAAGCGTGTCGCGGTATTCGTCCATGATCTCGTCGACCACGGTCATCGCGGCGTCAAAAAAGCCGGATCGTACGGGCTCAGCCGCACCCCGCCATCCGGCAGCTCGGACACATGGAGCCTTTGTCTCTGCTGGAGGTTCAGGCGATTGACCAATGCCTTCGGCAGGATGAACCGGTCGAGTTGCCGACGCGTTTGACTTCGAGCTTCATGGATCAAGTCCAGGATGTTATACAAAAAGTATAACATCCTGGCCGGCCCGACGGAAACGGTCCTCAGACCTGCTCCTCCATCCCCTCAAGCTCCACGATCATGCCCTCGATCATGCCGAGGCCGATCTGCCAGAAGCCAGGGTCCCTCGCGTCGAGGCCGAACGGCGCGAGCAACTCACCGTAGGGTTTAGACCCGCCCGCCGACAGCAGCGCGAAATAGCGCTCGACGAATCCCGCCTCCGCCCGGGCATAAACCCCGTAGAGCGAGTTCACGAGACAGTCGCCGAACGCGTAGGCATAGACGTAGAACGGCGAGTGGATGAAGTGCGGGATGTACGCCCAGAACGGCTCGTAGCCCGCATCCAGCGTGATCGCCGGCCCGAGGGATTCCGCCTGCACGGACAGCCACAGCGCGTTGATCTGGTCGGTCGTCAGCTCGCCCTTGGCCCGGGCCAGATGCACCTTCCGCTCGAAGGAGTAGAAGGCGATCTGGCGCACCACCGTGTTGATCATGTCCTCGACCTTGGCGGCGAGCATCGCCCGGCGCTGGGTCGTGTCGGTGGTTGCGGCGAGGAGCTTGCGGAAGGTCAGCATCTCGCCGAACACGCTCGCGGTCTCCGCCAGCGTCAGCGGCGTCGGCGCCATCAGGGCGCCGTTCGGGCCGGCGAGCACCTGATGGACGCCATGGCCCAGCTCATGGGCCAGGGTCATCACGTCCCGCGGCTTGCCCTGGTAATTCACCAGCACATAGGGGTGGACGGACGGTACGGTCGGATGCGCAAACGCGCCGGGCGCCTTGCCCGGACGGGTCGGCGCGTCGATCCACCGATCGTCGAAGAAGCGCTTCGCGATTCCCGCCATCTCCGGCGAGAACGCGTCGTAGGCCGACAGCACCGTGTCGCGGGCCTCCGTCCAGGGGATCGTGCGCTGCTCAACCTTGGGCAGGGGCGCGTTGCGGTCCCAGTACGGCAGCGAGTCCTGACCGAACCACTTGGCCTTCAGCCTGTAATACCGGTGCGACAGGCGAGGATAGGCGGCGCGCACGGCGTCGACGAGGGCCTCGACAACCTCGGGCTCGACCCGGTTGGCGAGGTGGCGCGCCTCGGCCACGTCCTTGAAACCCCGCCAGCGGTCGGAGATCTCCTTGTCCTTCGCCAGCGTGTTGGTGATCAGCGTGAACACCCGGAGGTTCGCGCGCAGCACCGTGCTGATGGCCCCGGCGGCCTCCTTGCGGACGGCGCCGTCGGGATCCTGGAGCTTGTTGAGGGTCGGCTCCAGCGGCATCTCCTCGCCCTGGACCGAGAAGCGCAGAGACGCGATCGTCTCGTTGAACAGCCGGTCCCAGGCGGCGTTCGCGGTGACCGACTTCTCCAAGAACAGCTTCTCGGTCCGGTCGTCGAGCTGGTGCGGCTTCTCGCGGCGCAGGTCTTCGATCCAGGGCGCGTAATGGGCCAGCGGCCCGTCGGCCATCGCGGCGTTCATCACCGCATCGTCGACCCGGTTCAGCTCCAGGCCGAAGAACAGGAGGTCGGCCGAGGCATTGGTCAGCCGCTCGCGCGTATCGCCGTAGAACTTGGCGCGCGCCTCGTCGGTGGTGTCCCCTGAATAGACCAGGCCGGCGAAGGACATGAGCTTGCCGAGCAGATCCTCGATCCCCTCGTAGGCGCGCACCGCCTCCGCAAGCTGCCGGGACGCGTCGGGACCGGCCGCGATCTCCGCGATGCGGCCGGCATAGGTCTCGGAAAACCGGCGGCACTCCTCCTCGGCGCGGGACAGGTCACCGGAGAACTCGGGCGCGTCCAGTCCGGAATACAGATCCGAGAGGTCCCATTCCGGGAGATGGCCGAGGTCGGCGGCCTTCGCGGCGGCGCGCGCGGCGCTCACGCCCTCCGGCAGACGGACGTGCACCGGCGAGGCGGCGTGGCTCGGCATCATGTCGGGCGTTCCTCTCAAAGTTTCGTCAGGCCGTCGGCCAGGGTCTCGGGGCCGTACCCTGATATCGAATGTGGCGACCCGCGTTCAACGTGACGGGCCGACCCGAACGCAATCGGCGCCTGACGAAGCGCTGCAAACGTCGTTAAGCGGCACTTTACGTCTGTCGGTCACCCTACGGCTCGAAACGAAACACGCGCCGAATCGGCGTCTGCGGCCGGGATAACGCCCATGTCGCGCGCCGGGTCCACGTGCGCCGTGCAGGGAGCCCTCATGTCCACCACCGTGCTGATCGTGGACGACGATCCGGTCCAGCGCCGCCTCGCCGAGGCGGCGGTCCGCCGGTTCGGCTTCGAGCCGCGGGTCGCCGAGTCCGGGATGGACGCGCTGACCCTGCTGAGATCCGAGGGGGCCGACGTCGTGCTGCTCGACCTCGTGATGCCGGGGCTCGACGGGCTCGGTGTGCTGGCCGAGATGCGCAAGAGCGGCCTCGCCACGCCGGTCATCGTTCAGACCTCCAACGGCTCCATCGATACCGTGGTCACGGCCATGCGGGCCGGCGCCGTGGACTTCGTGGTCAAGCCCGCCGGGGCCGAGCGCCTGCAGGTCTCGATCAAGAACGCCCTGCGGGTCGACACCCTGGAGGAGGAGGTGCGGCGGATGCGACGCCGGGCGTCCGGCGCGCTGACCTTCAAGGACCTGACCTCCAAGAGCCCCGACATGGAGCGGGTGATCCGCCTCGCCGAGCGGGCGGCGAAGTCCAGTATCCCGGTCCTCATCGAGGGCGAGTCCGGCGTCGGCAAGGAGGTGCTGGCGCGGGCGATCCAGGGGTCCGGCGACCGGCGGGGTAAGCCGTTCGTCACGGTGAATTGCGGGGCGATCCCCGATAACCTCGTCGAATCGACCCTGTTCGGCCACGAGAAGGGCGCCTTCACGGGCGCTACCGAGAAGCACGCCGGCAAGTTCGTGGAAGCCTCGGGCGGCACGCTGTTCCTGGACGAGATCGGCGAACTGCCTCTGGACGCGCAGGTCAAGCTGCTGCGCGCGCTGCAGGAGGGCGAGGTCGATCCGGTGGGCGGCAAGCGCCCGGTGCGGATCGACATCCGGCTGGTGTCGGCGACCAACCGCTCGCTGCTCGACTTGGTCAAGCAGGGCAAGTTCCGCGAGGACCTGTACTATCGCCTCAACGTCTTCCCCATGACCCTGCCGCCGCTGCGGGCGCGCCGCGAGGACATCCCGGACCTCGTGCGCTCGTTCTGCGCCCGCTTCTCCGCCGAGGAGGGCAAACGGGTGCGCGCGATCTCCCCGGAAGCGATGGCCCTCCTGACGCGCTATCCCTGGCCGGGCAACGTCCGGCAGCTCGAGAACGCCGTGTTCCGGGCCGTGGTGCTGGCGGACGGCGACGAGCTGACGGTCGCCGAGTTCCCGCAGATCGCCGCGCAGGTCGAAGGTTTCGACGTCCGCATCCCGGCCGCACCCCAGCAGCAGGTGCTGCCGGCCTACGCGCCGGAGCCGGTCCGCGAGATCGTGCGCGTCGAGGTGCGCGATCCCCACGCCATGTCGCTCGTCGCCGAGGAGACCGGCGAGATGAAGCCGATGGAGGTGCTGGAGGCGGAGATCATCCGGTACGCGCTGCAATTCTACCGGCAGCGGATGTCGGAGGTCTCGCGGCGCCTCGGAATCGGCCGATCGACCCTTTACCGGAAGCTGAAGGACCTCGGCCTCGAAGGCGACGAGAAGTCCGAGGACGCGGCCTGATCGACCATCGCGTGCGGTAGCGCACGGGACGGATCTGACCGACGCGGTCGCGCAGGACATCAGGCGCGGCTGCCACGGACACTCGACGACTTCCATGATCGTAGAATGTGAAGCATTCGCCGTATAGAAACCGACGATGGGCCAATATTCCGCCGACGAAGACTATGGTTGCTGAAAGCCACGCTTGCGCGGATAATCACAATCTGCGCGTGCGGTCCCGCCGCCGCACCCTGGGAGATCACGATGCGCGTCCCGCGCTCCAGCCTGATGGCGCTGGCCGCCCTGTTGACCGGTACGCTGGCCTCGGCCGGCGCGCTCGGTGCCGAGACGGCCGCGCTCGCCGTCACGCCGGCCGAAGCGCCCGCCGCCGCTCCGGCCGGGCCACAGATATCCCAGCCGGCGCCGCAGCCGCCATCCGAGCCGGCCGCACAGAATGCCTCACAGCCGGCATCGACCGACCCGATCGCGACGACGCTTCCCGATTACAAGCCGGAAGCGCCCGCTGCGGAGCCGGCTCCGGCCGCAGCGGCAGCCCCCGTCGTCCCGGCCGATCCCGTCGGCGCCGCCGTGCTCGCGCGGCTCGGCGACCCTGCACCGCTGCTGCTGCGCCTGACAACGAAGGACCGCGACGCGATCCGGAGCTTCTACGAGGCTCGGGCCTACAAGCCCCTCTGGGTCGCCGACGGCGCGTGGACGGAGGCCGCGAAATCCGTCTCCACACGGCTGGCAGCCGCGGGCGAGGACGGACTCGACGCCCGCGCCTACACGGTCCCGACCCTCGCGGAGAAGCCGGACGAGAAGGCGGTGGCCGATGCCGATCTCCGTCTGTCCGCCGCGGCTGTCCTCTACGCCCGGGACGCCCGGGGTGGACGGGTCAACCTAGCGTCGATCTCGCGGCTGATCACGCCGAAGCTCGATCTCCCGGCCGGCAATGACGTGCTCGCCAGATTGTTCGATACCGGTGCGAAGGCTGGCGACGCCCTCCAGAGCTACAACCCGGCCACACCGGGATATCGGGCGCTGAAGGCGCGCTTGGCCGCTCTGCGCGGGCCCGCACCCGCGGCCGTGAAGCCGCTGCGTCTGCCGTCCGGTCCGGCCCTGCGGGTGGGCATGCGCGATAGCCGGGTGCCGCTGCTGCGCGCGCATTTCGGCCTCGACGCCCGTCCGGCCGGCACGCTCGATCACGGCCCCGGGGAGCCCGAGGCCTACGACGACGCCGTCGCCGAGGCGGTGACGAAATTCCAGCGCGGCCGCGGCCTTCCGGCAAACGGCGTTCTGAACGTCCAGACCGTCCTGGCGCTCGCCGATGCCGGACGGACCGGCCGGCCGTCGGGCGGCGAGGCCGAGCTGATCGTCAACATGGAGCGCTGGCGCTGGCTGCCGGGTGATCTCGGATCGGACTACATCCTGGTCAACGTCCCCGAATATCGCCTCCGGGCCTATCGCGGCGGGAAGCTGCGCGACGAGGCCCGCGTCATCGTGGGCAAGCCGGAATCGCGCACGCCGCTCTTTTCGGGCCTGATGGAATACGCGGTCGTCAATCCGTCCTGGTACGTGCCGCCCTCGATCCTGAAGACCATGGCGCCCAAGCTCGCCGGCTACGGCGGGAAAACCTGGGGCGGCTACGAGGTGGTCCGGCGCGGCGGCCACATCTCGCTGCGCCAGCCTCCGGGCGAGCGCAATGCGCTCGGCTTCATCAAGTTCATGTTCCCGAATCAGCACGCGGTCTACCTGCACGACACGCCGAACCGGTCGCTGTTCTCCGCTTCCAAGCGCGACTTCAGCCACGGCTGCGTCCGCGTGGACGACCCGTTCCGCCTCGCCGACGTGGTCCTTCCGGACTGGTCAGAGGAGCGGTTGAAGAAGCTGATCGGCAAGGGCGAGCGCACCATCCGGCTTCCCGAGAAGCTGCCGGTGCACCTCGCCTACTTCACCGCCTACGTCGACGATGGCGGTGCCTACCGCACGCTGCCGGACCTGTACGGCTATGACGCGCCGATGCGGGCCGCCCTGGGCCTTCCGGGCGGCGGGGGACCCGCCATCGCTCGGCTGCCGGACGAGGCGCCGCGCCGCAAGGCGGAGCGCGCTCCCACGCCCGCGAAGCCGCGGGTTGCGCAGCGGCGCGCGCCGCACAGCCGCGTCGCAGACGATTGGGCGGCCAATCGCTACGAGGACGTGGACGCCCCGCACCGAACCGTGCGCCGCGCCGCCCGCGCCGACAGCGCTCCGGAATATGGCGAGCCGGGTCTCTGGACACCGGCGCCGCAGCAGCCGGTCTCCCGCGGCTGGTGGTGAGCCCCGCAGGCATCGACAACTTTCACGTGCGCGACCGCACAGCCGGGCACGATTTCGCCACGGTCCAGCCTTAGCCGTTTCGTCCGGAACCCAGGCCTTACAGTGCCGGGTGCGGTCACCGGGAGAGGAACAGGACCATCGTGCCGTATCTCCCGCGCACCGTTCGCCGTATCGCCCTCGCGCTGACCGGGATGGCGGTCGGCCTGATCGCTGGGACGGCGGAGACCGAGGACGCGGTCGCCAACGGCGACACCCGCTCCCTGACGATCCTCCACACACACACCCAGGAGAGCGCGACCATCACGTTCAAGCGCGACGGCCGCTACGATCGCGCGGCCCTCGATCAGCTGAACTGGCTCTTGCGCGACTGGCGCATCAACGAGCCGACCAAGATGGATCCGCGCCTGTTCGACACGGTGTGGGAAGCTTACCGGCAGGTCGGCTCGAATCAGGCGATTCACATCGTGTCGGCCTACCGGTCGCCGGGCACAAACGCGATGCTCCGCCGACGCTCCAAGATGGTGGCCGAGTTCAGCCAGCACATGCTCGGCAAGGCGATGGACTTCTATCTGCCGGACGTGCCGATCGACCGGATCCGCGAGGTCGGACTGCAGATGCAGAGGGGCGGCGTCGGCTGGTATCCGCACGCGGGCACGCCCTTCATCCATCTCGACGTCGGCTCGGTGCGGATGTGGCCGCGCATGACGCACGAACAGCTCGCGCGCATCTTTCCCGACGGCAAGACCGTGCACCTCGCGAGCGACAACCGGCCGTTCCCGCGCTACGAGGAGGCCAAGGCGGAGATCCTCGCCCGCGGCGGCACCGTGGCGGGCATCACCACCCAGATGGCCAGCGGCGAGGACGAGGACGGTCCCGGCCTGTTCGGCTTCCTGGCGAGCCTCTTCGGTGGCGGCGCGTCAACGCCGCAGCCGGCGCCGGCGCCTCCGACCACGACGGCCCAGAAGAAGTCGCGCCGCGCGCCGGTGGTCGCCGTCGCCAGCGCCGATCCGCAGGATCCCGTGGGCGCGCGCGTCGCCCTCGCCTACGCGGCGCCCGCGGCCGACAGCGCGCTACGCGGCTCGCTCGCGGAGCGCGAGCAGGCAAAGGGCTCCGACCTCAAGCCGATGGACGCCAAGACACTGCTCACGGGCGCCGCCCCCGCCTCGGCGCCCGACGATGCCGTGCCCGCCGTTGAAGCACCGTTGCCGCCGCGGCGGCCGTCGGACCTCGCGGCCGTGGCGGCCGCCATCGCCATGCCGCTGCCACCGCCGAGACCGGTCCAATTCGCGTCCCTTGGCGGCGGCATGGCGAGCCTCGCGGCGACCGGCGAGAGCCGAGCCCTCACCAGGGCCGAACCGTCCCGAACGCGCGCTCCGATCGACGCGGAGGCCGACCCGAAGCTTCAACTCCGAGCGCTGTTCGAGGCGGTGTCGGCCGGTTCCGGGACGGCACCGGCCAGCCGGAGCGCACCGGTGCACGTCGCCGCCACGCGTGTCCGGGACGCCGCGCCCCAGGCGTTCGTGGCGGCGGCCCCGGACCGGGTGTCGACACGGTTCAGCCCGCGCAGCCCCGGCGACGAACTCACGGCAGCACGGTTCACGGGCTCATCGACGCGGGCGGTACCGGCCGCGCGCTGACCGCCCGGACGGCTGACCATTGGGTCCGAACTTCACGCCACACGATATCACTGCACTTCGCGGACGCTGCGGACGGTTGAGACCGGTCACCCGTACCGTAGGCCGTCGTGCTCAGCGCTGCGGCTTGGCGAGGTTGACCGCGAGGGCCGACACGAGCGTCGCCGCGTAGCTGTCGTCCTGTGTGGCGGTAATCCGCTCGGCCTCGGCGCCCGTATTGGCTGCCACCGACATCATCAGCATGCCGGCCGTGGTGAGGCCGCCGATGGCAGCCACGAGGGCAAGGTACGCGCGCAGCGCGGCGCGCGGCGCAACCGCCTTGGTCTCATCGAGGCACAGCGAGGAGGGACCGGGAGGCATCATGGCGGACGAGACCGGCGGGCGAGCCTGGACCAGAGACGGACCGAACAGGCACATGCCCGGTCCGCATTTTCAACTGATCAACGTGCCGCGAAGAGCCGAGTTCTTCGGCCGGATGACCTTTTTCAACCCCTCATGACGGGATTGGTTGACGAGCGGTGAGAGCGCTCCGCAGGGAACGCTCCCGACCGGGCTCAGCCCTCCTTGCCTGACACCTTGCCGAGGGCAGCCTGCGCGGCAGCGAGGCGCGCAATCGGCACGCGGTAGGGCGAGCACGAGACGTAATCGAGGCCCACCTCCTGACAGAAGCCGACCGAGGCCGGGTCGCCGCCGTGCTCGCCGCAGATGCCGAGCTTGATGTCCGGTCGGGTCTTGCGGCCGCGCTCGACGCCGATGCGCACCAGCTCGCCGACCCCCTCCTGATCGATGGTGATGAATGGGTCGGCCGGCAGGATCCCCTTCTGCGTGTAGGGGCCCAGGAAGGTCGCCGCGTCGTCGCGGGAGATGCCCAGCGCCGTCTGGGTCAGGTCGTTGGTGCCGAAGGAGAAGAACTCGGCCGTCTCGGCGATCTCGCCCGCCTTCAGGGCGGCTCGTGGCAGCTCGATCATGGTGCCGACCTGATAGTCGAGGCTGGCGCCCTTCTCCTCGGCCACCGCCTTGGCCATGGCATCGATGCGCGCCTTCACGATGTCGAACTCGGCGCGTGTGAAGACCAGCGGCACCATCACCTCGGGCGTCACCGCCTTGCCGGTATCGGCAGCGGCCTGCACGGCGGCTTCGAAGATGGCGCGCGCCTGCATCTCGGCGATCTCCGGGAAGGCGATCGCGAGGCGGCAGCCGCGGAAGCCGAGCATCGGGTTGTGCTCGGAGAGTTCGCGGGTGCGGTGCCGGATCTTCTCCTCAGAGACGCCGGTCGCCTTCACCACCTCGGCCACTTCGGCGTCCGTGTGCGGCAGGAATTCGTGGAGTGGCGGATCCAGCAGACGGATCGTCACCGGCAGCCCGGACATGATGGTGAACAGCTCCAGGAAGTCCTGCCGCTGGTAGGGCAGGATTTTCGCCAGAGCCGCGCGCCGGCCCTCCGCATCGTCGGCCAGGATCATCTCGCGCACCGCGATGATGCGGTCGCCCTCGAAGAACATGTGCTCGGTGCGGCAGAGGCCGATGCCCTCAGCGCCGAAATTGCGCGCCGTGCGGGCGTCGGTCGGCGTGTCGGCGTTGGCGCGGACCTTCATGCCGCGGATCCCGTCGGCCCACTCCATCAGGGTGGCGAAATCGCCCGACAGCTCGGGCTCCAGCATCTTCACCTCGCCCTGGATCACCTGCCCGGTGGACCCGTCGATGGTGATCCTGTCGCCGGCCTTCAGGGTGATGCCGCCGACCGTCAGGGTCTGCGCCTTGTAGTCGATCCGGATGGATCCGACGCCGGAGACGCAGGGCTTGCCCATGCCGCGGGCAACCACGGCCGCGTGGCTGGTCATGCCGCCGCGGGTGGTGAGGATGCCCTCGGCGGCGTGCATGCCGTGAATGTCCTCCGGCGACGTCTCGATGCGCACCAGGATGCATTTGCGCTCCGCCTTTCGGTGCGCCTCCGCATCCTCGGAATTGAACACGATCTCGCCGGTCGCCGCGCCCGGCGAGGCCGGCAGGCCCGACGCGATGACCTTCCGGTCGGCTTTCGGATCGATGGTCGGGTGCAGGAGCTGGTCCAGCGCTCCGGGCTCCACCCGGCCGATCGCCTCCTCCTTCGAGATCAACCCCTCGCCCGCCAGATCAACGGCGATGCGCAGGGCGGCCTTGGCCGTGCGCTTGCCGTTGCGGGTCTGGAGCATCCAGAGCTTCCCCTTCTCGATGGTGAACTCCATGTCCTGCATGTCGCGGTAATGCGATTCCAGGATCCCGTAGATCCGGGTCAGCTCCGCGAAGCTCTCGGGCATGGCCTTCTCCATGGAAGGCTTGTCGCTCCCGGCCTCGTCCCGCGCCTTCTCGGTGATGTTCTGCGGGGTGCGGATGCCCGCGACCACGTCCTCGCCCTGAGCGTTGATCAGGAACTCGCCGTAGAGCGCCTTCTCGCCGGTGGAGGGATTGCGGGTGAAGGCGACGCCCGTGGCCGAGGTGTCGCCCATGTTGCCGAACACCATCGCCTGCACGTTGACCGCCGTGCCCCAGCTCTCGGGAATATTGTTCAGCTCCCGGTACTTCTTGGCGCGCGGGATCATCCATGAATCGAAGACGGCGCCGATCGCACCCCAGAGCTGGTCGTCGGCGCCCTGCGGGAAGTCGGAGCCGTGCTCGTCGCGCACGATCTTCTTGTAGGTCTGGATCAGCGTCTTCCAGTCCGCGGCGCCGAGCTCGGTATCGAGGTCGAAGCCTTTGCTCTCCTTGTACTGCTCCAGCGCCTCCTCGAAGGCGTGGTGCTCCACGCCCAGCACCACGTTCGAGTACATGGTGATGAAGCGGCGGTAGGAATCGTAGGCGAAGCGCTCGTCGTCGGCCTCCTTGGCGAGCGCAAGGACGGTCTCGTCGTTGAGGCCGAGGTTGAGCACCGTGTCCATCATGCCCGGCATCGAGGCGCGCGCGCCCGAGCGGACGGAGACGAGGAGCGGGTTCTTGGCGTCACCGAACTGGCGGCCGGTGAGCGCACCGACCTGGGCGAGTGCCGCCGCGACCTGATCCTTCAGCTCCGGCGGGTAGGACTTGCCGTGGTCGTAATAGTAGGTGCAGACTTCGGTGGTGATGGTGAAGCCGGGCGGGACCGGGAGGCCGAGATTCGACATCTCGGCGAGGTTGGCGCCCTTGCCGCCGAGCAGGTCGCGCATCTGCGACTTGCCCTCCGCCTTGCCGTCGCCGAAAGCGTAGACCCACTTCGCGCTGCCGGTCGCCATGTCGATCCCGTCCGTATCTGGTGCCCGGCGGCGGCCGAGCTGATGGGCGGGGTTGGACCATCCCGCACCGCAACGCAAGATGAACACGCGACGGCGCTGTGTGCACGCGAATGACGGCGGTGGCGGTCTGTCAGCAACCTCCCCACGGAGACCCGACCGCAGAGCTCCGCGGATGGCCATTCCCACCCGCGCCCTCATCCTGAGGTGCCCGCGTCAGCAAACCTCGAAGGAGCCCACCAGAGATCGCGCGGCTGGCTGAAGGGCTCCTGCGAGGCGGCTCCGCCGCATCTCAGGATGGGGGCACAGGCGGGATGTCCGTGTCCGACAAAACCCTCAGCGCAGAATACCTAGCCCGATCACGCCGACGGCGATCAGGTAGATCGCCACGATGTAGTTGAGCAGTCGCGGCATCACCAGGATCAGGATCCCGGCGAGAATTGCTATGAGCGGCTGAAGGTTCGAGATTGTGATGGTCACGGGCGCCTCCTCTGGCCAAGCCCAGCCGTGGGTCGCCGTCGTCCCTAGGCGTTGGAGGTTCCCTGAAGCTGACCAGGCGTGGGGCGGCCGGCGATGACCGGCCGCCCCACGCCTCTGGATTGGTCAGGGCTTCGTCGGCTTCGGTGTCGGCGTCTGCGTTCCCGGGATCGGGTCCTTCGCCTCGCCGACGGGCAGGCTCGCGGAGATGGTCGGGTGCGCCAGCTCCGGATAGGGCTCGATCACGTTGGTGCCGTTGAGGGGCTTGTTGGCGCCGTTGTGACAGGTGGCGCAGTTGATCTTCGGTGCGTCCCCGAGGGCGCCGAGGCGGTTCCGCGGGAAGGTCGACGTCAGCGGCGTCATGTAGTCCTGGTTGAGTTCGCGCACCATGCGGATGCCGTACCAGGCATGGACGCGGTTCGGCGTGCTGGTATCCCACTGCGCCACCGATCGGGTGTTGTGGCAGAAGGTGCAGTTCACACCCAGCGACTGGGACATGCTGATCATGATCGCGAAGGTCTTCTCCGCGTCCTGGATCGGCTTGCCTTTGGTCTCGGGCAGCGCCGTGGTCGCGTTGACCCGCACCGCGTCCTCCGATGTGTCCTTGTACTGGTAGAAGGCTTGGTAGACGTCGTAGGGCAGCGAGGTATTGCCGACCTCCGCCGAGGCGATGTTCTGGCTGTTGTTGCGCGGGATGAACTTCCCGGCACTCTGGACCGGATGGTCGAACCAGATGTTGGCCGGAACCGGATTGCCGCGGTGGCAGGTATAGCAGGTCACGCCGGCCTGGTGGACGTGGTTCTCCTTCCAGGACGAGTTGATGTACTGGGTCATCTGGAGCATGCGCCGCGCGACGCGCTTCTGGTACAGCTCGTCGGAGGCCATGTTCTCGGTGCTGTGGCAATACGTGCAGCCCTGCTGCGGCGCGACCCACTCGGTGATCGATACCATCAGTCGGTTGAACTGCTCGGCCGACAGATCGCCGAGAACCTGCACGTTCTCGTAGACGGCGGAGGCCTTGTCGCCCCCGGCGTCGGCGGGGTCGGCCGGGGCCGGTGCCCGGTTGGCCTCCGCCAGCGCCTCGTTGCCGGCCCGGGTCCGGATCAGATCCATTCCGGTACCGCGGAAGCCGGTCTGCTTGGCCGCCATGGGCGGATGGGTCCAGCCCGCGCCGCCGAACATCGCGATGGTGAGGAACAGCGCCAGCGCCCCGCCGACGACCGCCAGAACTGTCTTCATGACGGCCTCCTTACGGCTTCATGCCAGGTGCGAGATGGGCGGGATCCACGATCGGGCCGTAGACCTGCGGATAGGCGGGGGCCACGTGGTGCTTGACCGCCCAGAGGTACCAGTTGTCGACCACGGTGCCGGTGAGCAGGATGCCGATGCCGCCCGTGAGCGTCGTGAGGACCGCGAACCACCACGCCCAGCGGTGAACCGACTCCATCGTGGCGTTGAAGCCCATGGTCCAGCGCCAGAACAGCGCGGCCCGCTCGGTGGCCGTGCCGCGGTCGACGATCTGGTCGATCTCGCGCTCGGCGCCGTAGCGTGAGCAGGCCAGGATGGTCCCGCCGTGCATCGCGAACAGCAGCGTCGACCCGTAGAGGAACGTGATCGAGAGCATGTGGAAGGGGTTGTAGAACAGGTTGCCGTACCGGAGCGAGAACGCCGCCGTCCAATCGAGGTGCGGGAAGATCCCGAAGGGCACCGCCTCCGACCAGGAGCCCATCAGGACCGGGCGGATGAAGCCCAGGACGAGATAGAGCCAGATCGCCGACGCGAAGGCGTAGGGGACGTGGAGCCCGAGGCCCAGGGCCCGCGCCCGCCGGTAGAGGTGCACCCACCAGAGCAGGATCGAGGTGGTGAGGAAGAAGCCGGCGATCAGCCACCAGCCGCCCTCATTCAGCGGCGGCAGCACCTTCAGGCCGTATTTCGGCAGCGGCGGCTCCAGGGCCAGCCACGGCAATTGCCGCACGAACTGGACCGGATCCCAGTTCACCGAGGCCCACATGTTGAGCCCGATGATCTCGAAGGCGATCACCCCGCAGGTGATCGACAGGGCCGCGACGTAGCCGATGTAGATCGGCCCCACCTGGCTGTTGCCGAAGAGTCCGAACAGGTAGCTGTTGAACGGCCGCCCGACCCGGTGCTCCGTCTGGACCGGCACGCCGTAATCCGGGTCCACCGGGCGGACCTGCGCCACCGTGAAGATGTTCTGGTAATAGGCCATGGCCTGCCCTCCCCCGGAGTGCCGCGCCCGCAGGCGGCGGCGACCCGTGTTATTGGTGCCCTCTCGTCCGTAATCCGCCCGTCACCGCCAGACCGGCAGGTTCAGCCACCAGCCCCACCATTGCGGCCAGCCCCGGGTCCAGAACGGTCCGCTGATCACGATGCAGACCGCGCTCCAGAACCCAGCCGACAGCGCCAGGAACAGACCGAGCCGGTGGATGCCGAGCGTACCGATCGAGTAGCCGATGGAGTCGCGGAAGAACGTGTCCTCGTGCTCCGGCGTCTTGACCGTCTCGCCCTTCTTCGGGTTCGTCGCCGAGAGGATGAGGCCGCCGTGCATGGCGAGCGCGAGCGTCGTCGTGAAGAAGAACGTCACGGCCAGCATATGCGCCGGATTATAGTGGAAGTGGAGGTACTGATATCCGGTGTTCGACACCCAATCGAGGTGGCTGAGAATACCGTAGGGGAAGCCGTAGCCCCAGGCGCCCATCAGGAACGGCCGGATCACCACCAGAGTGAAGTAGGCGAAGATCGCCATGCCGAAGGCCGCCGGCACGTGGTAGCCGATGCCGAGCTTGCGGCAGATCTCGACCTCGCGCAGTGCCCAGGACACGAACGAGCCCAAGGCGCAGAACGTGATGATCTGCCAGAGCCCGCCCTCCTTGAGGGGCGCAAGCTTGAGCCCGTAGCTGATGTCGGGCGGTGCTATGTTGATCTGCCAGATGTTCCAGGTCGGCCCGATCGCCGCGCCATAGATCACCAGTGCGGTGCCCAGCACCGTGAAGAACATCCCGACGACGCCGAAGAAGCCGACGAAGAACGGCCCGACCCAGAAGTCGAACAGGTCGCCGCCCAGCAGCGTACCGCCGCGGATCCTGTATTTGCGCTCGAAGCTCAGCATCGCCATAGCGGCGGCTCCTCACTCAGGCCGGAGAAGGAAAGGGTGACCGCGGCCCTCGCGCGCCGCGGTCCGGGCCGGCGGTCAGGCCGGCAACTGTGGCAGGGCGAGCGTGATGGCGTTCGCTGCCTTGTTGGTCTTCGGACCTTCCAGCCAGTTGAACCGGTCGGTCGAGAGCAGGATGAAATGGATCAGCAGCGCCAGGATGAAGAGGAAGGTGAACAGAGCCACCAGCGTGCGCCGCGGATCGAACAGCAACCAAACCTTGTGCATCCGATCCTCCTCAGCCGATCATCGTGACGAGGGCGCGGGCCGCATCGGTCACGCCATCAAGCGAAGCGTAGCCCTGCGGTCCGGGAAGCCAGGGGCGCCACAGCCAGACAAGGATGTGGGCGACCACGGCAATCGCCGTGAAGATGAGGAAGCTGGTCAAGAAGATCGCGTGGAACTCCTTGGCTTCCGGTTCCGTCAGCCCGGATAGGCTGCTCGGTCTTTCTGTACTGACGGGTCCACTCGCCATCGTTCAGACCTCCGTGTGTTGGCCGCGCCTCTCGCGAAGCGCGACGGGTTCAGCCGTGATGCCTCGCGGCGCTCACGACCCGACTTCCCCCGCGTCACCGGACGGAAGTGTCTCGTTCAGGGGCGTCAGCCCATGAAGGCGAAGGGGATCGCCTGAACCGCCATCGCGCGCGCCTCGCCGAAGACCGATCGGCGCGCCGGCGCGAGGCCCGGCCGGGCCATCTCACGGGCGGGCTTGAAGCGGTTCAGCGTCGCGGCGACGAGGAAAAACGGGTAGGTCGCCGTCAGGATCAGCCGGAACTGGAACGCTTCCTGATGCTGGCGGCCGGTCGGGACCATCGTTCCCATCGTCAGGTCTCCTCTGGGTGAAACGGGAAGACGGGTCATGCCGGGATCCCCCCGGCGAGATCGGCCCGGGCCCGCGCCACGTGGGCGGGTGCGACGGCACCGGATTCGGCATCGCGGGCGGCGCGCTCGGCGGCGTCGCGCAGGCGCTTGGCGGCGGAGATGCGAGCGAGGACCGGCTGCGCCTCGACAAGGGCGTCGAGCGCTTGCCGCGCGGCCTCGTCCCAGGGCAACTCGGCGTGACGCCGGGCCGGGGTTGCCTCGACCTTGTCCATGTCGCGGGCGAGCGGAAGGATATGGAAGAGGGTGTCGAACAGGGCGTTGCAGACCTCCTGCACCAGGTAGGTCGCACCCGCGTAGCCCATGAACGGCGTGCCGGTGTGCCGCCGGATGATCGCGCCGGGGAACGAGGCCGGCACGTAGGTCGCCCGGGCCCCGCATTCGGCGAGGTACATCCGCTCGTTGAACGAGCCGAAGAGCACCAGCGGCGGCTTGGCGGCGATGGCCGCGCGGATCGCCGCGTTGTCGGGCTTCACGCCGGCCGAGCGCCCGAAGGCGAAGTGGCAGGGCAGCCCCATCTCGTCTTCGAGGAAGTGGCGCACGCCCCGCGCGTAGGTCTCGGTGGCGGCGATGCCGAAGCTCGCGGTCCCGAAAAAATCCTGCGTCACCGACCGCCAGAGATCCCAGACCGGCTTGATCGTGGTGTGGCGCTCGCGCTCGATGAACGGCTCGGGATCGAGCCCGAGGATCTCGCCGAGCGAGCGCAGGAACTTGGTGGTAGAGAGGATGCCGATCGGCGCCTGCAGGTAGGGCCGCTCCAGATCCTCGCAGAGCAGGCGGCCGAACTCGCGGTAGAGGCAGATATTGGCGTCGGCGTTGACGAGTTTGGGCACGTCGGCGAGGTGCGAGCCCAGCGGGAAGGTGAGGTTCACCTCGGCGCCGATCCCCTCGACCAGCCGGCGGATTTCGGCGAGATCGGAGGGCATGTTGAAGGTGCCGTAGGCCGGGCCGATCAGGTTCACCCGCGGCTTCTCGCCGGGCTTCTTCTCCGGCCGGGCCGGGATGCCCTTTTTGGCGAACTTCTTGGCGCCGTATTCCTGCCAGAGCCAGCGCATGGCCCGGTCGGCCGCCTGCCACTGGTCCTCGTCGATGGTCCGCGGCAGGAAGCGCTGGAGGCCCGTGCCCTCGGGGGTGACGCCGCCGCCGATCATCTCGGCGATCGAGCCGGTGACCACGACGCTGGGTTGGCCCGGATCGAGGGTGGCGTGGGCGCGCTTCATGGCACCCTCGGTGCCGTGGCGGCCGAGTTCTTCTTCCGCCAGACCCGTGACGACGATCGGCAGTTCGTGCGGCGGCAGCGCGTCGGTGTAGTGCAGGACCGAGGTCACCGGCAGGTTCTCGCAGCCGACGGGACCGTCGATGACGACCTGCAGGCCCTTGATCGCCGTGAAGACGTAGACCGCGCCCCAGTACCCGCCGGCCCTGTCGTGATCGAGGATCAGCATCACGCCATCTCCCCGATCGGCTTCTTGGGACCCTCGATCTTCGGGCCTGGGCGGCGCTGCGGCAGCTCCTGCCAGACGCCCGCGGCATGGCCGGTGCCGACCCCCTCGAAGAAGTCGCGCATCGCGTCGAACCGCGCCCTGTTGCCGAGCGCCGCGTTGATCACGGTGGCGAGCGACCCGGCGCCCGCCGCACCCATCAACGGGCGCGCCGAGATCAGGTTGGTGAAGTAGAGCGCCGGGGTGCCGCGCTCCTTGGCCCGCTGCACCACCGGCGTCGTGCCGATGGCGAGGTCGGGCTTCAGCGACTCGAGGGCGTAGAGGTCGTCTTCGAGGGAGGCCCGGTAGCGCACCGCGGTGCCGCGCGCCTCGAGCCAGTCGCGATCGGCGTCAGACCAGGGCGTGCGCGGGCAGGCGGTGCCGACATACGGCACCTCGGCGCCGCTCTCGACGAGGAGGCGCGCCACCAGCAGCTCCGATCCCTCGTAGCCCGACAGCGTGATCCGGCCCTTGATCGGCATCGCGCCGAGGGCCCCGCGGATGCCGGGCAGGATCTTGTTCTTGGCCGCCTCGACGGTGGCGCGCGCCACTCCGCAGGCCTCGCCGATCCGGTCGAGCCAGTCGGCAGTGCCGTCGACGCCCACGGGCGCCGAGCCGACGATCGGCCGGCCCGCCGCCTCGAACTCGCGGATTGAGGCCGTGTAGAACGGGTGGATCGCCGCAACGGCCGCGCAGTCGAGGGCGGCGTAGAGCTCGCGCCACTCCCGGGTCGGCACGACCGGCCCGGCGGATAGCCCGAGCGGCTCCAGGAGCGACCCGATCACCACGGGATCGGCCGGGAATACCTCGCCCAGGAGGGCCACGCTCGGGCGCTCCGAACGGCCGCCGCGGGGCGCCGCGACCGGGCCCTGCTCGGCCTCCCCGCGGGCGACCTTCAGCATGGCGCCGGCCAGCACATCCTTGGCCTCGGCATGGGTCGGCACGCCGAACCCCGGCACGTCGATGCCGATCACCCGCACGCCGTCGATTTCTCTTGGCAGGAGGCGGAGCGGGACGCCGGAGGCAGTCGGGACGCACAGGTTGATGACGACGACAGCGTCATAATCCTCTGGCTTCGCGGTGGCGTGGACCGCCTCGCGGATGTCCTCGAACAGCTTGCCGGTGACGAGCGTTTCCGAATTGAACGGCACGTAGCCGACGCTGCGCTTCGCCCCGTAGAAGTGCGACGTGAAGGTGAGCCCGTAGACGCAGCAGGCCGATCCGGAGAGGATCGTGGCGGTCCGGCGCATGCGCAGGCCGACCCGGAGCGAGCCGAAGGCAGGGCACATGCTCTGCGGCTGGTCGTGCGGACCCTGCGGGTAATCTTCGCGCAGCTGCGCTAGGGTCTCCGACATCCCGGCAGCTTCCGCGGCCGCCACCATCGCGTCCTTGCCGGCGTGGCAGCCGAGCCCGTCCGCCTGCGCGGCAGCGAGATCGACGTTGGCCGGCGCCTTGCGGGCCCGCAGAGCGGCGATGTCGAGGGAGGCGGCCATGCGCGTCAGACCTCGTCGTAGACGACTTCGAGGGACGGCTTGGCCACGTGGGCGACTCCACACATGTCCTCGTGGGTCGCCGGGACCAGCACCACGTCGCGGCCCGTGGTCTCGCTGGAGAACAGGCCGAGCAGCCCGTCCTGCGAGAGCGGCGTCGGGCGGTGCGGCGCGGCCTCAGCGACGTTGGCGGCGAGTTCCGAGAACAGGGCACCCCAGCACCCGTCCGGCTTGCCGATGATCTCGTAGTTGGCGCTCTTACGGCGGATGTCCTCGTCGGCCGGGATCGAGGCCAGGACCGGGATGCCGGCTGCCTCCGCGAAGGCCTGGGCCTCGCCGGTGCCGTCGTCCTTGTTGATCACGAGGCCGCCGACGCCGACGTTGCCGCCGAGCTTGCGGAAATACTCGACCGCCGAGCAGACGTTGTTGGCGACGTAGAGCGACTGCAAGTCGTTCGAGCCGACGACGATGACCTTCTGGCACATGTCCCGGGCGATCGGCAGGCCGAAGCCGCCGCAGACGACGTCGCCGAGGAAGTCGAGCAGGACGAAGTCGAAGCCCCACTCGTGGAAGCCGAGTTTTTCCAAAAGCTCGAAGCCGTGGATGATGCCGCGACCGCCGCAGCCGCGCCCGACCTCGGGGCCGCCGAGTTCCATGGCGTAGACGCCGTCGCGCTTGAAGCAGACGTCGCCGATGGCGACCGCCTCGCCGGCGAGCTTCTTCTTGGTCGAGGTCTCGATGATGGTCGGGCAGGCCTTGCCGCCGAACAGGAGCGAAGTGGTGTCGCTCTTCGGATCGCAGCCGATCAGCAGGACCTTCTTGCCCTGCTGGGCCATCATGTAGCTGAGGTTTGCCAGCGTGAACGACTTGCCGATGCCACCCTTGCCGTAGATCGCGATGATCTGCGTCTCCTTCTTCGCCGGCGCGGTGGCGACGGCGTCCGGCTCGATCGCGGCCTCGGCGCGGAGCTGCGCGGCCTGGGACAGGGCGGCTTTGTTCAGCTGAACGTTCACGCGGCGTCCCTCCAGTCGAGGATCATCTTCAGACAGGCGGGATCGGCGAAGGCGGTACGGTACGCGTCCTCCGCTTCCGCCGCCGGCGCCCGGTGCGTGATCAGCCCGTCGAGGGAGAGACGCCCGCCATCGATCAGCATCGTCACGGCGGCGAGGTCCTCCGGCCGGAACTCGGCGGAGATCCGGATCCGCGCCTCGCGCATGAAAGCGGGCGGGAACGCGAAGCTGAGTGACGCTTCGTAGAAGCCCGCGAGGACGATCTCGCCGCCCGGTGCCAGACGGGCGATCAGATCGTCCAGGCCCGCGCCGTTCCCGCTCACGTCGGTGATCGTCAGGTAGTCGCGCCGGGAATCATCCTGCGGCGCCAGGACCGCGTATCCGTGATCGCCCGTCGTCCGCGCCGGGTCGGTCTCCCAGACCGTGGGCTGCGCGCCGGCCGCCTGCGTGAGCCGGGCGAGCAATCGACCGAGCACGCCGTGCCCGACGATCAGCGGCGTCGCGCCGGGCCGGAGGCCGCCCAGGGCGCGATAGGCCGTCGCCGCCAGCGCGAGGAGGCAGGCTTGGTCGCCGAGGGCCGCATCGACCGGGACGAGCCGGGCAGCCGGTGCGATGAGGTGCGAGGCGGCTCCGCCGAACAGGCCACGGACGGGACCGAAGCAGCGCGCGCCCGGGACGAACACGGCCTGCCCTTCCCGGACAGTGCCGGCGGCATCCGCCTGGATGACCGTCCCGACCGACTCATAGCCGGGTACCAGCGGGTAGCCCATGCCGGGAAACGGCGGCATCCGGCCCGACCAGAGCAGCCGCTCCGTCCCGGTGCTGATCCCGCTCCAGGAGACGGCCACGACCGCGTCGGTCTCCGCAGCCGGCGACAGAGCCAAGCGCTGGAGCGCGAGGTGCCTGGGGCTGTCCAAAATGACGGCGAGAGCATCCATGGCTGGAACCATCCGCCTTCCAATGAGCGACTCTCCGTCTCTTGAGCCGCTGAGTGTCATCCTAGATAGACACATGTCAGCGTCAAGATACACTTACATCAAAGAGCCCGTTTTTTGGGCGTGAAGCACGCGCGTGAGCAGAGGACGACGGGTCCGAAGCTCCTTGACCCACGCGAAACCGGCGGTCCTGAGCATGCCTTGAAGCTCCTCCGAACGGCGCGGGCGTCCGGACCCCATCGCCAGAAGGTAGAAGCCGAAATAAGCGTCCCCGACCGGCTCGGCGCCGGGCGTGCCCGCCATGGGCTCGGCGAGGAGTAGCGATCCGCCGGGCGGAAGCGCCGCGTGGGCGGCTTGAAGAAGCGTCAGGGCCGGCTCGTCATCGTGGTCGTGAACGATTCGGACCAAGGAGATTGCGTCGGCGCCGGTCGGCAGTCCGCCATGGAAATCACCGCCGTGGCAGGCGATCCGACCCGCGAGACCGGCTCTTGCGAGACGGGCCTCGGCACGTTCGGCGACCGCGGGGAGATCAAACAGGGTCATGCCCAGGCGAGGGTGGCGGTGCGCGACCGCCTGCAGGAAGGCACCCTCCCCGCCGCCCACATCCATCACGTGGCGGAACCGCGCGAGATCGCAGGCGTCGAGCACATCCTCGGCGATGAGCGCCTGAGAGGCTCCCATCAGACCGCTGTAGGGCGCGACCGTTCGGGCGTCACCGGTCTGTCCGGCGGCGTAGGGCCAGTAGGCGGCGAGCCGGGTAGGCTGGGCGTGACCTCGCAGAAGCGCCACCGGGTCGGCCAGATCGGCGTAGAGCAGCGCGTGGTGCTCCACCATCGCGGCGACGCCGGGATTGCCGACCAGGGCGGCGCCGAGATCGGCGAGACCGAACCGGTCGCCGGAAACCATCCGCAGCAGCCCCAGCGATTCGGCTGCCCGCAGCAGGCGGCGCGCATTCTCGGGAGGCAGATCGAGGCGTCGCGCCAGCGCGTCGACCGAGAGCGGGCCTTCGGCCAGGACCGCGAACAGGTCCAGGCGGATGCAGGCCGTCAGTACCTGCGCGTAGACGAAGCCCGCGCAGAGGTCGAACAGTGCCCGCGTGTTGCGGCGGGCGATCCGGCGGGTCAGCGGGAAGCCGGCCGCCCAACGCTGGAAGCGCGGGCTGGCCACGAGCCGGTTGCGCCACGCGAGCCAGCGATCCGACCAAGCGGACGGTGCCGGCGGGACCGTGCCGGCTTCGGGAAGCGAGCCGGCGCTCAGGCCACCACCGCCCGCAGGCTCGCGGGCAGGAAGAGCCGCGCCTGCGCCTCGATCTCGGCGGTCAGCTCGGCGGCGCCGGGACAGTCCGGGATCGCCGAGACAGCTTCGCGCGTCAGGCGCGAGAGGCGGTCCAGCGCGCCGCCCGTGCCGAGCAGAGCGGCGGCGTTGGGCCGGCCCAGGGTGGCGTCGCGTCCCGCGGGCTTGCCGATCTCTTCCTGGCGGCAGGCCACGTCGCGCAGGTCGTCGGCCACCTGATAGGCCTCGCCGAGGCACTCGCCCAGCCTGCGCCAGGGCTCCGGCTCCGCGCCCGCCGCGGCGGCGCCCGCGACTGTCGCGGCGGCGAACAGCGCCCCCGTCTTGGCCTGCTGGTAATCGCTCAGGCTGATATGCTCTTCCGATTCCCAGGCCTGCCCCGCAGCAATGCCGGCGGGTGAACCGGCCGCCCGCCCAAGCAGGCCCACCAGCCGGATCAGCCGCCCAGGATGGAGGCCGGCCGCGCGGGCCACGGTCTCGAAGGCGAGAACGATGAGGGCGTCGCCCGCCAGGACGGCGATCGGCTGGCCGAAGGCGACGTGAACCGAGGGCTTCTGTCGGCGCATCGCGGCGTCATCGAAGCACGGCAGGTCGTCATGGACCAGGGACGCGCAGTGCAGGAGCTCGATCGCCGCCGCGGCGGCCTCGGATCCGGCGGGATCGTCGTCGCCGCAGGCGCGGGCCACCGACAGGCAGAGGCGCGGACGGATGCGATGGCCGCCGGGAAACACCGCGTATCGCAACGCCTCCGCCAGAATGGGCGGCGCACCCGGTGCTTCCGCGTGGGCGACAGCGCGGTCCAGCGCCATCTCGATTCGTCGGCCCGACTCCATCGCGCTGCTCCCCGTGTTGTTTGCGGTTGTCAGCAATAAGTGTCATTTCTTATTGACACTTCTGCGTTCGGAGATCAATCCGGTCCTTGGGTAGAGCGTGGGGCCGGCGTGGCGCAGGAGCGCGTCATCGTGATCGGAGCGGGGATCGGCGGCCTCGCCGCCGCGCTTCGGCTTGCCGATGCAGGACGCGACACGCTGGTCCTCGAACGGGCGCCGCATCCCGGCGGCAAGATGCGCAGCATCCCCGTCGGCGACTGCAGGATCGAGGCCGGGCCGACCGTCTTCACCATGCGCTGGGTCTTCGAGGCGCTGTTCGCCGATTGCGGAGAGCGATTCGCGGAGCACGTCGTCCTCGCGCCGACCCAGCTCCTCGCCCGGCACGCCTGGAGCCGGGACGAGCGACTCGACCTGTTCGCCGACATCGAAGCCTCGGCGGCGGCGATCGCGGAGTTCGCGGGGCCGCGGGAAGCCGACGGTTACCGGCGGTTCTGCGCGCGGTCGGCGGAGGTCTACCGGACGCTGGAGGGGCCGTTCATCCGTGAGGGGCGGACGAGCCCGGCGGGGCTCGCCCAGCGGGTCGGGCTGTCGGGCCTCGGCGATCTGTGGCGGATCCAGCCTTTCGCCACCCTGTGGTCGGCGCTCGGAAGCTTCTTCCGCGATCCGCGCCTGCAGCAACTGTTCGGCCGATACGCCACTTATTGCGGCGCCTCGCCCTTCACCGCACCGGCGACGCTCATGCTCGTCGCCCATGTGGAGCAGGCCGGTGTCTGGACGGTCGCGGGCGGCCTCAGCGCCCTGGCGCGGGCGGTGGCCGATCTTGCGGCAGAGCGGGGCGCCGTGTTCCGCTACGGCGCGCAGGTGGAGCGGATCCTCAGCGAGCAGGGCCGCATCGCCGGCGTCCTGCTGTCTGACGGCGAGCGGATCGCGGCCGACCGCGTCGTCTGCAACGCCGACTGCGCCGCCCTGGGAGCGGGACTGCTCGGGCCGGACACGGCTGCCGCCGGCGAGCGGCTGACCCCTGGGGAGCGTTCCTTGTCCGCCTTGACCCTCTGCGCCGCGGCGACCGCGCGGGGCTTTCCCCTCGCCCACCACACCGTGTTCTTCTCGCGCGACTACCGAGCGGAGTTCGACGCCATCCTGCGGGCGCGCCGCCTGCCCGAGGATCCGACCGTCTATGTCTGTGCTCAGGATCGGAGCGAGGCGGCCTCTCCGCCCCAGGGACCGGAGCGCCTCCTGATGCTCGTCAATGCCCCGGCGGACGGCCGGGAACGCCCTCTCACGCCGCCGGAGATCGAGACATGCGCGAGGAACCTGTTTCGCCGGCTGGAGGCCTGCGGGCTAACCCTGGAACCAACCTCGCCGCCGGTGACGACGACGCCGCGGGATTTCGAGAGCCTCTTTCCAGGGACGGGGGGCGCCCTGTACGGCCGGGCGGCCCAGGGCTGGGCGGCGACCTTCAAGCGGGCCGGCGCGCGGACGGCGGTGCCGGGCCTGTACTTGGCGGGGGGCTCGGTGCATCCCGGCCCGGGCGTGCCGATGGCGGCGCAGTCGGGACGGCTGGCCGCGGCGGCGATCCTGGACGACCACGCTTCGACAGCCCGGTCGCGCAGGGCGGCTACGCGTGGTGGTACGTCGACGCGGTGAGCGACGATGGCCGGCAGGGCCTCACCATCATCGCGTTCATCGGCAGCGTGTTCTCGCCCTATTACGGGTGGAGCGCCACGAAGGACCCCTTCGCTCACTGCGCCATGAACGTGGTGCTCTACGGCGACCGCAGCCGCTTCGCCATGACCGAGCGCCGCGCCGCCAGCCTGTCGCGCAGCGCGGACCACATCGCCGTCGGCCCCAGCGTGATGCACTGGGACGGCACTGCGCTGACGGTGCGGATCGACGAGCGGGGCGCGCCCCTCCCGCACCGGATCCGCGGCACCGTCCGACTCGAACCGCGCGGCTTCACGGGCGGCCCGTTCCACCTCGACCGGGCCGGGCGCCATCGCTGGTGGCCGATGGCGCCGTCCTCGCGGGTCGAGGTGGCGTTCGATCAGCCGGGCCTGAGCTGGAGCGGCAGCGGCTATTTCGACACGAACGACGGCGACGAGCCGCTCGGTGCCGCCTTCGCCCGCTGGACGTGGTGCCGGGCCGACCTGCAGGACGGCGCCGCCATCCTGTACGACGTCCAGCATCGGGAGGGCGGCGGCCAGAACCTGTCGCTGCGGTTCTCCAGCGACGGCAGCCGCCGCGAGATCCGGCCCCCGACCGCCGCGTCCCTGCCGGCGACGTCGTTCTGGCGCATGGGCCGCGAGACCCGCAGCGACGACGGGCGCGCACGGGTGCTCGCCACCTACGAGGACACGCCGTTCTACGCCCGGTCGCTCCTCGCCTCGACGCTCTGCGGCGAGCCGGTCCGGGCGATGCACGAGAGCCTGTCGCTGGACCGGTTCCGCAACCCGCTGGTGCAGTTGATGCTCCCATTCCGCATGCCGCGTCCGCTGGCCTGACGCGGGCCGGGAGCGCCGGTTCCAAAGGGTTACAAGCGGAGCGCCGACCGAGCCCGCCACCCCCGTCCTCGAGCGCGGGAAGCCATCCAGAGTCGCCACGTTGTCCGTTGTCGCGCGGCTCCGAAACTCTTCGCTCCTCCCGCGAAGCCAGCGCGCGCTCTCTCAGCGGCCGGTTCGCGTCCGACAGACGGGCCCTCCAACGCTGACCCTCACCACTGGCCGCCGACGTCACGGCTCAGGTTTGCTGCAGAACACGGCTTGTGCGAGACGGCGGCGGCTGCGATCCTCGCGCCGTCAACCAAGGCGGTCATTACTCGATGCGCGTGGACGAGCCGGCATTCGCCTCCCGCGTCCTGATCTACAGTCACGACACCTTCGGGCTTGGCCACGTGCGCCGCTCGCGGGCGATCGCCAACGCCATCGTCTCAGGTGACCGCGGCGTGCGGGCGATGATCGTGTCCGGATCGCCGGTGATCGACCGGTACGCCTTCGCCCCCGGCGTGCGCACGGTCCGGCTGCCACCGGTGACCAAGATCCCGGACGGCAACTACGCCAGCCTCAATCCGGCCGTTCCGCTTGCCCGGACCGTGGAGCAGCGAACGGCGGCCATCACCCGTGCCTGCGACGCGTTCCGGCCCGACCTGATCCTCGTCGACAAGGAGCCCGCCGGCTTTCAGGGCGAGCTGATGCCCGTCCTAGACGGCGCCGCAGCGCGCGGGATCCGACTGGTTCTCGGCCTGCGCGACGTGCTCGACGATGCCGACCGGCTCGTCCCGGAGTGGGAGCGCAAGGGTGCGGTCGAGACCATGGCGCGCTTCTACGATGAGATCTGGGTGTATGGCCTGAGCCGCATCCACGCGCCGCTCGCGGCGCTGCCGATGGATCCCGAGATGGCCGCCCGGATCGACGCGCGCCTGATCTACACGGGCTACCTGCGCCGAGAACTGCCGGAACCCCGCGCCGGGCGCGAGGAGCCCGCCATGGCGGACGGGCCGTTCATCCTCGTGACCCCGGGCGGCGGCGGCGACGGGGCCGCGCTGATCGACTGGGTGATCGCCGCCTACGAGGCCGATCCGGGCATCCCCCTGCCCGCGCTGATCGCCTTCGGGCCCTTCCTCGACGCCGCAACCCGGGAGCGCTTCACCGGCCGCATCCGCGCGCTCGCGGGTCGGATCGCCGCCATCACCTTCGACAGCGAGATCGAGTTCCTGATGTGCAAGGCGGCCGGCGTCGTGGCGATGGGCGGCTACAACACCTTCTGCGAGATCCTGTCCTTCGACCGGCGCGCCGTCCTCGTCCCGCGGACCGAACCGCGCCGGGAACAGGCGATCCGCGCGCTGGCGGCCGAGCGGCTCGGCCTCGTGCGGGTCCTGATGGAGGCCGAAGGGCGGACGCCGGAGCGCATGGCCGCGGCGCTCCGTGCCCTGCCGGACCAGACCGAACCGTCCCGGGTTTTGGTCCCAGGCCTGCTCGACGGGCTCGATGCCGTGGCGCGGCGGGTGCGGGCGCCGGCGGGCGTGGGCGCCAGCCAGCCGTCATTGCGGGCAATCTCGTGACGAACGGCCGGATCGCCGTCGTGCTCAAGGGCTATCCGCGCCTGTCGGAGACCTTTATCGCGCAGGAGATCCTGGCGCTGGAGCGGCTGGGCCTGCCGCTGGAGATCTGGTCCCTGCGTCGCCCGACCGACCGCGCCCGGCATCCCATGCACGGGCAGATCCGCGCGCCGGTCGCCTACCTGCCGGAATATCTCTACCAAGCGCCGCTGCGCGTGCTGCGCGGTCTGTTCGCAGCCCTTCGCCGCCCCCGGCTCCCGGCGCTGCTCGCGCTGTTCGCCCGCGATCTCCGGCGCGACCCCACGGCGTCGCGCCTGCGCCGGCTGGGACAGGCGCTGGTGCTCGCCCGGGAGCTACCCGCAGCCGTCAGCCACATCCACGTGCACTTCCTCCACACGCCCGCGAGCGTCGCCCGCTACGCTGCCCTGCTGACCGGTCGCGGCTGGAGCTTCTCGGCCCACGCCAAGGACATCTGGACGACGCCGGACTGGGAACTGGTCGAGAAGCTCGGCAACGCCGCCTGGGGGGTGACCTGCACGCGCGACGGCCTCGGCCGCCTGAACAGCTTGGCCCCCGGCCGGACGCATCTCGCCTATCACGGCCTCGACCTCGATCGCTTCCCGTCGCCGCCTGAGCGTCGAGACCCGCGCGACGGCAGTGATCCCGAGGCGCCGCTCCGGCTGATCTGCGTCGGACGACTTGTCGCCAAGAAGGGGCATGACGACCTGTTGAAGGCCCTCGCCGCCCTGCCTGCCGGGCTGCACTGGCGCCTCGAACTGATCGGCGGCGGGGAGCTTCGACGCAGCTTGGAGGCACGCGTGCGGGACACCGCCCTCGACCACCGCGTCGCCTTCCTCGGGGCGTTGCCGCAGCCCGAAGTGGTGGCGGCGATGCGCGCGGCGGACCTGTTCGTCCTGCCGACCAAACCCGCTCCGGGCGGCGATCGGGACGGGCTGCCGAACGTGCTGATGGAGGCCGCGAGCCAAGCCCTGCCGATCCTGGCAACCGCCTTCGCGGGCACGCCGGAATTCATCGCCGACGGCGTGCACGGCATCCTCGTTCCGCCCGGAGAGCCCGCGGCTCTGGCCGGCGCCCTGGTGCGCCTCGCGCGGGATCCGGCGCTGCGTCAGCGCCTGGGCGATGCGGCGCGGGCGCGACTCGTGCGCGACTTCTCGGCGGGGGCCGCCGTCGCGCTGATCGCGGCCCGGCTGCGGATCTCCGCGGGGCTGCCGGAACCGGCCGAAGCCGGCGAGACGGAGCTGACCGCGTGCGCGTCCTGATCGCGGTCACGCATCTCCTCGGTGCCGGGCACCTCACCCGGGCCGCAGCGCTCGCCCGGGCCTTCGCGGGCGCCGGCCACGACGTCGTGCTGCTGTCGGGTGGGGCGCCGGCCCCGATGGTGCGCCTCGACGGCGTCCGACTCGTGCAGCTACAGCCGGTGCGGATCGCCGGCACCGATTTCGCGACGCCGCTCGGCCCGGACGGTGCGCCGGCGCATCCGGATCTGCTGGCGCACCGCTGCGCGCAACTGATCGAGGCGGATGCGGCCTTCTCGCCCGAAGCGATCATCACGGAGCTGTTTCCTTTCGGACGGAGGGCGCTCGCGGCCGAGTTTCTGGCGCTGGTTGAAGCGGCCCATGCCCGCAGCCCCCGTCCGCTGGTGCTCGCCTCCGTGCGGGATATTCTCGTCGCCTCCGCGAAACCTGAACGCATCGCGCAGGCCCATGCCCGCCTGTCGGCGCTCTACGATGCCGTGCTGGTGCACGGCGACCCGGCGCTCGTGCCCCTCGACGCGTCCTGGCCCCTCGACGCCGCCGCTTCCGGCTTGATCCGCTACACCGGCTACGTGGACGAGGGCACGCGCCCGCTGCCGGCCGCCCGGCGCTCCGGCATCGTGGCGGCTGCCGGGTCCGGTCCGGCGGGGCTTGAACTCTTGCGCGCCGCCGCCGAGGCGGCGCGGCGCCGGCCGGAACTCGGCTGGCGGATCCTGGCTGGACACGGCGTGCCCGAGCCGGCCCTGGCGGATCTGTCGCGGGATCTGCCGGACGGCCTCGTGACGCGGGCGCGACCCGACTACAGGAGCCTGCTGGCCGGTGCCGCGCTCTCGGTGAGCCAGAGCGGCTACAACACCGCGACGGATCTCCTGGTCACCGGGACACCGGCCGTGCTCGTGCCCTTCGAAGCCGGGGGCGAGACCGAACAGAGGTTGCGGGCCGAGCGGCTCGCCGGCCGCGGCCTCGCACGGGTGCTGGCTGAAGCGGACCTGCACACCGAATCGCTCCTCGAGGCCGTCGATGCGCAGCGGACGGCGCGCTTGCCGGCGCCTCACGGGATCGATCTCGACGGAGCCGGTCGCTCGGTGCAGATCGTCGAGGACCTGCTGGCCGGGCGCAGATCCCTGGGACGACGGCCCGCTGCCGAACGGTCCGGCCTCGACGTCGTCCGCACTGCCCTCGACGCGGCTGCGTCACGGGGCCGGGCCGTCCCGTTCCTCTGGCGCGACGACGACGCGGTCACGGCCACGCCGGCCCTTGACCGGCTGATCGGCCTCGCCGACCGGCACGCCGTCCCGCTCCTCCTGGCCGCGATCCCGGCCGGGATCGAGCCCGCGCTCGGGCAACGGCTCGAAAGCGCGAGCCTCGTGAGCGTGGCGGTTCACGGCCTCGCGCACCGCAATCATGCGGCGCCCTGCGAGAAACCGGCGGAATTCGGCGCCCACCGGTCCCTCGACGCGCTCCGGGCCGACGCCGCCGCCGGGCTGCGTATCGCCCGGGACCGGCTGTCGGAGGCGGCGCTCATGCCGATCTTCGTGCCGCCCTGGAATCGCCTCGCACCGGCGCTGACGGCCGTTCTGCCGGAACTCGGCTACGGTGGCCTCTCGGCGATCCCCGGGCCGCCGGTGTCCGGCCTGCGCCGGTTCGACGCCACCCTGGATCCGATCGACTGGCGCGGCACGCGCTCACTGCGGAACCCGGAGGTGCTGCTGCACGGTCTCGCCGAGACGATCGCAGGCGGGCGCCCCATCGGCTTGCTGACCCATCATCTGGTGCACGACGCGGCGATCTGGAGATTCGTGGACGAACTGCTCACGGTCCTGCTCAAGCATCCGGCGGTACACGCGCTAAACTTTCGTCGCCTGTTCCGTCCTGTCCCGGTGGACACTGGTGCAGCACCGTCTAAGTCTCCGGGTTCCCAGATCGCGAGGACTGGTTGAGCGCCCTGCTGTCCATCCGCGACCTTGCCGTCGCCTTCCGCACGGAGACCGGACCGTTCGAGGCGCTGCATGGCCTGTCCCTCGACGTGCCGCGCGGGCGCACCCTTGCGCTCGTCGGCGAGTCCGGCTCCGGAAAGTCCGTGACCGCGCAGGCGATCCTGCGGATCCTGCCGCCCTCGGCCGCCATCACCCGCGGCCAGATCCTCTTCGCCGACGGCCAAGCCGAAACCGACATCGCCCGCCTTCCGGCGGAGGGACCGGCGATGCGTGCGATCCGCGGACTGCGCATCGCGATGATCTTCCAGGAGCCGATGACCTGCCTCTCGCCGCTCCACACGATCGGTGACCAGATCGGCGAGGCCCTGCGCATCCACACCGGTGCGGACCGGAAGGAGGCCGATGCGCGGACGCAGGAGGCGCTTGCCCGGGTCGGCTTCCCGGACCCGCACCGGGCGCTCCGGACCTACCCGTTCGAGCTGTCGGGGGGGCTGCGCCAGCGTGCCATGATCGCGATGGCGCTGATCCTGAAGCCCGCCCTGCTGGTCGCCGACGAGCCAACCACCGCGCTCGACGTCACCACCCAGGCGCAGATCCTCGCCCTGCTGGCCCGCCTGCAGGCGGAGACCGGCATGGCGATCCTGCTGATCACGCACGACCTCGGCGTCGTCGCCAACATCGCCCATGACGTGGCGGTGCTCTATCGCGGCCGCCTCGTAGAGTCGGGGCCTCGCGACACGGTGATGCGCGCACCGGGCCACGCCTATCTTCGGGCACTGCTGCACGCGGTCCCGCGGTTCGACATGGCGCCCGGTGAGCGGCTCACCCCGATCCGCCCGGCGCGGGCCGAGATCCCGCCCGCCCGGGCGCTCGCGCCCCTGGCCGGACCGCTCCTTCAGGTCGAGGGGGTGAGCAAAACCTTCACCTTGCGCGCAGGCCGACTGTGGCAGAAGCCCCGGCTCGTCCATGCCGTCTCGGACGTGTCGCTGAGCCTGAAGGCCGGCCAGACCCTCGGCCTGGTGGGTGAGTCCGGCTCGGGCAAGACCACCGTCTCGAAGATGATCATGCGGGCGCTGGAACCCGATTCGGGCCGGATCCTGTTCGACGACGGCTCCGGGCCCCAGGACGTTCACGCCCTGAGCGGTGATGCCCTCTTCGCCTTCCGGCGCACGGTTCAGTTCGTATTCCAGGACCCTTACGCCTCCCTGGACCCGCGCATGACGGTGCGCCAGATCCTGTCTGAGCCGATGGAGATCCACGGTGTCCCGGCGGCGGAGCGGCGGGAGCGCTGCCGGGCCCTGATGGCGATGGTCGGCCTGGAGCCGGCCGGACTGGCCCGCTACCCCCACGCCTTCTCGGGCGGCCAGCGCCAGCGGATCGGCATCGCCCGGGCACTGGCCGCCAAGCCGCGCCTCCTCGTACTCGACGAGCCGGTCTCGGCCCTCGACGTCTCAGTCCAGGCGCAGATCCTCAACCTGCTGAAGGATTTGCAGGCCGCGCTGGGCCTCTCCTACCTCATCGTGTCCCACAACTTGGCCGTGATCGACTACATGGCGGATACGATCAGCGTGATGTGCCGGGGCCGGATCGTCGAGGAGGCGCCCCGCGCCGCCCTGTTCCGCCGGCCGGTCCATCCCTACACGCGGGCGCTGCTGGCGGCCGTGCCGGATCCCAGCCTGGACCATCCCCTCGATTTCGCGGCGGTCACGGGCGATCAGAACGATCCGACCCGCTGGGCGCCGCCCTACCGGCTCGGGCCCGATGAGGCCGGGACCATGCGGGCGATCGAGTCCGGTCACCGGGTCCGCTTGGGCGGCGCGCAGGCCGCGGAGGCCGCCTGATGCAGCAGCGCCCGCCCGTGATGCTTGAGCGCCTGCGGCGCAAGGTGCTGTCGCCGCTGTTCGACCGGCTCGGCTACGACCTCGTGCCGGCCGCCTCCGACTGGAGCCACCGGCCGACCTCCCCGCGCGAAGTCGCGACTCTGCTGGAATCGGCGGCAGCGATCCTGACGCGCGACCTCGCCGCCGCCGGTCTGGAGCCGGACGGCGACGTGCTCGCGCAGGTTCGCGCCTTCTGGGACCTGATCCCCGACGCGCCGGTCCGGCAGCGCCGGGGCGGCAGCGGCTTCAACGGCGCGCTGCAGCTCTATGTGGCGTTGCGCGCGCTGCGGCCGGACACCGTCATCGAGTCGGGTGTCTTCCGCGGCCTGACCACCTGGGTGATCCGCCAGGCCCGCCCGCAGGCCCGAATCTTCTGTCACGACCCGGACCTGTCGGGACTTCAGTACCGAGATCCACAGGCCCGCTACAGCACGGCCGATTGGTCGACCGCCGACTGGTCAGGACTCGATCCCGCCGTCACGGTGGCGTTCTTCGACGATCATGTCGCCCAGGGCCGACGGGTCGTCGAGGCACAGGCCCGCGGCCTGACCCGGCTGCTGTTCGACGACGACGCGGCCGGCCACCGGATCCACGCCCATGGCGGCCCGGCCCATCCGACCATCGCGATGATCACCGGTCCGGAGCGCAGCCCGGAGCCGATCCGCTGGACCCGCAACGGCCGTCACTTCGAGCAGCCGGCCGACGACGCGCTGATGCGACGGGCCGCCGGTCTGATCGCGCGCTCGCACGCCTTCGACGATCTGCACCGGGCCACCGGATATTCGCCCGCGCGGCTCACCTCCGTCACGTTGCGGGGCGAGCCATGAATGGTTCGGACGAGCGCGCCGGTTTCTCCCTTCTTCGACGAGCCAGGCGGGACAGCGGCGTCTCCCGCCGCGCATTGCTCGGGGGCCTCGGCGTCGCTCTGCTCTGGCCCCGCCATGGCCGAGCGGACGCCGACGTTCCCGGGCCGCCCACCACCCCCTTCGTCGCCGACCTCGCGGCGCGGGGCCGGAAACTCGGCGCGGCGGGCGGAACCATCCGCACGCTGATCGCCAAGGCCCGCGACACCCGCTATCTCTCGGTCTACGGCTACACCCGCCTCGTCGGCTACGATTCCGACCTGAAGCTGCGGCCCGACGTGCTGGAGCGCGTCGATGTCGAGGGGGGTCGCTTCACCTTCACGTTGCGCGACGGCCACCGCTGGTCCGATGGACACCCGTTCACCACCGAGGATTTTCGCTACTTCTGGGAGGATGTGGCCAACGACAAGACCCTGAGCCCCGAGGGTCCGCCGGCCTTCCTCCTCGTGGACGGCAAGGCTCCGCAGGTCGAGTTCCTGGACGGGCGGACCGTCCGCTACACCTGGGAACGGCCGAACCCGATATTCCTGCCGGCGCTCGCCGCGCCGCGCGATCCGCTGATCTATCGGCCGTCGCACTACCTTAAGCCATATCACGCGCGCTACGTCGGCAAGGAGGCGGCCGACGCGAAGGCCAAGGCGCTGAAGCTGCGCAGCTGGGCAGCCTTACACAACCGTCTCGACGACAATTACGAGCTGAACAACCCCGATTGCCCGACCCTTCAGGCCTGGGTGCCCCGCACGCGCTCGCCTGCCACGCGGTTCCGTTTCGAGCGCAACCGCAGCTACCACCGGGTCGACACGGCGGGCACGCAACTCCCTTACGTCGATTCCATCGTGATGGACGTGGCCTCTCAGGGCCTGCTGGTCGCCAAGACCAACGCGGGCGAGGCAGACCTCATGTTCCGCGGCCTGTCCATGCCCGACATCCCGAGCCTGAAGGAGGGCGAGAAGGCGCACCGCTACCGCACCAACCTGTGGCCGGTGGCACGGGGATCGGAGATCGCCCTCTACCCGAATCTCACCACGCAGGATCCCGTCCTGCGCGCCCTCAACCGCGACGTCCGGTTCCGCCACGCCCTGTCGCTCGCCCTCGACCGGCGAACGCTCAACAACACGCTGCTGTTCGGCCTCGGCACCGAGGGAAACGACACCATCGTGCCGGAGAGCCCGCTCTTCTCGCCGGAACTGCGCACACTCAACGCCAGCTACGACCCGGCCCAGGCCGCGCACCTGCTCGATGAGGCGGGGCTCGATCGCCGCGACGGGTCCGGCACCCGCCTGATGGCGGACGGGCGGCCGCTGGAGATCGTCGTGGAGAGCGACGGCGAGGCCGAGATGGTGCTCGACGCGCTCCTGCTCATCACCGAATTCTGGCGCGAGGTCGGGATCCGCCTCATCACCAAGCCGCAGGAACGCACCAATCTCCACCGGCGCTCGATCGCCGGCCTCACCGTCATGGTCGCCGCCCAGGGGCTCGACCTCGCGGTGCCGACCGCGATCATGCCGCCGACGGAACTCAGCCCGGCGCAACCCGAGCATTATTCCTGGCCGCTCTGGAGCCTGAACGTCGAGAGCCGCGGCAAGAGCGGCCAACCCTGCGACGTCCCGGAAGTCCGCCAGCTCCTCGACCTCGACCGCCAGTGGCGCGACACGAACGATGCCGAGACCCAGGCTTCGATCTGGCGCGCCATGCTGATGAACCACGCGCAGAACACCTGGGTGATCGGTACGGTCGCGGGAGCGCTCCAGCCGGTGGTCGGCGCGGATCGCCTGATCAACCTGCCCAAGCGCGCCCTCTATTCCTGGGAGCCTACCGCGATGATCGGCGTGCAGCGCCTCGACGAGATGTTCTGGGATAAGGGCGCCGACTCGCGCGCGGAGGCCCGGTGATCGGCCAGATTATCCGGCGCGTGGTCACCATGGCGCTGACCCTCGTCGTCATCTCGGCGCTGGTCTTCATCATCATCAAGCTGCCGCCGGGCGACTACCTAACCAACCGGATCATGGAGCTGCGCGCCACCGGGGACGCGAGTTCCGTCGCGAAGGCCGAGCTGCTGATCCGGCAATATGGCCTCGACCGGCCGGTCTGGCAGCAATACCTGATGTGGATCGGCGTCATGCCGGGCGCCGCCGGCTTTTCCGGCCTGCTGCAGGGGGATTGGGGCTGGTCGTTCGAGTACGACAAGCCGGTGGCCGAGGTGGTGGGCGACGCCCTGTGGCTGACACTCCTGATCAACCTGACCGCCGTGATCTTCGTCCACGTCGTGGCGATCCCGGCGGCGATCTACTCGGCGACGCATCGGCACACCGCCGGAGACGCCGTGGTGACCCTGCTGGGCTATGTCGGCCTCGCAGTCCCGGGCTTCCTCCTGGCGTTGATCCTGCTGTTCTACGCCAACCGCTGGTTCGGGCTCTCCATCGGCGGCCTTTACGATTCGGCGCTGACCAACCAGCCCTGGACCTGGGAGAAAATCCGGTCGCTCCTCGCGCACCTGATCGTGCCGACCCTCGTCATCGGCCTCGGTGGCACGGCGGCCATGATCCGGCGCATGCGCGCGAACCTGCTCGATGAACTTGCAAAACCCTACACGGTCACGGCCCGTGCCAAGGGCCTGCCGCCGACGCGGGCCCTGCTGAAATACCCGTTCCGGATGTCGCTGAACCCGTTCGTGGCGGATATCGGCAACCTGCTGCCACACCTCGTCTCGGGATCGGTACTGGTGTCCCTGGTGCTGAGCCTGCCCACGGTCGGGCCGCTGCTGCTGGAAGCCTTGCGCAGCCAGGACCAGTTCATGGCCGGCTTCATCCTGATGTTCGTCGCCGGGCTGACGCTCGTCGGCATGCTGATCTCGGATCTGACCCTGGTCTGGCTCGATCCGCGAATCCGCATGGGACTGCGATGATCGGACCCGCGATGACCGATGGGAGCCCCGTAGCCGGCCACTTCGTCGATCCGGCCCCCTTCGAGCCGGAGTCGCGGACCGAAAGCCCGGTGGGCTCGGCCTCGGCGTGGCGGCTGATCCTGCGCAAATTCCTGCGTCATCGCCTCGCCGTAGCCTCGGCGCTGATCCTGCTCGCGCTCTACGCGACGGTACCGTTCGTCGAGTTGCTCGCCCCGTACGGCCAGGCGCGGCGCAACGGCGACTTCCTCTATGCCCCGCCCCAGGGCGTCCACCTGTTCCATGAGGGGCAGTTCGTTGGCCCGTTCGTCTACCCGTACCGCGCCCATCTCGACCTCGACACCTTTCGCCGTAACTACGTGGTGGACGGTGCCAGCCCGCAGCCTCTGCGCTTCTTCTGCCGCGGCGACGGCTACGATTGGCTCGGGCTCGTCCACACGGACCTGCACATCGTCTGCCCGCCGGAGAACGGCACGCTTTTCCTGCTCGGCACCGACAAGCTCGGGCGCGACCTCTTCTCCCGCATGGTCTACGGGGCCCGGATCTCCCTCACCATCGGCCTCGTGGGCGTCGCGATCTCCTTCGTCCTCGGGCTCTTCTTCGGAGGAATCGCGGGCTATTTCGGCGGAATCACCGACACCGCCGTGCAGCGGCTGATCGAGGTGGTGCGCTCCTTGCCGGAACTGCCGCTCTGGTTGGCCCTGTCGGCGGCGCTGCCGCCGAACTGGAGTCCGCTGCTGATCTTCTTCGGCATCACGGTGATCCTCGGCCTGCTCGACTGGCCGGGCCTCGCTCGCGCGGTGCGCGGGAAGCTGCTCGCGCTGCGCGAGGAGGATTTCGTGCAGGCCGCCGAGCTGATGGGCGCCTCCCCGGCGCGGGTGATCGGACGCCACCTGATCCCGAACTTCATGAGCCATCTGATCGCCTCGGCGACGCTGTCGATCCCCACCATGATCCTCGGTGAGACCGCCCTGTCCTTCCTGGGCCTCGGCCTGCGGCCGCCGGTAACGAGCTGGGGCGTGCTGCTGAACGAGGCGCAGAATCTGGCGGCCGTGCAGCTCTACCCATGGTTGCTGCTGCCGGTGCTACCCGTGCTGGTGACGGTGCTGGCCTTCAACTTCATGGGCGACGGGATGCGGGATGCCGCGGATCCGTATCACTGATCGGAGCGGCCGGAATGATCCCCACGACAACCGGTGGATGAACTGAAGCTCACTCGGTAGACAAATTCGTCATTCCGGGACTGCGAAGCAGGGCCGGGAACCCAGGACCGCAGCCTGTTACGAGATCGGTGCCGTCGGCGGCTCTGGATTGCCCGCCTCCGGCGTACCCCTTCGGGTCCGGGCTCGCCTGTAGCGCCCCGGAATGACAGTGCGGACTCTGACCGCGTGTCTCCGCCGCCCGCTACCCCGCCAGTGGCAGCGGCGCGATCCGGGCGGGCGCCGCGACACCCTTCCGCTCCAGGAGGCCCGGGGCCGGCACCGGCGCGTTGATGGTGCAGACCACCCCGCTCGGCTCGTAGGAGAGACTGACGTCGCCGGCGAGCTCCCGGGCGAGGCTGCGCTCGATCAGGCGTGAACCGAACCCGGTGCGGGTGGGCTTCTTCACCGGGGGACCGCCGCTCTCGGCCCAACGGAGGTACAGCACCGTTTCCGCCTCGCGGCGCACCGTCCACGAGATCTCCACGCAGCCGCCCTCTTTGGAGAGCGCGCCGTATTTCACCGCGTTGGTGCCGAGTTCGTGCAGCGCCATGGCGATCGAGAGGGCGAGCCGCGGCGGCAGGCGCAGGGCCGGCCCCACCACCCGGAAGCGCGAGGCGCGTCCGTCGGTCGCCTCCAGCGGCCGAATGGCGTCCGCGACCACGGCCGACAGCTCCGCGCCCTCCCAGCTCTCCCGGGTCAGCACGTCATGGACGCGGGCGAGTGCCAGGAGACGCGCCTCGAAGGCGGCCCGGGCCGCGTCGGCCTCGGCGCCCTCCAGGCCGCGCAGGGATTGGGCGGCGATCGACTGCACCGTCGCGAGGGTGTTCTTCACCCGGTGATTCAGCTCGTGGATCAGGAGCAGCAGATGCTCCTCGGCGTTCTTCGCCTCCGAGATGTCGATGTTGCAGCCGGTATACCCGAGGAAGTTGTGGTCGTCGTCGAGCCGCGGCACGCCCTCGCACTGAAGCCAGCGCACCACGCCATCTTTGTCGATGACCCGGACCTCGAGGCGGAACGGGCTGCGGGCGTCGAACGCCTCGGCGAAGGCCGCGCGGAACGAGTCCAGATCGTCGGGATGGACGATCCGGTGCCAGCCGTCATCGGCGAATTCGGCGGCCGGCATCCCGAACAGGTGCTCGAAGTGGAGGTTCGCGAAGCTGACCGCGCCGGTCTCGTCGGTCATCCAGATCAGGGCTGGCGCCGAATCAGCCATGTGGCGGAAGCGTGCCTCGCTCTCGCTCAGCGCCGTCAGGCCGCGCCGCGTGTCGGCGAGCGCCTGGTCGCGCTCCTCCTCCCGGGTGCGCAGCCGCAGCGAGGCGTCCGACAGCACCGTGCCGAGCCGCTCGATCTCGTGCACCGGCGATGACACCCGCGGGATGGCCTCGCCGCGCGCCAGCGCTGGTCCCGAGGCGGCCAGGAGGCGCAGCGGCCGGGAGACGCGGGACCAGAGGTTCACCGCCAGCACCGACGAGGTGGCGAGCACCAGCAGGCCGAAGCCCGCGAAGGCCCAGATCCAGCGCCGCACCCGCGCGTCGACAAGCGCCTGCGGGATGCTGGTGGCGACCATCCAGGCGGTGAGCCGCGAGCGCGCCTCGATGACCACGACGGGCTTGTGCTGGCGGTCCTGCCCCTCCCAGACGCCGGGCGTGGCCGACTGGACCTGCCTAAGGCTGGCGAGGCGCGGGCGGCCGATCACGGCCTCCGGATCCGGCAGGCGGGCCAGCACGATGCCGTTGCGGTCGCTGATCCCGGTGGTCCAGCCCGGCACGACCTCCCGCGAGAGGATGCCCTGCAGGCGGGAGAGCGGCACGGTGAAACTGAGGATGTAGGCGGCCTCGCCGTCCATCATGACGGGCACGCCGACGGCATAGGTGGCCTCGGCGGGGGTCGGACCCGGCACGTAACCGCTCACCATGGCGCGCTGGGCGCCCAGGGCCAATTCCTGATCGAATGGAAGCGCGACCACTGGCAGCGGGGCACCGCGTGGAACACCGGTATTGACCACCTCCTGTCCGTTCGGCCGGCGCAGCAGGACATCGAGGTCGATCGACTCGCGCACGAGCCGCGCCTGCGCGTCGAAGGCCTCGAAGTCGCCCTGGCGGATCCGCGGCGAGGTGGCCAGGGTCTGCAGAACAGAGACCAGGCCGGCCGTGTCGCGATCCAGCGAGAGGCCGATGCCGCGCACGTTCTCGCGCGCGTCCTGCTCGAACCGCGCCCGCTCGGCCGAGGCGTAGCGCATCAGCAGGATGCTGGTGAACAGCAGGCCCGGGCCGATCAGCGCGATGACGAGCGCGATCAGGTAGACCTGCGTCGAGAAGCCGTTGCCCCGGAAGCGACGGAGCCGGCGCGACAGCCAGGATCCGCGCGCCGGGATGAGCGCGGGCACCCCGCCGCCCTCGGTCTGGTGATCCGGACTCAAGCGGGGCCCGTCCCCGGCCCGCGGCATCCCGCGGGCACCTGGCTGTTGCCGCGCCTCATGACCGGTCGATATGGCCGAGATCGCGCTCCGGGTCGAGGTGGTCGCGCACGCGCTGCTTGAGCGCCTTGACGTCGGGGAAGCCGCCGTCGCGCACCCGTTCCCACAGCAGCGCCTCGCCGAGCTCGATGCGGAAGGCGCCGCCCGTTGCCGGGATCAGCGCCACCTCGCCCAGGTCGTCGCGGAAGGTGGAGAGCAGTTCCTGCGCCATCCAGGCTGAGCGGAGCAGCCAGTTGCACTGCGTGCAGTAGGTGATGGCCACGCGCGGCCGTCCGGACCGCGCTGCGCCCTCTGCCGAAACGTCGCTGCCGGGCGTCACGCTCGCTGGCCCCTCGTGCATGATGGCACAGCGCACCGGGCCGGCGGCGTTGTCAACCGTAGACAACGCGCGGTGCCGCGTCCGCCTGCAGGACAGTCGCGCCCCGCGCTTGACGTGCCGGCCCGCCGCGCCCTAGAAGGCCAGCCACCGGGTCGCCGCACTTTCGAGCGCGGGCGAGCGCAAGGCGTGTGCCGGTACGGACGGTTAGCACAGCGGTAGTGCGTTCCCTTCACACGGGAAAGGTCGCAGGTTCGATCCCTGCACCGTCCACCATCTGCCTCCCCCAAAGTTCTGACAAAAGCGTCGGTTTGCCACCCGATTGGCCCGTGCTAAGGGCGCACGATCGGAGAATGCATAAGCTTGGACCCGGCCCCATCCGGGTCGACGGGCACCGGCAGGGGAAGGGCGGAAACAGCGATGAAGGATATCCTCGACAAGCTCGAAGAACGCCGGGCGCAGGCCCGCCTCGGCGGCGGCGAGAAGCGCGTCGAGGCCCAGCACAAGCGCGGCAAGCTCACGGCGCGGGAGCGCATCGAACTCCTCCTCGACCACGGGTCGTTCGAGGAATTCGACATGTTCGTTCAGCATCGCTCAACCGATTTCGGCATGGAGCGGCAGAAGATCCCGGGCGACGGCGTCGTCACCGGCTGGGGCACCATCAACGGCCGCACCGTTTTCCTGTTCTCCAAGGACTTCACCGTCTTCGGCGGCTCCCTCTCCGAGGCGCACGCGCAGAAGATCGTGAAGGTGCAGGACATGGCGCTCAAGATGCGCGCCCCCATCATCGGCATCTTCGATGCCGGCGGCGCCCGGATCCAGGAAGGTGTCGCGGCGCTCGGCGGCTACGGCGAGGTATTCCGCCGCAACGTCATGGCCTCGGGTGTGATCCCGCAGATCTCGGTGATCATGGGCCCCTGCGCGGGCGGCGACGTCTATTCGCCGGCCATGACAGACTTCATCTTCATGGTTCGCGATACGAGCTACATGTTCGTGACCGGCCCCGACGTGGTCAAGACCGTTACGAACGAAGTGGTCACGGCCGAGGAACTCGGCGGCGCCAAGGTTCACACCACCAAGTCATCCATCGCCGACGGGTCTTTCGAGAACGACGTGGAGGCCATCCTCCAGATCCGCCGCCTCCTCGACTTCCTTCCGGCCAACAACATCGACGGCGTTCCCGAGTTGGAGAGCTTCGACGATGTCAACCGTCTCGACGCCTCCCTCGACACGCTAATCCCGGACAACCCGAACAAGCCCTACGACATGGGCGAGCTGATCCGTCGCGTCGTGGACGAGGGCGACTTCTTCGAGATCCAAGCGGCCTACGCGCGCAACATCATCACCGGGTTCGGCCGGATCGAGGGGCGCACGGTCGGCTTCGTGGCCAATCAGCCGCTGGTCCTGGCGGGCGTGCTCGACTCGGACGCCTCGCGCAAGGCGGCGCGCTTCGTGCGCTACTGCGACGCCTTCGAGATCCCGATCGTCACCTTCGTCGACGTCCCGGGCTTCCTGCCGGGCACGGCTCAGGAATACGGTGGTCTGATCAAGCACGGCGCGAAGCTGCTGTTTGCCTACTCGCAGGCGACCGTGCCGCTGGTGACGATCATCACCCGGAAGGCCTTCGGCGGAGCCTACGACGTCATGGCCTCGAAGCATGTCGGCGCCGACGTGAACTACGCGTGGCCGACAGCGCAGATCGCCGTCATGGGCGCCAAGGGCGCGGTGGAGATCATCTTCCGCAGCGAACTCGGCGACCCGGACAAGATCGCGGCGCGCACCGGCGAGTACGAGGACCGGTTCCTCTCACCCTTCGTGGCGGCCGAGCGCGGCTACATCGACGAGGTGATCATGCCGCACTCGACCCGTCGCCGGATCGCCCGGGCGCTGGGCATGCTCCGCACCAAGAAGATGGAGCAGCCCTGGAAGAAGCACGACAACATCCCGCTGTAGTGCGGGCCGCGCGGGGGTCGGCGGGCTGAGCCGTCGGCCTCAGCTCCGGTCGCTGTGCTCGATCACGGCGCACAGGGTCAGAGGCCCCTTGTCGGGCGAGACCATCGCCGAGCAGGTCACCCGCGCCCCGCCAAGGTCCACGTTGCTGTGGCGCAGCTTGGTCGCGACAGCCTGGGCGCGGTGCGCCGCCTCCGTGATCACCGCCGCATCGATGCCGGTCACCGCATGTCCGGCGTGGCCGAACAGATCGTAGTAGGTGTCAGGCGGACTCGCGCCGCGGAACTGGGCTCCGACCGAGGACAGGTCCGGGCTGCCGCAGGCGAGCGTCAGCGTCATGTCCGGACCGGCGGTGAAACTCGCGTAGTCGCTGCGGCGTTCGGCGATCTTTGCGGCGGTCTCCGCCGTCACCTTGTCGATGAGCGTGTTGCAGGACTGCGCAGCGGCGGATCCATGACCGGCCACGAGGGCCGCGACGGCGAGGATGGGGAGCAGGGCGCGCATCCGAGCGAGTTAGCGCGCCTCGATCCGGAAAACGACGGGCGCGGCGTTCCGGCGCGGCCGGCTCAGGCGGCGGGGGTGCGGTCCGTCTGCCCGAGGTCCAGCAGCACGATCTCAGGCGGCACGCCGAAGCGGACGGGGATCCGGCTCATCCCGAACCCACCGGACACGATCATGTGACGGCCGTCCTGCACCACGTGGCCGTAGGAGTAATCGTGCCCATGGACCTTGCGGATCGCGGGCGCACGGCCGAGGATTCGGACCTGTCCGCCATGCGTGTGCCCGGCCAGCGTGAGCGAGACGCGCTCGGGGATCTTCATGAAGATGTCGGGCTCGTGCGCCATCAAGATCACCGGCGCCGCGTCGGTGACGGCCTCCAGGGTGCGCGGCACGTCGGCAAAGCTCACCCATTCCCAGGTCTTCTGGAACGGTTGCTGGTCGGCGAGGCCGGCAATCCAGAACGGCCGTCCGTCCTTCACGAGGCGCACGGCCTGATTCTCAAGCACCGGGATGCCGCGCGCTTCAAGCAGCTTCTTCACCGCCGGGGTCCCGCGTCGGGCGCGCTGCACCGCGTGGTCGTCCCACCAATCGTGGTTGCCCAGGATCGCGTGCGTGCCGAGCGGCGCCTTCAGGCCCTCGACGATCCGGGCGAAATCGGTGAGCGGCAGCTTGCGCCACGCGATCCGACCGGCCGGGTAGTCGCCGAGCATCAGGATGAGGTCCGGCTCCAGCGCGTTCGTGGCGTCTACGATCTCGGCTACCCGGTCGAAGGGCATGAACGGCTCGCAGACGTGGAAATCCGCCAGCACCGCGATCCGCAGGCGCAGGTCCGGATCCCAGCCCGGCAAGGTCGGCGCGTAGGGCGTGACGACCAGCCGGTGCAGCGGCTCGACATCGAAGGCGTAGACGCCCGTCGCGGCCACGAGGCCGGCCCCCGCCCCGAGACCCGTCAGGAACTGCCGTCGACTCGGCAGAATCAGCATGGCGTTGGTCCCGTGGCCCCTCGATCGTGTGGCTGCCCGGCTCGAAGGATAATTCTGCGAACCCGGGGCGGCCCCCTCCATTCTGACATGGGGATGGTTCAAGAAGTCTGAAATCCGGGCCGGACCATGGCTTGACGCCGCAGCCGGTCTATAAGGCATCTCCCGTCGAGCGAAGTGACCTCAGATCCAATGTTGAACCGCCCCCTGCGCATCGGCACCCGCGGCTCCCCGATGGCGCTCGCGCAGACCGGGATGGTGCGTGACCGGATCGTGGCGGCCAATCCCGGGCTCGAGATCGAACTCGTCGTCGTTACCACCGTCGCCGACAAGATCCTCGACCGCCCGCTCTCCGAGATCGGTGGCAAAGGTCTGTTCACCAAGGAGCTGGAACAGGCCCTGTTCGCCGACGACGTCGATGTCGCCGTGCATTCCATGAAGGACGTCGAGACCTGGCTCCCCGACGGGCTGACCATCGCGTGCATCCTGGAACGCGACGACCCGCGGGACGCCTTCCTGTCACCGCACGCGGACGGTCTGGCGGGCCTGACCGAGGGCGCGCGCGTCGGCACCTCGTCGCTGCGCCGCGGGGCGCAGGTGCTGATGCGGCGGCCCGACCTGCGCGTCGTCCCGCTCCGCGGCAACGCCAACACCCGGATGCGCAAGCTCGAGGCCGGCGAGTGCGATGCCACGCTGCTCGCGCTCGCCGGGCTTCAGCGCCTCGGCCTGGAGAGCATGGCGCGCAGCATCCTGCCCGTCGATGAGATGCTGCCGGCCGTCGCGCAGGGCGCTCTCGGCATCGAGTGCCGGACGGACGACGCCGCGATCCGCGAACTTCTGGCGCCCATCGCCTGCGCTCGCACCACGACGGCGATCACGGCCGAGCGGGCGCTCCTCGCCGAGCTCGATGGGTCCTGCCGCACGCCGATCGCCGCCCTCGCGCGGATCGAGGGCGAGAACCTGTCGCTCGATGGCCTGCTGTTCCTGCCGGATGGCAGCCGGCACTGGGCGGTCTCCCGCCAGGGCCTCGCCGCAGATGCCGAGCGCATCGGGCGCGATGCGGGGGCAGCCCTGAAGGCGGCAGCTGGCGATACCTACGCCCGTCACCTCCAGTGAGGGCAGCCTGATGTCCGCGGTGACCGTGGTCGACGTGTTCACCCACGAGGGGCGCGGCGGCAACCCGTGCCCGGTTGTCGCGGATGCTGTCGGCCTCGACGCCGAGGACATGCGGGCGATCGCGGCGCGCTACGGCCACGAATCGGGCTTCGTGCTGCCGGCCGAGGACGATTCGCATGACCTGCGCTTCCGCTTCTTCGTGCCCAACCACGAGATGGAGATGTGCGCCCACGCGACGATCGGGATGCTCTGGGTGCTTGCTCGCCAGGGTCGGCTGCCCGCTACGCCGGTGCGAATTGCCACCGCCAGCGGGTCGGTGACCGGGTTCGTCGCGCCGCGCGGGGCGGATCAATGGGCTGTCTCGATCACGCAGCCGGCCGGTCGCGTCCGGTCGCTCTCGCAGGAGGACGAGACGGCGGTGCTGGCGGCGCTCGGGATCGACCAGGCGACGCTGGCCGAGCGGCAGATCCGCAACGCCGTTACGTCCCGGGTAAAGACCCTGGTGCCGATGCGCGACGCGGCGGCGCTGAACGCACTGACGCCGGAGGCCGGCGCGATCGAGACCGCCTGCGCGCGCATCGGATCGACGGGGCTCTATCCCTACGCCGTCCTGGACGGCCCCGCCCGGCTCTTCGAAGCGCGGCAGTTCCCCCGTGCATCCGGCTACCTGGAGGACGCCGCCACTGGGATCGCCGCGGCAGCGCTGTCCTTCGGACTACTGGAGGATCGCCTCATCGCGGCCGACGATCGACCGATCCGCATCTTTCAGGGCCGGGCCATGGGCCGGCTGTCTGAGATCCGGGTCCGTCCCGGCTTCGCGGATGGCCGGCCCACCGGATGCCTGCTCGAAGGCGACGTACGCGCGGCAGCGCGCTGACGACTCGGCGTTTGGCGGAGCCTTACGACGGGGCCGAGCGGCCGAACGCCTCCCGCTCGCGCATCCGCTCGATCAGGTCGAGGACGTGCACGACCCGTCCACCCAAGTCCCACCAGGGCCGCAGAGCGGCGCGCGGGCGCAGGCCGCCGTGCGGCTCAGACGTGACCGCCTCGATCAGAAATGCCGCCGCCGGGAGAGCCGGCGCCCCGAGATCGGATCCGACCCGATGCGGCCGGGTCGCGCGGGCGATCAGCGCAAGCTTCCTGCCTGCCGTGACCCGGGCACGGCCGGAGACCGAATCAAAGCCGTTCGCGGCGACGATCCGGCCGATCTCGGCATAGATCAGACTCGCGGCCCGGATCGCCGGCCGGCAGCGGGGCGGGAGGGCCTCGATGCCGGCATTTGCGCTGGCGTAGAGCCGGTCAGCCTCGGCGAGCAGCCGCGCCACGAGAGCCGCCAGGGCCGGGCTCGGTCGCGGATCGGCCAGGAACGTCTCGGGGTCGAGATCCGCCTCCGCCATCCAGTTGAGGGGTAGATAGAGACGGCCCATCCGGGCATCCTCGCCCACGTCGCGGGCGATGTTGGTGAGCTGCATGGCCGCCCCGAGGTCGCAGGCGCGAGCGAGGGCGTCGGCGCTCCGGGCGCCCATGATCAGCGCCATCATGGCGCCGACCGACCCGGCGACCCGCGCCGCGTAGGCCTGGAGCGCCTCAAGATCGGCGTAGCGCCGCCCGTCCGCATCCCAGGCGAATCCCTCGATCAGGGCGCGCGGCAGGGCCTCGGGGATGGCGTGGGTGGTCACGACCTCCGCGAATGCGCGATCGGCCGGCGCGTCCACCGGCTGGCCGGCATAGGCGCGCCCGATCCGATCCGTCAGACGCGCCACCGCGTCATGCCGGTCGGCGGATCCCGCGGCCTCGTCGACGAGGTCGTCCGAGAGCCGGCAAAAGGCATAGAGACCATAGGCGGCCTCGCGCACGTCGCCCGGGAGCAGTTGCCCGGCCGCGAAAAAGCTCCGCGACCCGGCGCGGATCGCGGCGCGGCAGGCGGAGCGGTCCGCCGCGGCGGCGAATTCAGGCGGTAACGCGGGCATCGGGGACCACGCTGTCGAGGATGCGGGCGGACGAGAGCACGCCGGGAAGTCCGGCGCCCGGATGGGTGCCGGCACCGACCAAATAGAGGTTGCGCACGGCGCCCGACCGGTTGTGCGGGCGGAACCAAGCGGACTGGGTGAGGACCGGCTCCAGCCCGAAACCGGAGCCGCGATAGCTCCGGAAGTCGTCCTGGAAGTCCTGCGGCGTCGTCACGTGCGACGTGACGATGGCATCCGACAGGCCCGGCAGCACGCTGGTCTCCAAGATCCGGGCAATGCGGCGCCGGTACGGCTCGGCGAGCGCCTGCCAGTCTTGGCCGCCCGCGAGGTTCGGCACGGGTGCCAGCACGTAGAAGGCATCGCATCCCGGAGGCGCGAGGCTCGGATCGGTGGCGGTCGGCCGGTGGAGATAGAGGCTGGCATCCTCGGCAAGGACCTTGCGGTCGAAGATGTCGGTCAACAGTCCCCGGTAGCGGGGTCCCAGGAGGATCGTGTGGTGGTCCACCTGCGGGTAGCGGCGCTTCGTGCCGAAATACCAGACGAACAGACCCATGGACGAGCGGGCGCGGCGGAACCGGCCTGGGCTCCAGCGCTGGGCCTGCGGCAGGAGCTGCGCATGGGTCACGGCGGAATCGGCGTTGGAAACCACGAGGTCGGCCGCGATGATCTCGCCGCTGGCGAGCTCGACCCCCGTGGCCGCCCCGCGCTCCACCCGGATTCGGGCGACGTCGACGCCCAGGCGCACCCGCCCGCGCTGTCCGCGGATCAGCCGCACCAGCCCGTCCACCAGCTGCCCCGTGCCGCCCAGAGCGAAGTGGACGCCCCAGCGCCGCTCCAGATCGGCGATCAGGCAGTAGATGGCGCTTGCCCGGAACGGGTTTCCGCCGATGAGCAGCGGGTGAAAACTGAAGACCGTGCGTAAGCGCTCGTCCCGAATGAACCGCGCCACCACGTCGTAGACCGAACGGTGCCCGGACAGGCGCAGCAAATCCGGAGCGATCTTCAGCATCGACGCGACGCTGCCGAAGGGGACGTGGCCCAGTTGCTCGAAGCCGATGCGGCAGACCGCCCGGCTGTGGGCCATGAAGCGCTCGTATCCGTCGACGTCCTCGGGCGCGAAGCGGGCCACCTCCGCGCGCATCCGCTCCAGATCGCCGCTGTAGGCGAACGACGTGCCGTCGGCGAAGCGGATCCGGTAGAACGGATCCATCGGCACCAGCGTCACGTCATCGGCCAGCCGGCGACCGGCCAGGGTCCAGAGTTCCTCGAACAGCTGCGGTGCCGTGACGATGGTCGGCCCGGCATCGAAGGTGAAGCCATCTTGGCGGTGAACCCGGGCGCGGCCGCCCGGCTGCTCCAGGCGCTCCAGAACTGTCACCCGGTAGCCGCGCGACCCGAGCCGGACGGCCGCGGCGAGGCCGCCGAAGCCGGACCCGATCACCACCGCATGGGGTCGCCGGTCCGTCTCCTGTGCTTCCCTCTGATCGACCGCGAGTGTCAGCATAACTTGACACTAGCGCGGCAAAATCCGGACACGCAAGTTCGAAATTGTCGACGTGGGCTCTCTCCGCCGCCGTTCCCACCGGCGGCGGGCGAACAGATCTGGCCGATCGAAGACTGCCCATCGGCATCGGCTGCCGCTCCCGCTCGACACCCTCCGCGGCAAGGCATGACGGGCACAGGAGTGTTGCAGACCATCAATCGTCGGGATCGGGGCGCCGCGCGCGTGCGAGTTCTCGACGGCGCTGCCGTTGCGCGGATGCCATGCGCCTCAGAAAACGCGTGATTGCGCGGCGATATCGCGCCCGGTGGAGGCTATAGAGCCTCGGCATGCTGCGCGCTCACGTGGGAACGGGAAGCAAAATGGACGGTCGGGGTCAGACCATCTTCGTGGCGGGCCATCGGGGGATGGTCGGTTCCGCGATCGTGCGTCGCCTGCGCGGGTCGGGCCATGAGCGGATCCTGACCGCAGACCGCAGCGTCCTTGACCTGCTCGACCAAGCGGCAGTCCACCGCTTCTTCGCCGAGCACCGGATCGATCAAGTCTATCTCGCCGCCGCCAAGGTCGGTGGAATCCACGCCAACAACACCTATCCGGCCGAGTTCATCCACGAAAACCTGCTGATCCAGTCGAACCTCATCCACGCGGCGCACGCGACGGATGTGGATCGGCTGCTGTTCCTCGGATCGTCCTGCATCTACCCCAAGCACGCCGCGCAGCCGATGCGCGAGGACGCGCTGCTCACGGGCGTGCTGGAGCCGACCAACGAGCCCTACGCCATCGCCAAGATCGCCGGCATTAAGATGTGCGAGAGCTACAACCGGCAATACGGGCGTCGCTACCGCAGCGTGATGCCCACCAACCTGTACGGCCCCAACGACAATTTCCATCCCGAGAATGCCCACGTCCTCCCGGCGCTGATGCGGCGCCTCCACGAGGCGAAGGAGGACGGGCGACCGACCGTCACCGTCTGGGGCACGGGCCGCGCCATGCGGGAGTTCCTGCACGTCGACGACATGGCCCGCGCCAGCGTCTTCGTCATGGAGATGGACGACGCCACGTACGCGGAGAACACACGGCCGGACCTGTCGCATATCAACGTCGGCACGGGCGAGGACTGCACCATCCGCGAACTGGCCGAAGCCCTGGCCCGGGTGATCGGCTATGAGGGGACGCTGGCGTTCGACGCGAGCAAGCCCGACGGCACGCCCCGCAAGTTGATGGACGTGTCGCGCCTGAAGGCCATGGGCTGGCAGCCGGAGATCGGGCTGGAGAGCGGCCTGCGCCAGACCTACCGGTGGTTCCTGGAGAACCACGCGACGCTCCGGCGCTGACCGCGGCCTGATTGCGCTTGACCATCCGCCGGGGAGGAGACGGCTCATGGACCAGCAGCCGCCTGACGAGAGCGAGCGGGCGCGGCGGAAGTTCCTGAAGAACTTCCAGAGCTTCGACGCGAACATCCGCTTCCCCGCACCGTACGTGCAGTTCGCCGGGAAGCCGCTCGCGACCCTGGCCGAGACGGGCTGGCGCTACGACGCGCTCGGCTACCGCAACGACGTCCATGTGGAGGCGCGCAGCCCGGCGGAGACGCTGCGGGTGTTCGTGGTCGGCGACAGCACGCTGGTCGAGGGACAGGTCTTCGCCGACACGATTCCCGGTCGCCTGGAATCCGGCCTGAAGCGGGTCCACGGGCCCGGTGCCCGCGCCTATAATTTCGGCGTGACCTCAGCCTGCCTCAACCAGATGATCGCGCTGATCACCACCCGGCTGATGGATCTCGCGCCGGACGTGATCCTGATCGTCGGCGGCGGCACCGACATCTTCCAGCCCTGGAGCTTCGATCCGCGCGCGGGCTATCCCTACAATCACTTCGCCAGCGAGTGCCTCTACGACTTCATCTTCGATCCCAGGAAGACCGGCGGCGACGCGCCCGAACTGTCCTACGAACGTCTGCAGGACATGATCTTCGGGCGGCTGGAGAACCTGCGGGCGCTGACCAACTGGCAGTCGGACATCTGGGAATGGGAGGTGGTGCGCCAGTTCGAGCTGGGGCTCAAGCGGCTCGCGCGCCTGGCGCCCGGGATCGGAGCCCCGATCCGCTTCCTGCTTCAACCCACCCTGATCCGGAAGACCGAGCGGGCGGGCGACGAGGCCGCGACCGCATCCGGTGAGTTCCTGGCCTATCTCGACCGGCAGTACACGCGCTTCGAGGGCGTCCTCGACCGGCTCGCCGCCGAGATCGGCCCGGACACGCCCTTCGCGGTCCGAGACCTCAGTCGGATGTTCGCCGATGAGCGCCACGCCCTGTTCACCGATATCGTCCACCTGAACGGCGGAGGCCGGCAGAGAATGGCCGACCGGCTCCAGCAGGAAGTGGCCGACACCCTCGGCAAGCCGCTCGGGCCCGTCGCCTAGGCGATGGATGGGCCGATCGTCTTCATCGGCGACTCGATCACCGAACTGTGGGGCTTCCATCGCGCCGCGACCTTCGAGGCGTATGACCTGATCCCCCGCGGCGGCTCTGGACAGACGGCGCGCTGGATCACCATGCGCTTCCGCCGCGACCTGATGGAAACCGGCGCGCACGGCGTCCACCTCCTCTGCGGGGTCAACGATATCGGCCGCAACGAAGGGTTCTTCGTCTCCGCCGAGGAGATCGCACGGACGCTCGCCGGCATGCTGGACGAGGCGCGGGCCCTCGGGGTGAAGGCCTGGGTCGGCTCGATCATGCCGGCGGCGCGCATCCCCTGGAACCCGGAGGTCGAGAACGCACCGGCGATGATCGCCGCCGTCAACACGTGGCTGCGCGAGCACGCACACGAGCACGGCGCGACCTTCATCGACTATCACGCCGTGCTGGCGACGAAGGCCGGAGGGTTGCAGAAGCGGTACGGCACCGATGGCCTGCATCTCAGCCCGGCCGGCTACGCGGCAATCGAGCCCCTGATGCTGTCGGCACTGGGCAAGGCGTCCGAAGCGGCACCCTCGCCCGCCGCGTCGTCGGGGCTCTGGCGGCGCGGTCTTGCACGCCTTGCGGCTGCGACCGCCGCCCTGGGCGTCCGCGTCCGGTGATCAGACCCGGCGCACGGCCCCGCGCGCCGCGCTGGTCGTCAGCATCGCGTAGGCGCGCAGGGCCGCGCTGACCCTGCGCTTGCGCGGGCTCGCCGGCTGCCATCCCGCCGCGTCCTGCGCGGCCCGGCGCCGCTCGAGCTCGTCCGGTTCCACCTCGAGGCGGATGCTGCGGTTCGGGATGTCGATGGCGATCGTGTCGCCGTCGCGCACGAGGCCGATCAGGCCGCCCTCGGCCGCCTCCGGCGAGACGTGGCCGATCGACAGGCCAGAGGAGCCACCCGAGAAGCGTCCGTCGGTGACGAGGGCGCAGGCCTTCCCGAGCGCCTTCGATTTCAGGTAGCTCGTCGGGTACAGCATCTCCTGCATGCCGGGCCCGCCGCGAGGGCCCTCGTAGCGGATCAGCACGATTTCGCCCGCCGTGACCTTGCCGTTCAGGATGCCGTCCACCGCCGCGTCCTGGCTCTCGAACACCCGGGCCGTCCCCGTGAAGGTCAGGATCGAGGCATCGACACCCGCGGTCTTCACGATGCAACCCTGCTCGGCAAGGTTGCCGAACAGTACGGCGAGACCGCCGTCCTGCGAGTAGGCGTGCGCCGCGTCGCGGATGACGCCGCCTTCGCGGTCGAGGTCGAGTTCGTCGAAGCGGGACTCCTGGCTAAAAGCCACCTGGGTCGGCACGCCGCCGGGGGCTGCCCGATAGAAGGTCTGCACCGACGCGCTGGGGGCCGCGCGCACGTCCCACCGCGCGAGAGCATTGCCCAATGTCCCGGCCGAGACGTTGCCGACCTCCGTGTCGATCAAGCCGGCCCGGTCGAGCTCGCCAAGGATGCCCATGATCCCGCCGGCGCGGTGGACGTCCTCCATGTGGACGTTGGCCACCGCCGGGGCGACCTTGCACAGCACCGGCACGCGGCGCGACAGGCGGTCGATATCGGCCATGGTGAACGGCACCTCGCCCTCGTGGGCGGCGGCCAGCAGGTGCAGCACCGTGTTGGTCGAGCCACCCATGGCGATGTCGAGGGTCATGGCGTTCTCGAACGCCTTGAAGTTCGCCACGGCGCGCGGCAGCACGCCCGCGTCGTCCTGCTCGTAGTGGCGCCGGGCCAGATCAACGATCAGGTGGCCGGCCTCGACGAACAAGCGCCGGCGGTCGGCGTGAGTCGCCAGCACCGAGCCGTTGCCCGGGAGCGCGAGGCCCAGCGCCTCGGTCAGGCAATTCATGGAATTCGCCGTGAACATGCCCGAACACGAGCCGCAGGTCGGGCAGGCCGAGCGCTCGATCACCGCGACGTCCTCGTCGGAGATCCGGTCGTCGGCCGCCGCGATCATCGCGTCGACGAGGTCGACCTTCCTGGCGATGCCTGGCAGCTGAACCTTGCCGGCCTCCATCGGGCCGCCCGAGACGAACACCGTCGGGATGTTGAGGCGCAGGGTCGCCATCAGCATGCCGGGGGTGATCTTGTCGCAATTCGAGATGCATACCATCGCGTCGGCGCAGTGCGCGTTGACCATGTACTCGACCGAATCGGCGATCAGTTCGCGAGACGGCAGCGAGTACAGCATCCCGTCATGACCCATGGCGATGCCGTCATCCACCGCGATGGTGTTGAACTCCTTGGCGACGCCGCCGGCCGCCTCGATCTCGCGGGCGACCAGCTGGCCGAGATCCTTGAGGTGGACGTGGCCCGGCACGAACTGCGTGAAGGAGTTCACCACGGCGATGATCGGCTTGCCGAAATCGGAATCCTTCATGCCGGTGGCGCGCCAGAGGCCGCGGGCACCGGCCATGTTGCGGCCGTGGGTCGTGGTGCGGGAGCGATAAGCGGGCATCGGAACGATCCGATCAGTTCGAAGGTGAGGCGGCTTCTGCGCCGGCACCGCCGCGGCTGCAAGCGTCGCCGAGGGGCACGCAGGCATGGCATGCTCCTGGCGGATGGCAGCTCCCGGCGGATGGCCGCCAATCAATGCGGGTGGCGCGATGACAGATGTGGATTTCCTCCGGCGCGCCATCGCGCAGGGGCAGGGCCGCGGCGAGGCCGACCTCGTGCTGAAGGGTTGCCGCTTCCTCGATCTCGTCACCGGCGACCTCGTGCCGTCGGACATCGCGATCTGCGGCGACCGGATCGTCGGCACCTTCGGCACTTATCGCGGGCGATGCGAGATCGACCTGACCGGGAAGGTCGTGGTGCCCGGTTTCATCGACACGCATTTCCACGTCGAATCCTCGTTGATGCCGCCGCAGGAATTCGAGCGCTGCGTCCTGCCGCACGGTGTCACCACGGGGATCTGCGATCCGCACGAGATGGCCAACGTCCTGGGGACCGAGGCCTTCGCGTGGTTCCTCGCGTCGTCCAGGACCCTGGCGATGGACCTGCGGGTTCAGCTCTCTTCCTGCGTTCCGGCGACCGACCATCTGGAGACCTCCGGCGCGCGGATCACGGCCGCCGACCTGATGCCCTTCGCCCAAGATCCGAAGGTGATCGGGCTCGCCGAGTTCATGAACTTTCCCGGCGTGCTGGCGGCTGATCCGGCCGTGCTGGCGAAGCTCGCGGCCTTCCAGGGCCGGCACATCGACGGCCACGCGCCGCTCCTGCGCGGCGAGGCGCTGAACGGCTACATCGCGGCCGGCATCCGCACGGAGCACGAGGCGACGACGCCCGCAGAAGCCCTCGAAAAACTGTCCAAGGGCATGACCGTGCTGATCCGGGAGGGCTCCGTCTGCAAGGATCTGCATGCCCTGGCGCCGATCCTAACCGAGCGCACGGCCCCGTTCCTCGCCTTCTGCACCGACGACCGGAACCCGCTCGACATCGCCGAGGAGGGCCACCTCGACTACGTCATCCGCACGGCCATCGCGCTGGGCGCGCCGCCGCTCGCCGCTTACCGGGCCGCGTCGTGGTCGGCGGCCCGCGCCTTCGGCCTGCACGACCGCGGCCTCGTGGCGCCCGGCCAGCGGGCCGACCTCGTGGTGCTCGACGATCTGGCCGCCTGCGCGGTCTCGCGGGTCATCAGTGCCGGGCGGCCAGTGGACGAAACCCTGTTTGCCGCCCGCACACCCGTGGCGCCGATCGGGCGCGGCAGCGTGCGGGCACGGCGCGTCGCGGCCGCGGATTTCGCCGCCCTGGGCTCCGGGCCGTCGACGCCCGTCATCGGCGTTGTCCCGGGGAAGATCATCACGCTCCGGTGCGACCTGACGCTGCCCTACTCCCACGGAGAGCGCCGTATCGATCTCGGCCAGGACGTCATCAAGGTCGCCGTGGTGGAGCGGCACGGCCGGACCGCACCCGGCGAACGCGGCATCGGGGTCGCCTTCGTGAAGGGTTTCGGGCTGCAGCGGGGCGCGATCGCCTCGTCGGTGGGGCATGACAGCCACAACATCACGGTGGTCGGCGCGGACGAAGTCGACATGGCCGTGGCGGTCAATCGCCTCGGCCAGATCGAGGGCGGTTTCGTGGTGGTCGCGGACGGTCAGGTCCTCGCCGAGATCGCCCTCCCGCTCGCCGGCTTGATGAGCCTGATGCCGTTCGACGTCATCCGGCGGGACCTCGTCACACTGAGGGCCGCCGCGCGCGGCCTCGGCGTCGTCCTGCCCGAGCCGTTTTTGCAGGTGGCCTTCCTGCCGCTGCCGGTCATTCCCCATCTCAAGATCACCGACAGGGGGTTGGTCGATGTCGACCGGTTCACGCTGATCGATCCTTGAAATTAGATTGCGCGCAATTTAAATGGGGGTAGGCGGATGCCCGCCACACCCTAGATGCCGCCTACCAACCCGATACCGGAGTTCGCTATGTCCGTAGACGTAAAGTACCGCACAACTGCCACTGCCACCGGCGGCCGCGACGGCGCCGCGCGGACCGCGGACGGCAGCTTCGAGGTCAAGCTTTCGACCCCGAAGGAGCTGGGCGGTGCGGGCGGCCCGGGCGCGAACCCGGAGCAGCTCTTCGCCTCGGGCTACTCGGCTTGCTTCCTCGGCGCCATGAAGGCTGTCGCCCCTTCGCTGCAGCTCAAGGTCCCGGCTGATACCAGCGTCACCGCTGATGTCGGCATCGGCCCGCGCTCCGAGGGCGGTTTCGGCATCACGGCCGACCTGACGATCAGCCTGCCGGGCCTCGACCGGACCGACGCGCAGAAGCTCGTGGACGCCGCCCATCAGGTGTGCCCGTACTCGAACGCCACCCGCGGCAACGTCAGCGTCGGCCTGAAGCTCGCCTGAGATCAGGTCCTGCGGAGCCCGCCACTCGGGGGCTCCGCTCGACGACGCGGAGTTGCGCGTCGTCCCGCATGCCCCCGGCGGCGCATGCAGACCATCACCGTCTTCGCGAGCGCAGCGAAGCAATCCAGTCGGCGCATCGTTCTCCCACGTGGCGCCGCTTTGGGTCGCTTCGCTGCGCTCGCGATGACGGCACGCGTCGTCGGCAGATCAGGCCGTCGTCTCTCCTTGCCGAGATGCAGGGTATGTCCGGCATTCGCTAATCGGGCCGACCGCCCCCGCATGCACACCCGGCCCGCCTCATCGAGCGTCACGCCCTCGAATTCTGGCCCCGTCAGCCGGCCGCAGACCCGACATGTCTGGTTGGCGGTCATCGGTGACACGCCGCGGTAACGGAAGATCCGCGGCACCCGACCCAGCAGCTTCGTCGCGAGGTTCATCAGCAGCGTCGCCTGCATCGGTCCGTGGACGACGAGGTCCGCGTAGCCCTCGACCTGCGTGGCGTAGGGCTGGTCGTAGTGGAAGCGGTGGCCGTTGAAGGTCATCGCCGAGTATCGGAACAGCAGCGTCGGTGTGGCCGGCACGGACCAGACCGCCGCGTAGGCTTCCGCGTCGTCGCGCTCGGCTTCGACGGCGCGCCCGGTCTGCGCCGAGGCCGCCTCGCGGTAGACGATGTCCTGCCGCTCGCGAATCGCGATACCGCGCTCCGTCGCCACCGCGTGATCGACGGTGACGAAGCACAAAGCCCCGCTGCGCCCTTCCTTGAAGACGACGTCCCGCACGGTCTCGGTGCGCGTCACCAGTTCGCCCGCGCGCAGCTCCTGGACGGTCTCGATCTCCCCGCCGGCCCACATGCGCCGCGGCAGCGGGACCGGCGGCAGGAACCCGCCCTTCGCGGCGTGGCCGTCCGGTCCCAGGGAATCCGCGGGCGGTGTCTCAGGGGCGAGGCACCAGTGCAAGGCCGGCCAGGCATCGCCCTCGGCGACCGGCGCCAGATGCGGCGCGAGGGTCGCGCGGAACTCGGCCAGCAGGCGCGGCGTGACGAGGTCGGACGCGGTGCGCATCCGGCCGATCCAGGCGGCGAGATCCGTCATGATCAGTACGAGCGCGGCATGCCGAGCACGTGCTCGGACAGGTAGGCGAGGATGAGGTTCGTGGAGATCGGCGCAACCTGATACAGGCGGGTCTCGCGAAACTTGCGCTCGATATCGTATTCCTCGGCGAAGCCGAAGCCGCCATGGGTCTGAATGCAGGCATTGGCGGCCTCGAACGAGGCGTCGGCGGCGAGCATCTTGGCCATGTTGGCCTCCGCGCCCGGATTGGCGCCGCCCTCGTAGAGCGTCAGAGCCTCGCGGACCATCAGCTCCGCCGCCCGCATGTTGGCGTAGGCCTTGGCGATCGGGAACTGGACGCCCTGGTTGGCGCCGATCGGTCGGCCGAACACGGTACGGTCACCGGCGTAGGCCTTCGCCTTGTCGATGAACCACTTCGCGTCGCCGACGCACTCCGCGGCGATGAGGATTCGCTCGGCGTTCATGCCGGACAGGATGTAGCGGAAGCCCCTGCCCTCCTCGCCGATCAGGTTCTCCGCCGGAACCCGGAGGTTATCGAAGAAGACCTCCGTGGTGGCGTGGTTCATCATCGTGCGGATCGGCCGGATGGTGAGGCCGCTGCCTTTCGCCTCGCGCATATCGACGAGGAGGACCGACAGGCCGTCGGTTCGCTTCATCCCGTCGGCGCGCGGGGTGGTACGGGCCAGCAGCAGCATGAGGTCCGAGTGCTCGGCGCGGCTCGTCCAGATCTTCTGGCCGTTGACGAGGAAGTGGTCGCCCTCGCGGCGCGCCGTCGTCTTCAGGCTGCTGGTGTCGGTGCCGGAGGTGGGCTCGGTGACACCGAAGGCCTGGAGCCGCAGGCGCCCCTCCGCGATCGCCGGCAGATATTCGGCCTTCTGAGCATCCGAGCCATGCCGCAGGAGGGTGCCCATCGTGTACATCTGCGCGTGGCAGGCGCCGCCGTTGCAGCCTGCCCGCTGCACCTCCTCCAGGATCGCCGCGGCGGCCGAGAGCGGCAGGCCGGAGCCGCCGTATTCCTCCGGTATCAGGACCGAGAGGTAGCCGCTCTCGGTGAGCGCGTTCACGAACTCCGTCGGGTAGGCCATCTCCCGGTCGAGGGCCCGCCAGTAGGAGCCCGGAAAGCCCGCGCAGAGCTTGGCCACAGCCTCGCGGATCTCGGTATACGACTCCATCGCGCGCTCCTCAGGCCGTGCGGCCACCGTCGACCGGCAGGTCGACCCCGGTGATGAACTCGGCCTCGTCGGAGGCGAGGAACAGGGCCGCCGCCGCGATGTCGCGCGCCTCCGACAGGCGCCCGAGCGGAATCGTGGCGATGAACCGCTCCCGGTTTTCCGGGGTGTCAGCCATGCCCATGAAGTGCTCGAGGAGGCCGGTGGCGCCCATCACCGGGCAGAGGGCGTTCACCCGGATCTTCCAGGGCGCAAGTTCGAGGGCCAGGGACTTCGAGGCGAGGCTCGCCGCTCCCTTGGAGGCGTTGTACCACGTCAGCCCCGGCCGCGGACGCAGGGCCGCCGTCGAGCTGACGTTGAGGATGACGCCGCCGCCCGCGTCGCGCATCAGCGGCGCGATGGCGCGGACGTAGTGGAAGATCGACTTCACATTGACCCGGAACACGCGGTCGAAATCGTCTTCCGTCACCTCCATGAGCGGCTTGTTCCGGTGCGTCGTGCCGGCGTTGTTGACGAGGATGTGCGGCACCCCGAAGCGCTCGCGGGTGGCCGCGATGCTGGCTTCGACATCGGCGGCACTGCCGACATCCGCGCCGATGGCGAGGGCCTTGGCGCCGATCCCCGACGCGACACGCTCCGCCGCCGCCCGATCGATATCCACGCAGGCGACCACGGCCCCCTCGGCCGCGAAACGCTCGGCGATGCCCGCCCCGAAGCCGCCACCGGCGCCCGTGACGATCGCGACCTTGCCGTCGAGCCTCATCGTCCCCTCCCGCTTTCTCTCGTGTCCCGAGTCTAGGTCTTCAGCGCGCGGAGGCGAACTCCGCGCGGATGCGCGCACTGTGCGCGCCGATGCCGGGCACGGGGCCCAGTGCCCGGACCTGCCCGTCGATCAGGACCGGCGGAGCCACGATGCTGGCCGGCCCGGCCGGGGTCTGGACTTCGGCGCGGATGAGGGCGGGATGGGTGGTGAGGTCGGCCAGCGTATTGACGAAACCGTAGGCGGTCCCCGCCGCCTTGAGCCGCGCGGCCGCCCCGTCGCGGGTCAGCCGCACCAATGCCGAGCCGATGCGGAGGTCGACGGCCGCGCGATTCGCCACGCGGGCGTTGTTCGAGGCGAAGCCCTCGGCAGTCGCGAGGTCCGGCTCGTCCAGGACGCCGTCGCAGAAGCGCGCCCATTCCCGCTCGTTCTGGATCGAGATCAGCACGAGGCTGCCGTCGGCCGTCGGAAAGGCGCCGTACGGGCAGATCGTGGGATGGGCGAGCCCGACCCGCTGCGGGGCGCGTCCGGTCCCTTCGAAGTAGAGGAGCGGCACGTTCATCCAGTCGGCCGCGCCGCTGAACAGGCTGACCTCCAGGGCGCAGCCCTGGCCCGAGATCCCGCGGGCGATCAGCGCTTCCAGCACGGCCGCGTGCGCGTCCATCCCGCAGGCGACGTCGCAGACGGAAACGCCGACCCGCCCCGGACCCGCCGGGTGGCCGGTGATGCCGGCAAGCCCGCTCTCGGCTTGGACCAACAGGTCGTAGGCCTTCATGTCGCTGTAGGCATGCCCGGCGCCGTAGCCGGAGATGTCAACGGTGATCAGCCGCGGATGGCGTGCCCGCAGCTCGGCGACGCCGAAACCGGCGCGGGCGGCTGCCCCGGGCGCGAGGTTCTGCACGAAGACATCGGCCTGCGCGAGGATCGCGTGGAGCAGCCGTGCGTCGGCCGGGTCCTTGATGTCGGCGACGAGGCTCTCCTTGCCGCGGTTGAGCCAGACGAAGTAGCTCGCCAGCCCGTTGACGGCCGCGTCGTAGCCACGGGCGAAATCCCCCTCCGGCCGCTCGATCTTGATGACCCGCGCGCCCGCATCGGCGAGCCGCGATGTGCAGTAGGGGGCGGCGACCGCCTGCTCCAGGGCGAGGACGGTCAGGCCTCGCAGCGGCAGGTTGTGGCTCATCCGCGTCCTCTGGCCGAATCCAAGCGCCGAATCCAAGCCCCGCGGGGCCGGTGCGCGCTCAACTGGAACGCACTCGGCCCATGCCAAGCCGGACGCGATGACAGGGCGTCGTCGGCGTCGGCATCCGGAGAGCGACGACGGCCGTGCGGCACGAAACCGGTAGGCCCGTTACTCCGCCGCGCGCAGCGCGGGCGGGCCGCGGACCTCCTCGACTGGCTCCGGATTGCCTCGGGTGGCATCCACCGCCTCGGGCTTGTCCCGGAAGGACAGGCGGTGCGCCAGACGATCGAGGTAGATGTAGATCACCGGTGTCGTGAACAGCGTCAGGATCTGGCTGACCGCGAGACCGCCGACCATGGCGTAGCCGAGCGGCTGGCGGATCTCCGAGCCGGTCCCGTGGGCGAACATCAGCGGGATGCCGCCGAGCAGCGCCGCCATGGTGGTCATCAGGATCGGGCGGAAGCGCAGCAGCGCCGCCTTCCGGATCGCCTCCTCGGGACCGATGCCCTCTTCGCGCTCGGCCACGATGGCGAAGTCCACCAGCATGATGCCGTTCTTCTTCACGATGCCGATCAGCAGGATGATGCCGATCAGCGCGATCAGGCTGAAATCGAACGCCGCCGCCATCAGCACCGCAAGGGCGCCGACGCCCGCCGACGGCAGCGTCGACAGGATGGTGATCGGATGGATGAAGCTCTCGTAGAGGATGCCGAGGATCAGGTAGACGACGAACAAGGCCGCCAGGATCAGCAGCGGCACCGTCGAGAGCGACTGCTGGAACGCCTGGGCCGTGCCCTGGAAGCCGCTGACCACCGTCGGTGGCACCTGGAGGTCCCGCATCGCCCGGCCGATCGCCTCCGTGGCCTGCCCGAGGGCGACGTCGGGGGCGAGGTTGAAGCTGATCGTCACCGCCGGGAACTGGCCCTGGTGGTTCACCGAGAGCGGCGCGACCGGATCGGTGGTCCAGCGGGCGAAGGCAGCCAGCGGCACCTGCCCGCCGCCGTTCGGTGCCTTGATGTAGATCTTGTCGAGGCTGTCGACCCGGCCCTGAAGCACCGGCAGCACCTCCAGCACCACGTGGTAGCTGTTGAGCTGCGTGAAGTACTGGGCGATCTGCCGCTGCCCGAACGCGTCGTAGAGTGTGTCGTCGATGAGTTGCGGCGTGATGCCGTAGCGCGAGGCGGCGTCGCGATCGATCGCCATCGTCAGGGTGGTGCCCCGGGTCTGCTGGTCGGTCGCCACGTCGCGCAGCTCGGGCAACGTCTTCATCCGATCGAGGATGCGCGGCGCCCAGGTGTTGAGCTCGGTGAGATCCGGATCCTGCAGCGTGTACTCGAACTGCGTCCGCGAGGTGCGACCGCCGGTGCGCACATCCTGCGTGGCCTGGATGAAGGTGCGGATGCCCTCGACCCGCTCCAGCTTCGGTCGCAGCCGCGCGATGATCTGGAAGGCGTTGGCGTCGCGCTCATCCCGGGGCTTCAGCGTAATGTACATCCGGCCCGAGTTGAGCGCCTGGCCGTTGCCGCCCAGCGACATGCCGACGGTCGCGACGCCCGGATCGGCCTGGACGATCGCGCCGACCTTCTCCTGCAGCTCCTTCATCGCCGAGAAGGAGACGTCCTGCCCCGCCTCGGTGACGCCGATCATGAAGCCGGTGTCCTGCTGTGGGAAGAAGCCCTTCGGGATCGCCACGAACAGGTAGCCGGTGAGTCCGAGCGTCGCGAAGAAGGTGAGCAGCGTGATCCGGCGGTGGTGCAGGGCGACGTCGAGGGCGCTCTCGTAGACCGAGAGCAGCCAGTCGAACCCGGCCTCGCTCATCCGGTAGAGCCGGCCGTGGCGCTCGGCGCCGTGCGGCTTGAGCAGCCGTGCCGCCATCATCGGCGTCAGCGTCAGCGACACGAAGGCCGAGACCGCGATGGTCATCGACAGGACGACGGCGAACTCGCGGAACAGACGGCCGATGATCCCGCCCATCAGGAGCAGCGGGATCAGCACCGCGATCAGCGACACCGAGATCGACACGATGGTGAAGCCGATCTCGCCCGCACCCTTGAATGCGGCCTCCATGGGCCGCATCCCCTCCTCGACGTAGCGGCTGATGTTCTCCAGCACGACGATCGCGTCGTCGACCACGAAGCCGACCGCGATGGTGAGCGCCATCAGCGACAGGTTGTCGAGGGTGTAGCCCACCAACCACATCAGCGCGCAGGCGCCGAGCAGGGCGAGCGGCACTGTCACGCTCGGGATAACGGTCGCCCAGAAGCTCCTCAGGAAGACGAAGATCACCGCCACCACCAGCACGATGGTGAGCAGGAGGGTAAACTGCACATCCTCCACGGAGGCCCGGATCGTCTGCGTGCGGTCGCTGAGGAGATCGACCTTGATGCCGGCCGGGAGGGTCGCGGTCAGCCGTGGCAACTGCGCCTTGATGCTGTCGACGGTGTCGATGACGTTGGCGCCGGGCTGCTTGAAGATCACCAGGAAGACGCCGCGGCGCCCGTTCGTCCAGCCGGCCTGCTTCATGTCCTCGGGGCCGGCCACGGCTTTGCCGATGTCGCGCACGCGCAGGGGGGCGCCGTCTCGATAGGCGACGATGACGTCGTTCCAGTCCCGCGCCACCGTGAGCTGGTCGTTGGCGTAGATCGTGTAGCTGCGGCTCGTTCCGTCGATGCTCCCCTTCGGATTGTTGACCGTGGTGATGGCGAGCTGGTTGCGCACGTCCTCCAGGGACAGCCCCTTGGCGACGAGCTTGGCTGGATCGACCTGGATCCGCACCGCCGGCTTCTGCTGGCCGCCGATGAAGACCTGCGCGACTCCGGAGATCTGGCTGATCCGCTGGGCGAGCTGCACATCGACCGCATCGTCCACCTCGGTCAGCGGCAGGGTATCGGAGACCGCCGAGAGCAGCAGGATCGGCGAGTCCGCCGGGTTGACCTTGCGGTAGGTCGGCGGGCTGGGGAGGTTCTTGGGCAGCTGGCCGCCGGCGGCGTTGATTGCCGCTTGGATGTCGTTGGCCGCGCCGTCGATGTTGCGGTTCAGGTCGAACTGCACCGTGATGGTCGAGATCCCCAGGGAACTCGTGGACGTCATCTGCGACACGCCCGGGATCTGCGAGAATTGACGCTCGAGCGGCTGCGCCACGGACGATGCCATGGTCTCGGGGCTGGCGCCGGGGAGCTGCGCGGTCACCTGGATCGTGGGGAAATCCACCTGCGGCAGCGGCGCGACGCCGAGCAGCGGGTAGGCCACCAGTCCGAGGAACAGGATGCCGACCATGATCAGCGTGGTCGCCACCGGGAACCGGATGAACGGTGCGGAAATGCCGCCCTTCACGACCCGCCCCCGACCTGCCGCGACACGGCCATGCCTGCCTCCCGGCCCATCAGCGTTGCGCCTCCGCTTTCCGGCCGAGGTCCGGTTCGGCCGCCTGCGCGGTGTGCGCCGCGCGCGGATCGGCCACGAGGCTGCCGTCCTGAACCTTGTACTGTCCGGCCACGATGACGCGTTCGCCGGATTTCAAGTCGCCGCTCAGGATCTGGGTGCGGCCGGAATCCGAGCGGCCCGCTTTCAGGGCGACCTGATGCGCGCGGCCGGACTCGTCGACCACGAAGGCGAACAGGCCGGCAGGCCCGTGCTGCACGGCATCGTCAGGCACCGTCGTGGCCGTGGCCACCGTCCCGACCCGCATCTTGGTGGAGACGGATAGACCCGGCCACAGCGCGTGATTGCGGTTCTCGTACACGGCCTTGAGGCGGATCGTGCCCGTCGCCGTGTCGACTTGGTTGTTGAACAGGGCGAGCTTGCCGTCGGCGAGCTTGGCGAGCCCGTCCGAGCTCCAGGCTTCCACCGGCACGTCACCCGTCCGCAGGGCCGCGGTGATGGCGGGAAGCTGATCCTCGGGCGCGGTGAAGACGACGAAGATGGGCTCGACCTGCGTGATCGTCACGATCGCCGATTGTCCCGACGCGTTCACGATGTTGCCGATATCGACCTGCCGGAATCCCGTGACGCCGTCGATCGGCGCGCGGATCGTGGCGTAGCCGAGCTGCGTGGCCGCGTTGTCGATGGCGGCCTGATCGGAGGCGACCTGCGCAGTCAGCTGCGCGACCAAGGCCGTCTGCGTCTCGGTCTGCTGCCGCGACGCGTAGGCGCCGAGGCCCGTGTAGCGGGTCAGGTCGACCTTGGCGTTGTTGAGGTTGGCGGTGTCCTGCTCCTTCTTGGCCTTCGCCTGGTCCAGGGCTGCCTGATAGGGCCGCGGGTCGACCTGGACGAGGATATCGCCCTTGTGGACGGTCTGACCCTCCTTGAAGGCCACCTGCTGGATCTCGCCGTCGACCCGGGTGCGCACCTGGACGGTGTTGTACGCCTGCACCGTTCCGAGCCCGCTCGACACGAGGGCGAAGGGACCCTGTTCCACGGCTCCGAGCGTCACCGGGACGGGCAGCGGCGCCGCCGCCTTCGACTTCACCGCCGGCGCATTCAGCCGCGTATACCCGTAGGCGCCGCCGCCCGCGGCGCCGAGTAGGAGCAGAAGCAGGACCGATCCGCGGACGCGGCTCGGTTTCCGGCCTGCCTGAACCCGACGGGTGCCGCCCGCGTCCTGATACGCGGCGCTCTCGTCAAACCGAGACGTGCCGCGATGGTCCTCATCCTCGCTCAGCATGCGCCTGATTCCGCCCCCGTAACCGGCCGCTTCGCGATCCAGGATAATTTTGCATTCATTAGCATACAATCATCGGGACCGACACTGATCCGACCGGTCGCTTCGGTGGCGAGGCGCCGATGCGGGGCGTGCAACCGCGACCGTTGCGGGATAGCGTCCGCGCGATTGTGAACGGCCGACGGCCCCGCGCCGTGTCGGACGCGGGATGGATCTGAGACCTGGACGGCGCATGGCCCCGACGCTGGAAATCGACGGACTGAACGAACTGCGCGCTGCCCTCATCGAGGAACGGCAGATCATCGTCGCCTCGGTGCGCAAGCTGCGCGAGACGCGGCGGCAGAAGGGCACGTTCGTCATGGGAGACGGCTCGGAGGCCGGGCCCCGGATTTTGGCCGTGCAGCAGCAGATCGAAGTCGTCGAGTCCATCATCGCCAAACTGACGGGGTCACAGGGCTGACGCCGCCCGACCGGGCCGGCGCTTGGAATGACGCGCCGCCTCGGCACCCGAGCCGCTTCGGCAGCTTGGCACGGCTCGGTATCCGGGATGTTTCTGAGTTTCTCGAAGCTTAACGGCGTGCATGACGCCTGCTTCTGCCAATCAACTTCGATTCACTTCAATTCTCAACCCGAACTCAGTTGAGGAATATTGTTCTGGAGATACCTGAGGAAGTCCACGACGCGGAATGCCGCCAGTGCTGGATCGGTGCACCTGGAGTGTCGGCTGCTCGCGGACGGGGTCGCCGCGGCCGAATTCTTCAACCACTGGGTTCCGGCGCCAAAGCTCTCGGATGTCATGGGGCGCCTGCACGCCGCGCTCGTGCGTCTCGCACGAGACCTGACGAAACGGTGGGGCACTGCTCGGGCCGAGCAACCGTCGAGCGCCCAGTTCCACAAGTCGCTCCAGCCCGCCGGCATCGTCGGCGTCATCGACGGCAAGACCCGCAAGAGGCCTGAGCGCCACCTGACCGGCCCTTGCCTCGACCCGAAGCGCTACCGTAGGCGCCATGGCCTGCCGGTCGACGACTTATCGGTCGCCCCCGCCACGCCGAGCAGCGCGCCGCCCTCGCCAAGGCGATGGGGCCGGGACAGACAGGCGAGAGGTCGCGATCGAGGTCAGGCGGGCGCCGCACGGCCGTCTGACCCATTCCGTGCGGTCGCGGCGTGACGATCCGTTCGAGATGTTCAGTCTCGGGCTGGACCGGATCGGGGATGTGCTGTTAGCGGACCGCAGCTCAGGGCGCGGGATCCCGAATATGGACGCCTTCGAACACGGCGAATCTCTGCGTGACGTCGCGGAGACAGACGACTTGCACCTGCGGGGCGAGTTGCTGGCGCTCTGGTCGGCCCTCGAGGCGGACCGCCGTGCCCGCGACGAGCGCACGGCGCGCCTGCGCGCCATGCGCCTGATCGGCGGCGACGACGAGGGCGGCTGATCAGTCCGCGGCGCTGCCGGCCAACGGCAGTTGCGCCGCCAGCGTGTAGCCGACCGCCATCGCCATGGCCTCCGCCTGCGCGATCAACGCCGGATCACCCGCATCCCGCGCCGCTTGGAGCAGGGCGATCGCGTGGCGACCGAGGCGCTGGAGCACCTCATCTTCGATGGCCGGCCGGTCGTGTTGGCCTCGGTCAGTCATTCGCGTGCGTCTGGTTCGATGCGACCGGTGCCGGCCTGAAAGGTGTGGAGCCGGAGATCCACGTCTCCGTGTCCATGACGTCCCCGAAGACGCGCATCACGGCGCTCACCGTGCGGTGAATGTCGCTGGCGGCGATGCCTTCGAGGTCGTGGCTCGCCGAGGCGTCGGAGAGGAACGTCACCTCCTGGCCGCGATGGAACCCGTCGACCGCCGTGGCCAGGCAGGCCGCCTCCCCGGCGAAACCCGCGATCACCAGCGGCGGAGAGCCGCGCTCCATGGCGTCGGCGAAGGCGGGACTCGCGTAGCAGGACGGCCGGTCCCGGTCGAAGATCATGTCGCAGCCGTGCGGCTCGAAACCCTCGATCCAGCGGGCGAACCGGGTGCCGGCCTGGAACAGCGGCGCGCCGATCCAGCGCACATATGCGACCTGGATGCCGGTCGCCCGGGCGTGGCTGAGGGCACGCCGGCACTTGTCGAGGGCGGGCGCGATGCCCGGCAGAGCGAGCGGCCGGCCCGCGACCTCGTATTCCTGCTGCATGTCCACGAGGACCAGCACCGGCACGCTCCGCGGCCGCCGGTAGAGCGCCGGATTGAAGGTCCGGATCATCGCGCCGCCGCCTTCCGGTCGATGGAGGGGCGCGTGACCGCCCGCGCGCGGGACCGGTCGAGGGCTCCGGCGCGGTGCCAGCGGCCCTCCGGCCGGATGATCACGTAAGGATCGACGCCGATGCCGATGGCCTGCGGATGCGGCTCGGCCTCCAGCAGCATCTCGATGTAGTCGAAATCCGAGAAGACGAGTTCCTGCGCGCCATCGAAGACGCGGAAGCCGAAGCGGCTCCAGAAGCTGACGAGCCGCTTCTGCGCGTGGCCGTACAGGCGGCGGTAGCCCTTCACGCGGGCGAGCTCGATGCCGGCGCGGACCAGAGCGAACGCCATGCGGGTATTGCGATGCTCGGCCCGCACCGCGAGACGCTCGATTTTGGCGAAATCGGCGAAGAAACGGATGCGCAGGCAGCCAGCCGGCTCGTCGCCGACATAGCCGATCAGGTGCGTGGCCGAGAGATCGTTGCCGTCGAACTCTTCCTCGTAGGGGCAGGCCTGCTCGGCCATGTACACGGCGGCGCGGAGCGCGATGACCCGCGACAGATCCTCGAACGTCCGGGCGACGGCAACGCTGAGGCCGGTGGCCCCGGGCCGGTGACTGTCATAGAGCGGGAGGCGCTCGGCGGCCTCCGAGCGGTGGAACATGTGCAGCCCCGGGGCGCGCAGGCCCCGCCACGCGGCGCCCTGCGTGAAGCCGATTCCCTCCAGGTAGTCGGCGCCCTCGGCGGTGGCCGCACTGGCGAAGAGATCGACGTCGCGGCAGAGCGGCGTCGAGATCCGCTGCAGCATCAGGGCGACGGCGGCCGCGAGCCGTCTGCGGGCGTGAATAACCCACAGGTAGATTCCGGCCGGGCGCTCATGCTGCCGGGCGATGAAGTCCGTGTCCGGATCGCTCGCGTCGAAGGTACCGTTCAGCAGCGCCGTCATCCCGGCCTCGTTGAGGGGCAGGATCGCGGTCAGGCCCTCGCCGCGGGGGGCGAGCGCGTCGTAGGCGTCGCGCCGGGCGATCGCCAGGACGGTGTCGGGGTTGGCCGTCATCACGCGGCGGACCACGGCGATGTCGGCCACGCCCGGCAGGGCGGCCCGCGTCTCGTCGAGGAGCCGCTCCAGATCCCTCTGGGTCGGGGTGAACAGCACCAGATGACGGGCGAGGCGCGCCGATCTCAGGTCGATGATGTCGTGCCGCGCCTCCGGCGCCCCGTGCAGATGGGGCGGGTGATCGGGCGGGGATACGTGGACCGTCATCGCGTCGGCTTCCGCAGATGATTGCGAACAGCCCCAGGCTTCGCATGGCCGAAGACCTGCGTCTGTGCAAAACTTGAAGTATGGGAGTCTCACAGATGGAACACGCGTCGGTCTTCGAGGCCGGAATGCCGGACTGGCAGGACCTGCGCCTGTTCCTGGAGCTGGATCGGCGCGGAAGCTTCCGGGCCGCCGCCGCCGCCGTCGGGCTCTCCATCAACACCCTGCGTCGGCGGATCGACGACCTGGAGGCGCAGCTCGGCGTGACTCTGCTGACCCGCCACGCCGCCGGAATCCGTCTCACGGCCGAGGGCGAGACAATACTGGCCGCGACGCGTTCCATGGAGAGCGCCGCCTACTCGGTCCTGCGCGCCCGGGACGCCGCCTCGGCCACGCCGGCCGGCGAGGTGCGGATCGCCGTCACCGAGGGTCTCGGGACGTTCTGGCTCGCGCCGCGCCTCGTCGAGTTCCAGCGCTCGAACCCGAGGCTCGTGGTCGATCTGCGCTGCACGATGGACCCGGCCGATGTCGCCCGCCTCGAGGCCGACGTGGCCGTTCAGCTGGTGAGGCCGGTCAATCCCGATCTGAAGGTGGTCAAGCTCGGCCGCCTGCACGCCATGGCCTTCGCGGCCCGCAGCTATCTGGACATCTACGGCGTTCCGGCGGGCGTCGAGGACGCGGCCCGGCACCGGATCGTCCTTCAGGTGTCGAGCCAGACCGTCAGCATGGCGGAGTACGACCGGCACACGCCGGGCATGCCGCAATCCGGCTACGTCACGCTCAAGACCAACGTGAGCAGCGCCCATTATTGGGCGGTGGCGAACGGCGCCGGAATCGGCTGGCTGCCCACTTACGCGGCGGCGATCGGCGCCCGGCTGGTCCCGCTGGACGGCCTCGTCCAGGTTGGCCTCGACATCTGGCTGACCTATCACCCCGATGCCGAGCGGATCGACCGCGTGCGTCGGGCGATCGACTGGATCCGCGCCAGCTTCGATCCGGCGCGCTATCCCTGGTTCCGCGACGCCTTCATCCATCCCCGGGACCTGCCGGCGACGCTCAAGGGCGCGCCCATGCCCGAGCTGTTCGCCGGGTTCGCCGGGATGGAGCGCTAGATCGGTGCGCGCGCATCCTTGACCGTGCCGCGCGCATGATCCTTGCTGCCGCGGCCGCAACGACGAGGTTTGCCGTGCTGCTGACGCCCCGTGAGAAGGACAAGCTGCTGATCGCCATGGCCGCGCAGGTGGCGCGCAACCGCCTCGCGCGGGGCGTGAAGCTCAACCATCCGGAGGCGGTGGCGCTGATCACCGATTTCGTGGTCGAGGGCGCCCGGGACGGGCGCACCGTCGCCGAGCTGATGCAGGCCGGCGGCACCGTGCTCACCGCCGAGCAGGTGATGGACGGGGTGGCCGAGATGATCCACGACATCCAGGTCGAGGCTACGTTTCCGGACGGCACGAAGCTCGTGACCGTGCATCATCCGATCCGCGGCGCGGCCTCTGCCGAAATTCCGGGGGCGGTAACGACGCTGCCCGGCGAGATCGTCTTCAACGCGGATGCGGAGCGCACCGTCATCGAAGTCGCCAACACGGGCGACCGGCCGATCCAGGTCGGCTCGCACTACCACTTCTACGAGGTCAATCCGGGCTTGGTGTTCGCCCGCGAGCAGGCCCGCGGCAAGCGCCTCGACATCGCGCCCGGCACCGCGGTGCGCTTCGAGCCTGGCTCGACGCGGGAGGTCGCGCTTGTGCCGCTCTCGGGCGGCCGCACAGTCTACGGCTTCCGGGGTGACGTGATGGGCAAGCTTTGACCATGTCCAACACCCCGAAGCCCGCGAGCCTTCCCCGGTCCGCCTACGCCGACATGTTCGGCCCGACCGTCGGCGACCGCATCCGCCTCGCCGACACCAGCCTCGAGATCACGGTCGAGCGCGACCTCACCACCTACGGCGAGGAGGTGAAGTTCGGCGGCGGCAAGGTGATCCGCGACGGCATGGGCCAGAGCCAGGCGACGAACGCCGACGGAGCGGTCGACACGGTGATCACCAATGCCGTCGTGCTCGATCACTGGGGCATCGTGAAATGCGATGTCGGGATCGTCCGCGGGCGGATCTCCCGGCTGGGCAAGGCCGGCAACCCGGACGTGCAGCCGGGCGTCGACATCGTGGTCGGCCCCGGCACCGAGGTCATCGCCGGCGAGGGCAAGATCCTGACGGCCGGCGGCTTCGACAGCCACATCCACTTCATCTGCCCTCAGCAGATCGAGGAGGCGCTCTGCTCAGGCGTCACCACGATGCTCGGCGGCGGCACAGGCCCGGCGCACGGCACCTTCGCCACGACCTGCACGCCCGGCCCCTGGCACATCGCCCGGATGATCGAGGCGGCCGACGCCTTCCCGATGAACCTCGCCTTCGCCGGCAAGGGCAACGCGTCCCGGCCGGAAAGCCTCGTCGAGATGGTCCGGGCCGGCGCCTGCGCGCTCAAGCTGCACGAGGATTGGGGCACGACGCCCGCGGCGATCGACACCTGCCTGTCGGTGGCGGATTCCCACGACATCCAGGTCATGATCCACACCGACACGCTCAACGAATCGGGCTTCGTCGAGGACACGATCGCGGCGTTCAAGGGCCGGACCATCCACGCCTTCCACACCGAGGGCGCCGGCGGCGGCCACGCGCCGGACATCATCAAGGTGGCCGGGCTGCCGAACGTGCTGCCGTCCTCCACGAACCCGACGCGGCCCTACACGCGCAACACGATCGACGAGCATCTCGACATGCTCATGGTCTGCCACCACCTCGACCCGTCGATCCCCGAGGACCTCGCTTTCGCCGAGAGCCGGATCCGCCGCGAGACCATCGCGGCCGAGGACATCCTGCACGACATCGGCGCACTCTCGATGATGTCCTCCGACAGCCAGGCCATGGGTCGGGTCGGCGAGGTCATCATCCGCACGTGGCAGACCGCCGACAAGATGAAGCGCCAGCGGGGCGCCCTCCCCGGCGACGCCTCGGGCACCGACAACCTGCGCGCCCGCCGCTACGTCGCCAAGTACACGATCAACCCGGCCATCGCGCATGGGATCTCCCGGCATATCGGCTCTGTCGAGCCCGGCAAGCTCGCCGACCTCGTGCTCTGGACGCCGGCCTTCTTCGGCGTGAAGCCCGACCTCGTGCTGAAGGGCGGCAGCATCGCGGCGGCGCCGATGGGCGACCCGAACGCCTCGATCCCGACGCCGCAGCCGGTCCACTACCGTCCGATGTTTGGCGCCTACGGCCGGACGCCCTTCGCCACCGCCGTCACCTTCGTCTCAAAGGCGGCCCTGGAGGACGGCCTGCGGAACCGACTCGGCGTCCGGAAGGAGTTTGTCGCCGTGGAGAACGTGCGCGGCGGCATCTCGAAGAAGAGCATGGTGCTGAATGACGCCACACCGGTGATCGAGGTCGATCCCGAGACCTACGACGTCCGTGCCGACGGCGAGCTTCTGGTCTGCGAGCCCGCCGAGGTGCTGCCGATGGCGCAGCGTTATTTCCTGTTCTGAGCGAAATGCGCACATGATCCGCGCCACCCGCATCCTTCGCCGCGAGACCCTGTCGGGCGGCGAGATCGTCGACAGGGTCGTCCTCGACCACGGTGACCGCCATCGCCGCCGCGTCGCCATGCGCGGTGCCGGCGGCTTGGGTTTCCTGCTCGACCTCGCGGAACCGACCGTGCTGGAAGACGGCGACGCCCTGGTCCTCCAGGATGGCCGCCTCGTCTGGGTCGAGGCGGCGCCGGAGCGGCTTCTGGAGATCCGCGCACCGAGCGACCACGCGCTCAAGCGCCTGATCTGGCATATCGGCAATCGGCACATCCCGGCCGAGATCGGCGGGGACGCGGTGTGGATCGCCTACGACCACGTGCTCGCCGAGATGGTTCAGGGGCTCGGCGGAAGCGTGGCGACGGTGGAGCGGCCGTTTCGGCCGGAGGGCGGCGCCTATTCCGGGGGCCACGCGCACGATCACGATCATCCGCACGGCGGCCACCACCCTCATCACCATGCCGCCGGCTGAGACGCTCGACGCGCTTCGCCTGATGGCGTGGCTGTCACCCGGCTATCCGGTGGGTGCCTATGCCTACTCGCACGGACTGGAATGGGCGGTCGAAGCGGGCGACGTGCGTGACGAGGCGAGCCTCATGGGCTGGCTGGAAGACGTCTGCACCCACGGCGCCCTGCGCAACGACCTGATCCTCGCCGCGCAGGCCCACCGGCTCGCGCAGGCGGACGATGGGCCGGCCCTCGCCGATCTCAACGCGCTCGCCCTGGCCCTGGCGCCATCGCGCGAGTTGCATCTGGAGACCAGCCAGCAAGGCCGCAGCTTCCTCGACGCCACCCTCGGTGCGTGGCCGTGCGCACGGCTCAACCGGCTCGCGGCCTCTGTATCGGGCCCGATCGCCTATCCGGTGGCCGTGGGGATTGCAGCGGGCGCGCACGACATGGAGCGACCGGGCGCCCTGTCGGCCTACGGGCTCGCCTTCGTTCAGAACCTCGTCTCGGCGGCCCTCCGGGCAGCGCCCGTGGGTCAGGCGGCGGGCACGCGGGTGGTCGCCGCCCTCGTCCCGCGCATCGCCCGCATCGCCGCAGAAGCCGGGTGCGCGGAGCTCGACGCCCTCGGTGCCGCCACGTTTCGCCTGGACCTCGGTTCCTTCCGGCACGAGACCCAGTATTCCCGCATCTTCCGATCCTGAGCGCGCAGCATGACCCCCACGAACGGCCCCCTCCGCGTCGGCATCGGCGGCCCCGTCGGATCCGGCAAGACCGCCCTGATGGAGCAGCTCTGCAAGCGCTTCCGCGACCGCTACGAGATCTGCGCGATCACGAACGACATCTACACCAAGGAGGACGCCCGCATCCTGACCGTGGCGGGCGCGCTGCCGGAGGAGCGCATCCTGGGCGTCGAGACCGGCGGTTGTCCGCACACTGCAATCCGCGAGGATGCCTCGATCAACCTCGCCGCCGTCGCCGAGATGAACCGCCGCTTCCCCCGGCTCGACCTCGTGCTGATCGAATCCGGCGGTGACAACCTGGCGGCGACGTTCTCGCCGGAACTCGCCGACATCACCCTCTACGTCATCGACGTGGCAGGCGGGGAGAAGATCCCGCGCAAGGGCGGCCCCGGCATCACCCGGTCCGATCTGCTGATCGTCAACAAGACTGACCTCGCGCCGCTCGTCGGCGCCGACCTGTCGGTGATGGAAGCGGACACGCGCCGGATGCGGGGGGCACGCCCCTACGTCTTCGCGTCCCTGCGCGACGGCGCCGGCGCGGACGAAGTCGCGCGCTTCGTCGAAGAGGCCGGCGGCCTCGGCCGCTGATCCGGCCGCCTGAGATGCGCCTCAGCGCCCGGCCTCGGCGGACCGCGACCGCGCGCCGGTGGCCGACGGAACGCCCATCAACCGGTCGAGGCGGCTCATCCGCGCGCTGAAATCGTCCATGGCGACTTGGCGCGTCTTGATCGCGGCGTTCGGCGGCGCCTTGGCGTGTGCCCGGATCCCGCGCGCCTGTGCCGCCGGGGCGACGAGGAGCGCGGCCAGAGCCGCAATGGTCAGAGTGCGTGTCACGGGGCATGTCCCTCATGCGTCCGCCCGGACGGAGGGCGACTGCCTCACGAGGATATGTTCGCCCCAAGCTTGACTGCGTGCGCCAGCGCACAGCCCGCTCAGATGACCAATGGCCGGGTCCGTAACGGGATGCTGGATTGACAGCCGTGAACGACTGATCCAACCCGCGGTATTGGTGGCTTTTGACCAGTATCGCTCATGCGACATCTGCGGTGGCTCGCCACCCTGCCCTTCTTCGGCATCCTGATCGGCCCGTACTTCCTGAACCGGGTCGAACCATTCGTCCTGGGACTGCCGCTGCTCCTGGTATGGCTGGTTTTCTGCGTCATCGGAACTTCGGCAGTGATGGGCATCATCTACCTGACCGATCCCGAGCGGCGCGCGCCGGAGGATCCGCGATGAGCATCGCGCTCGTCATCGTCGCGGCCGGCTTCGCCCTGGCCATCGGCCTCGGCCTCTATGCCCGCCACGGCCGCGAGATGGGCCTGGAGCAGTGGACCGTCGGCGGCCGCGGCTTCGGCACGGCCCTGGTCTTCCTGCTGATGGCCGGTGAGATCTACACGACCTTCACGTTCCTCGGCGGATCGGGGATCGCCTACGGCAAGGGCGGGCCCGCCTACTACATCCTGTGCTACCTGACGTTGGCCTACGTCACCTCCTACTGGCTGCTGCCGCCGGTCTGGGCCTACGCGAAGCGGCACGGGCTCTACACGCAGCCCGACTTCTTCGCGCGCAAGTACCAGAGCCGGGGGCTCGGCATCCTCGTGGCGCTCGTCGGGATCGTGGCGCTGGTCCCCTACCTCGTGCTCCAGTTCAAGGGGCTCGGGATCATCGTCTCCACGACCTCCTACGGAGCGATCTCGTCGACGGCGGCGGTTTGGATCGGCGCGGCGGCGCTCACCGCCTACGTGATCGTGTCCGGCGTCCACGGCTCGGCCTGGACCGCGGTGATCAAGGACACCAGCATCCTCGCTCTGGTGATCTTCCTCGGAATCTACCTGCCCCTGCACTATTACGGCAGCTACGAGGGTCTCTTCCGCGCCATCGAGTCCGCGAAGCCGGGCTTCCTGGCCCTGCCGGAACACGGGCAGAGCACGACCTGGTTCTCGACCACGGTCCTGCTCACGGCGCTGGGCGGCTACATGTGGCCGCACACCTTCGCATCCCTCTACACGGCGCGGGAGCCGAGCGCCTTCCGGCGCAACGCCGTCATCCTGCCGATCTACCAGTTGATCAACCTGTTCGTCTTCATGATCGGCTTCACCGCCGTGCTGCAGGTCCCGGGTCTCACGGGCCCCGACGTCGACCTGTCGCTGTTCAAGCTGTCGCTGCAAAGCTTCCCACCGTGGTTCATCGGGATCATCGGTGCCACCGGCGTTCTCACCGCCCTGGTGCCGGGCTCGATGATCCTGATCGCTGGCGCGACGCTGGTGGCCAACAACCTCGTCCGGCCGCTGCGGCCGGGCATGGACGACGCCGCGACGGCGCGGCTGTGCAAGATCCTCGTCCCGGTCCTGGCTCTGGTCTGCGTCGGCTTCACGCTGTCGGGCGGCGACACCATCGTCCAGTTGCTGCTCATGGGCTACAACTTCGTCACCCAGCTGTTTCCCTGCTTCATCACCAGCCTGCTGCGGCGCAATCCGCTCGACTGGCGCGCCGCGATGGCCGGCATCGTGGCGGGCGTCGCCACCGTGGCGGCGACGGTGCTGAGCGGGTTCAGCCTCACGGCCTTCCAGTCCCTCGGGCCCCTGCAGGACGTCAACGTCGGCGTCGCGGCTCTGGTGGTGAACATCGTGGTCACGGCCGCGGCGGCGCAGCTGTATCGAAGGGACGCGGCGGCCCGAACCCAGGCCGCGGAATGAGCTGCTTCAAGCCGGGCCGCGCCGGGCTGTCAGCCAGGACGCCAGCAGCACGGCCGCGCTGACGAACCCGACCAGCAGCGTCGAGGCGGCATTGATCTCGGGGTTCACGCCGAGACGGACCTGACTGTAGAGGCGCATCGGAAGGGTGGTCGAGCCCGGACCCGAGACGAAACTCGCGATGACCAGATCGTCGAGCGACAGGCTGAAGGCGAGGAGCGCGCCGGCTACGACCGCCGGTGCCAGCAGCGGCAGGGTCACGGTGGTGAGCACGCGCCACGGCGTCGCGCCGAGATCCGCCGCTGCCTCCTCCAGGGAGCGATCCAGGCCGCGCAGGCGCGCCGCGACGACGACGGCGACGAAGCCGGTGCAGAAGGTGGCGTGCGCGATGACGATCGTGGCGAGGCCGCGATCGAAGCCGATGCCGATGAACATCAGGAGGAGCGAGAGGCCGATCATCACCTCCGGCATCACCATCGGCCCGAGGACGAGCCCGGTGAACAGCGCGCGCCCGCGAAACCGACCGTGGCGCTCCAGCACCAGCGCCGCCGCCGTGCCGAGGACTGTGGCGACGAGGCTCGAGAGAACCGCCACCTTGAGCGACACCCAGGCAGCGGCCAGCAGGGGCGCGTCCGAGAAGAGCGCCTCGTACCACCGTGTCGAGATCCCGCCCCAGACCGTCACAAGGGGCGACGCGTTGAACGAGTAGGCGATCAGAACGAGGATCGGCGCGTAGAGGAAGCCGAGCCCGGCCGCCAGGGCAGTGCGGGTCACCCAGGTCATGGCCGACCGTCCTCGGTCTTGCCGGCGCGCAGGCTGTCGCGGAACAGCACCACCGGTCCGATCACGATGCCGAGGATGAGGACCGCGACCGCGGAGGCCAGGGGCCAGTCGCGATTGGAGAAGAACTCAGTCCAGAGCACCCGGCCGAGCATTAGCGTCTCCGAGCCGCCGAGGAGGTCCGGAATGACGAACTCGCCAACCATCGGGATGAAGCAGAGCCCGGCGCCCGCCAGGATCCCCGGCAGGCTGAGTGGCAGGGTCACGCTCCAGAACACCCGGGTCGGCGAGGCGCCGAGGTCGGCCGCGGCTTCACGCAACGTGGGATCGAGCCGGTTCATGACCGCGTAAAGCGGCAGCACCATGAAGGGCAGGTAGGCGTAGACGAGGCCGATGAGGATCGCGGCGTCGGTGTTGAGGATCGTCAACGGCTCGGCGATGAGGCCGAGCCGCAGCAAGACCAGATTCAGCAGTCCCTCGGGCTTCAGGATCGCGATCCAGGCGTAGATTCGGATGAGGAAGCTCGTCCAGAACGGCACGACGACGAGGGCGACGAGGAGCGGCTGCCAACGGGCGGGCGAGCGGGCCAGGGCGTAGGCGAGCGGGATGCCGAGGGCGACGAGGATCAGGCTCGCCACCGCGGCGTAGGTCAGCGAGCCGAGGGCAGCGTCGCGGTAGAGCGGATCGGCGTAGAGGGTCGCGTAGTTGTCGAAGTCCAGAGCTTCGAGGAACGACGACCAGCCCTCAAGGCCGGCGCGCCAGTCGAGCACCGGCAGATAGGGCGGGATCGCCGTGGCCGGCTCCGACAGACTGATCTTCAGCGTGATCGCGAAGGGCACGAGGAAGAAGACCGACAGCCACGCGAAGGGCGGGAGCCGCACCAGCCGGGCGAAGCCGCGGCCGGATCTCGGGCGGGTCATGGGAGGCGGTTCGGGTTGCGCGAGCCGGTTCGTCGCCGCGGGTGCGGTCTGGACTTTCGCATGATCGGGCGCCGTCATGCCGGAAGGATCACCGCGGCCTGGGGATCGAAATTGACGCGCGATTCCGAGCCTGAGGCCCCATCCACGGCGTCGGGGCGCCCGCTCGCCCGCAGGGCGGTCCCGTCCGGCAGACGCAGCGTCCGGCGCACGCGGTCGCCCAGAAACAGGGCGTCGGCGATGACCACGGGAAGCCCATCGGACCCGAGGACAAGATCCTCCGGCCGGACCGCCACGACGACCGACGCACCCTCCTCCAGGGTCGTCGTCGCCACGCCGCGCACCGTGCCGTGCACGGTCTGGACCGCCCGGACGCCCCCCGGCTCCTCCGGCCCGAGGTGTCCCCGGATCAGGTTCACGTCCCCGAGCAGGCCCGCCACGAAGCGGCTCGCCGGTCGGCGATAGAGGTCAGCCGGCTTTCCGACCTGAACGAGGCGGCCCGCCTCCATCACGCCGATCCGGTCGGCGAGCATCATCGCCTCCTCCGGATCGTGGGTGACGACCACGAAGGCGGTGCCGAGCCGGCGCTGCACGGCGCGCAGTTCGCCCTGGGTCTCCTCCCGCAGGCCACGGTCCAGCGCGCCGAGCGGCTCGTCGAGGAGCAGCAGCTTGGGCTCGCGGGCGAGGGCACGGGCGAGGGCAACCCGCTGACGCTGACCGCCCGAGAGCGTCTCGGGCCGTCGGTCGCCGAAACCGTCCAGACGGACCAGCCGGAGGAGATCGCCGACCCGCTCGGCCGCGGCCGTCCGGCCTAGGCCCTTGAGTCCGTAACCAACATTGCCCGCCACGCTCATGTGCGGGAACAGGGCGTAGGATTGAAACATCATGTTCACCGGCCGCCGGTGCGGCGGGAGCCCGGTCAGGTCTGCACTGCCCAGGAGGATGCGCCCCGCGCTCGGAATGTCGAACCCGGCGATCATGCGCAGCAAGGTGCTCTTGCCGCAGCCGGACGGTCCGAGGAGGCAGAAGAACTCCGCGGGCTCGAGATCCAGCGTGACGGCATCGACGGCCGTGTGCGTGCCGAACTGCTTGGTCAGATCCTGAAGCCGCAGGCGCGGCGGCGGCGCGCCGGTCAAGGGATCAGGAATCCTCGCGCAACGCCTCGGCGACGCGCGCTTCCAGAAGGTCGGGCCGGCGCAGCACGAGTGCGCCGCGGGTGCGGTCGACCAGCCCCTCCGCGGCCATCGCGGTAAACTCCCGCGTGACCTGCTCGCGGCGGCAGCCGATCCGGGCGGCGAGCACGTGATGGTAGGGCGGAGGCGACACGACCCGTTCACCCGAGGCGCCGGCGCGTGGAACCGACAGGCGCAGCAGCTCGGCGTAGAGGCGGTGCTTCAGGTCGAGCAGCGCGTGCTCCATCAGCCGGGTGTTCAGCTCGCGCACGCGCTTGGCGAGCAGCCTGAACAGCCGGTCGGCGATCACCTCGGACGCGAAGACCATCTGACGGAACACGGCGGCGGGTACCACGCACACATCGCCGCGGGTGAGCGCCGTGACGTTGGCCGAGCGGCCGATCCCGTCGATCGCCGCCAGCTCGCCGAAAAAGGCGCCGCCGCGCATCTCCCCGAGGATCACCTCCTTGCCCGACTGCGTGCGGTTCAGGATGCGGACCTCGCCGGAGGCAATGAAGTAGACGTCCGTGGAAATGTCGTCGAAGTCGACTAGGACCTCGTTCTCGTCGAACCGCCGCCAGTGGCAGCGGGGTTCGAAGGTGCTGAGCTCGATGCCCGGGTCCTTGAAGAAGGGTATCGTGCCCAGCCGCGCCATCAGTCGTGTCCCCTCAACTCCGGCCTCCGTCCCTGCCCTGACGGGTGCCGGCCAGCAGATGGGGGACGGGAGCAGCCCGCACTGGAAATCCGAGCATCGCCGCTGCGCTGCTCGATCGGCCGGGCGGCCGCGATCGTGACGGGCGCAGGCAGAGCGGTCAAGCCGCGCTTGGCTGAACAGGAGTTTATTAGCGTGGATCTGGAATCGGCGATAAGCCCAAGCGCCGCGTGGGGGCGCGGCCATGATGGCAGACGAGATCACCTTCGCGGGGCACGCACCCTGTAAAACGATAGCATCGCCGCGGCGGCAGGCCACGCTCGCGGCGCCGTTCGAACGGTCCGGGCGCAGCCTGCATTCCGGACGTTACGCCACCGTGCGGGTCAGCCCGGCGCCGGCGGATCACGGCATCGTCTTCCGTCGCCACCTCGAGGACGGCCGCGTCGTCGACGTGCCCGCACGCTGGCATCACCGAGAATCGCAGCCGCTCTCGTCGGCGATCCGGCGCGAGGGCGTGCTCGTCCGGACGATCGAGCACCTGATGGCGTCCCTGAGCGCTCTGCAGGTCGACAACGTCCTGGCCGAGATCGACGCGGACGAGTTGCCGATCTTCGATGGCAGCGCTGCGCCCTGGTGCCAAGCGATCCAGGCGGCGGGTCGGAGCGAGCAGGCGCCGACCTGCCGCGTGATCAAGGTCCGCCGTGCCGTCTCGGTGGAGCGGGGGCAGCGCCTCCTCCGGATCGAGCCCGGTCCGGGCTTCCACGTGACAGGTCACATCGCCCTCGCCCATTTCGGTGCGATCGACTGGTCGGGCGCCATAACCCCGGAGAGCTTCGAGCGAGAGATCGCCCCGGCACGCAGCTTCGGCCGCTACGTCCGGGCCATGGCCGGACGTGCCTACGGATACTTCGCGCGCAGGGACTTCCTGCAGGGCGTCTCTCCCCGCTCGGCGGCGCTGCTCGTCCGGGGGCGCGTGCTTGGCGGGATGCAGGTGCCGGGTGAGCCGGTGCGGCACCGTATCCTCGACCTGATCGGTGATTTGGCTTTGACGGGACACCCCATCGAAGGGCGAGTGACCGCCCTGCACACCGGGCACGAACTGAACCACGCCCTCGTGGCCGCCCTGATGGAGGACGAAGGGGCCTGGGAGCTCATCTGAACGCGGGCGAACGGATCCGTCAGGCCGAAACCCGGAGTGGCGTCTCACAGGCGAGCGCGACGCCTCCGAATGCGCGCACGAGGTCGCCGTCGAGCTTGGCCTCCATGGTCTTCAGGATCGCGTAGGCCTCGCCAGCGGCTTTCGGCGCCTTGTAGGGTCGGGCCTCAATGAGCGCCGCGAAGATGTCGCAGATCGTGATCAGCCGGACGAGATCCGGGATCTCCTTGCCGCAGAGCTTATCCGGATAGCCGGTGCCATCGAGGTACTCATGGTGGGAGCGGACCACCGCCAGGGTCAGCGCATCGTAACCCCCTCCGAGGAGCATGCCGTGTCCGAGAACCGGATGGCGGGCCATCTCGACCCGTTCCTCCGGCGTCAGTGGGGCCGGCTTGTTCAGGATGGCGAGCGGGATCTTGGCCTTGCCGATGTCGTGGAGCAGCGCGCCCTTGATCAGAAAGTTCGAGTCGGATTCGTTGAGCCCGAGTTGGCGCGCGAAGGCCGCCGCCAAACCGGCGACGCTCAGGCAATGGCGGTGGGTTACGTCATCGAACTTCGCCACCACGGCAAGCCAATCCCGGATTTTGGCCTCGCGGACCGCGCGATTGACCAGGACAGCCCCGGACTCGACGATCGCCGGCTCAGGGCAGCGATCGGCACGGAAGATGGCGGCGAAGGCTGTCCGCGCGCCTTCGATTCCTTCCCGCGGGATAGCGGCCGTCCGACCCGACGGCTCGCCGGTCAGGGACGCGACGGCGTTGAGCAGCATGGCCCCGGCCACAGAGGCCGGCAGGGCCCGGGTCGCCCCCAGGGCCGTGGCCTGGATCTCGCCGCGCTCCAGGTTGCCGTGGACCAGATGCAGGAAGGGCGTACCGGTGCCGCGCGCCACCGCGAGGGCTTGGCGCAGACGGCGCACGGACTCGGACGTCAGCGCACTGACGTCGCTGATGATCAGCGTGGCGCCTGCGGGCGGCGCGGCATCGCCGTAGAGGTCGTGGAGCGTCGCTGACCCGACCGCGCCGAGGCTGCGGGCGAGCCGCTCGCCGCGGCTGAGGTCGTCGGTGAGGATCAGGGTCCGGCCCAAGATTTCGCTCCCGTCGTCCGCCCCCCCCGAGCGCACGATACCGCAGGCTGCGGCGCGCCCACCCAACGGCGCGCCGAGACGCAATACTGATCCGCCTGCGTCCGCATTCGTACCCAGGGGACGACCACCGCGGTTGGACCGCAGGCTTGATGCGCGATACTGAAGCGGCTTTGATGCCATTCCGTTAAAATGCCGGCTTTTGCATCGCTTTTAGATCGATCAACAGAGACCGATCCCCTACGACTGCTTGTTGATCGGCGCAGATGGCCGGCACGCAGGCCGCGCTTGCCTCGCCGCGTCCGGACGGCCAGAACGCCGCCATGCTGCGCGTCAACGACCTTTCCTACCGCATCGGCGACCGTCTGATCCTCGACTCGGCGAGCTTTACGATCCCGGAGGGCGCCCGCGTGGGGCTCGTCGGGCGCAACGGCGCCGGCAAGACCACGCTGTTCAAGGCCATCCTGGGCGACCTTCCGGTGGATGCGAAATCCGTATCCCTGCCCCGGGGCATGCGGATCGGTGCCGTTGCGCAGGAGGCGCCGGCCGGTCCCGAGACGCTGCACGCCGTCGTCCTCGCCGCCGACACGGAACGCGCCCGGCTGATGGCGGAGGCTGAGCACGCCGACGGACTGCGCCGGGCCGAGATCGAGACGCGGCTTGTCGATATCGACGCTCACTCGGCGCCGGCGCGTGCGGCCGCGATCCTGCACGGTCTCGGCTTCGATGCGGCCGCCCAGGGCCGCCCCTGCTCGGACTTTTCCGGCGGTTGGCGAATGCGCGTGGCGCTCGCCGCCGTGCTGTTCTCCGAACCGGACCTGCTGCTCCTCGACGAGCCGACCAACTACCTCGACATCGAGGGCACCCTCTGGCTCTACGACTACCTGGAACGTTACCCGCGTACGGCGATCATCATCAGCCACGACCGCGACCTGCTCGACACCAGCGTCGACCACATCCTCCATCTCGATCGCGGCAAGCTGACGATTTACCGCGGCGGCTATACGAGCTTCGCCAAGCAGCTGTCCGAGAAGCGGGTCCTGCAGGCCAAGGCCAAGGCCAAGCAGGATGCCGAGCGGGCGCATCTGCAGAGCTTCATCGACCGCTTCAAGGCCAAGGCCACCAAGGCGCGGCAGGCCCAGTCACGGATGAAGCGGCTCGCCAAGATGGAGCCGATCGCGGCGCTCCTCGAGGACGACGTGCCGGTGATCCATCTGCCGAGCCCGGAGAAGCCGCTGTCGCCGCCGATCGTCGCCATGGAGCGGGTGAAGGCCGGCTACGGCGACCGCATCGTGCTCACCGGGCTCGATCTCAGTCTCGCGCCTGACGACCGGGTGGCGCTGCTGGGCGCCAACGGCAACGGCAAGTCCACCTTCTGCAAGCTGATCGGCGGTCGGCTGGGGCCGCTTGCCGGCGAGGTCAAGCGCTCCTCCAAGATGGAGGTGGCCTATTTCGCCCAGCACCAGCTCGACGAGTTGCGCCCCGCCGAGAGCGCTTACGCGCATGTCCGGACCCTGATGCCGGACGTGCCGGAGGCGAAGGTGCGCTCAGCGACAGCCCGCCTCGGTTTCGGCGCCAACAAGGCCGACACGCCGGTGGAGAAGCTCTCAGGCGGCGAGAAGGCGCGCCTGCTGATGGGACTCGCCGCCTTCCACGGGCCTCACCTCCTGATCCTCGACGAGCCGACCAACCATCTCGACATCGAGAGCCGTCAGGCCCTGGTCGAGGCGATCAACGACTACGAGGGTGCTGTCATCCTGGTCTCCCACGATCGGTTCCTGGTCGAGGCCTGCGCCGACCGGCTCTGGCTCGTCTCGGATGGCACCGTGAAGACCTTCGACGGCGACATGGACGATTACCGCCGCCTCGTTCTGTCGGGCCCGGAGCGGGACGCGGAGCGCGACGCCGAGCCGTCCGGCGGTCAGAAGGCCGAGGCGCGGCGCGCGGGCGTCGAGCGCCGCGCCGCGCTGGCACCGTTGCGCAAGCGGCTCGACGCCATCGAGGCGCGGATGGCGAAGCTGACGGCGGCGATTCAGAAGATCGACGCGGCCCTGGAGGACGGCTCGGCCTTCCGCGAAAACGCCGCCAAGGCCGGCGAGATCGCCAAGATGCGGGCGGACGCGGCCAGCGCGCTCGCAGCCGCCGAGGAGGAGTGGCTGACCGTGAGCGCTGAAATCGAGGCGGCCTGAGCGCTTGAGGACGCGCCAGGGAAGCCTTGCGGAAGCCTTTTGGAAGCCGCCTATACGGCACTCTCGATCGCCTGCTCGAGGATGTCGACACCAAGGTCGAGTTCCGCGTCCGTGGCCGTCAGCGGCGGCGCGATGCGAAACACGCCGCCCATGCCCGGCAGCTGGACGATGTTCATGCTCAGCCCGAGTTCGAGGCAGCGCCGGGTGATCGCGTCGCCCAGTTCCGGCGCCGGCACCTTGGAGGCCCGGTCGGCGACGATTTCCACGCCCTGCAGCAGCCCCCGCCCGCGCACGTCGCCGATGCAGGCAAAGCGTTGCTGGAGCGCGCGCAACCGGGCGGCCAGATGGGCGCCGGCCGCCGCGGCCCGCGCGACGAGCCCGTCGCGCTGAACGATCTCCAAGACCTTCAGGCCGACCGCCGCCGGGAGCGGATCGGAGACATGGGTCGTGTAGAACAGGAAGCCGCGGGCGTGGCAGAGATCCTCGATCTCCGGCGTGGTCATCACCGCGGCGAGCGGCAGGCCGGCGCCCAGCGTCTTCGACAGGGTGAGGATATCCGGCACCACCCCGTCGCGCTCGCACGCGAACATCAGCCCGGTGCGGCCGATACCAGTTTGGGCCTCGTCGAGGATCAGCAGCATGCCGCGCTCGGTGCATTTCTGCTTGAGCGCCGCGAGGTAGCCGGGCGGAAGCTCGATGATCCCGCCGGAGCTGAGGATCGGTTCGGCCAGGAACGCCGCGAGATTGCCGGTGGATTGACGGTCGACCAGCGCGAAGGCGTAGTCCAGCTCGGCCTGCCAATTGGGAGCGCCCCCCGTCTCGAAGATGGGGCGGTAGGCATTCGGCGCCGGAATCGCGAACGATCCGACCGGCGCCGGGCCGTAGCCCTTGCGACCCGCGCTGTAGGTCGCCGAAGCGGCCCCGGCCGTCATGCCGTGCCAGGACTGGGCGAAGCTCACCACCTCCCAGCCGCCGGTGGCGAGCTTGGCCATGCGCAGCGCGGCCTCATTGGCCTCCGCCCCGGTCGTCAACAGCATGGACCGGTCGAGTTGCCCAGGCGCGAGCCGGGCGAGTTCGGTGGCGAGATCGACCACGGGTCGGCTCAGCATGCCGCTGAACAGATGGTCGAGGGTCCTCACGTGATCCGCCACCACCGCGGCGATTTCCGGATGGCCGTGGCCCAGGATCGCGCTCATCTGACCGGAGGTAAAATCGAGGATTTTCCTGCCGTCGGCGTCGATGACGAAGCTGCCTTCCGCCCGCTCGACGATGACGGGGGCGAACGCGCCGCCATACCGCACCAAGTGGCGCCGGGCGCGATCCCAGAAATCTTCGTCGGCATTCTGCGTCATCGTCGCTCGTGCTCCGCGTCTGCCTAGCATGCTAAGGGGCGACCGGACCCGCGCACCAGCTTATAGTTCTGAAACGAGAATTCAGAGATCCTGATGGGTCGGACCCTCGATATCGACCTTCTGCGCAGCTTCGCCGCCGTGGCGGAGACCGGTGCACTCAGCCGGGCGGCCGAGCGGGTCGGCCGAAGCCAAGCCGCGCTGAGCATGCAGATGAAGCGACTGGAGGAACTCATCGACCGACCGTTGCTGACGCGGACGGGCCGGGGTGTTCTGCTCACCGTCCAGGGCGAGCGACTTCTCGTCCATGGCCGACGCATCCTCGCGTCGCACGACGATGCCCTCGCCGAATTCTCGGGTCGGAGCCTCAGCGGATCCCTGCGCTTCGGATGCCCGGATGATTATGCCCAAGCGTTCCTGCCCGTGCTCCTGCGCGGCTTCGCTCAGCAACATCCGGCAGCGGCGATCGACGTGGTCTGCGCCGCGACGCCCCGGCTCGAAGAACGGCTCGAACGCGGCGGCCTCGACCTTGCCCTGGTCTCCGTTCCCCGCGTGGCCGAGCGCGCCATCCTGAGGCGGGAAGAACTCGTTTGGGTGACGGCGAAGGATGCCACCGCACCGTGGCCGGACCCGCTGCCGCTCGCCCTCGGCGATCCCGACACCCTCGATCATCGGGCGGCGCGCACCGCCTTGGAGCGGGCCGGGCGCGCCTACCGGATCGCCTACGCGAGCGGTAGCCTGTCGGGGCTGCTGGCGGTCGCGCGGTCGGGCCAAGCCGTTGCAGTGCTGACCCGGTCGGCGGTTCCGGCCGATCTGCGCGTCGAGTCGCGGGGGAACGGACTACCGCCGCTTCCACGGATCGGCCTCACGCTCCGTCTGGAGGAGCAGCACGCCTCGCCGCTGACGCGCGCCTTTACCGCGCACGTGCGGGCAGTGCTGCCGGGTCTTTAAGGAAGTGTGGGCGGAGGGTCGGCGTCTTAGAGCGCCTAACAGAACGGGCACGGATCGTGTGGTCGGGCGTTGGCTGGGATGGCTCGCCCCCTTCTTCCCAACGATCTGTGGACTGAGATCGCCCCGCTTCTTCCGCCGCCCCGGCCGCGTCCGAAGGGCGGGCGGCGCCCGCTCGAGAACCGTGCGGCGCTGACCGGCATCCTGTTCGTGCTGCGCTCTGGCCTGCCCTGGGAGATGCTACCCGCCGAGATGGGCTGCGGCTGCGGGATGAGTTGCTGGCGCCGCCTGCGCGACTGGCAGGCGGCAGGCGTCTGGGCGCGGCTGCATCAGATCCTGCTGGAGCGCCTGCACGCGGCGGGCGAGATCGATTGGGGCCGCGCGAGCCTGGACAGTGCGTCTGTCCCGGCCAAAAAAGGGGCTCTGCCACGGGCCCGAACCCGACGGATCGGGGCAAGCCGGGCACGAAGCGCCACCTCGTCACCGACGCGCGCGGCACGCCGCTCGGCTTCTGCCTGAGCGGCGCCAACCGACACGACAGCGTGATGATGGCCCAGACCCTCGACGCCATCCCGCCCCTGCGCAACGGGCGGCGCGGACGCCCGCGGCATCGTCCGGACAAGTTGCACGCGGACAAGGCCTATGATGCCAAAGCACGACGCCGGGAGTGCCGGGCGCGCGGGATCGTGCCGCGGATCGCGCGCAAAGGCATCGAGAGCAGCGAGAGGCTCGGGCGTCACCGCTGGGTCGTCGAGCGGACCCATGCCTGGTTCAACCGCTTCCGCCGCCTGCCCATCCGCTACGAGCGGCGCGGCGACATCTACGAGGCCTTCACAACCCTGGCCGCGAGCCTCATCACCCTCAAGCAGATCAAACGGTTCTGTTAGGCGCTCTTAGAGGTACGGCCGCTTCCAAGCCACCGAGCCTCAGCCCCGCTTGCGCCCGATCCGCCATCATCCACTTCGCCTCGTGCGTCCCTCGACGCGTGTCCCATCCTCCGCTTGGAGTGGGTGCTTGTCCGCGTGCCGGACCGATGCAAGGGGGGAAACCGGCGCCGCAAGCGCGCGTCGTGCCGGGGACCAGGGGCCGCTTCAGGGTTGGTCGTGTAACGGCGTTGTGGCTACGCATGTGGGTCTAAACACTGCCGCCGAGCGCGCCGGACCGGGCCAACGCTGGCAGAGACCGACCGTGACGACGGATGGTGAGGGCCTTCGCTTCGAAGACACGCTCCCGCCGCCTGATCCGCGACTACGACCCCTGACCACCACCTTGGCCACTTTGCCTCGTCGCTGTCAGCGTTCTGCTCCGGTTCAGGGCTGCTAAGTTTGCACACGTCCATGATAAGCTTGAATTTCAAGCCTGGACCCATGGAGACGGATCGATTTACGGGCGACCTATTGTTTGCCATTTACAGACAGGATGCGATGTACTGACTGTATTAAGCTGAGCCGATGAGGAACGGCAAACTTAATAAGATCCATCAAAAGTCCGGCTCTAGATTTTTTGTCTTAAAAATTATTATAGTTGATAAGCAGAAGCCATGCCATGGCTCGCCTCTTGCCGATCATAAGAAGCAGAACATGCGCAGCCAGCAAACACATAAAATAACAATCCCAAATCAACAGTCGTGCCAGATATCATGGCTCCGAATATCAATGAGATGCATCCCACTCTGGCCGCAGCGCGAATGTCGCCGGTATAACTGCGTGGGATTTCGTCTACATTGCGAAAAACTGAAACTAAAAACAACACATAGAAAATTGCTCCCGGGATCCCGACTTGGGAAAGTACAGCCAGCGGGAAACTCGAAGCACGACTGGTTCCTAAGCCGACCCCCAAGCCTCCAGAGTCGAAAAGGTTACGCAAGGCATAAGTGTTCCAAGTCCCGCGTTCGGCACCCGACTGGGTTGTGCTTTTGCTTATGACGAGTGTATCAACATAATCATATATCGCCGATCCCACGCCATCGATTGATAAAACAAGTACTATACAGATAATGAGCAATAGGGGGCAGGCGATAACAGTGGCAGCACTGAAGCGATCTTGTAGGCGGGTGCTGCATCGCATGAAAGCTATCATGTATAAAATTGATGCCACCATCGCCGACCCGACCAGTCCGGTCGATGATGTTGAGAGCACAATAAATAAAAGCGAAGATAATGCTAAAAGACCCGAAATTAGCGGCTTGCGTCCATAGAGAAATAAAGTCCCTGTGAAGCCGAACACACCAAGGGTGATCCAAGCGAAGGCGGATGCCTCGGTATAAGACCCGATGATCCGCCTCATGTTTCCCACGGTTTCGTCATCATGAAAAGTATACTGCGCGTTGCGTATAAATTTTAGTGCGTCCTGTGTTCCCGTTGCGGCGGTAATAACATCAATAAGTCCGAAGCAAATGTCGGCCAAACAGAAGGCGATGAGTGCCTTCGTAACCGTATCGATGCCTTCTCTCGTCGATCCCACGGCCGCGATTATCGTGAAGCATACTATGTTCCCCAGCATATAAATGGATTGATTAAGATTGCTCGATACGGGACCGAGTGGAACAGTTCCCTCGCTTGTCGGCAAGTTGGATGACGCGCCAAGGGGTATGATCTGAGTTTGACCGGCGAACAGTCGCGGCATGATATAACTGCTCGCGACGCCGTATAAAAACAGGCATAGCAGCCAGAATCCTGGCTCCGGAAATCGAAGTTGATTGAGAACTTTCGCGCAAACATCCCGATAGGATAAATTTGCGAGAACCAGAAATATCAGAAAAACATGGGCCGGTGCGATACCTGTGCTCCCAAACAGAATTGCCGCCGCCGAACCGAGAACGCAAACAACCAAGAACGCGATTACTATTGCCCGCGTGCCCAATAATAAGCAGATAAGGCCCAGGATAAATGTGATGGCCCCAATCGGCTCTATGCTCATATCGCATAGGCCCGCAAAATTTGAACGCTTGGTTGCGGCTGAGATTCGTCTGGGACGTGGCGCTGTGGCATAGTCCAAAAAACCCACTGAACGCGGCAATCTGCCTTAAGATTGGCTGACATGCGTTAAGATTGATAGAAAATTGAATATTGCTTGTGTCTATTTACTAAAATTCGCCGTCATGGAATTGTGTTCTCAGTGGCTCGGCGAGTGACTTCAGTTGAATACGTGCCGCTGCGACCGGGACTAACGCCGCCCGTCGACCGGCTGGGTGACGTCGCCACCATTGGCGTCTCGGTCATCTGGTTTGTCTGCGCGCCACGACCACGTTGAAGGCTGACCTTGACGACATCGCCAGGCTCCACGGATGTGTCCTCCGAGACGACCCAAGTCTTCGCGGCACCGTCAATGCCGCGGGTGATCTCAAAGCGGGCCACCGTATTGCCGAAAGCGTCGCTGGTGCTGCTGAGCATTTGCGATTCGGCGTTGCTCAAAAGGTTCTCGGCTGTGCGCGCTTTCTCTTCGTTCAGTGCCAACTTCTGGCGCGTCTCCGCGGCTTCGGACAGCGCTTCACGTCGGAAGCGAGCCCGCAGATCAATGATGTCGCGCTCCGCGCGGGCTAGGCTCTGTTGCGCCCGCAACATTGCCACTTGAACGTCAAGTCGGTTGCTCTCAAATGACGCTTGGCTTTGCTGCGCGGCCAGTCTCCGCGGCGCTATGCTTAAGCCTTTCGACACAAGATCGCTCACTAGATTGAGTTCGCTTTGACTCAGTTCAAGCTGACGATCGAGCGTCTTTGATTTGCTCTCTAGCACTGTCAATTCAGATTTGAGGGTATCGATATTCCTCTGAATCGCGAGAACCTCTGCTTTAGTAGCATTCCGCCGCGTCTCAAAAATAAGTTGCTCGTCGCGGATGGCTTGAGCCACTCTTGTCTTGTCGGAATTATTTTTGAGTTCCTCCGCAATCGTGATTGTATCTGCTCCAGCGATCTCTGCATCGAGGCGTTCGAGTCTCGTGATCAGCGCAACCCTTTCGGCGGCTAAGGTTTGCGTTTCTCCGCGCGAGGTCAGGGCATTGCGTTGCATGGCCAATGGATCGGAGCCGCGAACAAAGCCCTGCGCGGTGCTGACGGCTTGGATCACGGTCAACCCAGGCTGATACTCATACTTGCCGGGTTGTTGAACGGCGCCAGTGATGTAAAATGGCCGATACGTCGCCACTTCGACCGATGCGGCAGGCCTTTCTGCGAGATCGGCGGCTTGTTTGAGCGCGACGCCGATCGCAGTCGCAAGATCGCCTGGCGTTCCACCTTCGGCTTTGATTTGGCCAATAATTGGAAGTGAGACAGTCCCGTCTGCCGCAACTAAAAATTGGCCATTGAGCGCGACCCAGGAATAGGCCTCGCCAGTGTTTCGGCGCAAGTCATACACTCTGATATTGATACGATCTTGCGGGCCGAGAAGATAACGACCCGGAGTTTCGCCAGCAACGACACCATGAGTGCAGATTATACTTGCACAGTAGAATGCAAAAACTCGAGGCCACAAAGACATAAAATTCTCCTCGTTCTTAACGAAATTTTAGCGATAAAGCAGCGGCAGTGCAAACTTTCTACACCCGGAACAGGTGAAAATTCGGCTACCATCATCTTACAACATGTTAATTGACGATCATATTTAGCCGCAGTCTTTCGGTTTTGGAGAGGCCGTCAGCGATCCATAATCGAGCGCCTCGATGCTCATCCGAGCTAAGACTCTAACACTCCGCACGGATCCATAACCAGCGGCCGATAGTAGCCATGAGCTAGACAGGTGTGTGGCAAGGCGGAGCAATCGATGCGGGGAATGATGTGGCGGTCGTCCACAGAGCTGCGCCCGATCATGGATCAGCGACCACGTCGCCCCCGCGTCGTGCTGCGGCGAGGCAGTTGCGGCACGTCCTACGCGGCGATGCGAGCGCGCATCCGCTGCGTGGTAGCCCCGGGGATGAGCGTAGGGACGCGCTGCGTTGTTCCCGACCACGCGCTTGTGCTTCGCGAGCAGCTTCTCATCCTGGATAAGTCGAACGATCGATGGGTTGTAGTCGCGGGAAAAGGGGGAGGGGGATGAGCCGTGCTTCCGCCGCCTCGATCGCCTCTCGCACGCCTGCCACCGTGTGCCTTCAAGGTTGTCTTGGATGATTCTATAGCCATACCCTGGCAGCGGAGCCACGGTGTCATCAACGTAGACGCGACAACGGCCGCCGTTCGCTCGGCCGACAACCATCCCGGGCATCGGCGCACTCAGCGCGACCGCACAGCCTGTGGAAGCGCCGGATCCTTCATCGCACCGCTCGGTCTGACCAGCCACCATTCGTTTCCCGTGTGTTCCAAATTCACCGCATCGGCGCAGTTGCGCCGGAACAGCCAAAGCGTTAGGCCTCTTGGCCCTCTATGAGGGTGTCGGGGTGTGGCGCAGTCTGGTAGCGCACCTGGTTTGGGACCAGGGGGTCGTAGGTTCGAATCCTATCGCCCCGACCATTCTTTCAGGAGCTTGTCGACCGCAGATGCCGAGCGCCCGCATCTTCCGACCGTCCCGCGATGCCACGCAGTCCGGCCTCGCCCGGACCAAGCAGTGGATCCTGGAATTCGACCGGACCAGCCCGCGCGAGATCGACCCCTTGATGGGCTGGAACGGCTCGTCCGACATGCTGCAGCAGGTGCGCCTGGAATTCGACACCGAGGACGAGGCGGTGGCCTACGCCAAGCGCGAGGGTATCGCCTACCGGGTCGAGCAGCCGGCCAAGCCCGCCGCCCGCAAGGGCCTCTCGTACTCGGACAATTTCAAGTTCAACCGCACGGCGCCCTGGACGCATTGAGGCGTCATCGTTTCCGTCGCGCCGCCCAGGCGGCGTAGGGCGACTCGCCCGCGGGCCGGACCTGGCTCAGACGCATCGGCTGCGACTCGAGGGGCTGGCAGAGTTCGGCGTAGATCGCCGCGCTGCCGGCGTCGTGCCGCTCGGCCTCCTCGGCCGAGTAGGCGAAGTAGCCCCGCTTGAAGCCGGCGAGCCGCATTGCCGCATGGCACATGGGGCACGGGCGCCCGCTCGCGTACATCACGCAATCCGAGAGGTCCCGGCGTCCGAGGAGCCGGCTAGCCTCGCGCAGGGCCACCATCTCGGCATGGGCGCTGGGGTCGTTCGTGGCGTGCACGGTATTGGCCGCGCGCACGAGGATCCCTCCGTCGCGCACGATCACCGCGCCGTACGGGGACCCTCCGACCGCGACATTCGCCTCGGCGAGGGCCACGGCTTCCTGGATGTAGGTCTCGTGCGTGGCCATGACGACGCTCTCCCTCCGCTGGCGCTCCAACGCCGCGCGGGACCGGGAGTTCAGAACGCGTAGCGCACTGTGCAGTAAGGCATGGTCTCCGCGAGCAGGGCCTTGAACCGGCCGAGCCACCGGCCCTTCCAGCCCGTCCGGTAGCGCAGGTTGGTGCCGCCGCCCTGCGAGACCTTCGCTTCCTGGATATCCGGACGCCAGAGGAAATCCTCCGCCCGCGGATGCCAGCCGAGATTCACGGCGTGGAGATCCGCGTTGTGGGTCAGCATGATGATCTCGCACTTGAGCTGCGCCTTGGCGGCGTCCGACAGCGTATCGTCAAGCTCGGCGAAGAGCGCCCGCCAGTCGTCCTCCCAGCCCTCGTACAGGATGACCGGCGAGAAATTGGCGTGGACCTCGTAGCCGGCGGCCACGAAGTCGTCGATGGCGGCGATCCGCTCGGGGATCGGGGCGGTGCGCACGTCGACGACCTTGGCGATCCGTGCCGGCATGAGCGAGAAGCGGATTCGGGTCTTGCCCTGTGGGTCGTAGTCGAGGAGGTCGCGGTTCACCGCCTTGGTGGCGAAGGACGCCTTGGCGTTCGGGACGGTGCGGAACAGCTCGACGAAGCGGCGCACGCCGCTGCTCACGGCGGCATCTACCGACAGGTCGCCGTTCTCGCCGATGTCGTAGACCCAGGCGGCCGGGTCGATCAGGTCCGGCTCAGGGAGGGGACCTTGCCGCCCGGCATGCCGACGGATCGCCGCGCAGGCCTGCTCGACGTTGACGAACAGGGAGATCGGGTTCGAGAAGCCCTTGCGCCGCGGGACGTAGCAGTAGGCGCAGGCCATGGCGCAGCCGTTGGAGGTCGACGGGGCGATGAAGTGCGCGCTGCGGCCGTTCGGACGCATCGTGAGGCTCTTCTTCACCCCCAGGACCAGCGTCCAGCGCTTGATCCGCACCCAGTCCGCCACCGATCCGGCATTGCCGTGCAGCTCCGGGATGTTCCAGTGCGACGGCACCGCGATGCGCTCGGCATCGGGAAAGCGCGCCAGGATCTCTTGGCCGAGGGGAAAGCCCTCCACCGCCGGCTCGTGGTAGATCGTCCGGATATCGAGGAGGTCGCGGGTCAGGGCCATGCGGGTTCCAGGGCCCGAGGCTGGCCCGACATCCGATATGGGGTCGGGCGGCGTCCCCGGAATGGCTTGCGACGTGTCGTCCGGGCATGGCCTCCGGCGCCGCCGGCCGGTCGGCCGACGATCGCCGCGCCCGCGGTCAGACGCGGTAGTACGCCCGGTACCAGCGGACGAAGCGTTCCACGCCGATCTCGATGGGGGTGCTCGGCGCGTAGCCGGTCGCCGCGGCGAGGTCGTCCGTGTCGGCGTAGGTCTCCGGCACGTCGCCGGGCTGGAAGGGCAGGAACTCCTTGATCGCCTTCCGGCCGAGGCAGGCCTCCAGCACCTCGATCAGGTGCAGAAGCTGCACGGGCTCATGGTTTCCGATGTTGTAGACCCGGTACGGGGCCGCGCTGCTGCCGGGATCCGGCGCGCGCGGGTCCCAGGCCGGGTTGTCCTGCGCCGGCTTCGCGGCAAGCCGCACGATGCCCTCGACCACGTCGTCGATATAGGTGAAGTCGCGCATCATCTGCCCGTGGCCGAAGACCTTGATCGGCTCGCCCGCCAGGATCGCGCGCGTGAACAGGAACAGCGCCATGTCCGGCCGGCCCCAGGGTCCGTAGACCGTGAAGAAGCGCAGCCCGCTGCACGGGATGCGGTAAAGATGGCTGTAGCAGTGAGCGAACAGCTCGTTCGATTTCTTGGTGGCCGCGTACAGGCTGATCGGATGGTCGACGTTCTGGTGCACCGAGAAGGGCATCTGCGTCACCGCGCCGTAGACCGAACTCGACGAGGCATAGAGAAGGTGCTCGACCGGGTTGTGCCGACAGCCTTCGAGGATGTGCAGGAAGCCTTCGACGTTGCTCTTCACGTAGACGTGCGGGTTCTCCAGGGAGTAGCGCACACCCGCCTGCGCGCCGAGATGGACGACCGTGCCGAAGGCGTGCGTGCGAAACAGGTCCTCGATGGCGGCGCGATCCGCCAGATCGACCGTGCGGAACGCGAAATTCGCGTGCGCCGTGAGTTGCCCGAGGCGGCTCTGCTTGAGCGCGACGTCGTAATAATCGTTGAGGTCGTCGATCCCGAGGACGGTCCGACCCTCCTCCAGATAGCGCTTGGCGACGTGGTAGCCGATGAACCCGGCCGCCCCGGTCAACAGGACAGGTTTCATCGCGCTTCCCTAACGGGTTCCCCGGACTCGGTCCCGGTATGGCGGAAGTTCGGGAGCCGTCACAGCGACCTCTCGGTCAGGGGGAGGGACATGTCCAGGCCGTCCGGCATCGCGCCGCGGGATGAGATCGGGTCGGGTGTCCGCGGCCACGCCGCGACTTTGGCGCCGCCATCCGCCGCCGACAAGCCTCGGTGAAGGCGCATCTGTCGATCCGGGACCGCGCAGCAGGCCCCGGCAACCAGGACCGCGGCACGCGTTCGCCACTGTAGCGTCGGCAGATCTCGATCCGTCGTCTTCCGGTGCGCCGTTGCAGGATTGGACGCAGGAGCAATGCCAGGATGGCCCCCGTGGGCCGTCGACGGTGATCGAAATGCGGACGGGGCGCAGCGGATCGACCCGCATTCGCCGCCCCGACGGCGCCAGGTCCGTCCTTGACCAGGGGCTGCGTGCGGCCCACTTCTCGTCCGCTGGGGGCGCAGCGGGACGCGGACTGATGATCAATCTCTATTACTGGCCGACGCCGAACGGCCACAAGATCACGATGTTTTTGGAAGAAGCGGCGCTACCCTACCAGATACATGCTGTGAATATTGGTAAGGGCGAGCAGTTCAACCCCGATTTTCTCAAGATTGCTCCGAACAACCGCATGCCGGCGATCGTCGACGATGAGCCGGCGGGCGGCGGTGCGCCGCTCACGCTGTTCGAATCCGGCGCGATCCTGCTCTACCTCGCCGAGAAGACCGGGCGCTTCATCCCCACCGATCTGCGCGGCCGGGCCGACGTGCTGCAATGGCTGTTCTGGCAGATGGGCGGCCTCGGGCCGATGCTCGGCCAGAACCACCACTTCTCGCAGTATGCGCCGGAGAAGATCGACTACGCGATCAAGCGCTACGTCAACGAGACCAACCGGCTCTACGGCGTCCTCGACCGGCGGTTGGCTGATCGCGCCTTCGTGGCCGGCCCGGACTACTCCATCGCCGACATGGCCTGCTATCCCTGGATCGTGCCGTACGAGAAGCAGGGCCAGAACCTCGACGATCACCCGAACCTCAAACGCTGGTTCACCACGATCGCGGAGCGGCCGGCCACGCAGGCGGCCTATGCCCGCGCTCCCGAGGTCAATCCCGATTACGGCAAGACCATGAGCGAGGATGCCAAGAAGGTGATGTTCGGCCAGACCGCCGCCAACACCAAGCGCTGACCGCCCGATGACCGACACCGCGCCCGCCCTGCCGCTGGAGGTGCTCCACCGCGGCTGGAACACCTTCGGCCTCGCCACGCTGACGCTGCCGGACGGCAGGACGGTGCGACGCGCCTTGGAGGATCACGGTCAGGCCGCCTGCGTGCTGCCCTACGATCCGGGGCGGCGGGTGGCCCTGCTGGTGCGGCAGGCCCGGGTCGGCCCGGCCTTCTGGGGTGAGGCGGCGGATCTCGACGAGGCGCCCGCCGGCGGTCTCGACGGCGGCACGCCGGAGGCGACCGCGATCCGCGAGGCGATGGAGGAGGCGGGCGTGCGCTTAGCCCGGCTGGAGCCGGTGGCGCACGCCTACACGATGCCCAGCGTGTCCTCCGAGCGGCTCTGGCTCTATCTTGCGCCCTACGGACCCGCCGACCGCGTCGGTCCTGGCGGCGGCCTGCCCGAGGAGGGCGAGCAGGTAGCGGTTCTGGAGGTGCCGCTCTCGGAACTGGCGGACCAAGCCCGGACCGGCCGCCTGCCCGACCTCAAGACACTGGTCCTGGTCCAGGCCCTGATGCTCCGTGCCCCGGAGCTGTTCGCCGCATGACCAAAGCGCCCGACACGCCCGCGCGGGACGTCCTCGCGCGGATGCTCGCCTTCGCCGAGGAGGCGGCGCCGCTGGCGCTGGCCCTGCGGGCGCGCGGCCTGGACATGACCAACAAGGGCCCGGATCTCGGCCAGGCCTTGACTGAGGCCGACCTTGCCGTCAGCCGGCTGCTACACGATCGGTTCGGCCCGGACCTGATCGAGGAGGAGACGGCAGAGGAGCTGGGAAAGCCGGCGGCGCGGGCGCTGCTGGACCGGGACGCCTGGACTTTCGTGGGCGATCCGATCGACGGGACTCGGCCCTTCGCAGGTGGCCTTCCAGGCTGGGGCGTGATGGTGGCAGCCTGCCGCGCCGGCTGGCCCCGCGCCTGTGTACTGAGCCTGCCGGCCTGGAACGAGGATCGCACCGGTCCGGCCCGCACCGAGCGTGCCGAGGCGGCGCAGGGTCTTCTGCTCGCGGCGTGCGATGGTCAGGCCTTCTGGGCGCCGACCCGGGGTGGGCGCCGGGCCGGATCGCTGCGGCCGCTCGAACCGTCGGCGCGCCGCACCGGCCATGTCGGCTGGCTCGCCGTGGCCGCCCAGCGCTTCACGCTGGATTACGGGCGGGGCTGGTTCCCCTGGGGGGAGGGCGGTGCGATTGCCGACGCCGCGCTGCTCGCCACGGGCCGCCTCGACGCCACGCTGAGCAATCACAGGCTCTGGGACTTGGCCCCACTTCTTCCGCTCTATGAAGCGCTGGGCTTCCGTCTCTATCACTGGCCTGACCTCGCCGATCCGCCGGCTGCCCTCGTCGACCTGTTCGACGCCGAGCTTTCCGCCCACGACGATCTCTGGCTGGTCTGCCGGGACCGGGCGCAGGCGGCGGATCTGGCCGGGGCCATACGGCTGGCCGGGCCGGTCCGGATGCCCGGACCAGTCGCTCACGCAGCGCAGGGCTGACCCGGCGCGCAGCCTCGCGGCCTCTGTTTCATGATGGCCGCGATCCCGGGAACTCTGGCACCGGCTCCCGTCGCGGACGCGAGCATCAACCCGGCGTCCCGCAAGATCGTGAGGTGACGCGTCATGCTCGGAGCGAGGCACACGCTGCCGGCGAAACGGTCGCCCGATGCGTGCCCGCGTCCCGTCCCTCGGAACGGTCACGCCACTCAGCCGCGTGAGGTCGCCGAGGATGAGCCGGATCCGCCGACAGGGCGCAGTCCCGATGGACCAGAGACGAGGAGGGCGGCGCGTCGTGCGGTGACGCGCCGCCCTCAGCCATTCCGGCGATACGATCAGTTCAACGTCGCGTGAACCGGCCGGCGCTCGGTGCCGACCGTGACGTCGCCGATCATCAGGCCCATCGGGCCGAGGCGGACCGGCACCGTCTCGCCGTCATGGACCCTGCCGGAGAGTACCAGCTCGGCCAGCGGATCCTGGACGTTCTTCTGGATCACCCGCTTCAGCGGCCGCGCCCCGTAGGCCGGATCGTAGCCCTTGTCGGCGAGCCAGTTCTTGGCGTCCTCGTCGACCTCCAGGGTGATCTTGCGATCGTCCAGGAGCCTCTGCAGGCGCCCGAGCTGGATCTCGACGATCGCCCCCATCTCCGACCGCGCGAGGCGGTGGAACAGGATGATCTCGTCGACCCGGTTCAGGAACTCCGGCCGGAAGTGGCCCCGCACCACGCCCATCACCTCCTCGCGGACCGCGTCGCTGTCCTGGCCCGCAGGCTGGTTGACCAGATACTCGGCCCCCAGATTCGAGGTCATGATCAGCAGCGTGTTGCGGAAGTCGACCGTCCGCCCCTGGCCGTCGGTGAGCCGCCCGTCGTCGAGCACCTGCAGCAGGACGTTGAACACGTCCGGGTGCGCCTTCTCGACCTCGTCGAACAGCACGACTTGGTAGGGCCGCCGGCGCACGGCCTCGGTGAGGGCGCCGCCCTCCTCGTAGCCGACATAGCCGGGAGGCGCGCCGATCAGCCGGGCGACCGCGTGCTTCTCCATGTACTCGGACATGTCGATGCGCACGAGCGCCGTGTCGTCGTCGAACAGGAAGCCGGCCAGAGCCTTGGTCAGCTCGGTCTTGCCGACGCCGGTCGGGCCCAGGAACATGAACGAGCCGATCGGCCGGTTCGGATCCTGCAAGCCCGCGCGGGCACGCCGGACCGCGGTCGAGACCGCCTCCACCGCCTCGCGCTGGCCGACGACGCGCTTGGACAGCGCCTCCTCCATGGCCAGCAGCTTCTCGCGCTCGCCCTCCAGCATCTTGTCCACCGGCACGCCGGTCCAGCGGGAGACGACCCCGGCGACGTGGGCGGGCGTGACTGCCTCCTCCATCATCGCGTCGCGGCCGTTCTCCGACTTCGCCTCGATCTCGGCGAGCTGCTTCTCCAGGCCCGGGATCACCCCGTAGGCGAGCTCACCCGCGCGCTGGTACTGACCCTGGCGCTGCGCCGCGGCCAAGTCGTTCCGCGCCTCGTCCAGCTTCTTCTTGAGGCCGGCGGCCGTGCCGAGCTTGTCCTTCTCGGCCTTCCAGCGGGCAGTGATCGCCGCCGAGCGCTCCTCGAGGTCGCCGAGCTCCTTCTCCAGCCGGACCAGCCGGTCGCGGGAGGCGGAATCGGTCTCCTTCTTGAGCGCTTCGGCCTCGATCTTCAGCCGGACGATCTCGCGGTCGATGTTGTCGAGTTCCTCGGGCTTCGAATCGACCTGCATACGCAGGCGCGAGCCGGCCTCGTCGACGAGATCGATCGCCTTGTCGGGCAGGAAGCGGTCGGTAATGTAGCGGTTCGAGAGCGTCGCGGCCGCGACCAGGGCGGAGTCCTGGATGCGCACGCCGTGGTGCTGCTCGTACTTCTCCTTCAGGCCGCGCAGGATCGAGACCGTGTCCTCCACGGTCGGCTCGGACACGAAGACCGGCTGGAAGCGCCGGGCCAACGCCGCATCCTTCTCGACGTGCTTGCGGTACTCGTCGAGCGTGGTCGCGCCGACGCAGTGCAGCTCGCCGCGGGCAAGAGCGGGCTTCAGCAGGTTCGAGGCGTCCATCGCCCCGTCCGCCTTCCCGGCGCCGACCAGCGTGTGCATCTCGTCGATGAACAGGATGATCCCGCCCTCGGCCGCCGTGACCTCGGAGAGCACGCCCTTCAGCCGCTCCTCGAACTCGCCGCGATACTTCGCACCGGCGATCAGCGCGCCCATGTCGAGGGCGAGCAGGCTCTTGTCCCGCAGGGACTCGGGCACGTCGCCGTTCACGATGCGCAGGGCCAGACCCTCGACGATCGCGGTCTTGCCGACGCCGGGCTCGCCGATGAGGACCGGGTTGTTCTTAGTGCGCCGGGACAGGACCTGGATGGTTCGCCGGATCTCCTCGTCGCGGCCGATCACCGGGTCGAGCTTGCCGTCCCGGGCGGCCTCGGTGAGGTCGCGGGCATACTTCTTCAGCGCGTCGTAGGCGTTCTCGGCCGAGGCGTTGTCGGCGGTGCGGCCCTTACGGAGCGCGTTGATCGCGGCGTTGAGCGAGGCCGGGGTGACACCGGCCGCCTGGAGCGCCTTGCCGGCCTCGGAATCCTTCTCCACCGCGAGCGCGAGGAGCAGCCGCTCCACAGTCACGTAGGAATCGCCCGCCTTCTCGGCAGCTTTCTCGGCGGTGTCGAACAGGCGCATCAGCTCGCGCGTCGCCTGCGGGGCGGACGCGTTTCCGGAAACCTTCGGCTGCTTGGCGAGCCACTGCTCGGTCTGGGCCAGCGCCACGCGCGACTGGCCGCCCGCGCGGTCGATCAGGCCGGCGCAGAGGCCCTCCGGATCGTCGAGCAGCACCTTCAGAAGGTGACCCGGCTGAAGCTGGGGATGCCCCTCGCGCATCGCGAGGTTCTGAGCCGCCTGCACGAAGCCGCGGGCGCGCTCGGTGTACTTTTCGAAATTCATGCACAACCCTCCCGTACCGGCATCCGCCGCCCGATGAGAGGCGCGGCGCCACCGAAACGTCGCCCTCCGGCTTTCCGCCGCGCGAGGGCCCCGGCGCCGTGGTGGCCGCCGGTAGACCCGATGTGGTGTTGCAATTGAGCACCACAAGGGGCGGCGAAGCCCTTGCGCGCCGGATCATTTCAGGGCCACGCTCGGCGCATGACCGCATTGATTCATGTCAGCGCCCTGTACCGCTATCCGGTGAAGGGCCTGAGCCCGGAACCCGTTGAGCGAGCGGAGCTCGAGACCAGCGGATTCTTTCCCGGCGACCGCCTCTACGCCATCGAGAACGGTCCCTCGGGCTTCAACGCAGTCGCACCTCGGCATCAGCCCAAGACCAAGTATCTGATGCTCATGCGCGACGAGGCGCTCGCCCGCCTGCGCACCCGCTACGACGACGCCACGGCGACGCTCACCGTCGAAGGTTTCGGCGCGGTGCGCGCCTTCCGCCTCGACACCGAGGGCGGCCGGGAGGGCCTCGCGGACCTGATGCGGCACTTCATCCCCGAAAGCCTGCGCGGTGAGCCGAAGGTTCTCGCCGCTCCGCCGCAATACCGCTTCACGGATTCGCCGACCGGCTACGTCTCGCTGATCAACCGCGCGAGCGTGGCGGCGGTGGAGGATTACATCGGCGCGCCCGTGGACCCGCTGCGCTTTCGCGGGAACCTCCTCGTCGATGGCCTCGCGCCCTTCGCCGAGTTGGAGATGGTGGGACAGGTGGTGGAGGCGCCGAACGGGCTGCGGCTCAAGATCACCAAGCGGACCGTGCGCTGCGCGGCGACCAACGTCGATCCGGCGAGTGGCATCCGCGACTGCGACATCCCCTGGACGCTCGACGCACGCCTCGGCCACCGCGACCTCGGGGTCTACGCCGAGGTGATCGCCGGTGGGGAACTGGCGAGGGGCGATGCGCTGCGGGTGGTGGGGTGACAACCGACGGGTGATGCCATCGCCCCGGCGCGGCCATCATCGCGGGCGCGGCACAGCAATCCAGGCCACGCCACGCTGACAAGCAGCGCGTCGCCCTAGGTCCCTTCGCTGCCTTCGTGATGACGGGTCGGCGCGGTCAAAGGGGCGTTCGAGTCAGAGCCGCGACACGTAAGCCGCCAGATCCTTGATGTCGGCCTCGTTCAAACCTTGCGCGACCTCGTTCATCGCGGGATCGTAGCCCGGCCGGCTGTTCGACTTGTAGCCGGTCAGCGCTTTGGCCAGATAATCCTCGCGCTGCGCCCGGATCCGCGGGATCGCGTCCCGCCCGGCGAGATCGGACCCGTGGCAGGAATTGCACTGGTGCTTGGCGACGAGCGCCTGCCCCCGCTCCGTCAGGGCCGGATCGGCGGCCGCTTCGGACCGGGTGGGCGGCGGCAGCGTCGCCACCGCGTCGGCGTAGCTGCGCAGGTCGTCGTCCGAGAAGCCGGCCGCGATGTCGTTCATCGGCGGCGCCTCACGCTGCTTCTCCCGGAACTGGAAGAGCTGCGTCACCACGTAGTCCGGCATCTGCCCGCCGAGCGAGGGCACGCCCTCCGTCTCCGACGTGCCCGCCCCGTGGCAGGCGATGCAGGGGGCGAGGCGCTCCTGCATCGCGGCGTCGGGCGCAGCGAGGGCCGCACCCGTCAGAAGCACGCCGAGGGCAGGGGCGAGCCCTAGGATCACGCGCACAGGCCAAGGCATCATTGGCCGTAACTGACGCGGTAGATCGCGCCGTTGTAGTCGTCCGACACGAGCAGCGACCCATCCTTGGCGACCAGCACGTCCACCGGACGGCCGACATACTTGTTGTCCTGGAGGAAGCCAGTCAGGAACGGCTCCACCGAGGTCACCTTGCCGTCAGAGCCTGGCTTGGCCATCACCACGTCGCCGCCGAGCTTGGTCGTGCGGTTCCACGAGCCGTGCCGCGCGACGAAGATCGCGTCCCGGTAGGCGTCCGGGAACTGCGTGCCGGTGTAGAAGCGCAGGCCCAGCGAGGCCGTGTGCGGGCCGAGGAGCGCCGCCGGCGCGGTGAACTCCGCGCAGGAATGGCCCCAGCCGTATTCCGGATCCGTGAACGTCCCCTGGTGGCAGAACGGGTAGCCGAAATGCTGCTTGCCTGGATCGGTGATCACGTTCAACTCGTCGTTCGGGATATCCTCCGACACCCAGTCGCGGCCGTTGTCGGTGAACCAGAGCTGCTTGGTCTTCGGGTTCCAGTCGAAGCCGACCGTGTTGCGCACCCCGCGGGCGATGACCTCGGCGTTCTTGCCGTCGAGGTCGATCCGGCGGATCTGCGCGTGCGTGTCCGGAGGCATCAGGATGTTGCCCGGCGCGCCGATCGGCACGTACAGCTTGTTGTCCGGACCGATGGCGATGAATTTCCAGCCATGGGCCTCGTCCTTCGGCAGGTCGTCGTAGACGAGGGTCGGCTTCGCGGCGCCGTCGAGGTGATTGGCGATGTCATCGTAGCGCCAGATCTTCGAGAGCTCGGCCACGTAGAGCGCGCCGTCGTGATAGGCGACGCCGTTCGGCCGGTGCAGGCCGGACGCGAGGGTCTTCACCTCCCGCTTCCCGTCCGCGTCCGCCTTCGGCAGGACCGCGTAGACCTTGCCCACGGTCCGGGTGCCCACGAACAGCGTCCCGTCCGGCGCCTGGGTCATCTCGCGGGCATTCGCGAGGCCGCTGGCATAGACCTCGATCTTGAAGCCGTCCGGCACCTTCAGCTTGTCCAGCGGCAGCTTGGCGGCGGGCGTCGCGAGTGGCGGCCCCGCGACCGGCGCGAGCTTCGCAGCCGCGCCGCCCTCGGGCCGGCCGTAGAGGGCGTCGCCGCGCTCGACCGCCTTCACGCTCGCCGGCGGAGCGGCGGAGGCAGGCGTCTCCTGGGCGAGCGCGAGGCGGGGAACCGCCACGCCCAGGCCCAGGCAGGCAAGGGCGGCGGCGAGGGGCAGGGTCGGCTTGCAGATCGGCGTCATGGTGTCTCCCGATGCGGCCGGCCCTCCGGCAGGACCGCTTGTTCTGAACTCTTTATTCAACGATCCGTACGAGGGCGCGACCCGTCAGACCGCCCGGGGCGGAACAGCGCGATGACGACGTAACCTCCTGCGCGGCGATGACCGCTGAGGTCCCGGACGGGCGCCCGCCATGATCCCGCGCCTTGGGTGCCACATGCGCCGGCATGAATTTCAGCGCGACGGCGCGGGACCGAAGACGCAGCCGAACACCCCTGAGTCTCCCGCATGTTCCTTCGCTGTCGATCATCAGCCCTCGGCATCGATGTAAGCTACTGCGACGGTTGCCTGTCGACAGCATTCCCCGACCGAAACTTCACGTCCGCGTCACCGGGCCGATCGGGGCCCTCCGCGGCGGTCCGGGATTCGATCCGGCCCTCGCCTTGCGTTTTGCCGAATGATCTCCGAAAACGCCCCCCGTCCGGGAAGCTTAGGCTTGGCCGCGGATGCCGGTCGCTGGCCGGTGCCCGGCCGATGCGGCATTCCGATCCGGTTCGAGGACACGGTTCGATGATCGATTACGCGCAGGCGCGACGGATGATGGTCGATTGCCAGTTGCGGACCTTCGACGTGAACGACAACACGGTGCTCGATGCCTTCGATACCGTGCCGCGCGAGGCTTTCGTGCCCAAGGGCCGCGAGGCCTTCGCGTATATCGACCAGACCCTGAACCTCGACGCGCCGGGCGGCGAGGCCCGATGCCTGCCGGCCCCGATGGTGCTCGCGCGCATGATCCAGGCCGCCCGGGTCCGCCCCGGCATTTCCGCCCTCGATGTCGCGAGCGGCACCGGCTACGCGGCGGCGATCATGGCGCAGCTCGGCGCGCAGGTGACGGCGCTCGAATCGAGTCCGGACCTCGCCGCCGAAGCCCGCACCCGTCTCGGCACCACGGCCGAGGTTGTGGAGGGCCCGATCGCCGCCGGGGCGCCCAAGCAGGCGCCCTTCGACGTGATCCTGATCAACGGCCGTGTCGAGGTGCGGCCGCAGGCCCTCTTGGAGCAGCTCAGGGACGATGGCCGTCTCGTCTGCGTGATGGGCCCGCACCGCAACGCCAAGGTGATGCTGTTCGTACGCGCCGGCGATGCCTTCGGGGCCCGTCCGCTGTTCGACGCCTCGCTTCCCGGCCTCGACGCCTTCGCGGCCGAGGCCGGCTTCGCGTTCTGAAAGCAGGGCGCCGTCCTCGCGCTGCCCTCAGTCGACCCGATGCGCCCGCGACGCAGGAGCGCGTAGCCTGACCCGCCCTCAGCGCAACCGGTAGTCGCCGAGCCGAGCGCGCCGGGCGCTCCGGCGGTAGGCCATCACCGAGTCGGGCCACAGGGTCGTGTTGCGCCCGTTCGCGTCGAGGTACCAGCTGCGACAGCCGCCGGCCTGCCAGATGCTGTCGGCCATCCGGGTACGGATCCGGTCGAGGAACCGCGCCTGCGCTTCCGGGCGGACCTCGATAGCCCGGCCGCCCTTCCGCAGCGCCTTCAGGCAGTCGATCACGTGCTGCACCTGGATCTCGATCATCGACACGACCGAGTTGTGCCCCAGCCCCGAATTCGGCCCGAGCAGCATGAAGTAATTGGGGAAGCCCGCGACCGTGATGCCCTGGTAGGCTCCCATACCGTCGGACCAGGCCTCGGTCAGCCGTAGGCCCTCACGGCCGACGAGGTTCATCCGCGCGAAGGTCGCGGTGACGTCGAAGCCGGTAGCGTAGACAATCGCGTCGAGGTCGTGAGCCCGCCCGGTCTCCGTCACGACACCGGCCTCCGTGATCCGGGTGATCCTATCCGTCACCAGGGTTACGTTGTCTCGCTGAAGCGCCGGGTAATAGTCGTCGGAGATCAGCACGCGTTTGCAGCCGAGCCGGTAATCAGGCGTCAGCTTCGCCCGCAGGTCCTTGTCCCTGACGGCCTTGGCGAGATGCCGACGGGCGACTGCCTCGGCCTGACCGGTGAGCTTCGAGACCTTGGTGAAGCCCAGGAAGGCGCGCACCTCGTGCAGCCAGAACAGTCGGGCTCGCTCCAGCTGCCGAGCAAGGGGCAGGCGCCTGTAGCGCGACCGTGCGCGTTCGGGAATGGCGTGGTCGTTCTTGGGCATGATCCAGGGCGGGGTGCGCTGAAACAGGGTCAGCTGCGCCGCGACTTTGGCGAGTTCCGGCACCACTTGGATCGCGCTCGCCCCGGTGCCGATCACGCCGACGCGCTTGCCCGCAAGATCGACGGAATGGTCCCAGGCCGACGTGTGGAAGGCCGGACCCGCGAAGGCGTCGCGGCCGGGAATGTCCGGATAGGCCGGGTGGTGCAGGCCGCCCATGCCGGAGACGATTGCCCGCGCCAGGATCGACCCGCATTCCGTCTCCACGCGCCAGACGGCGCGATCCTCATCCCAGGTCGCACCCTCGAAGGTCGTGCCGAGCCGGATCAGGGGCAGCAGCCCGTGGCGCTCGGCGGTGTCCCGCAGGTAGGCCAGGATCTCTGCCTGCGGGGCGTACAGGCGGCTCCAATCCGCCTTCGGCGCGAAGGACAGGGAGTAGAGGTGCGAGGGAATATCGCACGCCGCGCCCGGGTAGGTGTTGTCGTGCCACGTCCCGCCGATGCCGTCGCCCTTCTCGATCACCAGCAGCGGGCCGATCCCGGCCTGACGGCAGCGGATCGCCATCGCGAGGCCGGAGAAACCGGCCCCGACGATCAGGACGGCAAGGGGGGATGCGGACGCGGTCTCGGTCATCGCGCGTGGCTCCCGGCCTTCGCGTGGGACGGTGGGGCATGCGCTTTCAGGAACGCCGCGGCTTCGTCGAGGGAGGTGCGCGCCTCCGGCAGCACGCCGGCGGCGAACTGCCAGGCGTGGGAGACGATCGGAAAGACCTTCAGGGAGGTCGCGATGCCGGCGGCCCGCGCCCGCTCCGCCATGCGGACCGAATCGTCGCGCAGGACCTCGCGCTCGCCCACGTGGAACAGCAGGGGCGGAAAGCCGGTGAGATCGCCGGAGATGGGCGAGATGCGCGGATCCGCCGGGTCGGCCCCGCCGAGATACATCGCCCGGATCGCCGTCAGCGCCTTCGGGTCGAACATCGCGTCACGCCAGGCATTCGTGACCCGCGAGCCATCCTCGGACACGAAGTCGGTGGCGGGGGAGAACATCGCCGCGGCCCAGGGCATCGGCAGGTTGCGGGCGCGGGCCTCGCCCATCAGCACCAGCGCGAGGTTGCCGCCGGCGGACTCGCCCGCCACGCAGGCCGCGCCTTCGGCGCTGAGCGCCTGCCAGACGGCCGTGACGTCCTCGACGGCGGCCGGGAAGGGATGCTCGGGGGCGAGCCGGTAATCGGGGACGAACACCGTGAATCCGCGGGCCGCCAGGGCCCCTGTCACGGGACGATGCGTGCGCGGCGAGCAGGCGATGAAGCCGCCGCCGTGGATGTAGAGCATCCGCCGTCCGGGTCCGGCTTTCGGCCGGACCCACTCGCCCCGCACGCCGCCGATGGTCCCGGCCTCGTAGGTCACGCCCTTCGGATCCGGGAAGGTCGGCGCCTCGAAGATGCGCCGGAAGGCAGCCGCATCCCGCGCCCGGGCGAGGGGACCGCGGACCCGGCTTCGCACCATGTAGGCGCCGAGATAGGCGCGCAGGCTCGCCATCTTAGAGCGTCCCGCCGGAGAGTCGCACGATCATGTTCCAATACCCTGCCGGCATCAGCCGCTGGATCAAAGCCGCGTTTCTAGCATCCTTGCCGATGACGACGCGCGGCGCCCGGGTCTCAATGCCGCGGATGATCGCGGCCGCGGCATCGGCGGGCGCAAGGGTCAGAAGCTTGCCGAAGGCCTCGCGGGCCTTCTCGTCCTCGACCGCGGCGCGCTTGGCCGCCTCGGGATCGCTGGGCGGACGGCGGCCGCGGGCGTTGCGGGAGATGGCGGTGGCCACCCCACCCGGATGGACTACGGTGACCCCGAGGCCCGTGCCCGCATATTCGTGTCGGAGGGCCTCCGAGAAGCCCCGCACCCCGAACTTGCTGGTGCAGTAGGCCACTTGGCCGGGGGGCGCGATAAGGCCGAACAGGCTCGACAGATTGACGATCTGCGCCGCCGGCCGGGCGCGCAGCATCGGCAGGAAGGCGTGGCACATCCGCACGACCGCGCGGAGGTTGATGTCCATCAGCCACTCAAAATCTTCGAGATGCGTCTCGTCGAACCGGCCGCCGAGGGCGACGCCCGCGTTGTTGATCAGGATGTCGAGGCGCCCGAACCGATCCTGCGCCCATTCCGGAAGGGCGCGGATCGCGTCCGCATCCACGAGGTCGATGACGCGCGTCTCGATCGCGATGCCCCGGCTGCGGGCTTGGCTCGCCACAGCCTCGAGGCCTATGGAATCGCGGTCCACCAGCAGGAGGCTGCAGCCCCGCGCCGCGAGACCCGTCGTAAGGGCTGCGCCGATGCCGCTCGCCGCGCCGGTGATCAGCGCGACCGCGCCTGCGAGCTGAAACCTCTGAGCCAAGCGTCGCCTCCCGTCTCGCCGGTTGGTCCGGGCCTTGATCGAGGGATAGCCCCCGGCCCGGAGATTGTCTAGGGTGAGCACCCTAGACGAGGCGGGCAGAGATGGCGCGAGGTGGAAGCCGCGGATCACCGGACGACGGCACGGCCGGCGAGCAGGCGATGCCGCGCACGCGCGATCGGATCCTCGCGGTGAGCTTGGCGCTGTTCAATGCTCGCGGCCTCGGCCGGGTGACCACGGCCGAGATCGCTGCCGCGTCCGGCATCCGCGAGGGCAATCTGCAGTACCACTTCCCGCGCAAGAGCAATTTGGTGGAAGCTGTGTTCGCGGGCTTCGAGGCCGAGGCCATCGCGGTCGCGGGCCGGCTGCCGGCGGATCCCGCCGCTCCGGAGGCGCTGCTCGGCTATCAGCGCGCGTGGTTCGACCTGATCTGGCGCTACCGCTGCGTCTACCGCGACGGCATCGCCATGGTGGAGATCGCCCCGGGCCTGCGTCCGCGCGTCCACGCCCTGCGGACGCGGACGCAGGCGCTGGCCCGCGGCGTCTTCGAGGCGGCGATCCGGGCCGGACGCCTCCGGATCGGCCCGGACGCCCTCGGGCGGCTCATCGACAACGCCTGGATCGTGTCCAGCCACTGGATGAACCATCGCCTCCAGGGCGGCACCGAACTCACCGAGGCCGACCTCGACTGGGGGTTTGCGCAGGTCCGCGACCTGTTCGCCCCCTATCTGGCGCCCCATCGTCCGGGTTGACGGTCGCTGGCCCGAACCTTCCATGGGCACCGGCCAAGCTCGAACCCGAAGGACGCGATGCTCGACCGCCTGACCCATGCCGGCCTCAGCCTCCTGCTGCTGCTCGCCGTCGCGGCCCTGTTCTCCACGAACCGGCGGGCGATCAGCCCGCGAGTGGTGCTGACGGGGATCGCGCTGCAGGTGGGACTTGGCGCGCTGGTCCTTTTCCTCCCGGCCGGGCAGGCGGCGTTGAGGGCTGCTGCGGACGGGGTGGTCACGGTCCTCTCGTACGGTGACCGCGGCACGGCCTTCCTGTTCGGCGGCCTCGTGGAACCGAAGATGTTCGAGCTGTTCGGCGGCTCGGGTTTCATCCTAGCACTGCGTGTGCTGCCGCAGATCCTCTACGTCTCGGCACTGATCGGCGTGCTCTACCATCTCGGGGTGATGCAGACGCTCGCCCGAGGCCTCGGCGCGGTCCTCCGGCGGATCCTCGGAACCTCACCCATCGAGTCGTTCTCCGCAGTTATCACCATCGCGATTGGCCAGAGCGAGATCGCGGTGGCGCTCCGGCCGTTCCTCGCCGTCCTGACAGGAGCCGAACTGTTCGCCGTGATGTCGAGCGGCGCGGCCTCCACCGCCGGGTCGATCCTGGCCGGCTACGCGGCGCTCGGCGTCCCGATGACCTACCTGCTCGCCGCCTCGGTAATGGCGATCCCCGGCGGCCTGCTCTACGCCAAGATACTGATGCCCTCCACGGAACCGACCCGGATCACGACCACCCGGGTGGAGTTCGGGGAGACGCGGGCCGCCAACATCATCGAGGCCGCCGCCGACGGCACCCAGAAGGGCCTCGTCGTCGCCGTCTCGGTCGGAGCCATGCTGATCGCCTTCGTGGGCCTGATCGCCCTGGCGGACGGCCTGTTCGGCGCCGTCGGGGGGCTCGTCGGCTATCCGGGCGCCTCCTTCGAGGGCGTGCTCGGGTGGGGACTCGCCCCGCTGGCATGGCTCCTCGGCGTTCCCTGGGAGCACGCGACCCTCGTGGGCGCGGCGATCGGCCAGAAGCTCGCCTTCAACGAGTTCCTGGCCTACGCCAACCTGTCGCCGACCCTGAAGGCCGGCACCCTCGATCCGCGCTCGCAGGCGATCGTCTGCTTCGCCCTGTGCGGCTTCGCCAACTTCGCCTCGATCGCGATCCAGCTCGCGAGCCTCGCCAGCCTCGTCCCGGAGCGGCGCTCCGAGGTCGCCCGCTACGGATTGCGCGCGATCCTCGCGGGAACGCTGTCGAACCTCACAAGCGCGGCGATCGCGGGGCTGTTCGTGGCGTGAAAACTCAGGACGCCTTCCGCGCCACCAGCAGCAGCGCGTTCGGCCGCGTCCGCTTCGGGACCGGCAGCCACCGGTCGAGGAGCGAGCCAATCCGGTAGGAGACGGCGAGCGCCGCCACCCACGGCCAGGTCTGACGGAAGAAGCGGTCGCGACAGCGGACGGGCGTGACCTTGGCCATCCAGTGGATCAGCGAATCATGCCGGTCCATGCCGATCTCGTGGACCGCCTCGGGCCTGCAGCCCAAGGTTCGGGCCAGCGTTTCCAGGGCGCCCGTCGTCCACCACGTCAGGTGGTGGGGCGGGGCATTGATGACGAAATTCGGGATCGTGGTGTTGGGCGAGGGCCAGAGCGGCGTGCCGATCAGAACCAGGCCGCCGGGCTTCACGCAGGCCGCCAGCGCCTTGGCGAAGCCGAGCGGGTCCGCCACGTGCTCGATCACCTGGAACGCACAGGCCACGTCGTAGACCGGACCGAGCCGGGCCGCGTGCGCCTCGACGGTCTCATCGAGGATCGCCCCCGTCGGGTCCTCGGCCGAGAAATTCGGGTCGAGGCCGGTGTAGGTGGCATTCGGCACGTAGGCGCGGAAGCCGCCGTGGCCGCATCCGACATCCAGCACGTGGGCGCCGTCCGGCACGTGGGCAGCTGCGCGCCGGAACTCCAGCCGCTCCGTCTCCGGGCCGGCCAGCTTATCGTGCGCGGCGATCTCGCCGTAGAAGGCCCGATAGAAGGCTTCGTCGCCGGCCACCGGCGGGTCGAAGAAGATCAACCCGGTGGGTGATTCCCAGAGCCGGAACGTGCCGGCGGGCAGCAGTAGCTTCCCGACATCGACGCGGCCCGAATATCGCCAGAGCAGCGTGAGGAATGCCGCGTCCAAACGCTCGACGCAGCGCCGCGCGGGGGCGCCGGTGATCGGGCAGGGCGGGATCGTCATCTCAGCTGCGTCCGCGCCGTCCGCCAAATCCATCACCACCCGCTCCGCAGGCGGTCGCGCCTGCTCGTGCGTCAGCGGTTCAGGTTTTTATCCGGAGCGTCAAGCCGTGACGCAGGCCCTTGGCATGCGCGCAAAAGAAAAGCGCCGCTTCGGGTGAAGCGGCGCTCAGAAACGACCTGTCGACGTCTCAGTTGAACGTGTCGATCTCAGCCGACTCGTAGCTGGTGACTTCCATGCCGACGCAGATCTCGGACACGATCGGGGCAGACCAAGCCATGATTTCCTCCACTTGAGTTTCGAGGGTTAAAAATGAAATCCGTCCGAACCGGGGGTATGACCCGCGCCGGTTCGAAGACGCCTCAGTTGAACGTGTCGATCTCAGCCGACTCGTAGCTGGTGACTTCCATGCCGACGCAGATCTCGGACACGATCGGGGCAGACCAAGCCATGGCGTTTCTCCTCGCTGTTGATGGGGTGCATATAGGCAATATCTTGGACGCAATACAAGTGAGCGCAACACTTATATTTCTCATATGGAGCCTTGCGCAGCCCTCGGAAGAGGCCCTGGTGCCGCCTTGCGACACCCGTGGCGGACCCGCCCCGGAAAGCCCTCAGTAGGAACGGTTTCGGCTTGACGGACATTCCCGGCGGGCGCACGACGCACCCGCGCGACGGCGTCTCCGGCGGCGGCGCGCCCCCTTTTCAGCAGCGACCCGCGAAGCGACGTGCCAGACCGATCGTGCCTGCCGTGCCCGGCCACGCGCCGTCTTCCCGCCTGAGCCGCTGAAGGGGCCTGGCCGCGGGGCGACCGGCGCGGCGGCCGGTCACGGCCCTGACCAGGATGACCGGCGACGCGTCGCCTCGTAACCCACGAGGCGAGGCCATGAACGAGATCGCCCCCTTCGATACGCGCGTCGATCCCTCCGTGCTGTCCGCCCGCTTGTCGGACGAACGGGCCCCCGACATCGTCGAGAAGCTGAACGAGGAGGCTCCTGAGGTCGCCGCCGCGATCCTGCTCGGCCTGCCGATGGATCGCGCCGTGGAGGTGCTCGATCAGCCGGAACTCGACTGCGCCGCCGACATCATCGAGATGCTGCCCCGCGACCGGGTGGCCGCCTACCTGTCGGGCATGTCGGCCGACCGTGTGACCGATGTCTTCCGCGAGATCGAGGAGCCCGGACGCTCCGACCTGCGTGCCCGCCTCGACGCCGAGACTCGCGGCGCCGTGGACCGGCTCTCGGCCTACGGCGAGGAGACGGTCGGCTCGCTGATGACCACCGAGTTCGTCACGGTTCCGGGTACCTGGACGGTCGGCCAGACGCTGGAGCACATCCGCCACGTGGAGAAGACCCGCGAGACGATCTACGCGATCTTCGTACTCGACCCGCGCACCCGCGCGCTCACCAAGGCGGTGCCCCTGCGGCGCCTGATCTCGGGGGATCCGGGCGACAACGTGCTCAGCGTTGCACCGGGGCGTCGGCCGCTCGCCGTCTCGCCGACGGCGAGCCGCGAGGAGGCGGCCCGGCTGATCTCCAAATACGACCTCCTGGCCCTGCCGGTGGTCGACGCCGTGGGGCATGTCATCGGCATCGTCACCGTCGACGACATGATCGACGCGATGATCGAGAAGCAGACGCAGGACGTGCAGCGCTTCGGCGGCATGGAGGCCCTGCCGGAGCCCTACATGGATATCGGCTTCTTCACGATGATCCGGAAGCGGGCCGGCTGGCTCTGCGCGCTGTTCCTGTCGGAGATGCTCACGGCCTCGGCCATGCAGGGCTTCGAGGGGGAGCTGGAGAAGGCGATCGTCCTGACGCTGTTCATCCCGTTGATCATGAGCTCGGGCGGCAATTCGGGTTCACAGGCGACCTCGCTGCTGATCCGGGCGCTGGCGCTGCACCAGATCCGCCTGCGCGACTGGTGGCGGGTGGCGCTGCGGGAACTGCCGACCGGTATCGTCCTCGGCGCGATCCTCGGGGTGATCGCGGTGATCCGAATCGTCGCGTGGCAGAAACTCGGGCTCTACGATTACGGCGAACACTGGCCTCTGGTCGCCGCCACGGTGGGCGCGGCGCTCGTCGGGATCGTGACGTTCGGGTCGCTGTCGGGCTCGATGCTGCCGTTCCTGCTCCAGCGGATCGGCTTCGACCCGGCCACCGCCTCGGCGCCTTTCGTGGCGACCCTGGTCGATGTGACCGGGCTCGTGATCTACTTCTCGGTGGCGCTGCTGATCCTGCGCGGGACGCTGCTGTAGGGCAGGGGCGACCTACCCCGCCACCGCCTCGGCGAGCCGCTTCCTCTGCACCTTGCCGTTCGGCGTGCGCGGCAGCGCGTCCAGGAAGCGGATCTCCCGGGGGCGCTTGTAGGCGGCGAGCCGCTCGGCGCACCACGCGAGCAGCGCCTCCGCGTCGGGCTCGGCGTCGGGCTGGAGCACCACGAAGCCGCAGATCACCGACACGTCCGCCCGCACCGATAATTCGGCGACGCCCACCTCCGCCACGGAGGGATGGGCGGACAGCACGACCTCCACCTCGTTGGGCGAGACCCGGTAGCCCATCGCCTTCATCAGGTCGTTGTTGCGGCCCTCGAACCAGAGGTAGCCGTCCTCATCGAGCCGGGCGAGGTCGCCGCCCACGAACCAGTCGCCGCGCAGCACCTCGGCCTCTTCCTCGGGGCGGTTCCAGTAGCCGAGCATCAGCGCCGGCTCGGAGCGGTGGACGGCGAGCAGGCCGGGCTCGCCGACCGGCAGCGGCACCGGTTCACCCTCCACGGGCAGGATCGCCACCCGGCGCCCGGGCTGCGGCTTGCCGGGCGAGCCGGGGCGGACCGGAATGGTCGGGCCGCTCGAGATGTAGGTCGAGATCTCGCTCATCCCGAGCGCCTCGTAGAGGGGCTTTCCGGTGGCCGTCGTCCAGGCGTCCAGAAGCTCGACCGGGAGCGGCTCCCCCGCCGTGCAGCCATGGCGCAGGCTCGACAGGTCGTGCGCACCGAAGTCGCCGTATTTCAGGATCTGCCGGTAGAGAGTCGGGACCGCGGCGAACAGCGTCGCGCCATACTGGGCAATGAGCTGCGGCCAGACGGCCGGGTCGCGCGGCCCGTTGTAGAGCACCGCGGTGGCGCCCACCGACCAGGGGTCGCTCAGGCCGACGCCCAGCGTGTAGGTCCAGTTCATGGTGCCGGCATGCAGCATCACGTCGGATTCGCTGAGCCCGAGCCAATGGTCGAGCATCGGCCGGCGGCCGTAGGCGGCGCGGTGGGCGTGGAGCACGCCCTTCGGCCGACTGGTCGTGCCGGAGGTGTAGATCAACATCGCCGGATCGTCGGCGGCGGTATCGGCGTAGTCGGGAAGGGGAGGGCCGGCCTTGAAGGCGGCGATGGCGGCGGCATCGAGGAGCAGGCGGCCGCCGAGCGCCTCCGGTGAGACGGTGCAGCCGCTGCCGATCACCACCGCGGCGGCGCCGGAATTCTCCATCAGGAACGCCGCCTCGCCTTCGGTGAGTTGCGGCGAGGAGGGCAGTGCCACCAAGCCGGCCGCCAGGGCACCGAAATAGACGAGGACGTAGTCGGCCTCGTTGCCCATCCGGATCATCACCCGGTCGCCGGGCTTCAGGCCGAGGCCGAGCAGGCCGGCCGCGATCCCCCGGACCGCCCGCTCGACGTCGCCGAAGGTGAGGCGATCCGCCGTGTCGTCGCCGACCATGATGAGCGCGGTCTTGTCGGGACGAAGCCGTGCGTTCTCGGCGAGGCAGTACCGCGCGGCATTGAAGCGGGCCGGCGGATGGCGGTCACTGGGCAGGCTGTCGGACACCGGGCGCTTCCCCCAAAGCAAGCTTTTAGCCCGGTGTCCTGCCTGAACTTGCTTGCGTCAACTGGGGGCTTTGGGGAGCCGCTTCGCAGCGAGTCCCGTGCTGGATCCTGGGTCGCATTCCGCTTTCGCTTCGCGCGCGCGGGAAAACATGGCGCTTCAAATGGAGCTGCCCCCGTCCCCGGACAGGTGGCGCGTCAGCGGAACCTGATCCGGACCCGGCACGAAGAGCGCCACGAAGCGGCTCCGGACATCATGTCCGCCGCTGCGCCTGCCCCTCCTGCTCCTCGAAACCCTTCAGCATCTTGTCGAGCGTCAGCGGGTATTCGCGCACGCGGATCCCGGTGGCGTTGTAGATCGCGTTGGCCAGCGAGGCCCCGGCGCCGCAGATGCCGAGCTCGCCCAGCCCCTTGCTCTTCAGCGGGTTCGCCTTGTCGTCGAGTTCCGGCAGGAACACCGCGTCGATCTTCGGAATGTCGGCGTGGACCGGCACGTGGTACTCGGCCATGTCGTGGTTGACGAAGTAGCTGTAGCGCGGATCGATCACCGCATCCTCCATCAGCGCTGCACCGACCCCGAAGGTCATGCCGCCGATCGCCTGGCTGCGCGCCGTCTTGGCGTTGAGGATGCGCCCGCCGGTGAACACGCCGAGCATCCGCCGCAGACGGATCTCGCCGGTATCGACATCGACGCCGACCTCGGCGAAGTGCGCGCCATAGGAGTATTGCGAGAATTTCTGCTTCATCTCCCCCGGCTTGATCTCGCCCGAGGCCTCCAGCCCCGATCCGGCGAGGTCGGTCAGCGCCTCCGTGCGGTTGCCCGAGGTGACCGCGCCGTCGCGGAACGTGGCGCCGTCCGGGTTGAGATCGCCGGCCTTGAGCAGCGCCTGCCGGAGATTGTCGCAGGCGACATAGAGCGCCGAGCCCGACGAGGCGGCGCCGAACGAGCCGCCCGAGCCCGAGGCGAAGGGGAAGTCGGTGTCGCCCATCTCGACCCGCACCCGCTCCGCCGGCAGCCCCAGCATCTCGCCGGCGATCTGCGTCAGGATGGTGTAGGTGCCGGTCCCGGGATCGGTCATGGCCATGCGGACGACCAGCACGCCGTCCGGCCCGAGGCGGACCTTCGCGGCGGACGGCATCAGCGGGTTGAGGCGCGCGGCCGCCGACATGCCCATGCCGACGAGCCAGTTGCCCTCACGGCGGCTGCCCGCCGCCTGCCGCTTGTCCCAGCCGAACAGGCGCGCACCCTCGCGCATGCAGGGCACGAGCTGGCGCGTGGAGAACGGCACTTTCTTCTCGGGATCCTCGGCCGGCTCGTTGCGCACCCGCAGCTCGATCGGGTCGATCTTCAGCTGCTCGGCGAGCTCGTCCATGGCGCACTCGAAGGCGAGCTGCCCCACGGCTTCGCCGGGGGCGCGCATCGCCGAGGCGATCGGCATGTTGAGGTTCACGAGCCGGTGGCGCGTCACGCGGTTCTGCGCCGCGTAGAGCGACCGGGTGACGTTGGCCGAGGTCTCGAAAAACCCGTCGCCCTCGGCGGTGTCCGACCAGGATTCGTGCGCAATCGCCGAGAGGCGCCCGTCCTTGTCGGCGCCGAGGCGGATCCGCTGGATCGTGTCGGTGCGGTGCGTCGCGACGTGGAATTCCTGCTGGCGGGTCAGCGCCACCTTCACGGGACGCTGGATCAGCTTCGCGGCCAGCACCGCCAGGGTCGCTTCCGGCTGGACCTGCAGCTTCGCGCCGAAGCCGCCGCCGATATAGGGGCTGACGATGCGGACCTTCTCGGGTGCCAGCTTCAGCACCGAGCCGAGGGACTTCTGGCCGCGGTTCGGCATCTGGTTGGCCGTATAGAGCACCGGTCCATCACCCTCCCAGGCGGCGATGGTGGCGTGCGGCTCCATCTGCGCGTGGATCTGCGGCGGCGTGACGTACTCGACGTCGAGCTTCACCGGCGCGTCCGCGAACGCGGCGTCGAAGTCCCCGAGCTTGGAATCCGGGGGCGAGTTGACAGGCTTCGGCTCGTAGGCCGCCGCGACGTTGTCCTTGAGCAGCCCCTTGGGCTTGCCTGCATCGTACTGGACCTTGACCAGCATGGCGGCGGCGCGGGCCTGCTCGAAGGTCTCGGCCACCACGAAGGCGACGGGCTGCCCGTAGAACTTCACCTCCCGGCCCTGGAGCTGCGGCCAGACCTGCTCCTTCTTCTCACCCTGCTCGGGCACGTTCTCGTGGGTCAGGACCAGGATCGTGCCCGGCGCCCGGCGGGCGGCCTCGGCGTCGATCGCCCGGATCGTCCCGGCCGCGATCGTGGCCGGGACGATGAAGCCGTAGGCGGGGTTCTTGAGCGCGCGCGTCTCGTACGCGTAGGGCGCGTGGCCCGTGACCTTGAGCTTGCCCTCGACCCGGTCGAGAGGCTTGCCGACGAGGCCGTCGGGACGGTCGTCGAGGGGCGTCCGGCCGATCGGCTGGTTCATCTCCATGGGGACGGTCCTTCGGCGTTCTTACGCGCGGGTAGCCTGCGCCACGACGGCGCGCAGGGTCCGCCGGGTCAGCGGGATCTTGAAGTCGTTGCTGCCGTAGCCGCGGGCGCCGTTGAGCACCGCGTCGGCGGCGGCGTCGGCAGAACCGGTCTGCACAAGGGCGGTCTCGGCCTCGGCCACACGCCAGGGCTTGTGTGCCAACCCGCCGAAGGCGAGGCGGGCTGCCTGAGGCTTGCCGCCCTCGGCGCCCGCGATCACGGCGGCCACCGACACGGTGGCGAAGGCGTAGGAAGCCCGGTCGCGGACCTTGCGGTAGATGTGCGTGCCGGCCACCGGCTTGGGCAGCGTGACCGCCGTGATGATCTCGCCCTTGCGCAGGTCGGTCTCGATCTGCGGCGTGTCGCCGGGGAGCCGGTGGAAGTCGGCGATCGGGATGCGGCGCGCCTGTCCATCCGGATCCATGGTCTCGACGGTGGCGTCGAGGGCCCGCATGGCGACGTTCATGTCGGAGGGGTTGGTGGCGATGCACGCCTCGCTCGCGCCGACCACCGCCATGATGCGATTGAAGCCGCCGATCGCCGAGCAGCCCGAGCCCGGCTCGCGCTTATTGCAGGGCATGGCCGTGTCGTAGAAGTAGTAACAGCGGGTCCGCTGGAGCAGGTTGCCGGCGGTGGTCGCCTTGTTGCGCAGCTGCCCCGAGGCGCCGGCGAGCAGGGCCTTCGCCAGAACGGCGTAGTCCTTCCGGACCCGTGGGTCGGCGGCGAGGTCGGAATTGCGCACCAGGGCTCCGATGCGCAGGCCGCCATCCTGCGTGGCCTCGACCTTGTCCAGCGGCAGCCGGTTGACGTCGACGAGTGTCGCCGGGGTCTCGATCTGCAGCTTCATCAGGTCGAGGAGGTTGGTGCCGCCGGCGATGAACTTCGCGTTCGCCCGCTCGGCCGCGAGCCTGGCGGCGTCCTGCACGGTGGCGGGACGCTCGTAGGTGAAAGCCTTCATGTCCGCCTCCTCAGAGGTTGCTGGCGGCGGTGTCGCGGATCGCCGCGACGATGTTCGGGTAGGCGCTGCAGCGGCAGATGTTGCCGCTCATCCGCTCGCGGATCTCGGCGTCGCTCAGCGTCGGGGTCGAGGCCAGATCCTCGGTGACGTGGCTCGGCCAGCCGGCCTTGGCCTCGATCAGCATGCCGACCGACGAGCAGATCTGGCCCGGCGTGCAGTAGCCGCACTGGAAGCCGTCATGCTCCAGGAAGGCGGCCTGCATCGGGTGGAGCTTCTCGCCGTCCGCGAGTCCCTCGATCGTCGTGACCTGGTCGCCCTCGTGCATCGCCGCCAGCGTCAGGCAGGAATTGATCCGCCTCCCGTCGACCAGCACCGTGCAGGCGCCGCACTGCCCGTGATCGCAGCCCTTCTTGGTGCCCGTCAGCGCCAGATGCTCGCGCAGCGCGTCGAGGAGCGTGGTGCGGGTATCGAGGTTGAGATCGTGCGGCTGCCCATTGATGGTGAGACGCACCGGCATTGTCTGCGGCGCGGGATCGCCCGGTGCCGCCGCCGCGGGTGCTGGCCGGAACCCGAAGGCGCCGAGCACGCCGGCCGCGGCGCAACCCTCCACCACGGCGCGCCGCGTCAAGGCGAACGGCGTCTTCGGTGTCGCGTCTGTCATGCTGCTATCCCGCTCGTGCGCGGCGCATGGGACGCGGCGCAGCCTGGAATCCGGTGCGCCAACGTCCGGCTGCAAGGATTAGATCCGATCCAGACTGCGCCCGTTCAGCGCGGCCGGGTCAGGCACGGCGTCGCCCGCCGTCTTTGCGAACGCAGCGAAGCAACCCAGGGCCGCGCGACTTCGCAGAACGTGGCGCCGCTGGATTGCTTCGCTGCGCTCGCAAAGACGGGCGCTTTCGTCCGCGGCACAGCGCAACGATATAGATGGGTCTTGTGCCAGCCCTCGGAGCCTCGCCGCATGGCCGCAACCGTCCCGACCCTCGCCCTCAATGACGGACGCCGCATCCCGCAGATCGGCTACGGCTGCTGGCAGCTCTCGGATGCCCAGGCGCCTGACCTCGTCGGTCGGGCGCTCCAGGCCGGCTATCGCCTGATCGATACCGCCGCCGTCTACGGCAACGAGGCCGGTGTCGGCCGCGGCGTCCGCGATGCGGGCGTCGCGCGGGAGGAGATCTTCCTCACCACGAAGCTCTGGAACGATCGCCAGGGGCGCGACGAGGCGCGGCGCGCCTTCGACGAGAGCCTGCAGCGCCTGGGCCTCCCGTATGTCGACCTCTACCTGATCCACTGGCCGTGCCCGCAGCGGCGCCTGTTCGTCGAGACCTGGAAGGCGTTGATCCAGCTCCGCGAGGAGGGGCGGGCCAAGTCGATCGGCGTCTCGAACTTCGCGGCCGAGCACATTGCCACGTTGGTCGGCGAGACCGGCGTCGCACCGGCCGTGAATCAGATCGAGCTGCACCCGCATTTCCAGCGCAAGGCCCCGCGGGCCGACGATGCCCGTCACGGCATCGTGACCGAGTCGTGGAGCCCGCTGGGCCAGGGCAAGGAGCTGAACGACCCGATTATTCTCGCGATCGCGAAGGCCCGCGGGAAGACGCCCGCGCAGGTGGTTTTGCGGTGGCAGATGCAGATCGGCTGCGTGGCGATCCCCAAAACCGCCCGACCGGAACGCATCCTCGAGAACATCGCGTTGTTCGACTTCGAACTCGGCGCCGACGAGATGGAGAGGATCGCAACCCTCGATCGGCCCGACGGCCGGATCGGACCCGACCCGGCGACCTTCTGCTGATCGCACGGGTCTTCGGCGGCGCAGCATAACACCGCGCCGCAAAAGATTTATGCTCACAGCTAGCATATCTAGACAGGCGTCCTCGGCCCCCATAAGTTAGGCGGCACAATGCTCAAACTGAGCATAATGGAGGACGCCATGGCGGCGACCGTTGCACCCGTCTCCCGCACGACGATCCCGGGCCTGCCCCTGCCGGATCTCTACGCCCGCGTCAGCCGGCACGTTCCGGCGATCGAGTGGCCGGCGCTCGCTCCGGACATCGAGGCGATCCTGCGCCTGAAGCGGGAGCGCAACGCCGTGATTCTGGCGCACAACTACCAGGCACCGGAGATCTTCCACACGGTGGCGGACATCGTCGGCGACAGCCTCGCCCTCGCTCGTGAGGCGGTAACCGTCGATGCCGACGTGATCGTGCTGGCGGGCGTCCACTTCATGGCCGAGACGGCCAAGCTCCTGAACCCGGCCAAGACCGTGCTGATTCCCGACATGGGCGCCGGCTGCTCCCTGGCCGACTCGATCACCGCCGCGGACGTGCGCGGCCTGCGCGCCAAGTACCCGGGCGTGCCGATCGTGACCTACGTGAACACCTCGGCGGCCGTTAAGGCCGAGTCAGACCTGTGCTGCACCTCCGGCAACGCCGTCGCAGTGGTGAAGTCGCTGAACGCCCCGCGCGTTCTGATGATTCCCGATGAGTTCCTTGCGCAGAACGTCCAGGCCGAGATCCCGGAGGTCGAGATCCTCACCTGGGCCGGCCACTGCGAGGTGCACGAGCGCTTTACGCCCGCCGACATCCGCGATGTCCGCGACAGCTATCCCGGCGTCACGGTGATCGCGCACCCGGAATGCCCGCCGGACGTGGTGGCCGAATCGGACTTCTCGGGCTCCACCGCGATGATGATGGACTTCGTCGTCGAGAAGCGGCCGAAGCAGGTGGTGCTCGTCACCGAGTGCTCCATGGCCGACAACATCGCGGCGCAGAACCCGGACATCGAGTTCATCAAGCCCTGCAACATGTGCCCGCACATGAAGCGGATGAGCCTGCGCAACATCCGGCGGTCGCTGGAGACGATGACCCACGAGGTCACGGTCGATCCGGCGCTGGCCGATCGCGCCCGGGCCGCGGTGGAGCGCATGCTCCAGGTGCGCACGCGATGAACGCCGTCTCACCCACCATGGCCGACCGCGTCGTCGTGGTCGGCGGCGGTGTCGCAGGGCTCAGCGTCGCGCTGCGCCTCGCACCCCGTCCCGTGATGCTGGTCACCGCGTCACCCCTCGGCCTCGGCACCGCCACCGGATGGGCCCAGGGCGGCATCGCCGCCGCGGTCGGTGTCGACGACGCGGCTGCGCTCCACGCGGCCGACACCGAGGCGGCCGGCGCCGGGCTGACCGAGCCCGACGTCGCGCTCCGGGTCGCGCAGGAAGGGCCGGCGCTGATCGACTGGCTGGTGCGGATCGGCGTCCCGTTCGACCGTGCCGAGGACGGCGCACTGGCCCTCGGGCTCGAGGCGGCCCATGGCCGCCGCCGCATCGTCCGCTCCGGCGGCGACGCCACCGGGGCACGCGTCCTCGAAGGGCTGGTCCGGGCCGTTCTCGAAGCGCCTTCGATCGAGATCGTGACGGCGCGGGCCTGCGACCTGTTGCGGGACACGAACGGGGCGGTGGCCGGCATCGTCGCCGAGCGCGACGGCGCCCTGTTCCGCATCCCGGGCCGCGCGGTGGTGCTCGCCACCGGCGGCGTCGGCGCCCTCTACGGGGCAACCACGAACCCGCCGGGCGCGGTCGGCCGCGGGCTGGCGCTGGCCGCCCGGGCTGGGGCTGTGATGCGCGACATGGAGTTCGTGCAGTTCCACCCGACCGCCATCGCGGTCGGCGCCGACCCGATGCCGCTCGCCACCGAGGCCCTGCGCGGCGAGGGCGCCCGCCTCATCGACGAGGCCGGCGCGCCCGTGATGGCCGGCATCGCGGGCGGAGACCTCGCGCCGCGCGACGTGGTCGCCCGTGGCATCTTCCAGGCGCTGCAGCGGGGGCGGACCGTCTACCTCGACGCCCGCGGGGGTCTGGGCACCGCGATGCCCGACCGGTTCCCGACGGTGGCGGGGCTCTGCGCCGCCGCCGGCATCGACCCGGCCGTCCAGCCGATCCCGGTCCGCCCGGCGGCGCACTACCACATGGGCGGCGTGAAGGTGGACGCGTACGGCGCGACCTCGGTGCCGGGCCTGTATGCCTGCGGTGAGGTCTCCTCCACGGGGCTTCACGGCGCCAACCGCCTCGCCAGCAATTCCCTGCTGGAGGGGCTCGCCTACGCGCGATTCATCGCCGACGGGCTCGATGCGCCGCCGCCCGCCGCCATCGTGCCGGAGGCCGTGAGCATGCGTGCGGGCAGCCATCTGCCGGCACTCCGTGACATGATGGAGAGCAAGGTCGGGGTCGTGCGGTACGACGCGGGTCTCGCCAGTGCCGTCGCTGCCCTGGAGCCGCTGGCGGAATCCTGCGACGCCGCCCTGGTGGCCTTGCTCATCGCCCGCGGCGCGCTTGCCCGCCGGGAGAGCCGCGGCGCGCACTGGCGCAGCGACTTTCCCCATATCGCCCCGGCGGCCCACACCGAGACCACGCTGGCCGAGCTGGTTGCCGCGCCTCATGCCATCCCGTCCGCCGAGGAGGCGCTGACGCCATGACCCGATCGGTTCTCCCCGAAGAGATCCTCCCCTTGCCGCGGCTCCTCGTGGAGCCGGTAGTCCGTGCCGCCCTGCTGGAGGATCTCGGCCGGGCGGGCGACATCACAACCGACGCCATCGTGCCCCCGGGCGAGCGGATGCGCGGCGTGATCGCCTCCCGGCAGGACGGCGTCATCTCCGGCACCGACGCCGCGGCCATCGCGTTCGCGCTGGTGGATCCGGCCGTGACCGTGACAGTCGAGCGCGGCGACGGCGCCCACGTTGCGCCGGGTGACGTGGTGCTGCGCCTCGATGGGCCGGCCCGGGCGATCCTCACCGCCGAGCGCGTCGCCCTCAACCTGCTCTGCCGGATGTCGGGCGTCGCCACCGCCACCCACGGCCTCGTCGCGGCGGCGCGTCCGCACGGCAAGGCGTCGATCGTCTGCACCCGCAAGACCACCCCGGGTCTGCGCGCCCTGGAGAAGCACGCGGTGCGCGCGGGCGGCGGCTCGAATCACCGCTTCGGCCTCGACGACGCGGTGCTCATCAAGGACAACCATGTGGCGGTCGCCGGCGGGATCGTGCCGGCCATTCAGCGTGCCCGCTCGCGCGCTGGCCACCTCGTGAAGATCGAGTGCGAGGTCGACAGCCTGGAGCAACTGGAGGAGGCCCTGTCGGTCGGCGTGGACGCCGTGCTCCTCGACAACATGAGTCCCGAGCAGCTCTCTCGCGCGGTGGCGATGATCGACGGCCGCGCCCTCTCGGAGGCTTCAGGCCGGATCACCCGGGAGACGGTGGGGGCGGTCGCGGCCTCGGGCGTCGACCTGATCTCCTGCGGCTGGATCACCCACTCGGCGGCGATCATCGACCTGGGCCTCGACGCCGCCTGAGCGGTTGCCGCGGCTCCCGCCCTCGGAGCTGACATTCCCCTGTCATCACGTTCGGGTGACAAGTCTTCGGCGTGGTCGCGTCGGAGTTGATGCGAGTCTATCGCCGCACAACCGACTTGCTATGGTTTCGCCAAATGCGACGCCATTGACGAGACCTGCCCGTGAGCCAAGCCCTGCATTCCGCGGCTGCCCCGGCGGTCGCCCTTCCGGCAGCGCGGGTGCCCCGCAAGCCCGGCGCGGTCAGGCAGGGTCCCGGTGCGGCGCTGATGCTCGGCGCGCTGGGTGTGGTGTACGGCGACATCGGCACGAGCCCGCTCTACGCGTTCAAGGAGGCGGTGAAGGCGGCGACCAGCGGGGGCGCCTCGGTGCCGGCGGCGGCCACGGGCGCGGTGTCGCTGATCCTGTGGTCTCTGATCCTGATCGTGTCGCTGAAATACGCCGTGCTGATCCTGCGCGCCGACAACCGCGGCGAGGGCGGCATCGTGGCCATGCTGGCGCTGCTCGGGGCGCGGCAGGCGCGTCCGGGCACGTGGAAGGCGCTGCTGCTGGTGGTGGGCCTTGTGGGCGCGGCGCTGCTCTACGGCGACGGGGCGATCACGCCGGCGATCTCGGTTCTGTCGGCGATCGAGGGCCTGAAGGTCGATGCACCGGCGCTCGGCCCCTACGTGGTGCCGATCACGCTGGTGATCCTGATCGGGCTGTTCCTGGTGCAGCACAAGGGCGTGGCCGCCATCGGCCGCGTCTTCGGCCCCATCATGCTGGTCTGGTTCGTGGTGCTGGTTCTGCTCGCTATCCCGAGCATCCTGCGCACGCCGGAAATCCTGGGAGCCGCCAATCCCTGGCGGGCGGTGGACTTCCTGGTCCATGCCGGCTGGCATGTGAGTTTCCTGATGCTGGGGGCGGCGTTCCTGGCGGTGACGGGCGGCGAGGCGATGTACGCCGATCTCGGCCATTTCGGCGCCCCGGCAATCCGCATCGCGTGGTTCGTCCTCGTGCTGCCGGCGCTGCTCATCCACTATTGCGGCCAGGGGGCTCTTGTCATCGCCGACCCGGGCGCCATCGAGAACCCGTTCTATCTGCTCGCCCCCGATTGGGCGCATTACCCGCTGGTGGCGCTGGCCACGATGGCGACGGTGATCGCCTCGCAGGCGGTGATTTCGGGCGTCTATTCGCTGACCCAGCAGTCGATCCAGCTCGGCTTCATGCCGATGATGCGGGTGGTCCACACCGACCGGGACGAGCGCGGCCAGATCTACGTGCCCGCTGTCAACTGGCTGCTTGCTGCCGCGACGCTGACGGCCGTCGTGGTCTTCGGTTCGTCGGACGCGCTGGCGGGCGCCTACGGCATCGCGGTCTCGGCGCTGATGGGCATCACCACTCTGCTCGCCGCGCTGATCGCGCTCCGGTGGGGCTATAATCCGATCCTGGTCGTCGCGGTGAACGGCTTCTTCCTCGCCATCGACAGCGTGTTCTTCGCCGCCAACAGTGTGAAGCTGTTCGAGGGCGGCTGGTTTCCGCTGCTGCTCGCCGCCGCCGTGGCTTTCCTGATGCTGACCTGGATGAAGGGCAACCACGTCCTGGAATCCGTCCGCCAGACCATGCGCATGTCGGAGGCCACGTTCCTGACGCGCCTCGCCACGCACCCGCCGGTCACGCTGCCCGGCACCGCGGCGTTCCTGACGGCCGCCACCGAGGGAATCCCGATGGCGCTCGGCCGCCTGCTGGAGCGCAGCCGCTGTCTCCACGAGCGGATCCTGCTGATCACCGTGCTGTACGAGGAGGAGCCCGTGATCCCCGCGAGCGAGCGGGCGCAGGTCACGCTGGTGGCCCAGGGCATCCGCAAGGCGATCTCCAAGTACACGCCCGGCATGGAGCGCGTCGTCCTGCGCTACGGCTTCATGCAGACCGCCTCGATTCCCGAAGGCCTGCAATGCGCCGTGGCCAGTGGCCTGCTGCCGCCGGAATACCTGGAGGACATGACCTACTTCGTCGGCCACGAGGTGGTGATCCCGTCGCCGAGCAATCCCGGCATGGCGACGTGGCGCGAGGGCCTGTTCGCCTTCATGAAGCGCAACGCCGAGCGCACCGGCGCTCATTTCGGCCTGCCGACCCGGCAGATCGTCGAGGTGGGAACCGAGATCGAGATCTGACTTCTCGAGGCACACAGGAACACGCCGCGAAGCGGCACCTGCCTGCCCGCAGCCGCCCGGCCTACGCATTGCAAACGGCGTCGTTCGCCAGCATATCGCCTCCGCCATTTTCCCCACAGCGGAGACACCACCCGTGAGCGAGACGATCGAGCGGCACGAATTCGGGGCGGAGGTCGGACGCCTCCTCGACCTCGTCGTGCACGCGCTCTACTCCGACCGCGAGATTTTCCTGCGCGAACTCGTCGCCAACGCCGCCGACGCCATGGACCGGCGGCGGTTCGAGGCCCTCACCTCGGCGGCGAGCGCCCTGCCGCCGGACGCCAAGGTCCGCATCGCCCCCGACAAGGAGGCGCGGACCCTGACCGTCTCGGATGCCGGCATCGGCATGACCAAGGAGGATCTCGCCACCAACCTCGGCACCATCGCGCGGTCCGGCACCCGGGCCTTCTCGCAGACGCTCGAATCCGCCAAGGCCGAGGATCGGCCGAGCCTGATCGGCCAGTTCGGCGTCGGCTTCTACTCGGCCTTCATGGTCGCCGACCGGGTGACCGTCACGTCGCGCCGTGCCGGCAGCGAAGAGGCCTGGACCTGGGCCTCGGAGGGGCAGGGCAGCTACACGCTGGAGCCCGCGACGCGGTCCGAGCCCGGCACCGACATCGTGCTGCACCTCAAGGAAGACGCCGACGAGTACCTGGAGCCCTACCGGCTCGACCACCTCGTGCGGAAATGGGCGGACTTCATCACCGTGCCGATCGCCGTCGTGCGCGACGGCAAGGACGAATCGGCCAACCAGGCCACCGCCCTCTGGCGCAAGCCCAAGTCCGAAGTCACCGAGGAGCAATATGAGGAATTCTACCGCTCCGTCGGCATGAACTTCGACAAGCCCTGGGCGACGCTGCACTGGCGCGCCGAGGGACAGCTCGAGTTCTCCGCGCTGCTGTTCACTCCCGGCGCGAAGCCCTTCCAGGCCCTCGACAACGACCGGCAGAGCAAGGTCCGGCTGCACGTGCGGCGGATGTTCATCACCGACGAGGCGGAGCTGCTGCCGCCGTGGCTGCGCTTCGTCCAGGGCGTGGTCGATACCGAGGACCTGCCCCTCAACGTCTCCCGCGAGATGCTGCAGTCGACGCCGGCGCTCGCGCGGATCCGTCGGGCGGTGACCGGCCGCGTCGTCTCAGAACTCGCCACCCGGGCCAAGGACGCGGAGGGCTATCAGCCGTTCTGGGAGAATTTCGGCGCCGTCCTCAAGGAGGGCATCTACGAGGATTTCGAGCGCCGGGGCGAGATCGCGCCGCTCCTGCGCTTCCGCTCCTCGGCGGCGGAGGGCTGGACCTCGCTGCCCGACTACGTGTCCCGGATGAAGGACGGGCAGGAGGCGATCTACTACCTCGTCGCCGACGATGCCGAGGCGCTGAAGTCGTCGCCCCAGCTCGAGGGATTCAAGGCGCGGGGCCTGGAGGTGCTGCTCCTCTCCGATCACGTCGACGCCTTCTGGCCGGACCAGCTCGGCACCTTCGAGGAGAAGCCGCTCCGCTCGATCACCAAGGGCGGGCTCGACCTCTCGAAATTCGCCTCGGACGGCGAGCAGCCGGCGGCCCCGGAGGGGATCGACGCCTTCGTGGCTGCCGTGAAGACGGCGCTCGGCGCTGAAGTCTCGGACGTGCGCACCACGGACCGGCTGGTCGATTCGGCGGTCGTCCTCTCGGCCGGCACCGGCGGTCCCGATCTGCAGATGCAGCGGCTGATGCGCCGGGCCGGACGTCCCGGCGCCGGTCAGCCGGTCCTGGAGATCAACCCGCGCCACCCGCTGATTCGCGCCTTGGCTTCGGCTCCAGAAGCCGAGCTACCGCAGGCGGCCGGCACGCTGCTCGATCTCGCCCGGATCCAGGATGGTGACAGCCCCCGCGATCCGGCCGCCTTTGCCCGGACGGTGGCGGCGGCTCTGGCTGCGGCCCGCGGCGCCTAGAAGAAGGGGGACATACGCGGCGGGAATGCTGCCCGCCGCGTGTGTCTCCACACACATCCGTTCCCGATGATTGCGGGTTCGGTTGATCATTCGGAAATGGTCAAGCCATAACTTCGCCACCGGTCGGGCGCATGCCCGCTCGATGGCGCGGGCGCGGTGGGGGCCGCACGCGTCTCAGCCGAACCCTTTCGCGCGCATCGGGCGCGCCTCACGGACGCTGCATGAATCCGGTCGAGGCTCAAGCCGGCAACGGACAGGCGGTCGCGGCGGCGCGGACGCGGGCACATGCCCAGGCCTACCGCCACAGCGGCCGCGTGCGCGCGATGCGTCGCCTGATCCCGGTCGCCGCCGGCGGCTCGGTGGTGGCGCTGCTCGCCTACCTGTTCAACCCCTTCGCGGCCAATCTTCCGGGTGTCTCCGTCGGGCCCGTGACCCTCGCCGGCTCCAAGGTGCGGATGGAGAATCCGCGGCTCGCCGGCTTCCGGCAGGGCACGCGCGGCTACGAGGTGACGGCCGACGCCGCTCTGCAGGACGTGCGCAAGCCGAGCCAGATCGAGCTCCAGCAGATGCGCGGCCACATCGCCACCGACGACCAGGGTGGCGTGGCCCGGCTCTCGGCCGCCTCCGGCCTGTTCGACACGGCCCGCGAGGCCCTCGACCTCAAGGACGACATCCGGATCTGGACCGACAAGGGCGAGGAGGCGCGGCTGCGCTCCGCCGCCGTGACGTTCAAGACCGGCGCGATCAGCTCGCAGGAACCCGTCGTCGTGTCGAGCCCGCGGGCTACGGTGAACGCCGACACCCTCGACGTGGTGGAGAGCGGCAAGCGGATCTCCTTCGTCGGCAACGTCCACGTGGTCATCGTGAACGACGATGAGGTGGCCAAACCGGGCGACAGGCCGTCCGAGAACAGGCCGCCCGAGAAGGTGCCCTTGCGCATCCAGACCTCGGACGCGCAGCCGGCGGACGGCACCCGATGAGCGCTGCCCGAATCCTCTGCGCCGTCCTGGCGGCGGGGCTGATGCTCGGCGGCCCGGCGCTCGCCGAAAAGTCGGCGGCGCGCAAGGACTCGCCCTTCGGCAATATCGGCGGCGGCGGCAAGGACCCGATCAAGATCGACGCCGACCGGCTCGACGTGTTCGACAGGGAGAACCGGGCGGTCTTCGCCGGCAACGTGGTGGCCGTTCAGGGCGACAGCACGATCCGGTGCTCGACCATGACGGTCACCTACAAGCGCGGCAAGGACACGCCCGGCAAGGCCGCCAAGGGCGAGATCGCGGAGGCGTCCGAGGCGGCCCCGCCGCGCAATCCGGCGGAGAACGGCATCCAGAAGGTCGATTGCGCCGGCCCGGTGACGGTGGTGCAGAAGGATCAGGTCGCCACGGGCGACCATGCGGAATTCGACCAGGACGCGAAGCGGATCGTTCTGACCGGCAACGTCGTGCTCAGCCAGTGCCAGAACGTCACCCGCGGGCAGCGGCTGGTCTACGACATGAACACCGGCCGCGCCAACATGGACCCGGTGCCGGGCGGGCGCGTCTCGGCCCTGTTCGTGCCGGGCGAGAAGGCCGAGGCCAAGGACGGCAAGGGCAAGGGCTGCACGCAGCCGCCGGCGGGTCCGTCGGCGAAGCCGCGGACACAGGTCAATTGAGCGGCGCCGTGGCATTCCAGGCTGGTCCGCAACCATCCGCGGGCCGCGCGACATGGCTCGGCCGCCTGTTCGGCCGGCACGCGCGACAGCAGGACGATCCCGTCATCGGGGCGGATGGCTGGTCCGCCGCCGACGCAGGCGGCCCCGGCATCCTGAGCGTGCGCGGCCTGCGCAAGAGCTACGGCGCCCGCACGGTGGTCCACGAGGCGGGGCTCACGGTCCGCACCGGCGAGGCGGTCGGCCTGCTCGGACCGAACGGCGCCGGCAAGACCACGATCTTCTACATGATCACCGGGCTGGTGGCGGCCGACCGCGGCGATATCACCCTGGACGGCCTGCCGATCACGCATCTGCCCATGTACCAGCGGGCCCGGCTCGGGATCGGATACCTTCCGCAGGAGGCCTCGATCTTCCGCGGGCTGACCGTGGAGGACAACATCCGCGCCGTGCTGGAGGTGGCGGAGCCCGACCGCAAGGAGCGGGCGCGCAAGCTCGACGCCCTGCTGGAGGAGTTCGATATCGCCCGCCTGCGCAAGTCGCCCTCGATCGCGCTCTCGGGCGGCGAGCGGCGCCGCTGCGAGATCGCCCGGGCGCTCGCTTCCTCGCCGACCTTCATGCTGCTGGACGAACCCTTCGCGGGCATCGATCCGATCGCGGTGGGCGACATCCAGGACTTGGTGAAGCACCTCAAGCAGCGCGGCATCGGCGTGCTGATCACCGACCACAATGTCCGCGAGACGCTCGGCCTCATCGACCGGGCCTACATCGCCCATTCCGGCCGAATCCTCACCGAGGGCACGCCCGAGGAGATCGTGGCGAACCCCGAGGCGCGGCGCCTGTATCTCGGCGAGGATTTCAGGCTCTGAACCGGTTCTCCGGTCCAGGGCACAAGGTATCCCCGTCTGCGCGAAGAGAGCGAGGCGAATCAGGCCTCGCGACGACGGCGCGACCGGGGCGGCGACCGCTTACCCCTTCCAGTTCTTCAGCGCCGCGAACGGGCTGTCCGACCCGGCGGGCTTCTCGGGATTGAGCACCGGTTCCACCTGGGCGATCGCGTCCGCCATCGAGAAGGCCGAGCCGCTCTGAAGTCGGCCGCCCGCCGCGTCCCTGTGGCCGCCGCCGCGGAACAGCCGGGCGCCGTCGAGCGCCGTGCTGTCATTCGAGCGGAACGACAGCGTGCCCATCCGCTGTACGTTGACCACGCGCTTGGCCCGCCCCGCATCCATGATCAGGTCGGAGACCCGCTGGAAGGTCCCCGCGTCGAGGGCGAAGGACAGGAGCGTGCCGTCCTTGAGCGGGCGGAAGAGGGCGTCCGATCGGGCGAGCGCCCGGGCGAGCCGCATGCGCGTGGTGAGCGCCGGATCGTCGTCGGGAGCGTCTCGAAGCAGGGCGTCGACCACGCCCGTGCGGATCGCCGTGGCGCGCCGCTCCAGATCGGCCGGGTCCGCGCCATCCCGCAGGGCAGCGGCGGCCGCGAGCAGAATGTCGGACACGAAGCGGTCGTGCCAGGGATGACCGACCGGCACGTAGCTGGAGACCACGTCCCAGAACAGCTCGTCCAGCGCGAGGCCGCCGCGGAAGGCCGGGCTCTCCTTCCGCCAGAGGTCGAGGGCGTCCACCGCCGTGAGGAAGCTCGCGAGATCCGTCGCGGGCTCCTGCGCGGCGAAGAGCGCCCGGTGTTCGTAGGTCATCCGCGTCGCGCAGATGTCCTCCTCGATGAGGATCGCGATCTCGGGGTCGTTCAGGTCGATCCGGTGGAGGCCCGGGCGCGCCGGATCGGCGGCCGGCTCCAGGCCAAGGCGCCGCAGCTGGTCCAGCGACGAGGCATGATGGTCGAGAACGACGAGGCGGTGCTTCCGGCCCTCCTCGCGGCGGCGGTTCAGGGCGGCGAACTTCTTCAGTCCCGCGATCGTCTGCTCCTCCAGCCCGAGGTCGGTCATCAGGAGGATCTCGCTCTCGGCGGCGCGGCCGAGGCGCTTGATCTCGTCCTCGAAGACCGGGCCGACATCGCTGTAGCGGGGCACGTGCACGACGCGGTCGACCGGCGCGCAGGCGGCCGCCACCGTGGAGGCCCCGTAGCCGTCGAGGTCGTGGTGGGTGATCTGGGTCAGGCGCAACGGTGCTGTCTCGAACGGTGAGGGTGACGGGCGGTCTACGACGCCCCGCGCCGCGAGGCGAGGGGCGACGGACTCTTCCCCCCGATCCGGTTCGGTGCAGAATGGGACCGGGCCCTCACGAGTCGCGCGCGACCGGTGGGACCCTGGAGACCCCGAAGGGGCCCGTCAGCTTGGGGAGGACACGATGGCCGAGGATACGATGGTCACGGCCGCGACGCCGCGCCTCCGGCGTATCCAGATGATCTCGCTCGCGCTCCTCGTGACGGCGGGCGTCGTCAACTACGTCGACCGCGCCACCCTGGCGGTGGCCAACCCGCTGATCCGCGAGGATCTCGGCCTCTCCATCCCCGACATGGGGCTGCTGCTCTCGGCGTTCCTGTGGGCCTACGCCTTCGCGCAGCTCCCCGCGGGCGCCCTGGCCGACCGGCTCGGCCCGCGCCTGACGCTCACCCTCGGCCTCACCTGCTGGTCCCTGGGCCAGATGCTCGGCGGCGCCGTGACGTCGTTCTGGCAGTTCGTGAGCGCGCGGATCGTGCTCGGTGTCGGCGAGGCGCCGCATTTCCCGACCTGCGCCCGGGTCTCCCGCGACTGGTTCAACATCCGCCAGCGCGGCACCGCCACGGGGATCTGGAACTGCGCCTCGTCGCTCGGCACCTTCCTGGCCCTGCCGCTGCTCACCTTCCTGATGGTGAGCTTCGGCTGGCGGGCGATGTTCGTGATCATGGGTATCGCGGGGCTCGGGCTCGCCGCCATCGTCTACCTCGTGTTCCGCAACCCGCGGGAGTCCGACCTGACGCCCGGGGAGCGCGCCTTCCTGGAGGAGGGCGATGCGCCGAACGCGAGCAGCGCGGTCACCTGGAGCGCCTGGCGCCGGCTGTTCGGGTTCCGCACCAGCTGGGGCATGATCGTCGGCTATTTCGGCTGCATCTACATGACGTGGCTCTACACCGCGTGGCTGCCGAGCTACCTTGAGATCGAGCGGCACTTCACCCTGCAGAAGACCGGCCTGGTCGGCTCGATCCCGTTCGCCTTCGGGGTCTTGGGCGGGATCCTCGGCGGCCGTGTGGTGGACGTGCTGGTCCGGCGCGGCGTCGACCCGATCCGCAGCCGCAAGATCCCGATGGTCGCATCCCTGGTGGCGACCGCGGCCTTCACCGTGGTGGCCGCCCTGACGCCGAGCGACACGCTCGCCATCGCCTGCATCTCGGCCTCGCTCTTCCTCGTCTACATGAGCTCGTCGTCCGCCTGGGCGATGGCCTCCGTGGCGGCGCCCGCGAGCTGCACCGCCTCGCTCGGGGCGATGCAGAATTTCGGCGGCTATATCGGCGGCGCCCTGGCTCCGACCGTCACCGGCTTCATCGTCGGCGGGACCGGCCATTTCTCCATGGCCTTCATCACCGGCGCCGCGATCGCCCTGGTGGCCGCCCTCGGCTACTGGACCCTGATCCAGGAACCGATCGCCGAGGAGGTACCGGCGGCCCCCGTCATGGGCGGTCTGCACGCGGCGCCCTGAGGCGATCCTGGTGTCACGCGTGCCCCGCGGCGATGCTGGGGCGAGCGATGCGGGCCGGCTCGATCAGTCGGTCCGGCCTCCGGAGCGGGCACACGGTGGCGAGGGCCTCTGGCTGACCAGATCTTCGGAGATCAGCGGACGATTGCGCGAGCACGAATATACGATCTACATTCGTGCCGATCGGTGGCGCGTATTTGGGATGGGATCTGGGCGGCCTCATGCTGATCGGCAGGATCCGGCGGCTCGGAAGCAGGTCCGATGCCCAGCCTGATCCGCGATCCTGTCGCGCGCTTGCGCGACGATCTTGAGGCCGGGTTCCAGCAGGATCTCGAAGAGGCGGTGTTCGACGCCGCGCGCTGGCCGGACCTGATCGAGCGGGCCTCGCGTGCCTCCGGCAGCGAGGGAGCCCTGCTCCTCCGCTCGGATCGGATGGGGCTCGACGCGATCCACACGCCGTCCCTGGACGATGCCGCGCAACGCTACTTCGGCGAGGGCTGGTACCGCGAGGATTATCGCCTGCGCGGCCTGCCGTTCATGCGCACGCGCGGCATCGCGGTCGATCAGGACTTCACCACGCCGGAGGAGATCGCGCGGCTGCCCTTCTATCAGGATCTGCTCGCATCCCGCGGCCTGCGCTGGTTCGCGGGGATCGGCTTCGAGGTGAAGGGTCGGCTGTGGTGCCTGTCGCTCCAGCGGACGGTGGCGCAGGGCCCCTACGAGCCGCACGAGCAGGAACGGTTGGCGACCCTGTCGCCGCTTCTGCGGCGTGCCGGCCTGCTCACCGCGATCGTCGAGAAGGCCCGTCTGGCCGGGCTGACGCAGGCCTTCGAGGTCATCGAGCGGGCCGCACTCGTGCTCGACTCCGAGGGCCGCGCGCTCCGCTGGAACGAGGCGTTCGGTGCGTTGCTCGGCACGGATCTGAAGCTCGCCGGCGGGCGACTGGTTGCGGAGGATCCAGAAGCGGCGCGTCACCTGGAGGCTCTGGCACGCCCGTACGGCCGGCCGCCGTTCTCCGCCGTGGCGGTGGAACGCCGGGACGCGCCGCCGATGGTGCTCCATGTCGTCCCGCTGGTCGGGCCGAGCCGCGGATTGTTCGCGGGCGGATGCACGCTGCTCCTGGCGCGGGTTCCGGGGGCCGCCACCGTACCGGCCGCGGCGCTTCTTCAGGTCGCCTACCGGCTCACGCCCGCGGAGGCGCGGCTGGCCCAGGCCCTGTCCGGAGGCATGTCGCTCGCCGAGGCGGCCTCCCGCTACGCGATCACCGCCGCGACCGCCCGCTCACAGCTCAAAGCGATCTTCGCCAAGACCGGAGCGACCCGCCAATCCGATCTGGTCCGGCTGGTGACGGGGCTCGCGCGCTGACCGGACAACCCGTCGTGACCGGCGATTGCGGAACGGGTCCGGGCGCGGAGCCGTTTCGACAGGGACAACAGGAGAAACCCGCGATGACCCATCGGATTGCACTCGTCTCCGCGCTGACCATCGGCGCCCTGCTGGCCGGCGCGCCGGCCGAAGCGAAGGGATGCCTCAAGGGCGCGGTCGTCGGCGGCGTCGCCGGGCACATGGCCGGCCACGGCAAGATGGGCGCCGCCGCGGGCTGCGCCGTCGGCCACCACAACGCCAACAAGAAGGCGAAGCAGGGCTGATCGGACCCGCATTCCCTCTCGGCTGAAGGCCGGTCGCAGCGTCGAGCCCGGCGCCGACCTTCATGATACCGAAGCCGGATCCCCAGCCAGGATCCGGCTTCGCCGCGTCAGGCTCGCCGGCAAACCGGCCCTTCCTCGCGGCGCCCGTCCTCGCCCGCCGCAATGCGCCGCAATGCGCCCCGCGCATTGCCGGACCAGAGCGGTCTCGCATATCCTGGCGCCGTGACAGACGCGATACGCCCAGCGAATGCGGCCGACCTCCCGGCCATCACGGCGATTTACGGCGAGGCCGTCGCCACCACCACGGTCAGCTTCGAGACAGAGCCCCCGGGCGTGGACGAGATGGCCCGACGCTTCGCCCTCCTGCGCGACGGCGGTTTTCCCTATCTCGTCGCCGAGCGGGACGGCACAGTCGCCGGCTACGCCTATGCCGGCCCCTACCATCAGCGCGCCGCCTATCGATCCACCGTCGAGGATTCGATCTATGTCGCGCGCACCTTCCGGGGCGGTGGGGTCGGCCGCGGCCTGCTGGCGGCGCTGATCACCGCCTGCGAGCGCATCGATTGCCGGACGATGGTCGCCGTGATCGCCGAGAGCGGCTCTCCCGCCTCCGTCGCGCTGCACGCGAGCCTCGGCTTCACGCCGGTCGGCACCCTGGCGGCAGTCGGCTACAAGCACGGACGCTGGCTCGACGTGAAGCTGATGCAGCGCCCCCTCGGGCCCGGTCGGGGCGCCCCGCCGACGCGGACCTGACGGGTCCCGGACGCCCGGCCGGACCCGCCGCGCCGCTTCAGCCCTAAGCTGCGTTGTCATGATGCGGACAACTTCGCGCGGGAGAGGGCGGGCATGAAGCGCATGCCCGCCCGGCGCGGGCGCGAGGACGCGGGCAAATGACTCCGACCGCACGCGAACGGTTTTCGCGAAGGCGGTCGAGTCTCCATCACGGCGCGCGAGGCAAGGAGTTCGGGAATGAGGTTTTCTTCGATCGGCCGCCGGGTCGCGCCCCTCGCGGTCCTGGCGGCCGCGGCTCTGGCGGGTCCGGCGCACGCCGCGACCCCGACCGACCCCAGCGGCACCTACCTCACGGAGGATGGCCGCGCGCGCGTTCGCCTCGAGAAGTGCGGGACCGCCGGTGACCGCCTGTGCGGATACGTGGTCTGGCTGAAGGTCCCGCTCAACGAGAAGGGCGAGCCGCGGATCGATTTCAAGAATCCCGATCCGAAGAAGCAGACCCGTCCGTCGCTCGGCCACCAGCTCATCATGGGGCTGAAGCCGAACGCCGACGCCCATTACGAGGGCAAGATCTACAACTCCGAGGACGGCAAGTCGTACGACGTCACCATCTGGACGGACAAGCCCGGCGAACTCACCGTCCGCGGCTGCCTGATCGCGTTCCTGTGCAAGTCGCAGACTTGGAACAAGGTGACCGATCTCGCTCCGGGACAGCTCGCCGGTCCGACCAATGGCCCGAGCGGTCCGCACAGCGATCCGGAATTCGCCGGGCCGGCCGCCGCCACAGCCGGCGCGAGGCCGACCGCGAAGGCCGGCGCCAAGCCGGCCCCGAAGCCGGCCGCCGCGCCGCCGGCCCAGGAGTGAGCGGGGCTCAGTCCGTCAGCGCCGCGTAGGTCAGGACGCGCAGCTCGCGCCGGATCGGCAGCGCCGAGGACGGCACGAGCTGTGTCATCAGCACCACCGACAGGTCCTCGGCGGGGTCGATCCAGAACGCCGTCGAGGCCAGGCCGCCCCAGGCGACCTCGCCCGGTGTGCCCAGGATCTGGGCCCGCGCCGGGTCGAGCATCACCGAGAAGCCGAGGCCGAAGCCGATCCCCGTGTAGGACGTCTCGGCGAAGCGCGGCGTGCCCATCGCGGCGAGGTCGCCGGACAAGTGGTTGGCCAGCATCAGATCGACCGTCTTCCGGCCGAGGAGCCGTGTCCCGTCGAGCGTCCCGCGGTTGAGGATCATCCGGCAGAAGCGCTGGTAGTCGGCCGCCGTGGAGACGAGGCCGCCGCCACCGGAGGCGATGGCGGGGGGCTGGGCGAAGGCCGTCTCCACTGAATCGTCGAAGAGGCTCAGCCGGCGCTCGCGATCGTAGATGTAGGTCGCACAGAAGCGCGTCATCAGCTCGGGGCGGACGTGGAAGTCCGTGTCGGCCATGCCGAGCGGGGCGATGACGTTCTCGCGAAGGTAGTCGGCGAAGGGCCGGCCGCTCAGCACCGCCACGTACTGGCCCAGGACGTCGGTGGCGACGCTGTAATTCCAGGCGCTGCCGGGCTGCGCGAGCAGCGGCATCCTGGCCACGCGGCCGGTCATCTCGGCGAGCGTGCCCTCGCGCGCCAGGAAGTCGATGCCCTGCGCCCGGTACTGCGCGTCGACCAGCGTCGCCTCCATGAAGCCGTAGGTCAGGCCGGCCGTGTGGGTGAGGAGGTCGCGGACGGTGATCGGCCGGCGTGCCGGCTCGGTCTCGAGCTTCGCTCGGTTGCCGCCGACGGCGACGCGCATCTCGGCGAATTCGGGCAGCACCCGCGAGACCGGGTCGTCGAGTTGGAACAGACCCTGTTCGTAGAGCTGCATCACCGCCACCGAGGTGAGCGGCTTGGTCATCGAGTAGATCCGCGTCACCGTGTCGAGGGTGAACGGCGTCTCGCGGGCAAGGTCCGCCTGACCGCAGGCGCGCGCGAACGCCACCCGACCCCGCCGCGCCACCGACACCGAGAGGCCGGCGAGGCGTCCCTCCGCCACGAGCCGGTCCATCCAGGGCTCGATCCGGGCGAGCCGCTCCGCGCTGAAACCCGCGCCTGTCGGATCGATGTCGGTCAATGCGCTCATCCTGTCTCGCTCGCGCCCACGCTCGGTCGGCCGTCGCCCGATGGTTAGGGTGTGGCGGGGCAAAAATCACCCATCGGGCATTACCAGCCCATCGTGCCCGGACCGCCCTTGAACGGACCGACGATGCCCGGCGTGATCCAGCCGCCGTAGAAGCTTCCGGGCTGGGGCGTGACCCGGGCCTCGCCGACGAAGCAGGCATCCATCGGGCCGGCATAGAAGGCGATGTAGCCCGCTAGGTCGCGGAATGCCGGTGTCGGATCGGGGTAGGTCCAGGCGGCTCCGGGTGCGCGGCGGTCCCCGCCCTGCACGTCGAACAGCACGGCCTGCCCCTTCCACTCGCAGACGCCGCCGCGCCGCGGGCTCGCCAGGGCGCCGGCCGCGACGGCGTCCGGCGGGAGATAGTAGGTCGGCGGATGGGAGGTCTCGAGGACGCGGAAGCCGGCTTCCGTCTCGGCGATGACGCCGCCGAGCATCACGCGCAGCCGCACCGTCACCGGCTCCAGGCGCGGCGGGCGCGGATAGGCCCAGACGCTCTCCTCGCCGGGCCCGGCCGGATCCGGATCGGGCCGTGTCGCCGTCCACGTCATATCGAACCTCGCGCAAATCGCTCGCGCGGCGATATAGGGCGGTGCGCGCCCGGTTTGTCGGCGCGCCGCCCCGTGCTAGCCCCGCGCCGACGCTCAAGCCACGGAACTGCCCGCGATGGACATCGCCCTCTTCCTCGACTTCGACGGCACCCTCGCCGAGATCGCGCCGCGGCCGGACGCCGTGCAGGTTGAGCCCGGGCTCGTGGAAACCTTGGAGCGGCTCCGCGGCCGCCTCGACGGCGCGCTGGCGATCGTGACGGGCCGGCCCGTCTCGGTGATCGACGGTTTCCTGGCGCCGGCCCGCCTCGATGCGGCGGGCCTCCACGGCGTCGAGCGTCGGATCGCCGGCGCGATCAGCGGCGGACGGGCAGAGGATCACCCGGATCTGCGGCGACAGGTGGAGCGCCTCCACGCGGAGAGCGCCGCGCTGGCGAACGTGCTGATCGAGGACAAGGGCGCCTCGGTGGCGGTCCACTGGCGGCTCGCGAGCCCGGACGATGCCGGTCGGGCCGAGGCGCTGGTGAAGGCGGCGGCCGAGACCCTCGGAGGAGCGTACCGCCTGCAGCTCGGCAAGGCGGTCGGCGAGATCGTTCCGGCGCAGGCCACCAAGGCCCACGCCATCCGGGCCTTCATGGAGCAGGCCCCCTATGCCGGACGGATCCCCGTCTTCCTCGGGGACGACCGGACCGACGAGATCGCCTTCGCGTCGGTGACGGAGGATGGCGGCGTCGCCGTCCGCGTGGGCGACGGCGAGACCGCCGCGAGCCGGCGCCTGCCCGACCCGGCCGCCGTCCGCGCGCTGCTGCGCGCCTGGGCCGAGGGCGGCGCCATCGATCCCGAGGCGCTGCCGCCAGCCTGAGGATGCCCTATCATCGCAACCGCAGGGATGGGCACGCGTCCTGCCTGCACCGGACCAGCTAGCAGGGACACCTTTCGATGTTCGAATTCCCGGTCCTGGTCGGCGACATCGGCGGCACCAATGCGCGCTTCGGCCTGATCGAGAAGAGCGGCGACCAGCCGCGGCTTCTCTCGCACGAGGCCACGGCCGACCATGCCGACCCGTCGAGCGCCATCAAGGCCTCCCTTGCCAAGAGCGAGGACCGGTCCCCGGCACCGCGTTCGGCGATCCTGGCCATTGCCGGGCGGGTCGACGGGCCTGAGATCCAGCTGACGAACGCCCACTGGAAGATCGCCGGTCAGCGCATCGCCGAGGATTTCGGGCTCGCCTCGGCGGTGGTGGTGAACGATTACGTGCCGGTCGCGGCCGGAGCCGCCGACATCGAGCCGCACGACCTCTCGCCGGTGGGGCCGTGTCCGCCGGTGCCGGGCGGCGCCCGGGTTGTGCTCGGGCCGGGGACGGGCTTCGGCGCGGCGGCGCTGGTGCCCTATTCCGCGCATCTCGCGATCGTGTCCACGGAGGCCGGGCACACCGATTTCGGGCCGGCCGACGCGTTCGAGGAGAAGGTCTGGCACGCGCTGGAGCGGGTCGAGGATCGGATCACCGTGGAGGCGGTGCTGTCCGGGCCGGGGCTGTCGCGGCTGCACGCGGCGGTGGCGCATGTCCGCACCGGGAGGCCGCACGAGAAGATCGATCCGGCGGCGGTGACGGAGGCCGGGCTCAACGCCTCCGATCCCCATGCCGCCGAGACGCTGGAGCTGTTCGGCCGCCTGCTCGGCCGCGTCTGCGGCGACCTCGCCCTGACCTTTCTGGCCACGAGCGGCGTCTACATCGGCGGCGGCATCGCGCCCCGGATCCTCAAGGTCCTGCAGGAGAGCGGGTTTCGCGACGCCTTCGAGCGCAAGGCCCCCTTCGCCGACATGATGCGCAAGATCCCGACGAGCGTCATCACCGTCCACGATCCCGCCTTCCGGGGCCTCGCGGCCCTGGCGAACCAGGGCGCGAAGTTCGTCTACCACGGGCAGGTGTGGCGGAAGGAGAGCTGAGCGACTATCATCCGGCCGCGCGCCGCAGCTCGAACTGCCAGACGCGCAGCGCCCACGGACGGGTTCGATGCGCACGATCACTCTGGACGAGGCGGAGACCGACCTGTCCCGGCTCGTCGATCAGGCCGCCTCGGGCGACGCGTTCATCATCGCCCGGGATGGCAAGCCTTTGGTCCGGGTCGTCCCGTTCGAGGGGCCGCACGCCCCCGGAAAGCAGCGGATCGGCTTCCTGGCAGACCGCGTGCGCGTTCCGGACGACTTCGACGAGATGGGCCGTTCCGGGATCGAAGCGCTGTTCGAGGGCCGGTGAGCCATCTGCTCGACACCCATATCCTGCTCTGGGCTGCCGCGGGATCGGATCGCCTCCCCGGTGCCGCCCGCGCCCTGATCCAGGAACCCATGAACACGCTGGTGTTCAGTGCAGCCAGTCTCTGGGAAATCGCGATCAAGAGCGGATTGGGGCGAGCTGACTTCCGGGTCGATGTCCGTCTCCTGCGCGATGGTTTATTGAGCCACGGATATGTCGAGCTGGCTGTGACAGGAGTTCACGCGGCCACCGTCGCGACCCTTCCTGCGATCCACCGGGACCCGTTCGACCGTCTCCTCATCGCCCAGGCCATGGTGGAGGGGCTCGAGCTCGTGACGGCCGACAGCATCGTCGCACGGTACGGCGCGACGATTCGGCTCGTCTGAGGTGGACTGCAAGGCCTCGGGCGCAGCCGCGCCGTGAGAAGGCACGGCTCGGCGCAACACCCTTGAAGGACCAGACACTCACGCCGCGGCCAGCGGCTTCGACACCTCCTCCAGCGACTTGCCTTCGGCGGCCGTCCCCCAGATCCCGCCGACGACCGCGGCGACCAGCATGAGCACGGCGCCGAGCCCGTAGCCGAACAGCACCCAGTCGCGCGATCCGGTCTCCACCAGGGTCCCGAACAGGAGCGGGCCCGACACGCCGCCGATGCCCGTACCCACCGCGTAGAAGGCCGCGATCGCCAGCGCCCGGATCTCGAGCGGGAAGGTCTCGGAGACCGTGAGATAGGCCGAACTCGCCGCCGCCGAGGCGAAGAAGAACACCACCATCCAGGCTCCCGTCTGGCCGACCGCCCCGAGCACGTCGAGTCGGAACAGCAGGCCGACGCCGGCGAGCAGCAGCGCCGAGATGCCGTACGTGAAGGCGATCATGGTGCGCCGGCCGATCGTGTCGAACAGCCGCCCGAGGAGAAGCGGGCCGAGGAAGGATCCCAGCGCGAAGGGCAGCAGGTACCAGCCGACATGGTTGCCGGGCACGTCGTAGAAGCGTTCCAGCACCAGCGCGTAGGTGAAGAACAGCGCGTTGTAGAAGAAGGCCTGCGCGATCATCAGCGCAAGGCCGACCATCGTCTCCTTGCGGCTCGTGACGAACAGCGCCTTGAACACCTCCGACAGCGGGGTGTGGTCGCGGGTGCGGACCTTCATGCGCTTACTCTCGTCCACCGGAGGCAGGGTGACGCCCTCGTCGGTGAAGCGCTTCTCGATGCCGGTGACGACCCGATCGGCCTCCGCGGCGTAGCCGTGGGTGGCGAGCCAGCGCGGGCTCTCGGGAATCCAGGTGCGCAGCAGCAGGATCACGAGGCCGATCGCGCCGCCCGTGAAGAAGGCGACGCGCCAGCCCCAGGCCGGGTCGATCACTTCGGGCTTCAGCAGAACGATCGACATGAACGAGCCGAGCGCCGCGCCGATCCAGAACGACCCGTTGATGACGAGGTTGGTCCAGCCGCGGACCCGCGCCGGGACCAGCTCCTGGATGGTCGAGTTGATGGCCGTGTACTCGCCGCCGATCCCCGCGCCCGTGAAGAAGCGGAAGAGACAGAAGCTCCAGATGTTCCAGGACAGACCGGTGGCTGCCGTGGCGACCAGGTAGAGGGCCAGCGTGATGAAGAACAGCTTCTTGCGGCCGATCCGGTCGGTGAGCCAGCCGAAGCCGATCGCGCCGGTGACGGCGCCCACCAGATAGCAGGAGGCGGCGAGCCCGACGTCGAACTCCGAGAAGGACATCGGCGGCTGGCGCAGGGCGCCCACGAGGGAACCGGCGAGCGTCACTTCGAGCCCGTCCAGCACCCAGGTGATGCCGAGCGCGACGATGACGAGGACGTGGAAGCGGCCCCAGGGGAGGCGGTCGAGGCGGGCGGAGATGTCGGTGTCGATCACACGGCCGATTTCCGCCCGCTCCGGGGTCCCGGAGCCTCCCTCGACCTTGCTCGCCATGCCCGCACGCCCTCCCGGTCTGTTGTTTACCCTGCCTGAACAGCCCGCATTTACCGCGACCGGAGGCAGGTGTTGGCAACGACTTGGGAATCGATTCGGTTCGATCCCGTCTTCATTGGCGGCGCGCAGAACAGAGGCGTCCACGCGGTGCCTTGCCCATGCCTCCTCGTCCTGCCCCCTTCCTCCTCCGGCCCCTGTGCCGTTTCGCGATGCTCGCCGCGATGATCGTAGCCGGCCTCGCCACAGTCCCGACGGAGGGCGCCGACCGCCACCTCGAGCGGCCCAAACCCCGCATCCAGATGCCGGCCGCCGACCGCTGGCGTCTGCGCCCCGCTGAGCCGGTGACACCGAGCACGACGGGCAGCATCCGCGGCCGGGCCGAAGTCCAGGCTCCAGCCGAGCGCCGCAACGTCCGTCTCGTCTACCCGGCGCTGATCGAGCCCCGCTGATCCGGCCTTCGGGCGGCGGGCCGAAGTTCGAGAGGATGTTGAACGAGCAGTCCGGCATCCGCCCGCGCCTTCCCTCCCACTCCGCGCACGGGGTTGAACACCTTAGAAAAGTCGTCTCCGTCTCCATGATCTCCGACCTGAGATCCAACCCCGTCATTCCGGATCGCCAAAGGCGAGCCCGGAATCCAGAACCGCTGTCAGTGCAGGTTCCGGGTGCGGTGGCGGATCTGGATTCCGGGCTCCGCTGCGCGGTCCGGAATGACGGGGAAGCGGTGGTGATCCGTCTTCACCAATCCGAAGGCGCGCGACTATCGGGATCCGGCAGGCGCGCACGGCAGCCTTCAACCCCCTCCAACATGCCCTCGACGATCCGCGCGCGCTCAGGCACAGCCCCTGCGTCGTCTCCGGTGGATGACGGGTTCGGGTCGGCGCGGAGTATCGGATGGCAGAGCCAATCGCCCTCGTGGGGTGCAAGAGCCCGGGTCAGGAAGCGGAATACCTGGGCATCCTGTCGGCCGCGATGCCCGAGGAACGCCTCATCCCGTTCCGCGCGATGGGCGAAGCGGACCGTGCGGCGGCCCGGGTCGCCGTCGTGGCCAATCCCGATCCGGCCGAGGTCGCGGCGCTGCCGGGTCTCGTCTGGGTCCAGAGCCTGTGGGCCGGCGTCGAGAAGCTCGTCGGCGCCTTCGACCGGCCGCTGCCGATCGTCCGGCTCGTGGACCGGGAGATGGCGCGGACCATGGCCGAGGCGGTGCTCGCCTGGACCTACTACCTGCAGCGCGACATGCCGGCCTATGCGCGCCAACAAAGTGCGCGGATCTGGAAGCCGCACCCCTACCGCAAGCCCGCGGACACGACGGTCGGCCTGCTCGGCCTGGGCGCGCTGGGGACAGCGGCGGCGGACCGGCTCCTCGGCGCCGGGTTCACCGTGGTCGGCTGGAGCCGCTCGCCGAAGGCCGTGCCCGGCATCGAGTCGTTCCACGGTTCAACCGGCCTTCCGGAGATGCTCGGCCGCTGCGACATCCTCGTCTGCCTGATCCCGCTGACGCCGGAGACGCGGGGCCTCGTCGACGCCGGGTGCCTGTCGGCGCTGAAGCCCGGCGCGGCGCTGATCAACTTCGCCCGTGGGCCGATCGTGGTGGCTGGGGATCTCTGTGCGGCCCTCGATTCCGGGCACCTCTCCCACGCCGTCCTCGACGTGTTCGATCAGGAGCCGCTGCCGGCGGACTCGCCGCTGTGGTCCCATCCCGGCATCACGGTGCTGCCGCACGTCTCGGGCCCGACCGACATGGAGTCGGCCGCCGCCACGGTGGCGGCGAACCTGCGGGACTACCGCCGGACCGGACAGCCACCACAGGGCGTCGACGCCGCGCGCGGGTATTGAGAGCGGCCGCGGCGAGCCGCGCGCTCAGAGCTTCGGAAAGACCGCCGCCAAGTGGTCGATCAGCGCGCGCACGGCCGGCGGCAGCCCGCGCCGGGTGGTGAACACGAGATGGACGATGCCGGGCGCGCTGCGCCAGTCCGGGAGGACATGCACCAGCCTGCCTGAGGCGATGGGCTCGGCGCAGGCATGGTCGGGCAGGAAACCGATCCCGATCCCTGCCGCGGCCGCTTCGCAGACAGCCGCGAAGTCGCCGCAGGTCATGCGCGGCTCGTGGCGGACCGCGTATCGCGTCCCGTCCTCCCGCTCGAGCCGCCACGTGATCTCACCCGGGTCGTCGCTCGTGCCGAGCGTGGGGAAGGCCGCGAGGCCGGCGATGTCGGCACCCAGCCGGCTGGCGAGCTGCGGGCTCGCCACCAGGATCCATCGCGAGAGCCCGAGCGAGCGCATGGTCAGCGAGGCGTCGCTGGTCAGGTCCCGCCGCACCCGCAGCGCTACGTCGATCCGCTCCTCGATCAGGTCGACCGCCCGGTCGGTGGCGATGAGCTGCAGCCGGACCTTCGGGTACCGGATGAGAAAGACGCGCAGGCTCGCCGACACGACCTCGGTCAGCCCCGTCGGGCAGCTCAGGCGGATCCGCCCGTGCGGTTCGGACTGCGCCTCGGCGACGAGCGCTTCGGCGCGCTCGGCCTCCAGCATCATGGCCCGGCAGCGCTCGTAGAAGCTCTGGCCAACCTCGGTCACGCGGAACCGCCGGCTCGATCGCTCGATCAGTCGCACGCCGAGGCGCGTCTCCAGCGCCGCAATCCGGCGGCTGAGCTTCGATTTCGGCTCGCGCAGGGCGCGTCCGGCCGCGGCGAAGCCGCCATGGGCCACGACCTCGGCGAAGTAGGCGTAGTCGTTCAGATCCGCGCGCGCCATCGTTCCTCTGATGGAACGCTAAGTGCCATATCTGGCGGCTACTCGCATCACCGTTCTGGATGCATCTCTCCCAGCAACGGCGCAGCGGCGCCGGTTCTCGGAGAACGACGATGACCGACCGGTTTCAGAACAAGGTGGTGGTGGTGACCGGCGGTACGAGCGGCATCGGGCTCGCCGCCGCGAAGGCCTTCGCCGATGAAGGCGCGTCGGTCTTCATCACGGGCCGGAGGCAGGAGGCCCTGGACGCGGCGGTGCGGGAGATCGGCGGGCGGGTCACCGCCGTCCAGGGCGACATGGGGCGCCTCGCCGATATCGACCGGCTCTACGACGCGGTCCAACAGAAGCACGCGCAGATCGACGTGGTCTTCGCCAATGCCGGCGGCGGCGAATTCACCCCGCTCGGCGCCATCACCGAGGCGCATTACGACGCCACCTTCGACACCAACGTGAAGGGCGTGCTGTTCACGGTGCAGAAGGCGCTGCCGCTCCTGAAGGACGGCGGCGCGATCGTCCTCAACGCCTCCACCACCAGCATCTCGGGCACCCCGGCGCTGAGCGTCTACTCGGCGACGAAGGCTGCCGTGCGCAGCTTCGCCCGCAGCTGGATCCTCGATCTCAAGGACCGTCATATCCGCGTCAACGCCGTCAGCCCGGGCGTCACCGAGACCGCCGGCCTCGACGCGCTGTTCGGGGGCGGCGATCAGGCGACGGGGACGAAGGATTACTTGGCGAGCCTGATCCCCGCCGGCCGGGTCGGCCAGCCGGAGGAGATCGCCCAGGCGGTGCTGTTCCTGGCCTCCGATGCCGCGAGCTTCGTCAACGGCGTGGAGCTCTTCGTCGATGGCGGGCAGGTGCAGATCTGAACCGGTCCGGCTCGGGGAGCCGCGCGAACAGGCCCGAGCGGGCGCGCGCGACACCCGGTCCCGGCCGCCGGGATGAACCCTGGCGCCGCGCGGCGGTTGAGAGCCCGGCCGCCCGCTCCGCAGATCCGCGGGGTGGTCGGTCGGGAGGTAGACCACGTTCCATGGGTTGGCCACGCCGCATCCTGATCGCCGCCGGTCTCGCGACCGCCGCGGCCGGTGTCACCCTGGCGGTCGGGCGCTTCAGCTACGCGCCGATGCCCGACCGGGCGGACCTGCTCAACCCGGACCGCTACCCGATCCAGACAGCCTTCGACGTGCTGGGCCGCCGGCTCTCGCGCGCGGAGGCCGACAGCCTCAACGCCACGGAGAGCGGCCGTAAGCAACTCGCACCGGAGAGCGGCGCGGTGGCGATCGATCCCGCCATGGTCGAGCGCGGCCGACAGGCCTTCTACCAGGAGACCTTCGGCAACGAGGTCTTCCTCACCGACGTGATGGGCATGCTGGACGGCGGCCTGACGCCCACGGAGGTCGCCCTGGCGGTGGCCAAGCTCGGCGGCCAGGGCACCACCAACCTCCAGGTCGCCATGGCCCGCGACGTGCGGATCGGCGACCGGGTCTACAGGAAGGGCGAGCTGGTCCCGACCGGCCTCGACGTGCCGAAGGGTGGCGCCTTCATCATCGGGATCAAGACCTTCTCCGACCGGGGCCATCTGCGCATGGGCATCACCTGCGCGCTCTGCCACGCCGCGGTCGATCCCGGCACCGGCAAGGTCGTGGAGGGGGCGCCGAACACCGACCTCAATGCCGGGCTCCTGATGGCGCTGGCCAAGAATTCGTCGGCCTACTTCATGCACGCCAGCGTGCCGGAGGCCGATGCGCGGCCGACCGCCGACCCGCAGCATACCGGCTCGACAACGTCCGGCCCAGCGCTGCCGGACGCGGCGGCGGTCGAGGCGGCCACGAAGGTCCAGGTGGCGAGCTGGCCGCCGGGCAGCTTCGACTCGTCGGCCGATCGCGTCACCAACCCGACCTCGATCCCGTCCAGCTTCTCGGCCCACGGCGAGCCCTACAGCTGGAGCGGGCGCGAGGCGATCGGCCCGTTCGCGGGTCTGTCGTCGCTCAACAACAACGTCCACGCGGCCAATTCCGACACCACCCAGCTCGCGGCGGCCGCGCCCTGGCTGTTCGGCATGGATCCGGAGACGTATCTCGGCATCGTCCTGCGCGGGGCGGCGACGCAGACGTTCCGCTACAAGCCGGACGGCGCGGCGAAGCCGTCAGAGGTGCTGCGCAGCGTCGATCCGACGCCGGATTCGCCGGGCCTCAACAGCTACGCGGTGCTGCCGACCTACCCGGCGACCAACTACGTCACCGACAACGGCCTGTTCACCTCGGTCCCGGGCGAGCCGGTCAACCACGCCAACAACGCCATGTCGGCGTTCCAGAACCTGCTGCACCCGCCGGCTTCCGGGCAGGGGGCCGGCACGGTGCAGGCCGGCCGCGCGGTGTTCGAGAAGGCCGGCTGCGGGACCTGCCATTCCGGCCCGGCGCTCACCAACCACCGGATCATCCCGGAGGCCGAGATCGGAACCGAGCCGACCCGGGCCCGGGCCGGAGCCAAGATGGAGGCACGCCTGTCGCCGCCGACGCTCTTCGCCACCGACACGCCGTTCCCGGTGCCGGCGAACCCGGTGATCGTCCCGGTGCCGCTCGACGGCGAGAAGCGCGCCCAGGTCCAGCTGGCCTGGGGGCAGGGGGGCACCGAGGGCGGCTACAAGGTGCCGAACCTCGTCGGCCTCGCCTGGACGGCCCCCTACCTGCACGATTCGGGCGTGTCGGTCGGACCCGACGCGGAGCGCCAGCTCGGCGTGCCGGGCACGCTGTACGCGGGCGTCCCGGCCGACCCCGCCAACAGCCTGCGCGCCCTCGTGGACCGGGACCTGCGCGCCAAGGTCGTCGCCGCGAACGCGGCCTCGGATACGGCGCGGATCGCCCGCGTTACCGGCAAGGGGCACGCCTTCTGGGCGGATGCCGGCACGGGCGTCTCGCGCGAGGAGCAGACGGCGCTGGTCGCCTACCTGCTCTCGGTCGATCGTCTGACGGAGCCGGCCGCGACGCCCTGAGACCGACGCGACGATCACGGACGCCATCATGACGCAGAACACGAACCCGGTCTGGTTCATCACCGGCTGCTCCACCGGCTTCGGCCGAGAACTCGCCAAGCTCGTGATCGCGCGGGGCTGGCGCGCGGTCGTCACGGCCCGCGACCGCGGCAAGGTCGCCGACCTCGCACAGGGAGCCGGGGACCGGGTGCTGGCCCTTGCCCTCGATGTGACCGCGACGGGGCAGATCGCCGAGAGCGTGCGCGCCGCCACGGACGCGTTCGGCCGGATCGACGTGCTCGTGAACAACGCCGGCTACGGCTATCAATCCTCCATCGAGGAGGGCGAGGAGGATAAGATCCGCGCCCAGTTCGATGCCAACGTGTTCGGGCTGTTCGCTCTGACGCGGGCGGTGCTGCCGGTCATGCGGGCGCAGCGCGCGGGCCATATCCTCAACATCACGTCGGTGGCGGGCTTCGTGGGCTTCCCGGCCTCGGGCTACTACGCCGCCACCAAGCACGCGGTGGAGGGATTCTCGGATTCGCTCGCCGCCGAGGCCGGGCCCCTCGGCATCCGCGTGACCTGCATCGAGCCGGGCCCGTTCCGCACCGATTGGGCGGGGCGCTCCCTGGTCCAGACGCCCAGCGCCATCGCGGATTACGCCGAGACCGCCGGCGCGCGCCTTAAGGCCACGGCGGAGAAGAGCGGCACGCAGGCCGGCGATCCGGTGCGGGCCGGCGAGGCCATGATCCGGGTGACCGAAACCGAGAACCCGCCGCGTCACCTTGTGCTCGGCGCCTGGGGCTTCGAGGCGGTCACGAGCCGGCTGAAGCAGCGGCTCGCCGAGATCGAGGCGTGGCGCGAGACGAGCCTCGGGGCCGACTATCCGGAGGGGTGATACCGTTTCCGGTTGAACGCTTCGGTCGGTGCAGCCCGCTCCGTCTTTGCGAGCGCAGCGAAGCAACCCAGGGCTGCGGGACCTCAGGGAGCGTGGCGCGATCTCGATTGCTTCGCTGCGCTCGCAAAGACGGCGGAACCGACCTGATCGACCGGAAATGGTGTGAGACCATCCCCGCGATGAGATCTCCGGGGCCGACCTGAAAAAGGGTACCCGCGCCTCGTTCGGCATGGGCATGTCCACCGACCCCGTCCCAACCCCATCGGGAACGGCGGCCGCGCCGCGCGGGCGCTCTCCAAACCTCGGATGACCGCTGGCGCCCTCCACGCCTGATCGTGCTATGGCCGTGGCGGCTTGCCGGCTTGGGCACGCGGAGCGGCGTCGGGCCGCCCCCGCGCGGGATGGGGCGGAACGGGTACGGTGCGTGATCTTCTGACCGCGCTGGCGGGCGCCGTCATCCTGGTTCTCGTGGCGGCCCTCGCCGTCCCGCCCTTCGTCGATTGGCAAGCCCATCGCGCCCTCGTCGACCGGGCGCTCGCCCGGTCGCTCGGCGTCCCGGCCCGAACGGACGGGCGGATCGAGGTTCGCCTCCTGCCCTCGCCGCGGCTGCGGGTCGACCGTCTGCACCTCGGAGCCGATCCCGACCGCCCGAGCCTCGATGCCCGCTTCGTCAAGGCCGAGGTTGCGCTCGCCCCGCTCCTCAAAGGCGAGTTCCGCTTCACCGAAACCCGGGTCGGCCGGGCCGAGATCAAGCTCCCCGTCGCGGGCCCGGACGCCGTGAAGCTGCCGGCCGATCTCGGCGAATCCCTGCGCGCCCGCGACTTCGCGATCGAGGCCCTGCACATCCAGCAGTTCCTCGTCACCACGCAGGTGCCGGCCACGGGTCGGACCGATCAGCTCTACGTTCAGGACCTGACCCTCCAGGCGCCCGCCCTCGTGGGTCCCTGGCGGGCCGAGGGGTCGAGCGGCGGCATCCCGTTCCGGGCCGTCAGCGGCACGCCGGGGGCCGACGGGCGCCTCCCCGTGAAGATCTCCGGCGGCGGCGACGCGCATCCCCGATTCGAGGCGGATGCGCGCTTCGGCCTCGTCACCGCCGAAGCCGGCCGGGCTTCCATGGTCGAGGCGGAGGGCACCGCCCGGCTCGTGGTCGGTCCGCCGACCCAGGCCGCGGGCGCCTATCTGCCGTTCTCCATCGGTGGAAGCTTCAAGGCGCGGGGAACCCAGGTGCGGTTCGAGGGGATCGACCTCGCCATCGATCCCGGCGGCCGGGCGTTGCGGCTCGGCGGCACCGGTCGCCTCGACCTGCGCCAGTGGCGCGCCGGCCTCGCCCTGGAGGCCCGCCGGCTCGACCTCGACGCCTTCCTGGCCTCGGCCGAGGGGCAGGCCCTGATCGCCCGCGGCCCGCCGCGTTGGGCCGGCGGTCTCCCGGCCATGCTCGACCTCGATCTTACGGTGGGCAGCGCCGTGCTCGGCGGCGAGGACTGGTCGGATCTCGCCCTCGCCGGCACCGTCGAGCGCGCGGGCGGAATCCTGCTGCGCCGCCTCTCCGCGACCGGACCGGCAGGCGCGAGCCTGAACGCGAGCGGACAGATTGAGACGGCGCCCCTGCGCCTCACGGGACCCGTCAGCCTGAGCGCGCCCGACTCGGAGGCGCTCGGCCGCTACCTCCGCCGCCTCGGCCTGGAGGGGCCACTGCCCGCGCTCCTCGACGGTCGGCGCGTCGAGGCCGCGGCCGATCTGTCCGCGGCTGCCGACAGCCTATTCCTGCGCAACCTCCGCCTGACCCTGGGGACAGCGCGGATCACCGGCAACGCCCGCTACACGGCCGCGGAAGCCGGCGTGCGCGGCCGCTTCGAGGCGCAGATCCGCGCCAGCGGCATCGACATCGCCAATCTGCCCCCGCTCGGTGCGACGCTCGGCAGTCTCGGCGAACACGACCTCGCCCTGACCCTGGAGGCGCAGGACGTGCGGTTCGGTGCGGCGACGTCCGGCACGGGCACCATCGCGGCGCGCATCCAGTCGGACGGCGGGAGCCTCGTGGTCGACAGCCTGGACGTGACCAACCTCGCGGGCGCGAGCGCCAAGCTGTCAGGCCGGATCGGCGCCGACGGGACCGGCCGCGTCTCCGGCCGTCTGAAGGCGTCGGTGGCGGCGCCGCTGCTGGGCCTGCTGGAGCGGGTCTGGGTCGGCGAGATCCGCCTGCTCCCCGCCTTCCTGCGCGACGCGCCCCTCGATCTGGCGGTGACCCTCGACCGAGAGGGCGGCGCCGCGGAGGCCCTGCGCACGCAGGCCAAGGGCGACGCGGGCGGCGGCACCCTCGACCTGTCCCTGGTCAGCCGCGGGACTCGGATCGTGGGCGGGACCGCCGCGCTCGCCGGCCCCCGGGCGGGGCAGTGGTTCGGCCGGCCCGATATCCCGGGACTTCGGCGACCCGCCGAACTGCGCCTGAGCGCCGAGCGGGCGGCGGGGGAGGCCCTCGCCGTCAAGGTCGACGGTACGGCGGCGGGCCTCAAGGTCGCGACCGGGACACCCCTCCTCGTCGGGACCGATGCCGCGCCGAGGGGCGGCGTCCTGCGCTTGGAAACGGCCGACCTCGCACCCTTCCTGACCCTCGCGGGAGCCGCGAGCCTCCAGCCGGGCGCGTGGCCGGCCGACCTTGCCGTCACGCTCGCGGGAGACGGGGGCGACGTCACCGCCGACCTCACCGGGACCGTGGCGGGCAACGCGCTGAGCGGGGCAATCAAGCGGGCGCCGGGGGGCGCCGTGAGCGGCCATCTCTCCCTCGACCGCCTGTCGCTGCCGCAACTCGCGGCCGCGACCGTGCTGCCCGCGGAGGGGAACGGGCGCTTCGGGGCGCCGTCCGCGCTGCCCAGCGTCGCCCTCGACACCCGGGTGGCCAGCCTGGATCTCGGACACGGCCTCGTGGCGACGGATGCCAGCGTGGCCATCGGCGTCGCCGACGCGAGCCTGACCCTGCGCAACCTGAGCGGCGCCCTCGCCGGCGGGCGCGTGGCCGGATCGGTCACGCTCGCGCGGCTCGGGGCCGCCGCGGCAATCTCCGGGGCTGGCCGCCTCGACTCGGTCGCGATTCCGGCCCTGGCCGGCGGCCCGATCGGTGGCCGGCTCACCGCGGACCTGCGCTTCTCCACGACGGCCGAGACGAGCCCGGGGCTTGCCGAGAACCTCTCGGGCAGCGGCACCCTGGCACTCGCCGATCTCACGATTCCCGAGGCCGACCCCGCGGGTCTCGGCCGTGCCCTGGCACGGGCCGCCGAGATGGACGACCCGCTGCGCGAGGGCCGCCTCCAGGCCGTGGTCGCCGAGGAACTCGCCAAGGACAGCGCGCAGGCGCGCGGTCCCGCGCGGGCCGCCGCTACCCTCGTCGGCGGCGTGCTGCGGGCCGGGCCCCTCGATATCGACCTCGGGTCCGCGCGCTGGTCGGGGACGCTGGGCTATGATCTGCGCGCCGGTCGCCTCGACGCACGCGGGACCCTCTCGGGCGGTCCGGTGCCGCGGGGCTGGAGCGCGGGCACGCCCGCGATCCAGCTCGGGATCACGGGGCCGCTCGCCGCGCCGGAGCGGGTCCTCGACGTCGGCGCCCTGTCGAACGGGCTCGCCGCCTTCGTGCTCCAGCGCGAGCTGGAATCGATCGAGCTCTCTGAAGCCGATCAGGTGGAGCGGCAGCGCCGCCGCGCCCGGATCGAGATGGACAAGGCGCGCGCCGCGGCGCTCAAGGCCGCCGCCGAGAAGGCTGCGGCGGAGAAGGCTGCGGCGGAGAAGGCGGCGGCGGAGAAGGCGGCCGCCGAGAAGGCCGCGGAGGACGCCGCACGGCGGGCCCGGGCGCAGGGCGACGGGGCTCCGATCGACGGCGAGGGTGCGCAGCCGCCCGCGGCGAGGCCCTGACGGGGCTGGCCTTCGCTGCAATGAGCCCTTGTGCGGGGTCCTTGTGGACGCTCTGGTCGACGCGATCTCTCCGTCATCGCGAGCGCAGCGAAGCGAGCCCGAGCAGCGCGACGCGTGTCAGCGTGGCGCAGCTGGATTGCTTCGCTCCGCTCGCAAGGACGGTGCGGCGTCGGCGCGATCCCTCCGGAGTCCCGCTCTTTGGACTCGCAGGTCAGTGCATGGACCTGCGCGTCGGGCCAGTCCCGGCCCGTCGCGCCGCCGAGCCTACGCCTTACCCACCACCGCGAGCGCGAAGGCGTAGATCAGCGCCACCTCCTCCAGGCGGTCGAACCGTCCGGCGGCGCCGCCGTGGCCGGCCTCCATGTTGATCCGCAGGAGGACCGGCCCGCCGCCCGTCATGGTGGCGCGCAGCCGCGCAACCCACTTGGCCGGCTCCCAGTAGGTGACCCGCGGATCGGTGAGGCCGCCGAGCGCCAGGATCGCCGGATACGCCTTGGCGGCGACGTTGTCGTAGGGCGAGTACGACAGGATGGTCCGGAAGGCGGTCTCGCTCTCGGCCGGGTTGCCCCATTCGGGCCATTCCGGCGGGGTCAGCGGCAGCTCCGCGTCGAGCATGGTGTTGAGCACGTCGACGAAGGGCACGTCGGCGACGATGCCGGCGAAGAGGTCCGGCGCCAAGTTGGCCACCGCCCCCATCAGCATGCCGCCCGCCGAGCCCCCGTGAGCGACGATGCGCTTCTCGGCCGTGTAGCCCTGCGCGATCAGCGCGTGGGCGCAGGCGATGAAGTCCGTGAAGGTGTTGGGCTTCTTCTCGCGCTTGCCGTCGAGGTACCAGCGCCAGCCCTTCTCGGTGCCGCCGCGGATATGCGCGATGGCGTAGACGAACCCGCGGTCCACGAGGCTCAGGAGGTTCGTGCGGAAGCCGGCCGGCATCAGAGTGCCGTAGGAGCCGTAGCCGTAGAGAAGGAGCGGCGCGCTGCCGTCGAGCGTCAGGCCCCGCCGGTGGAGCAGCGAGATCGGGACCTGCTCGCCGTCCGGCGCGGTGGCGAAGAGCCGCCGGGTCACGTAGGCGGCCGGATCGTGCCCGCTCGGCACCGCCTGCCGCTTGCGCAGGACGCGGGTGCGGGTCGCGCAATCGTAGTCCCAGGTCTCGGACGGCGTCGTCATCGAGGCGTAGACGAAGCGGATCGCGGCCGTGTCGAAGGCGAGCCCGGCGCGCAGGCCGAGGGAGTAAGCCTCCTCGTCGAAAGCGACCGTGTGCTCGGCCCCGTCGGCGAGGTCGCGCACGACGATCCGCGGCCGCGCGTTCTCGATCTCCAGGCGGATCAGGTGGCCGGCCAGCAGGTGGAGATGGCGGACCATCACCCCCGGCCGGTGCGGCACGAGGTCGGTCCAGTTGGCCCGGCCGGGATCGTCGACGGGCGCGGTGACGATCTTGAAGTCCTCGGCCCCGTCCGCGTTGGTGCGGATGAAGAGCCGGTCGCCGCGGTGCTCCACCCCGTAGATCAGCAGCGGCTCGCGGGGGTGGACCAGGCGCAGCGCGGCGTCCTCCGCGTGCCGGTCGAGCAGCCGGACCTCGGAGGTCTCGTGGTCGCTCGCCGTCACGTCGAGGAAGGTCCCGGACTGGGTCTTGCCGATATGGACGAAGTAGCCTGCGTCGGCCTCCGTGTAGACCGTCTCGTCCGCGCTCTGCGCGTTGCCGAGGCGGTGGCGCATCACCTTGGCGGGGCGGTGATTGGCGTCGACCGCCACGTACCAGAAGCTCTCGCCGTCCGCTGCCCAGACCGCCTCGCCGGAGGTCGCCTCGACCCGGTCGTCGCGGTCGAGGCCGGTGGCGATGTCGCGGACCCGGATCGTGTAGAGTTCCGAGCCCTTGGTGTCGGCGCTCCAGGCGAGCCGCGTGTGGTCGTCGGAATGCACCGCGGCGGCGATCTCGAAGAACGGCAGGCCCTCACCCTCGCGATCGCCGTCGATCAGGATGGTCTCGTCCGGGTCCGGAACGGATTCGGGCACGTCGGGCGAGGTCGCAGGCCTGCGGCAGATCAGCGGGTGCTGACCGCCTTCCCGGTGGCGCGTGTAATACGCGAAGGGCCCGTCCGGTTCGGGGACGCCGCTCTCGTCCTCCTGGATCCGCCCGCGCATCTCGGCGACGAGCCGCTGGCGCAGCTCCGCGGTCCCGGCGAGCGCCTCTTCGGCGAAGGCGTTCTCGGCCTTGAGGTAGGCGGCGATGTCGTCCGGTAGGGCTGCCGGATCCTTGAGGACCGTCTGCCAGTTCTCGGCCTTCAGCCAGGCGTATGGGTCGGTGATTTCCTGCCCGTGGACGCTGAAGCTGCGCGGCCGGGCCTCGGCGACCGGCGCTCCGGTGCGGTGGGCGAGCAGGCCGTGGCCGATCTCCGTCATCGTGTCTCCCGTCGGATCCCGTCGCATGCGGGTCTGGGCATGTGTCCCGCCGGGCGCCGGGATGCAAGACGGGTCGGCGCAGGGCTGGGACCCGAGGGCCCCACGACGGGGCACTCCCAGCCGAGGTTTCAGATGCAAATCTTTGGGGTGTTCGGGGATGCCCGCACATGAGCACAGACGCTCTCCTCCCCCTTGTGGGGAGGAGTTGGAGGTGGGGGTGGTGCAGGATCAAGCGTGGTGGTGCCTTCTGCACCACCCCCACCCCTACCCCTCCCCGCGAGGGGGAGGGACTTGCGCTGCATTCTCAGTAAGTGAGGGCCGTCAATGGCGATCCCGGCATCCGGCTAAAGCAACTTGAACGGGTCGCGGCTCAGAGCGCCTGCTTCATTTCACCAAGGCGTAGATGTTCACGTCCAGATTGTCGTCGGTGCTGTCCTTGAGGTCGGTGGCGTATTCCTCGACGAACCGGTCCTGCACGACGATGTCCTTGGCATCGAGATAGGCGGTCAGCGTCTCGTAGGTGCCGTCGATCGATTCGTAGGAGCCCTTGTGGGCGAAGCGCAGGGCCTTGCCGGAGGGCGTCGTGCCGAAGCGCAGGCCGTCGCCCTCCGCCGGCGCTGGGCTCGGAGCGGACGCGACCGGGATCATCGCCTCGAACTCGAAGCCGTCATCGTCGGTGCGGGTGAAGACCGCGAGCGGCCGGCCGGCGGGCGCGACGCCGATCTTGGCGAGGTCGCCCTCGATCCGCGCGAAGGCCTGCTTCAGGTTCGACACGGCCTCCTCCCACTTGGTCTTGCCCGAGAGGATGGCGGCCGGCTTGGCGGGCAGCGTGACCTCGTCGACGTCGCCGGCTTCGCCCGCCTTGTCGATGAGGGTCGGCCGCGCGGGCGAGCCCACTGCGGCCTGACCGGCGGGCGGTGGCGCCACCGATTGCTCAGGCGCCGGCGCCGGGCTCTTGCCCGGATCGGGCGCCGGGTTCGGTGCCGTCGTGGTCGGCAGCGGATCGGTCTGCGCCGGTGCGGGGGCCGTGGAGGGCGGCGGGGCAGCCTGCTGCGCGGCGACGGGCGCGCCGGAGGCGAGCGCGAGAGCGGCCGAGAGGGTGACGAGCGGTCGAAGGCGGATCACGGTGGGCGCTCCGGTCGAGGCCCGCGGGTGATTGCGCGGGCTCTCGCCCCGTAACCTAATGGCGAACGGGACGGCCCGCGAGACCAACATGGATGAGAGCTGCGGGTGCGGCGCATCTGCCACGCCGCTGTCTCCCCTCGCGCCGGGCGGAGGGTTTTGCCATATAGCCGGCCGATCCTCTCGAATTGCGGGACCGCATGAGCGCACTCGCCCACAGACGCTTCCTGAAGATGCACGGCGCCGGCAACGCGATCGTGGTCTTGGACCTGCGCGGCTCCCCCGCAACGGTTCAGCCGGAGGAGGCGCGGGCGATTGCGCAGGATCCCGGCTCGGCCTTCGACCAGCTGATGGTCCTGCACGATCCCGTGAGCTCCGGCACGGACGCGTTCATGCGGATCTACAACACCGACGGCTCGGAATCCGGCGCCTGCGGCAACGGCACCCGCTGCGTCGCCTACGCGATGCTCGACGATCCGGCCATGGCCCGGCCCGCCGAGGGCGGCCGGCTCACCCTGGAGACCGCAGCCGGCCTCCTCGGCGTGCGCCGGGTCTCGGAGCGGGCCTTCACGGTCGACATGGGCCGGCCCCGGCTCGCCTGGGACGAGATCCCCCTGTCCGAGCCGTTCCCGGACACGCGCCGGGTCGAGCTTCAGATCGGCCCGATCGACGATCCGGTCCTGCACTCGCCGGGCGTCGTGAACATGGGCAATCCGCACGCGGTGTTCTTCGTCGAGCCGGATCCGGACACCTTCGACCTCGCCCGGATCGGCCCGATGCTGGAGAACCATCCGCTGTTCCCGGAGCGCGCCAACATCTCGGTCGCGCAGGTGACGGGCCGGGAGGCGATCAAGCTGCGGGTCTGGGAGCGCGGCGCCGGGCTCACGCTCGCCTGCGGCACCGCCGCCTGCGCCACCGTCGTCGCCGCCGCGCGCCTCAAGATGATCGGCCGGCAGGCGACCGTCGCGCTGCCCGGCGGCGAGCTCTTCGTCGAGTGGCGGGCCGACGATCACGTCCTGATGACCGGCCCGGTCGCGCTCGTCGCCGAGGGGACCCTGGCGCCGGAGCTGTTCGCCGGCGCGGCCTGATGGCAGTCGAGACCCTTACCTTCGGGTGCCGCCTCAACACCGTCGAGTCCGAGGCGCTGCGGGTCCATGCCGGCGCGGACGGGCGGGATCGCGTCGTCGTCAACACCTGTGCGGTGACCGCCGAGGCCGGGCGGCAGGCCCGCAAGGCGATCCGCCGGATCGCGCGCGAGCGGCCGGGGGCCGAGATCGTCGTCACCGGCTGCGGCGCCGAGGTGGAGACCGAGGCCTACGTGGCGATGCCCGAGGTGGCGCGACTCATCGGCAACGCCGAGAAGCTCCGACCCGAAGGCTGGTCGGCGGCGGGGACCGGACCGGGCGCCGTCATGGCGGCGCGCCACGCCGAGCCGACGCGGACCACCGCAATCACCGGCCATACCCGCAGCTTCGTGCCCGTGCAGAACGGCTGCGACCACCGCTGCACCTTCTGTGTCATCCCGTTCGGGCGCGGCGCCTCGCGCTCGGTGCCGGCGTCCGACGTGATCGCGCAGGTCGAGAGCGTCGTGGCGCAGGGGGGATGCGAGGTGGTGCTGACGGGCGTCGACCTCACGGCCTATGGCCGAGACCTTCCGGCGCCTGCCCTGTCCCTGGGGGGCTTGGTTCGGGAAATCCTGCGGTCGGTGCCCGACCTCGCACGCCTGCGCTTGTCCTCCATCGATTCCGTCGAGGCCGACGACGCGCTCCTGAGGGCCATCGCGGAGGAGGAGCGGCTGATGCCGCATCTCCACCTGTCCCTGCAGGCCGGCGACGACCTCATCCTCAAGCGCATGAAGCGGCGGCATCTCCGCGCCGACGCCATCCGTTTCTGCGAGACGGTGCGACGGCTGCGGCCCGACATGGTGTTCGGGGCCGACCTCATCGCGGGCTTCCCAACCGAGACGGAGGCGCAATTCGCCCGCTCCCTCGACCTCGTGTCGGAATGCGGGCTGACGCATCTGCACGTCTTCCCGTACTCGCCGCGCCCGGAGACGCCCGCCGCCCGCATGCCGCCGGTGGACCCGGAGGCGATCCGCGCGCGGGCGGCGCGGTTGCGCGAGGCGGGCGCCGACGCCCTGCGGCGGCACCTCGACGCGCAGGTCGGACGCCGCCTGACGGTCCTGGCGGAGCGCGGCGGCGTCGGGCGAAGCGCGGATTTCACCGCGGTGCGGCTGCCGGCCGACAAGGCGCCCGGGACGTTCCACAGCATCGCCATCGCGGGGCACGATGGGGCGCGGCTGATCAGCGCTTAGCGCTCGGTCACGGCGGGTCGCACTCCGTGCCGGCCCCAAAAGGGCAGGTCCGGTCCACGCGCAGCTTTGGTCACGCCCGTCGGCGTCTCTGCGCGCGGGGCGAAGCAATCCAGCGGCGCAACGTCATTTGACGTCGCGCTGCCCTGTGTCGCCTCGCTGCGCGCGCGATGACGCGAGGCTCACGCGCGCATGGCCGCCACGGCCTCGTCGATATGCGGCGGGGGCGGCGCCGTCACCGCGATGGCCTCCCGCTTCGGGTAGAGCGGGATCGACAGGCCTCGCGCGTGCAGGTGCAGCGCGCTCCCGCGGGGCGCGCCGCCGTAGACCGCATCCCCGAGGATCGGCCAGCCGGAGGCGGCACAGTGGACCCGGAGCTGGTGGGTGCGGCCGGTGACCGGCTTCAGCTCCAGCCAAGTCCGTCCCCCGGTGCGCCCGAGCACCCGCCAATGGGTCAGCGCCGGATCGCCGGCCGGATCCGCCTTCATCCACCAGGAGCGCGGATCGTCCGAGCGTCGGGCGAGCGGCAGGTCGATGCGGCCGGCCTCATCGACGGGGCCGCCCTCCACGATGGCCCAGTAGGTCTTGTCGACGGCGCTGCCGGAGAACAGCTTGCCGAGCCGCGCCAGGGCCTTGGCATGCCGGCCGAGCGCGAGGCAGCCCGACGTGTCGCGGTCGAGACGGTGGGCTGCCTCGGGGCGGCGGGGCAGGCCGAACCGGAGGGCGTCCAGGTGGTCGGTGAGCGTCTCGCCACCGCGCGGCCCGGGATGGACCGGCAAACCCGCCGGCTTGTCGATGACGAGCAGCAGGGCATCGCGGTAGAGGAGGCGCGCGCCTATGTCGAAGGCGTTGGGCATCCGGATCGGCTAGAGGGTCGGTGTCGGCGGGGCAAGGTGGGGCGAGGACGCGAAGTCATGGCGAGCGAGGAGAAGCCCGGCTGGTTCGGACGCCTGTTCGGGCGCAAAGGTCAGGACACGGCCGCGGACAAGCCCGAGGCCGAGCTGCCCGCGGAGGCGGCCTCGCCCTCCGAGGGCGAGCCCGATTTCGCCACCGGCGCGGAGGACGTGGAGCACATCCCGTTGCCGCCCGAGGAAGCGCCCGAGCCGGTCGCCGACGTCGTGGAGGGCGCGGACCTGCTCCCGATCGAGGGCGAGCCCGAGCGGCCGCCCGCCGGAACGGCCGGCGATGATCCGGCCCACGGGGCCGACCCCGTCGACACGGGCGATGCGAACCGGGAGCCGGCAGTCGAGCCGATGCCCGACATCCAGCCGGTCGACAGCGCCGCGGCCCTCGCCCACGACGCGGGCGCGGGACCGGACCGCGAGCCCGAGGCCAAGGGCTGGTGGAGCCGCCTCACCTCCGGGATGAAGCGGACCTCGACGGCGCTCTCCGACCGGGTCACCGGCCTGTTCACCAAGCGCAAGCTCGACGCCACCACCCTGGAAGATCTGGAGGACGCGCTGATCCAGGCCGATTTCGGCCTGGAGACCGCGATGCGGGTTTCGGAAGCCGTCGGCAAGGGCCGCTACGAGAAGGGCATCTCCCCCGACGAGGTCCGGGCGATCCTCGCCGCGGAGGTCGAGCGGGCGCTCGAGCCGGTGGCGGTGCCGCTCACCATCGACGCGAACAGGAAGCCGTACGTGATCCTCACCGTCGGAGTGAACGGCGCCGGCAAGACCACGACGCTCGGCAAGCTGGCCTCGAAGCTGCGGGCGGAGGGGCGCACCGTGATGCTGGCGGCGGGCGACACGTTCCGGGCGGCGGCGATCGACCAGCTCAAGGTCTGGGGCGCGCGCACCGGCACGCCGGTGGTGAGCGGCGCGCAGGGGGCTGACGCGGCGGGCCTCGCCTTCGATGCGTTGAAGCAGGCGGCCGCCGCCGGAACCGACGTGCTGCTGATCGATACCGCGGGTCGCCTCCAGAACAAGGCCGGCCTGATGGCCGAGCTGGAGAAGATCGTCCGCGTGCTGCGCAAGCAGGATCCGGAGGCGCCGCACGCGACCCTCCTGGTTCTCGACGCCACGGTCGGCCAGAACGCGCTCAGCCAAGTGGAGCTGTTCGCCCAGGCCGCGCCGGTCTCGGGACTGGTGATGACCAAGCTCGACGGGACGGCCCGGGGCGGCATCCTGGTGGCGCTGGCGGCGAAGTTCGGCCTGCCGGTGCATTTCATCGGCGTCGGCGAAGGCGTGGAGGATCTGGAGCCCTTCGCGGCCCGGGATTTTGCGCGGGCGATCGCCGGGCTGGAGAAGGATTAGGACGCGGCCGCCCGCCGATCTTTGGTGCGCGATGTCATGGACATCGCGCGCCCCGCGTTACACACACCGCGACGAAACCAGTCCGGCGCCGCCAGCCCATCGCGCGCGCCGCATCCGAGCCAGCGCATGCAGATCGAATCCGTCCCCCCGCAACGGCACCTGCCGCCACTCGTGAAGCTGGCGCTGGAACTCGGCCCGCTGGTCCTGTTCTTCCTCGGCAACGCCTATTCCGAGCGGTTCGGCGTGGCGCCCGACCAGAAGCTGTTTGTCGCCACGGGCGTGTTCATCGCGGCGACGGTCGTCGCCCTGACGATCCACTACGTGATGGTCCGCCGCCTGCCGATCATGCCGCTCGTCTCGGGCGTGGTGGTGGTGGTGTTCGGCGGCCTGACCCTGGCGCTGCAGGACAAGACCTTCATCATGGTCAAGCCGACCATCGTGAACGCGCTGTTCGGCACCGTGCTGCTCGGCGGCCTCGCCTTCGGGCGCTCGCTCCTGTCGGTGGTGCTCGACTCGATGTTCAGCCTGACCGAGGAGGGCTGGCGCAAGCTCACCTTCCGCTGGGGCGTGTTCTTCTTCGTCCTGGCCGCCCTCAACGAGGTGGTGTGGCGGACCCAGACGGAGGATTTCTGGGTGAACTTCAAGGTGTTTGGCATCATGCCGATCACCGTGCTGTTCGCCCTTGCCCAGACGCCGCTGCTGACGCGGTACGAGCGCAAGGCGCCGCAGCCGTAAAGGCTACTGCGCCGCCGCGACCTTGCCGGCCGCCCGGATGCGGGCGAGCACGCTCGCGAAGTTCTCGGGCGTGAGGATGCCGACGAGCTTGTCGCGAATCACGCCGTCAGGCCCGATGATAAAGGTCTCGGGCACGCCGTAGACGCCGAAATCGATTGCCGCCCGACCGCTGGCATCCGCCCCCACCGCGCTGAACGGCACCCCGTGCCGGGCGAGGAAGCGCTGGCCGGCCTCGGGGTTCGGCTCCTTGTAGTCGATGCCGACCAGCCGGATCCCCGGCTCCTTGGCGAGCCGCATCAGCATCGGGTGCTCCACCTGACAGGGCGCGCACCACGAGGCGAACACGTTGAGCACCGTGATCTGCCCCTTCATGTCGGCGCTCGCCAGGCCCGGCACGGGGGCGCCGGCTGCCGTCAGTCCCGGGACGGCGGGAAGCGTGAAGCTCGGCACCGGCTTGCCGATCATCGCCGAGGGCAGGGCGGCCGGGTCGGCGCCCGAGCGCAGACGCAGGAACAGCACGGCTGCGAGGGCCGCGAAGGCGAGGGCCGGCACGATCAGCAGGAGGGAGCGCCGGACCGGCAGCGGCTGCCCGGTCGCATCGTCGACGGGAGCGTTCATCGCCGCTCCTCGCCGAACCCCTTGAGCGCGCGGACCTGCGCCCGCCGATCCCGGATCGCGTTGCCGACGAGGCCGAGCATGACCAGAGCCGTGAAGGCGTAGGCGGCCAGGATGAAGCTGCCGTGAGAGCCGAGATCCATCGCCGCGTTCCTAGACCGGTTGTCCGACCGGCATCGCGGCCGGCGTCGGGGTGATGCGGGGCTGGGCGCGGTCGAGGCGCTCGGCCTCGCGGATGGTCAGCGTCCGCACCCGGCGGCGCATGATCTCGGTGCGCATGGCGTAGAGGTGCAACGTCGTCCCGCCGAGCGTCGCCGCGCCGATCATCAGCAGCAGCGGGTAGAGCATCGAGGGATCGATGGTCGAGCCGCCCATGCGCAGGATCGAGGCGGGCTGGTGGAGCGTCGACCACCAGTTCACCGAGAACTTGATGATCGGCAGGTTCACCGCACCGACGAGGGTCAGGATCGCCACCGCCCGCGCGGCGCGGTTCGGATCCTCCAGGGTCCGCCACAGGGCGATGATGCCGCAGTAGATCAGCAGCAGGATCAGCATGGAGGTCAGGCGCGCGTCCCAGACCCAGTAGGTGCCCCACATCGGCTTGCCCCAGAGGGACCCGGTCACGAGGCAGATCAGCGTGAAGGCCGCGCCGATTGGGGCGGCGGCGCGCTGCGCGACGTCGGCGAGCGGATGGCGCCAGACCAGCGTGCCGATCGCCGACAGGCTCATGGCGCCGTAGAAGAACACGCCGAGCCACGCGGCCGGGACGTGGATGTACATGATCCGCACGGTCTCGCCCTGCTGGTAATCGGGCGGCACCACGAAGAAGGTCAGGTACAGCCCGACACCGAGGGCGACCAAGGAGAGCGCGGCAAGCCATGGCACGAGCGCGCCCGACCACCGCATGAAGTGGCTAGGATTCGACAGGCGGGTCCAGAGGGAAGGCGTCATCGCGGCTGCGGTCTCGGACATCGTGACCGTGGGTCTACCCTAGGGTGCGGTGCAGCAACAATGCGGGGTCTCGGCGCAGCCGTCGGGGTCGCAGAAACGTGCCCTTCCTTTGCAGCCGAAGATGAGCATGGGCTGGACATGAAACCGGACGCCGACGTGCCGCCAGTCCCCAAGACGTGCGCGCGCCTCTTCCTCCCCCTTGCGGGCTACGGGCGACCCACGGGATGATTTTCATAGTACATTCGGGCGGATCGCTCGATCCTCTTCTCTAAGGAAGAAGGAGCGGGATGCGCGCGTCTCCCTCCCCCCGCACAGGGGGGAGGGGAGCCGCGGTGCCGTTCATGGCCGTCCCGACAGTGACGTGGGACCATCGACGCCCACGGATGGTCGAGCTTCCGCGTCCCGAAGCGCCTCATATCTTGACAATGTTCCTATTTTGTGCTTCCTGACCGCACCTGCCCGTGGCGCTTCGGGAGCGATCCTGTGGCGTCCTTCGCGGGGCCCGTCCGGTGGCTGACCGGGCGGGTCCGCGGGCGGGGCGGTGCCCGCGTCGGTGGCTCTCAGCCGCCATCGCCCCGGGCGGCGGACCGGCACGGGGCGTGTCTCGGAGGCGGGCGTGAGACCGGGCGGCCCTTGGCCCGGCGGGGTGAGGAAATGCCCCCGCGCCGACCCGCCTCTGGGCGTGCCCGAAGCCCCCTGCGGACCCGCCCACTACGAGGCGGGGGACGGCTGGAAGGCCACGGCGCTGAAGGGCGGGTTCCGGAGGTGCGTGCACCTCGTCCGAGACCGCCGGCAGCGAGGCGCAGGACCGGGACGTCGGCAAGACACCGCGACGAGAAAGACGGCCGCGATCGGGGGCGATGCCCGGTTGCTGCCGCGGGCGCCGCGGGGATCGGATCCCGCGCGTTTTGGCCGACACCTGGGTTCCCGCGGCGTCCCGCGTCCCGCGTGTTGCTTCCTGGGCCATGCCCCCGGCGCCGAAAGGCGGGTGGGGACGATGGCGCACATGCCTCGTCCCTGTATTGTTCGGGCGTCCACGTCTCACCCATAGGGTCCGTATCGCACGACTCGCCGGAGCGGAGCAAAAGCGATGCAGACTCGAGACAATGGATGGGAAAAATCCGCATCGGCCTGGATCTCGGAAATCGGTGAGCAGGGCGATTACGGCCGGACATACGTACTTGATACGCCGATGCTTGAACGGGTTCGGAGTCGATCTTTCGGCCGGGCTCTCGATATCGGATGCGGGGAAGGCCGGTTCTGCCGGATGCTGCGGGCGGAAGGTATCGTGTCGGTCGGTATCGAGCCGACGCCCACCCTGCGCGACGCTGCGATCGCCCGCGATCCGTCGGGCACCTACCTCGCCGCCAGGGCCGAAACCCTTCCGTTCGCGGACGGCGCGTTCGATCTCGTCGTGAGTTATCTGACGCTGATCGATATCGACGGTCTCGAAGCAGACATCGCCGAGATGACCCGCGTGCTCCGGCCCGGCGGCTCTCTCCTGATCGCCAATCTCAACAGCTTCAACACTGCGGGTGAATGGCATGAGCGCGACGACGGATCCCGCTCTTTCGTGCTCGACAATTACATGCTCGCGCGCTCCGAGTGGGTGAGTTGGCGCGGAATCACGATCCGGAATTGGCACCGCCCCTTCAGCGCGTACATGAAAACCCTGCTCAACTCAGGCTTGCGCCTGATCCACTTCGACGAGCCGCTTCCAACCGGCGGCGATCCCGAACGGGTTCGGCAGCACTTTCGAGCCCCGTACTTCCACGTCATGGAATGGCAAAACCGCTGAAGACGGCCCGACCACGGCGTCCGCCTCGGCGCGACGCGGTCGGATGTGGAGCGAGCGCGCCCCTTGCGCAGGACCGGCCGATTACGCATATAGATACGAACAAAAAGAGAACAAAAGCGCGTCGTCCAACAAAGCTGTGGACGGCGCGGCCTCCTCCCGCCGGTACGAGCCCCGCATGCGAACCGCCGACAAGCAGATCGCCGACATCCTCGTCCGCTACGGCGAGCCCTTCGGGGGCAACGTCTGGCGCGTGCAGGGCACGGCCGTGATCTATCACAAGACCCTGGAGCGCATCGCCGCGCAGGCCGGGATCGTGTTCGAGCCGCCGACCATCATCCGCGCCGAGCGGGACGAGGCCGTGATCCTGGTGACCGGCCGGCTGCCGGGGACGAAGCCCGGCACCGAACGTGTCGAGTGGTCGCTCGGCGAGGCGCTGGTCAACGTGAACTACCGCGTCTCGGGCAAGCAGGCGGCTTACGTCTACGCCATGGCCGAGAAGCGCGGAAAGGACCGCGTGATCCTCAAGCTCATCGAGCTGCACGGCCTCGTCTACAGCGAGGAGGAAGCCGACGAGTTCCGCGCGCACCAGATCCCCGTCCGGGCCGTGGACGAGGATTTCGAGGAGCCGGCCGCCTTCGACGAGGTCACCGAGGCCGAGGGCGATCTCAAGCGCCGCATCGACGAGGCCGAGACGATCAACGCCGTCACCGACCTGATGCTGGACGGTGCCACCCAGGCGATCCTGGCGACGATGCCGGCCGGCACCCGCGACGAGGTTCGCGACTACGCCAAGGCACGCCTTGTGGCCCTCGGCTGGCCGAAGCGGGCCGGGCGCCGCAGCGCCGCCTGACCCTCAGCACACCTTCACCCCAACCGCAGGAGACCGCCATGCATCGCGCGACGAGCCGCCGCACCATGAAGGCCCGCCGGGACTCCCACCAGAGCTGGAGCATCGAGACGCTGTCCTACAGCCCGACCCGGATCGTGCGCCTCGGATCCGAGAAGGTGGCGATCCTGTTCCCTCCGGTCGAGCCCGGGGCGGCCTGGCAGCTCTATCCGCATCCCGACGCGTTCCCGGGGCTCAACTTCGAGGGTCTGCCCGAGCCGTTGCGGCCGGAATTCCTCGCCTTCCCGGACCTGCCCGAGGTCGAGCGCTTCCTCGGCATCCGCGACGCGCAGCCCACCGCCCTCGCGGCGTGAGGGGTTCCATCAGGCCAGCGGCCAGGGTGCTCCGCGATGGAGTGCGTCGGCCTCCGGCGTGAAGCCGCCGTCGGGTTCGTGCAGCACGAGGCCCGGAAGCAGGCGCGGCGCCGCGCGGCTGCCCCGGATCGCCGCGATCAGCACGCGGATCGCCGGCGTGTCGCCGCGGGCATGGACGGGACGGATCGCCACGGCGCCGTAGCGCCCCTTGAGCGCGTCGAGGGCAGCGGGCAGCGCGTCGGCCCTGTGGATGAGCCCGAGCCGGCCGCCCGGCCGGAGGATCCCCGTGCAGGCGCGGATCCACAGGTCCAGGCTGCCCTCCGCGAAGGTGTGGGCCGCGGCCCGCCCCGGATGCGGCGAGGCGCGGTGGCTGCCGGCCGCGAAGAACGGCGGGTTGGTGAGCACCACGTCGAGTGCGTCCGGCGAGAGACCTGCGGCGCGGCGTTCCGCCGCTGGCGCGAGCACATCGGCCACGATGACACGGGCGTCGATACCGTTGAGCGCGGCATTCGCTCGGGCCAGTTCGGCGAGCATCGGATCGCGCTCCACCAGGGTGGGCTGAAGCCCCCGCGCCAGCGCGGCGCAGGCGAGCCCGACCGCGCCGGTCCCGGCCCCGATGTCGCAGACCCGATCACCCGCGCTCACGGGGAGCAGCCGCGCGAGCAGGACCGCGTCCGTCCCCGCCCGATGGGCTCCCCGCGGCGGCTGGTGCAGGCGCAGCAATCCGCCCAGGAAGGCGTCCGGCTCAGCCATCACGGTTGGCGCAGTTCGTGCCCGATCCCGGCATCGGCGAGCAGGCGACGGGCCTGGGCCTCGTGGTCGCGCGGCACCAGGAGGCGCTGGCCGAACACGCCGATGGAGCCCTCCATCAGGCTCATGTGGCTGTCCGCCACGAGGACCGGGATCTCGGCGGCTTCGAGGACCGAGCGCGCGAAGCCGATCAGTACGATATCGTTGGCCCGGATCAGCTCAATCATCGCGCACTTGTCGTCATCAACAGGCACATCGGCGGTTTCGTCGCGCGAGATCCGCGTTGCCGGTACACCATATCCCTCCGGGGACGATGTTGCGGCGCCGCGGGACGCGTGCGAAGGGATCGCCCACCCGGCGACGGGCAACCGGTCTGGAGGCTACGGATCTTGGGTATGGCCCTCTCCATCGAGAACCCGAAGCCCGAGGCGGAGGCGGGGCTGAACGACCTCGTCGCGCTCGTGGCTGACGGCATGGCGCGGGTCAACACCACGATCCTGTCGCGGACGGGATCCGACGTGGCGATGATCCCCGAAGTCGCCAACCACCTGATCGCCTCCGGCGGCAAGCGCCTGCGCCCGATCCTGACCCTCGCCTGCGCCCAGCTGTGCGGCTACGCGGGCGGGACCGACGGGGACGTCAAGCTCGCCGCCAGCGTCGAGTTCATGCACACCGCCACGCTCCTGCACGACGACGTGGTCGACGAGAGCGACATGCGCCGCGGTCGCGTCGCGGCCCGGATCAAGTGGGGCAACGAGGCCTCGGTGCTGGTCGGCGACTTCCTGCTCGGACAGGCCTTCCGGATGATGGTTGAGGTCGGCTCCTTGAAGGCCCTCGACATCCTCTCGGCCGCCGCCACGGTGATCGCCGAGGGTGAGGTGATGCAGCTCACCAACGCCAAGAACCTGGAAACCGACGAGGCCGCCTACCTCGCGGTGATCCGCGGCAAGACCGCCGAGCTGTTCGCCGCCGCCTGCGAGGTCGGGCCTGTGCTGGCCGGGCGCCCGGAGGCCGAGCAGGCCGCGGCGCGCGCCTATGGGATGAATCTCGGCATCGCCTTCCAGCTGATCGACGACGTGCTGGATTACGGCGGAACGTCGGCGGAGCTCGGCAAGAATGTCGGCGACGATTTCCGCGAGGGCAAGATCACCCTGCCGATCGTTCTGGCCCATCGCCGGGCCAGCGAGGGCGAACGCGGCTTCTGGCGGCGGACCCTTCAGCAGGGCGAGATCCGCGACGGCGATCTGGAGACGGCCCTCGACCTGCTCCAGCGGCACGGCACCCTCGAGGAGACGGTGGCCCGCGCCCAGCATTACGGCGCCGAGGCGCGCGCAGCCCTCGACATCTTCCCCGACGGCGCCGTGAAGGCGGCGCTCCTCGGTGCCGTGGAGTTCTGCGTCGCGCGGGCGCGCTGAGAACCGGTGCTCACGCGTCCAGCGTTGACAGCCACCAGTCTCCGCCATCGTACCAGCAGCTCGCGTCGCGCGCGCCGGTGAAGCGGAGCGACCGCACCGCGAACAGTCCGCCTCCGGCAAAAGCCGCGTTGAGCCGGACCGCATCGCCGTCGTCGGCATCCTGAAGCGCGATGAACGTCGCCAGGGACACGAACCGAGCCGGCCACGCCGCGTCGTTGGCCGTCCGGCGGACCAGCAGCAGGCCGCCCCGCCTCTGCGGGCCCTGGAGCGGGAAGAGCAGCCGTCCATCCGGCCTCAGGGCATCGAGCCACGCGCGGGCCGGCCGCGCCGTCCCGGCATTGACGTAGATCGCGTCGGCCGGCGGCAATCCCGCCGTGACCCCGGAGCGCGCCGCGACCTGCGCCCAGGGCCAGGGTGCGAGATTGGCGGCCGTCCGGGCGGCGAGGTCGGGATCGATCTCGTAGGCGTGAACCCGACCTCCCGGACCGACCAGATGGGCCAGCAGCGCGGTGTAGTAGCCGCTGCCGCTGCCGACCTGGATCACGGTTTCGCCAGGACGCAGCCCCAGCGCGGCGAGGCATAGGGCGTGGAGGCTGGGCTGTCCGATGTTGACGCCCCGCTCCGGGTCGAGGGCGACGAGCACGTCCTGGTAGAGGAAGGCCGGATCGGCGTCGGGCGTGCGGACGTAATGCGGACGCTGCTCCGGGGATCGGACGATCGTGGCGCAGGGGATCGACCAGGGTCCGGGCCCGGCGAAGATCTCCCGCGGGATCGCCGCGAAAGCGGCCGTGATCTCCGGCGCGGCCCGGCCCGTGACGAGTTCGGCGTAGAACCGCCGAAGCTTGACGGTGCGCGACTTCGCCTCGTCCATGTCGGTCATTTCGGTCTCCCGGGAAGCCCGTTCGCCGGCGCCCGTCGCGTCAACGCCCCACGGGCGCGAGCGCGTCGGTGAGGGCCGGTGCCAGCCCGCGCAGCTCCTCCAGATGGGCGTTCGTCAGCGTCCGCAGCAGCGCCTCGGCGCGGGGCGTGAGCGCCAGTTCGCTCCGCCGCCGATCCTCGACCGCGCGCCCCTTGGTCAGCAATCCGCCCTCGACCATCCGGGCGACCAGCTCGGCGGCGCTGTGGGGGGCGATGAGCAATTGTTCCGCCAGCAGCCCCACTGTGGCGGGTGCGCGCCCGGCATGACCGGCGAGGGTCAGCAGCGCCTGATGCTGCTGCGGCGGCAGCCCGACCCGGGCCGCCGCGGCTTCGCTGAAGGCCAGGAAGCGCCGGAGCCGGAAACGGAAATCCGCAAGGGCTGCGTACTGCTCCGCGGTGAGCGCGCCGGTCTCCGGCATGTCGACCGTCATGATCGCCTCTGCGGTGGGTTCAGCGGACGTACCAACGCGACGCACCGTTCCACAACGTGCCGCGCCACGACCGCAGCCGGCCGTTGTGGAATATATCGTAACCCGACATAAATGACAGACTCTGCACAGGGGAGACTTGAATGAACGGCCGGCTCGAGACGGCGCGCGGCGGAGACGGGCCGCGGCGGCGGACGCTTGGCGATTTCAGTGCCGACCGGCGCGTCCTCACCCTTGCCGGGATGGCGGTCATCACCGGCACGGCCGCGAGCGGCACCGCCTGGATCCTCCTCACCCTGATCGGCCTCGTCACCAACTTGGTCTGGTTCGGCCGCTTCGATACGGCGCTGACATCCCTTGCCGGCGCCACGCCCGGCCCCGGGATGGTGGCCATTCCCGTGATCGGCGCCCTCGTCGTCGGGGCCATGGCGCGCTACGGCTCGGAAAAGATCCGCGGCCACGGCATCCCGGAGGCGATGGAGGCGATCCTCATCGGCGGCAGCCGGATGTCGCCCAAGGTGGCGGTGCTCAAGCCGCTCTCCTCGGCCGTGGCGATCGGGACCGGCGGCCCGTTCGGCGCCGAGGGACCGATTATCGTCACGGGCGGTGCGGTCGGCTCGCTGTTCGCCCAGTTCTTTCATCTGAGCGCCGCCGAGCGGAAGACGCTGCTGGTGGCGGGCGCCGCCGCCGGCATGACGGCGATCTTCGGGACACCGGTGGCGGCCGTGCTGCTCGCCGTCGAGGTTCTGCTGTTCGAGTGGCGGCCGCGCAGCCTCGTCCCGGTGACTGTCGGCGCCGTGACGGCGACCTGCTGGCGGCCGGTGCTGTTCGGCGCCGGTCCGCTCTTCCCCTTCGCCGACAACCCGGCGCTGCCCTGGTGGGGGTTGCCCGCCTGCGCCGCCCTCGGGATCGCCTGCGGCCTGATCTCGGGCGTGCTGACGCGCGCGCTCTACGCCCTTGAGGACGGGTTCGGCCGGCTGCCGCTGCACTGGATGTGGTGGCCGGCGCTCGGCGCCGCCGTGGTCGGGCTCGGCGGCCTGGTCGAGCCGCGGGCGCTCGGCGTCGGCTACGATGTGATTCACGATCTGCTCTCCGGGCACATGCTGGCGAGCGCGGTGGTGATGATCCTGGTGGTGAAGGCCGTGATCTGGCTCGCAGCCCTGTCGTCGGGCACGTCCGGCGGCGTGCTCGCGCCGCTGCTTATCGTCGGTGGTGCGGTCGGGTGGCTGATCGGGCTGCTTCTGCCCGGCGCGCACGGCTTCTGGGCGCTGATCGGCATGGCGGCGATGCTCGGCGGCACGCTGCCAGCGCCCCTGACCGGCGTGGTCTTCGCCGTCGAGATCACCGGCGACGTTGCCGCTCTGGCGCCGCTGCTGGCCGCCACCATGGCGGCCTACGCGGTCACCGTCCTGCTCCTCAAGCGCTCGATCCTCACCGAGAAGATCGCCCGGCGCGGCCAGCACGTGACCCGCGAATACGGGATCGATCCCTACGATCTCGCCCGCGTCGAGGCCGTGATGACGCGCACGGTCGAGACCCTGGCAGCCGACCTGCCGCTCGCCGAGGCGCTCGCCGCCATCGAGACCGGCGCCCACCATGCCTATCCCGTGGTCGATGGGGCCGGCCGTCCCGTAGGGCTGGTCTCGCGCGGCGATGCCCTGGACTGGGCGATGGAGGAGCGTGAAGGGGAAGAGGCAGAGGGCACCCTCGGCGAGCGGGTCTCGGATGCCGACGTTGCGGTGGTCCATCCCGGCGACGTGGTCTCGCACGCCCTCGACATGATGCTGTCAGCCGGGCAGGGGCGCCTGCCGGTCACCGATCCGGTGAGCGGCCGGCTGGTCGGGCTCCTGACCCGCAAGGATCTGCTGCAGGTGCGTGCCACGGTGGTCCGCTCCGAAGCCGAGCGCCGCGCGTTCTTCCGGAAGGGCCGGCTCGAGCGCCGCGCAGAAACGGGAGCCTGATCATGGGCCGTCGCGATCCGGGGACGACACACCGTATCGCTCGGCTTGGCCCCGGGACCGTGTACCTGATGGAAGACCAAAGCAACCGGGACCTTGCCCTCATCGTGTCGCGCGCGGGACGGCGGGAGGCCCTGATGCTGAACCGGCGCGACGGGTTGGGAGGCGACCTGCCCCTGGTGTCCGATCTCGCCATGGACGCGGAGGTCACGGTCCTGCGTGGCGCCTTCCTGGCGCCCGCTGGCCCGCTCGCCGCCACGGCGTCCGGGCCCAGGGTTCGGATTCCGGCCGCGCTTCACTTCGCCGAAAGCAGCGCCTTCCTATGCGGCCGTGATCAGGCCGGCCAGCTGGCGACCTTCGATGTCCAAAGCGGTGCGGCCAGCGCGATCGACGTGGCCGGGCTGCCGCAGGCGGCCCGCTGGCGGGTGATGATCCCACAGGCTGGCGGCGTCGTCACCGTCTACGCGGCCGAGCCGGGCTGAGATGCGTGCCGCAGGCACCTCACCGCAGGAAGGTCGGCGCCACCCACCAGCCCGGATGCGCCGCCCGCAGCACCGTCGCCGCCCGCACCGCTCCGCGCCGGTCGGCGAACAGGGCGAAGACCGTGGCGCCGGAGCCCGACATCCGCGCCAGCCTGCAGCCCTGTGCGCGCAGGGCCGCGAGCGCGGCGCCGATCACGGGCGCTACCGTGAGGGCCGGCGCTTCCAGGTCGTTGCGGGCCGGGGCGATCGCGGCCACGAGGGCCTCGCCGCCGAGATCCGGGGCGATGTCGGGGTGGGTGGCTCCGTCGAGGCTCTGACCGGGCTTGAGGCCCAGGGCCTTGAACACCGGCGCGGTGGGTACCGGAACGCCAGGATTGATCAGCACCGCCGGTTGCGGCGCGAGGCCCAGCGTTGGTCCGATCTCCTCCCCGACGCCGCGCATCATCCGGGCCCGCGGATCGAGGCAGACCGGCACGTCGGCGCCCGTCTCTCGCGCGGCCGCCACGACTGCGGCGTGATCGAGGGGCAATCCGTTGAGGCGGGCGAGCAGGCGCAAGGCCGTGGCGGCGTCGGAGGAGCCGCCGCCGATGCCGGCCGCTACTGGAAGGCGCTTGACGAGGTGGAAGGCGCCCGTCCGCAGCTCCGGCACCCGCCCGGCGAGCCCGCGTGCGGCGCGCAGGACGAGGTTGTCGCCTGTTGGGCCGGCCGGTCCGGCCGTGGGGCCGCTGACGGTGAGGCCGAGCGGCGCGTCGGGATCCAGGGTCAGCCGGTCGGCGGTGCCCGCGAAGGCCACGAGGCTCTCCAGCGCGTGGTAGCCGTCATCCGCCCGACGCCCGAGGATGTGGAGCGTCAGGTTGACCTTGGCGGAGGCGCGGTCTGCGAGAATGGGCACGGGGTCTCGGTCGGCTGATGATGACGGCTCCCGAGGCTCTACAGTTTCATGGCCGCAAACAACAGCTCAGCCCATATTGCCCTGCGGCGTGTATGGCAGCGCATCGCCCGGCCGGATCGTGATCAGATCCTCGGCGAGTTCGACTAGCCCGACACTGGCCGCGAGGCCGGACAGTGCGCCGGCAGGCGCCGGGACGGCGTGCGGCATCCCATTCCCATACGGCTGCAGGCAGACCCGCAGGGACTCGCGCTGGCCAGGGCGCTTCTGCGTGGCGAAGCCGCTCCGCACGATCAGGGCCGGCGCCAAGTCGCGCGCCCCCCGGACAGGTGCAGCACCAGCGGCTTCAGCACCGCCGGCGCCGTGACGTAGGCGGCGGGCGGGTTGCCTGGCAATCCGGCGAAGGCCGTCTCGGCGACCTGCCCCAGCGCTACGGGCTTGCCCGGCTTGAGCAGGCGGGTCTGCACGGGCGACCTCGCGGGTGTGGCGCGCCCGCTTGCGGCATCGGGGCCGCGCGATCAAACCCGCGGGGATGTCCCGGATCGCTCGACGCGCGGTCGAGCGATCCGCATCGTCGACCTGCCTCATCCCTGTCGTGGCCTCGGGCCGCCCGATCCTCTAGTCTCCGGTCGCCATGTCGACCGCCGCGCTTCCCGGCCAGCGTCACCTGTTCGAGGTGCCGGCCGATGTCAGCTACCTCGACGCCGCGGCATGGTCGCCGCTGCCGCGATCCGTCCGGGCCGCCGGCGAGGCGGGCATGCTGTTCAAGAGCCGCCCCTGGGATCATCCCCGCGCGGCGATTCCCGCGATGGCCGAGCGAGCCCGTGCGGCGGCCGCCCGGCTCATCGGGGCAGCCGTGGACGACGTGGCGATCGTCGGCTCGGTGAGCCACGCGATGGCGACGGCCGCGCGGAACCTCCACCCGCGTCCGGGCGGTCGCCTCCTCCGGGTGGCCGAGGAGTTTCCCTCCCTGCGCTTCGCCTTTGATCGTTTGGCCGCGGTCAACGGCCTGACGGTCGAGGAGGTCGCGCGACCCGACGACGGCGATTGGACGGCGGCGGTGCTGGCCGCGCTCGCCCGCCCGGGCGCAGCGCCGCTGGCGCTCGCCACCCTGACGCCGCTGCACTGGACCGACGGCGTCCGAATCGACCTCGACGCTCTTGCACCCGCCGTCCACGCGGCGGGGGGCAACCTCGTGATCGATGCGACCCAGGCCGTGGGTGCCGTCCCGGTGGACGTGGCGCGCTGGCGGCCCGACTTCCTGGCTTTCCCGACCTACAAGTGGGCGCTCGGGCCTTACGGATTCGCCTGCCTGTACGCGGCGCCCCACCGCCAGGACGGCGCGGCGATCGAGGCGCATGTGGGCAACGTGCCGCCGGCCGTCGGGGCCCGCCGCTACGATCGGGGCGAACTGAACGATCCGGTCGTCCTCGCCATGGCGGCGGCGGCGCTGGAGCTGGTCGCCAGCTGGGATACGGCGTCCGTCGCGGTCCGGCTGCGCGCGCTGACGGATCGGCTCGCGGCCGGAGCGGAGGCTCTGGGGCTTGCGGTCGCGCCGCATCACCTGAGAGCCCCCCACATCCTCGGTTTGCGGCGGCCCAGCGGGTTGCCCGCCGGCCTCGTCAATCGCCTGAGCGAGCGGGGCGTATTCGCCAGCGAGCGCGCGGGCGCCTTGCGCCTCAGCCCGCATGTCTGGAACGACGACGATGACGTCGCGCGCTGCCTGGCGGCGCTCGGCGAAGCGCTGGGCGGCTGCCGCAGCGACAGCACGGAAACACAGGGCCGCTAAGCCGAGCCCGACCGATGAGATGCGGGTGCCCCGCCCGGGATCGCGCCTAGATGAGCCTTTGGCGCCGATGGCGCCGGTGTCTGAGGAAAGCTTTTCCAAGCCGCATGTCAGGATCGATGCCGCCTCCGGGTGAGATTATCCGCACACCGGATCAGCGTGGCGCCGGTCGAACGCGGCTGTCGCGCGCCATCCGGGCCGGTTCCTCGGGACGGTTTGCCGTGATCCTCTCAGGCGAACTGATCCAGAGCCTGTTCCACTTCGTGCTCAACATCCTGCTGGTGCGCGAACTCGACGCGCACGATTACGGCTTGTTCGCGATCGTCTTCGCGGTGGGCGCCGTCGGGATCACCTACATCCGCGCCCTGGTGGCGGTCCCCGCGACGCTCCATCTGGCCCGGAGCCTCGGTCGGCCGGCGGCTCTGGGCTACGACGTCATGTTCGGCTCCGGGGCGGTCCTCGTCGCCGGCCTGTTGGGCCTCGGAGTCGGCGCGGCCTTAGTGCCGGTGATCGGCCTCGGCGCTCTGGCGGGCGGGGCGTTCGTGGGCCTCTACGCCTTCCGCAGCTATCTCCGGATCGTGCTCCTCGCTCGCGGGCGTCCGCGGATCGCCGGCATGAGCGACCTCGTCTACGCCGTTTGCGGCGGTCTGTTCGTGGCGCGCGGCCTCACCGGTGCCGGCACGGCGCTGCTCGACCGGGCCTTTGTGGCAATCGCCGTGGCGCACGCGATCGCCATCGCGGTGGCTTACGGGGCGGTTCGCGAGCGTCTGCGATTCTCGCTGCACGCGCGGGCGCGGGCGCGCTACCGGGCAATCTGGCGGACGCTGGCGTGGTCCCTGGCGGGCGTCACCAGCCTCACCGTGCAGGGCCAGGGCCTCACGCTCCTCTTCGGCGTCCTGGCCGGGCCCGCCGCCTACGCGCCGATTGCCGCGACGCTCGTCCTCTACGCCCCGCTGCGCATTCCCACGAGCGCGCTGATGAACATGGTCCTGCCCGAGATCAGCGGGCTGCTGGCCAACGGCGAGGTCCAGGCCGCGCGCCGCCTCGTCGTCCGCCATATGGTTTTGCTCGGCTCCGCCTGCCTCGCCTACGGGGCGGTTATGGCGTCGGCCCTGCCGCTGATCGAGGAGATCCTGTTCAAGGGGCGGTTCGCGGGCGAGCCGATGGGCTGGATCGGGCTCGGCGTCTGGGCCGTGGTGACCGTCTCGCTGCTCTACGCGATCCCGCGCGCCTATCTGGAAGCGTCCGCGGATTTCCGGACCATCACGGCGGGTGCGGTGGCGAGCGCCGCCATCGGATTCGCCATCATGGTGCCGGCCCTGCTGATGCTGCCGCCGGCCACTGCACTCCTGGGCCTCATCGCCTCCGAACTCGCCACCCTCGCCTGGTCGGTGGAGGCGTTCCGCGGCCGCGCGCGCGGGCTAAGCCTCCGGCGGGCTGCCGGGTCAGCCTGACCGCGCGCACCCAGGCCTCAGGCCGCCACTTCCGCCGCCGGTGCTCCGCCGCTCTGCGGCGCGGTCCCGCCGAAGCGGCGCCGTGCCGCGTGCCCGACGCTGTCGGCGACGCGGGCGGCCAAGCCCAGCGGCGTACGCGCGCCCATCATCGAGGCCAGGGTCAGGTTCTGCGTGCCGAAGCGACCCTTGAAGCCCTCGTCGCCACAGAGGAAATCCACGGTGTGCAGCCCGCGGTCGATTGACCACATGATGTAGTCCATCATCAGCACCATGCCCGGCGAGCCGCGCTCGACGGCCGGATCGTAGGTGGTGACGAAGGCCATCATCGTGCCGGCCTGGACGAAGTTGATCGACACCGCCACGACCTCGCCGCCGCATTCCAGCACGAAGGCGTGGAGCAGCCCCGTCTCGGCCAGCACCCGCACCATGGCGGGCAGCGCCTGGGAGCCCTCGTCGTAGAACGCCGTGGAGGCGAGGGCGTGGGTCGCGAGCCAGGCCCGCTTGAAGGTCGTCAGCCGGTCGAGGACCGGGCCGAGCGGCTCCTCCAAGCCGAGCAGGCGGAAGGCGAGGAGGCCGCGTTCGCCCATGAACTTCTGGCCGCGCCTGTAATTCTGACGCGTCTTCTTCGACTGCGCGTCGAACCACGCCTGCCCGGTCTTCCAGGGGCCGCGCACCCGCCAGTTCGCCTCATCGCGATGGTTCAGATGCAGCCGGATCCCGCCGCTTGCCGGTTCGAGCAGCGTCCGCGCCGCAGCCTCCGGAAGCAGCCGGTTCAGATAGGCGAGATCGAAGCCGCCGGTCCGGCCGGCATGGCGCCACATCCTCCGCACGAGGTCCCGGTCGGCTTCCGGCGCCAGCAGCGCGTCCCCGAAGTCCGAGCAGTCCTTGGCGGCCCACTCGAGCACACGGAAGCCCTTCCGCCGGACGGTGGCGAGGGGCATCACGCCGATGAGGTCCTGGCCTCGCCAAGCCAGCGCGATGGCCAGGGTGCGACGGTCCCTGTCGGCGGCGCTCGCCCACCACGCGGAGATCCAGGCATGACTCTGGAAGATGAGCGCGCCGCTGCGCGCCCACAGGTCGCTCCACGCGGGTCCGACCTCAGCCAGGCGCTCGGCCGTGCGGATCGTCTCGAAGCGTTCCTGCATGCGGTCCTGCATCGCGGTCACGCGCCTGGTCGGGACTGGGCGGGCACGCCGCGCAGGCGCCGCACCTGCCGGGAGATCCGCTGACCCATCTTCTTCAAGGGCAGCACGTACAGGCCCGAGAGGGATTGGTAGTCGGCCACATCCCGATCCATGAGGCCGAACTTGAAGTCCTCGTCGGGGTGCGGGACGCACAGGGTCCCGAACAGACGGTCCCAGAACGAGAACAGGAGACCGAAATTCTTGTCGTAGTGCTGCGGCGCCGTCGAGTGGTGAAGCTGATGCCAGTGTGGACACAGGACCACATTGTTGAGCGGCCCGAACGAGATCTTGAAGTGCGTGTGCCGGACGAAGTCCATCATCAGGATGTTGCGCATGATGTAGACGTTGATGCCAAACACCGTCAGCTCGACCGGGTTCAGGGACAGGAGGCTCCAGATCCCGAAGCAGATCCCGGGGATCACCCCGTCCCAGGCGCGGTTCATCAGCTCATCCAGCGGGTGCACCCGGTCCTTGGTGATGCCCACCATGACCTCGGCCGAGTGGTGGACCTTGTGCAACTCCCACAGGAACGGGAATCGGTGCTGGGCCGTGTGATAGAGATAGTAGGACAGGTCGTAGGCCAGCAGCATCGTGGCGGTGAACACCACGATGGTGATGGGCCCGGGCTCGCCGAAGACCGGATGGTCGATGCCGAACAGCGCGCCCAGGAGCCGGTTGGTCGCGTAGCCGACCGCCACCACGAAGGTCACCCCCGCCGGGATGAGCAGGAACGGCATGATTGCCTTGCGGGTGACGTAGAACAGCAGGTCCGCGCGGGCCGAGGGATGGGTGATCACCGCGCGCGGGAGCGCGAACTCGAAGAACTCGGCGAACGAGTACCGCTCCGCCGTCCGCAGATAGGCGATCAGCGCGCAGCCCAGCGCTGTCGCGAACAGCAGGCCGGCGGCGAGCATGTTCTCGCCCGAGAGCTTCTCGGCGATCTGCTGGATGAAGTGGGCGACATCCATGAGTGCGCGTTCCCTTCGCCGAGCCCGTTCCCTCGCTATCGCCGCACAGTCGCCGCCGGATCCGATTCTGCCTCAGCAGGCAGAAAGGTCTGCGAACCGGGCTTCCAGGAGCTTAGTGCCGCGCGACTTGTCCACCAAAAACCGAATCCGTCATCCGTGCGCCGGGATACAGCCAACGGGCTGAACTTTTGTTAAACCGGCGCCGGATATACGTGCCGTTCTCGCCCACTCCTCAGAGGCTCGGTCGCGTCGAATGTTGCGCCTCCGGAGCCGCCGTGCGCGGCCCGCCCAGGGTCGTTCGGACCATGGCGGCGATCCCGTCCGCCGCAGACTTCCCGGAGAACACGCTCTCGTAGCGCGCCCGTGCGGCCTGGCCGAAACCCCGCCAATGCTCAGGATCCGAGATCATGCGCATCAGGGCCTCCGCGATCGGCTCCGGCCCGCCGGGCGGTACGATCCACCCGGTCTTGCCGTCCTCCACGACCTCCGGCAGACCACCGATCGCGGTCACCAGAGGCGGTACGCCGTACGACATGGCCTCGATCGCGACCCGGCCGAGGGATTCGGGCTTCTGCGACGGCATCGTGACCACGTCGGCCCAGCGATAGAGCGGCGCCGGATCGGACACGAAGGGCTGCAGGCTGACATGCTCGGAGAGGCCTGCCGCCTCGATCTGCGCCGTCAGGGCCCGCTCACGGGCCTCGTCCTCGAAGGCGCTCCCGACGATGCGCAACTCGATCCGCCGCCGCATGGCCTCGGGCAGCGAGGCAAGGGCCTCGACCAGGACATCCTGACCCTTGATCCCGCTGATCCGCCCGAGCATCAGCATCCGGAGTGGACGGCGTCCATCGTAATCCGCCGGCTTCGCCCCCGGCGGTCCGGCGATCCCGTTGTAGACCACGCAAGCCGTCACCTGCGCCGGAAGCGCATAGACCCGCTCGGTGGCGCGCGAGTTGAACACGACGTGGGCGCCGCTCCACAGGATGAGGGCGCGCAGAACCTTCAGCACGACCCCGTCCGGAAGTTCGTGGACGTGCACGATGCTGCGGCCCGGCCGGAACCGCGCGGCCAGGAGGTAGTCCGCCACCACGGTCGTGTTGATGTAGACGAGGTCGCTGGCGCGGAGACGCCGGTACGCGCGCAGCACCGCGAGCGGCAACACCATCAGACCTAGGGTGGCGAGACGTGCGAGGTCCTTCCGTCGCAGGATCCACAGGGGCTCGATCGACACCCGGCTCGCGAAGGGCGTCAACGCCGCCACGATCGGGCCGCTGCGCGGCAGGACGACATCGATCTGCGCGGTCGGATGGATGGTTCGGAGGGTGCAGACCGTTTCGACGAAACACCGGTCGGAACCGTAGAGTTCGAAACCCTGATGCACACAGGTGATGCGCAGGCCCGAGCCGACGTCGCTCGCGGATCGCGCGTCCCCGGCTGTTGTCCTCGCTGCCCCGCTTGCTAGGTAAGTCGTGCGCAAGATCGTCTCGTTTGTCAGAGGGATCATTAATAAAATTAACCTACAACCATAGGTTGCAATATCGATTTCGCGACGATATTATTGTGATACTTTTATATTAGGATGGGCAAAATGGGAAGGAAGGACCATGCCTGAACGCGCGCCGACGGTACTTATTCTCGGAACGCGCGGGCTTCCGGCAGCCCATGGCGGCTTCGAGACTTTCGCCGAGCGTCTCGCGATTTACCTTTCCGGCCGCGGCTGGCGCGTCGGCGTGTACTGCCAGCGCGATGTCGAGCGGGTAGAGACCCGGGTGGCGTCCCGGATGTGGAATGGCATCGAGCTGATTACCGTAGAAGTCGGTCTGCGCGGCCCGGCCGCGACTCTCGCCTTCGACGCCGTCTGCGCCCATGACGCGGCGGCGCGCGACGGCGTTGCCCTCGTGCTCGGCTACAACGGCGCGGTGTTTCTGCCCTATCTGCGCGCCCGGGGCGGACGGATCCTGACCAACATGGACGGTATCGAGTGGCGCCGGCCGAAATGGCCGCTTCCGGTCCGGGCCTTCTTCTATGCCAGCGAATGGATCGCGGCTTGGTCCTCGCAGCGGCTCGTGGCCGACCACCCGATCATCGCCGACCACCTCGCCCGGCGGCGGCCTCGACGCGACATCGCGACGATCCCCTATGGCGGCGACCCGCCACCCGAAGGCCTCGGGCCACCTCCGCTCGGCCTTGAGCCCGACCGGTACCTGATCTCGATCGCCCGCATCGAGCCGGACAACAACATCCTCACCCTGGTCGAGGCGTTCTCGCGCCGACGCCGTGGCGCGCGGCTCGTCGTGCTCGGCGCGATGAGGGTGGGAAACCCGTACCACCGGGCGGTGGAGGACGCCGCGTCGGAGGAGGTCCTGTTCCCCGGCGCGATCTACGAAGCCGAGAAAGTGCAGGCCCTGCGGGTGCACGCGCGCGCCTATCTCCACGGACACACGGTGGGCGGCACGAACCCTTCGCTGGTCGAAGCCCTCTGGGCTGGGAGCGCCGTCGTCGCCCACGACAACCCATTCAACCGCGGCACGGCCGGAGAGGGGCAGTTCTACTTCTCGGACGTGGATTCCTGCGCCGCCGTCATCGAGCGGGTGCTCACCGACACGCCGACGGTCGCTGGCGCACGCGCGGCGGCTCGGGAGCGGGCCGAGAACTTCCGCTGGGACGACGTGCTGGCCGCCTACGAGGACACGCTGCGGCAGGTTGGCAATTATCCGCCCGCACCGACCCGCGCGGTACACCACCCCGGGGCCGTGGCATCCGCGCCGCGGCCGGCGCCGGTCGGTGCCACGACCGGGACGGGCTGGTGAGGGCGAGCCGGCGGGCGCTGCTGGCGGGCAGCGTGGCTGCGGCGGGCGCGCACGGCCTCCCGGCCCGCGCCGCCGAACCGTTGTCGCTGCGCCGGGGCATCGCGCTGTGGCCCTGGTTCTCGCTCACCACCGAGTACCCGGCGCCGCGGACCGAATACGCGTGGCCGCCTTTCCAATCGGATCGGCCGACACCCACGGACTCCGATCTGCGCCGCCTCGCCGCCCTTGGGTTCGACTTCACGCGGCTTCCCCTCGACCCCGGTCCCTTCGTGGCCTTCACGGGCGCGCGGCGGACCGAACTCCTCGCCAGCCTCTCGGCGGCGATCGACGCGGTGCTGGCGACCGGAATGCGCGTGCTGGTCAACGTCCAGGCAAACGCGGCGACCCATCACTACACGCCGGACGCCTTCTACGGCTCCGATCGTGCACCCCTGTTCCCGCTCTACCGGGATCTCGTGGCCGAACTCGCCCGCCTGTGCGCCCGCAAGGGCCTCGACCGGGTGGCGCTTGAGCCGGTCAACGAGCCGCCGCAGGCCTGCGGCGCCGACGCGTGGAACCGCGTCCAGGCCGCACTCCTCACCGCCGCCCGGGCGGCGGCCCCGTCGCTGACCCTTGTGGCGACGGGCTCCTGCGGCAGCCTGGTCGCCGGGCTGACGGCCCTCGACCCGGCCGCCCTCGCGCGATACGCGCCGCTCCTCTACACCTTCCACTTCTACGAGCCGTACCTGTTCTCCCACCAGGGCGCACCGTGGCTCACCGAGGAACCGTTCTACCGCTGGCTCAACGCGGTGCCCTGGCCTGGTCCGCGCGGCACGCTCGCGGAGACCCTGGCCGCGGTGCAGGCCCGGATCGATTCCGACCAGACGGTCTCCTCGGCCGAGAAGATCCGCGACCGCGCCGTGATCGAGGGGAAGCTGCGCGAGTATTTCGAGGCCCGGCCCGGGCCCGACTACCTCGCCGCCGCGATGGCGCCGGTCTCGACCTGGGCCGATCTCTACGGCATCGCGCCGCGGCACGTGCTCATCGGCGAGTTCGGAGCCCTGCGAACCGATGCCCGCTACACGGCGGCGCGGTCGATCGACCGGGCGGCCTACATCCGAGACGTGCGCGAGGCTGCGGAGCGAGCCGGCTTCGCGTGGTCGTTCTGGAACCTGTTCGACGGTCTCGGCCTCATGGACGAGGCGCACATACCCGATCCCGCCCTGGTGGCCGCCCTCGGCCTGCGGGCGCGGCCCTGAGCTTCCGTCAGGTCCGGGCCCGGTCCGTCCCGATCGGAAACAGGACGATGAGCATCAGGACGAACTTGGCCAGCATCGTGGTCTTCCCGGCCAGCCCCTCGAAGGTGTTCACCAGGATCACGAAGGTCAGGATCGGCAGCCAGACGCCCCGGCGGCACGCGCGGGCGACCTCGGCGAGGTAGAGGCCCACCGCGACGACCAGAAGCGCCGTCACCAGGATGCCGTGATAGAGCAGGTCCGAGACGATCGAGTTCTCGATCCCCCATTCGAGGCCGTAGATCCTTCGCAGGGTGCTGACCTGGAGGATGTCCGGGCCGATGAGGAGATCCCGGAACGGGATCGCGCTGAAGATCGCCAGCATGTCGACCCGCGCCTGGGCGCTGCCGCCGTCGGACACGAACCGCTCCAGCAAGGTATCGAAGAAGCCCGCGGCGGCCAGGACGGTTACCGCCACCGGCAGCATCGTCAGGGCGAAGCACGCGCAGGCCGCCGCGGCGAGCGGGATGCGGCCGCCGCGCAGGCTGCGGTGGAGCGCGAAGAGGCCGACGCCGGTGCCGAGGACCAGAGTCGTCACCGTGGCGGAGCGACCGCCGAACACCACGAGGGCGACGACCTGCAGGGCGATCATTCCGGCGCGCAGGGCCGGGCCGAGCCGGCCGCCATCCTTGGCCAGGGCCAGGATGTAGCACGCCGTCATCGTGGCGTTGACGAGGGGGTGTCCCTGAAGCGCCGCCGAGCGGGTGTCGGTCTCGAAGGCCATGCCGTCGAAGCGGAACGGAAAGAAGCGCTGGCCGCTGACGAACTCGAACAGCCCGAGCAGGGCGTTGGCGAGCATCACGAGGTGGAACACGGTCTCCAGGCGCCGCAGCGTCGCGGCATCGCGGTCCATGAGCAGGATCGGAACGAGGCCGGCCAGCACGAACGTGTCGATCGAGCCGGCGAGGCCGGTCCCGCCGCGGGCCGCGATCAGCACGAGGAGCAGGACGCCGCAAAGCGCCAGCAGCACGCAGGCGGGGCGGCGGTTCAGCGCCCGGACCACGGGGAGCACCGGGTTGCCGGCGCGCAGCAGCGTCCAGCCGGTCAGAGCCACTGCCAGATAGGTGGCCGGGTGGATCTTGGACGGCGCCGAACCGCTGATCCCGTCGTAGTTGATCCCCAGCGCCCAGAGCAGGCCCCCCGACACGCCGACGAGGATCAGCGTCCAGAGGACGAAGGCGAGGGATTCGATCCGCGCCAGCCCGCGCGGCAACGGTCGCGGGAGCCCGCGCCGGATCGCGATGCTCCTCGGCGACGCGGCGGAACGGCGGGCGAGGCCCTGCGGTTGGGCTGCCCTCACGCGCTCCGCCTCTTCAGGAGCAGGGAACCGGAGATCGGCCGGCCGAGGGCTTCGGAGGTGTCGACCAGGTCGATGAGATCGCGCTGGCGCGTCGCGCCGTTGCAGGCGACGAGCAGCACGCGGTCGGCCGCCGCGGCGACGGGGCCGAGCCGCAGGTTTTCCGTGAGGACGCCGCCGTCCAGGATCACCAGCTCGAACCGGCCCTTCACCCCCGCGAGAAAGCGGGTGATGTTGCCGGGCGTCAGGGCGTCGCGGATCGGCTTCCCGGTGTCGCCGAGGCCGATCTGGCGCGCGCCCGTCTTCGGATCGGTCTGGGTCACGGCGTTCAGGCTCTGCTCGCCGCGCAGGATGTCGAGGAGCCCGCCCGCACCGGAGCCGTCGCTCCGCAGGTCGGCATCGACGAGCAGCACCCGGTCACCGCGCCCGACCGCCACGGAGGCGAGCAGCTGGATGACCGCCCGGCGCTCGGCCTCGTCCGACTCGCCCGAGGTCACTAGGAGCGCCTGCGAGGGGCCCGCGGTGCCCGACGTCGCCGCGAGGTGGTCCAGCGTGAGGCTCGCCGCCGCCGCATTGGCGCCGCGCGGCCGCAGCCCGGGGAGAACCGCCATCACCGGCGCGTTCGAGATCCGCTCCAGCTGGCGCGGTGAGAGAACCGTCGGCGCCACGTATTCCCGCGTCAGCGCGAGGCCGGCGCCGAGCCCGAGGCCGCCCACCAGCGCGGCCGCCACCAGGATCAGACGCGGCGGCCAGCTCGGATCCTGCGGCGGTCGGGCCGCCGTGATGATCCGGGCGTTGGAGCTGTCGATGCTGGTCTGCTCCTTGATCTCGCGGGCGCGCACCAGGAAGGTGTTGTAGACCGTGCGCGACGCCTCGACCTCGCGCTCCAGCTCGCGGAGCTGAACCGACGACTTGGCGGTCGTCGCCGATTGCCGCTGGAGCCGCTCCAGCTCGGCCGTCAGCGTCCGCTCGTTGGCCTGAGCCCGCTGGTACTCGGTCTCGGCCGCGCCGGCGATGCGGTTCAGCTCGGCGTCGATCAGCCGGCGGACGTCCTGCATCTGGGTGCGCACCGCGGCGATGAACGGATGGCGCTCGCCCAGGTTCGTGCGCAGATCCGCCTCCTTGGCGGCGAGTTCGGCATACTGGCCGCGCAGGCGGTCGATCACCGCCGACTGGACCGCCTCCGGCATCGCGCCCGACCCGATCGCCTGACCCCGCGCGTCGCGGATGCCCTGCAGGCGCGCCTTGGCCTCGGCCGTGCGGGCCCGGGCCGCGACGAGGCGGGCGTTCGAATCGGTGAGCTGCTGCTCGTTCACGAGCCGGCCGCTGGAGGTGATCAGGCCGTTCTGCGCCTTGTAATCCTCGAGCTTCTTGTCGGCCGCGCTGACCGCGTTGCGCAACTCGTCGAGGCGGCCGCGCAGATCGCCCGCAGCCCGCTTGGCGGCGTCGGAGCGGGCTTCCGTCTGGTCGGCCAGATAGGCGCCCGCGATGGCATTGACGATGCGCGCCGAAAGATCGGGATCCGTCGTGGTGACAATCACGTCGATCACGAAGACCTTGTCGGCGCGCTTCACCGCGAGCTTCCGGCGCAGCTGGTCCAGGGCCCGGCCTCGCGGATCGACGCGTCGCTCGGATTTCGGGCCGACGACCATCGCGCGCAGCGACGCCAGGGTGCGCGCAACGGCGCTGTCCTGGGGGACGCCGAATCCCGGCTCGGTCTCCAGCCCCGCCTGAGCAACGGCGCGCCCCAGGACCGCGTCCGACTCGATCACCTTCACTTGGCTCTCGACCTGCGCGATGCCGCCGTCCGGCGATAGCGCGCCCGGGTTGACGTCGTTGGAGACGACCTGCCGGTCCCGCGGATCAATCAGGATCTGGGCGGTCGCCGTGTAGAGGGACGGCGCGATGACAGCGTAGGCCAGGACCGCGAGGCTGAGCAGGAGTGCCGTGCCGAACACGAGCGTCTTGCGTCGCCACAGGATTCGCCACAGGTCGCCGAACTCTGCGGTGGTATCCGGCCGGCCTTGGGCCGGTCGCTCCGGGTGCGGTTCCTGCATGGGAGACAGCCAGGTCGCGACAGCGATGTTATGGTCGATCTGTGTCACGATCGGTCACCGTCGTCTCGATCTGGTTCAGCCCCGAGCGGGTAACACCCCCTCCCGCAAGAGTCGCGCAGGCGAGAGGCGCGCAGGCAACTGGCAAGCCGTCAAGACTGCGGTGGCTCCATGAATGCGCCGTCTTTACTGGAATGATGGTGAACATTCCCGCGAAGTCCGGTCTCCTCCTCCTGGGTTATCACTCCCGTTACGGTTCAGGTCGTAGACGGGAACCGTGTTCGTGATCGACGAACCTCCGCGCCGAGCGGGAGCGCGAGCATCGATGCATGTGAGAGTTCGCCTGGACGGTGCGCGGCCCGTCCGATGGCACGCCGCATTACTGCGGCGCATCTCCGGGTTGCCGGGGATCCGCGCCGTGAGCATCGACGATGCACCCGCGACCGAGGTTTGGCCGGCGACGGCAGACCTGCTGTTCCGTCTTGAAGCCCTGGTCCACGGCCTGCGCCCGGTGGGCTCGGCGGCGCTCGCCGCCGCCGAGCTCGACCGGTGGCGCCGGACCGACGCCGCGCCCGATCTCCTGCTCGACCTCTGCGGCGACGCGCCGACGGGGCCGGGTACCTGGCAGCTGGCCTACGACGGACATAGCGGCGCGGCGGCGTTGCTCGCGAGCCTGGTCGCGGGAGGGGTGCCGCGGCTCGACCTCGTCGAGAACGGAGCGGTCGTCGCCGTGGGCCGCCTCGGTGCCGATCGGCCGGGGATCGTGCTGGCGAGCTTCGACGACGCGCTCGCCCGCACGGCGACGGTCATCGCCGCTGCCCTGCGGCGCCGAGCTTCCGGGCAAATCGCACCGGTCTCCGCGGCGGACGGGCCGGCCCCGCGCGCCGTCTCGCTGCCGATCCCGGCGCTGGGGGCGCGCACCGGCCGCATGCTCGCTGGCGCGCTCGTTCACCGGTTGTACCGGCTCTGCTACAACGCTCCCCACTGGCGCTGTGGCTGGCGCCGCCTGGACGGGCCCGACCTGATCGCGCTCGGGCATCTCCCCGACGCGGCCTGGACCGTGCTCCCCGACGACGGCCGGCGCTTCTACGCCGATCCCTTCCCGATCGCCGTCGGCGGAACGACGCACCTGTTCGTCGAGGATTTCCCCCACGCCACCGGCAAGGCGATCATCTCGGCGGTCCGGTTTGGTCGGGATGGTCCCGAGGGGGCGCCCATCCCCGTCTTGGAGGAGGCCCACCACCTCTCGTACCCGTTCGTCTTCGAGCGCGACCGTCACGTCTGGATGGTGCCGGAGAGTTCGGCCGCCGGCACGGTCGACCTGTACCGAGCGACACGCTTCCCCGGCGGCTGGGTGAAGGAGGCGACGCTGCTGTCCGGCGTGGTGGCGAGCGACGCCACGCTCGTCGAGCATGGGGGGATCTGGTGGATCTTCGCCACCGTCCGCGACGCGGAGCCCGGGGCGCCGGCCGGGTCGGGCTCCTTCCACGACGCGCTGCACCTCTGGTCCGCGCCCGATTTCCGGGGGCCGTACACGCCGCATCCGGCCAACCCGGTGCTGGTGGATCCCGCCTTCGCGCGCCCGGCCGGGCAGATGGTCGCGCGGGACGGGGCGCTGATCCGCCCGGTCCAAGACTGCGCCGAGGGCTATGGCCGCGCCCTGGCGCTGGCGCGGATCGATCGGCTCGACCAGGAGGGGTTCGCCCAGACCATCACTGCGCGCATCGGGCCCGGACCGGCGTGGCCGGGCAGTCGCCTCCACACGGTGAATGCGGGTGGCGGGATTGAGTGCATCGACGGGTCCGCCCGCGCCCTCCGGTTCCGAAGACCGTCCCGACACGGACACGCCTCGGTCAGCCGCGAAGGCCGAGTGCCCGGCGCGGATTGTCGATGACCGGACTGACCGCTCGTCCCGGACGGGCACTGTCCGGAACGCACGATGCGTCCGATTTCCACCGGCGCGGCCCTGGCGGGAACGCGCCCGGACCGCTACATGGTGTCGGCGGGGCTGCAGAGTTCGTCAGGAGCACTTTCCCCGGGGCCTTATCGACTCCCTCGGGAGCTGTCCCTGGCCTCGTCCCTGGACTTGGCCAACACGGCGCCCACCTACGCTGTAGGTTTCCCGGGATCGATCCTCCAACGGCTCACGTGGCTCCGCACTCATCCTCTTCAGAAACCGGCGACTCGGGCGCGGCACGCAAGGCCGGACTCCGTCAGGCAGCGCTGGCTGCCCGCGATGCCCTTGACCCGGACGCCCGGCAGGCCGCTTCCGCGGCGATCGTGCGTGCGCTCCTCGCGCTGCCCGAACTCGCCAGTGCCCATCTCGTCGGCGCCTTCTGGCCCATCCGCAGCGAGGTCGATCCGCGTCCCGCCGCCCAAGGCCTGCTCGGCCGCGGCCAGCGCGTGGCCCTGCCGCACGTCACACCGGATGGCCTCGTGTTCCGGGAATGGCGCGCCGGGGACGCGCTCGTCGCCGGACGCTTCGGCCTCAGCGAGCCCGATCCGTCGCTGCCGCCCGTCGAGCCTGACGCCCTTATTGTGCCGCTGGCCGCCTTCGACCGGGCCGGCCAGCGCATCGGCTACGGCCGCGGTTACTACGACGGCGCGATCACCCGCCTGTCCCGCTTCCGCCCCGTCCTCACGGTCGGCATCGGCTTCGCCGCGCAGGAGGTCGAACATGTGCCCGCCGAGCCGCACGACCGGCCGCTCCGGTTCGTGATCACTGAGGCGGGTGTGATCCGCTGCGACGGGGCCGCCTGACCGATGCGGCTGCTCTTCCTCGGCGACGTCGTAGGGCGGTCCGGCCGCACCGTGGTCTGCGAAAACCTGCCGCGCCTGCGTGAGCGCTGGCGCCTCGACTGCGTGGTCGTCAACGGGGAAAACGCGGCCGGCGGCTTCGGCATCTCCGAGGCGATCTGCGACGAGCTGATCCAGGCCGGTGCCGATGCCGTGACGCTCGGCAACCACAGCTTCGACCAACGCGAGGCGCTGGTGTTCATCGCCCGCCAGCCGCGTCTCGTGCGTCCGGCGAACTACCCGCCCGGGACTCCCGGCCGCGGCGCGACGGTCATCGAGACGCAGGGCGGCGCCCGGGTGCTCGTGGTCAACGTGATGGGCCGCGTCTTCCTCGACGCGATGGACGATCCCTTCGCGGCAGTGGAGCGTGAGATCGAGGCCTGCCCCCTCGGGGCGGCGGCCGACGCCGTTGTGGTCGATGTCCACGCGGAGGCGACCAGCGAGAAGCAGGCCTTCGGCTACTATCTCGACGGCCGCGCGAGCCTCGTCGTGGGCACCCACACGCACACGCCGACCGCCGACCACCGCATCCTCCCGGGCGGCACCGCCTACATGTCGGATGCCGGCATGTGCGGCGACTACGATTCGGTGATCGGCATGCAGAAGGACGAGCCGATCCGCCGCATGATCCAGAAGACGCCGGGCTCCCGCTGGGAGGTCGCCGTCGGGGAGGCGACCCTCAGCGGCATTGCCGTGGAACTGGATGCGCGCGGCCTCGCCACGCAGGTGTCCGCGCTCCGTCTGGGTCCGCATCTTGAGCAGAGCCGGCCGCATTTCTGGGACTGACGCTCGCGTCTCCGTATCGGCTACCGGTTCGGCAAAGGGGCAAGTCGTCTAGAAGGTTGGCGTTGACCGCGATCGCAACACGGGCCGGGATGGGCACTGGCGTGTCCTTCGCGTGACTTGATCGCGTGCGGGCCTCACACCACAGTGGCCGCAACGGACGCCGCCGGCGACCGAACCACGAGATCAGGCTAGAGCGATTGATGGCCGCCCGCGATACCGGCGAAGTCAAGAGAGAGCCGCTGGCGCGGCCCGGGATCTATCTCGGACGCATGCTGGTCTTTCTGATCCTGGTCGGCTTCCTGGCCTTCATCCTGTTCAAGCAGATCACGCCGGCCTTCCTGGCCAATCCCGGGCTCAACGGTCTCATCCTCGGTGTGCTGCTGATCGCCGTCCTGATCGCGTTCGGGCAGGTCATCCGGCTGTTCCGCGAGACCAGCTACGTCAACGCTGTGGCGAGCGGCGCGCAGGCCAAGCGGCCGCCGGCGCTGCTGGCGCCCATGGCGCCGATGATCGCCGCGCGTGCCGCCGGGACAACTCTGCCGGGCACCGCGGGCTATCTGGACACGATCGCGGCGCGTCTCGACGAGGGGCGCGAGATCCTGCGCTACATCGCCGGCATCCTGATCCTGCTCGGCCTGCTCGGCACGTTCTGGGGCCTGATTGACACCCTCTCGGCGGTGGGCGGCGTCATCAAGGGCATGCGCGGGGGCGGCGATGCCGGCGTGATGTTTGACGAACTGAAATCTGGCCTCGCGGTGCCGCTGTCCGGCATCGGCCTCGCGTTCTCGGCCTCGCTGTTCGGCCTCGCCTCGTCGCTGATTACGGGCTTCCTGGAATTGCAGGCGGGCCAGGCCCATGCCCGATTCCACAACGACCTGCAGGACTGGCTGATGTCGGGCGACGCCGTTGCCGACACGGCGGGCGCGCCGGCCGTATCCACCACGCTTGGCTCGCAGGAGCTGAAGGAGGCCGTGGACCGCCTGACCGCCCTGGTCGCCGAGGGCGGCAGCAGCCGTGCCGCCACCCTCGCCATGACCAACCTCGCCGAGGGTATCCAGGGCCTCGTGCAGCACATGCGGGCCGAGCAGCAGATGATCCGCGACTGGGTCGAGGCGCAGGCGAGCCGCGAGCGCGAGCTGAAGCAGGTGCTCGACCGGCTCGGCCGGGAGCGGGTCTGATGGCCTCCACGGCGGCGCGATCCCGCCGGACCCTCAACGTCTGGCCCGGCTACGTCGACGCGCTGGCGACGCTGCTTCTGTCGGTGGTGTTCCTGCTGACGGTGTTCGTGGTCGGCCAGTTCTTCCTGTCCCAGGAGCTGACCGGCCGGGACGAGACACTGGCCAAGCTCAACCGGCAGATCGCCGACCTCACCGATCTGCTGGCGCTGGAGCGCTCGAACCGCCGCAATCAGGAGGACGAGGTCCGCAACCTCCGCACGACGCTGGCCGGCGTCGAGAGCGAGCGCGATCAGGCCCGGACGCAGGCCGAGGCCGCTACCGTCAGCCAGGGTGCTGCGGCTCCGCTCGACAAGCAGCTTGAGGCGGAGCGCGGTGCCACCAAGCGGGCGCTGTCGCAGATCGATCTGCTCAACGAGCAGATCAGCGCCATGCGCCGCCAGCTCGCCGCCCTGGAGGACGCGCTGGCGGCTTCGGAGAGCCGTGACCGCGAATCGCAGGCGCGCATCGCGGAGCTCGGCAGCCGCCTGAACGTGGCGCTGGCCCAGAAGGTCCAGGAACTCGCCAGATATCGGTCCGACTTCTTCGGACGCCTGCGGCAGATCCTCGGCAATCGCCCCGATATCCGCGTCGTCGGCGACCGGTTCGTGCTCCAGTCCGAGGTGCTGTTCCCCGCGGGTTCCGCGACCTTGAAGCCCGAGGCCGGACCGGAGCTCGACCGGATCGCCGGCGCCATCTCGGATCTCGCCAAGCAGATCCCTTCGGATCTGCCCTGGGTCCTGCGGGTCGACGGCCATACCGACGCGCGCCCGATCAACACGGCGCAATTCCCGTCGAACTGGGCGCTCTCGGCCGCCCGCGCCATCGCGGTGGTGCAATACCTCGCCGGCAAGGGCATCCCGCCGCAGCATCTCCTGGCCGGAGCCTTCGGCGAATTCCAGCCCCTCGACGCCGGCACCACCGAAGAGGCTTACGCGCGCAATCGCCGGATCGAGATGAAGCTCACCGAGCGGTAGCCAGTGCCTGCGCGTGCGAATATTGATCTGCCTGTCACGACGCAATTTGCATGAGTTATGGGTCGAAGCCGGATCATTTTGACTCGAAGGCTGATCTTTTCAGATGCGGCGGGCTCCGATCAAGACTGATTGAGAAGAAAGACCTTCGAAGCATGGCTTGGATCTCAGGTCTGTGTTAGATTAACGCTTCGTTATCCATGGCTCAGCATGGTGCTGGCATCCCGCGGAGGATGCCCACGATGTCGAGTCTCATCAGGTCTGCACGTCCCGACGAAGCGGAGACGTTCACTTCGGGCACGCCGTCGGCGGCGGTCCTGGTCGAGGGTGCTCCGGGCTACGAGGCCGGCGCCATCGCGGCTGCGATGCAGGTCTTCGAGGACGGGTTGGCCCATCTGATGACGCGCAGGCCGGATGCCGTCGTCTCAAATGCCGGCTGTGCGGAGGACGTGACCGGCCTGTTGGCCGCGATCGCCAGCCAGACGAGCCTGATGGCGCTCAGGGCCTCGATCGAATCGACCCACGACGGTGCGGCGGGACGGGGCTTCGCGGCGGCCGCCGCCGATGTGCGAAGCCTGGCCCGGCAGATGGCGCGGGCCACCGACACGCTGGTTTCGCAGGCCGGCCAGATCCAGGCTGCCGCCGAGCGGGCGCAGGACGCATTTGCTGCGGAGCGTCGCGGACGCGCGAATAGCGTCGCGGCCTAAGTTCCTTCACTTTTCGGCCGCGCCACCCAAGCGGTGTGGCCCCGGTCAGCCCGCCAGTGCCGCCCTTTAAGAAGAGATTCCGGACGTTATTCCGGCGATCAGGAGCGGCACCGCCGTGCCCGGCCGACAGCGTCCGGCGCGCACGTCGTGGAGCAGGCCCGCAAAGACCTTCACTGTCGGTCGGGCCGACCTGCCGACGCTCCTGACGCGCCAACCCAGCGGGTGCCGCGCGCGGTCGCGCGTCGGCAGGGCGGCAGTTCATACCGCGGCGGGAGGGCCCGTCTCTGCCTACTCCCCGGCCGGCAACCGCTCGCCGCGGGCACGGGGTTCCTTGCCGCGGGCGGTCTCGTCCAGAGCATCGGTGAACTGCAGGTTCGCGAGCTGCGCGTAGAGCGCGCCTTGGGTCAGCAGGCTTTCGTGGGTCCCGGTCTCGACGATGCGGCCGTCGTCGAGGACGAGGATCCGGTCCGCCGCGCGGATCGTCGCGAGTCGGTGGGCGATCACCAGGGTGGTGCGGCCCTGCATCAGCGTGTCGAGGGCCGCCTGCACGGCGCGCTCCGATTCCGCGTCGAGCGCCGAGGTCGCCTCGTCGAGGAGCAGGATCGGCGCATCCTTGAGGATCGCCCGGGCGATGGCGATGCGCTGGCGCTGGCCGCCCGACAGTGTCACGCCGCGCTCGCCGACCTGGGTCGCGTAGCCCTGCGGCAGGGCCGTGATGAAGCCATGCGCGTTCGCGAGTTCGGCGGCGCGCCGCACGTCCGCCTCGCCCGCCTCGGGGCGGCCGTAGCGGATGTTCTCGCTGACGCTCCCGGAGAACACCACCGGATCTTGGGGGACCAGGGCGATACGGGCGCGGAGGCGCTCCGGGTCAACCTTCACGATGTCGGCGCCGTCCACCAGGATCCGGCCGCCCTGCGGGTCGTAGAAGCGCAGCAGCAGCTGGAAGACGGTCGACTTGCCGGCTCCGGAGAGGCCGACGAGGGCGATGCGTTCGCCGGGCGCGGCCGCGAAGCTGAGGCCGTCGAGGGCAGCATGCCCAGGCCGCGTCGGATAGGTGAAGCGCACGGCCTCGAAGTCCACCGCGCCGCGGGCGGGTTCGGGCAGCGGAAGCGCCGGCAATGGGGCCTGGATCGCTGGCTCCGCGGCGAGGATTTCGGTCAGCCGCTCAGCCGCCCCAGCCGACATGGCGAGATCGCCGTAGACCTCGGAGAGCTGGCCGAGCGCCCCGGCGCCGAAGACCGCGTAGAGCACGAATTGCGAAAGCTCGCCGCCGGTCATCGTGTGGTTCAGGACACCCTGCGCCCCGTACCACATCACCCCGACCACCGAGGCGGAAATCAGGAAGATCGCCACGCCCGTGAGCAGCGCCCGCGCCCGGACCGAATCGCGGGCGGCCGCGTAGGCATCCTCGGAGGTGGCGGCGAAGCGGGCGGCCGTGCTGGCCGAGCGCCCGAAGGCCTGCATGATCCGCACGGCCCCGACCGCCTCGGCGGCGTACGCGGAGGCGTCGGCCAAGCGATCCTGCGCGGCCCTGGAGCGGCGGCGGACCCCGCGGCCGGAGACGATCAGCGGGAAGACGATCACGGGGATCGCCGCAAGCACCATCACGGAGAGGCGCGGGCTCGTGATCACCATCATGGCGGTGGCGCCCACAAAGAGAAACAGGTTGCGCAGCAGGATCGAGACCGAGACGCCGAAGGCGGACTTGATCTGCGTGGCGTCCGCGGTGAGCCGGGAGACGATCTCGCCAGATTGCGCGCGGTCGAAGAAGGCGGGATCCAGGATCGTCAACCTTGCGAAGACGGCGCTGCGCAGGTCGGCCACCACGCGCTCGCCCAGGGTCACCACGGTGTAGACGCGGGCCGCGCTCGACAGGGCGAAGGCCGCCACGACGCCGAGGAGCGCCAGGAAGTAGGCGTCGATCACTTCGGAGCCATCGGCTGTGAAGCCGTGGTCGATCACTCTGCGCATGGCGATCGGCACGACGAGCGTCGAAGCCGAGGCACAGATGAGGGCGATCAGTCCGGCGACGATCCGGCCGCGGTAGCGCAGCGCGAACGGAAGCAGCGGCCGGAGCGCGCTCAGCGGGGCTTTTGGGCGGCCTTCGGTGGCCTTGTTCTTACGAGCCATCACGCCTCACGTGTCAGTCGATCTTCCGGTCCGCGGCGCTTGTGACCGGAGAGAGCCTGCGGTATACGCCGCCGCTCATCCGATTGCGTGTGTTCAATGGCCGCGGGCCGCCACCACGGTCGGCTTGGACGTGCCGTTGCCACGAACCCATGGTTCGGTGCAACCGGTGATATCTTCCGCATTCCGGGCCGGGCGGCGCCTCCTGCGCTTCCCGCCGGCGTGCCAGATCAGGGACCACAGGTCATGGCGAAGGACGCGGCCGCGAAGGCCAAGGGGACCGAGCACCCCGACTACCACTTCATCAAGGTCGTGATGACGGACGGTACCGAGTACCGGACCCGTTCGACCTACGGGAAAGAGGGTGACACCCTCAACCTCGACATCGATCCGCTCACCCACCCGGCCTGGACGGGCGGCGAGCAGAAGATGCTCGATCGCGGCGGCCGCGTCTCGCGCTTCAACTCGCGGTTCGGCAACCTCGGCAAGCGCTGAGCACACGATGATTTTGCCGCGATGGGCGGCGTTTTGGCGGGCGGTCTCCTGGCGAGGCCGCCCGTTCTCGTTTGTACGGCCTAACCAACATCTACAAGATGTCCTGGCCGGCATGGTAAGAGGTTCCGATAATCGCAGAAGTTTTGCTGCCGGTAATATGCTATTTTGAGTTATTATATGCGTTCAGACTTATGTCTTAATGCTTTCCTCATCATGAACTTGTAATGAAGCCGTGCATGCGACGTGCGGCGCGGCATGTCGTCCCCGCCGTGTCTGGTTTCCGGATGTCGAGGGACGGTTGAGGCCATGAGCGGAGGTCCGTCGACTGGCAATGTCGACCGCACCGACGTCGAGCACCGCATGTCGATCCGGAGGCCGGCCTTAAGGGCGCCGCGCTACGCCTATCCAATTGCCGTCGCGGCGGTCCTCACGGCGCTGGTGGCACGCGCCGTCGTACAGCCCGGCCTTCCATTCATCACATTCTACCCGGCCGTGATCCTGACCGCCTATTTCTGCGGGCTCGGTCCTGCGATCGTCTCGGCGCTCCTGTCCGGTCTGGCTGCGTGGCACTTCGTGCTGCCGTCCAACCTTCCGGCGACGGGGGGATCGTCGGCCGCCGTCGCCCTGGGGCTTTACGGCGCCGTCGTGGGCATCAACCTGATCCTCATCGACCGGGTGCAGCGAGCGGCGGCTGCCAACGCAGCGCTGGCCAAAACCGAGCGGAGACTTCGCCTCGAACTGCAGCGCGAGACTGAACTGCGCGTCGCCAACGAGCAGCTTGCCGAGAAGACATTGCTCCTCGATCTCGCCCTGCAGGCCGCCGATGCCGGCACGTGGCGCTATTGCGTCCGGACCGGGCGGGCTCAGCTGTCGGAACGCATGGCGCGCCATAACGGGTTCGGGGATCGAGCCATCGAGATCGACGTCGAGCGGGACTGGCGTCCCCGCGTCCATCCCGAAGACGCGGATCGGACCCTCTTCGACCTACAGGCAGCCATCGCGGCGCGGACGAAATTCGTGACGGACTTCCGCGTCCTTCTGCCGAATGGCGGGGTGCGCTGGATCGCCGGATTAGGGCAGGTGGAGACCGATTCCGCCGGAATCGCGACCGAGGTCGTTGGCCTGAGCCTGGACATCACCGCTCGCAAGGAGGCGGAGGCGAAGATCGCCCATATGGCCTGCCACGATCCCCTCACAGGGCTCGCCAACCGTGCGCTGTTCGACACGCGTCTCCAAGAGGAGTTCGCCCGGATCCGCCGGCGCGGCGCCGCCTTCGCGCTCTTCTGCCTGGATCTCGACCGGTTCAAGGCCGTGAACGACACCCACGGACATCTGATCGGGGACGAACTGCTCCGGATCGTCGCCGACCGCTTCCGTACCGCGATCCGCCTGGAAGACACGTTGGCCCGGATCGGCGGTGACGAGTTCGTGATCATCCAGACCGAGGCCGATCAGCCCGACAGCGCGGCTGTGCTCGCTGAGCGCCTGATCGCCGCCGTGCAGCGGCCGCTCGACATCGATGGGCGTCGACTGTCCGTCGGCCTCAGCATCGGGATTGCCCTGGCCCCAGCCTGTGGCGCGGATCCCCTGAGCCTCTACAACAGCGCGGATCGTGCCCTGTACAGTGCGAAGGCGCAGGGCCGAAACACCTTCCGATTCGCCGGCTGAGCGTCGAAGCCGTCAGCCCTCGCTCATCCGGAAGGCCATCCGAAGAAGTCCCTGCTGCTGGGCCACCGGGCTCTCCACCGGGGCCGGCGTCGGACGATCCTCGGCGATCAGCGAATCGAGATGCATGATTCGTGTGTGGAGGCGCCGCGCCCGCAGGATCAACTGCTGCAGGCGGACCGGCAGCTGGTTGAAGTCGTTCGGCTTCGACGGCTCGCCGCTGCCGAGCTTGACTCGATGCTTCTCAAGCAGCGCTTCGGCCGGCGTCATCTCACCTTCGGCCACGGCGCGCTGCACGAGTAGCCAGGAGGCGATCTGCATCAGCAGCGTGGTGAGGCGCATGCTCTCGGCGGCGTAGCTCAAGGTCGCATCGCGGGAGATCAGGCGGGATTCGTCGCGACCCTCGCCGTCGAGGTAGGCCGCCGTCTCCTCGACGAGCGTCATCCCCTCGCGGAACAGCGTCTTGAAGGCATCCGAATTGACGTAGGACTTGCCGAAATCCACCCAGTCCCGGTCGTCCCGGAACGTGACATCGAAGCCGTTCATCCTGCCTCTCCTGTGCCGTCCGACGGCCCGGTCCGTCCGGATCTGGGACGCTGCGTCCTTGACTGTCCGACGACGCAGCAATCCTAGCGCCGATCGGCGGCAACATCAGGGTTCATCCTTTCTTAACCTTAATGAGCCGTCAGACGCCAATAAGGCCGCCATAATCGCGCGTCAGCGCTCGCGACCACGCCGCCGCCGGCACAGAGACGGGCCGCATCGTCGCCGGCCAGCGACCGCATCCGGTCGATTTGGAGGGACGCTATGGCATCAGCGCCACAGGCGCGGGTTCGTGCATGTTGCTCGGTTGCCGCATCGGGCCGGAGCGTGCGCTTGCGCACCCCGATGCCACAATCCGGCCCCTTCGATAGGGACTCTTAACGCCATCCCGACACCGTGGCGCACGAGACAATCCGCTCCCGTCACGACCTGACGAACTCCGGACCAGAGCCAGCGACCGATGCGCATGAAGGCACAAAACCGGTTCACCGCACTGCTGAGCGTCGCCGCCCTCGGGGCGCTCGGTCTCGGCGCCGCCGAAGCCCGCGAGCAGGGCAACTACGCCCAGGCCGAGTGGGCGCAGGACTACGCCTCGCCCGCCGGGATGCAGGTGCAGCGCGAGACGGTTCCGATCCTCTCGCCCCAGACCGTGGCGGCGACCGAGCAGATGGTCGAGCGCTACAAGGACATCGTGGCCCGCGGCGGCTGGCGCCCGGTCTCCGGCGCCGATCACCTGCGGGTCGGTTCGCGCGGCCCGGCCGTGGCGGCGATCCGCCAGCGCCTCATCGTCACCGGCGACCTCGATCAGGCGGCCGGCGGTTCGGGCGTCTACGATTCCTACGTCGCGGCCGGCGTGAAGCGCTTCCAGGCCCGCCATGGCCTCAGCCAGACCGGCACGATGAGCCTCGCCACCCAGCAGGCCATGAACGTGCCCGCCGACGTGCGGCTGCGCCAGCTCGAGACTAACGTCGTCCGCCTGCGCTCCTACTCGGGCGATCTCGGCCGGCGCTTCGTGATCACCAATATCCCGGCCGCTCTGGTCGAGACGGTGGAGAACGGTCAGGTCGTCACCCTTCACGCCGCGGGCGTGGGCAAGATCGACCGGCAGTCGCCGATCATGAACACCAAGGCGACGCAGATCAATTTCAACCCAACCTGGACGGTCCCGGCTTCCATCGTGAAGAAGGACCTGATCCCGAAGATGCAGAAGGATCCGAACTACCTCACGGACAACAAGATCCGGATCCTGTCGAACGGCTCCGAGATCTCGCCGAAGTCTGTGAACTGGTTCTCCGACGAGGGCACCCGGTTCACCTACCGGCAGGATTCGGGCGCCGACTTCAACTCGATGGGCATCGTGCGCATCAACATCCCGAATCCCTACGGCGTGTTCATGCACGACACCAACACCAAGGGCGTGTTCGGCGACGACTTCCGCTTCATCTCCTCGGGCTGCGTCCGCGTCCAGAACGTGCGCGAGTACATCACGTGGCTCCTGAAGGATACGCCCGGCTGGGATCGCCAGAAGGTCGAGGAGGCGATCGAGAGCGGCAAGCGCGTCGACGCCAACATCGCCCAGCCGGTGCCGGTCTACTGGACCTACATCACTGCCTGGTCGACCCCGGACGGCCTCGTGCAGTTCCGTGACGACATCTACAAGCGCGACGGGGTGAACGTGCCCTCCACCATCGGCGCTCCGACGCCGGTCGCCAGCGCCGAGCCGATGCCGCAGACCTTCGAGCCCGGCGACGAGGAGTAATCCCGCCTCAGACCCGCGAACGCGAAGGTCCCGAGGCCCGTACCTCCCACCGAGGTGCGGGCCTCTCGCGTTTCAGGCGCTCGTGTCATCCGGCGGTCAAACACCTCTGCTTGGCCGCTGGGATCGTCGCCGCCGCATCGGCAAAAGACCCCGCGGGCGATCGGTCCGGATGTCGAGCAGGAGCCCGCCCATGTCGCGAGAACCACAAATCGGCGACGCACGTCTGACCCGCCGGGCGACAGTCGCTGGCCTCGCCGGACTGGGGCTGGTCTCGGCTCGCGGCGTCGCGCAGGAAGCGGGGCAGGCCACCGGCATCGTCTTCGCCGCGGAGGCGGGCAGTACCGCTCGGACTCCCCTGCCAGGAGTCCTGATCTCAAACGGGCGCGAGGTCGCGCGCACCGACGACCAGGGTCGCTACCGCCTGCCGCTTCAGGGCGACGGCGCGATCTTCGTGATCAAGCCGCCCGGCTACGCTCTGCCCCGCGACGCCGAGAACGTTCCGCGCCACTCCTACATCCACCAGCCCGGCGGCACGCCGGCCGAACTCGGCCTTCGCTACGGGGGCGTCGCCCCCACCGGAAAGCTGCCGGCCTCGCTCGACTTCACCCTGACGCGGATCGACGAGCCCGCGGATTACGACGTTCTCCTGTTCACCGATCCGCAGCCCGAGAGCCGCTCCGAACTCGATCACGTGCGCGATACGGCGGTCGCCCGCGCGATGGCGATCCCGGCGGCCTTCGGCCTGACCACCGGCGACGTCCTGTTCGACGACCTGTCGCTCTATGGCCGGTCGAACCGCATCGTCGGTCAGATCGGCCTGCCCTGGTACAGCCTGCCGGGCAACCACGACCTCAACATGCAGGCGCCGGATGCCCGCTACAGCCGCGAGACGTGGAAGCGGGTCTTCGGGTCGCCCACCTACGCGTTCCGGCAGGGGCGGGCATGGTTCGTCCTGCTCGACAACGTCGAGTGGCTGGGTCCACCGGTCCCGCTCGGCGCCAACACCTATCGCGGACGTATCGGCGAGCGCGGCCTCGCCTTCCTCGGCAATCTGCTCGCCGAGATCCCGCGAGACGACCTGATCGTACTCGCCATGCACATCCCGCTCTTTACCGACACGACGCCTGACGACCCGCACGGGACGACGACCGATCGGACCGCGCTCCTCGACCTGCTGGCGGGGCGCAAGGTGTTGAGCCTCGCCGGACACACCCACACCACCGAGCATCACTACCCGGTCGAGGGACACCACCACCACGTCCTCACGGCGGTCTCGGGCTCGTGGTGGAGCGGGCCCGACACGCGCACAGGCATCCCCTCGGCCGACAGTCGCGACGGCACGCCCAACGGCTTCCACGTGCTGTCGATCCGGGGCGCCGACTACACCACGCGCTACGTCCCGGCGCAGGGTCAGGCGGACGGGACGATGCGCATCCTGTTCGAGAGCGAGGCGCGGGCCGGCGCGGTCGAGGTGATCCGTCACACCCGGCCGATGCAGGGCCTCCGGCCGCCCATCGCCCAGGACGCGCTGGCCGACACGACGCTGGTGGTCAACGTGTTCGACGGCGGCCCGCGGACGCAGCTCTCGGCCCGGATCGGCGACCGCGCCCCGCAGCCGCTGGCCCGCACCCGCCGCCTCGATCCCTTTGTCACCGAGCTTTTCCAGCGCTATCCGGAGACGAAGAAGAGTTGGGTCCAGGCGATACCCTCGACCCACATCTGGACGGCGCGGCTGCCGGATGACCTCGCGCCGGGCGTCCACCGCGTCACGGTTGAGGGGACCGACGAGTACGGCCGCCCGATCCGCGGCTGCGCCGTGCTGGAGGTGGCGGGCGCACGCGGCTGACGCACGGGCGCCGAGCGCGCCCGCGCCCTGACGGTCAGGCCGCCAGCTGGCGTGCGCCGTGGCCGCCTTCCTGGATTTCCTCGATAACCTTCGCGCAGAAGGCGTCGAGGTCGCCGGGATTGCGGCTGGTGACGATGCCTTGGTCGGTGACGACCTCCTTGTCGTGCCAGCGTCCGCCCGCGTTAATCACGTCGGTGCGGATCGAACTGAACGACGTCAGGTCGCGGCCCTTGGCCGCGCCGGCCTCGATGAGCAGCCAAGGCGCGTGGCAGATCGCGGCCACCACCTTGCCGGAGGTCAGGAAACTTCTGATGACGGCGAGAGCCTCGGGCTCGAGGCGCAGCTTGTCCGGATTGATCTGACCGCCGGGCAGCACCAGCGCGTCGTAGGCCGACGGATCGACCTGCTCCAAGTCGGTGTCCACCCCGACCTCCTTGCCCCAGTCGGTCTTGTCCCAGCCGCGGATCGTGCCCTTGCTCTGGCGTGATTGCGGGGCCGCCACGGTGACCTTGGCCCCCGCCGCGGACAGCTTGGACTGCGGAACGATGAGTTCGCTCTCCTCGAAGCCGTCGGTGGCGAGGATCAGGATCTTGGCTTGGCGGATGTCGGGCATGGCAGGGCTCCGTGTTGCGGTCTGCCCGGCTAACGGGAGGTGGATCGCGCCGTTCCGCCCGACGCGCGTTGGATGTTGCCGCGCCGCGGTTCAGTCCGCGGAACCCCGAAAGGCGCGGTTTGTTGGTCCGTATCCCCACCCATCAGGAGTCGCGTCATGGCCAATCCCGGCCTTCCCGAGCCTACGCCCGGAGACCTGCCGCCCCCGCCCACGCCGCCCGATGAAGAGCCGGACATCGGCCCGACGGGCCCGCGCACACCCTATCCGGTGAACGATCCCGGCATCGGCGAACCGGGCGGTCCGGGCTCCGAGCCCGACATCTTCCCGGGTACGCCGACCGATCCGGGAACGCGGATGTAATCTTTGTCTGTCAGTGCCCGCCGTGCGAGGTGCGGACGTCGCGCGGCGCGTTGAGGATTTCGGAGAGGCTCGTCACCACGTGACGGGCCTCTTCGTCCGTCAGCCGCAACTGGAACGGTGGCAGGGCGCCGGCCTGCAGGGCGACGACGGCCTGTCCCTCATCGTCTGTCCCGATCTCGATCGCCGAGGACGTCACGTCGAGCATCGCGATCTCCTCGTCGCCCATCTCGTCCGGCATATCGGGCTCGTCGGTGTCGTCGATCGCCGTGAGGAGCTGACCCACGGCGCGCACGAGCGCGCGCGCGGCGCGGGCATCCATCACCACCGCCGTCGCCTGATCGTCCTTCTGGAAGGAGAGCTGGATGTTCGCACCGTCCAGCGAGACCGAAATGCCTGCCATGTATCGTCCAGAGCCACGCGCCGTAACTGTTTGAGCGCATTCCGTATATGCATCGTGAAGGCCGAAAATCACAGGGGGCGCCGCGCTCCGGCCGCGCCGCGCCGCGCGCATGCGACGCCAATGATACGCCGCCGACGCCTTGTTGCCGCCGCAGCCTGCGCCTAAATAGGTCCCGGGGGGCTTCCCCACCGAGGCTGACGCTCTTCAGGTTCAGCGCCTCGCGCCCCGCCACACTGGCCAAATCCAGAAAGACCGTGGTGCATCACGCGGCCCTCGTGCCGCGCGGATGGCCTATGGACGAATGAGGTACACTACGTGAATACCGGCACTGTGAAGTGGTTCAACGAGACCAAGGGCTACGGTTTCATCCAGCCCGACGACGGCGGCAAGGACGTGTTCGTTCACATCTCGGCCGTCGAGCGCGCCGGGATGCGCAACCTGATCGAAGGTCAGCGGATCACTTACGAGATCCTCACCGACAAGCGCAGCGGCAAGGACGCTGCCGGCAACCTGCAGGCGGCGTGACCGACCTTCAGGTCTGAAGGGCCCCACGGGACGCCCGCTGTGCCGCCGTGCATGGAGGGCGTCTTTCGAAGCGGAAGACCCGAACGGGGTCCTGAACCGGCCGCTTGAAGCGGTTCCCCCTTCCGACGCTTCCCCGCGGGCGACATCGTCCGGGGTCGGGTGCGCCGGAGGCAATATCCTAGAAACGACGCCGGACGGCACGAACGTCCGGTTCAGAAAAGAAAAGACTTTACCTATGTTGTTCGAATACACGCGGCGCCGCGGCGTCCGCTCTCCCGTCACCGATGCGCCGACCTTCCGGGTCGGCAAGCTCGCACGGGCCAAGACCGCAGATCAGACCGGTGTCGACCTGAGCCACATGATCGACCGGTCCTACAACTACCACTCTCCGCGGGAACTTCACTGGCATCTCGCCGAGCGGCTCGGACTCGCGCCCGCCGCGGTGAAGCTCCGCGACGCGACGGCGGCCTGAACACCGCCGGGTCGCCCTGAAGCCATCTCAGCGGCCCCAGGCCGTCAGAACCGGATCGCGGAGGGCCGTGGACGCGGCGAGCAACTCGCCGTGAACCGGATCAGGACGATTATAGCGGGTCGCCTCGCCGTCGAACCCGCACACGATCCCGCCCGCTTCGCGCAGGACCAAGTCTGCGGCGGCGAGATCCCAATCCCGGGCATGGCCCGAAATCATTCCGATATCCACGCTTCCCTCCGCCACCCGGGCGAGACGGAGGGCGAGGGACGGGATCCGCGTGATCACCTCGAAATCGGGATCTGATCCAGCACCCCGGGTCAGCCGGTCGAGCATCGGCTTGGGACCGGTGATCCGGGCACCCGCGAGGCTCTGCCGGGCATCGACCCGGATCGTCTCGCCGTTCCGGGTCGCGCCGCGCCCGCGCACGGCCTCGTAATCCGCGTCGCCCACCGGCGCGTGGACGAAGCCGATCAGCGGCTGGCCGCCGGCGAGCAGCGCCACCGCGATCGACCAATCGGGATGCCCCGACAGGAAGGCTCGGGTCCCGTCGATCGGATCGACGATCCAGACGAGATCGTGCCCGATCCGCGCCGGATCGTCGGCGGTTTCCTCGGACAGCCAGGCTGCCTGCGGCACGAGGGCGCTGAGACGAACCTTCAGGAAGGCATCGACCGCGACGTCGGCCTCTGTCACCGGCGAGCCGCCGGCCTTCGACCAGATGCGTGCCGAGGTCTGTCCGCCGAGCCTGAAGAACGGCCGCGCGATGTCGGCGGCCTCGCGCATCACGGCGCGCAGCTCCGGCATCAGGGCAGACACGTCCGAGTCGGTGAGAAGGTCCGGCATCGCGCTCCGCGTGGAATCCGTCAGGCCCGCGCGGGCCTCGTTGCGCCGTCCGTCCGTCAGCTCGGACGACCGGGCCCGCTCGGGCTAGGGAGACCGGGCGGTCGCACGGATCGCGGGCGGTCATCCCGTTGTACGGTGCCGCCCGCAGCGCCACAAGGAGTCTGGGTTGATCGATCGATAATGATCGATCTGAGCAAGGAAGTGTTGAGCATTCAAGGAAGCATTGAGCATTCCGCAAATGACAGCGCCGTCCAGATTCGCTTAACGACGGCTCTTAAGCGGCGCGGAGGAGTTCGGGTGCGATTTTGCAAGGCATAACGGACGGCCCGACAGGGGTCGCCACTTGCTCCAGGGACTCGGACAGATGAACACTTCCCCGATCACGGACGAACCTCGCGCAGGACACTTGATGCTTGGTGCAGAAGGCGCGCTCTGCTTCACCGCCTCCCCGCTGCCCGTGGTCGGCCGGGTCCCCGGCGCCCGCCGGGCCGCCGGCGTCGCACTTGCCTACGCGGCCGAGGATGCGGAGATCACCGGGGCCGACCGGTTCAGTCTGATCATGGTCGATGCCGAGGGCGACGAAGTGCAGCGCCTCGGCAGCTTCGACGAGGACGACGTGGTGGCGGTGTGGCGGGACATCGCGGCCCGCGCCGGCCTCGTGCGGATGATCGTCCGGGAGGACGGGGCCCTCGTTCCAGTCTGCCAGCAGATCGGGCGTCTGGTTCTCGGGCAGGTGCGCATGCGGCGGCGTCATGCCGGCCTCGGGCGCCGTCGCCCTCGCTTCCTCACCCGGCGCAAGACCGGCCGCCTGCCGGCGCGTCCGCAGATCCACCGCGGTGAGAACGAGATCATCGCCCGCAACTGAAATCGCCAGGATAGTCAGGAACGCGGTCAGGAGAGCCCGCGCAAAAGCGCGTCCGTGGCCAGACCCGCGAATAGAATGAGTCCCGCATCCCGGTTCGAGCGGAACAGTGTCAGCGCACCGCGTCCGTCCCGGTCCCGCAGCGACAGGGCCTGCCAGGCGAGATGGGCCGCGAAGGCCGCGACGCCCAGGTAGCCCACGACGCCCGCCCCGGCCCCCCGGGCCGCCAGCAGCACCAGGATCGCCGCGAGGGCGTAGCAGGTGCCGACCGCCAGCTTGACATGCTGGCCGAACAGGCGGGCCGAGGAGCGGATCCCGGCGATCTCGTCGTCTTCGATGTCCTGCACGGCGTAGATCGTGTCGTATCCGATCACCCAGCACAGCGCGCCCGCGTAAAGCAGCAGGGCCGGCGCATCGAGGCGAGCGAACACCGCCGCCCAGCCCATCAGCGCCCCCCAGGCAAAGGCCAGGCCCAGGACCGCCTGCGGCAGCGGCATGATGCGCTTCATGAACGGGTAGATCGCCACCGGTACCAGCGAGCACAGCCCGACCAGGATCGCGTCCCCGTTGAACTGCAGGAGCACCGCGAGCCCCACCAGGGCCTGGACCACGAGGAAGAGGGCGGCGTGGCGCGGCCGCACCTGTCCGGAGGGGAGGGGGCGCTGGCGGGTCCGCTCGACCTGCGCGTCGAGGTCGCGGTCGGCGAGGTCGTTGTAGGTCGAGCCCGCGCCGCGCATCGCCACCGCCCCGATCAGGAACAGGAGGCAGTGCCAGGGATCGGGGAAGGGCTGCTCCGCCCGGATCGCCGCAAGCGCAGACGACCACCAGCAGGGCAGGAGAAGCAGCCACCAGCCGATCGGCCGGTCGATGCGCGCGAGCCTCAGGTATGGCCGCCAGGAGCGCGGAGCGAACCGGTCGACCCAGTGCCCGGATACGGCGTCGGCCGGCCGCCCGTCGTCGATCGCCGTGCCGCTCATCGGTCGGATCTCCGGTCGTCCCGCACGTCTGCCCCGCTCCCCGTCGAAGAGGGGATCCGCGCCGGATCCGCGATCCTCTCAGACGCTTCTACAACGCGCCCTGCGGCAGCTTGAAGCTGCCGGTCAAGCCCGGGCCGCCGAGAAGGCCGCCACCGCCGCCGTTCTGCGCCTGGGCACGGGCCTGCGCCTCCATCTTGGTCGCCTGGGCCGCCACGCTGCAGATCTTGGTGCGGATGCCGCTGACCTTCACGTGGTCGGCCTTGAAGCCCTCCGCGAAGGAATCGGGGATCGAGCACCATTCCTTGTTGGCGGTGATCCACTTGATGCCCTCGGCGCCGTTGGCCTGGAGCTTGCCGAACAGGGCACAAGCCTCCTGCGGGGTCATCTTCTTCTTCGACTGCGAGGCCGTGTTGGCGCGGCCGACCAGCGCCTTGCGCTCGGCCAGGGTCTTCTGGATGGCGCCGCATTCCGGCGCCGCGCCCTGCGCGAAGGCCGCAGACCCGAACAGGACGGTGCCGATCAGCACCGTGGTCCCCAGAGCCACGCTCCCCTTTGCCATTCCACGACTCCCTCGACGCTCTGCCGAATCCGCGGACGGCCGGCTCACTTCCGTTCTCCTGGGTTCGCCATAGGAATGTGGCGTCAATCGAGCGGCAAACCGGCAGGGCGCGGCGACTGTGCGCGTGCGACGGAAAAGCGACGCTCGTAATCTTTTGGCAACACTTTTCGCGGGCGGCCGCGCGTTGACAGGCGGTCCACGCCGCGCGACCACGCCCGCATGCCGGCCTACGACTTCACCGCTCCGCGCCTCTTCGTCGCGGCCGACCTCGCGGCGGGCGTAACTCTGCCCCTCGAACGGGCGCAGGCGAACTACCTGCTCAACGTCCTGCGCAAGGGGCCGGACGACCCCGTGCTGATCTTCAACGGCCGGGACGGCGAGTGGCGAGCGCACCTCGTCCAGACCGGCCGGAAGGGCGCCGACCTCCACGTCGCCGCGCGGACGCGACCACAGACGCCGCGCGCCGATCTACACTACCTGTTCGCGCCCCTGAAGAGCGCGCGCCTGGATTACGTGGCCCAGAAAGCCGTCGAGATGGGCGCGGGAACGATCCGCCCGGTGATCACCCGGTTCACGCAGGGCGATCGGGTCAACCTGGACCGGCTGCGCGCCAACGCGATCGAAGCCGCCGAGCAGTGCGGCATCCTGGCGATTCCCGAATGCCCGGAACCCGAGCGGCTGCCGAGGGTCCTGACGGATCTCGCGCCGGAGCGCCTTCTGGTCTTCTGCGACGAGGATGCACCGGTGCGCGATCCCGTTCGGGCCCTGTCCGCTGCGGCTGATCCGATGGCGCCGCCGCCGCTCGCCGTGCTGGTGGGGCCGGAGGGCGGCTTCTCCGAGGAGGAGCGGGCGCTGATCCGGGCCCGGCCCAACACCGTGGCGCTGTCCCTCGGACCCCGCATCCTGCGGGCCGATACCGCCGCCGTCACGGTGCTGGCGCTGGTCCAAGCCGTCTTGGGCGACGCGCGCTGACGGCTGCGGCCCGTGCATCGATGTGTGCCGGCGCACATCAAGATCTCGGTCGGTGCGATTGTTTCCCCGGATCGGACGTGAAGCGGGCCGCCGTCCACGGGAGGCGCGTTGTGGGTTCCCGGCGCCTCCATTATGTCCTCCACGGACGCCGCCTGCGCCGCGCGCTGATCGGGGTCGGGGGCGGGTGTCCGTCCGGACCCCGTTCGCAGGGAGGGGGTGAACCGGGCGGACCCGCCGGAGCACTCCGGCGCGCTCTCATCCCAGGCTTTGAGACAGACGCACGGGCAGGCAGCGCATGGCGCGCGACAGCAACGACACCACGCCGCTCACCACGCGCGCCGAACTGATCGACTGGTTCGCCGCGGGCGAGAAGCCGCGCGACCGCTTCGCGATCGGTACCGAGCACGAGAAGATCCCGTTCTATCGCGCGGACCGGACGCCCGTGCCGTATGACGGCGCGCACGGCATCCGCGCCCTGCTGGAAGGCCTCGCCCGCGAGACCGGCTGGGAGCCGATCCTCGACCTCGGCAACATCATCGGCCTGTCGGCGGAGGAGGGTGGGGCGATCTCGATCGAGCCCGGCGGCCAGTTCGAGCTCTCCGGCGCGGCGCTCTCCGACGTCCACGCGACCGCTGCCGAACTCGCCACGCATCTGGCGGCAACGAAGCGGGTGGCCGACTCCCTGGGGATCGGATTCCTGACGCTGGGCATGAGCCCGCGATGGCGCCGTGACGAGACGCCGGTGATGCCCAAGAGCCGCTACCGGATCATGGCGGGCTACATGCCGAAGGTCGGATCGCTCGGCCTCGACATGATGCTCCGGACCGCCACCGTGCAGGTGAACCTCGACTTCGCCTCCGAGGCCGACATGGTCCGCAAGATGCGCGCGTCGCTGGCGCTGCAGCCGGTGGCGACCGCGCTCTTCGCCAACTCACCCTTCACCGACGGCCGGCCTAACGGGTTCCTGTCGCGCCGCTCCGAGATCTGGCGCGACACCGACGGCGACCGCACCGGGATGCTGCCCTTCGCGTTCGAGGCCGGGTTCGGCTACGAGGCCTATGTCGACTGGCTGCTCGACATGCCAATGTACTTCGTGAAGCGCGGCGACACCTATCACGACGTCTCGGGCGCCTCATTCCGCGACCTCATGGCCGGCAAGCTACCGCAGCTCCCGGGCGAGTACGCGACCGTGTCTGACTGGGCCAATCACGCCTCCACGGCCTTCCCGGAGGTGCGCCTGAAGCGCTTCCTGGAGATGCGTGGCTCGGATGTCGGCGATCCCGGCATGATCGCCGCTCAGGCTGCCTTCTGGACCGGGCTGCTCTACGACGAATCGGCCCTCGATGCCGCCCTCGACCTGGTGAAGGGCTGGAGCCCGGCGAACCGCGAGGCCGCGCGGGCGACCGCCCCGCGGCTCGGGCTCGCGACTCCGGTGGCGAACACGACCCTCGGCGCCGTCGCCGCCGAGGCCCTGGCCATCGCGCGGTCGGGCCTGCGGGCGCGCGGGCGCCGCGATGCCGAGGGGCGCGACGAGACGGTCTACCTCCAGTCCCTCGAAGCGATCGTCGCCGCCGGACGGACGCGGGCCGAGGATCTGCTCGCCGACTACGAGGGCCGCTGGGGCTCCTGCGTCCGCGCCGCCTTCTCGGAATGCGTGTTCTGACCGACGCCTGATCGGTTTGCCGTCCCGGCAGCGAATCTCCTACGCCGCATGCTATTGGAACGTTCCGAATCGCTTGCACGTCCGGAAGACACGACCCATGGCCCGCATCCCCGCCGCCATCCTGGCCGGCCTGACAGGCCTCGTCCTGAACACTGAGACCCCTTTGGCCGCCGATCCGCCGTACTACGGTCCTTCGGCGCGCGGGTCCGTCGGCGCACCGCTGCATCAGGGGCGGGGTGCGGTCGGGTTCGTCCCGGGACGGCCGCGTTACAGCTATTATGGCGAGTACCAGTACCCGGTGCCGTTCGGGTACGGATACGCCTATGCGCCGGTCGTGCGACCGGGCTTCGAGTACGGCTATAATGGCCCGCGCTACATCTGGTCGGCACCCGATTGGTATTATGGCCCGGCCTTCGGCTATTCCGTGTGGTGAGCTGGCCACCGCCGAGCCCGCGTCGAAGGCGGCCGGGGCTCTCGGACCGGCGCGCGAGAGGTTCTGGTGGCCGACGATCCTGACAGCGTCGATCTCGACCTCAGCGGCCTCAAATGTCCTCTCCCCGTCCTGCGCGCCCGCAAGGCCCTGCGGCGCCTTCCGGCCGGCCGGACCCTCGTGGTCACCTGCACGGATCCGATGGCGATGATCGACATCCCGAACCTCGTGCGCGAGGAGGGCGCCCGGCTCGACGGGGCGGAGCGGTCCGGCGATCGCCTGCGCTTCCGCATCACCGCCTCCGCGAAGCCGCCGCATTCCTGAACGATCCCGGAGGCTCGCGAAGGTGAGGTGGGAACGGCATGGCACCACGGATCGGGGGCGTGCGCCTCGTGCACGAAGGCTGGGCGCGCTATCTCGTGGCCGAGGTGATGCAGAATGACGGCACCCGCATGTCGCGGGAGATCGAGGATCATGGCCGTGCGGTGGCGGTGCTCCCCTACGATCCGGACCGGCGCGTTGCCACCCTCGTCTCGCAGTTCCGCGCGCCGGTCCTCTATGCGGGCGGGCCGCCGAGCCATGTCGAGGTCCCGGCAGGGCTTCTGGATGAGGGCGCGCCCGAGGACGAGGCGCGGCGCGAGGCGATGGAAGAGACGGGCCTGCGCCTGACCCGGCTCGAATTCGTCGTCAGCGCCTGGTCGATGCCGGGCATCTCCACCGAGCGGATGGACCTGTTCCTTGCCGCGTACGGCGCGGCCGACCGCACTGGTATGGGCGGCGGCTTGGCGGCGGAGGGCGAGGCCGTCGCCGTGCACGAGATCCCGCTGCCGGAACTCGCCGCCATGAGCCGACGGGGCGCGCTCACCGACATGAAGTCGCTGACCTTGCTGTTCGCGCTGCAGTTGCGGCGGCCCGACCTATTCGCCGACAGGGGCTGAGGCTACCCGCCCCAGCGCGCCACGCGATCACGGGCCACGATGCCGACGAACCGCCAGGACTTGATGAAGTAGCGGCGGAACAGCCGGCGCGGCGCCTGCAGGAAGCGGAAGACCCATTCGAGCCCGAGCCGCTGCAGCACGCCCGGTGCGCGGGACATGCATCCCGCTGCCACGTTCAGTGCGTCGCCGACGCAGAACACCACCGGATCGCCGAGGTGGGCCCGATGCCGGTCGACCCAGATCTCGGACTTGGGAGCGCCGACCGCCATGACCAGCAGCGTTGTGTTGTGCGCGCGGATCCGCTCGATCAAGGCGTGGCTGTAATCCGGATCGGCCTCGAACCCGAAGGGCGGCACCACGCTGGTCACCGACCCGGCCGGCAGCCCGCCGGCCTGGAGGCGGACGCTCAAGGCGTCCGCCGCATCCTGCCGGGAGGCGACGAAGAAGATCCGTCCCGCGAAGTCGGGCGGGTCGGCGAGGATGCAGGCCAGGAGATCGTGGCCGGTCACCCGATGGACCGGCCGGTGGGACGCCCGGCGGGCCAACCAGACCAGGGGCATCCCGTCGAGGGTGCGCGCTGCCGCACGGGCATAGGCGCCGCGGAAATCGGCGTTCTCGCCGAGCTGGACGATGTGATCGACGTTGGCCGTCACGATCATGCGGGGTCCGTCGCCGGACCCGGCCGCCACCGCGGCTACCACCGTGGCGGCGTCTGCGGTCTGGAACCGCAGGCCGAACAGCTCGACGGTCGCGCTCGCCTCCGCGGAGCCGGAGGCGAGGGGGAGTGGCATGGGCAATCGCACGGTACACACCTCCCGACCGAGCGTTTCCCCCGCATCCAGGCCGAAGCCGAAGTTCCCGAGATCACGCATCGGCGGCCCAGAAGCTGGCGGCCGGTCGCGTGGCGGCGCGCCGCGTGCGGCGGCGGTCCCGGTCGGCACCCAGCACCAGGGCGATGGCGCCACCCAGCAGCAGGCCCAGCACGAGTGCCAGCGGCAGGACGATCTTCGGCGACGGCGGGAAGGTCCGCTGGCGCGCGGGCGTCGCCACCGAGATGACCCGGACGTTGGTGGTGTTCAGCCGTTCCTGCTCGCTCGCCTCACGGGCGCGCTTCAGATAGGCCTCGTAGACGCCGCGGCGCGAGTCGAGCGTCCGCTCCAGCTCGCGCAGGCCGACATAGGCCCGGTCGCTGGTCGTCGTCTCGGTCTTCACCCGGTCGAGGTTCGCCCGGATCGCCGCCTCGCTGGCGGCGGCGCGGTCGTAATCCTTCTGCGTGGTCTCGATGATCCGCTCCTTCTCGCGCTGGATCAGGCGCTGGAGGTCGCGCTGCTGGGCGTATTGCTCGGCCATGGCCGGATGACGCTCGCCCAGCCGGGTCGCGAGTTCGGCGGTGTTCCGCGACAGCGTGGCGTATTGCTGGCGCAGGGCCTGCATCTCGAGGGATTGCAGCATCTCGGGCAGGGCCGTGCTGGGATCCGACGAGCGCATCCTCCGGGCTTGATCGAGGCGGGACTTCGCCTCCGCGGTCTTGATGGAGGCGGTGACGAGCTGCTGGTTCAGGTCGCCGAGCTGCTGGTCGGTGAGCAGCCGACCGCTGGAGGCCACGAGCTTGTGGTCTTCCCGATAGCGCACGACCGCGCTCTCGGCCTCCTCGACGTCGCGCTTCAGGCTGGCGAGGCGGCCGGCCAGGGCGTCCGAGGCGCGGCGGGCGGTGTCGGTCCGGGCGGCGGCCTCCTCGGCGAAGTAGGCGTCACCGATGGCGTTGGCGATCTGCGCGGCCTTCTCGGGATCCCGGGACTGCACCGCCACGTCGATCACGAAGGTCCGCTCGGCCCGGCGGACGCTGAGCCGGTTCTGGAGCGTGTCGAGGGCGATGTTGACCGGGTCCCGGCTGGCGGCCGGCGGCAGCATGCCGAGCGCGCCCTTCACGGCGTTGACGACCGGGTTATTCCCGTCCGGCTGCACGAACTCGTCATCCTGATCGAGGTGCAGCTTCGCGATGACCCGGCGCAGGACGTTGTCCGACTGGATCACCCGCACTTGGCTCTCGGCGATGGAGACGCCGCTGTCGGCCTGCGGCTGACGGGCGTTCACGTCGTTCTCGACGACCCGCAGGTCGCTCGGGTCCACCAGGATCTGGATGCTGGAGGTGTAACGCGGGGGCAGAAGGCCCAGCAGCGCCACAGCGGCGGCCACCATGAACAGCCCGCCGAGGACGATGAAACCGCTGCCGCGCCACAGCCGCCGCAGGATCACGCGCGGTTCCGTCCGCGGCGACGTCTGCGGCAGGACCATGCGGACGGGCTGCTCACCGCTCATTCGTGTCGAGAAGTCGAACATACGCCTCGCTCCCTGACCTGTCGGGGCGGATCGGACCGCCCACCGCCGCCATCCGGAGCTGTTCCGCTTCTGACCGGCTTCGTGCCGATCCGGGACAGCTTTCGGGTCGCAGCGATGTCTTCTCCAACAGTCCAGCAATCGGCATACCGGACAAGAACTCTCGGCTTGATGCGGTGCCCGGTAGCAGGAAACCCACAGTTAACGCTAACTGACTTCGCCCCAATTGTCGCGGCTTTAAGGCAAAATTAACCGTGTTCTCACCGCGAACTACGTACCAGGTCTCACGCGATCCCGTTTGCTGCCACGATCGACCCGACAGCCGCGTAGGCCGCTCCGTCGCCGGATAGAAACCGCTGGAAGCGCTGCCCATCGTCGGCCGCCATCGCGTTCCAGCGCGCCACGTTGCTCCGGCTCCGCTCGGCCGCGCCGATCAGGCCCCCTCCGGCGATCCAGGCCGCGAGGGCATCGGCGGCGGTCTCCGGATCCTCAGGACGGACCAGCAGACCGGAGGTGCCCAGCACCTCCCGGAACACGGGATCGTCCGGCGCGGCGACCGGCAGGCCGCCGTGCTGCACCTCCAGCATCGGGAGGCCGAGGCCCTCAGCCTTCGAGGTCGAGACCAGGAGGTGGCACGAGGCGACGAGGCTTCGCAGTTCGGCATCGGACAGGTAGCCGTGCCGGTGCAGGAAGTCCGGCGGAGCCTGCAGGAAGTCGTGCCGCCCCCATCCGACCCGGCCCACGAGGTGCAGCTCCGCCGGGATGCCGGCCCGGTTCAGGGCCGCCGTCAAGGCGAGGGCGGCCGGATAGTTCTTGCGCGGCTCGATCGTCCCGATGGCGAGCAGCCGGAGCGCTTGGCCGTGGCCGTAAGGCGCCGGTCCGGGCAGGTCGCCGAGGCCGAATGCGTCGCGCACGGTCGGCCGCAGCAGGGCGACGCGGGCGCGCCGCGCGCAGACCGCCCGCACCGCCTCGCCGGTGGTGCGGCTGTTGACGAACAGGTTCGGACACCAGCGCAGGGCGAATGCGAAGCTCGGGCTCATGTAGACCCGGCTGCGCAGGCTCAGATCCGCCTTCCGGTCGAGCAGAAACGTGTCGTGCACGTAGAGGAGGCAGCGCGCGGCCGCGAGCGCGCAGAGCGGTCCCGGCGGGAAGCCGGGGAACAGGAGGAGTGCGTCCCGATCCCGGAGCGCCCGCAGGGGCAGCGTGAGATGCTGCGCGATGGTCATGCCCAGCAGCGATCGGCTGGTCACCGGCCGGATCTGGTGAGGGCCGAGTTTGTCGGGGGCGAACAGATCGAGGGTGACCCGCTCGATTCCGGTGACGTGGCCGCGCAGGTGGGTCTGGTCGAGATAGATCCTGCGCGTCACGCCGGCCTGAGACGCGGCTGGCCCGTTGGGGTCGCGCCTCATGGGGCGCTCCGCCGGAGACGCCCGGCGAGGTAGAGGCAGCGGCGCACGAAGAGCGGCATCCGGCGGCCGAGCACCATCTGCTTGGCCCGCCGCAGCCGGCGGACGAGTCGCGGCGAGGCCGCCGGGACAGTGCCGGCCGCGCCCCGCCGCTGCTCGGCCGCGAAGGGAAAGTGACCGAGCATCGCCGGCGCGAAGGTGAGGGGCGCCGCCGCATCCAGAAGCCCGCGCCTTCGGAGTATCGCGTCGAGCGACAGGGCGGCGGCGGCCGGACTGTAGCGGCTCTCCAGGGTGATGCGCGCGAAGGCGCCGAGGCGCACCCGCGCATCCGCATCCGCGACCAGATCCGCCAGGGCTTCGGCAAGGGCTCCGGGCCGCACCGGCACGAGCCGGCCGGACACGCCGTCGATCACCGCGGAGGTCAGGCCCGACGTGCGATAGGCCAGGGTCGGCACGCCGCAGAGGCCGGCCTCGATAGGCGTCTGGCCCAGGGTCTCGTGGCGGCTCGCCGTGACGTGGAGATCGCAGGCGCCGTACCAGGCGGCCAAGGTCTCCTCGTCGCCGATAAGGCCGGGCGCGAACAGGTCCGGGACGCCGAGCCGGGACGGATCATCGAGCCGGCCGATCGCCACCACGGCGACGCCCGGCCGCGCCACGGCCCGGAGCGCGTCGCGCAGATCCGAGAAGCCTTTGTCGGGACCATCGACGATCACTGCCGAGATCAGGATCAGCACGCCGTCTCCCGGCAGGCCGAGCTGGCGGCGCAGGGCGGTGCGGTCGCCCGGCCGAAACACGGCGGTCGGGAAGGCGAGCTGGACCCGCTCCGCGCCTGCGCCGGTCGGCGCGAGGTCCCGGGCGCGCGCCAGAGTCCAGTCGGAATTGGCGAGCAGCCACGGTGCCCCGGATCCGGCCAGGGTCGCACGCTTGCGGACATGCATGCCGGCGATCCGCTTCGGGGCGAGCTGCGGGTACTCGTCCGGTCCGGGACAGGCGGCATCGCAGCCGGTCCGGGCGCGGCCGCAATCCCGGGGGTGCGCGCATCGTCCGGTGAGCGGGAACAGGTCGTGCAGGACGAGTGCGACCGGACCACGACGGGCGAGGCGGTCGACCACATCGAGGCTGCGGGTCGCCCCGTGCAGATTGCCGGCCAGGACGAGGTCGGGCGCGGCGGCCGCGATCGCCGCTTCGGCCTGGGGGAAGCGGTCGGTCCACTCGGCGGCCTCGGGACGCCGGCTCAGGGCGATCTCGGTGACGCGGTGGCCGGTCAGCATCAGCGCCTCGGCGAGCCGCCTCTGGGCGACGCCAGCGCCCCCCTGCGTGCCGGTTCCTGTGAGCGACACGATCGACAATCCCGATGGCAGGGGAGCTGCTTCCGCCGTCAGCCTGTGGAGCAGCACCGGGCGCCCGATATGCGACCGCATGATCTCCGGGATCGCCGACCAGGCGACGGCCGCATGCAGCATCCCCTCGGGGTCGAGCTGCGCGCGCAGGTGCTCCCGGGCCCAGAGCACCGCGCCGCCGGGGAAGGTCCCCGTTCCCGGGCCGTCGAGGGCGCGGACTGCGGCATCGAACAGGATGCGCAGGCCGGCGACCGCGGAGGCGCCGGTCAGGGCGGCCTCCAGCGCCAAGGCGGTGAGCGCGCCGGGGGCGAGGAGGTCGCCCGCGCGGAGCCAGAGCAGGTGATCGATGTCGGGATCCGCCAGCGTCCGCTCCACGGCCGCGCGGCCGGTCGCGGGAGCCAGGATGTCGTGGCGGAGTTCCGGATAGTCCTGGCGCAGGACCGACGCGACAGTCCCGGCGAGGTCCGCCCCGTCTCCGGCCACGGTGATCACGCGGATTCGCGGCCACGGGCGGCCGTCGGGAAGGGATGCGGGCCGGGCGGGCGTGGCGGCTCGCGGCCCGAATGGCCAGTCGGCGATGCCGTGCGCGGGTGGCGACAGGCGTGCGGTCACGGCGATATCGGTGGCGGATCGAACGTCATGCACGGCGCGAGCCTGGCCGCGAAAGTTGAAGATTGCCTCTCCGGCCGCCGAAGCCTCATGCTGCTTCGCCCTCCCTTTGCCCGGGTACGCCCTCCTCGCGAGCTCCGGGGAAGGGCATCGGCCATCGCGGGTCTCTGACCCGTCCGGTACGGGAAGGTCACGCCGATCGTCAGTAGCGCGTCGTGGCGGCGGTGAGCCAGTCCGGCGAGGCCGCGACCAGGGCGGCTTCCGCGCGCTTGTCCAGTCCCGTCAGGACCAGCACGCCGAGCACCACCATGACCATGCCGAGGCCGGCCTTCACGGTCCGGCCCGCCGCCGCGAGGCCGCCGCGCCAGCGCATCAGCGCCTCGCGAGAGGCGAAGCCGAGCAGCACCAGCGGCAGGGCCGCCCCGATCCCGAAGGCCAGCATCGTGACGGCGACGCTCCCGAGCTGCTCGCCCCGCGCCGCCATCAGCGAGGCGGCCCCGAGGGTCGGGCCGACGCAGGGACTCCAGGCCGCGCCGAGCAGCAGCCCGACGGCGAACTGGCCCGACAGGCCCACGGAACCGACGCCGCCGAAACGCGCCTCGGCCCAGGCGCCCACGGGTCCGGCCGCGGTTGCGACCTGAGCTTGGAGCCGCGGCAGCATCAGCACGAGGCCCAGGATCATCAGGAGGACTGCGCCGACCCGGCGGAAGACGTCGCCGTCGAGTCCGATGGCGAAGCCGATCGTCGCCACGAACAGCCCGATCGCGGTGAATGCGATCGCCAGGCCGGCCGCCAGCGCCACCGGTCCGAGCCGATGCTCAGAGGCCGCCGTGCCGAGCACGATCGGCACCAGAGGCAGGACGCAGGGGGAGAGCAACGACAGGAGGCCGGCCAGGAACGCGAAGCCCATCGTCCCCAGCATGGTCGGTTCCCCGCCGTTCCGCCCGTTCCCGCGCAGGCTTCGCGCCTACGGCGCGGCCCGTCAACGCGGCCCCCGATCACGGCTCCGAGGGAACCCGGGCGGGTGTGGCGGGCTTCGGCGGCTGTCCGCGCGATGTCGGCGGGCGCTCGCGGAGCCGACAAGTGACCATCTTCTTCACGGCCGACACGCATTTCGGCGACCAGCGGGCGCTGCGGTTCGATCACCGGCCCTATCCCGATCTCGCGGCCCACGACGCCGGCCTGATCGCGGCCTGGAACGCCAATGTCTCGCCCGGCGACACGGTCTGGCACCTCGGCGACTTTGCCCTCGGCCCGAGCGGCGCGCGGATCCGCGAGATCCTCGACGGGCTGAACGGCGAGAAGCACTTGATCGTCGGCAACAACGACGGATCCGAGACGCTGACGGCGCCGGGCTGGGCCTCGATCCGCCACTACGCGGAACTGGAGGTGGAGGGTCGGATGGTGGTGCTCTGCCATTACGCGTTCCGGACCTGGAACGGCATGAGCCGCGGCGCTCTCAACCTGCACGGTCACAGCCACGGCAAGCTCAAGCCGATGCCGAAGCAGTACGATGTCGGCGTCGACCCGATGGGGCCCGTCCCTGTCACCGTATCGGCAATCCTCGCCTCCCGGCGACGCCGGAAGAGCTGAACCGGATCGGAACCTTCACGTCAGCTTCACCGTTTCAGCGGACAGAGACGGGATGGACGCGAGCCAGCCCGGAAAACGCGGCAGTCCCTCCCGGGCCTGCCTCCACAACGCGTAAGAGAGTGTACCCGTGAGTGCCAGTTCGGCCACTCTGATCCGATGCCTCGCCGCCGTTGCGGCCGGCATCATCTCGACCTCGTCGGCGCTGGCCCTTCCGGCCTGCCTGGAAGCCCAGCGCAAGATTGACGAGGCCAACGCCCTCCGGTTTCAGGCCCGCCAGGAGGCGCGGCTCGGCGACCATGACCGTGTCTGCGACACGCTCGACGAGGTGGGCGACCGTTACGACGATGCCCGGGACGCCTTCGAGCGTTGCGGTGAAGGTGTCGTCGCGATCGATCTCCGCAGCGAACTGCGGGGCCTCCGGATCGCCAAGAAAATCAACCGCTGCGACTGACCGGGTGCGCGCCCGCACCTCGGGCGGCCCGATCGAGCCTCATCATCCCGACATGCGCGACTCAGGTCGCCGAGAAGGTTTTGCGCCGATGTCTCCTGCTACCCATTCGAACGAGCTTCCGCCCGCCGCCGACCGCACCGGCCCGTCCTTCGCGGCCGCCCTCTGCGGCTTTGTCAGCACCACCGTCGCGACGACGATGCTGATCGTGCTCATCGGCGCTCTGTGATTACGGCGCGACCGACCAGAACCGCTGGCGGTTGAACAGCATGTCCTGCGCGCCGACCCGCGGAGTGTTCTCCGTGCGCCGGCCGCAATCCGGCTCCGGCGGCTTGGTTACGGCCGCCAGGGCCAGCGGCATCGGGGCCTGTTTCAGGCCGAGCCGCGCCTGAATCTCGGGATGGCGCGCCGCCGCGATGGTCAGCACACAGGCGATTAGGCCTCCGGCAACTGTTCCGAGAAAAAAATTCAGCATCGGCGACGCGTTCCGGCGGACGTTTCCTTGAGACCGGAACAAGTCGTCGTCGTCCAACCCGGCGGGATCATGGCGGATCTGCCGCTCACGCGGTTTTAACTCCTGCTCTGCGACAGCTACGCGCAAGCCTGCATTGCGGGCGAGCCAGATGCCGGGGGTGGAGCACCGATGAACAACGCCGCCAACGCCTATGCCAAGACCGCACACAGCGCGCTGACGCCGCGCGAGGCCGAATCCGCTCTCCTGCTCAAGGCCGCGCAGCGCCTGATCGGCGCCAGCCAGGGGCTCGCCGCAGGTGAGACCGGGCATCTTAACGAGGCCCTGTCATACAACCAGCGCGTCTGGACACTGCTCAGCTCCGAGGCGACGGCCGACGAAAATCCGCTGCCCGTCGACGTCAAGCAGGGTGTGGGTCGCCTGGGCGTGTACGTGCTGCGAACCTGCGTCGACGCGATGATCGCACCGACCCCGGAGAAGATCGCGACGCTCGTGTCGATCAACAACCACATCGCGGCCGGTCTGCAGGGCAATCCGGGCTGAGCCCGGGTTGCCGTCACGAATCGGCCGGCGGCGGACTGTCGTCCGGTGGGTTCGCGCCGGAATTCTCCCATTCCACGAGTTTGCGGCTGAGCTTGAGCGCCCGGTAGAACTCGCCGGCCTCGACGGCCTCCGCGATGGCTGCGACCTGCGGAGCGGCCGCGGGCGCCTGCCGGATCAGGTCCGTGGCCTGGCGGAAGAACAGGTCGATTCCCGGCGCCGGATCATCGGCGAGGTAGATCACCGTCAAGGTCAGGTGGAGCTGCTTGCAGCCCGTATCGGCTTCCGTCTCCGTGATGATCTCGCTCTCGCGGAGGAACTTGCATTGGGTTTCGATCAGGAAGCTCGACCGGCGGTCGCCATTGCGCAGTAGCGCGCCGTTGATGATCAGCCGTTCGAAGGGCTTGAGTTCCAGTCGGAGGGGCATGGCGTTTTCCATTCTAGAAGACGCCGCGATTTCATTCGCCAAACGTTAACGATTTGCCAACTTGCGGAACGCTGCGCCGCATTGCCCGGGGCCATAGCGGCTGTTAAAACTCAGACAAATCATCGTCCTTCGAGGCGCGGTCAAAACAAGCCGATGACATCGACGCAGGTGAACCGCGCGCATTATCCGAGCCTCCGGGGGAAGCGCGTCCTCATCACGGGCGGCGCGTCGGGCATCGGTGCCGGCCTGGTTGAAGCCTTCGTGGCACAGGGCGCACATGTCGCGTTCTGCGACATCGCCGTGGACGCCGCCGAGGCGCTCGTCGCCCGCCATTTGCCCGAAGCGGGGACTCCGCCGCTCTTCCGGCGCTGCGACCTCACCGACGTCGAGGCCGTGCGCGCGCTGGTAGACGAGGCCGAGGCGGCGCTCGGCGGTCTGGACATTCTGGTCAACAACGCCGGCAACGACGATCGTCACCGGCTGGCGGAGGTGACGCCGGCCTATTGGGACGACCGGATCGCCGTGAACCTGCGCCACCTGTTCTTCGCCGCGCAGGCCGCGGTGCCGGCGATGCGCCGGGCAGGCGGTGGTGTGATCCTGAACTTCGGATCGATCAGCTGGCATCTCGGCCTGAAGGATCTGGCCATCTACCAGACCGCCAAGGCGGGGATCGAGGGCATGAGCCGCGCCTTGGCCCGCGATCTCGGCCGCGACGGGATCCGGGTGGTCTCGATCCTGCCGGGCAATGTTCAGACGCCGCGGCAGGAGAAATGGTACACGCCCGAGGGCGAGGCGGAGATCGTCGCGTCGCAGTGCCTGGACGGGCGCATACAGCCGGCCGACGTCGCCGCCCTGGCCCTGTTCCTGGCCTCGGACGACGCGCGGATGTGCACAGGGCACGGCTACTACGTGGATGCCGGCTGGCGCTGAGCGGAGCCGATTCTAGTTCTTGCCGGCCTCGTAGCGAGCCCTGGTCCCGGCATCCGGAGGATAAGGGCCGGGCAGTGCCGTGCCTCTGCCGACCTCGTCCATGACCCAGCCCTCGAAGCGCTCCTGCTCGGGTGCGAGGTCCAGAACCGTCTCCACCAGCGCAGCCGGGATCAGGACGGCGCCGTCCGCATCGACCACGATGATGTCGTCGGGGAAGACGGCGACGCCGCCGCAGGCGATGGGCTGCTGCCACGCCACGAAGGTCAGGCCGGCGACGGATGGCGGCGCCGCCGCGCCCTGGCACCAGACCGGCAGGCCGGTGCCGATCACCCCGGCGACGTCGCGCACCACACCGTCAGTTATCAGAGCGGCCACCCCCCGCTTGGCCATGCGGGCGCAGAGGATGTCGCCGAAAATGCCGGCATCGGTCACACCCATCGCGTCGACCACCGCGACGCAGCCGGCGGGCATGGCCTCGATCGCCGCGCGGGTCGAGGTCGGGGAAGACCAGGATTCGGGGGTCGCGAGATCCTCGCGCGCCGGCACGAAGCGCAGCGTGAATGCACGGCCGACGAGCCGGGGCTGCCCGTCCTTCAGTGGCCGGGTCCCACGCAGCCAGACGTTGCGGAGACCCTTCTTCAGGAGGATCGTGGTGATCGTGGCTGTGGTGACCTGCGAGAGGGTCGCGACGATCTCAGAGTCGCTAGGCATCATCGTCTCCGCGAAGGCTCGTCGGAAGCTCGTCGGCGGTTCTTCGAGCTTGGCGCCGGGGAGGGATCCGCCCCTGCGCGGGATCGTGCGTCAGTCGCACGTCTCCTTCTTCACGGTCTTGGAGTCGCCCATGTCGTTCTCCTTGCGCACCGTCTTGGTGACGCAGCCGTCGCCGTGTTCGTGCACGGTCACGGACTTCGACTCGGAGGCCGGGCGATCGACGACGACGGCGGGGCGATCCCGCTCGATGACGGTGGTCTGCGCCTGCGCCGCGGCGCAGAGGCTCAGGAGGGCAGCAGTAGCGAGCAACGACTTGCGCATAGTGGGCTCCAGTATCGGTATCGGTACCGAGTAACGTGGTCCCAGCTTGAGCGTTCCGCTGATCTGAAAGTCATGGAGGCGGCCCGAACCCGTAAAGGAACTTGGCTCGGTCCGCGCGCCGTTCGGCATGAGGTTCAGCCGGAGCGACCGCGCCAGAAACGCCGGAATCCGGAGTGTTTCAAGCCGGGCCGACTACGTGCGCAGACGTCCGCGACACTCATTACCCGCCGGTCATGGGTGGGAAGAACGCGATCTCGCGGGCGCCCGCGATCGACGTCTCGGGCTTGGCATGGGCGCGATCGATGGCGGCCCGCACCACGCCCGGATCCTCGAACGCGTAGGCGTATTCCTCGCCGCGCCCGCGCAGCCAGCCCACAAGGTCCGCGACGGTGGCGATATCCGGCGGCAGGGCCAACTCCTCCTCGGGACGACCGATCCGTTCCCGGACCCAGGCGAAATAGACCAGCTTCATCGCATCACCGTAGCGCACTTTTGGGGGCGGGCCGCGCATCCCGTGGCCCGGCGCATCAGCGCGGGTCGTCGATGACGTGCTTGATGCCGGCCCGCATGTAGTCCCACCCGGTCCACAGCGTGAGGGCCGCGGCGAGCCACAGCAGTGTCAGGCCGATCGGCACCGTCCCGGGGAGGACCGTCTCGCCCGCGGGGCCGGCCACCAGGAATCCGAGGGCGACGAGCTGCACGGTGGTCTTCCACTTGGCGATCTTGCTGACCGGCACGCCGACCTTCAGCTCGGCCAGGTATTCGCGCAGACCGGAGACCAGCACTTCGCGGCACAGGATCACGATGGCGGCCCAGATGTTCGTGCCGACGATCGTGTGGTCCGCCGTCAGCATCAGCAGGCAGGCCGAGACCAGAAGCTTGTCGGCGATCGGGTCGAGCATCCGGCCGAGTGCCGAGCTCTGGTGATATGTGCGGGCGACGTACCCGTCCAGGTAGTCGGTGATCGCGGCGGCCACGAACACGCCCAGCGCCGACCACCGGGCAGTGTGGGATTCGGGCCAGAACAGCAGCGCGACCATCACCGGTACCGCGACGAGGCGCCCGTAGGTCAGGCAGTTCGCAAGCGTCCAGGCCGGCGACCGTCGTCGAGGGAGGACGGCGTTCATCGCCGGGGTGAAATCAGAGCGCGGCGCGGGCGTCAACGCCTCCGGGCCGGGCTCGGCCATCGCGGCGGGGTTTTCAGGCGCCGGCATGGAAGAAGTCGTACACGGCCCGGGCGGTGGCGGCATTGACGCCCGGCGTCTTGGCCAGGTCCTCGAAAGCCGCGCGCTGGATGGCCTTCACGGTCCCGAAATGGTGCAGCAGCGCGCGCTTGCGGCTGGGCCCGATGCCGGCAATCTCGTCCAGGGGATTCTTGACCATTTCACGCTTGCGCTTGGCCCGGTGGCTGCCGATGGCGAAGCGGTGCGCCTCGTCTCGGAGTCGCTGCACGAAGTAGAGCGTCGGGTCGCGCGGCGGAAGCTTGAAGGGCGCACGGCCGGGCACGAAAAACGTCTCGCGTCCGGCGTCGCGGTCGCGCCCCTTGGCGACGCCGACCAGGGGTACGCCCGAGACGCCAACTTCATCGAGGGCGGTCCGGGCGGCGTCGAGCTGCCCCTTGCCGCCGTCGATCAGCACGAGGTCCGGCCACGCCGGGAACGCCTCGCCGTCCTCCGCGGGCGGCGGCACCGGCGCCTGCGCGCCACCGTCCGCGGCGGCGACCGCCGCCTCCCGCTCGGTACGGGGCGCCTCCTTCACCAAGCGCTTGAACCGGCGCTGCAAAACCTCGCGCATCATGCCGTAATCGTCCCCGGGGGTAAGCTCCTCCGACTTGATGTTGAACGTGCGGTAATGCGTCTTCATGAACCCCGTCGGCCCTGCGACGATCATCCCTCCGACGGCGTTCGTGCCCATGATGTGCGAGTTGTCGTAGACCTCGATCCGGCGCGGCGCGCGGTCGAGGCCGAAGGCCTGCCCCAGGGCCGCGAGCAGCTTCCCCTGGGACGCCGTGTCGGCGAGGCGCCGGGCGAGCGCCTCCTTGGCGTTGCGCTGGGCGTAATCGACGAGGTTCTTGCGCTCGCCGCGGCTCGGCCGATGGATCTCGACGCGGTGATCGACGCGGCTCGACAGGGCGGCGGCCACCAGTTCCGCATCCTCGATCTGGTGGCTGGTCAGGATCGTCCGGGGCGCCGGCTTGTCGTCGTAGAACTGGCCGATGAACGAGCCCAGCACCTCGTCGGGCGTCATGGTCCGGTCGGCCTTCGGGAAATAGGCGCGGTTGCCCCAGTTCTGGAAGTTCCGGAAGAAGAACACCTCGATGCAGAACTGGCCGGCCTGCTCGTCCAGGGCGAACACGTCCGCTTCCTCGACGCCCTGGGTGTTGACTCCCTGGACGCCCTGGATGGCCGAGAGCGCGGCGATCCTGTCCCGGAAGCGGGCCGCACGCTCGAACTCCATGGCCTCGGAGGCCTCCTGCATCTCGGCGCGCATCCGATCCTTCACGGCGTTCGACTTGCCCGCCAGGAAGGCGCGGGCCGAGTCCGCCATGGTGGCGTAGTCTTCCTGGGCAATCTCGCCCGTGCAGGGGCCGGAGCAGCGCTTGATCTGGTAGAGCAGGCAGGGCCGGGTCCGGTTCTCGTAGTAGCTGTCCGTGCAGGTGCGCAGCAGGAAGGCGCGCTGCAGGGCGTTCACTGTCCGATTCACCGCCCAGACGCTCGCGAAGGGACCGTAATAGCTGCCCTTCCGCCGCCTTGCGCCGCGATGCTTGACGATCTGCGGTGCGGGGCCGTCATCCGTGACCAGGATGTAGGGGAACGACTTGTCGTCCCGCATCAGCACGTTGAAGCGGGGCTTCAACTGCTTGATCAGGTTGGCTTCCAGGAGCAGCGCCTCGGTCTCTGTGGCGGTGGTGACGAATTCCATCGCCGCCGTCTGCGAGATCATCCGGGCGATGCGATTCGAGTGCGCCTGACCCCGGGCATAGGAGCCGACCCGGTTCTTCAGGTTCTTCGCCTTGCCGACGTAGAGGACGTCGCCCCGGTGATCGAACATCCGGTAGACGCCCGGCGAGGACGGCAGCGTCGACCAGAAGCGGCGGATCACCTCCGTGCCGGCCTGCACGGCGCCGGGCTCAAAATCGAAATCGATCTCCGGCGACTCGTCGGTGGGAAGACCGGCCTCGGGCTCGTCTGCGCCCTCGTCCCGCTCGGCATCGCGGCCGTCGTCGAAGGTATCGGGGGGCAGGTCTGAGAGGGCTCTGCGGCTCATACCGCAGATCTAAGCGTTCCGGCCGCCGAGGGGGACGGGGCCGCCGACAAAAAATGCGCGTCGGCGGCCGATCGAAGCGATCAATCGAACAGCGAGTCGATGTCGCTCTGGTCCACGTGGCCGATATCGTGGTCGAGCTTCGGCCCGTTGAGCAAGCTGCTCTCGTCGTCCAGGGCGGTGGAGACCGGCATGACGGCGATGAGTTCCTTGAAGCTGTCCAGCTCCGACCACGTGGCGATCAGCCGGTCAAGATGTTCCTCGATGAACTTCATCACACCGACGATCTTGCTGATCCGCTGGCCCGTCAGGTCCTGGAAGTTGCAGGCCTCGTAGGCCGTGATCACCCGCTCCAGGATGACGTCGACGTGCGGCTTCATGCCGGGCGGCAGCGTCGTGGCGTTGAGCATGCCGGCATGGCTCTCGATCTCCTCGATCGCGCCGAGGAGCTGCGTCGTCGCGCGCTCCGTCGAGTCCACGACGGCGTCGAGTTCGTCCGCGGCCCGGCGCATGCCCTTGCCGGTGTATTCGGTCCGGTGGAGGGTCGCCAGCTCCGCCTTCGTGCGGGTGATCGCCTCCTTCATCACGTCCAGCTCGGTCCGCATGGCCAGGGCCTCGTGCAACTCGCGCCGGCACGATTCGACCGTCTCGCTGGCGCTCATCTGCGTGATGCGGCGCAGGTCCTGGATGGCGTTGTAGATCTCGTCGAGGCGCTCGCCCGAGGCGGGAACGCCCGCCGGCGGTGGCGGGGCTCCGGGAAGCCCGAGAACGTCTTCAATGCGGTAGCGCTTCTGGGTCATCATCCGGGCGTAGGCGTTCGGGTTCCGTCGGCCCAACTCTCTAACACATCAGTTAGCGGACTGTGACTGCCAAGCTTGCCAACGCATGCGTGGCACTGCGACGAAGAAGCGGCCAAGAATTCGGTGCCCCCGGCGAAGCACCGGCATTGACGTTTGATTCACGCTGAGGCCGTCCGGGCGGGGAGGGCAACGCGGTTCAGCCGGATTCACCACGTTCGTTCACCTGATTCGCCAAGATCCGGCGGGATCCTCCCGCCGCAGCGGGCGTGTGCCCCGGTGCGGGAGGTTGCGATGCGGGGATCGGTCCGTGTGGGTCTGTGGGCGGCCTTGGCCGCGGCTGCCGCCTGCGTGCCCGCGCAGGCGCAACAGGCGCGCTACGCCGAGGGTGGTTACGGGGGCGGCCTGATCGAGTATCTCGTCACAGGTGGGGCCGGGGCCGGGCGGCAGACCTGGCCGCAGCGTTACGCGCAGCCGCAGCGGGGCGAGGCGCCTATGCGGGTCGCGGCCTATTCGGGCGAGCTTCTGCCCGCCGAGCCCGGGCCAGCCCAGGTCTACGCACAGCCACAACCCTATGGGGTGCCGCCGACCGGCGGCTACGGCGCGCCTCAGGCCGATCCGAGCCGCATCGCCCGCGCGGTCGCACCCGAATATCAGCGCCAGGAGGTCGCGTTCCCCGGCTCGCAGAGGCCCGGAACAATCGTGATCGACACTGCGGGCAAGCACCTCTACCTCGTGCAGGCCGGCCAGCGGGCTCTCCGCTACGGCATCGGTGTCGGCCGGCCCGGCTTCGCCTGGAGCGGGCTCAAGACCGTCAGCCGCAAGGCGGAATGGCCGGACTGGACGCCGCCGGCCGAGATGCTCGCCCGCCGCCCCGACCTGCCGCGCCACATGGCCGGCGGCCCGGAGAACCCGCTGGGCGCACGGGCCCTCTATCTCGGCTCGTCACTCTACCGGATCCACGGGACGAACGAGCCCAATACGATCGGGCAATCGGTCTCGTCGGGGTGCATCCGGATGATGAACGACGACGTCATCGATCTCTACGAGCGCGTGCCCGTGGGAACGCGGGTCGAGGTTCTCTGAACGCCTCACGCTTCCCCCAGATACGAGGAAGGCCCGGCCGCGCCTGACGCGACCGAGCCTTCCATTCGGTGTGCCGGACAATCAGGTCCAGTCGCTGTCGTCGCCGCCGCCGAGGTCGCCGCCGAAATCACCGCCCGGATCGCTGTAGCCGGCGTCCTGGAAGCCGCCCATGTCGCCGCCGCTGTTGTCCAGGGCCGAGCCGAGATCCTGGTTGCCACCGCCGTCGCCGTAGTAGTTGTTAACGATGGTCTCGCCGCTTCCGCCGCCGAGGCCCGCTGCCGCGGCGCTGCCGAGGCTGGAATGGCCGCCCGCGAAGGCGTTCGACAGGGCGCTGCCGAGGAGCATGCCGCCCGCCGCGCCGGCCGCCATGGGCAGCGCCGTCGCCATGAAGCCGCCGCCGCGCGCCGGGGCCTGGGGCTGGCCGCCCCACGGGCCGCCCTGCTGCTGCGGGTAGCCGCCCTGTTGCGGGTAGCCGCCCTGCTGGGGGTAACCCTGCTGCGGGCCGCCCTGATTGCCCCAGGGCTGGCCGCCCGGACGCGGCTGCCCGTAGCCGGGCTGGGGCTCCTGGCGCTGCTGGCCGCCGCCGCCGAAGATGCTCGACAGGAAGCCGCCGCCCCCAGACGACTGGGCCGGGGCCGCCTGACTGCGGGCCTGCTCCAGCTGCTGGTTCAGGCTCTTGATCGCCTCTTCCTGCACGTAGATCAGCTGCGCCATCGCGTAGGGCGCGTAGGGCTGCGCACGGAGCTTGTCGGCGATGAAGCGCTCCGCCTCCGCGTCGCGGGGCTGGGTCTGTGCCTGCTCCAGCCGCTGGAAGATACCCGAAATGACGTCGCGTTCTTCGCTGTTCATGGAGTCGTCCTCCTCGAATCTCACCCGCGGGCCCGAACGCGCCGCATGGCAGCTAGGACATGGGTGCGCGGCGACGCTTTGTCAGGGGGATTGCGAAAACTTCATTGGCGGGTCACGAAACGCGAGAAGCCCGGCCTGTGGGCCGGGCTTCCTGCACTCCGACCGTGGGACGCGGCCGCAGCCGCGCCGCCCCGATCCTAGAAGGTGCCGAACTTGTAGTTCAGGCCGGCGCGGACGACGGCGAACTCGTCGGCGCGTCGTCCGATCGGGCTGTAGACGGCCGGGACGTTGTTGGCGGCGTTGATGACGAACGCGCCCTGGTTGCGGGTGTTGCGGTCGAGGTTGACGTACAGGCCTTCGACCTTGAGCGTGACGGCCGAGGAGCGGAAGAAGTTCAGGAAGGAGTCGGTGGGCAGGGCGTACTCGATGCCGCCGCCGACGGCCCATCCGGTGCGGAAGCTGTCGTTGCCGGCAAAGCCGCCGAAGGAGCGGTCGGCGCTGCCCGAGCCGTAGGCGAAGCCGCCGGTGCCGTAGACGAGGGTGCGGTCGAAGGCGTAGCCGAGGCGGCCGCGCACGGTGCCGAAGAAGTCGAGGCTGGAGAGGCCGCGCGGGTCGGTGACGTAGTAGCCGGGGGCCAGGGCGCCGGAGAGGAAGGCGTTGTTCCGGTTGCGGCCGAAGTCGAGGTACTGGGCGTCGGCCTCGACGCCGATGACCACGCCCGAGCCCGGGGTGAACTGGTAGTTGTAGCCGACCTGGCCACCGCCGGAGAAGCCGTCCTGGCTGCGGTTGCGGAAGGTGGCCACCGTGCCGGGGGCGGCGTAGGGGAAGGGCACGCCGAAGGTGTTGCCGGTGTTGCGGTCGCTGGCGTCGAAGGCGTAGCCGGCGTTGATACCGAAGTAGGCGCCGGTCCAGGTGAACACCGGCACGGGGGTGAACACCGGCGGCGGCGCGGCACGGCGCGGAAGGTCGGCCGCCGAGGCGGAACCGGCGACGGCGACGCCGGCGAGGGCCGTGGCGGCACGGAGCAGGGATTTCATGGTCTGGTCCTCACTGGTGGTTCCGCGCCGCCCGTCTCGCGGGTCGTCCGCGGAACACGGATCTGGTTGCGTTCCAGCGGTTCCAGGGCTGCTTTGCGCTCCGCGGTGTCGCCGACCGCTCATCGCGGCCCCTTGTGGCAACCCGCCGTTTTCCCCGGCACCTTGACCCCTAAACGCGCTCGAACGGCCAAGGTTCGGTTGCGGCCACGCTTTTTCTGCCAAGCTGCGTTGACAAAGTGTCGCACCCCGACCGGCCTGTGCTTGGGGGGCTGCCGCTACGGCGTGAGGGCGATCGCCGAGATCAGTCGGCCGTAATCCGCTTCGCCCCGATGCGTCGTGCGCCGGTAGCTGTAGAACCGTTCGGGATCCGCGTAGGTGCAGAGGTTCAGCGACGTGGCCTCGCCGACATCCGCCTCGGCCAAGCGGGCCAGGATGAAGCTCGGCAGATCGAACTGCGCATGATCGGCGCGCGTGCCCGGACCCAGGAACCGCTCCATCCCGGGTGCTTCCCCGCGAAAGCGGGCGACGAAGTCCGGACCGACCTCGTAGGAGGACTGCGCGATCGTCGGACCCAGAACGGCCACGATCCGACTGCGGCGCGCCCCCAGCCTCTCCATGGCGGCGACCGTCGCGCCGATCACGCCCGTCAGCGCACCTTTCCAGCCCGCATGAGCCGCCCCGACGACCCCGTTCTCGGGATCCGCGAACAGGATCGGCCCGCAATCGGCGGTCGCGATACCCAGGGCCAGGCCGGGCGTCCGCGTCACCATGGCATCCGCCTTCGGGCGGTCCGACCCGGGAAACGGCGCCTCCACGACGACGACCTCGGCCGAATGGACCTGATACAGGCTGACCAGCCGGTCGGGCGCGAGGCCGAGTTGCGCGCACATGCGCGCCCGGTTCTCGGCGACCCGCTCAGGCGCATCCTGGGATCCGAGTCCGCCGTTGAGCGAGGCGTAGATCCCGTCAGACACGCCGCCTACGCGGGTGAAGAAGGCGTGGCGCAGCCCGGCGTGAGAGGAGAGTTCCGGCGCCTCGATCATCATGCCTGCGGTCACAGTCGGCTCCCTCGCGGTTCCCTGTCGCGGTCCGATACCGCATGGCCGTCCCCTTGACGATGACGCTCGAGGCGGCAGATTCGTGTTGCACCGCAAAAGGAGGCTGATGCTGGCTTTCCTTCGCGAGGGTTTGCGAGAGGGATTGCGATGTCACGAGGGATCGAGACCGACACCCTGACCGAGATCACCCAGACCGAGGAGCCTCGCGCACCGAGCGCACCCGCGCATCCGGTCACGGGCGAACCCGCTGCCTTCGACCCGAACGATCCGAACCCGCCCGCTCCGCCGACCCCGCGACCCGCCAGCCAGACGGATTCCGGCTTCGGATCCTTCGGCTGATAGGGCTGGAGTTCCGCTTCGTTTCAGGTGTTCGGAAAGCCGGGGAGCGGCCCGAGGCCCGGGCCACTGACTGCGAGAACCTTGAACAGACTGCCCATGCCGCGCACGCCCGGTTCGGTGAGCCGGGCGGTCGCCCGTCCGATCTCGGGCGCCTGAGCCTCGGTGGCGCGGCTCTGCAGGCGCTCGGCGCGGGCAAGCAGGCCGAGGGCAAACAGGAAATCGCGCTGCTCCACGGGCCCGTGAACGTCTGCGCCCTCGACGCGCGCGGCCTGCGCGAGGGCTGCGAAGTCGACATGATGCGTGAGATCTGCTTGGCCGGGCGCCGCGAGCGGATCGGCGTAGCTGTGTCCCGACAGCGCCTGAAGGGTGTCGCCGAAGCCTGGGCGGACGTGGCCGTAATCAATCGCCAGCAGCGCACCACCCGCTGCGCACAGGCGCTGCGACAGCCCGCGAATCAGAGCGAGGCCGGCCGTCGGCACGCTCATCAGCGCGCCGACGGGCCCTGCCGCCTCAAGGCCGGGGGTCGGTTCCGGCGACAATCCGAAGGCAAGCCCGCCTGCCGGACCCAACCCGACCTGTCGCTCATGCCAGCCGGTCGGGCGTCGCTCGAACTGGCGCACGGGCAGGCAGTCGAAGAACTCGTTGGCCACCACCACCGACGGGCCCGGGGGCAGGGTCTCTACCTCCGCGTGCCAGATCGCGCCGGTCCCGGCGAGGGCGCGCTCCTGCGCGGCCCGCAGGACAGGGCTGGTCTCGACGAGGTGGGGCGCTACGCGCACGCCCGGCGCAGCAGCCCGCAGCGCCCGGAGGGCATCCGCCATCAGCGTGCCGCGGCCCGGTCCGAGTTCCACCAGGACCAGCGGATCAGGCCGACCCATCAGCCCGTGCACATAGCCCGACCAGGCGCCGATCAACTCGCCGAACATCTGGCTGATCTCGGGCGCCGTGGTGAAGTCGCCCCGGACGCCCAGAGGATCGCGGGTGCGGTAATAGCCGTGGACCGGATGGCCGAGGCACAGCGCCATGTAGCGATCGACGCCGATCGGCCCGGTCTGGCGGATCAGAGCGGCGATCTCGGCGCCGAGCGGCGTCACGCCTCCACGGGCGCCTTGCGCGCCTCCCCGGCGGCTGGCGCCGGCAGCGGATGGCGTGGACGCGTCCGGCCGGTTCCCGCGAGGACGATGTAGGTGAGGCCGACGATCATCATCGGCACACAGAGCAGCATGCCCATGGTCACGCCGCCGCCCATGGGGCCGAGATGGTCGCCGAACAGGAAGCCGAGCTGTCGGTCCGGCTCGCGGAAGAATTCACAGAAGGTCCGGGCGAGCGCGTAGCCGAGGACGAAGATGCCGCCCAGCAGCCCCGGCTTGCGGAAGCCGAACCGGCGGACGCTGATCGCCATGACGATGAACAGCAACAGGCCTTCGGTGGCCGCCTCGTAGAGCTGGCTCGGGTGGCGCGGCAGCGGTCCGCCGCTCGGGAACACGATGGCGTAGGGAAAGTCCGGCGCGACGCGGCCCCAGAGCTCACCGTTCACGAAATTGGCGATGCGCCCGAAGAACAGCCCGATCGGCACGACCACGGCGCCGATGTCGAGGAGCGTGTAGCCGTTGAGCCCCTTGGAGCGGGCGAACAGCAGGAAGGCCAGGATCGCCCCGAGGAAACCGCCGTGGAACGACATGCCGCCGTTGCGGATCGCCAGGATCTCCATCGGATCGGCGATGTACAGGGGCAGATTGTAGAACAGCACGTAGCCGATCCGGCCGCCCAGCACGACGCCGAGCGCCACCCAGACGATAAGGTCGTCGATGTCGACGACCTGCGGGCGCTTCACAACGCCCCAGAGGCTGTCGGCCATGACAAGGCGGCGCGCGTAATACCAGCCGCCGATGAGGCCGGCGATGTAGGCGAGCGCGTACCATTTGATCGTGATCGGCCCGATCGCGAGGGCCACCGGATCGATGGCCGGAAAGGGCAGGGCGAGGAGCGGCATCGGTCTCACCTCCGGGGCGGCCGGATTGGACGCCGGAGGGGCGGCGCGTCAAGCCCGAGTCACATCTCGCCGACGCGAGGCTCTCATGCGCGCTCGAACAAGAAGCCGTGTCCGTCCGGACCCGTGCAATAGACCGCCGCACCGTCCGCAGAATCGTGCGGCATCTGTCCGATCGTGCGCAGGCTTCGCGACAGGCCCTGCGGATCGACCACGGAGAAGACGTAAAAGGTCGTGGCACGGTCGGCTGGGCTGTAGAGGCTTCGCCGCCCGCGAGCCGGCGCGCGGTAGTGCAACAGCTCCACGTGCGGTGCAGGCTCCGGAGGCTCCAGCGCGATCACGTCGACCTGCGGATCCTCCATTCCGTCGAGCCGTGCCTGCTCGATGCCCCGGTTCAGGCCCTGCTCGACGACGGCAAGGCCGAGCGGCCCGGTGAGGAAGGCGAGGGCTGCGTCGAGATCCGTGACGGTGATGGCCGAGTGATCGATGCCCAGGAACAGGCCCGGCGCGGCGCGCCAGCGCTCGGCCGCAGCACCGTCGGGGAAGAAGATCAGCTCCAGCGGGTGCCCGTCCGGGTCGCGGAACTTGTAGGCCGTGACGCCGCCCGAGGACGCCGGCAGGAGCTGCGGGCCGCCGCGGGTGATCGACGTCGCGCCGACCGCCGCGAGCTGCGCCATCGCGGCTCCCATGTCCCGCACCGGGATGGCGAGGTGCTGGAAGAACGGGTCCGTCGCCGCGGGATCGGCCGGGTAGGGGGCGCCGGGCGGATCCACCGTCAGGAAGGTCACGGCCTGCGCGCCAAGCCGCATCCGCAGCTGCGTGGCGCGCCGATCCGTGAGCCCCAGCGCCTCCGCCTGCACGACCGGCACCGGCTCCGGCGGGGCGAGCCGCACGAAGCCGAGGGCGTCGCGATAGAACGCCTCGGCGGCGCCGAGGTCCGCGACCGTGCGGCCGAACCCGACGATCGCCCGCACCGCGCTCACAGCAGAGGGGCTCCGCGCACGTTGACGTAGATCGCGTAGAGCGCGTGCGAGGCGCAGAGGAACAGGCGGCTGTTGTTGCGGCCGCCGAAGGTCAGATTGGCCACGGTCGATGGCACCAGGATCTTGCCGACCAACTCGCCGCCCGGATCGATGCAGTGGACCCCGTCCCCGGCGCTCGACCAGAGATTGCCGTGCTCGTCGCAGCGGATCCCGTCGGCATTGCCCGGGCTGATCGTGCAGAACACGTCGCCGCCGGACAGGGACCCGTCGTCGGCGACGTCGAACACCCGTACGTGCTGGAGCGGATCTATGTCGAACTGCAGGCCGGTCTCCACGATGTAGAGCCTGCGCTCGTCGGGGGAGAAGCACAGCCCGTTCGGGCCCTGGAAATCGTCCGCCACCACGCGCAACGAGCCGTCGCGCGGGTCGAAGCGGTAGACCGCGGCGGGCAGCTCGGATTCCTGCTTGCCGCCCTCGTAATCGGTCTGGATGCCGTAGGGCGGGTCGGAGAACCAGATGGTGCCGTCGGTTTTGCAGACGATGTCGTTGGGCGAGTTCAGCCGCCGTCCCCGGTAATGCTCCACGAGGCTGGTGATGCGCCCGTCGAGCTCGGTCCGGTGGATGCGCCGGCCGCGGTGCGAGCAGGACAGCATCCGACCCTCCCGGTCGCGCGCGTGACCGTTCTCGAAATCGCTTGCCTCCCGGTAGACGCTTAAGCCCGCGAATTCCGCCCAGCGCATCACCCGGTTGTTGGGGAGGTCGGAGAACAGCAGCTCGTCGCGGTCGCCGAACCAGACCGGGCCCTCCGTCCAGCGGAAGCCCTCGGCGAGCTTCTGCAAGGGGGCGTTCGGCAGGACATAGCCCTTGAAGCGCGGCTGGATCAGCTCGAAACCGTCCACGAGCCGACTCCTACTTGAAGCGACCGGGCTGGTTCACGGTCGGCTCGACCTGAAGTCCGGTCACGATCATCGTGCAGGGTTCGTCACCGACCGTGCCGGAGAGATGGCCCTTCCTGCCGTCGCGTTCCTTCGTGTTCTGGTCCTCGCCCATCATCAACTCGCCGGGACCCATCTCCACCCGGTGACCGTCCATGGTCTCGACGAACCAGCGCCCCGAGAGGATCGCGATCCATTGCGGGCGGGGATTCTCATGCCACGCGCCAACCCAACCCACCGGCAGGACCGTGAAGGTCACCACCGCCTGTGCGGAGTCCATCTTGTCGTTCCATTGCGGCGCGGTCTCGGGGTTGATCCCCTCGAACGTGAACCGCTCGATGTGGAACCGCTCCTGCCGGCTCACGCCCTCCGCGTCGGTGTAGACGTGCCAGTAGGGCATCTTCGGCGGGGTCGGCTCGCTCATCGTCGCTCCTGCGGCGGCGGGACACTCGTCCTCGCTCAACGGCCGGGTTCGGCGATGGTTCGCGGATCAGGCCGGCGGAGACCGGCGTGGCGTACACGCCGCTTCTGGATCGGACAGCTGACAGGTCTAACCGTCGTCGCGAGCGCAGCGGTGCAGTCCAGCGGCGCCACGCGTCGATGCGTTACGCGGCTCTGGGTCGCTTCGTTGCGCTCGCGATGACTGAGCGTTCCGGTCCGGTTGCCCCGCTCACATCTGCTCGGGGATCCGGTCCGTCTGCGCGAGGTTCGAGAACCGGGTGATGTTCGCGTCGAACTGCAGCTCCACGGTGCCGGTCGGGCCGTGACGCTGCTTGCCGAGGATCACCTCGGCCTTGCCGTGGACGCGCTGCATCTCGGCTTCCCAAGCGAAGAACTCCTCCGTGCCCTCGCGCGGCTTCTTGTTGCCGACGTAGTACTCCTCGCGGAACACGAACATGACCACGTCGGCGTCCTGCTCGATCGAGCCCGATTCACGCAGGTCCGCCAGCTGCGGGCGCTTGTCGTCGCGGTTCTCGACCTGACGGGACAGCTGCGACAGCGCGATGATCGGGCAGGCCAGCTCCTTGGCGAGCGCCTTCATGCCGGTGGTGATCTCGGTCATCTCCTGCACGCGGTTGTCGCTGCGCTTGCCCGAGCCCGAGAGGAGCTGGAGATAGTCAACGATCAGCAGGTCGAGGCCCTTCTGGCGCTTCAGGCGCCGGGCGCGGGCGGCGAGCTGCGCGATCGAGATGCCGCCGGTCTGATCGATGTAGAACGGGATCGTCTGCATGTCCCGAGCGGCGTCGGTGATCTTGTAGAAATCCTCCGGGCGGATATCGCCGCGGCGGATCTTGTAGGAGGGCACGCCCGATTGCTCGGCGATGATGCGGGTGGCGAGCTGCTCGGCCGACATCTCCAGCGAGAAGAAGCCCACGATACCGCCGTTGACGGTCTTGGTGACGCCGTCCGGCCCCTTCTCGCCGCGATAGGCCTTGGCGATGTTGAAGGCGATGTTGGTCACCAGCGAGGTTTTGCCCATGGCCGGGCGGCCCGCGAGGATGATCAGGTCGGAGGGCTGCAGGCCGCCCATCTTCGCGTCGAGGTCGGACAGGCCCGTGGCGATGCCCGAGAGCTTGCCGTCGCGTTGGTAGGCCTTGGCGGCCATGTCGACCGCCGCGGTGAGCGCGTCCGAGAACTTCTGGAAGCCGCCATCGTAGCGCCCCGCCTCGGCCAGCTCGTAGAGCCGGCGCTCGGTGTGCTCGATCTGGTCCCGAGGCGAGTCCTCAACGGGGGCCTCGTAGGCGCCGTTCACCAAATCCTCGCCGATGGTGATCAGCCGGCGGCGGATCGCGAGGTCGTAGATCGTGCGGCCGTACTCGCCGGCATTGATCACCGTGGTGGCGTCGGCGGCGAGCCGGGCAAGGTACTGCATCACCGTCTGGCCGCCGAAATCGGCGTCGCCCAGATAGGTCTTCATCGTGATCGGCGTGGCCAGCTTGCCGGCCTTGATCAGGGACGCAGCCACCGTGAAGATCTGCTGGTGGGCATCCTCCATGAAGTGCTCGGGCAGCAGGAAGTCCGATACCCGGTAGTAGGCGTCGTTGTTCACCAGGATCGCGCCCAGCAGCGCCTGCTCCGCGTCGATGTTGTGCGGGGCGACGCGGTACTCGGCCTGGACCGCTTCGAGCTTGGCCGTGAGCGCATTGGGCAAGGCCATCGGCGGACGACTCCGTATCAGGCGCCGCGGTGGGCGCGCCAGGATCACACCGCACGACCTTGGCCCCGGTATGGTTACCGAAGCCTAGTCGACGGCCGGTTCTGCCGGGCCGGAGCGCGGAAAAGCGGACGCCCGCCGACTCTCGCGAGCGACGGGCGTCCATGCTGGAACAAAACTGGAACGTGTCAAGTCTCGGGGCGGATCATCCCCAATGTTCACCGGTATACCGAACTCAAGTCGCCTCGCGGCGGAGCCGCTTCGTAGCGGTTCCCCAGCCCCAGCCCGACCGGCGAACAAGCCGGTCGGGCGGTCGAACAAGGCTCAGCCGCGGTCGTCGGCACCCTCGCCGGCATCGGCGAGCGCCTGACCGACCTCGAGGCCCAGGTCGTCGAGGTTGAACGCCTCGCGCTCGGTGACCGACTCGCCGCGGGCCTGACGCTCGGCCTCCTCGGGGCTACGGGCGACGTTGACGGTGATCTCGACCTCGACCTCGGGGTGCAGCACCACCGGCACCGTGTGCAGGCCGAGCGTCTTGATCGGCTGGTTCAGGATGAACTGGCCGCGCTCGACCGAGAAGCCCTCCTTCGAGACGACCTCGGCGAGGTCGCGAGTCGAGACGGAGCCGTAGAGCACGCCGGTCTCGCCCGACTGGCGGATCAGGATGAAGCTCTGGCCGTTCAGCTTCTCGGCGACCGCCTCGGCGTCCTTCTTCCGCTCCAGGTTGCGGGCCTCGAGCTGGGCGCGCTGGCCCTCGAAGTGCTTCTTGTTGGCTTCCGTCGCGCGCAGGGCCTTGCCGCGGGCGAGCAGGAAGTTGCGCGCGAAGCCCGGACGGACATTCACGGTCTCGCCCATCTGGCCGAGCTTGGCCACGCGCTCGAGCAGGATCACTTCCATGGTCTTTCTCCTTCAGGGTTTCGGCCGCGGAGGCCGGGGTCTCACGGCGCCGGATTGTCCTTCGGACGGCGGCGGTCGAGGGCGGTGTCGGCGAGGCCGAACACGGTGAGTGCCACCAGGGCGATGCCCTGGGTCACGAACAGGATCAGGTACATGCCGAACAGCATCAGGCCGCGCCCCGGCCGGCCGCGGGAGCGGTCGTGGAAGGCGGCGAGCCCCTGGAGCGCGAAGGCCGCGCTGAGCGCGCCGACCAGCGCGATGCCGAACACGCCGACATAGCCGGGCGCAAAGCACATCAGGATAGCGGCCGCCAGCGTGGCGAGGGTCGTCCGCGGCATGGCGGTGGAGGGGATGTCGGGCCAGGGCCGGGGCAGACGGCCGGAGATCTTCACGATCCGCGCCGAGGCCCAGAGATAGAAGGTCAGGAGCAGCGCCAGCCCGTTGGCCGCGAAGGCCGGCACGACGCGCGCGAGGGCGTCAGCCATCTCTGCACGGGTCACGTCGGACGGGTCGGATTCGGCCTTCGGCGCGGAGTCCGGTCCGGCAGCCGTGTCCGGATCGCCGCCCTCCTTCTCGGCCGGCGCCGCATCGGTGCGCCGGGCCTCCGCCGTCGTCCGCGGCGCGGGCATGCGGGTCTGCACCAGCGTCTGCGCGAGCCCGCGCAGTTGCGCGTCGAAGGCGGCGTGGTTCGGCGAGGACAGGACCGCGATGGCGATGAACGCGAGGGCTGCCGTCGCCGCGGTCCAGCCGAGCAGGCGGCCGGTCGGATACCATTCGAGGCCGTTCGGCGTCTCGCGGCCGAGGAGCGTGAGGTAGGCGAGCCACCACGCGGGCAGCGCGATATAGGCGCCGAAGGCGAGGCCCATGAACGGCGCGACCACCAGGACGAGGGCGAGGCTGCCGGTGGCCGCGGCCGCGAGGGCGGCCCTGTGGCTCCAGCCAAGCCCCACGATCAGAATCGGCAGCGGTGCCACGAGGTAGAGCAGGATCGCGAGCGGCGTCGCCTTCAGCAGCACCCCGAACAGGAGTGCCGAGACGAGACCCGCGCCGATACCGATGCCGATGTGCTGTGCCATGAAATCCGCTGTCCCGCTGCCGCTGCGGCAGGGTTAGAGGCGGCTTGCGCGCCCCAACGATCGGACGACCTCGGGCCGCCCTCTGCGAGGACCGGCCCGGGCTGATGCCGGGCCGGCGGGTTTCGAGTCCTACTTGATCACGTAGGGCAGCAGGCCGAGGAAGCGGGCGCGCTTGATCGCCTGGGCGAGCTCGCGCTGCTTCTTGGCCGAGACCGCGGTGATCCGCGACGGCACGATCTTGCCGCGCTCGGACACGTAGCGGGACAGGAGCTTGACGTCCTTGTAGTCAATCTTCGGCGCGTTCGCGCCGGAGAACGGGCAGGTCTTGCGACGACGGAAGAAGGGACGGCGTCCGCCGCCCGCACCAGCACCGAATGCCATGGGTTAGCCCTCCCCGCCGAAGCTGCGCTCGCCGCGATCGCCGCGATCACCCCGGTCGCCGCCGAAGCCGCCGCCGCCGAAGCCTTCGTCGTCCCGACGACGGCCGCGCTCGCGATCCTTGCGGTCGTCGCGGTCGCGCTTCTGCATCATGGCGGACGGCTCGGAATCGAGCTCCTCGACCCGGATGGTCATGAAGCGCAGCACGTCCTCGGAGATCTGCATCTGGCGCTCCATCTCGGCGATGGCGGCCGGCGGGGCGTCGATGTTGAGGAGCGCGAAATGCGCCTTGCGGTTCTTCTTGATCCGGTAGGCGAGGGACTTCACGCCCCACATCTCGATCTTCTCGAGACGGCCACCGTTCTGCTCGATCACACCCTTGTAGGTGTCGATCATCGACTCGACCTGCTGGGACGTCACGTCCTGGCGGGCCAAGAGCACATGCTCGTAGAGAGGCATCGTCGGGCCTTTCAGCGTCATAAGGAGCCCGACCGCCGAGAGGCGGCTGTTTCGGGCCGGTTCATCTCGCGGATCGCTCGGCGCCAAGCCCTTCGAGCCGATTTTCAGGCCCGAGCGGTTGATCGAAGGCGGAGACACCGGACGACGGATTCTTGACGAGCCCTATGCCGTAAGCGGCACCGTCCGTTCAGCCCCCGGCCGGAGCGAACGCGAGGGGCGGCGCATAGTCGGTTTTGTCGGGGATGGCAAGTCGAACGAGACGGTCGCGGCGCGGTCGGGTTTCGGTTGGAGCCGCTGCGCGGCGATTCCTGTGCTGAGGCCCGGTTTGCTGGGTCCCGGGCCGCATTCCGCTATGCTGCATGCGCCTGGGAAAGGGTCCGGTGGGAATCCGCGCACTTTCCCGGACAGGCGGAGAGAAGAAGAACCTGATCCGGGATCCGGCACACGACTCGCCGCGAACGCGGCGCACATCCTCTGCCCCGCCTTGCCGGAGCGCCAGGACGCCAGCATATCGCTGCCTGGAGCTGGGCGCATCGCGCCGATCTTGGGACGAACGAGCGGATGACCTCCGAAAAGCTGCGCCTCGGCGTCAACATCGATCACGTCGCGACGGTCCGTAACGCCCGCGGTGGCGACTACCCGGACCCGGTGCGGGCCGCGCTGCTCGCGGTCGAGGCGGGCGCCGACGGAATCACCGCGCACCTGCGCGAAGACCGGCGCCACATCCGCGACACCGACATCACGGCGCTCAAGCGCGGTCTCTCCGTGCCGCTCAACTTCGAGATGGCGGCCACCGACGAGATGGTGGGGATCGCCCTCGCCACCCGGCCCCACGCCGCCTGCCTCGTCCCGGAGAAGCGCGAGGAGCGTACCACCGAAGGCGGCCTCGACATCGTCGGCGGCCGCGATCACCTCGCGCCGCGGATCCGCGCGCTGGCTGAAGCGGGTATCCGGGTCTCGCTGTTCGTAGAGCCCGAGCCCGCCGTGATGGACGCCGCCTGCGCCCTGGGGGCGCCCGTGGTTGAACTGCATACCGGCAGCTATTGCGAGGCCGCCCTCGGGGACGACGCGGCGAAGACCGCCCATGAACTGGGCCGGATCCGGCGCGCCGCCGAGCACGGCGCTGGCCTCGGCCTGGAGATCCATGCGGGTCACGGACTGACACTGGGCAGTGTCGGACCGGTGGCGGCGCTGCCGCAGATCCGGGAGCTCAACATCGGCCATTCGCTGATCGCCGACGCCATCTTCGTCGGGCTCGATCAGGCGGTGCGCGACATGCGTGCCGCCATGGACCGGGCGCGGCGCGCATGATCATCGGGATCGGATCGGATCTCTGCGACATCCGCCGGATTGCCCGGACGCTGGAACGGCACGGTGAGCGCTTCACACATCGGGTGTTCACCGAGGGCGAGCGGGCCCGCTGCGACCGCCGGGCCGCCCGTGCGGAAGGCTACGCGAGGCGCTTCGCCGCCAAGGAGGCCTGCGCGAAGGCGTTAGGCACCGGCCTCAGCGGCGGCGTGTTCTGGCGCGACATGGAGGTGGTGAACCTCCCCTCCGGGCAGCCGACCCTGCGGCTCGCCGGGGGCGCCGCCGAGCGGCTCGCGGAACTCATGCCGGAGGGTCACACGGCGCGCCTGCACGTGAGCCTCACGGACGATCCGCCCATGGCCCAGGCCTTCGTGGTCATCGAGGCCTTGCCGGATCAGAAAGTCCGGCCGGGGACGGAGGCGGCGGATTAGCTGACCCTGGTCGTGCGTTGCGGGGGGTCGCGCATGGTCTAGACCGCCGCACACAGCGGACACGATTGCGGCGCATTCCTCGGGACAACCGCATATCAGGCCGCCCGCGGCGGGGCAGCGCCCCGCCGGCGGCAGGCGACGGACTCTCAAGCGAAGACGGAACGCGCGCGTGGATTACGACGGCAAGCCGCTCAGGAAACCCGCCGAGACCGGCACCTGGGCCAGCATCCGTGAGACGCTGAAGGTCGGCATCCAGGCGCTGCTCATCGCCCTGGTGGTTCGCACGCTTCTGTTCCAGCCGTTCAACATCCCCTCGGGCTCGCTGGTGCCGACGCTGCTCATCGGCGACTACCTGTTCGTCTCGAAATATTCCTACGGATACTCCAAATACTCGCTTCCGCTTTCGGAATATATTCCGATTCAGGCGGAGGGCCGGATCTGGGGCGCCGAGCCGAAGCGCGGCGACATCGCGGTGTTCAAGCTGCCGAAGGACAACGCGACCGACTACATCAAGCGCGTGATCGGCCTGCCGGGCGACAAGATCCAGATGATCGACGGCGTGCTCAACATCAACGGCAAGGCGGTCAAGCGCGAGCGGATCGCCGATTACGAGACGACCGATCCCTACGGGCAGGCTACCAAGGTGCCCCAGTACCTCGAGACCTTGCCCAACGGCGTGGTCCACCGGGTGATCGAGCGCGACGGCGACAACGGGTTCTGGGACAAGACCGAGCTGTACACCGTCCCGCCCGGTCACTTCTTCATGATGGGCGACAACCGCGACAACTCGACGGATTCGCGCGACCTCGCGAGCGTCGGCTACGTGCCGTTCGCCAATCTGGTCGGGCGCGCCGAGATGATCTTCTTCTCCATCGACGAGGGCACCCCGGCGTGGCAGGTCTGGAACTGGCCGGCCCACGTGCGCTGGACGCGCCTGTTCTCGACGATCCATTGACCGGTCCGGACTTGGACGACGCCGCGCAGCCCCGAAACTCCGCGCGGGCACGCCGTGCCCACAAGCCCCGTCCGCCGCTCGGGGCGCTTGAGGAGCGGATCGGCCATCGCTTCGCCGACCAGAACTTGCTGACCCGCGCCCTGACCCACACCAGCAAGGCCAGCGGCCGGGGCGGCAGCTACCAGCGCCTCGAATTCCTCGGTGACCGCGTGCTCGGCCTCGCGGTGGCGGACCGCCTCTACGGCGCGTTCCCTGAGGCCGACGAGGGCGACCTCTCCCGGCAGCTGGCGGCTCTGGTCCGGCGCGAGACCTGCGCGGTCGTCGCCGCCGCCTGGGAAGTCGGGCCGCACCTGATCCTCGGCCAGGGCGAGGTGATGGGCGGGGGGCGACGCAACCAGACGATCCTGGCGGATGTCTGCGAGGCGATCCTGGGCGCGATCTACCTCGACGCCGGATTTGACGCCGCCCGGGCGGTGGTCGAGGCGCATTTCCGGCCCGCCGAGCCCAACGCTGCGCCGCGGGGCCGCGACGCAAAATCCGCCCTTCAGGAATGGGCCATGGGCCGCAGCCTGCCGATCCCCACCTATGAGGTGGTGGAGCGCACCGGCCCCGACCACGCGCCCCGGTTCCGCATCGCCGTACAGGTCGAGGGCCTCGAGCCCGGTCTCGGCGACGGCACGTCGAAGCGGATCGCCGAGCAGGCGGCCGCCCAGGCGCTTCTGGAGCGGGAGGGGATCGGAGCCTCGCCGGAGGTGGGGCCGACGGAGACAGCATGACCGCACACGACGAAGACGAGCACGACCGGGACGGCCCCGACGGTCCAGGCGGGGCGGAGCCCCCGCGCGATCCGTCTGCGCTGCCGGGCACGCCCGCCGATGCCCGAGCCGGCTTCGTGGCGCTGATCGGCGTGCCCAACGCCGGCAAGTCGACCCTGTTGAACAGCCTCGTCGGCACTAAGGTTTCGATCGTCTCCCGAAAGGTGCAGACGACCCGCGCGCTGGTGCGGGGGATCCTCATCGAGGGCTCGGCCCAGGTGGTCCTCGTCGACACGCCCGGCATTTTCGCGCCCAAGCGCCGCCTCGACCGGGCGATGGTTCACTCGGCCTGGAGCGGCGCGGCGGACGCCGACGCGGTGTGCCTGCTGGTCGACGCGCGCAAGGGGATCGACGCGGAGGTGGAGGCCGTGCTCGGCCGGCTCGGCGAGGTGAGGCGGGAGAAGCTGCTGATCCTCAACAAGATCGACCTGATCCCGCGGGAGCGTCTGCTCGACCTCGCGGCCAAGCTCAACGCCGCCGCTCCCTTCGCCGAGACCTTCATGATCTCGGCGCTGAACGGCGACGGCGTTGACGACCTGCGCCGCGCCCTGGCGGCCCGGATGCCGGCGGGACCCTGGCTCTATCCGGAGGATCAGGTCTCGGACGCGCCGCTACGCATGCTCGCCGCCGAAATCACCCGGGAGAAGATCTACGACCGGCTGCATGAGGAGCTGCCCTACCGCTCCACCGTGGAGACCGACCAGTGGCAGATCCGGTCCGACGGGTCCGTGCGGATCGAGCAGACGATCTTCGTCGAGCGGGAGAGCCAGCGCTCGATCGTGCTCGGCAAGGGCGGGCAGACCATCAAGGCGATCGGACAGGCGGCGCGCGTCGAGATCGCCGAGGCGGCCGACGCCAAGGTTCACCTGTTCCTGCACGTGAAGGTCCGTGAGAACTGGGCCGACGATCCCGCCCGCTACCGCGAGATGGGCCTGGAATTTCCGCGGGGCTGACCCGTCAGGTGCTGGGCTTCCGGCTCGATTGCGGTATAAATCGCGGCGTTTCCCCGGATAAACCGAGTCGGGCGCGGGCCCGACCCGCTCCGCCGCGGATTTGCGTTCCGGAGCCGGCTCTCCAGATCCCGAATCCTTCATGCGCCATGCCGTCTACGGCCTGCCGCCGGTCGACCTCGCCGAGGTCCCCGGTGACGCCGTCCAGCTTTCCCCGTTGATCCCCGGCGCCGAACGACTGGAGGATCTGTCCGAGAACAGTCTCGATTCGGCCACGGTGCTGGCGCCCCCCGGAACGGTCGAGCGGCGCTACGTGCTCGCGCAGATGCTGCGTGCGCTGGGGCCGGGCGGCCGCATGGTGGCGCTGGCGCCGAAGGATCGCGGCGGCACCCGCTTGGCCAAGGAACTTACGACGTTCGGTTGCGCCGCTGCCGACCAGCCGCGCCGGCATCACCGGATCTGCACGGCCGAGCGGCCGCCTTCGCTGGCCGGTCTCGCCGAGGCGATCGACGAGGGGGCTCCCCGCCACGTCGACAACCTCGCCCTGTGCACGCAACCGGGCATCTTCTCCTGGGACCGGCTCGATCCCGGCACGGCGCTGCTCCTGGCGAACCTGCCGACGCTCAAGGGCCGCGGCGCCGATTTCGGCTGCGGTCTCGGCATCCTCTCCCGCGCGGTCCTCAGGTCCGACGCCGTGGCGACCCTCACGCTGGTGGAGATCGATCGCCGGGCCGTCGAGATGGCGCGCCTCAACGTCGCCGACCCGCGGGCGACGATCCATTGGGCGGATGTCCGGACCCCCGGCGTGGTGCCCGACCATCTCGATTTCGTCGTGACCAACCCGCCCTTCCATGAGGGCGGGAGCGAGGATCCGTCCCTTGGCCGCGCCTTCATCGCCCGGGCCGCCGAGGTGCTTCGTCCCGGCGGCACGCTGTGGCTCGTCGCCAACGCGCATCTGCCTTACGAGGCGAGCCTGCGCGAGGCGTTCCGGCACGTCGCGGTGGCCGTGCAGGCAGGCGGCTTCCGGGTCTACGAGGCGCGCCGGTGAGCGCTGCGAAGTCCGTCCGGCTCGACAAGCTCCTCGCCAACCTCGGTTACGGCTCCCGGCGTGAGGTCCAGGGGCTCGCCCGCGCCGGCGCCATTCGCCTTGACGGTGCGGAACTGGAGGATGCCGGGGATCGGATCCCCCTCGATCAGGATCTGCCCGACCGCCTGACAATCGACGGCGAGCCCCTCGACCCGCTGCCCGGACTCTGCCTGATGCTGCACAAGCCGCTCGGCGTCACCTGCTCGCACAAGGAGGCCGGTCCGCTGGTCTACGGATTGCTGCCGGAGCGCTGGCGCCGGCGGGAGCCGCCGCTCTCGACGGTCGGCCGCCTCGACAAGGAGACCTCGGGCCTGCTCCTGCTCACCGACGACGGCGTGCTGCTGCACCGGATCATCAGTCCGAAGGCCAGCGTGGCGAAGCGCTACCGTGTCACCCTCGACTGGCCGCTGGCGGGGAACGAGGCGACGGTCTTGGCCTCCGGGACGCTGATGCTGGAGGGCGAGGAGCGCCCCTTGTTGCCGGTGCGGCTCGACGTGGAGGATGACACGCACTGTGCCGTGACGCTGACCGAGGGTCGATACCATCAGGTTCGGCGTATGTTCGCCGCATTGGGCAACCACGTGACGGCGCTGCACCGGGACCGGGTCGGCGGACTTGCTCTGCCGGCCGACCTGCCGGCGGGAGATTACCGGGTCATGGCGGCGGACGACGTGGCAGCGGTGTTCGCGACGGAGTGAGCTCGCACGGCGCGGCCTGCGCCGGATCGTTGCTCCGCGCCTTGCCTTCAACCCGCCCCTCTGCTAAGCGCCCGCCCATCCCACACGCGGAGCCGGCCTCATGCCTGAATGAGGCGTTTCCGGTGGTCGTCCGAGATCTCGGCCGGCCGCATCCCTCCGCGGCGGATATAACCGGAGAGCACAAGAGCCATGGCCGTCGATTTCTCTATGCGTCAGCTCCTGGAGGCGGGCGCCCATTTCGGTCACCAGTCCCACCGCTGGAACCCGAAGATGCAGCCGTACATCTTCGGCACCCGCAACAACATCCACATCATCGACCTCGCCCAGACCGTGCCGGCGCTGCACCAGGCGCTGCAGGCGGTGAGCGACACCGTCGCCAAGGGTGGCCGCGTGCTGTTCGTCGGCACCAAGCGCCAGGCGGCCGACACGATCGCCGAGGCGGCGAAGCGCTCGGCCCAGTACTACGTCAACTCCCGCTGGCTGGGCGGCATGCTCACCAACTGGAAGACGATCTCGGGCTCGATCTCGCGCCTGCGGAAGGTCACCGAGACGCTGGAGACCGGTGGCCCGGGCCTGACCAAGAAGGAGCGCCTGATGCTCTCCCGTGAGAAGGAGAAGCTCGAGAAGGCGCTCGGCGGTATCAAGGACATGGGCGGCGTCCCCGACCTGCTGTTCGTGATCGACACCAACAAGGAGCAGCTGGCGATCAAGGAGGCGAACCGCCTCGGCATCCCGGTGGCCGCCATCGTCGACACCAACTGCAACCCCGACGGCATCACCCACATCGTCCCAGCCAACGACGACGCCGGCCGCGCCATCGCGCTCTACTGCGACCTGATCGCCAAGGCCGCCATCGACGGCATCTCGCGTGCCCAGGGCTCGTCGGGCATGGATCTCGGCGCCTCCGAGGAGCCGATGGCCGAGGAGCTGCCGGCGAACGACGACGCGGCCGTCACGGTCGAGTCCGACGCCCTCGACCCGGCCGACGTGGCGATGCTCGCCGAGTCGACCGAGCATTTCGAGCTGCTCGCCGCCCCGCGCGGCGCGCCGGACGATCTGACCAAGCTCAACGGCGCCGGCCCGCAGATCGTGCAGAAGCTCAACGACGCCGGCATCTACCACTACTGGCAGCTGGCCGCGATGACCCCCGAGGACGTCGCTAAGGTCGATGCCGACCTGAAGCTCAACGGCCGCATCGACCGCGACTCGTGGGTCTCGCAGGCCCGCGGCTTCGTCGAGGCCGCCGCGGCGGCCTGATCCATCGGGACTCCGCGACGGCACCGTCATCGGGCCGTCGCGGTTCCAGGCATACCGGGCCCGGCCGCTCACCCGCGCGCCGGGCCTCTCGCATCCAGACCACACGAAAGGGATCGCCATGGCCAACATCACCGCCGCGATGGTGAAGGAGCTCCGGGAGAAGACCGGTGCCGGCATGATGGACTGCAAGGGCGCGCTCAACGAGACGCAGGGCGATATCGAGGCCGCCGTCGACTGGCTGCGCAAGAAGGGTCTCGCCAAGGCCGCCAAGAAGGCCGGCCGCGTCGCCGCCGAGGGCCTCGTCGCCGTCGAGTCCGCCGGCCACCACGCCGCCGTGGTCGAGGTGAACTCCGAGACCGACTTCGTCGCCCGCAACGACGCCTTCCAGGCCTTCGCCCGCGAGGCCGCCAAGATCGCGCTCAACACCGACGGCACGCTCGAGGGTCTCCAGGCCGCCCACTTCCCGGGTGCCGCCGAGACCGTCTCGGAGAAGCTGCAGGCCCTGATCGCCACGATCGGCGAGAACATGAACCTGCGCCGAGTCACCAAGCTTGAGGTCAAGAAGGGCGTCATCGCCTCCTACGTGCACAACCAGATCTCCGAAGGCCTCGGCAAGATCGGCGTGCTCGTGGCGCTGGAATCCGAGGGCGACGTCGACGCGCTGTCGACGCTGGGCCGCCAGATCGCCATGCACGTTGCGGCGACCAACCCGGTCGCGCTGGACGCCTCGGGCGTCGACGCGGCCACGGTGGAGCGCGAGTCGAACATTCTGCGCGAGAAGAACGCCGGCAAGCCGGATCACGTCCTCGCCAAGATCGTCGAGAGCGGCCTGAAGAGCTACTACAAGGAGGTTACCCTCCTGGATCAGCCCTTCGTGCACGACGGCTCGAAGACAGTGAGCCAGGTTCTGAAGGAAGCTGCCTCCAAGGTGGGCGGTCCGGTCACGCTGACGGGCTTCGTCCGCTACGCCTTGGGCGAGGGCATCGAGAAGGAGGAGGGGCCGGACTTCGCCACCGAGGTGGCGCAGCAGGCCGGTCGCGCCTGAACTTTCGGGCTCTTCGAATCGGTGATTTCCATGCCCCGTCCGGCGCACGCCGGGCGGGGTTTCTTTGTCAGGCTCGAAACTTGAGCCGGGGCCGCGATCCCGAGAGGGGTCCATCGGCCGCCGTTCGCGCTATCATCCGTCATCCGCCGTGTTGCAGCGCACACCGCATCTCGCAGTCGCGCACTACCTTGGCGTTATGGCTCTGAAACCCTTCTCCTACCTGATGATCGGCGTGTTCGCGTCCGGTCTCGTCATGACCATCCTGGGCGCCGTCGGCGTTCTGGCCGGCAGCTGACATCGGCAGCCGGCATGCCATCGACGATGCCGGCGCCTCACCCCGCTAAGAATGACGCATCCAGGGTTGATCCCCACTCCGGTTGTGCCTCCACCGGTCGATCTCGCCGGATCAGCCTCAACCCCTCGACGCGGCTCCCACGCCTGACGTAGAAGCCTCCCGGCTTGCGCGATGCGGGATGGAGCCGGGGACACCGATGCCGGATACGACGCCGTTTCGCCGGATCTTGCTGAAGCTGTCGGGTGAGGCTCTGGCCGCGCCGGACGGCTACTGGCTGCATCCCCCGACCCTCGCGGGGCTCGCGGAGGACATCGCTCGCACCATCGAGGCGGGCGCCGAGATCGCCATCGTGGTCGGCGGCGGCAACATGATCCGCGGGGCGCGGATCTCGGCGGCCGGCTGGATCGACCGGGCCACGGGCGATTCCCTCGGCATGATGGCTACCGTCATGAACTCGCTGGCCATCGAGACCGCGCTGAACGCGGCCGGGGTCCAGGCGCGGACGATGTCGGCGGTGTCGATGCCGACCATCTGCGAGACCTATGCCCGTCAGCCGGCCCTGCACCACCTCGACAAGGGCCAGGTGGTCGTCCTGGCCGGCGGCACCGGCAATCCGTTCTTCACCACGGACACGGCGGCCGTCCTGCGCGCTGCGGAACTCCGCTGCGACGCCGTGCTCAAGGCGACCCAAGTCGACGGCGTCTACTCGGCCGATCCGAAGAAGGACCCTGGCGCCACGCGCTACGACCGCATCACCCACGACGAGGCGATCGCCCGCGACCTCAAGGTGATGGACACCGCCGCCTTCGCGCTGGCCCGGGAAAGCCGGCTGTCGATCCTCGTCGGCTCGCTGCACCCGCCGAGCTCGATCGCCGCAATCCTGTCTGGCGAGGCGCCCTCGACCCTCGTGGCGCCCTGACGCGGCGGCGGGAATGCCGCCGCGACCGTTTGCGGCCCTGAAAAAATTCGTCCATTGAGGCCGCGACCGCCCGCGCCGGGCTCAAGACCACGTCAGACGTCTCGGGACGACCCTCATGGCCACACCGGAATTCGACCTCAACGACATCAAGCGCCGCATGCAGGGCGCCGTCGCCTCGCTCTCGAAGGATCTCGGCTCGCTGCGCACCGGGCGTGCCACGCCCTCGCTCCTCGACCCAATCCAGGTCGACGCCTACGGCTCGATGATGCCGATGGCCCAGGTGGCCACCGTGAGCGTGCCGGAGCCCCGGCTCCTGTCGATCTCGGTCTGGGACCGCAGCATGGTCACGGCCGTCGAAAAGGCGATCCGCGAGTCCGACCTCGGCCTCAACCCGCAAACCGAAGGCCAGACCATCCGGCTCCGCATCCCCGAGATGAACGAGCAGCGCCGCAAGGAGATGGTCAAGGTCGCCCACAAGTACACCGAGGAGGCCCGCGTCGCCGTGCGCCACGTCCGCCGGGACGGCCTCGACCACCTCAAGAAGCTCCTGAAGGACAGCGCCATCTCGGAGGACGACGAGAAGCGCCAGGCCGCCGACGTGCAGAAGGCGACCGATCAGTACATCGGCGAGATCGACGGCGTGCTGGCCTCCAAGGAGAAGGAGATCATGCAGGTCTGAGGCGAAGGGACCGGACGCGTGACCGCCGCCGCCGCACCGGCCGCGCGCCCCTCGGGGCGGCGCGAGCTGTGGCTGCGCGTCGCCTCGGGCGTCGTGCTCGGGGCTGGCGTGCTGGCCGCGCTGATCTATGGCGGCTGGCCTTTCGCCGGAATCTGGCTCGCTGCCGGCATCATCGGTTTCGCCGAATGGATGGTGATGAGCCGCACCGAGCCCCGCGAGGTGCTGATCGCCCTCGGCGCGGCGACCCTCGGTGCCCTGCTGCTCTGCCAGCGCGGCGGTGCTCCGGCGTCGGCCTGCGTGGCGGTCCTGCTGCTCGGCGCCGCGGCCAGCGCCACGGTGGCGCGGACGGGACGCGGGCGGCTGCGCGCCTTTGTCGGCGTGCTCGGCGCGGCGGCGATCGCGGCGGTGCCGGTGGCCCTGCGCGACGATCCCACCATCGGCCTCGTCGGGCCGGCCTGGATGTTCGCGGTGGTCTGGTCCACCGACATCGCGGCCTATTTCGCCGGCCGGAAAATCGGCGGTCCGAAACTGATGCCCCGGGTCTCGCCCAACAAGACGTGGTCTGGAGCGCTCGGCGGCCTCGTCGGTGCGGTCGCGGCCGGGACCCTGGTGCCGGTGGTGGCCGATCTCGCCGGGATGACGCTTCCGAGCGCCGCCTCCCTGCCGGTGGTGGCGGGCGCGAGCGCGCTCGCCTCGGTCCTGAGCCAGGCGGGCGACCTGATCGAATCCGGTCTCAAGCGCCATTACGGCGTCAAGGATTCCGGGAAGATCATTCCCGGCCACGGCGGCGTCATGGACCGGCTCGACGGATTCTTCGCGGTGGCCGTGTTGGCGGCCGTCTATCTCGCCCTGCGCGGGGGCGGGTCTGATCGCGTGACGATGAGGGAGTTGAACCCGTGACCCAGATCGTCACTGTCTTCGGCGCCACCGGCTCGATCGGCCGCTCCACCGCCGATCTTCTCGCCCAGCACGCCGATCGGTTCCGCGTCGGTGCCCTGGTGGGCGGCAAGGATCCCATTGCCCTGGCGAAGGTCGCGCGGGAGCTGAACGCCTCCTTCGCGGCGCTCGCCGACGAAGCCGCCGGGCCGGCCCTGGCCGAGGCCCTGTCGGGCTCCGGCATCCTCAGCGGCGCGGGGGAGGGGGCCGTCATGGAGGCGGCCGCCCGGGACGCCGACATCGTGGTCGCGGCGGTGAGCGGTGCGGCGGGATTGAAATCGACCCATGCCGCACTGCGCCTCGGTCGCAAGGTCGCGCTCGCCAACAAGGAGAGCCTTGTTTGCGCCGGCGACGCCTTCATGCGTGATGCCGCGCGCTACGGCGCCACGATCCTGCCGATGGATTCCGAGCACGATGCCTTGAGCCAAGCGTTGGCCGGCCGGCCCCTTGCCGATGTCCGCACCATGATGATCACGGCGTCCGGCGGCCCGTTCCGGACCTGGACGCGCGAGCGCATCGCTGCTGCCTCTGCGGCCGAGGCCGCCGCCCATCCGACATGGTCGATGGGGATGAAGATCAACATCGACTCGGCCAGCTTGATGAACAAGGGCCTCGAGCTGATCGAGGCGCACCACCTGTTCGGCATCGAGCCCGAGCGCCTGGACGTGGTGGTGCATCCGCAATCGGTGATCCACGGCATGGTCTACTGGCTGGACGGCGCCGTCACCGCCGAACTGGCGCTTCCCGACATGCGGGTTCCCATCTCGCACTGCCTCGGGCTCGGGGACCGGCTGACCATCGAGCGGGGCCGGCCCCTGGACCTCGTGAAGCTCGGCTCGCTCACCTTCGAGGACGCCGACGAAGCGCGCTTCCCGTGCCTGCGGATCGCCCGGGCGGCCCTGGCCGCCGGTGGCGCGGCGCCGACCGTGATGAACGCCGCCAACGAGATCGCCGTGGCGGCATTCATCGCCGGCCGAATCGGCTTCTACGGGATCAGCGACCTGGTGGAGCGCGCCTGCACGCACTTCGCCGATCAGTATCGGACCGCGCCGGCCGATGTGGACGAGGCCCTCGCTATCGACGCCCATGTCCGGGTCTGGAGCGCCGAGGCATTGCCGGAGTTGCGCGCCGCCGGCTGACGATCACTGTCAGAGCCGGATCTCAGCAATCCGGTCCGTAACCCGCGAGGAACACTCGCACCGCCTCGGCAACCTGAAACTGCTTCCGCGCTTCGTCCGCCATGCCCCCGGCGGCAAACAGCATGCGTGTCAGGAGCCCGGCCAGGCAGAGATGCAGGAAGTGCTGCGCCGCTAGGGTCCTATCGGCGATGCGCAGCCGGCCGCCCTTCACCTGGACGTCGAGATAGGCCGACAGCCGGGCCACGCCGCAAGCGGGGCCGGCCTCGTAGTAGACCTGCCCGAAATGCGGGAACTTCTCGCAGACGCCGATCACCATGCGATGAACCGAGATGTGCTCCGGACGGGACATCTCGTTCAGGAAGCTCATGCCGAGGCGGGTCAGGACGGCCGGAACATCCGTGTCCTCCGGATCGAAGGTGAACAGGGTCTCGGCGAGGCTGGCCTTCTCCTGTAGGATCAACGCTTCGAACAGCGCCTCCTTGCTGTCGAAATAGACGTAGAGCGTTCCCTTCGAGACCGCGGCGGCCCGGGCGATCTCGCCCATGCTCGCGCCGTCGTAACCGGCCGAGAGGAACACGGTCCGGGCCCCGTCCAGGATCTGTCGGCGCTTATCGCCCTCGTGAGCGGTTGCGCCACGCTCCAGCACTGCACCCTGTGCCATCTTCCCGTCCAGCGCGCTTGGCGCCGCTCCGCTTGACCGAACCGTTCGGTCAACATAATCTGCGGCACCTTCGGACCCGCGTCAAGGCGCGTCCGAATGATTGACCGAACGGTTCGGTCATTGGACGTGAGGCTTTCAGATGTCCCTGCGCGAGGACGCCGACCGCCCGTTTCCCGCCATCGAGGCTGGCGACGACGAGCGGGCCGAGAACCCGGTGCGACCTGCGCCTGCCGCGATCCCATCGGCCGCACCGGTGGCCGAGCCGGCGCGCGCTGCCCGCAAGCGCCCGCTCAGGCGCACCATCCTACTCTGCGTTCTGCTGGCTGCACTTGGCTTCGGCGCGTATCAGGGCTGGCACTGGTGGACTGTCGGACGGTTCTTCGTCTCGACGGACGACGCCTATGTCCAAGCCGACATCTCGGTGCTGGCCGCGAAAGTGTCGGGCTATCTCGAATCGGTCCCGGTGGTGAACGGCCTGTCGGTGAAGAAGGGCGACGTGATCGCCAAGCTCGACGACGGCGACTACCGCCTCGCCCTCCAGGCGGCGCAGGACAAGCTGGCCACGCAGGAGAGCACCATCGCGCGGATCGCCCGGCAGACCGAGGCCGCGCAGGCGCAGGTCGCCCAGGCCGCCGCGCAGCTCGACGCGACCCGCGCGGACGCCGTGCGCGCCCAGGCGGATTTCACCCGCGCGACGCAGATGCAGGCGGATTACGTCGCCAAGTCGCGCATCGACCAGGCCCGCGCCGACCGTGACCGGACCGAGGCCTCGGTCAAGGCGATGGAGGCCGGTCTGGTCGCGGCCCGCGCCAATGTCGACGTTCTCCAGGCCCAAAAGCGCGAGGCCGAGAGCCTCGCGGCGGAGCTGCGCACCGCGGTTGACCGGGCGCGCCGCGACCTCGACTTCTCAGTGATCCGCGCGCCCTTCGACGGCGTCGTCGGCAACAAGGCCGTCGAGGCCGGCGCCTACGTATCGCCCGGCACCCGGATCGCCGCACTGGTGCCGCTTCAGAGCGTGCGCATCGACGCGAACTTCAAGGAGACCCAGGTCCAGCGCATGCGGCCGGGACAGCCGGTGACCGTGACGATCGACGCCTATCCGGATCGCGAGATCGAGGGCGTGGTGGAATCGTTCTCGCCGGCCTCCGGCTCCGTGTTCAGCCTGCTGCCGCCGGACAACGCCACCGGCAACTTCACCAAGATCGTGCAGCGCCTGCCGGTTCGCGTCCGCGTGCCGGAGGCGGTGGCCCGCGAGGGCCTGCTGCGGCCCGGCCTGTCGGCGGTGGTGCGGGTCGACACCCGTGCCGGCGCGGACCGGTCGGCGCTCGACCGGGCCGAAGCGGCCCGGCCGGTCAGCACCGCGAGCCGCTGAGACCGATCGTGGCCGCCACCGCCGCCATCTCCGCGGGCGCGCCGGCCGGCGCCGCCGAGCCGCCCCTCGACCGCCGCCGCATGGTGGCGTTCCTCTGCATGGTGTTCGGGATGTTCATGGCGATCCTGGACATCCAGATCGTCTCGGCGTCCCTCAACGAGATCCAGGCCGGCCTGTCGGCCTCGGGTGACGAGATCCCCTGGGTCCAGACCAGCTATCTCATCGCCGAGGTCATCTCGATCCCGCTATCGGGCACGCTCTCGCGGGTGCTCTCGACGCGCTGGATGTTCGCGATCTCGGCGGCCGGCTTCACCGTCATGAGCCTGATGTGCGCGACCTCCTCGTCCATCGGCGAGATGATCGTCTGGCGGGCGCTCCAGGGCTTCATCGGCGGCGGCATGATCCCCACGGTCTTCGCCGCGGCCTTCACGATCTTCCCGCCGTCGAAGCGGACGATCGTGTCGCCGATGATCGGCCTCGTGGCGACCCTGGCGCCGACCATCGGGCCGACGGTGGGTGGCTATCTCACCGACCTGCTGTCCTGGCACTGGCTGTTCCTGATCAACGTCGTGCCGGGCATCTTCGTCACCGTCTCGACCTGGATCCTGGTCGATTTCGACAAGCCCAATTACGGCTTGTTGAAGTCTTTCGACTGGGCGGGGCTCGCCTTCATGGCGGGCTTCCTCGGTTGCCTCGAATACGTGCTGGAGGAGGGGCCGAACCACGACTGGCTGCAGGATGAGGCGGTCTTCGCCTGTGCGGTCATCTGCGGTCTGTCGGCGCTGCTGTTCTTCACCCGCGTCTTCACCGCCAAGCAGCCGATCGTGGACCTGCGCGCGTTCTCGGACCGCAACTTCGCCAGCGGCTGCGTCGCGAGTTTCGTGCTGGGCATCGGCCTCTACGGGCTGACCTACATCTACCCGGTCTATCTCGCCCGGGTGCGCGGCTACTCGGCGCTGATGATCGGCGAGACCATGTTCGTCTCGGGTCTGTTCATGTTCATCACGGCGCCGATCGCCGGCCGGCTCTCGGGCAAGGTCGATCCGCGCCTCATGATGGGCGTCGGTTTCGCGGGCTTCGCCTGCGGCACCTGGATCGTCACCGGGCTCACCAAGGACTGGGATTTCTACGAGCTGCTGCTGCCGCAGGTGCTGCGCGGCTGCTCGCTGATGCTGTGCATGATCCCGATCAACAATATCGCTCTGGGGACGCTGCCTCCGGCACGCATGAAAAATGCGTCCGGCCTCTTCAATCTCACGCGCAACCTCGGCGGCGCGGTCGGCCTCGCGCTGATCAACACCATCCTCAACGACCGCTGGGACCTTCACCTCACCCGCCTCCACGAGCGCTTCACCTGGGCGAACACCGCCGCCGTCGAGCGCCTCGACAGTCTGCAGCGCGGCTTCGACTCGTTCGGCAGTGCGGCCCCCGGCATGGCGCTCAAGGCCATGACCAACACCGTGCGGACGCAAGGGCTCGTCATGGCCTTCGAGGACGTGTTCCTCGCCCTGACGGTGCTGTTTCTGGCGATGGCCTGCGCCGCACCCCTGGTCCGGCGTCCGCAGGCCGTGGGAGGCGGGGGCGGCCACTGAGCGGCCGGCTGCCGCGATAGCGAGGATAGCGGGGACAGCACCGCTTCGCCCCCCTCGGACGGGGTCATCGCGTCCTGGGGCGTGCGACCTTCGCGGCCGGCTCGCAGGATTGCGTTGGCGGTCGGCTGCCCCGATCTGCTAAACAGGTCGGATGGTCGGCCCAGAATGCCGGCGCGGATACGGCCAGGAAACGGCGCATGGACTTCCTCAACGCGATGGGCGGGACCGCCGGCGGCTTCTTCGGTGCCGTGATCCCATTCCTGTTCGTGCTCACCGTCGTGGTCTTCGTCCACGAGATGGGTCACTTCCTGGTCGGCCGCTGGTGCGGCGTCGGCGTCCACGCGTTCTCGCTCGGCTTCGGGCCCGAGCTGTTCGGCTTCAACGACCGCCGCGGCACCCGTTGGAAGCTCTGCGCCATCCCGCTCGGCGGCTACGTGAAGTTCCACGGCGACGCCAACGGCGCCAGCATGCCCGATCCCGAGACCGTCGCACGGATGAGCCCGCAGGAACGGGCGATCAGCTTCCCGACGCAGCCGGTGGGCAAGCGCGCCGCGATCGTCGCCGCCGGCCCGGCGGCGAACTTCATCCTGGCGATCCTGCTGTTCGCCGGCGCGATCTGGCTCGGCGGCCGCTACGAGTTGCCCGCCCGCGTGTCCTCGGTGGAGCCGAACAGCGTCGCCGCCCAGGCCGGCTTCCAGCCCGGCGACGTGATCACCGCCATCGACGGCGAGAAGATCGGCGATTTCAACGCCATGTACCGGACCGTGACGGGCAGCGCCGGAACACCGCTGACCTTCACGGTGGAACGCGACGACAAGCCGATCACCATCCAGGCGACGCCCGCGACCTTCGAGGAGAAGACCCCGTTCGGCCGCCACCGGATCGGACGGCTCGGCATCCGCTCGCCCGCCGGATCGGAGGCCCGCCTCGTGCGCTACGGGGCGCTCGACTCGCTGAACCTCGGCGTGAAGGAGACGTACTTCGTCGTCGAGCGCACCTTCTCGTACCTCGGCAAGCTCGTAACCGGACGGGAATCCGCCGACCAGCTCTCCGGCCCGATCGGCATCGCCCGGGTCTCCGGGGAGGTCGCCAAGACCGGCGGCGTCGGCGGTCTGGTCGGGCTCATCGCGCTGCTTTCCGTGTCGATCGGCCTCCTGAACCTCTTCCCCGTGCCGCTCCTCGATGGCGGCCATCTCCTGTTCTACGCCTTCGAGGTGGTGCGCGGCCGGCCGCTCAGCGAGCGCGCCCAGGAGATCGGCTTCCGGATCGGCCTCGCCCTCGTGCTGATGCTGATGCTGTTCGCCGCCTGGAACGACATCCTCAATCTCGGCGCCTCCTGGCGGAATACCTGACCGGGGTTCTCGGCCGGCCCTTCGGCGCGGCTGGGCATTCTGTCCGGCCCGCACGGGAAAGGATGCCTCAATCCCGCCGCGATCCCGCCGGGACCATGCCCGGATCGGGTCTCGGAGGCGGCGCAGAACAGCGTTAAGACGGTCTTCATGCGATCGGCGGCGGGTGTGAAATCGCTCGCCGCCGCAAGCGTTTACGCGATCTTCACCATGATCCGCGGTTTGCCCACAGGCTGAGCGGACCGTTAAGTGGCGCGAAGGCCACGACCCGGCAAAATCCCCTGACGATGGCCTCCCGCGCGTTTGCTTGGCAGGGGAATCCCGCTAAGAGCTACGCTTGGACCGAAGCCACGCTTGGACCAGGTGACGGGACGGCCGATCAACGGTCGCCCGTGACGGGCTTAACCCCCGCGACCAGAACAGAAACGGGCGATTGCATGATGTCGTTGACGGGGAAGCCCCGACGCAAGTCGGTGCGGAAAACCATCGTCCTAGTCACCGCGGGTCTTGGCGTCGTCCTGAGCGGGGCCGCTCAGGCGCAGCAGATCGTCGTCCAGGGCAACCAGCGCGTCGATGCCGACACGATCCGGTCCTACGTGACCGGGACGGCGTCCGGCTCCGCCGAGGAGGCCCGCCGCAACCTGCTCGCGAGCGGGATGTTCTCGGACGTGCGCGTGGCGCAGTCCGGCGGCCGCACGGTCGTCACCGTCCGCGAGAACAACCTGATCAACCGGGTAGTGTTCGAGGGCAACAAGAAGGTCGAAAAGGCGACTCTGGAAGGGATCGTCGAGGCCAAGGCGCGCGGCCCGTACAGCGAGGCGATCATCAACGCCGACCTCGCCCGCATCCGCGACGTCTACAAGCGCTTCGGTCGCGGCACCGCCAAGGTGACCTACCGCACGGTCGACCTGCCGAACGGCCGCGTCGACGTGATCTACCAGATCGACGAGGGCGATAAGACCGGCATCATCTCGATCAACTTCGTCGGCAACAACGCCTACTCGGACCGGACGCTGAAGGGGCTGATGAGCTCCTCGGAGATGAACTTCCTGTCGTTCATCAAGACCTCCGACGTTTACGATCCGGATCGCATCACCAACGACCTCGACCAGGTTCGCCGCTACTACCTCAAGAACGGCTATGCCGACTTCCAGGTGGTGAACGCGGACGCGCGCTACGTCGAGGGCGAGACTTCCGGCTACGTCATCACCATCACGGTGAACGAGGGCGAGCAGTACAAGGTCGGCGCGGTCTCGGTGGATTCGCGTCTCCCCGGTCTCGACACCACACGGCTCGACGGCAACGTCTCCGCCGCCGTGGGCGATGTGTACAACGCCGACGACGTGGAGAAGACGCTCAACAACGTCACCCGCGAGGTGAACCGCGCCGGCTATCCCTTCGCGCAGGTCCGTCCGACCGGCCAGCGCGACCCGGTCAACCACCAGGTCTCTCTCGGCTTCGTGGTCGAGGACGGCCCGCACGTCTACGTCGAGCGCATCAACATCCGCGGCAACACCCGCACCCGCGATTACGTCATCCGGCGCGAGCTCGATATCGCGGAAGGCGACGCCTACAACCGCGTGCTCACTGACCGCGCCGAGCGGCGCCTGAACGGTCTCGGCTTCTTCAAGAAGGTCCGGTTCTCCAACGAGCCTGGCTCCGCCCCCGACCGCGTGGTGATCAACATCGACGTCGAGGATCAGCCCACGGGTTCGTTCTCGGTGGCGGGCGGCTACTCCACCCAGGACGGCATCATCGGCGAGGTCTCGGTCTCCGAGTCGAACTTCCTCGGCCGCGGCCAGTATGTCCGCCTCGCCGGCACGGGCGGCCAGTACTCGCGCGGCGTCGATTTCTCGTTCACCGAGCCGTACTTCCTCGGCTACCGGCTCGCGGCCGGCTTCGACGCTTTCTACAAGTACTCCGATCTGACCCGGTACTCGCGCTACGAGACCACGGTGTATGGCGGCCAGCTCCGCCTCGGCCTGCCGATCACCGAGGAGTTCGGCATCACGCTGCGCTACTCGCTGTACAACACCGAGCTAAAGGTCCCGAACACGCTCAAGCGGCCGTACAACGACTGCTCGGTGCCGATCCCCGGCTACACGGCGGTCTACGCTGGCGGTACGATCGATCCGAACACGGGCCGGAACATCGGCGGTCAAGCCCTCTACCCGAACTGCGCCTACGACGGCGAAGCCTCGATCGCCATCAAGGGCTCGCAGGGCAACACGTTGACCTCGCTGGCTGGTCTGACGCTCGCCTACTCCACCCTCGACGTGATCGGCGCGCCGCGTAACGGTCTCTACGCCGAGCTGAAGCCCGACGTGGCAGGCCTGGGCGGCGACTCCAAGTTCTTCCGCGTGACCGCCGACGCGCGGTACTACAAGGAGCTCTTCGAGGACGTGGTCGGCTTCGTCCGCTTCCAGGGCGGCCACATCGAGTCGATCGACGGCAAGCCCCTGCGCGTGACCGACGAGTTCTTCCTCGGCCCGTCGCTGGTCCGCGGCTTCGCGCCGAACGGCATCGGCCCGCGCGACGTCGGCATCGCCGACGCCCGCTCGAACGCGATCGGCGGCTCGACCTACATCGGCGGTACCCTCGAGGTGCAGTTCCCGCTGCCGCTCGTCCCGCGCGACCTGGGCCTGAAGGGCGCGGTCTTCGCCGATGCCGGCACGCTGTTCGGCTATCACAGCCGGCGCGCCTTCGACGTGAACGGCGACGGCTTCATCAACGGCACCGCGCCGCAGACCGGGCGATGCAACTTCTCGGCCTTCACCATCGGCGTCGAGCCGGAATGCGTGAACGTCCGCGACACCGCCGCGATCCGTTCGTCCATCGGCGCGTCCATCCTGTGGAACTCGCCACTCGGCCCGATCCGGTTCGACTACGCCTACGCCCTCACCAAGGACGAGGGTCAGTCGATCTACGTGCCCCTGCTGGGCAAGGTCGGCCATATCGGCAAGGATCAGACCCAGGCGTTCCGCTTCTCCGGCGGCTCGCGCTTCTGATAAAAACCTCGCGCGTCGGCCGGATCTATCTCCGGCCGGCGCGTTGGTGCGCATGTCAGATCCCGTCTTCTTCACTGCTGCCGTTGGCCTCACCCTGGCCGAGATAGCGGCCGCCGCGGGCGCGGCCCTTCCGGAAGGGGCGGATCCGGAGCACCGGCTCGCCGGTGCCGCGTCGCTCGAGAGCGCCGGCCCGCAGCACCTCGCCTACATGGACAACGCCCGTTACGGCGAAGCCCTCGCCGCCACGCGGGCCGGCGCCTGTCTGGTCTCGCCGCGCTTCGCGGCGCGCTGTCCCGGCGGCACGATCGCTCTCGTCAGCCGCGACCCTTACCGCGCCTACGCGGCGCTGCTCGGCCGCCTGCATCCCGATGCGCTCCGTCCCGGCTCGCAATTCGCAGCCCGCGGCGTCGCGCCGGGGGCCCATGTCCACTCGGAGGCGCGGCTGGAAGAGGGGGTCACGGTCGATCCTGGGGCGGTGATCGGGCCGGGCGCCGAGATCGGAGCCGGTACGGTGATCGGCCCGAACGCGGTGATCGGCCCCGGCGTGCGCATCGGCCGGGATTGCGCGATCGGGGCCGGCACGACCCTCAGCCACGCGCTCCTCGGAAACCGGGTGATCCTCCACCCCGGCGCCCGGGTCGGCCAGGACGGATTCGGCTTCGCCATGGGCGCCACCCATCTGAAGGTGCCGCAGGTCGGCCGGGTGATCGTCCAGGACGACGTCGAGATCGGCGCCAACACCACGATCGACCGGGGCGCCTCGCGCGACACCGTCATCGGCGAGGGCACCAAGATCGACAACCTCGTGCAGATCGCCCACAACGTGGTGATCGGCCGGCACTGCGTGATCGTGTCGGGGGTCGGGATCTCGGGCTCGACCACGCTGGAGGATTACGTCGTCCTCGGCGGGCAGGTCGGCGTCGTCGGCCATCTGCGGATCGGCCGCGGCTCGCAGATCGCGGGTTCCTCCAACGTCAATCGGGACGTGCCCCCGGGCAGCCGCTGGGGCGGCACGCCCGCCAAGCCTGTGCGCGCGTGGTTCCGCGAATTGACGACGCTGGCCCGCCTCGCGGAGCGGTCCGGGAAGGCCGGGGCGGACGACGAGGCCTGAGACGCAGGCCGCCGATGTGTGCCGCACGCCTCCCGCTGTGTCGCCGACCGGTCCGGAAGGTCTTGCGCTTCCGGCGATTTCTTCCGAAGAGGGCGGTCCGTTCGCCGTCGGCGGCCGGAGGTCAGGCCGCCCGGAGCGGCACGTCGAGGTGCGGATTCAGATGAGTGAGGCGGCGCGCGAGACCGGCGGTGAGCTGGGCACAGCCGATATCCAGACATTGCTGGAGTTGCTGCCGCACCGCTACCCGTTCCTCATGGTGGACCGCATCGTCGAGATCGACGGTGACGAATCCTGCGTCGGCATCAAGAACGTCACCGCCAACGAGCCGCAATTCATGGGGCACTTTCCGGAGCTGCCGGTCTTCCCCGGCGTGCTCCTGATCGAGGGCATGGCGCAGACGGCGGGCGCGATCTGCTGTCGTCACATCCGGACGGACGAGCTGCGCACCAAGCAGGTGTTCTTCATGACCATCGACAAGTGCAAGTTCCGCAAGCCTGTCACGCCCGGCGACCAGGTGCGCTTCCACATGAAGAAGACGAACCAGCGCCGGACCATGTGGTGGTTCCGCGGCGAGGCCCGGGTCGACGGCACGCTGGTGGCCGAGGCTGAGATCGGCGCCATGCTGGTGACGGAGTGAGCGCGCCCTTCATCCATCCGAGCGCGGTGGTCGAGCCGGGCGCCGCGATCGGCGACGGGAGCCGGATCGGTCCCTTCTGCCACGTCGGGCCCGAGGTCGTGCTCGGTCCGGATTGCGAGCTCAACAGCCACGTGGTGGTGGCGGGCCGAACCACGATCGGGCCCCGCACCCGGATCTTCCCGTTCGCGTCGATCGGGCACCCGCCGCAGGACCTCAAATACCGGGGCGAGGCCTCCACGCTCACGATCGGGTCCGACTGCCTGATCCGTGAGGGCGTCACCATGAATCCCGGCACCAGCGGCGGCGGCCTGGAGACCACGGTCGGCGACCACTGCACCTTCCTGGCGAACTCCCATGTCGGCCACGACTGCCGGGTCGGCGATCACGTGATCTTCTCCAACAACGTGATGCTGGCGGGCCACTGCTCGGTGGGCGACTACGCGATCCTCGGCGGCGGCGCCGCCGTGATCCAGTTCGCCCGGGTCGGGGCGCACGCCTTCGTGGGCGGCCTCTCGGGCCTGGAGAACGACTGCATTCCCTACGGGATGGTGCTCGGCAACCGGGCGACCCTGTCGGGGCTCAACATCATCGGGCTGCAGCGGCGCGGCTTTGCCCGGGAGGACATCCACGCCTTGCGGCGGGCCTACCGCCTGCTCTTCGCCCCGGAGGGCACGCTGATGGAGCGCGTCGAGGACGTGGCCGCGACCTACGAGTCCCACGCGGCCGTGCGGGAGATCCTCGATTTCATCCGCAGCGGTGGCAAGCGCTCGATCTGCACGCCGCGCGAGGTGCCGACCCCGATCAGCGCCGCCTGAGGGGCGCATCGTGCCGGCCGATCCCACGCCCGGAGAGGCCCTCGTCCTCATCGCCGGGGCCGGGCGCCTGCCGGAACTCGTCGCCGAATCCCTGCGCCGGGCCCAACGGCCGTTCCGCGTGATCGCCCTGCGCGGCTTCACCGGGCAGGCCCTGCGGGCCAGCGCCGACGCCACCGTCGATCTCCTGGACCTCGCCGCGACCCTGAAGCTGCTGCGGCGCTGGGGGCCGGCCGTGGTTGTGCCGGCGGGCGGCGTCTCCCGCCCGAGCCCGGCCGCCATCCTCAATGCCGGCGCGGCGCTGCGCAACCGCGAGGCCCTGCGGGCGATCGCGGGCGGTGGGGACGACCGCCTCCTGCGCGCCGCCCTGGCCCTCGTCGAGGAGGAGGGGCACCGGGTCCTCGGCGTCCACGAGGCGGCGCCGGACCTGCTCTGCCCGGACGGTCCGATCGGGCGGCGTTCACCCGATGCGGCGGCGGCGGCGTCGATCCGCACCGGCCGCGGCGTCCTGGACGCACTCTCACCCTACGATCTCGGTCAGGCCGTCACGGTGGCGGGAGAACGGGTGCTGGCGGTGGAGGGCCCCGAAGGTACCGACCGGATGCTCGCCCGCGCACGCGCCCTCGGACGCCGCCCGTTCGGTCGGGGGCGTCCGCTCCCCGCCACGGTGCTGGTGAAGGCACCCAAGATCGGTCAGGACCTGCGCGTCGACCTGCCGGCGATCGGGCCGCGCACGGTGCGCAACGCCGCGAAAGCCGGCTGCGTGGGCCTCGCGCTGGAGGCGGGCGGCACCCTGGTGATCGACCGGGCCGCCACCGCCGCGGAGGCCGACCGCCTCGGGCTGTTCGTCGTCGGCTACGGCAGCGCCCCGTGAGCGCCGCCCGGTCCCGCACCATCTGGCTCGTCGCCGGCGAGGATTCCGGCGATCAGCTCGGCGCCAAGCTGATGCGGGCGCTGCGCGCGGCGGCGCCGGACACGACCTTCGGCGGCGTCGGCGGCGAGGCGATGGCCGAGGCCGGGCTCGTCTCCCTGTTCCCCCTCGATGACGTGGCGGTCATGGGCTACCTGCCGGTGCTCGCCCGGGCCCGGACGCTCCTGCGGCGCATCCGCGAGACCGTGGCAGCGGCGGTGCGCGCCCGGCCGGACGTGCTGGTGATCATCGACAGTCCCGGCTTCACCCACGCGGTGGCGCGGCGGGTGCGCAAGGCGGCGCCCGGCATCCCCATCGTCGATTACGTCTCGCCGAGCGTCTGGGCGTGGCGCCCCTGGCGGGCGAAGGGCATGCGCCCCTTCATCGACCATGTCATGGCGCTCCTGCCCTTCGAACCGGACGCGCATCTGCGTCTGGGCGGACCGCCCTGCACCTATGTCGGACACCCGCTGATCGAGCGCCTCGCGGAGCTGCGCCCGGGAGGTCCGGAGCAGCGCACCCGCGACGCCGGCCCGCACAGCCTCGTGGTGCTGCCCGGGTCGCGCCGGTCCGAGATCGAGCGACTGATGCCGGTCTTCGGGCAGGTGCTGGAGCGTGTGTGTGGCGCCCATCCGGTCGAGGCGGTTCTGCCGGCCGTGACGCGCCACCGCGGTCTCGTCGAGCGCCTCGCGGCGGCGTGGCCGGTGCCGGCGCGGATCGTCACCGGCGAGGCGCCGAAATATGCCGCGTTCCGGGGCGCCCGCGCGGCGCTCGCCGCCTCCGGCACGGTGACGCTCGAACTGGCGCTCGCGGGCGTGCCGATGGTCGTCGCCTACAAGGTCTCGCGGACGGAGGAGTTCATCGCCCGCCGGCTCATCCAGGTCCCCAGCATCGTGCTGCCGAACCTGATCCTCGGTGAGAACGCCGTGCCGGAATTCGTCCAGGCGGAGTGCGCGCCGACGACCCTCGCCCAGGCGCTGTTGCCCCTGTTGACGGAGGGCGCTCCCCGCGACGCGCAGCTCGCCGCCCTCGCCCGGATCGACGGGCGGATGAGGCTCCCGGACGACGACACGCCGAGCCGCGCCGCCGCGCGGATCGTCCTCCGGGCGTCGGAGGGACGGTGAGGCCGCAGAACTCGGATGGACGACGTCAGCCTGTGCGTCGGCCGCAGCGCACGTAGGTGGTGCTGCCGCGGCTGCTCGACCATGTCAGGTGGTCCCCGTCCACCGTCAGGCGAACCTGCGAGGACCAGCGCCGGCCACGATCGGTGCAGTCGGCCGCCGTGACCCAGGCGTTTCCGGTGCGGCGCGTGTCGTGGAAGGTGCAGAGGGTTCGGCCGGCCCTCGCGTGATCCGGGGTGATCGTCGCGGGGATGTAGCCGCGCCGCCGCGAGGGAGCTCCGCAGGCTCCGGGCGTCGGACCCCAGACGCCGACATACTCTGCACTCGTCGGGGAACTGACCGCGGCACCGGCGGCCGCCGGCGCGGACCGTGCGAGTGGAGCGGGTGCCGCCGCCGGGTCGGCCGGTGCGGGTGCGGGAACGGACGACTCCGGGGCGCTGCGCGCGGGTGCATCCAGCAGGACCACGCGGCGGGCTGCCGCCTGCTGCTCCGAGGGCATATCGACGGAGGGCGCCGCGCCGACTGATGGACTGCGGAACGGCAGATCCTCCGTCAGGTAGGCCGCGCTGTAGGCGAACAGGCCGAGCCAGCCGGCGATCAGCAGAACCGGCACGGCGTAGCGACGCCTGGAGCCGGGACGCGTCCCGCCGGCTGGATCCGCCAGCACCAATGCCCCCATGGTCACCCCCCCGGTCGTCCGGTCAGCGGCCGAAGATCCCCTTCAGGAACTGAGCCGTCCGGTTGCGCTTGCGCTTGCGCTCCAGCTCCGACGCGTCCTTGAGCCACGCGACCTGGACGACGCGCCGCTCGCCCTCGAACGGCTCGTGACCGTGCCAGGAATTGTCCGCCCGCAGAAATGCGAACATCGTGCCCATGGTGGGCGGCACCTCCACCGCGAAGGGCTCGTAGTTCCGCCCGTCGTACAGCACCCGGAGCCGGCCGGCGGCCGGGGCGTCCCAGGCGTCGTTCATGTAGACGAGGAGCGTCAACACCTTCGAGGGGCCGTCCGTGTGGATCGAGCCGTACTTGAGCTGGCTGCGCCGCATGATCGTGGTGAGGCGCGGACACGAGACGAGGTCGATTCCGAACTTCTCGCCGAGGATTTCCGAGAACGCGTCGCTCTCCAGCTCGTCGATCAGCGCCTTGAAGCGACCCTTCAAGGCCACCTCATCCACCGTGAGGTAGCCGGGCTTGGCGATGTCGGGGAAGTCGCGGCGGATGTCGTCGATCGCCTCCGGGTTCAGCACGTTGGTGCCGAGCGCGTAGGCGTAGGGTTCGCGGGAAACGGGAGCGGCGCGCACCGCCGAGACGTCGAGGATCGAGAGGGCGGACATCGTGGGGGTCCCTTGGCTCCGGCTGGCGTCTCCGGCAGGCGATCTCCGGCCCGCCGCACGCCACGACGCGTGCCGGAAGGCCGGTCGAGCGGGGCATGCCGAGGCCGCCTGCGCCGAACCTCCGCGCTCACGCCGGCGCGGCCCCGCACGGCGGTCCCGGGAATCTCATAATCCGCCGATTGCGGCGGTCCCACGGCGAAAGCGGCCCGGTGGCGCATTCCGGTGACAGTCTCGGGCCGCCGGCTTGTGCAGGATGGCGCCGAGCTCGTGGGCATTCTTCCCGGGCGCGTGTTGGAACCCGTTGTTGATGAGGCCGCTGGTCCTCGCCCTGCTGTGCGCCCACCTTGCCGCCGTCGCGACCGGGGTGGATGCGTTCGCCCAGTCGCGGCCGCCGCGCGGGTCGTCGCCCACGGCCCGGATGACCTGCGCCGAGGCGATGGCGCTGGTGAAGGGCGAGGGGGACGTGGTGATCGCCACCGGCGGCTCTCCGGAGCGTTTCGTCAGTGGGCCCGGCCGCTGCGGCGGCTCGGAGATCGCCGAGCTGCGCTTCGTGCCGACCCGCGACAATCCGCAATGCCCGATCGGCTATCATTGCCGCGAGCCCGGCTTCGAAGAGTGGAACTGGTAGGCGTGCAGCCGGTGTAAATCGCCGCACGCACGGAACGTGACCAAAGTTTCACGCGACAGCGCGGGCCACGTGCCCTTATCTCGCCATCACCCGGGGCCAAGGCCGCCGGGTTGCGCCCCCTGCCGGGCGCGGACGGGATGGGGGATCGACGCGTGGCAGCACTCAGGACCGGACTGGGGATCCAGGCCGTGCTCACGGCCCTGGCCGCGCTGATCCTGCTGGCATTCCCCGGTATCCCGAGCCCGCCGCTCTACGTCTCGCTCGCCGGCTTCGCGCTTGCCGGGATCCTGATCGCCTCGAACGGCATCTCGGCCTACCTGAAGGTCTTCGTGTCGGTCTACGGCGTCGGCTACCTGCTGCTCGCCGGATCGAAGACCATCGCGGCCATGGGCCTGCTGCCGCCGGTGATCGCGGCCCTCCTGCCGCCGGCCTTCGCCGCCACCGGCGCGGTGGTCTTCGCCGCCATCGTGCTGGGCATCTCGTATCTCGAGCCGATCCGCGCCATCACCAACATCGCCGACCCGTATTTCGCCAACCGTGACAAGCCGACCAAGGAGATCGGCCTGTTCCGCTGGTTCGGCACCACCGAGGGCCGGATCGGCCGCAACCTCGTGGCGCTCTCGATCTTCGTGAACTTCGCCGACGTGGCGCTGACGCTGCGGTTCAACTTCTTCTACCGCGATATCTACAACTCCCTGCAGGAGTACGACGCCAACGCCTTCTGGTACCAGCTCCTCTGGGTGTTCGTGCCGCTGGCCACGCTGAACATCGCCATCGGCATGTTCGACCTGTTCGTGGATTCCTCGCTGCTGATCCGCTGGCGAACGTGGCTGACCCACAGCCTTTACGAGCGCTGGCTCGGCAACGGCACGCATTACCGGATCCCGTTCACCGACGAGGAGGCCGACAACCCGGATCAGCGCATCCAGGCCGACGTCAACAGCTTCATCGTGCAGACCACGACGCTGTCGATCCGGCTGCTGAGCCAAGCCGCGCAGCTCGTCTCGTTCATCGTGATCCTCTGGACCCTGTCGCGCGACTTCGTCGTGCCGTTCACCGATGCGGTGATCCCGGGCTTCCTGGTCTGGCTGGTGATCGCCTACGCGGTGGTCGGCACGTGGCTCACCCACCTGATCGGCCGTCCGCTCATCGGGCTCGACTTCCGGCAGGAGCGGGTGGAGGCGGATTTCCGCTTCGCGCTCGCCCGCAACCGCATCTATTCCGAGCAGATCGCGCTGTTGCGCGGCGAGCGCGCCGAGGCCTCGCGGCTGGCGACGCTGTTCCACAGCGTCATCGACAACTACATCGGGATCATCTTCCGCCGCATCAAACTGATCGCCTTCACGTTCAGCTACCGGCAGGCGAGCGTGATCTTCCCGATGGTGCTGGCGGCGCCCTCGTTCTTCGCCAAGAAGATCACCCTGGGCGCCCTCCAGCAGACCTCTCAGGCCTTCAGCCAGGTGCAGAGCTCGCTCTCGTTCTTCGTGGACTCCTACACGACACTCGCCGCCTACAAGGCCAACACCAATCGTCTCGGCTCCTTCCGCCGGGCGATGACCAAGGCCGAGGCGCTGGAGAACGCCGGCTACGGTCTGGTCCAGGGCAACGAGAGCACGGGCGACGTCACCGGGCGCGGACTCGTCCTCGCCCTCCCGGACGGGCGCCCCATTGTCACCGCCGAGACCCTGACGCTGCCGCGCGGCGGCGCGACGCTGGTCACGGGTCCCTCCGGTTCGGGCAAGTCGACCCTGTTCCGGGCGATCGCGGGAATCTGGCCCTTCGGCAAGGGCCGGGTCGACGTGCCCGCCGGCCAATCGGCACTGCTGCTGCCGCAGCGGCCCTACATCCCGCAGGGCACGTTGCGGGGCGCCGTCGTCTACCCGAACACCACCGACCAATTCTCGGATGCGGCCATCCGGGACGCCTTGACCGCGGCGCAGCTCACCCATCTTGTGGATCGCCTCGACGAGACCGACACCTGGGAGCGGCGGCTCTCGGGCGGCGAGCAGCAGCGGCTCGCCATCGCCCGGGCGCTGCTGTCCAAGCCGGAATGGCTGTTCCTCGACGAGGCGACGGCCTCCCTCGACGAGCCCTCCGAGGCGGCGCTCTACCGCATGCTGCGGGAGCGCCTACCCGGCACGACGATCGTGTCGATCGGCCACCGCTCGACCCTCGACGCCTTCCACGACCGCCGCATCACGCTGGAGCCGGAGGGAGGGGTTTTCATTCCGAGGGACCAGAGGCAGCCGCTGCCGGCGGAGTAGAGCGCACCCTGTCCGCTGCTCTCCCTCCCCCCTTTGCGGGGGAGGGTGGCCCGCGAAGCGGGTCGGGAGAGGGGAGCGACGGTGCAGAATTGCGCTCTGTCCGTTGTGCCGGTCGCGCCCTTTCCTGAACCCGGGTTCCCCTCTCCCGACCCCTGCTGACGCAGGGGCCACCCTCCCCCGCAGAGGGGGTAGGGAGCCCGCACGGGCTGTTCAGCCTTGGGCCGCCTTCCGCAGTCCCGCGGCGGCCCGAGCCGCCTGCTCGATTGTCGCTGGATCCGGCGTGCCGGGCTTCACCACCCAGCTCCCGCCGACGCAGAGCACCGAGGGGATCCCCAGCCAGTCAGGGGCGCTCAATTCGGTGATCCCGCCCGTCGGGCAGAACCGCACCTGCCCGAACACCGCCGCGTGCGCCCTCAGCGCCTTGATCCCACCCGCGGCCTCGGCCGGGAAGAACTTGAACCGGTCGAGGCCGTGGTCGAGGCCGCGCATGATGTCGGCCGCCGTGGCGACACCCGGCAGGTAGGGCACCCTGTTGGCCTTGGCGGCGTCGGTCAGCGGCTCCGTGAGACCCGGCGAGACGATGAACTCGGCCCCGGCCGCCAGCGCGCTGTCGAGGTCGCGCGGGTTGAGCACCGTCCCGGCGCCGACCACCGCGCCCTCGACCCGGGTCATCTCCCGGATGACGTCGAGGGCGGCCGGGGTGCGCAGGGTGACCTCCAGGGCGGTCAGGCCGCCCTTCACAAGGGCCTCCGCGATGGGCCGCGCCTGGGCCACGTCGTCGATCACCAGGACCGGAATGACGGGCACGGAGCGCATCAGCGCGTCGATGCTGGTCAGATCGTTCATGGTCGGCAACTCCCTGCTGGTTTCAGAGGCCGGCGGCGGCGAGCATCGCCGAGGCGCCCCGCTCTGCCGTGTCGGCCCCGTGACGCATGAACGCGAACAGCTCCCGCCCGGTGCCCTGTGCGGGCTGCGGCGCCTCGGACACGGGGCGGGCCTCAAATTCCGCGTCGTCGACCAGAACCTGCAGCAGCCCGTCGGCCGCGCTGAGGCGGACGATGTCGCCGTCGCGGATCCGCCCGATCGGGCCGCCGCCGAGCGCTTCGGGGCTCAGATGGATGGCGGCCGGCACCTTGCCCGACGCGCCCGACATGCGCCCGTCCGTGACCAGGGCGACCTTGTGGCCGCGGTCCTGCAGCACGCCGAGCGGCGGGGTGAGCTTGTGCAGCTCCGGCATGCCATTGGCCTTCGGGCCCTGGAAGCGGACCACCACCACGACGTCGCGCTCCAGCTCGCCGGCCTTGAAGGCTTTGAGCACCTCGTCCTGATCCGAAAAAACCCGGGCCGGGGCCTCGATGGTGCGGCGGTGCTCCTCGACGGCGCTCGTCTTGAAGGTCGCCCGGCCGAGATTCCCCTTCACGAGCCGCATGCCGCCATCCGGCTGGAACGGGTTTGTCGGCCGGCGCAGCATGGTGTCGTCCAGGCTCTCGGCCACCGCGTCCTCGAAGACCAGCTCCTCGCCGTCGAGCCTCGGGTCGCGGGCGTGGTCGCGCAGGGACTGGCCCGCTACGGTGAGGATGTCGTCGTGCAGCAGGCCGGCATCGAGCAGCGCGGCCATCACGAAGCTCATCCCGCCGGCGGCGTGGAAATGGTTCACGTCGCCCGCGCCGTTCGGATAGACCCGGGCGATCAGCGGCACGGCGCTGGAGAGCCGGTCGATGTCCTCCCAGTCGATCACGATGCCGGCCGCCCGGGCGATGGCCGGCAGGTGGATCGCGTGGTTGGTGGATCCGCCCGTGGCCAGCAGGCCGACGGCTGCGTTGATGATCGCCTTCTCGTCGACGCAGAGACCGAGCGGGCGGTAATCGTTGCCGGCGCCGCCGATCTCGGTGAGCCGGTGGATCGCCGCCCGCGTCACGGCCTGCCGCAGCTTCGTGCCGGGATTGATGAAGGACGCGCCCGGCATGTGCAGGCCCATCATGTCCATCATCATCTGGTTGGAGTTGGCGGTGCCGTAGAACGTGCAGGTTCCGGCCGCGTGGTAGGAGGCCGACTCGGATTCGAGAAGTTCCGCCCGGCCGACCTTCCCTTCGGCGTAGAGCTGGCGGATCCGCTGCTTCTCCTTGTTGGCGAGACCCGACGGCATCGGCCCGGCCGGGATCAGGATCGTCGGCAGGTGGCCGAAGCGCAGCGCCCCGATCAGCAGGCCCGGCACGATCTTGTCGCAGATGCCGAGCAGCGCCGCGCCGTCGAACATGCCGTGGCTCAGGGCGACCGCCGTGGAGAGCGCGATCGTGTCCCGGGAGAACAGCGACAGCTCCATGCCGGTCTGGCCTTGCGTGACGCCGTCGCACATGGCCGGCGTCCCGCCCGCGACCTGCGCGGTGGCGCCGCGCTCCCGTGCGAACAGCTTGATCTGGTCCGGATAGCGCCCGTAGGGCTGATGGGCCGAGAGCATGTCGTTGTAGGCGGTGACGATGCCGACGTTCATCACCGTCCGCTCGTCGCGGATCGCCGCCTTGTCTTCGCCGGAGGCCGCGAAGCCGTGGGCGAGGTTTCCGCAGGCGAGCCTGCCGCGCCGGACCCCCGCCTCGCGTTCGCGGGCGATCAGGTCCAGATAGGCGCGCCGGGTCTCGCGGGAGCGCGCGACGACGCGCTCGGTGACCGCCGCGACCTCGGGATGAAGCTCGGTCATGCTCGTTCCTCCAGGCTTGGTGCGGACAGGCGCGGGGCTGGTGCCAGGAGTCGGCTCAGGCCCGCGACCGCATCGCTGGGCGGGTATCTAGGCGGTGCGCTGCGCGATGTAACCCGGGCGAAGCGGTGCTAGACGCGCCCTCCTACGCCCTCAGGTGGCTTGCAGCGTCACACACCTCTGGCAGAGGCGCCTTCTCCTCCCGCAAGAGGGAGGGGAACACGCGGATCCCGAACCTCCGCATCGACGCCCCTCAATACTCCCAGAATATGCGCTGCAGCTCCTTGGTGTCGCTCGTCTTGGTGAGCGCCACGGCAGCGAGGATCTTGGCCTTGGCGGGGTTCAGGTCATGGGCGACCACCCAGTCGTACTTGTCATCGGGCTGCTCGGCGTTGCGCAGGACGAAGCCGTCCGGCACCCGGGAGGAGCGGATCACGATCGTGCCCTTGGATCGGATGTCCTTCAGCTTGTCGACGAGGTAGCCCGGCACCGAGCCGTTGCCGGTGCCGGCGTTGACGATCGCCTTCGCGCCGGCCTGTACCTCCGCGTCGTAGACGCCGGGGATCATGTTGCCCGAGCCGTACACGATGCCCACCAGCGGAAGGCTGTCGATCTGATCGATGTCGAACTCGGAATTCGCGTTGTGCCGCTTCGAGAGGGAGCGGAAGAAATAGGTCTTGCCCTCGACCACCATGCCCAGCGGGCCCCACTGGCTGTAGAAGGCGCTGGGCACGACGTTCGTCCGTTTGTTCACGTCGCGACCGGACTGGATGTAATCGTTCATCGTCACGGTGACGCCCTGGCCGATCGCCTCCTTGCTGGCCGCCACCGTCACGGCGTCGAGGAGGTTGAGGGCGCCGTCCGCCGAGATTGCCGTGGAGGGCCGCATCGAGCCGACCACCACGATCGGCTTGTCGCTCTTCACCACGAGATCGAGGAAGTAGGAGGTCTCCTCCAGCGTGTCGGTGCCGTGGGTGATGACCACGCCGTCGACGTCGTCCTGCTTCAGGAGTTGCGAGACACGCTTGGCCAGCTGGACGAGCTGCGCATCCGTGAAGCTCTCGGACGCGATCTGAAAGACCTGCTCGCCGCGGACATTGGCGACAGTGCTCATCTGAGGGACGGCGGCGATCAGCTTGTCCACCGGAACCTTGGCGGCCGTGTAAGTCGCGCTGTTGGCGGCATCCGCGCCGGCACCGGCGATCGTGCCGCCGGTGGCGAGAATCACGACGTTCGGCTTCCTCGCGGCTACGGTGGTGTCGGCCTCCGGCATCTCGCGGGCACTGAGGTGGGTTGCCCCGAGTCCGCCGGCCAGGGCCGCGGCCAAGACCGCACCGCGTGTGGCAAGAGCCGCGCCGCTTCGGCTTGAGAACATCGGTGATCCTCGACGGTTGAGGGATAAGCGAGTCGGACTCGACGAAGCGATGGTAGCCACGTGCCCGCACGAGGCAAGGATCGTGCGGGACGCCGACGCGCATCGCGGGACGGATCGTTACGCAAGCTCGGGCGTTATTGGGGGTTGCTGTCCGTTCGGAGGTAAGCCCCATGCTGCATCTCGCTGGCCTGCTCGAGGAACTCGAGCGGAGCGAGCCCGCGCGGGCCGCGATGGCGATCCTCGAAGGTTCGCTCGCCCGCCGGTCTGCCGAAGAGCAGGGCGCCTTCTGGCACGCTGTCGACCTTTACTACGTGTCGCGCAAGGCGCCGCCGGAGGCTGTCGCCGTGACCACGCCGGCGGAGGCTTCCCTCGCCATCACGCCGTGACGTGCAGACAGCGGCACCGGCCCTGATGGAGTTGGTCGCCGCCGCCCCCATCGTCTTCGCAGCGCCCGCCTAGTAGGCAGTCTGTGCGAACGCCGCCTAGGCGCTCGCTGGCACTGCCGGCGGCAGGCCGGTGCCGCTCTCGGGCTCGCTGCCGACGGCCGCCGCGCTGCGGGTCTCGGGCATCAACGCGAGGTAGAGGACGAAGCCCAACGCCGCGATGGCCGCCAGCGCCAGGAACGCGGTGGAATATCCCGCCGACACGATGATAACCCCGGCGAGCGTCGCGCTGAGCGACGCGCCGATCCCCTGCGCGGTGGCCACCGCGCCCTGGGCGGCGTTGAAGCGGCCGCCGCCGCGGGTCAGGTCGGCCACGACGATCGGGAACAGCGCGCCGTAGACGCCCGCGCCGATCCCGTCGAGGAGCTGAACGCCCACCAGCCAGAACGGGTTGTCCGACAGCGTGTAGAGCACGCCGCGCAGGGCGAGCACCCCAAAGGCCGCTAGGAAGATCGGCTTGCGGCCGATCGCGTCGGCCTTGGCTCCCACGAAGATCGCCACCGGAACCATCACGCACTGGGCCGCCACGATGCAGACGGCGATCAGCGACGTCGCATGGTCCTTGCCCGACAGATGCGTGAGGAGCTGGCCCACCGAGGTCAGCATCGCCGCATTGGAGAGGTGGAAAATCGCGCAGAGGACCGCGAAGAGCAGGAGCGCCCGGTTCTGCAGCAGGGTGGCGAGGCCCGACGGCCTGTCCTGCACTTCGACCTCGCCCTCGGTCATGCCGCGGGCGAGGTCGTTGTCGATGGCGTCGGCCGGCACCATCAGCATCGCGCCGATCGAGAGCGCGGCCAGGATGCCCATCAGCCAGAACACCACCACCGGCCCGAAGAAGTAGGCGAGGCCACCGGCGACCGCGGCCGAGACCGCGTTGCCGGCGTGGTTAAAGCCCTCGTTGCGGCCGATCCGCTTGGCAAACATCTTCGGGCCGACGAGGCCCAGCGTGATGGCGGCGAGAGCCGGCGGGAAGATGGTGCCGCCGACATGGGCGATCGATTGGGTGGCGGTCACAAGGTAGAAGTTCGAGATGAACGGCAGGACGAGGCAACTCGCCGTCACCGCGATGGCGCCGCCGATCACGACGGCGCGCTTGTGGTTGGTGGCGTCGATCAAGGCGCCGGCCGGCGTCTGGGCGACGAGGCCGAGGATCCCCGCAATAGTCATGACGAGGCCGGTCGTGGCCTCGTTCCAGCCCTGATCGGGACCGCGCACGGCGATCAGGTAGATCGCGAGATAGGGGCCGAGACCGTCGCGCACGTCGGCGAGGAAGAAATTCAAAGCGTCGAGGCCCCGCAGGGCTTTCGTGGACGGCGCCCGGGTGCCGTCGGCGCGCGACCTGGCGCCTGTCTCGATCCTGTCCATCCTGCCGCGATCCCCCGATCGACGCCCGGCACGGCTCCGATCTGGGCCGCACGGTCACACGCGGTGCTTGACGCTCGCCCGCCCGATCGGTTCCCGTCGAGCCTCGACCAGCCCCCGGTTCGCCGCGAAACTCTTCGCGAGGAAGGCTTTACCCCCGGTCGCTATCCCCGGAAACGTCGGGAATCCCGACATCGGATGTCGCGTCTCCCGACATCTCGCCACCCGGCGCGCCGAGCCCGTAGCGCTCGATTTTCGCGTACAGGAGCTGCCGCTGGATGCCGAGCCGGCGAGCGGCGCGGGCACGGTTGCCCTCGGTCTCTCGGAGGGCCGCGGCGATCATGGTCCGCTCAAGCCGCGCGACCGCTCCGGGCAGGTCGCCGTTCAGCCAATCCTGTGGGATACCGTCCTCGCTGCGTCGTTCTGGCCGAGCCGCCGGCAGGTCGATGTCGCCGCCCGTGATGGCGCCGCCGCGCACCAGCATGGCCGCCCGCTCCACGACGTTGCGCAGTTCGCGGATGTTGCCGGGCCAGTCATAGCCGAGCAGTCGGGATGCGGCGCTCCCGCTGAGATGCTTGCCCGACGGGGCCAGGAAGTGCTCGGCGAGCGGCACGATGTCGGCCAGGCGCTCGCGAAGGGGCGGCAGGGCGATGGGCACGACGGCGAGTCGGTAATAGAGGTCGGCGCGGAATCGGCCCTCGGTCACCAGCGCCGGCAGGTCGCGATGGGTGGCGGCGACGAGGCGGACATCGACCAGTGCGGGCCGGCCGCCGAGGGGAGTCACGACGCAATCCTGGATCACGCGCAGGATCTTGGCCTGCATGGCGACCGGCATGTCGCCGATCTCGTCCAGGAACAGCGTGCCGCCCTCGGCCTGGTGGAAAGCCCCGGCCCGGTCCCCGGCAGCCCCCGGGAACGCTCCGCGGAGATGCCCGAAGAGTTCGCTCTCCAGCTGCTCACCAAGGATTGCCGCACAATTCACGGGAATGAACGGCCGCGTCCGCCGCCGGCCGGAGGCGTGGAGCGCGCGTGCCACCTCCTCCTTGCCAGTGCCGGTCTCACCTTGGATCAGCACCGTGGAAGCCGTGTCGGCGACGAGGCCGATGGTCTTCTGCACCCGCCGCATGCCCGCGCTCGATCCGACGAGGCCTTGATGGCCGACCTGCTCGATCGGGGCGGCTGGTTCCAGACAAGCCGTCTTCAGCATCGCTTCGAGCACAGCGGCAAGGTCGGCACGGCCGATCGGCTTGGTCAGGTGGTCATGCGCACCGAGCCGCATCGCCTCGATGGTGTTGGCCGGGCTCGCGAAGGCGGTCAGAACGGTCACGGGCGGCCGATTCGGCCGCGTGCAGATCCGCTCCAGCGTGGCCATGCCGTCGAGGTCGCCCGGCATCCGGAGATCGAGGAGTACGGCTGCCACGGGCGCCTCGTCCAGCCGCGCCAAAGCCTCCGAGCCGGACGCCGCCGGCAGGGGCGTGTGTCCAAGGTCGGCTACGGTCTCGGAGAGCCCCTCGCGCAGGGCCCGGTCGTCATCGACGATCAGGATGGTCGCCATGGCAGGTCGAGCAGGAACGTAGTCTCGGAAGCAGCCTCGTCCAGCCCGACCGCCCCCCGGTGCGCGAGAGCGATCTCCCGCACGATGGCAAGGCCCAACCCGGTCCCGTCCGCCCGGGTCGTGACGAAGGGTTCGAACAGGCTGGAGTAAATCGCCGGTTCGATGCCGCGCCCGGTGTCGCTGACGCGGATATGGAGGCGGACGCCGCCATCGACCACGACCCGATCGGCACCGAGGCAGACCCGGCCGTCCGGCGGCGTGTGCTGGAGCGCGTTCAGCAGGAGGTTATCCAGGGCGCGGGCGATCTGCGCGCGGTCGATATGCGGGAGGTCGGTTCCGGGCAGCCCTACGGCAGCGACCTCGATCCGCACCGAACGAGCCCGGGCGAGATCCTCCTGCAGTCGCGCGCATTCCGCGAGCAGCGGCGCTACGGCGGTCGGCATCCGGTTCAGAGGGCGTGCCTGGGTCAAATTGAGCAAGTCGCGCAGCAACGTGTCGACCCGCGCGATCTGGCCGAGGACGACCTCCAGGGCGGCGGCGGCTCGATTTGGATCGGCGCTGACGAGGGCGTTCTCGGCCTTAAGCCGCATGGCGGCGATCGGATTGCGGATCTCGTGCGCGATGCTTGCCGCGAGGCGCCCGACCGCGGCGAGGCGCTCGGCCGCCACGGCCCGCGTCCGAGCTTCTCTCAGCCGGACGCCTGCAGCGTTGAGGGCTTCGACCAGACGGTCGAGCTCTCGCTCGCCGGTGCGCTCCAGATGGGGCAGATCCTCGTCGCCGGTTCGCTGGGCCGCGAGAGCGGCCTCAAGCCGTGCGATGCGCCCGGAGAAGCCGTAGAGAAACCAGCCGAGGAAGGCCGCAGAGCCGAGCACCGTCGCGGCCAGGACTCCGAGGCCCGCCACGAAGCGCGTGTAGGTCGGGCCTTCGTTGACGTGGGCACGGCCCATCGTCCAGGCGGTGAGGCCTGGCTCAGGGCCGTGCAGCGGGCAGCTCTGGAGCAGCAGCACCTGCGTGCGGCTCGGCCGGCGCAGGGAGACCGCGCGGTCGGCGCGCAGGGCCTGTGCGTTGAGGGCCGCGATCGTTTCCTGCTCGGCAGCCGGAAGGTCGGTCTTCCGGCCGGTGCCCTCGTAGGTGGGATAGGCGTACGCGATCGAACCGTCCGCGGAACTCCAGATCCCGCCCTCGATACCGGCAGAAGCGCCGAGCGCCGCCTCGACCACGGCGAGGATGTCACCCTCCATCGTCCCGCCGTCGCGCAGGCGGACCAGGGTAGCGTAGCGGTCGGCCAGCGCGCGGCAGGCCCGATCGACCCCGATCTCCGCCTGGGCGACCTGGACGCCCGTCGACTGGTTGTAGACGCCCCACATCAGGTAGGCTGTTGCGAAGGCGGAGACCAGCAGCAGCACCCATAGGGCAAGCAGCCGGGTCCGCAGGCTGTAGGCCGTCACGGCCGCGTCCGGTCGATCACGGTTGAAATCCTTCGCCCCTGTCCTTCCCGTCTTACGACGGAGCCCTGTGCCACGTCGCGTGTCGCCCTGAGCAATGATCGCCAACCCAGCCCGGCGCGCCGGAAGTTGCGAAAACCGCGCAACCAGCAATTCGGTTGTAGACTAGAGAACGAATTTAACTTTGAGTTGAAAACGTGGTGCTGGTGTCGTGAATATCGCCACAGTGCGCGGGACCGTCACGCGTTTTCCTCGGCACGCTCGCCTGATGCCTTAAGCTTTGCTAAACGATCTTTATCAAGGAGTGTCGTCCAGGCCGCGCGATCCAGATCCCGACGCGCCGCGACGGCGCGCTGCTCTCGGATCGCACGGCGGATTCGCAGCTGGAGACGGACGGTGTCACAGTCCCTCGTGAATCAGGAGGCGCTCGACGAGTTGACGGCCGTGATCGGCACGGAGAAGCTTGTCCGCATTCTCGATCGCTTCGTCCTCAGTCTCGCCACGGCTTTCGACGGTGCCGACCGCGCGGCAGCCGATTACGGACGCGAGGCGCACACCCTCGTGTCGATGTCGGGCATGCTCGGCTGCGCGGCATTCTCGATGGCCTGCCGCGGCCTTGAGCAGGCCGTCAAGGCGGGCGACGACGTGACGGCTCCGCTGGTCGACCTCAGGACGCTTCGCGACAGGACGCTCGCAGCCATGCAGGATCTGAGGGCTGAAGTGGGCGCGCTGGTCTGAATCCGCGGGATCGACGGACATCGGGCCTTCCGCGTGCCGAGGCGGTCCGAGCTCGCTTCGCGGCGCCCGTGACGCCGATGGTACCTGGGCCCCTTCACGGCAGCCTTTCGGGGTGATCGAGGGTCGGCCGTCGCGGCCTCGGATCAGCGGAACAGCACCGCGAGATCCTGTCGCCAGGTCTGCCAGGAGGTCGCAAGGTCGCCCGCTCGCAGCGGCATCTCAGACGTCTCCGTCGAAGCCTGCGTGAAGCCGCCGTCGAAATCCAGGTCGTCACCGGCGTACCGGGACACCAAGCCGTAGATCGCCCGGCCGCGGCAGAGGGCGATCAGGGATGCGCCGCGGGTCGTCCAGGGGACCGGTCCTGCCGTTTCGGCGAAGGCGAGCGGCATGATCCAGATTTCAAGGGCTTCGCGGGCGTCGATGGGCGACGCGCAGAACGTGCCGTGCGCGCAGTAATAGCCGCTGATGGCGACGCGCTCCGGCCCGGCGAGCGTCAGGCTGATCGAGCCGCGCTCGAGGCCGCTGGAGCCCGGCACGACGCCGTACGGCACCGCTCCGTCCGCGCGGCGGACGACGCTCCAGCCCAGGGGCGCGGCCGCCACGATCCGCTGCTCCAGCGCGGCGGCCGACATCGGATCCACGCTTTCCGCCGGACAAGTCTGCGCGGTCCCGCCGGCCTGGTTGCACGCCGCGGGCAGAACGAGACCGAGCAGAGCGAGGATCCGCACTGCCCATGCCTTAGGTCTGCGCGCCTTGAACAGGGATCGCACCGGATGAACCCGTCTCCGTCACCTCCGCACCACGCTGGCGCGGGCCCGAACTCATGCACCGTCGGCTTCCGTGGCGTCGGAAAGCTCCCGACTCCGCTTTGAGCGGAGCCGCGATCCGTCGCCCGGGTTCGTATAGCAGGGCCTCCAGCGGGGCGCGCGTGCGGGACGCCGCGGCGACATCGAGGGATGCCATCCCCCACCTCTGCCCCGGTGAATCCGAGGACCCGCGCCATGATCGCGGCTGCCCGGATACCGCCGGGGAAGGGCTGCCCTCCCAGGTTCCGATGTCGAGCGTGAGCGGCACTCTAAACGAAAGCCGCCGCGCCTTATCCAGTATCGATCGCGGCATGCGCCGGCCGAGCGATTTCGCAACGTATGTGAGTATTTCGAGCGCAGATTTATAGTTTAATGCAAGTCTGCTTTCGCTATGTACGATCGTGAACAGGAACTTCGGATGTGTGAGCGCAACACGGATGAAGGTCGGGGCCTTTCGTTCGTGATCGCTGATCGATCGTCCCAAAGCCGCGAGCTCAAGATGCGGATGCTGACGCGTCTCGCCGAAGCTCTCGATAGGCCGATCAGCGATTTCTTCACCACAGGTGCCGAGTCCGATGGGCCTGCGGAGACGACGGATGGAGAGGAGCCCGGCCGCGATCGCTGAGTGGCCGCCGGCCGGGCCGGCGATCGCGCGATGGGAGGTCGCCAGCCGTCCCGCCGCAGCGCCGATGGCCGCGGCGGTGGCGATCAGCCCGCCGTCACGGCACCGAGGGGCGCCTCGAAGGTCAGCACCGCGCCGGACGGCGGATAGGTCAGGTGCGCGGTCCCGCCGAAGCCGTGGGCAAGGCTGCGCGCGATCAGCCGGGTGCCGAATCCGGTATGGGTCGGCGGCCTCACCGGCGGCCCCCCGCTCTCTTCCCAGCGGAACCGGAGCGCCGGACCGTCCGCCGCATCCACCACGTCCCAGGTGATGCCGACGTGGCCGGCGGCGACCGAGAGCGCCCCGTACTTGGCGGCGTTCGTGCCCAGCTCGTGCAGCATGAGCGCCAGCGTCATGCCGTGCCGTGGGCCGAGGGTGAGTTCCGGGCCGGCGACCTGAAACCTGTCCGCCACACCGTCCCCGTGAAGGGAAACCGCCCCGGCCACGAGGGCCGTGAGGGAGGCGTGGGCGAAGGAGCCCTGGAGAAGCACGTCGTGGGCCTGGGCCAGGGCGAGGAGCCGCGCCGCCAGGGCCTCGCCGGCCGCTTCCAGCGAGGGGGCGTTGCGCATGGTCTGCGCCGCGACCGCCTGGACCAGGGCCAGGGTGTTCTTCATCCGATGGGCGAGTTCCTGCATGAGCAGGGTCTGCCGGGCCTCGGTCAGCTTCAGCTCGGTGATGTCGCGCGAGACCGCGAGGATCCGCTCCGCGCATCCGGGCGTCGCGCTGATCGGAGTCACCGCCACATCCCACCAGCGGACGGCGCCACCGGTCTCCAGCTGTGCCTGGAAGCGGCTCGTCCCGCCCATGCGGGCCCTGACCAGGGCGTCGGCGACCGCCGCCCGGTCCTCCGGGCGCGTCCAGATATCGATCCACGGGCGGCCGATCACCTCCGCGTCGTCCGCGGCGCCGAACAGGGCCGGCCCATCGGCGCTGGCGGTGATCAGGCGCCCGTCGCGATCGAGGAGCTCCAGGTAGTCGTTGGCGGCGCCGCGGACGAGATGGACGCCGTCCTGCCGCCGTGGCGGCGCGAAGGCCTCGGCTCGCTCGGCCGCGAGGCGACCCGCCTCGATCCGGCTCGCAGCCTCGACGATGCGGCCGAGCCGCCGGCTGCGCTGCCGCTCCCGGTCGGCCTGCGCGGTGGCCTGCGCCAGCAACGTGCGCAGGCGCATGTTCTCCGATTCCAGCGTGCTGAGGCGAAGCTCCGCTTCGTCCTCTCGCGGCAACACGAGGCCCGCATCCATCGCCCGCCCCCTCGTCCACGCGGCGGAGCGCCCGTGCGAGGCGCTGCGCCCGAGATCCATCGATCGCGCGGCGCGGCGACGCGAAGTCGGCAGCAGGGCGGCCCCGGCGGTTCAGACCGCTTCTGGTGCCATCCCCGCCCAGGACCGAGCGAATCGTTGGATGTCTCACGCTATCACGGCGCGGAGATCCGTCAATTGATCTCTGTATTCGGCCGCAGGTGAAAACTTCGGACTTGGGCGGCGCGTGTGACGAACGCGGTTACTTGTTTCGCATCAGCAGCACGAGCCAGCCGATCCCGAGCACGAAGATAATCAAACCGATCGAGACGAAGACGGGGGTGCCGAGATCGATGAGCCGGGGCGCGAGCTGGGTCGCGAATGCCGCCACAACCAGCGCCACCGCCACCCGCGCGGCGGCGCGCTCGATGCCGCGGGTGACCTTGTCGAGCCCCTTCACCTCGATCTCGACGGTGACGCGACCCTGCTTCAGCCGCACCAGCATCAGGTGGATCAGCGTCGGCAGCTCCGAGGCGGCGCCGTAGAGGCCGACTCCCAGCGCCTCGGCCTTCTGCTTGAGGGCGGAAAGCGAGAACTGCGTCTGCATGCTGGCCCGCACCGTGGGGCCGGCGGCGGCGAACAGATCGAAATTCGGGTCGAGGTGACGCATCACGCCGTCGGCGGTCACCAGGCCCTTGAACAGGATGGCGAGGTCCGTGGGCATGGCGAGATCGTTCTCGCGGGCCATGTTCATGAAGTCGGTGAGCACCAGCCCGAGGTTCAGCGGGATCGACGAGTGGCTCTCCACGAAGGATTGGGCCGAGACCTGGAGCCGGGTCAGGTCCGGGTTGCTGGTGCCGGTCCAGTCGAGGAGCACGGCCATCAGGCCGTCCGCGTCCTGCTTCAGCATGGCGCCGATCAGCACGAGGAGCTGTGAGCGCCGCCGCTGCGACAGGCGGCCGATGATGCCGAAATCGATGAAGCCGATGCGATTGCCGGGCAGCGCCAGCATGTTGCCGGGGTGCGGATCGGCGTGGAACACGCCCTCGATCAGCGCCATCTGCAGGAAGGCGTCGGTGCCCTTCTGGGCCAGGAGCTTCTTGTCGACGCCGGCCGCGCGGAGCGCCGCCTCGTCGTTGGGCGGGATGCCGTGGATGAAGTCCTGCACCAGCACCCGCTCGGAGCAGTATTCCCAGTGGATCTTCGGGAAGACGATGTCGTCACGGTCCTCGAAGATCTGGGCGAGCAGCTCGCAATTCCGGGCCTCGTTGAGCAAATCGAGCTCGCCGTTCAGGCCCTCCGCGAGGTGGCGCATCTGCTCCCGCGGCTGGTAGCGGGCCATGTCGGGCCACTCGTTCTCGACGATGCGGGCGCCGTGCGCCATGAGGCGCAGGTCCGCCTCGATGATCTTGCGCAGGTTCGGCCGCAGCACCTTGACGATGACGTCCTCGCCCGTGTGCAGGCGCGCCCGGTACACCTGGGCGATGGAGGCCGAGGCGATGGGGCTGATGTCGAACTCGGCGAAGACCTCCTGCGGCGAGGCGCCGAGATCCTGCTCCAGCTGCGGCCCGATCTGCTCCCACGACACCGGCACGACCTGGCTGTGGAGCTTCTGTAGCTCCTCGGTCCAGGCTGGGGAAAGCAGGTCCGGCCGGCTCGCCAGCACCTGCCCGAACTTGATGAAGGTCGGCCCCAGCGCCTCGATCGCCCGGCGCAGCCGCTCGGGCTCGGACAGGCGGGTGACGTCGACCCGGGGCTGGCGGCGCGGCAGCAGGGGCAGGTAGCGCAGGCCCAGGCGGTCCACCACGCGGGTGACGCCGAAGCCGATCAGGATGGTCGCGATCTCGGACAGCCGCTGACGGTCGCGGGCGGCAACGAAGGCTGTCTTCAGCATGTTCAGGCGCGATCCGTTCGGACGGGATGAAGCGCCCGGACAGCACGAGCATAAGGACTTTTTTGCGGTCGCGGCACCGAGACGGGTGTGGCTGGGCCGGCTTCAACGTCGCAAGCGGCACCAGCCGATTCGTCAGAAAGCCGGCTCCAGCCCGCTCGCCCGATACGCCTCCGCGGCCTGAACGGTCGTCAGACCGGCCAGGAAACGGGCTGCGCCGGCCCGATCGGTCGCGCCGCGCAGGATCGCGGCCGAGAAGGTCGTCACCTCCTGCACCGGCTCGGGGAACGGCCCGACCACCTCGATGCCCGGCACCACCATCAGCTCGCTGATCTGCTGCACGGCGAGGTCGGCCTCGCCGGAGACGAGCTTCTCGGCGGTGAAGCCCTGCGGGATGATGGTCGCGCGGGCGTTGACCGCCTCGGCCAGGTCGAGCCGCGGCAGCAGGCCGGCGAAATAGATCCCGCTTGCGCCGGTGCGCGAGTAGGCCACCGAGCGCGCCTCCGTGAGGGTACGCTTCAGCGCCTCGACGGTGGCGATGTCCGGATGCGGCGCCCCGGCCTTCACGGCGATGCCGTACCGGGAGCGCACGGCGTCGACCCGGGTCTCCGGCTCGACGCGACCCTGCGCGATCAGCCGGTCCATGGCATCCGACAGGACCAGAACCGCGTCGGCGGTCTCGCCCTCCTCGAGCGCCTTCATGATGACGGTGGTCGGCGCCCAGTGAATCGTTGTCCGGCCACCCGAAGCCTCGAAGGCCGGGATGACATGCGCGTCGAAGGCGCCGCGCACCACGAGGGCGCATTTCAGCCGGGTCGTGGTCTGCTCGTCTGCCATGGTGCTTTCCATCAGTTCGTCGGGGTGCTTGGGGCGCTGACGGGAGACGCGGTTCTCCCTACCTCGCGGAGGGGCCAGGGCTCTCCGGATCAAAACATTCGTCGCTCAGGCGTGTGGACGCTTCGGATGACGCGTCCGCCCCTGTCATTCCGGGGCGCCGCAGGCGAGCCCGGACTCCAGAGACACCGACTGTGCAAGATCCTGGCACGCGGCGTGTCTGGATCCCGGGCTCCGCGCTGCGCGGCCCCGGCATGACGAAGGTGGAGTGCTTGCGGGCTCCTGCATCGGAGAATGAGATCGAGGATAGCGGGCCTCGCAGAGACCTAAACTCCAACCTGTCGAACCATAAGCCCGCAGAGGGGGAGGGAGGGCGCTCGCGACTTGGGTTCAGGATTTGCCGGACTCCGCCCGCGAATAATCGATCCCTGTGAATCCGCCGCCCTGATAGCGCTCCACAACCGGGTTGCCGCTGGTCTTGCCCTCCAGGGCCGGCGCGTAGGAATCCGCCCTGTCCTGTGGCGCCCAGCCGATCACGTCGCGCCCGTCATTCCTCCACCACGACATGCGGCTGTTGTTGGACGCCCCCCAGATCACCACCGTGCCCTTCGGCCCGAGACTCGGCGCCAGCGTGGCGCGCGTGATCAGCCGGGTCAGGTCGGCGTAGGACAGCCAGGTCGCCAGCATCCGCGCGTCGGTGGGCTCCGGGAAGCAGGAGCCGATGCGCAGGAACACGCTCTCGACCCCGTGCTTGTCGCGGTAGAGGCCGCCCATCAGCTCGCCATAGGCCTTGGACAGGCCGTAATAGCCGTCCGGCGCCAGGGCGCAGTCGTCGTCCAGCACCTCGGACCGCTCGTGGAACCCGATGGCGTGGTTCGAGGAGGCGAAGATCATCCGCGCGCCCTCGCGGCGAGCCGCCTCGTAGGCGTGGTAGAGCCCGCGGATGTTGGGGCCGATCACGGTCTCGAACGGATGCTCCACCGAGATCCCGCCGAGGTGGAGGATCGTGCCGCAGCCCTCCGCCAGCCGCAGGATCGCCGGCCCGTCCTCCAGATCGGCGATCTGGAACCGCGCCCCCTCGGGCAGGGGATCGGGGAAGGCGACCCGGTCCGTGAGCCGGAGCGTCCAGCCCTGCGCGCCGAGCGCGCGGGCCAGCACGCGCCCGAGGGCGCCCGACGCCCCGGTCAGGAGGACAGGTTTGGGTGGGACTGTCTCGGCGCTCATGAGTCGCTGCTCCTGAATCGGGTGGCCTGGATCAGACGGGCTTGACCGCGGCGAGGGGGCCGGCTTCCACCGGGTTGGGCGGCCGCCGCACGAAGATCGCCATGGCGACGACGCCGGCCGCCGCGATCAGGGCGGCGATCACGAAGGCGCTGGCGTAGCCGCCGAGATACTGCACCGCCAGCCCCGTGGCGGTCGGCCCGATGATGCCCGAGATGTTGCTCAGCAGGTGGATGAAGCCGCTGACGCCGCCGACCCGCGCCTCGGGCACCAGCTCGTGGATCGTCGCCCAGCAGGATTGCACCGAGCTCGTCAGCATCAGCACGGCCAGCGCGATGAGCGAGACCGCCATGGCCGTGCTCGTCGCGGCGTTGACGGCGATCAGGGCGACGCCCGCGATGGCGAGCGGCACGATGGTGGTGATCTTCCGCGCGGCGAGCTTGTCGCCCATGCGGGTGTAGACGAAATCGGCGATGACGCCCCCGCCGACATAGCCGACGAAGCCGCAGGCCCAGGGGATCGAGGCGACCAGCGCCATCTCCTTCACCGGCATGTGCAGGGCGTCGGTGAGGTAGCTCGGGAGCCACGAGAGGAAGATGTAGAGGGTGTAGTTCACCGCGAACATGCCGAGGCCCAGCGACAGGGTGCTCGGCAGGAACAGGTATTCCTTCAGCGACCGGGCGTGATCGGAGGGCGCGAGGTGCGTGACGGCCCGGCTGCGCTCCACGAGGGCGATCTCCTCGGGATCGACCCGCGGGTTGTCCTGGGGCCGGTCGGTCATCAGCAGGCGCCACGCCACGACCCAGAGCAGGCCGGCGGCGCCGATGGCCACGAACGCCACCCGCCAGCCATACTGGATCGCCAGCAGGCCGACGACCGGAGCCGCGATGGCGCTGCCGACTGTCTGGCCCGAGAAGGTGAAGCCGATGGTCCGGGCGGTTTCCTCGCGGGGGAACCACGTGGTGATGGTGCGGTTCGTGGTCGAGTTCATGGGCCCCTCGGCGAAGCCGAACAGGGCGCGGACGATGAACATCTGCGCGAACCCGGTCACCGCGCCCGTGAGCATGCACAGGATCGACCACGAGGCGGCGGCCCAGCTGTAGACGCTGCGCGGCCCGTAGCGGTCGGCGAGCTGCCCGCCCACGAAGGCGAAGATCGCGTAGCCGAAGAAGAAGGTCGAGAAGATCACCCCCAGTTCCGAGGGCGAGAGGTTGAGGTCCTGCTTGACGAACGGCGCCGCGACGCCGAGCGCGGCGCGGTCCATGTAGTTGATGATCCCGGCTATGAACAGCAGGAACGCGATCAGGAACCTGTAGCGCTTGGCGAACATGGCGTTTCCTCTGGCGACGGTGCGAAGCGTTTCGCGTTCTTATTTGCCCTGTACGGATCGAAAGCAGCTTCGCGTCTCGTCCTCATCACCGACAGTGGCGGGAGGATTTGCGGGAGAGATCTCTGCTCTTGAGGCCGGGAAGCCCTGCAGGTCGCTTGCTGCTCCTACAGGAACGCGATGGTGCAGGGGCTGAGGCTCGGACGTGAGCCCGTCCGGGTGAGGTCCCCGCTCGTGGGATCGATGGCGAATTCCACGAGGCTGTCGCCCTGCTCGTTGGCGACGAGGAGGTGTTCCCCGTCCGGCGCCAGAACCATGAAGCGCGGGTCGCGGCCGCCCGCCTGCGTCCAGCCGGCCGGATCGAGCCGTCCGGCGATGTCCACCCGGAACCGCGCGATCCCGTCCTGGCCGCGGTTCGACGCGTAGACGAACCGTCCGTCGCGCGTGATCACGATGGCCGCCGCGGTGCTGGCGCCGAAGTAGTCCGGCGGCAGGGTCGGGGCGAGATGCAGGGGCGTCAGCGTTCCGGACGCCGGGTCCCAGCGGCAGGTGGCGAGGCTCGAGTCCAGCTCGTTGACCAGGAAGGCGAGGGGGCGGCTCGGATGGAACGCGATGTGGCGCGGCCCGGCGCCGGGGCGCATCGCGGTCTCCGAGACGATGGCGAGCTGCTCCCCCTCCCGTCGCAGCACGAAGACGCGGTCCAGCCCCTTGTCGGGCACGAGCGCGTGGCGGCCGTCCGGCGACAGGACCACGTGGTGCGGGTGGGCGCAGGCCTGCTCGGTTCGGTGCGGGCCGGTCTCCCCCGGGAGCGGCAGGACGTGGCTGGCCGGTTCCAGCCCGCCATAGGCGCGGACCGGCATCAGGGCGACCGAGCCGCTGGCGTAGTTGGCGACGATCAGGAACCGTCCGTCCGGATCGAGCGCCTGATGCACGCTGTTGGTGCCGCCGGTATCCGCGCCGCCGAGGGCGCGCAGGGCACCGCTCGCGTCGGCCGCGAAGGCGCTCGCTTCCGCGCCGTCGCCCTGGACGGTGTAGAGCACGGCGCGCCCCGGGTCGGTGACCAGGAAGGACGGGTTGGTCAGCCCCTCGACCCGCCCGAGATGCGACCACGACTCGAGGCCGCCGCCGACCCGGTAGATGTCGATCCCCCGGCCGCGGGCCCTGCGCCGCTCGGTGGTGAAGCAGCCGACGAAGGCGAGGCCGAGGGGCGCGTGCGCGGTGTCGGGCATCGGAATCTCCGGATCAGCCCCGCCGCGGGACGCGGCGCAGGAAGTCGGGGTTGAGCTCCGACAGGCGGTTCACGCCGATCAGCGCCATGTCGCGGTTGAGTTCCTCCTTGAGGATCCGCATCGCGTGCTCGACGCCCGCCACGCCGCCCAGCGCGGCGGCGAACATGAAGGGGCGACCGAGCAGGACGAAGTCGGCGCCGAGCGCCAGGGCCTTCATCACGTCGGTGCCCCGGCGGATGCCGCTGTCGACGATGACCTTCAGGCCGCCCTTCCGGGCGGCGATCTCCGGGAGCACGTCGAGGGGCGCGACGGCATAGTCGAGCTGGCGCCCGCCATGGGTCGAGAGGATCACGCCGTCCGCGCCGCATTCGCGGGCGATCTCGACATCCTCCGGCGCGAGCAGCCCCTTCACCAGGAGATTGCCGGACCACCGCTTCCGGATCGCCTCCAGGTTCTTCCAGGAGAGCTGGTCGCGGGCGATGGTGTTGCGCACCGCGCCCTGGGACATCATCGGCGGCCCGCGCTCGGCCTCGGTGTTCTCGAAATGCGGCGCGCCGTGCTTCAGGAAGGTCCGGGCCACGGTGCCGATGAGCCAGCGCGGATGCGTCGCGCTCTGCCACGCCACCTTGGGCGTCACCTTGATCGGCATTGAGAAGCCGCTGCGGATGTTGTGCTCCCGGTTGCCCAGCGTCGGCGTGTCCGCGGTGACCACGAAGGTGCGGTAGCCCGTAGCCGCGACCCGGTCGAGCAGGCGGTCGATCCGGTTCTGGTCGCCCGGCAGGTAGCCCTGGAACCACGCCTGCGGGTTCTGGGCGTGCACGTCCTCCAGCTTGATCAGCGAGGAGGCGCTGAGACACATCGGGACGTTCATGCGCCGCGCCGCCTCGGCCAGCACGAGGTCGCCCCGGTAGGCGATGAAGGCGGCCCCGCCGAGCGGCCCGATGCCGAAGGGCGCCGCGTAGGTCTGGCCGAACAGCGTGGTGGCGGTGTCCCGCGCCGAGGTGTCCCGCATCAGCCGCGGCACCAGGGCATAGTCGGCATAGGCGCCGCGGCTGTGCGCCAGGGCCGAACCGGTCTCCACCCCGCCCGACACGTACTGGAAGATCATCGGCGGCAGGAGCCTGCGCGCGTGGCGCTCGAAATCGTCCAGCGCCAGCAGGTCGCGGAACCGGTAGGGCGTGACCGCGTCGCTGCGCTTCAGGCTGGTGACGATCGCCTGCGGCGCGGCGATGCCCGCCGCCGTCGCGTCGGCCCCGCCGACGGTCGGCGCCGCGCGCTCGGGTGCGCCCAGCCCGGAGGCCGTCTGGTCGAGCGTCGCCATCGGGGCCTCCCTGTCGGTCGTTGGATGAGACATTTTTGAAAGCGCTTTCAGATAGCCAGCCTGGCGGAGGGGTGTCAATATACTGCTTGTCTGCGCGTCGGATCCGGTCGAACGCACGGAGGATTCGGCATGCGGCGTATCGCGCCCCATGTTTCCGCGGGTCAATTGGAGGGGCCGTTTCCGTGCTGGACTTCCCGGGTGAAAGTCTCGAAGCGCCCGCGCGCAGCCCGGTGGCGCGGGACGTCGCCCGCCGCGCCGGGGTCTCGACGGCCACGGTCTCCCGCGTGCTCAACGGGTCGGCGGGCGTCCGGGCCGACAAGCGTGAGGCCGTGATGCGCGCCGCCCGGGATCTCGGCTTCGTCGCCAACGGAGCCGCCCGGGCGCTCTCAACCCGCCGGTTCATGGCGGTGGGCGCGGTGGTGCCCAACATCGAGAACGAGGCCTTCGTCCGCGTCCTGTCGAGCTTCCAGGATCGGCTGCGGCAGGCGGGCTACACCCTTGTCGCGGCCAATGCCGGCTACGACCTCGAGGACGAGCTCCGGGAGGCGACCTTCCTGCTGGAGCGGGGCATCGACGGACTGATGCTGGTCGGCGACATCCACCATCCGGATCTCCACGCCCGGATTGCCGGCGCCGGGATCCCCATGGTGCAGACCTTCAGCCTGTCCCGGGAGCGCCCCTGTGTCGGGTTCGACAACGCCGCTTCGGCGGCCCGGGCGGCCAATTACCTGATGGATCTCGGGCACCGCCGGATCGGCGTGATCTCCGGCCTGCGCAAGGACAACGACCGCGGCGGCGCCCGGGTGACGGGCATCGCCCTGGCGCTGGCCGCCCGCGGGCTGCGCCTCGTCCCCGAGCACGACATCGAGATTTCCTACGGCATCGGCGGCGGTCGCGACGGCTTCCGTCAGATGCTGGCGGGCGGTCCGCCACCGACGGCGATCATCTGCGGCACCGACCAGATCGCCTTCGGCGCCATGATCGAGGCGCGCGCCCGCGGCCTGTCCGTCCCCGGCGACCTGTCGGTGATCGGCCACAACGATTCCGACTTCGCCCCCTTCCTCGACCCGCCTCTGACGACGATCCGCATCCACTCCGCCGAGATCGGCCACGCCGCGGGCGATCATCTGGTCGCGCGTATCCAGGGGAGGCCGGTGGTGCGCCTCACCGAAATCGACGCCGAACTGATCCTGCGCGCGAGCACGGCGCCGCCCCGGCGCGAGGCCGCATGACCTGCGCTATCTTGCCACCGTTTTGAAATCGCTTACAAAGCGGATGTTCCGCCTTCGCCGAACTCGGACGTCAGCATGGCTCCTCGCATCGTTCTCCTGCACGCGACTCCGGTCGCCATGGCACCGATTCAGGCCGCGTTCGCGGAGCGGTGGCCCGAGGCCGAAACGGTCAATCTCCTCGACGACGGCTTGTCGGCGGACCGGGCGAAGGAGCCCGGCGAGATCTCGGAGGGCATGATCGAGCGCTTCGTGCGGTTCGGCCGCTACGGCCACGACATGGGCGCCGACGGCATCCTGATCACGTGCTCGGCCTTCGGCCCGGCCATCGACCGGCTGATCGAGACGGTGCCGGTCCCGGTGCTGAAGCCCAACGAGGCCATGTTCCGCGCGGCGATTGCGCAGGGCGAGCGCATCGGCATGCTCGCGACCTTCGGACCCTCCATCGGCACGATGACCGACGAGTTCGAGGAGTTCGTGGGGCAGTCCGACCGGCGGGCGAGCCTGCGCACGATCCTGGTGGACGACGCCATGGCGCGCCTGCGGGCCGGCGATGCCGAGACCCACAACAGGCTGATTGCCGAGCGGGCGCCGGAGCTGGCCGATTGCCACGCGATCATGCTGGCGCATTTTTCCACGTCCCGGGCGGCCGAGGCGGTGCGGAAGGCCGTGACCGTCCCGGTCCTCACGGCGCCCCACGCGGCCGTCGACCGGATGCGCGCGATGATCGAGACCGGCAGGAGCGCCTGAACCATGAAGCTCGGTGCCTACAAGGACCGCCTCAGCGGCCATTGCGGATTCCTGTTCACGGAACTGCCGCTCACCGAGCGCTTCGCCGCTGCGGCGCGGGCAGGTTTCCGGGCGGTCGAGCACCCCAACCTGTTCGCGACGCCGGCCGCGGAGGTGGCGGGCTGGCTCGAACGGGCGGGTGTCCCGCTGGTCCAGACCGGTTTTCCGGCGGGCGACGCCGCGAAAGGCGAGAAGGGCTTCGCGGCGCTGCCCGACAAGGTGGATTACTATCGCTCCACCATCGCGCCGACCCTCGACTACGTGGCGCAGCTCGGCTGCCGCATGGTCCACCCGATGGCCGGCGTCCGGCCGGCGGGGGTCGAGCAGGCGCGCCTCTGGGACACCTATCTCGACAACCTCGCCTTCGCGGCTGACGCCGCGAAGGCGCGCGGCATGACGGTGATCGTCGAGCCGATCGGCCCGGGCTCGATCGCGAACTACGTGATCGACGACCCGATGGTGGCGGTGGAGGCGATCCGTGCGATCGGCCGCGACAACGTCAAGCTTCTGTTCGACGCCTACCATTGCGTCTGCCTGGGTCACGACCCGGCGGCGCTGATCCGCGCCCACGCCCCGCTCATCGCCCATGTCCAGATCGCCGACGATCCCGGCCGGCACGAGCCCGGGACCGGGACGATCGCCTTCGATCCGATCTTCGAAGCACTGGAGGCGGTCGGCTATGCCGGCTTCGTCGGCTGCGAGTATCACCCTGCAGCCGGCACCGAGGCCGGGCTCGGGTGGATGCGGGCTGCAACGTGATGGACTGTCAGGATCGAAACATCCAAACCACACCCTCATCCTGAGGTGCCGGAGCGCAGCGGAGCCTCGAAGGAGCCCTCCAGCCGGCCGCGCCAGCCCTGGAGCCCTCCTGCGAGGCTCGCCGATGCGGTCACCCCAGGATAAGGGGGTGGGATGGATCAGCGCCGGATGACAGGCGCCGCTCGAAACTCAACCCAAGAGCCGCGCCCGCCGCTCCAGCACGGCCGGCCAGACCTCCGGGTTCACCAGCCGCGGCGGCCGCTCGCCGTTGAGCAGGCCGATGACCTGCTCGGCGCCCCAGGAAGCCACGTTGCGGCGCGCCTCGTGGGTGACCCCGGCGGTGTGATAGGTCGCCACCACGGTGTCGAGCTTGAGGAGGGCGGCATCGAGGTTCGGCGGTTCCGGCGACCAGACGTCGAGGCCGGCCCCCGCGAGGTGCCCGGAGGTCAGCGCCGCGGCGAGCGCCGCCTCGTCGTGCACGCCGCCGCGGGCGGTGGTGACGAACAGCGCTCCCGGCTTCATCGCCGCGAAGGACGCGGCGTCGAAGCTGCCGCGAGTCGTGTCGTCGAGGGGGCAGTGCACGGAGACGATGTCGGATTCATCGAGCAGCCGCGCCCGGTCGACCGGCTCCGCACCGCGCGCCCGGATCTCCTCGTCCGACAGCAGGGGATCGTAGGCGAGGACCCGCATATCGAAGCCGCGGGCGAGCTTGGCCACCGCCCGGCCCGTATGGCCGATCCCGACGAGGCCCAGAGTCGAGCCGCCGATCTCGTGGCCCATCAGCGATTCCCGCGAGAAGCCGCGCGCGGTACGCAGCAGGCGGTCCGACACGCAGATCTTGCGCGCGACGGCCAGCATCAGGCCGATCGCGAGTTCCGCCACCGACTGGGCATTGCCGCCCACCTGATTGACCACCGCCACGCCGGCCCGCGTGCAGGCCGCGGCGTCGACCGTGTCGAAGCCCGCGCCGCCCGACGAGACGGCCAGCAGGTTCGGGCATTCCGCCAGCAGGGCGTCTGTGACGTGCCAGCGGCGCGGCAGCTCGTCCCGTGCCGGCGAGACGTGGAAGACGTGCGCCTGCTCCAGAAGCGCCCGGAGCGTGTCCTCCGGACCCTGCAGGTCGCCGACCTGCAGGTCGATGTCGGGCTCGGCCCTCAGCCGTTCGTCGAAGACCGGGTTGATCCAGACGTTGAACCGGCAGACGCGCTTGAGGGCCGCCACCGGGTCAGCCCTTCACCACGGCGTCGATCGCGTCGATGACGTGATCGATGTTGTGGGTGTTGACGGCCGCGACGCAGATCCGGCCGGTCTCCAGGGCGTAGACTTCATGCTCCTCGCGCAGCCGGGTGGCCTCCGCGGGGCTCAGGCCCGTGTAGGAGAACATGCCCTTCTGCGCCTTGATGGCGTCGAAGCCCCGCTCGGGGTGACGCTGCTGCAGGCTGTCGGCCATCCGCTCGCGCATGGTGCGGATCCGGTCGCGCATCTCGGCGAGTTCCCGCTCCCAGTCGGCGCGCAGCTCCGGGTCGGTGAGCACGATCTCGACGATCGCCGCGCCGTGGGTGTGCGGGTTCGAGTAGCTCGCCCGGACGAGTCGCTTGGCGAAGGCCTCGACCTTGGCCTTGGCGGCCGTGTTCTCGGCCACGATGGTCAGGGCGCCGACGCGCTCGCCGTAGAGCGAGAACGACTTCGAGAACGAGGAGGCGACCAGGAACTCCTGGCCGGATTCGGCGAAGAGGCGCACCGGCTCGGCATCGGCGTCGAGGCCGTTGCCGAAGCCCTGGTAGGCGATATCGAGGAACGGGATCAGGCCGCGCTCGGCCATCAGGGGCACGAGGTCGCGCCACTCGTCGAGGCTGAGATCGGCCCCGGTCGGGTTGTGGCAGCAGGCGTGCAGGACGACGATCGAGCCCTTCGGCAGATCCTGGAGGGCGGCCCGCATGGCGGGATAGTCGGCGCCACCGGTCTCCGCCGAGAAGTAGGGATAATCGACCACGGTGAAGCCCGCCTGCGTGAACAGGGCCTTGTGGTTCTCCCAGCTTGGGTTGCTCACCGCGACGGTGGCGCCCGGATAGAGCTTGGCCAAGACGTCCGCGCCGGTCTTCAGGGCGCCGGTGCCGCCGATGCTCTGGAGCGTCGCGACCCGGTTCTGCGACAGGATCGGCGCGCCCTTGCCGAACAGCAGTTCCTGCACGGCGTCGCGGAACGGCTTGGTGCCCTCGATCGGCCGGTAGGTCTTCGGCAGGCCCTTCTCGATCCAGCGCTTCTCGGCAATCTGCACGGCGCGCAGGCGCGGCACCTTGCCGTCCGCGTCCGTGTAGACGCCGACCACGAGGTTGAGCTTCTTCGGGCTCGGGTCGGCGTTGAAGGCCTCGAACAGGCGCATGATCGGGTCGAGCGGCGCGTCCTGGATGCCGGCGAACAGCGAGGTCATGATCGTCAATCGTCCCAGAGGGTCTTCGGCGGTGACGCGCGCGGGCGCCCCGTCAGGCCCGGCAACGGACCGGGCCGCCGCCCTTATTTCGCACAACGCGGCCAATCGCCAGCGCTTCCACGCGCATCAGCGTCCCGATCCGCTCAACGATGACGACCGAGCGTCGGTGCGGCCCTTCCGGAGGGCCCCGTCTCGGCCCTAGAGTGGCGCCATGATGCGTCGCCTCGTTCTGATCCTCGCGGGCTTCCTCGCCGTCGGCCCGGCCGACGCGCAGGCGCCGGTGCGGATCGGGTTGTCGGCCCCTCTGACGGGGCCGGACGCCGCCTTCGGCCAGGGCTTGCGGCAGGGCGCCGAGCAGGCGGTGGCCGATCTCAACCGCACCGCCGGCGGGCGCGCGCGCTGGGTCCTCGTTCCGGCCGATGACGGCGGCGAGGGGCGGCAGGCGGTGGCGGTCGCCCGGAAGTTCGCCGCCGACGGCATCCGGCTGGTGGTCGGTCCCTTCGAGTCGGGCGCGGTGGCCGCAGCGGCACCGGTCTACGAGGATGCCGGCGCCGTGCTGGTGACGCCGGGGGCGGCCTACGCGCCGCTCACCGGCCGGGGCCTGTGGAACCTGTTCCGGCTGGCCCCGAGCGACGCGCAGCAGGGGCAGGTGGCGGGGGCTTATCTTGCCAGGGCCTTCGCCGGACGGCGGATCGGCATCCTGAACGACCGCTCGACCTTCGGCCGCGGCCTCGCCGATGCGGTGGCGGCCCGGCTGAAGGAGGCCGGCATGCCGGAGGTGCTGTTCGACGGGTTCGCCCGGGGCACGCGCGACCTGTCCGATCTGGTCGCCCGGCTGCGGGCCGCGCGGGTCGAGGCGGTGTATTTCGGCGGCCTCGCCCCGGAGGCCGCGACGCTGCTTCGCGCCATGCGGGAGGCCGGCCTCCAAGCGACGCTGGTGGCGAGCGACGGCATCCTCGATCCCGGCTTCGCCGCGGCGGCCGGCAGCGCGGGGGAGGGGACCGTGATGACGCTGCCGCCCGACCCGCCGCGCCTGCCGGAGGTCCGGGGCGCCCGTGCCGCGCCGCGCAGCCCCGAGACGGAGAGCGTGGCGGCGGAGGCCTACGCGGCCGTGCAGCTCCTCGCGCAGGCGGTCGAGCGCGCCCGGGTGGCGGATCCGAAGACCGGCCGCATCGCCGAGGGACGCCCGGTGGCCGACGCCCTGCGCGCCGGCCAGACGCGCACGCTCCTCGGCCCGGTGGGTTTCGATGCCCGCGGCGACCGGACCGGCGGCCCGATCGCCTTGCGGATCTGGCGCCGGACGCCGGACGGCCGGCTCGATTACGCCGGCAACGACCTCGCCATGCCGTGAGGCCCGGCAATTCATGTCGATGACGGATCGGCTTTCGCGGCCGTGACTTGCCGCAGCTTCCCGCGGCGACTACATGCGGGGCGTGCTGCTGAGCTGGCGCGGCCGATCTGTCGGATCGGACCCGCGCCCTGCGGCGTTTCCCGAGCTCGATGACAGCCGAACACGCATTGCCGGAACGCCTGCTGCCGGACGGTCCGACTGGAGAAGGTGCATGGCGAAAGAAGAATTGATGCAGTTCGACGGTCTCGTGATTGAGATCCTGCCGGATGCGCGCTACCGCGTGCAGCTCGACCAGGGCCACGAGATCGTGGCCTACACGGCCGGCAAGATGAAGAAGAACCGCATCAAGACGCTCGCGGGCGACCGGGTGACGGTCGAGATGTCGCCCTACGACCTGGAGAAGGGCCGCCTCGTGTTCCGCCACAAGGACGAGCGCTCCTCGGGTCCCCGTCCGCCGATGCGCGGCGGCCAATTCCGCCGCCGTTGAGACCCGCGCGCGCGGCCCGGACCGCCTCGGCCGCGCCCGCCTACCTGCTGCTCACCGCCACGGCGCTCCTCTGGGCCGGCAACGCGGTCACCAGCCGCTGGGCGCCCGGCCATGTCTCTCCCCAGGTCATCACGACGCTGCGCTGGGCGGTCGCCTGCACGGTGCTGATGCCCTTTGCCGGCCGCCATCTCGCGGCGGCCTGGCCGCAGCTGCGGCCGCACTGGCTGCGCATCCTGCTGATGGGCGGCCTCGGCTACACGGCCTTCAACTGCCTGTTCTACGCGGCGGGCGTCCATACCGGCGCGATCAACCTCGCCCTGTTCCAGGGCGCGATCCCGGTCCTCGTCATCGTCCTGAACCGGTTGGCCTATCGGGTTCCGGTCACGCCGGGGCAGGTTCTGGGTGTGGTGCTGACGCTGATCGGCGCGGCCTTGGCCGCCACGCACGGCGACTGGTCGGTCCTCACGAACCTCGCCTTCAACCGCGGCGACGTCCTCGTCTTCGGCGCCTGCCTGCTCTACGCCGGCTACACCATCTTCCTGCCGACCCGGCCGAAGGTGCCGGCCCTGGCCTTCTTCGCCGCCATGGCTCTCGCGGCCTTCGTGACCTCATTGCCGCCGCTGGCGGTCGAGTGGGCGACGGGTCACGCGGTCTGGCCGAACCGCGAGGGCTGGGCGATGGTGGCCTTCGTGGGTCTGGGGCCGTCGCTGCTGGCGCAGCTCTTCTTCATGCGCGGCGTCGAGCTGATCGGCCCGAACCGCGCCGGCCTGTTCGTGAACCTCGTGCCGATCTTCGGTGCGCTGCTGGCCGTCCTGCTGGTCGGCGAGCCGTTCGGCGCGACGCAAGGCGCCGCCTTGGCCCTGGTGCTCGGCGGGATCGCCTGCGCCGAGCGCCTGAAACCGGCGCTCGTCGCCGAGGCGACCCCGGAAGCCGCTTACTCGCAGACGCGGACGCGGCGGATGTAGACGTCGCCGTAGGGATCGACGGTCCGGCGGCGCTCGAAGTGGCAGACCGGGCCGTAATCCTCTTCGACGTAGACGGGCGGCGGGGCGCGGTAGACCGGGCGGCCTGGATAGTAGCCGTTGTTGGACGACGCGATGGCGCCGCCGACCGCGAGGCCACCGAGCACGCCGAGCGCGGCCGCGCCGCCGGCACCGATCCCGTCGCGGGCCTGGGCGGCCGGCGCGAGGGTGGCGAGGCTCCCGACGACAAGGCTCGTCGCGAGAAGGTACTTCATGACTTCCCCCTGAAAGCAGGCGATTCGTGCCGATTGTCGGCACAGTCCTGCTAGCACACCCGAGATTTGGGGCGTTTGTTCGGCCGCACATGCCGGCTTGACGTGGAGTGTTCCGCCGCACCACACCGGACCGAGAGACGGGATCGGAGGCCGGCATGGTGACACGGGGCTTCGTCGGGCGCAGGCAGCCGCCCGAGAAGGGGGCACGCCTGCCGCCGGGACAATACCTCACCGACGACTTCCCGATCCTGCAGATCGGCCCCAACCCGGTGGTCGACCTCGCCACGTGGCGGTTCACGCTGCGCGAGGGATCCCGGCCGATCAAGGCGTGGAGCTGGGAGGCGTTCGAGGCGCTGCCGCGGACCACGTGGCACGGGGACATCCACTGCGTCACCAAGTGGTCGAAGTTCGACACCACTTGGGAGGGCGTCAGCTTCGACGACCTGCTGGCGGATGCCGGCATCACGGCGCCGACCGGCTACCTGCTGGCGGAGTCCTACGACGACTACACCACCAACGTGCCGGTGGCGGATCTCGTGGGCGGCCGTGCCCTGGTGGCGACGCGCTACAACGGCGAGCCGATCCACCCGGATCACGGCGGCCCGGCGCGGCTCTTCGTGCCGCATCTGTATTTCTGGAAGAGCGCGAAATGGGTGAAGGGCCTGCGCTTCACCCAGACGGACACGGCCGGCTTCTGGGAGCTGCGCGGCTACCACATGTACGGGGATCCCTGGCGTGAGCAGCGCTACACCGGTGACTGACGCGATGGTCGAGCCCATCGTCTTCCGCTGGCACTTGGCCGAGATCACCGCGATCGCGCCGGTCACGCCGCACGTGACGAGCGTCCGGCTGCGGTGCAGCCTCGCGGAATCCTACCGGGCCGGGCAGCACGTCGATGTCCGCCTCACCGCCGAGGACGGCTATCAGGCCCAGCGCAGCTATTCCATCGCCTCGGCGCAGGACGGCAGCGGGACCTTCGAACTGATGATCGAGGCGCTGCCCGACGGCGAAGTCTCCGGCTGGTTCACGCACGTCGCCGCGGTCGGTGACCGGGTCGAGCTGCGCGGGCCGATCGGCGGCTCGTTCTCGTGGGACGGGCCGGACGGTGGGCCGCTGCTCCTGGGCGGCGGCGGGTCCGGCGTCGTCCCGCTGCTGGCGATGCTCCGGCGGCGGGCGCAGGGCTGGCGCGAGATCCCGGCGGCGCTGATCTACTCGGCCCGCACCCGCGCCGAGATGATCGCGCTCGCCGAGCTGGAGGCGCTGGCCGAGGCGGATGCGAATGTCTCCCTGCACCTCGCCGCAACGCGTGATCCGGGCGGGAAGCGGATCGATGCCGCCCTCGTCGCCGGCGCGCTCGCGCGGCTCGGGAAACCCGGGAAGGTCTTCCTCTGCGGCTCGAACCGGTTCGTGGCCGCCGCCTCCGACCTGATTCTGGCGCAGGGCGTCGCGCCGGGCCTGATCCGCACGGAGCGCTTCGGCGCCTGAGCGAGGCCTCATCGCTTCCGCGGTCGACGCGCTCGCTGGACCGTCCGCCCCGTCATTCCAGTGCGCCGCAGGCGAGCCCGGAATCCAGAGACACCCTGATGGGAAGGTCTGGCAGGTCGGCGCGTCTGGAGCCCGGGTTCCGCTGGGCGGCCCCGGGATGACGGGATTCTGGCACTTACGGAGACGAAGATCTGCCGGTGCCGAATCGGTGAATGCAAACAATCAAGGGCTGAAGATCAGCACGAGGTAGACGAAGAACAGCACGAGGTGCACCGCCCCCTCCAGCACCGTGGTGCGCGAGCCCGAGAAGGTCTGCGCGCTGAGGATCAGCGTCACGGCAAGCAGGGTCATCTCGGTGGGCTTGAGGCCGAGCACAACGGTCTGCCCGGTGAGCAGGCCGATGGTGAGGATCGCCGGCACGGTCAGGCCGACCGTCGAGGTCGCCGCGCCCAGGCACAGATTGATCGCCCGCTGGAGTTCGTTGCGGGCCACCGCCTTCAGCGCCGAGATCCCCTCCGGGGTGAACACGATGGCGGCGATCAGCACGCCGCCGAGCGCCGTGGGCGCGCCCAGAGCCGCGATCCCGTGGTCGAGGATGACCGCGAGGCTCTTGGCCAGGATCACGATCGGCACGACGTTGGCGAGCAGCAGGCCGACATGCTTGGCGATGCCGCCGCCGGAGACGGATCCGGAGCCTGCCGGCGGCTCGGCCGCCTCGACGGCCTCCGCGTCGATGAAGAACTCGCTGTGGCGGCCGGTCTGGATCAGCAGGAACACGCCGTAGAGTGCCAGCGTGAACACCGAGAACGTCACCGCCTGGAGGGTGGTCAGCGTCCCGTCGCTGGTGGAACTGGTGAAGTTCGGGATGATCAGCGCGATCGTGGTGAGGGGGATGATCACCGAGAGGAAGGCCGAGGCGCCCTGCAGGTTGTAGCGTTGCTGGTGATGCCGCAGGCCGCCCACCAGGAGCCCGAGTCCGACCACGCCGTTCAGCACGATCATCAAAACCGCGAACATCGTGTCGCGGCCGAGCGTCGGCGCGTCCTTGGCCGAGAGCATCACGGCGGAGATCAGCGCCACCTCGATGATCACGATGGCGAGCGTCAGCACCAGGGTGCCGAGCGGCTCGCCGAGGCGATGGGCGAGCTCCTCCGCCTCGTGCACGACGCCGAAGGCCGCCCAGACGATTACCGCCAGCAGCCACGCGAACAGGCCCCCGGCGACCAGCGGCTGCGACAGGTCGGCGAGCCAGCCTTTGCCGAACCATGCGAAGGCCAGAACCGTCGCCCAGGCGACCGCCACCCGTAGGGCTGCCATCATGGTGGTTGTGTTCTCCGGGCGCGCCGTCGACGCCTCATTGTGCGCTGGTAGACATCGTCTTAGTCCGGATTCATGACGTGACCAGTGCGGACATGAATCATGAGGCGATGCTCGGCCGGTGCGGACGTCCCGCGCGCGGAGCGGCTTCGGCGGCCCACGACCGGTGACGCGGTGATCCCGACCCGCCACCGGCCGCAAGCTAGCCTCCAGGCTCCGGATCGAACGCGCGCAACCGCCCCATGCTGCGGCGGGAGTGGTCAGTCGGCCCGCAAGGCATTACCATCGACAGACCCGATTAAAGTCCGGCGTCTGATTCCTCCGCCGCGCGATGGCGCGCTGCCGGGCGCGGCGCGGCCGTTGAGAGTTCCCGAAACTTGCCTTTCCCGACCCTGCCCGCCCCCCTCGCGCGGGCCCTAGCCGACCGCGGCTACGCCGATCCCACCCCGGTCCAGGCCGCGGTGCTGGAGGCGGCCGCCGGCTCCCGCGACCTGCTCGTCTCCGCGCAGACCGGCTCCGGCAAGACCGTGGCCTACGGCCTTGCCATGGCGAGCCTCCTGATCGGCGAGGCCGAGATGCTGCCGCCCCCGGCGGCGCCGGTCGCGCTGGTGATCGCCCCGACCCGGGAACTCGCTCTGCAGGTGCAGCGCGAGCTGTCCTGGCTCTACAGCCCCGCCGGCGGCCGTGTCGCGGCCTGCGTCGGTGGCATGGATCCGCGCCGGGAGAGCCGGATGCTGGCCGAGGGCACCCATATCGTCGTCGGGACGCCGGGCCGCCTGCGCGACCATCTCGAGCGCCGCAACCTCGATCCCAGGGCTCTCCGGGCCGTGGTCCTCGACGAGGCCGACGAGATGCTCGACCTCGGCTTCCGCGAGGACATCGAGTTCATCCTCTCGGCGACTCCGCCGGACCGGGCCACCTACCTGTTCTCCGCGACCCTGCCCAAGGGCATCGAGGCGCTGGCCGAGCGCTACCAGCGCGATGCTCTGCGGCTCGCCATCAAGGGCGAGACCAAGGGACACGCCGACATCGCCTACCGGGCGGTGCGGATCATGCCGCGTGAGACCGAGCACGTGGTGCTCAACCTCCTGCGCGAGGCCGACGCCAAGACCGCCATCGTCTTCTGCAACACCCGCAACGCGGTCCGCCACCTCCAGGCGAGCCTGACCGAACGCGGCTTCTCGGTGGTGGCGCTGTCCGGCGAGCTGGGTCAGGGCGAGCGCAACGCCGCGCTCCAGGCCCTGCGCGACGGCCGCGCCCGGGTCTGCGTCGCCACCGACGTGGCCGCCCGCGGCATCGATCTGCCGTCCCTGAGCCTCGTGATCCACGCCGACCTGCCCCACGACGCCGAGGTGCTGCAGCACCGCTCCGGCCGCACCGGCCGGGCCGGGCGCAAGGGCACGTCGGTGCTGCTGATCCCCAACTCCCGGCGCCGTCGCGCCGAGCAGATGTTCGCCATCGCCAAGGTCAGCCCCGAATGGTCGGGACCGCCCTCGGCCGACGAGATCCGCCGGCTGGACGGCGAGCGCATGCTCTCCGATCCGCTCTTCTCGGAGCCGCCGGCCGAGGAGGACGTTGCGCTGGCGGAGACGCTGCTCGCCGGCAAGAGCCCGGAGGAACTGGCCGCCTTGCTGGCCCGCGTCTATCGAACCCGTCTGCCGGCCCCCGAGGAGGTCAGCGATCCGGGCGAGGGCCGCGCCCCACGCGGGGAACGCCCGCCCTACGATCCGATGGATCCGGAGCGGATCGCCGCCATGGGTCCGGCCGTGTGGTTCAGGCTCAACCTCGGCCGCCGCGACAATGCCGACCCGCGGCGGCTGCTGCCGATGCTGACGCGCCGCGGCGGTGTCGACCGCCAGGAGATCGGCGCGATCCGCATCTTCGACCGCGAGACCAAGTTCGAGGTCCGGGGCAACGCGGCGGCGCGCTTCGCCGAAGCTTTCGCCCGCAACGGCTCGCCGGAGATCCAGGTCGAGGCGCTCGCGGGAGACGCGGCCCCGGCCGAGCGGAAGGGCCGGCCGAGCGGCCCGAAGGGCTTCGCGAGCTCGCGCGCCGGCAAGCATCAGCGCAAGGTCGAGCGGTCGGGTCCGAAGGCCGACCACAAGCCCGGTCGCCATTCGGGCCGGGGTTGACGGACGGGACCCTGCGGATCGCGATCTTTGCGATCCGCGTTCCTCCTTCGCGGATGAGCAGGCCGGCCCCGTCGGGCGACGACTACCCGGCGCGCCGTGCTCAGAACACGTTCTTCACGGCCTCGCCGAGGGCGTCGACGCTCTCCTTCAACTTGCGTCCGGCCGGTGCCAGGGATGGCAGCTTGATCCCGAGCACCTCGGTCTCCTCCGCGGGCTCGGCCTGAGCCACCGCAGTCGGCGCGGCCTTGGCCTTCTCGGCGGGCTTGGCGACGGCCGGGGGCTTGTGGGACGCCGCCACCTTGCGCGCCGGCTTCTCGGTCTTCTCGGAGATTGCCGCGGGTGTCGCGGGCGGCGCCACCGGCTTGGGCGCGGCCGCCGGCTCGTGCACGTCGCGCGCCCGCACGGTCTCGGAGGCGCGGGGAGATTGCAGCGCCGCCATGCGGGCAGGAGGTAGCGGAACGACCTGCCGGCCCGCGGCCAGGGGCGCGACCGGCGTCGGGACTGGGATACGGCGGGCCGGCGGAACCGGGGCTGCCGCGGCCTGTGCCGGCGCGCGCGCCGGGATCGGGGCAGCGTCCGCGGATGCGACGGATGTACCGGCGGCGGATGGCGCGTACGTGTCGGGCAGGCCGGCCATCCGCATGTCCGAGCCCGCAGGTTCGGCCGGCTTCTCCACCTGCGTCGACGGCGGCTTGCCCGATCCGGCCAGGGCGGGGAGACCGTCCTTCAGATCGGGCCAGTCGGTGGCCCGCCCGGACGCGACGAATTTCACGGGGGCCGGGGCGGCGAGGCCTGCCATCAGGCTCGAGGCGGCCACACCGAAGCCGCCGAGCGCGCCGGCGCCGGCCAATCCGAACAGGACGATGCGGAGCTTCGCCGACCGCCCAAGCCGGCCGTCCGGCCGCCGAGTCGCTCGGGTTTCGGAGGCATCCAGGGCGAGATCGATCATGATCCGGGGTCTCTGACACGATTCACGACGCGCGCGACCGGGCTCCCCGTCCCCGGCCGCTTCCCTTCGCGTTTCCGAAGGCCGTTCGACAAGGTCGCGATAGAGGAGGTGCAATACGGCGCAAAGATGTCGGTTCGAATTGCGGGCGCGGCCAGTCCTGGGCCGGCTATCCACAGGATAACGCGGCTCCGCTTAAGAATCCGTCATCGTCTCGACCGGTGTACCGGCTGTCCGACTGGGTCGGCTGGCATGGACATCGGCGCGGCGCCCGTTAAGCGTCTCGGGGTGGATACCCGCCCGACCCTTCTCCCGATGTCCCAGACCCTCGCGCCGCCCGGAAGCCGCGCGGGCCGGTGGCCGTGGGCGTCGTGGTCGACGCGGGCCCGCTTGGTCGCCGTGGTGCTGTTCATCGACGCGCTCGCGGCCCTGATCTCCTGCGGCGTGATCGTGCTGAACGCGCGCTCGGCGGTTCGGGTCGAGACCCGCGCCTCCCTGGCCACCGTCGAGTCGCTGGTCGCCGACACGATCCGGTTGTCCGACACGGCCTCGCCCGACACGCTCCTCCAGACCCTGGACCTGCGGTTCAAGGTGCTGCGCCACGTCCGCGTCGCCGTGCTCGACGCGGACGGCGACCGGGTCGGCGACCCGGCGCCCCCGCACCGGTCCGAACGGGAGGCGCCGCGCTGGTTCGCTGACCTGATCATGCCGCCGATCGAGCGCCACACCCTGCCGATCGCGGTGAACGGCCAGCGTCTCGGCACCGCGCAGATCACCACGCAGCCCCTCGACGAGATCGACGAGATCTGGGGCTACGCGCGGGCGCTGTCGCTCACGACCGGGGCGATCAACGTCGCCATGCTGATCGCGCTCTACGTCGCTCTGGGCCGCATCCTGGCGCCGCTGCGACGGCTGGGCGGCGGCCTGACGCAGCTCGAGCACCACGATTACACGGTCCGCCTCGAACCGCCCGGCGCCCAGGAGCTGGCGGTGATCGCCGCGCGCTTCAACAAGGTGGCCGAGGCCCTGGGCGAGGTCCGTGCCGCCAACGGCCGTCTCAACCGGCAATTGCTCACCGCGCAGGACGACGAGCGCCGCCGGACGGCTCTGGAACTGCACGACGAGTTCGGCCCCTGCCTCTTCGCCCTGGAGGCCAACGCGGCCTCCATCGCCCGGATCGCCTCCGGGCCTGGCGAGCCCAGCCGCGACAAGCTGACCGCCCGCGCCGCCGAGATCAGCGCCATCGTCGGCCAGGTTCAGACTGTCAACCGCGAGCTTCTGAACCGCCTCCGGCCCCACGGCCTCGGGGAAGCGCCGCTGGCCACCTGCCTCGACCTGCTGCTGCGCGGCTTCGGCCAGCGTCACCCGGGGCTCACCTTCATCGGTGAGTTCGACGGTCTGGCCCGGGGATACGGGGACCTCGTCGACCTCACGGTCTTCCGCTGCGTCCAGGAAAGCGTCACCAACGCCGTGCGGCACGGCGCCGCGACCCGGGTGGAGGCCGAGGCGACCGAGTCCGACGGCCGGCTCGACGTCACCATCCGCGACAACGGCACCGGAATCCCGGCCGAACACGGCACCGGGCTCGGTCTGTCGGGGATGCGTGAGCGTGTCGAGGCCCTGGACGGCACCTTCGCCCTTGACAATGCCGGCCCCGGCGCAATCGTCCGGATCACGATCCCCGTTCCGCCGGAGCGGGGCGACGAGAACAACGCGCCGAGCGCATGAACGCCATCGCCTCACAGATCGACATCGCCGCCACGCGCCTGCCGGTCCTCGTCATCGACGATCACCCGATCGTCCTCCAGGGCTGTCGACGCGTGCTGGAGGATGCCGGCGTCGAGACCATCGCGGAGGCCACCACGGTGGTCGGCGGCTACCGGATCTTCCACCGGCTCCGGCCGCCGGTGGTGATCTGCGACCTGACCTTCCAGGGCAGCGGCATGGCGGGGCTCGGCCTGATCCGCCGGATCCGCGCGGTCGCCCCCGACACGCGCATCCTGGTCTTCAGCATGCACAACGATCCCGTCATTGTCGCCCGCGCCCTCGAGGCCGGGGCGCTCGGCTACGTCCTGAAGGACCACGCCTCGGCGGAACTGTTCGAGGCCTTCGGGAAGGTGCGGATCGGCGAGGTCTACCTCGACCGGCGGCTGGCCACCGAGGTGGCGATGCTGCGCGCCGACGCCCGCCGCACGCCGGAATCGCAGCTCACCCCGCGGGAGCAGCAGATCCTGGCGCGGCTCGCCCAGGGCCGCTCCTACGGCGCCATCGCGTCCGACCTGTCGGTGAGCTACAAGACCGTCACCAACGCCTGCTCGCAGATGCGGCAGAAGCTCGGGGTGCGCACCCTCGCCGAGCTGATCCACGTCGCCGTGACCCACGCGCAGCGGCAGGGCTAGGCGTGGCGGCTTCGCGATGAAGGGCGATGGCATGACGGGCGATGGCGGCCCCGGATCCTTCTCCCGGGAGGCGTGGACGCGGAACGCCACCGCCTGCGAGACCATCCGGTCGATGCCGTTCAACGCGGAACTGGCCGCCGGCACGCTGCCCCAGGACCGGTTCCGGCACTACATCGTCCAGGACGCCCATTACCTGATCGGCTTCGGACGTGCCCTCAGCCTCGCCGCCGCGAAGGCGCCGGAGCCGGACACGATCGTCCAGTTCGCGCGCGCGGCCGAGGAGGCGATCGTCGTCGAGCGGGCCCTCCACGGCGGCTTCTTCCGAGACTACGGCATCGGCCCGGACACCTTCGCGGCCACGCCGCTGACGCCGGCCTGCGACCACTACGTCAGCTTTCTGATGGCCACCGCCTACGCCGAGCCCTTCGAGGTCGTCTGCGCGGCCCTGCTGCCCTGCTTCTGGATCTACAAGGCGGTGGGCGACGACATCTTCGCCCGCGCGGGCCAGGGCAACCCGTACCGGGCCTGGATCGACACCTACGCGGGCGCGGATTTTGCCGCGGCGGTGGCGGCCATGATCGCCGTCACCGACCGGGCGGCCCTGAACGTCTCCGCCGCGACGCGGGAGCGGATGCAGCGGGCTTTCGCGCAGGCGACCCGGCTCGAGTGGATGTTCTGGGACAGCGCCTATCGCGACGCGGCCTGGCCCTTGTGACCGATCCGGATCCGAGCCGGCGCGCTCTGCTGAACGCGGCCCTCGCCGCGGCGGCCGTCTGGCCGGCCGGCGCGGAGGCGGCCGGGAGTCCGGACCCGATCCCGTCGGACCGGCCTGTCCGAATCGCCATGCTGCTTTTCCCCGGCATGACCGCCCTGGATCTCGCCGGGCCGCAGGCTTTGCTGGCTGGCCTCGCCCCGGGCAGCCTGCACCTCGTCGCCGAGGTGGCGGGCCCGGTGGCGAGCGATACCGGCCTCACCCTGGTGGCGACCGACACCTTCGCGCGCTGCCCGGCGGATCTCGATGTGCTGTTCGTGCCCGGCGGCGACGGGACCCCGGCCCAGATGCGAAACGCGACGCTCCTCGACTTCCTGCGCGCGCGCGCCGCGCGCGCGGCCTGGGTGACGAGCGTCTGCACCGGATCCCTGATCCTCGGCGCCGCCGGCCTGCTGCGGGGCTACCGCGCCACGTCGCACTGGTGCGTGCGCGACACAGTCCTGCCGCTCCTGGGCGCCGAGCCGGTGGCCGAGCGCGTCGTCTTCGATCGCAATCGGGCGACGGCGGCCGGGATCTCGGCCGGGCTCGACCTGGGGCTCGCGCTCTGCGCCCGCCTGCGCGGTCCCGACTACGCGCGGACCGCCCAGCTCGTCGCCGAGTACGCCCCGGAGCCGCCGTTCCAGGCCGGGACGCCCGGACAGGCCGGTCCGGCCATCGTCCGGGCCGCGGACGCGATCCTCGCGCCCCTGGTCGCCGGGGCCCGCGCGGCGGCGCGGGACTGAGGCGGGCCGCCGATGCAGCGCTGCCACGCTCCGGCGCGACGTCGTCCCGCGTCCTTGACGGCGGCTGCCGCGCGGCCGAACTGAGCAGTGCAACATCCGCCGGAGCCGCCATGTCCCTGATCGCACGCCTGCGCGCCTACGCGGCCGAGGCTCTCGGCGTCGGCCATATCGAGGTGGTGGACGACACGCACCTCGCCGCCACGGCGCTCCTCGTCCACGTGGCGCGGGTCGACGGCATCCTCGCCCCGTCCGAGAGCGAGCGCCTGTCACGCCTCGTCCAGGGCCACTACGCCGACGGGCCGGAGGCCGCCCGCGTGCTGATCGAGCGGGCCACCACGGTGGACACGGAGATCCGCGACGTGGCGAGCCTCGTCGAGATGCTTCCGCACGAGGCCGACGCGGCCGAGCGTCGGGAACTCCTCACCATGGCGTGGTCGGTCGCCGCCGCCGACGGCCATGTCGACGAGTTCGAGGAGGCGCTGGTCGAGCGCCTCGGCCGGCTGCTCGGCTTCGATGACGCGGCCATCGCGGCCGCCCGCCGGGGCGGCCAGCAGAGCGTCGGGCTCGCCTAGGCGAGGGGCGCGCGATGATCGCGAGCCTCGCGCTGATCCTGCTCGCGCAGCTCATCGGCGAGATCCTGGCCCGCGGGGCCGGCGTTCCGATCCCCGGGCCGGTGATCGGCATGGGGCTGATGTTCGTCTTCCTGCTCCTGCGCGACAGCGCCCGGTTCGGTCTGCCGCGCTACCTCCCGCGGCCGCTGACCGACGGCACCCTCGAATCGACGGCGCGGGGGCTTCTCATGAACCTGTCGCTGATGTTCGTCCCGGCGGGCGTCGGCGTCGTGGGCCGTCTGGACCTCCTGCGGGCGCAGGGCATCAAGCTCGCCGTCGTGCTGCTGGTCTCGACGGCGCTGTCCCTGCTGGTGACCGTGCTGGTGTTCCGCGCCGTCGCGGCGCTGGTCGAGCGGGGCGGGAGCGACGGGGAGTCCTGACGGCGATGGGCGGCGATTTCTCCCTCTGGGTCTACCTCGCCAAGACGCCGCTGCTCTGGCTGACCGTGACGCTGACCGCCTACGTGCTGGCCGACCGCATCGCCGCGGCGACCGGGCGGCACCCGATCGCGAATCCGGTGCTGATCACGGTGGCGCTGGTCGGCAGCGTCCTGGCGGCGACCGGAACGCCCTATCCGGCCTATTTCGAGGGCGCGCAGTTCGTCCACTTCCTGCTCGGGCCCGCCACCGTGGTGCTGGCCATGCCGCTCTACGAGCGGCGGGCGACGGTGATGCGCGCGCTGGTGCCGATGCTCACCGCCCTGGCGGCGGGTTCGGCGACGACGCTGGCCGTGGTGATCGCCCTGGCGCGGCTGCTCGACATCCCGCAGCCGGTCCTCGTCTCGCTGGCGCCGAAATCCGTGACCTCCGGCGTCGCCATGGGCATCGCCGAGGCGCTCGGCGGCGATCCGACCCTCACCGCCATCCTGGTGATCCTGACCGGCATCATCGGCGCCATCCTGGTGACGCCGATGATGGAGGCGCTGAAGATCCGCGACATGCGCGCCCGCGGCTTCGCGGCCGGACTTGCGGCCCACGGTATCGGCACGGCGCGCGCTTTCCAGGTGAGCGAGGTCGCCGGCACCTTCGCGGGCATCGCCATGGGCTTGAACGCCTTCCTGACGGCGATCCTCGCGCCACTGGCGCTGCATCTGCTGTTCTGACCCGAGGGGCGGCCGACCGGCGCCGGCGTTCCGTCGGCACCATCGCGCCGAGCCGCCGACGGCAGGATTCCAAGTCCGCATGATCCGGCATCACGAGGCGGCCGAAAGCGGCTGAAATCCTCGCCGCTTGCCGCTTCCGGAACGCCGTCACCTCGCGGGGCGACGTCAATCCACAGCGCCGCACGCGTCGACGCCGCGCTGTCCCGGGTGATCTCGATTCGCGTCTGGCGAGCTTGCCGAAAGCGTCAGCGCGACCCGCGAAGCGAACCCCGCTGACCTTGCTGACGCATCCGGCCGGACCTGTCCCGGGCCACCGTTAACGATATTGACCACACCTTGCTGCTACTATCATAAGTAGAGAATCAGGGTCAAAGCTGCGTATCTTGGTTGCAGCGACGTAAGCCGGGCTTGAGCGCGCAGGCGTGAAAGAGGCGGTATCCAACACTGACCAACACTGCATCGATACACGACGAAGGAGGAGATGCCCATGCCAAATGCCTCGCCGAGTATTGAACTTGCCGCGAAGATACTGAGCGCCTACGTCACGCGAAACACCGTTCCCGCGGGTGCCTTGCCGGATCTTCTGTCCGAGGTTCATCGCTCGATCGCAGCGCTCGATCGCGGAAGGGCTTCGCAGATCAGCCGTCCGACCGAGGCGCAGATCCGGGCCTCCATCCGGCCCGACGCGCTCATCAGCTTCGAGGACGGGAAGCCCTACAAGGCGTTGCGGCGTCACCTGACGATCCGCGGCCTCACGCCCGAGGCCTACAAGGCCAAGTGGGGCCTGCCGGTGGATTATCCCCTCGTCTCGGCCACCTACAGCGCCCACCGGTCGAGCATCTCGCGTCAGATCGGACAGAGCCAGCGGCTGCGGATGAAGCAGGCCGTGGGCTAGAACCGGTCCCGCGGGTCGCCGGCGTCAGAGGCGCGGCGGGGCCGGTGTCTGCGCGACGGATTCCGAGATGTCCTGGATGAGCAGGGCCACGAGGCCCGACCATCCGGTCTGGTGGGAGGCGCCGACGCCGCGGCCGGTGTCGCCGTCATAATATTCGTAGAACAGGACGAGGTCGCGAAAATGCGGATCTTCCTGTTCGATCCGGCTGTGGCCGTAGACCGGCCGGCGGCCGTCCGCCCCGCGCACGGAGAGGCCGATCAACCGGCGGGCGAGCGCCTGGGCGATCTCGCGCAGCGACGAGGTCTGCCCCGAGCCCGTGGGCGCCTCGACCCGAAAATCCGGTCCGTAATAATCGTGGAAGCGGTTCAGGCCGGCGATGAGCAGGTAGTTGACCGGCATCCACACCGGGCCGCGCCAGTTCGAGTTGCCGCCGAAGAGCCGCGAGCGCGACTCCGCGGGCTCGTAGGCGAGGCCGAGATCCCGGCCGTCCCAGGCGAAGCAGAAGGGTTGATCCGCGTACGCGCGGGACACGGCACGCAGGCCGTGGTCCGACAGGAATTCGGCCGGGTCGAGGGCGCGGTGCAGGAGCGCCTTGAGCCGGTGGCCGCGCAGCAGCGACAGCAGGGCGCTCCGGGCCTGGCCGGGCTCGTTCCAGCGCGAGACCAGGGTCGCGAGATCGGGACGGTTCCTGAGGAAGAACACCATGCGGTCACGCAGGGACGGAAGCCGTTCGAGGTCACACTCGTTGATGGTCGCCACCGCGAAGATCGGGACCAGCCCGACCATGGTGCGTGCCCGGATCGGCAGCCGGCGTCCGTCGCGGGTCTCGATCACGTCGTAGAAGAAGCCTTCGCCTTCGTCCCACACGCCCTCGCCGGTGGCGGCCGCGATGAGGAGGAAGTGCTCGAAGAACTTCTCCGCCATGTCCTCGTAGGTCGGGTCCTGCAGCGCCAGCTCGATCGCGATGCGCATCAGGTTGAGGGCATAGGTCGCCATCCAGGCGGTCGCGTCCGACTGGGTCAGGGTCGCGCCGTCGCCCACCGGCTTCGACCGGTCGAAGATACCGATGTTGTCGAGGCCCAGGAATCCGCCCTGGAACAGGTTGCGGTCGTCCGAATCCTTGCGGTTGACCCACCACGTGAAGTTCAGGGTCAGCTTGTTGAAGATGCGCTTGAGAAAGGCATGGTCGGGCGTGCCGGTATGCTGGCGATCCAGTTCGAACACCCGCCAGGCGGCCAGCGCGTGGACCGGCGGGTTGGCGTCCCCGAACCCCCACTCGTAGGCCGGCAGGGCGGCGTTCGGATGGGCGTAGGCCTCGTCCACGAGGAGCAGGAGTTGGTTCTTGGCGAAGTCCGGATCGAACAGCGCGAAGACGATGGCCTGCAGCGCGAGATCCCAGGAGGCGAACCAGGGATACTCCCAGGCGTCCGGCATCGAGATGATGTCGTTGGCGCGTAAGTGCGCCCAGTCGCTGTTGCGTCCGCGCCGCCTCTCGGGGGCGGGGGCGGGCTGGGCCGGATCGCCCGCCAGCCATTCGCGCACGTCGTAATGGTAGAGCTGCTTCGACCAGAGCATGCCGGCCAGCGCCTGCCGCTGGACGAGCCGCATCTCGGGATCGGCGATCGGCGCCTGCAGGGCGGCGTAGAAGGCGTCGGCCTCCGCCGCGCGCTCGGCGAAGACGGCGTCGTAGTCCGCGAAGGGCGCCCCCGGCGCGGTCTCGGCGCGCAGGCGCAGGCGCAGGGTGCGGGTCTCGCCGGGGCCGAGATGCAGGTCGTAGCGCGCGGCGCACTTGGTGCCGGAGAGTCGGTTGACCGCGTTCGCCTCGCCGCCGACGACGCAGCGATCGATCCCGTCCTTGTAGAAGCCGTCGGCGGGACCGCTGCCGAACAGGCGGTGCGTGTTGGTGTCGTTCTCGGTGAACAGGACCTCGGCCGCGCCCTCGGCGAAGAAGCGCATCGGCGGCATGGTGGGGTGGCGCGCCCAGACCGAGCCGTCGGACCCGGCCATCAGCTCCGGCTTCGGCGCGCCCTGCTTCCACGACCAGGTGTTGCGCGCCCAGAGCTGCGGCAGCAGCGTCAGGTCGGCCGCCTCCGGCCCGCGGTTCGTGACGGTGACGCGCATCAGGACGTCGTCGGGGGTCGCCTTGGCGTAGGCGATCGCGACGTCGAAGTAGCGGCCCTCGTCGAACAGGCCGGTGTCGAGCAGCTCGTATTCCGGGTCGTCGAGCCCGCGCCGCGCGTTCTCCGCGACCAGCTCTCCGTAGGGGAAGGCGGCTTGCGGGTATTTGTAGAGCATCCGCATGAACGCGTGGGTCGGGACGCCGTCGAGGTAGTAGTAGAGTTCCTTGACGTCCTCGCCGTGGTTGCCCTCCTGGTTGGTCAGGCCGAACAGGCGCTCCTTCAGGATCGGGTCGCGGCCGTTCCAGAGGGCCAGCGACAGGCACCAGTTGAGGTGGCGGTCCCCGAAGCCGCCGATCCCGTCCTCGCCCCACCGATAGGCGCGCGACCGCGCGTGGTCGTGGGGCAGGTAGTCCCAGGCGTCACCGCCGGGGCTGTAATCCTCCCGGACGGTGCCCCATTGCCGGTCGCTCAGATAGGGGCCCCACTGGCGCCAGGCCGGGTCGGAGCGCGCCGCGACGAGCCGCCGGCCCTCGGCGGTCTCGAAGATGCTCCGCGGTGCGCCCTCGGGCTTGGTCATGGGCTAGCATGTCCCGGATCCGGCATTCGAACCGCCGATACTGCCCCGGTCCGTCCGGTAAAAGTCAACGTCGGCGCGACGCTCAAACCGTCAGGCTCACGCGGATCCCGTCCGGACCGGCCTCGGCGCGCAGGCGGCGGTAATCCGGGATCCGCGCATGGGACGTCCGCACCGGCGCGTGATGCGTGGCGGTGACGACCGCGACGGACGCCCCCGCCGCCTCGGCGGCCTGGATGCCGGCCGGCGCATCCTCGAACATCAGGCAATCCGCCGCCGCGACGCCGAGCCGGTCCGCGGCCGCCAGGACGCAGTCCGGCGCCGGCTTACCCCGCGCCACGTCCTCGGCGGCGATCATCAGTCGGGGACGCGGCATCCCGGCGGCGGCGAGGCGGCGCTCCGCGAGCGCCCGGGGGGCCGAGGTCACGATCGCCCAGCGGCCGGGCGGCAGCGCCTCCACGAAGGCGCGGGCGCCGGGGATCTCGGTGATGTCGGCCACGTCGTCCATCTCGGCCCGGGTGATCGCCGCGGCCTCCGCCTCGGGATCGACGCCGGGCAGGTCGAGGCGCCGGATCGTCTCGACCGAGCGCACGCCGTGGATCGTCGGCAGGAACGCCGCCACGTCGAGGCCGTGGGCCCGCGCCCAGCGCGACCAGATCCGCTCCGCCGAGGCGAGGGAGCTGATCAGCGTGCCGTCCATGTCGAACAGGAGCGCGGCGAAGCGGCGGGCGGGAAAGGCATCCTCGGTCATGGCCGAGCGCTACGCGGGGGACGCTCGGCGGGCAACGGGCCCGCGCGCATGGCCGGACCCCGCATCCGGCCGCGGCCCGATCCGCGATGCCGGCCGATGCCGGAGGCGCCCGCTTCACGGGCCCGCGCCTTTGGTGTAGCGCGGAGGGCAATCCCGGGCCCCCGCGCCCTGACACTGCGAAATACCCCAGACCCATGCCGAGCCGCATCGACGCCACCTTCGCCCGCGCCCGCGCGGAGAACCGGGCCGTCCTCGTCACCTACGTGATGGCGGGCGACCCCGACCCCGAGACCTCCCTGGAGGTGCTGAAGGCCCTTCCGGGGGCCGGCGCCGACATCCTGGAATTCGGCCTGCCCTTCACCGACCCGATGGCGGACGGCCCGGCGATCCAGGCGGCGGGCCTGCGGGCGCTGAAGGCCAGGCAGACCGTGCCCGGCACCCTCGATCTCGTGCGCCGCTTCCGCGCGGAGAACGGCTCCACGCCGATCGTGCTGATGGGCTACTACAACCCGATCCACACCTACGGCGTCGACCGGTTCCTGGAGGACGCGGTGGCTGCCGGCGTCGACGGGCTGATCGTGGTCGACCTGCCGCCCGAGGAGGATGCCGAGCTGTGCCTGCCGGCGCTGGGCAAGGGCCTCGCCTTCATCCGGCTCGCCACCCCCACCACCGACGAGAAGCGGCTGCCGGCCGTGCTCGCGAATACGGCAGGCTTCGTCTACTACGTGTCGATCACCGGCGTGACCGGAACGGCGACGCCCGATTTCGGCAAGGTCTCGGAGGCGGTGGCGCGGATCCGGCGGCACACCGAGCTTCCGGTGGTGGTCGGCTTCGGCGTGAAGACCGGCGCCCACGCGGCGGCCATCGCCCGGGGCGCGGACGGGGTCGTGGTCGGCTCGGCGCTGGTGGACACGCTCGTGCGTTCACTCGATGCCGACGGCCGGGCCCAGCCCGGCAGCGTCCCGGCAGTCGTGCAACTCGTGCGCGAACTGGCCGAGGGGGTGCGCTCGGCGCGGGTCGGGCAGGCCGCCTGATCGGCGATCCCTGGCGGTCGCCCCTGGCGGCGGAGCGCCGCCATCCTGATATTGGCGCGGGCTTGAAGCGGACGGACGCGAGGCGATGGTCGAACCGATGAACTGGATCTCGGAGGTTGTGCGCCCCCGGATCAAGACCCTGTTCAAGCGCGAGACGCCGGAGAACCTCTGGGTCAAGTGCCCCGATACCGGTCAGATGGTGTTCCACAAGGAGGTGGAGGCCAATCACTGGGTCATCCCCGGCTCCGAGCACCATCTGAAGATGGGCGCCCAGGCGCGCCTGAAGATGATGTTCGACGAGGGCACGTGGATCGACGTCGCGCTGCCCGAGGTCGCTCCGGACCCGCTGAAGTTCCGCGACGAGAAGCGCTACGCCGACCGCCTCAAGGAAGCGCGCGCCAAGACCGGCTTGCAGGACGCATTCAAGATCGGCTTCGGCCGGGTCGGCGGGCTGCCGATGGTGCTGGCCGCGCAGGAATTCGGCTTCATGGCCGGTTCGCTCGGCATGGCGGCGGGCGAGGCCTTCGTGCGCGGCGCCGAGACGGCCCTGGAGAAGCGCACGCCCTACGTGCTGTTCGCGGCCTCGGGCGGCGCCCGGATGCAGGAGGGCATCCTGTCGCTGATGCAGATGCCGCGCACGACCGTGGCGGTGCGCCGCCTCAACGCGGCCCGGCTGCCCTACATCGTCGTGCTGACGAACCCGACCACCGGCGGCGTCACCGCCTCCTACGCGATGCTGGGCGACGTCCACCTCGCCGAGCCCGGGGCCCTGATCTGCTTCGCCGGTCCCCGGGTGATCGAGCAGACCATCCGGGAGAAGCTGCCGGACGGCTTCCAGCGGGCGGAGTACCTGCGCGAGCACGGCATGGTCGACCAAGTCGTCCATCGCCACCAGCTCAAGGAGACGATCACGCGCCTCTGCAAGCTCCTCACCAACGCCGCCGAGGCGAGCGCCCCGCTCACCGCCTCCGAGGCGGCGTAAGCCGCGCGATGGCCTCGTCCGACGCCCTGATGGCGCGATTCCTCGCGCTGCATCCCCGCACCATCGACCTGTCGCTGGGTCGGATCGAGCGGCTCCTCGCGCGCCTCAACAATCCTGAGCGGCGCCTGCCGCCGGTGATCCATGTCGCCGGCACCAACGGCAAGGGCTCGACCATCGCGTTCATGCGGGCGATCCTCGAAGCGGGAGGGCTCGCGGCGCACGTCTACACGTCGCCCCACCTCGTCCGATTCCATGAGCGGATCCGGATCGGCGGGATCGGCGGCGGCCATTTCGTCGACGAGGACCGGCTGGCCGACGCGTTCTCGCGCTGCGAGACGGCCAACGACGGCCAGCCGATCACGATGTTCGAGATCACCACGGCGGCGGCCCTGCTGCTGTTCTCGGAGAGCCCGGCCGACGTGCTGCTGCTCGAAGTCGGCCTCGGCGGCCGGCTCGACGCCACCAACGTGATCGCGCAGCCCGCCTGCTCGGTGGTGACGCCGATCGGGCGCGACCACGCCGAGTATCTCGGCGACACGGTCGAATCGGTGGCGACCGAGAAGGCCGGCATCTTCAAGCGCGGCTGTCCCGCCGTGATCGCCGCCCAGGACTACGCCGAGGCCGACGCCGTGCTGTGCCGGCGCGCCGAGGCGGTCGGGGCCGGTCCGATCCTGGTGGGCAACCAGGATTTCTCCGTCTACGAGGAGCGCGGCCGGCTCGTCTACCAGGACGAGACCGATCTCTTCGACCTGCCGCGTCCCAAGCTGGCGGGCCGCCACCAGCTGGTCAATGCCGGGACGGCGATCACCGCGCTGCGCGCCGCGGGCTTCGGCGACATCGGCACGACGGCCCTGGAGAAGGGTCTCACGGAGGTCGATTGGCCGGGACGGCTGCAGCGCCTGGGCCGTGGGCGCCTCGCCGCGCAGATCGATCCCGGCGCCGAGCTGTGGCTCGACGGCGGCCATAACATCGACGGGGGCCGGATCCTGGCCGCCGCGATGGCGGATCTCGGCGAGAAGAGCGACGTGCCGCTGGTTCTGATCGTCGGCCTGCTCGGCACCAAGGACGCCGACGGCTTCCTGCGCAATTTCGTCGGGCTCGCCCGGGCCCTCGTCGCCGTCCCGATCACCGGGACGATGGCGGCGCGCCCGGCCGACGAGGTCGCGCGGATCGGCGAGAGCGTCGGCCTCTCCACCTACGCGGCCCCGAGCATCGAGGCGGCGCTGGCAATGGTTAAAGACATCGCCTTCGAGCGGCCGCCGCGGATCCTGATCTGCGGGTCGCTCTACTTGGCCGGGCTAGTCCTGGCGGCCAACGACACACCGCCCGTCTGAGTCGTCGCGGTCCGGCTGTGCCGGAAACGGCGGCCGCAATCGCATGGAATGTCTCTGGACATCCCGCAAGCTTTGATCGTCAGGCGCGGAAAGTCGTCGATTCGCCGCATTCGACCGGATCGACGTCCCGTCACGGCTACGCTTTCCCTCGGCTGTGGCAGCTAAGCTACATCCATCGCGGGCCCGATCGCCTAACGTCCACGGCGATCGGGCTAATGCTGGGGATCACAGTAATGAAGAAGCTTATCACCTCTCTCGCGGCGTTCACGGCGCTGACGGCCGCCGCTTCGGCCGCCGACCTGCCGCGCCGCGCCGCTCCGCCGCCGGTGTTCACCCCGGTTCCGGTGTTCACCTGGACGGGCGCCTACTTCGGTATCAACGCCGGTTACGGCTTCGATGCCAGCAACAACACGGCCAACGGCTTCACGCAGATCCCGGGTGCCAACCCGGTCGCGATCACGCCCGGTGGCGCGCTGTTCGTCCCGCCGATCCTGACCCCCGGCTCCTCGCTGACCTACGGTCGTAACCAGAACGAAGGCTTCACCGGCGGTGGCCAGATCGGCTACAACTGGCAGCTGACCCCGGGTCAGGGCGTGGTGTTCGGCGTCGAGGCCGACGCTCAGTACCTCGACTTCGGCAACCGTCGCGGCAGCTATGTCCTGGCGGGCGCGCCCGGCGCTGGCTTCGGCAACTTCGTGCCGGCCAACGGCCTGCTCAGCACGCTCGACTTCTTCGGCACGGTCCGTGGCCGCCTCGGCTACGCCTTCGACCGCGTGCTGTTCTACGGCACCGGCGGCTTCGCCTACGCCACCGGCGATCAGGGCGCGCGCGTCGCGTTCCAGAACTTCGCCGGCAGCCGCAGCGACTTCGTCACCGGCTGGACGGTCGGCGGCGGTATCGAGTACGCCCTGCCCACCGACTCGTTCCTGAACTTCTTCCGCTCTTCGGCCGTGACGCTGAAGGTGGAAGGCCTGTACGTGAACCTCGATCAGGGCCGCAACACGGGTCTCCCGCTGGTGGGTGGCTACATCACCCCCGCCGGGCTGGTGCCGGTGTTCAACAACGTGCCGGTGCGCAACAACGCCGAGTTCGCCGTCGTCCGCGCCGGCCTGAACTACAAGTTCGGCTCGTACTGAGACCGGACGGAAGGTCCCGGGCATAAGCCCCGGGACTTGATAACAAAAGGGTCTCGAAACCAAGAAAGCCCGGCCTCGCGGCCGGGCTTTCCTTTTGTCGACCGATCTCCGGGATCAGGCCGTCTGCGCACCGATCCAGCGGGACAGGTCACCCTTCGGGGCAGCACCGACCTTCTGATCGACCCGCTCGCCGTTCTTGAACAGCAGCAGCGTCGGAATCGACCGGATGCCGTACTGGGCGGCGATCTGCGGGTTCTCGTCGACATTCACCTTGGCGATCTTCACCTTGCCTTGAAGATCCGTGGCGATCTCCTCGAGCGCCGGGCCGATCTGGCGACAGGGGCCGCACCACTCCGCCCAGAAATCCACCACGACGGGCTCGGCGGACTTGAGAACGTCCTGCTCGAAGCTCGCGTCGGTCACTTTCACCGTCGCCATCACGTCACCTTTCGGTCTGCGCCACCCATCGGGCGGCGTCGAGCGGGCAGGGGCCCGCGCGGTCCGGTCAGAATTGGCGACGGGTCCGCGTGGGGTCAAGAAGTCGCGACACCCCAGCGGGCGCTGTGGTGGGGATGTGCCCCGCGCATGTGCGCTGGCGCATACCCGGGCGCTCCGATCCGGCAACCCGAGCCGTCGCCGAGGCGTCAGGCCGCAATCCCGGCTTGGTCCAGGGCGGTCGCGATGTCCTCGGCGCTCAAGGCGCGGATCACCGGGCCCGAGGTCCAGATGAGCATCGGCCGAATCGTCCGGCCGGGGTAGATCTGGCCGAGCAGCCGGGCATAGACGGCGATCTGGCCGGCCTCGGCGGGGGGCAGGGGCGCGTCCGGATCCGGCGGCCGCCCGGTCTTGAAGTCGGCGATCCGCACGGTGTCGGTCGTCACGGCCAACCGGTCGACGCGACCCTGGACAGCCCTCTCCGCGCCGCCGACCTGCACCCGCCCTGACAGGTTCACCTCCGCCCGGGCATCCGGCGCGAAGAGGGGTGCGAGGTCCGGATCGTCGATGATGCGCAGGACCGATCGCACGAGCCCGTAGAAGGCCGGGCGGGGCAGGCCGGGCGCCCGAGCCTGCACGAAGGCCAGTCCCGCGGCCTCGCGGCGCGCCGGCTCGACCCGCGGCAGGTGCTGGAGAAGGGCGTGGATCAGGATACCGCGGCGCCGCGCCTGGGCATCCGCGAGGCGCGGCGGCGGCACCCGTGCGCCATCCGCCGCCTGGAGAGCGCTGGATGGATTGAGCGCCTGCACCTGCGGCTCGGCCGGGACCGGGTCGCGCAGCCAGTCAGGCTCCGACGCCGGCGGATCCGCGGGCCTCGGTGTCTCCGGCGCGCGGCGAGCCTCGGAGCCGTCCTGCCAGACGGTGGCCGTCCCGTAGGACAGCTCGATCGTCTCGCCCGCGCCGAGCACGGCTTCGAGGCCGGCGCGCACCATCCGGCACCATGCCGCCTCGGTCTCGCGTTCGTGCCCGCGGAAGGGCGCGACGATCAGCCGGTCGGCGGCCCGGGTCATGGCCACGTAGAGGAGGCGGTTGTGCTCCTGCCGCGCCTGGGCGAGCAGGGCCGCGCGGGCGGTTTCCGTGGCCGCGCAATCCTGCAGCTTCCCGCTCGACCAGACGGGTGGGAGGGCGCCTCCGGTCGCCGCCAGCGGCAGCAGTGGCGGGTCGTTTCGGCCGAGCGGTTCGCAGCCGTCGAGGATCACCACCACCGGCGCTTCCAGGCCCTTGGCGCCGTGCACCGTCATGACCCGAACCTCGTCACGGCCCGATTCGAGGTCGCGCTTGACCGTGTGCCCGGCCTCGGCGCCGACATAGCGGGCCAGGAATCCGCCCAGCGACGGGGCGTCCTCGGCCGATTCGGCCTGCGCGGCGGCGGCGAGGAAGACGTCGATCGCGTCGCCCGCCTCGCCGCCGAGCCGCGCGACCAGCTTGGCGCGGCCCTCCTGCGGGCCGAGGAGCCGGGCGTAGAACCCGAACGGGCCGTGGCGGCCCGCGAGCGCGATCCATCCCGCGAGTGCCGCGAGGCCGCGGATCGCCGTCGCATCGCCCGCCGCGGCGTGGCGGTGCAGGGCGTCCTCCAGCGTCTCCGACAGGTCCCGACGGGCGGCGATCCGCACCAGATCCTCGTCGGTGAACCCGACCAGGGGCGTCTTGAGCGCCGTGGCGAGGGTCAGGTCGTCGGCCGGGAGGAGCCCGGCCCGCCCGGCCGCCACGAGATCGGCCACCGCGATATGGGCCGAGACCTCAAGCCGGTCCTGGCCGGCCACCGGCACCCCGAGGCTCTTGAGGGCGCGGATCACCTCCTCGAAGGCCGGGCCGCGCTTGCGGACCAGGATCAGCACGTCCCCGGGGCGCCAGATCCGGCCTGCCGCGTCGCCCCGTGTGGTCCAGCTCCGCACCGCCTGCGCGACGCGGCGGGCGGTCACGATCGCGGGGGCGCTGGTCTCGGGCGCGTCGACCGGTGCCGTCCAGGCATCGGGCTCGGCCGCCGGCTCGGGCTCGGTGATCGGCCACAGCTCCACCGCGCCGGGCACGTCCGGCCGCGCGCTCGCGTGGACGGTCCGGCGCACCGTGTCCTCGAAGGACAGGCCCTCGTTGTGCGCGTCGAGGGCGAACACGGCATCGACGGCGCGCAGCACCAGGCTGGTCGAGCGGAACGACAGGGTGAGCGGCACGTCCTCGAAGGTGAGGCCCGCCGCCCGCGACTCCGCGATCCAGGAAGCCCGCGTCAGGGCGAATTCCCGCGGCTCGGCGCCCTGGAAGCCGTAGATCGACTGCTTCGGATCACCCACGGCGAAGCGCGTGCGATGGCCTGCGCGCGCGCCCTCGCCGGCGGCGAATTCCTGGGTGATCGCCCGCAGGATCGCCCATTGCTCGGGGTTGGTATCCTGCGCCTCGTCCACCAAGACGTGATCGATGCCGCGGTCGAGCTTGTACAGGACCCAGCCGGCGCCGACCCGGCCGAGCAGGTCCAGGGCCTTGTGGATCAGGTCGTCGAAGTCGAGGGCGCCGAGCCGCGCCTTCTGCGCCTCGACCCGGCGGTGGATTTCGGCGGCGATCTGGAACAGGGCCTGGGTGCGGGCGTGGGCGCGGGCGGCGCGCAGGCGGTCGAAGAGAGGGTCCAGGCGGTCGCGCTCGGCGATCAGGGCGTCCTTCACCGCAGCCGGGACGCTCTTGGTGCCGAGGCTGGAATCGGCCTTGGGCTCGTCCTTGAGGGTGAAGAACACGGCGCGGTAGAGCGAAAGCGCCTCCGCCCGGTCCGGCTGGTCCTCGGAGCGGGCCCGCTCGGCCTCGGCGGCCGCCAGCGCGTCGGCGAGCTTCTCGTCGTTGGCCTTGCCGGTGCGCAGGGCCTGGACCACGGCGGCCCGATCCTCCGGTGCGAGGCCGGGGCCGCCCTCCAGGATCGCCGCCTCGATCCGCTCGGCGCTCTCCTCGGCGGCGAGCCCCAGCGCGCCGTGCAGGCGCGCGAAGGCGCGCTCCAGGCCTGCCGTATCGCCGATGAGGCTGCGCGCCCGCATCGCGGAGCGGATCGCCGCCCGGAGCGTGTCGCCCGTCGCCTCGGGGGCGACGCGGGCGAGGGCCGCGCTCAGCGGCGTGTCGCCGTTCGAGACCGCGTCGGCCAGCACGTTGGCCATCTCGATGTCGAAGATCTCCCGGGCCTTCGCCTCGTCGAGCACCACGAATCGGGCCGGGACGTTCGCCTCGAACGGGAACATATGGAGCAGCCGCTCGCACAGGGCGTGCAGGGTCTCGATCTTGAGGCCGCCCGGCGTCTCCACCGCCCGGGCAAAGAGGCGCCGGGCCATGCGCAGGCGCTCCGGCCCAGCCTGCTCGCCGGTGAGTTCAGCAAGTTCGGCCGCCAGGGCGTCGTCGTCCAGCGTCACCCAGCGCCCGAGCAGGCGGAACACGCGGATCGCCATGTTGGCGGCCGCCGCCTTGGTGAAGGTCAGGCAGAGGATCCGGCCGGGCGGGGCGCCGTCGAGGAGCAGCCGCACCACCCGGTCGGTGAGCACCTTGGTCTTGCCCGCGCCGGCATTGGCGGAGACCCAGGCCGAGGCCCGCGGATCGGCCGCCCGGCGCTGGTTCGCCCGGGTGAGGTCGTCGACGACGAAGGGTTTGACGGCGTGCGTGCTGGCGCTGCTCAACGGTCCGGTCCGGCTCGGCTGGCGCCACGTTCTACAACAGAAACGCGTGCGCGGGGCCGCCAAGGCGTCACACCGGGCGTTGCGGGATTGCCCCCGGCGCGGCGGCGCCGCATGGATGCGGGGACAACCTGCGCGAAGCAAGACACGCCCGTGACTCAGCCGACATCCGAGCCGGCCCGCCCGCCGATCCGCTTCCGCGGCCGCTCCTTCATGGCCACCGTCCTGGCGCCCGTGCCACCGGTGGCGGACTGGCTGGGCGACCTCGACGCCCTCAACCGGCGAGCGCCCAATTTCTTCGCCGGACGCCCGGTGATCCTCGACCTCGCGGGCCTCCGGCTCGGCCGCGAGGATCTCGACGGGCTGCTCGTGGAACTGACGGCCCGCAACATCGCCATCCTGGGCATCGAGGGCGCGCCGCCCGCGCTCCTGGGCGACGGCCTGCCGCCGGCCCTGTCGGGCGGACGCCCGGCCGGCGAGGTCGCGGTCTCCGGCGAGCCCGCGCCGGCCGAGCCGCAACCGAAGGAGGCCGTCCGCTCGCTGATCCTCGACGCGCCGGTGCGATCGGGCCAGACGGTGCTCCATCTCGAGGGCGACGTGACCGTCCTGGGCGCCGTTGCCTCGGGCGCCGAGGTGATCGCGGGAGGCTCGATCCACGTCTACGGCGCGCTGCGCGGCCGCGCGATCGCCGGCGCCGCGGGCAATCCGGCGGCGCGGATCTGGTGCCGCAAGTTCGAGCCGGAGCTGGTGGCGATCGACGGCCTCTACCGCGCCGCGGACGACCTCGACCCGTCCTTCCGGGGACAGGCCACGGAGGTGCGGCTCACGGATGATGCGATCAAGCTGACCTTGTTCGATCGGGGGTGATCGTTCGGGCGGTTCTTACCGGGCGGGTGGAGCGAGGCGAAATCTGATCCGGATCCAGCAGAGAAGGCGCCGCGCCAGCGGCACGGAGACGCCTTTGCGGCTCCCGTTCGAATGCCTGTGGTGGCGGGTCTCGCACGACTCACGAGCGACGCGAAGTGACCCAGGGCAGCGCCACCCAGAATGGGCAAAGCGCCACTGGATTGCTTCGCTCCGCTCGCAAAGTCGGTGGTGCCACGGCATCGACCGGAACGGGCTGACGACCATAGAGCTGTCGTCCTGCGCCGCCCCGATACCAGGATCCCGGCAGAATTTGCCGACCGGATCAGAAACTTAACCCTTCGGTAACCATACCCGCCGTCAATGGTCCGGTAAGGACTCTTAACGGGCGGACATGAGCGACACCCTCCCCGAGCCGATCGACCCGGAGACCGCCCAGACGGCGGCTCCTTCCGCGCCCCGGCCGCTCAGCCTGCGCGGACGGGCCTTCAAGGCCCTGGCCCTCGCCCCCGAACCGCCGCTTCCCGAGTGGCTCGCGGGTCTCGACGCGGCGCTGAAGCGCTCGCCGACCCTGCTGAAAGGCCGGGCCGTGATCCTCGACTGCGCCCGGCTCAAGCCCGAGCCGGACACTCTCGAGACGCTCATGAACGAGCTCAAGGCCCGCGGCATCGCGGTCCTGGGCATCGAGGGCGCCGACGCGGTGGCGGAAGGCCTGCCGCCGCTTCTGGTGAAGGGACACCCGTCCGAGACGGTCGAGATCCCGAGCATTCCGGCCGAGCCGGAGCCGCATGTGGTCACCTCGATCACCGTCGAGGGCTCGGTCCGCTCCGGCCAGAGCGTCATCAACCCGACCGGCGACGTCACCGTGATGGGTTCGGTGTCCTCGGGGGCCGAGATCCTGGCCGGCGGCTCCATCCACGTCTACGGCGCCCTGCGCGGTCGCGCGATCGCCGGAGCCGCGCGCAACCCGCGCGCACGAATCTACTGCCGCAAATTCGAGCCCGAGTTGCTGGGGATCGACCGCCTCGTGCGGACGGCGGAGGACATGGGCACGGCCCTGCGCGGCAAGGCCGCTCAGGTCTGGCTCGATGGCGGCAACATCCGAATGGCAAGCCTGGATTAAGGGAGATCGACGCGTGGCAAAGGTTCTCGTCGTCACATCGGGCAAGGGCGGCGTCGGCAAGACGACGACGACCGCGGCCCTCGGAGCGGCCCTGGCCCAGGGTGGTCAGAGCGTGTGCGTCGTCGACTTCGACGTCGGCCTGCGCAACCTCGACCTGATCATGGGCGCCGAGCGCCGGGTCGTCTACGACCTGATCAACGTGGTCAACGGCGACGCGAAGCTCCCGCAGGCGCTCATCAAGGACAAGCGGGTCGAGACCCTGCACCTGCTGCCGGCCTCGCAGACCCGCGACAAGGACGCGCTCACCGATGCCGGCGTCGCCCGGGTCATGGAGGAGCTGCGCGAGAAGTTCGACTGGGTCATCTGCGACTCCCCCGCCGGCATCGAGCGCGGCGCCCAGCTGGCCATGCACCACGCCGACATCGCCGTCGTCGTGACCAACCCCGAGGTCTCCTCGGTGCGCGACTCCGACCGGATCATCGGCCTCCTCGATTCCAAGACCGCCAAGGCGGAGAAGGGCGAGGAGATGGACAAGCACCTCATCCTCACCCGCTACGACCCGTCCCGGGCCGACCGCGGCGACATGCTCAAGACCGAGGACGTGCTCGACATCCTGTCGATCCCGCTGCTCGCCATCATCCCGGAGAGCCAGGAGGTGCTGCGCGCCTCGAACCTCGGCTGCCCGGTGACCCTCAACAATCCCCTCTGCGCCCCGGCGCGGGCCTATGCCGACGCGGCGCGCCGGCTGAAGGGCGAGGACATCCCGATGAGCCTGCCGGTCGAGCGCAAGTCGTTCCTCGACAAGCTGTTCATGCGGAGGGCGGCATGAGCATCCTGGGCATCTTCCAGAAGCGCAACTCCGGCTCGGTCGCCCGCGACCGTCTGCAGCTGATCCTCGCCCACGAGCGGGCCGAGTCGGGTCGCCCCGACCTCGTGCTCCAGCTCCGCGAGGAGATCCTGGCGGTGATCGCCAACCACGTCGCGGTCGAGCCCGACAAGGTGAAGGTCACCCTGGAGCGTGGCGAGGGCGTCTCGACGCTGGGTCTCGACATCGAGCTTCCGCTCGGTGCCGCCGGCAAGCTCGACGCGAAGCTCGCGGCGAAGCTCGCCGAGGTCGCCGCCAACAAGGGCGGTGCGAAGGCGGCGTCCAAGAAGGCCGCTTGAGCCGGGCGGGACCGCTCCCGCCGGCATCGATCGACGTAAGCCGCGTCCGGGCAGCCGGGCGCGGCTTTGCTGTCTGAAAGCGGTCGCCATCTGCCAGGCCGCACGGTTGCGGCCTGAACCGCCGAAGGTTCGACGACGTTAGACCCGAAACGCCGGGAGCACCTTCGGCGTCAGCGAGGATCGCCGCACCGTCATTCCGGGTCGCCGAAGGCGAGCCCGGAATCCAGACCCTCCGGCGGAGCCATTCGTGGCACGCGATGAGGGTCTGGATCCCGGGCGCCGTTGCGCGGCCCCGGGATGACGGGGTGGCGTGCAACAGTTCGAAGCAATCCGGGACCGCCATGCCGAGTGCCACCACGGATGATGGGATCCGCCTCCATTACGAGGCGAGCGGGCGCGGAACGCCGCTGATCTTCGTGCACGAATTCGCCGGCGATCACCGCAGCTACGAGGCGCAGCTCCGCCATTTCGGCCGCCGCTACCACGCCGTCGCGTTCAACGCGCGGGGCTATCCGCCCTCCGACGTGCCGGAATCCGTCTCGGCCTATTCCCAGGCCCGCGCCGCCGACGACATCCTCGCCATCCTCGATCATATCGGCGCCCCGAAGGCCCATGTCGCGGGAATCTCGATGGGGGCCTTCGCGACCCTCCATTTCGGACTGCGCCACCCCGACCGCGCCCTGTCGCTCTGCCTCGGCGGCTGCGGCTACGGCGCCGAGCCCGAACGGCAGGCCCAGTTCCGCGCCGAGGCGGAGGCCACCGCGGAGGTGCTGCGGCGTGACGGCATGGCGGCCTTCGCCGAACGCTACGCCGTCGGGCCGACCCGGGTGCAGTTCGAGACCAAGGACCCGCGCGGGCACGCCGAGTTCAAGCGGATGCTGGCCGAGCATTCGGCGCTGGGCTCGGCCAACACGCAGGCCGGCGTTCAGAAGGAGCGTCCCTCCCTATACGACCTGACGGAGGCTCTGGGCCGGCTCGCCGTGCCGACCCTGATCGTCGCCGGCGACGAGGATTGGCCCTGCCTCGCCCCCAGCCTGATGCTGAAGCGCGCGATCCCGTCCGCCGGGCTTGCGGTCGTGCCGAATACCGGCCACGCCCTCTCGGTCGAGGAGCCGGAGTCCTACAACCGGCTCCTCGACGACTTCCTGGCCCAGGTCGAGACCGGCCGCTGGCCGATGCGCGACCCGCGCGCGATCTCGGCGACGATCACGGGGATCAGAGGCTGACCGGATCTCGCGGGATCAGCCGGAATCGGGCGTTCCGGTCCGGCTGCGTCGTGACGACGGCCTGCGGCAGGACTGGCTCGGACCCCTCCAGGACCACGCGGAACCGTGCCAGCAGCCGCGCCAGCGTGAGGACCGCCTCGCTCAGCGCGAATTGCGCGCCGATGCAGACCCGCGGCCCGGCCCCGAACGGCAGATAGGCGAAGCGCGGCGGGGGCGCCGCCCCCGGCAGGAAGCGGCCGGGATCGAACGCGTCCGGGTCCGACCAGAGCTGCCTGTGGCGATGGAGCACCCAGGGGCTCACCATCACGATGTCGTTCTTCTTCACCGCGTGACCGACCACTTGGTCCGGGCCGAGGGCGCGGCGCACCACCACGAAGGCCGCCGGGTAGAGCCGCAGGGTCTCGTCGATCACCGCGCGGGCGAGGGGGAGCCGGCCGTCGCTCTGGCAGCCGGTGGGATCCGCGAGGTCGGCGTCGCGCGCCTCGGCGGCGACGCGCTCCTGAATCTCGGGCGCCAGTGCCAGCAGGTAGGCGGCCCAGAACAACGTGCCGGCCGTGGTCTCGTGGCCGGCGAGGATCATGGTGGCGACCTGGTCGCGCAACGCGTCGGGCGTGAACGCGGCGCCCGTGTCGGGGTTGCGCGCGGCCGCGAGCAGGTCCAGCAGGTCACCCGAGCGGGCATGGGGCTGATCCGAGGCGCGGCGCGCCGCGATGATGCGGTCGAGGAACGGGATCCAGCGGCGGCGGAACCGCGACCGCGACCAGTCGAGGGGGACCGGCCAGCCCGGCGGCGTCACGATGTCGAGGAGGTGGGGCCGGCCCATCCGTTCGGCGTACTCGGCGATGAAGGCGCGCAGCTCCGCACCGTGCTCGTCCATGCCCACCGAGAACATGGCGCGGCCGGCGATCTCCAGGGCGAGCCGGTAGAAGGACGTGAACAGGTCGACCGGACCCGCCGCGGCTTCGGCGGCGATGTCGCTCAGACCGTCCTCGACGGCGGCGGCGATGTGCGGCACCAGCCCGTCGATCGCCCGCGGCGTGAAGGCCGGCGCCAGGGTCCGGCGTTGATGACGCCACGCCGATCCCTCGCTGATCAGGAGCCCGTCGCCCAGGATCGGGCGCAGGATGCGGATCGTCCCGGTGGTGCGCGCGTAATTCGTCTGGTTCTCCACCAGCACGCGTCGGATCGCTTCCGGATCGTTCAGGACATAGCTCGACCGCCCGAGGAGGCCGCGGCGGGTCACCGGCTCCTCGAAGGCGCGCCGGGGGAAGCCCGCCAGGCTGTTGTCGCGGATCGAGCGCAGGTAGGCGGGGATCGGCAGCTCGCGCTCCGGCGGCGCGCGGCGGGGCGGCACCACGCGGGGCAGGCCGGCGAGGCTCCCGGTCGTCCGGGCCGGGTTCTCGATCGCGTCCGACAGCGTGGGCATACGGTACCCTGGACCGGAGACGGGGAGGCTGTAAACCGCCGCGCCCGTGTCCCGATGCGATCACTCGGCCGCGGAGCGCAGCCGCGCCTCGCTGCTCCGGAGCGGCAGCCGCGCGGGGAACCGTGCAGGGTCCGCCTCCGCCGAGAGGCTCGCCACGAGGCTCGCCCTGGGAAGGGTGGCGCCCGCGACATCGAGCAGCGTGTCGACGCCGCCATCGAGGTGCTCGTCCACGCGGTCGACGACCAGAATTTCCGGGTCCCGTAAGATCGCGCGGGCGAGGCCGATCCGCACGCGGACGCGCTCCGCAAGCAGCTGCCCCCGGTTGCCGACCGCCTTCTCCAGCCCGCGCCGCTGGATCGGCCCCTCCAGATCGAACTCCCGGAACACCGCCCGCGCTTCCCGCTGGATCAGCGTCTCGCCGTGCATCCGGGCCGTGTCGATGCGGCCGAACAGGAGGTTGTCGAGCACGGTGCTGCGCGGGTTGATCCGGGTGGGATCGTAGGATTCGATGTCGCACCCGTCCTGGCCGTGCATCCGCCCCTGCACGACGGCCCGCGCCCCGACGATGCGCGTGGCGAGATCCTCGTCGAGGAGGCCGAAGCGCATCCGCGGCTCGACATAGGCCAGGGCCAGGGCCAGGAAGGCCACGCTGTCGTCGTCGCTGAGGCGACCCTCCGCGGGCAGGCGGGACAGCCGGAGCAGGTAGTCCGGCAACGCGTCCGGCGTGATCAGCGAGAAGCGCCGGAACAGCGGATGGCCGGGCGGCACGTCGGCGAAAATGTCCTTCAGGTTGCTGGCGATGGCGACACCCATCCGGTCCAGCGCTTCGAGGAGCTGGACCTTCTCCAGCGCCTCGCGGAAGAGGGCGGTGCCCGCCAGACGCCGCGGATCCGTCAGCGTCGGATCGCGCGGCACGCCGAACAGCAGGTTCTCCGCCACCGTCGCCTGATCGTTGTAGCGGCCGCGGGCGAACGGAATGACGAGGTCGGCGAGGCCCTTCTGGGCGAAGTGCTCGCGCAGGTGCTCCCGGGCCGCGATCATGCGCTGGCCCACCGGCGTATCGTGCGCGACCGAGCTGAGGGCGCCGAGGCCGAACCGGTACAGGTCGTCGCCGAGATCGAGCCGGCTCAACAGGCCGACGAGCCGCTCGTCGAGCTCCTCCGCATCCCGGACGCCGAGCTGCCGATAGTCGATCCAGGGATCGTCGACCGTGTCGCACGGGTTGCCGGTCTTCACCGCCTCGTTGATCTGCGCCCGGCTCAGGTCGAGATGGCCGGTCCGCAGCGGACAGATCCGCAGTCCGTACAGGATGTTGTCGCGCACCGTCCCGGGGAACAGCACCGGCTCGACCCCCGCATAGGCGATGCGGCGCGCGTGGGCTGGCCGCGGCAGGGTGGCCAGGTCGTGATCGCCGATCCGGATCGCTCCGTTCGGCGCCGTCTGCAGGCCCGCGAGGACGCGCGTGAATTCCTGCGCGACGGAGCCGGACGGGACCAGTGCGAGGCGGGTCGGCAGGGGCACCTCGGCGTCCCCGACCTCCACCGGAGCGCCGCCCTGCGGGTCGCGCAGGGCCAGCCCCTCGAAGCGCAGCGGCGTCCCCAGGAGCGGCGGCGGCGCCTCCGTCTCGGGCTCGGCCGGGCGCAGGCGCTGCGGGCCGAAATGCGCCGCCACGGTCTCGTACTTCACCTCGACGTCGAGGCGCTGCTGATCCCAGTCGATCAGCTCCTTCAGCGGTGGCGGCAGGTCGCGATAGGCGGCGAGGACGGCGACCAGCTGGCCGATATCGAGCTGACCCTTGAGGGCGAAGACGCCGCCGATCGCGTAGAACAGGAACGGCGTGACCTGCGCGAGCAGGTTGTTGAGGTATTTGACCGCGAACTTGCGGCGATAGATCCGCAGGCGCAGGTCGTAGAGGCTGTAGAGCCGGCCGCCGATCTCCGCCCGTTCCCAGCGCCCGGTATCGTTGAGCAGGACCGCCGGCAGCCCGTCGAGCACCTCGGCGACACGGCCGGCGAGGTTGCGCGAGGCGATCTGCCGCTTCCGGCTGAGGCGGATGATCTCGCGGCGCAGCCGCGGGATCACGGTCATCTGAACGCCGACCATGCCGCCCGCCGCAAGGCCGAGCCACAGGTTCTGCATCATGATGAAGGCGAGGGCCGTGGCGGCCTGGGTGCCGAGGAACACCGGCACCACGATCGCGTCGCCGATGAAGGAGCCGATCGGCTCGACCTCGTCGCGGATGATCGTCGCCGTCTCGGAGGATTTCACCTCCCGCTGGGCCTCCGGCGAGAACCGCAGCATCAGGGAGAAGAGCTGGAAGCGCAGCCGGCGCAGCATCCGCTCGCCGAGGATGCCCTTCTGCAGGTTGATCCAGAACTTGAACGCGCCGTTGATCAGCACCAGCGCCAGGAAGAGGGTTGAGAGCCCGAGCAGAAGCTCGAACCGGTCGAGCTGGAACCCCTCGAACAGCCGGGTCGCTCCGCCGCCGAGGGCGTCCGGCCAATGGACGGTGATGTCGAGGAACGAGGCCGTCGCCTCGCCGTGGGCGAAGGCCTTGCCGGTGATCGCGTCGTTGACGATGCGCTTCGGCAGGTCGAGCGAGGCGAAGTAGAACGGCAGCGAGGCCAGGACCACGGCGCAGATCTTGAGCTGGTCGCCCTTGGAGTAGCGCCAAATATACGGGAAGAGCCGCGGCTCAAGCGCGCGCATCGTGTCCTTCCGGTGAAAGCCCGTCCTGGCGTGAGCAGTGCCGAATCGGTGCGCGATCCCGCGAACATACGATCAAGACGGTATCCGTTCACGCCCAGTAAGTTCCGCCGGCTGCCGGGCTCCCAAGGACGACCGACGGGTTCATCGCACCGTCATATAGCGCGTCGGCGGCCGTCCGAAGGGCATGCAGGGCTGCTCTGCACAGCGCCGTGCCGCCGCCGGCCGGCGGCCCTCCCGCAGACGCGATCATCCCGGAGAGATGCATCCGTCATGCGTGTGCCGGCCTTGCTCCGAGACGCGCGTCCTTATATTGCGACGCAACCACCACGACTCCGTACCTGAACCGGCGCGGACGGCCGCGCCGCGCGGCCGCCAGGGAGCCGGCACAACCCGTTTCGGGCAGCCATGAATCTGCGCAACATCGCCATCATCGCTCACGTCGACCACGGCAAGACGACCCTCGTCGACAAGCTGCTGGCCCAATCCGGCACCTTCCGCGAGAACCAGCGGGTCGAGGAGCGGGCGATGGACTCGAACGACCTCGAGAAGGAGCGCGGCATCACGATCCTCGCCAAGGCGACCTCGGTCGTCTGGAAGGACACCCGTGTCAACATCGTCGACACCCCCGGCCACGCCGATTTCGGCGGCGAGGTCGAGCGCATCCTGTCGATGGTCGACGGCGTGATCGTGCTGGTGGATGCCGCCGAGGGGCCGATGCCGCAGACCAAGTTCGTGGTCGGCAAGGCGCTGAAGATCGGCCTGCGTCCGATCGTGGCGATCAACAAGGTCGACCGGCCGGACGCGCGCATCAACGAAGTCGTCAACGAGGTCTTCGACCTGTTCGCCGCCCTCGACGCCACCGACGAGCAGCTCGACTTCCCGATCCTCTACGGCTCGGGCCGTAACGGCTGGATGGCCGAGAGCCCGGAGGCCGACCCGTCGGTGGGTCTGGAGCCGCTGTTCGACCTCGTGCTCAAGCATGTGCCGCCGGCCAAGACCGAGGAGGGGCCGTTCCGGATGCTCGGCACCCTGCTGGAGGCCAACCCGTTCCTCGGCCGCATCATCACCGGCCGCATCGCGTCGGGCTCGGTGAAGCCGAACCAGTCGATCAAGGTGCTCGACCGGACCGGCAAGGTCGTGGAGACCGGGCGCGTCTCGAAGATCCTCGCCTTCCGCGGCCTGGAGCGCGCGCCGATCGAGGTGGGCGAGGCGGGCGACATCGTCTCGATCGCCGGCCTCGTGAAGGGCACCGTGGCCGACACGTTCTGCGATCCGCAGGTCGAGACGCCGATCCAGGCGCAGCCGATCGACCCGCCGACCGTGACCATGTCGTTCATCGTCAACGACAGCCCGCTCGCCGGCACCGAGGGCGACAAGGTCACGAGCCGCATGATCCGCGACCGCCTGTTCAAGGAGGCCGAGGGCAATGTCACGCTCAAGATCGAGGAAGCGGCCGACAAGGACTCGTTCTACGTCTCGGGCCGCGGCGAGCTTCAGCTCTCGATCCTGATCGAGACCATGCGCCGCGAGGGCTTCGAGATCGCCGTGTCGCGGCCTCGGGTCGTGTACGAGCGCGACGAGGCCGGCGGGCTGCTGGAGCCGATCGAGGAGGTCGTGATCGACGTCGACGAGGAGCATTCCGGCGTCGTCGTGCAGAAGATGTCCGAGCGGAAGGCCGAGATGCTGGAGATGCGGCCGTCGGGCGGCAACCGCCTGCGCCTCGTTTTCCACGCTCCGACCCGCGGCCTGATCGGCTACCAGGGCGAGCTGCTCACCGACACCCGCGGCACCGCGATCATGAACCGGCTGTTCAAGGCCTACGAGCCCTACAAGGGCGAGATGCCGGGCCGGCGCAACGGCGTGCTGATCTCCAACGACCAGGGCGAGGCCGTGGCCTACGCCATGTGGAACCTGGAGGACCGCGGCCCGATGATGATCGAGCCGGGCTGGAAGGTGTACCAGGGCATGATCGTCGGCGAGCACAACCGCGAGAACGATCTCGAGGTGAACGTGCTCAAGGGCAAGAAGCTCACCAACATCCGCACCACGTCGAAGGACGAGGCCGTCCGCCTCACCCCGCCGATCCGGATGACCCTGGAGCGCTCGCTGGCCTGGATCCAGGACGACGAGCTCGTCGAGGTGACGCCGAAGTCGATCCGACTGCGCAAGGCGATCCTCGACCCGAACGACCGCAAACGCGCTGAGCGTTCGAAGGAGAACGCGGCCTGAGGCCGCTGTCTCCAGCTATCAACGGCCGGCACCGGACGTGAACGGCCGGCAACCGGGCGCTCAGGCCCGGTTGCTGATGCGGCCCTTATTCCTGTCGGCTCTCGGGCCCATCGAACCCTTATGCCGGGCGGCTTAGCTCGGTCGGGCGGACCCGAGAGGCCCGCGTCAACCCTGTGACTTCCATGCCCGTCGCGTTGAACCCACTCCAACCCGTCCGCTCGCCCGCTACCGCGGCCCCGGCTTCCTATCTCGTCGGCCAGGACGGCGACGGCCATTGGGTGGCCGTCGCGACCGGCGGACGGGCCGGGGGCATCTTCCGCTCCCGTCAGGACGCGATCCGGTACGCCTGCGTCGAGAGCGGCTGCCGGCCGGACGATGTGCGGCTCGCCGTCGATCCCATCCCGTTCCGGCTCGTCTGAGCGCAACGCGCGGGCGGCGCGCCTCTCACGGGCGCGGCCCGCTCAGCTGCTGCCGGGATCGGTCTCGTCGCGCTGCGTCCCGCCGGCCGGCGGACCCATGCCGGGTTTGCCCTCCGTCTTCTCGTTCGGGTCCTTCACCGCGTCGGGCGCGACGTTCTTCGGCTTGTCCGGCTTCGCGCCGGTGTCATCCCGCTCGCTCATCCCTGATCCTCCCGCTCGGCCCTGTAGAGGCCGCCCGCGACCTTCTCGTCCTCGGCCGGGCCGCGCGACGCCTTCTGGTCGGAATGGCCGCCGGACGAACCCCCGACGGCGGGTGGTGAGCGACCCGGTTCGCCCGCCTTTCCCCAACCGTCCTTGGGTTCAGGGCGGGGGCTTCCGTTGGACCCCATTTCAGTGATGGCCGCCTGATCGGCGGTCTGCCGGCCGCCGCCGGCGGGTGCATCCCCGCGCGAGCCGACCACGTCGTCGGGCTTGCGGGTGACGGTCCCGGATTCGCTCGTTGGCCTGGGCATCACCGCTTCCCGTCGTCCTCGCCGACCGCCGCGGTGGCGCGATCGATCGATTCCTTCGCGGCCGGGCTCAGGCCGGTCGCGCCTTTCAGTTTGTCGAGATTCTCGCGCGGCGTCTCGGCCTCGGTGGCGTCCGTGGCATCGGAGCCGGGGGTACCGGAGGCGACCCGCGCCGCCTGGGCGTCGCCCGCCGGATCCCGCTGCAGGTCGGCCTGCGTTCGAGCCGCCAACCCGACGTCCAGCGGTGAATCCTGTCCGAGATCCTGGCCGTTGCGGTCGGCGTTCGCGTCGAACGCCTTCAGAGACGGTCGTCCTGTCTGCCCAGTCATGGCTTGCCTCACTGCGTCTTCGCGGGACAACGGAGGCAGCGCGGGAGGGTTGCGCGGACTGGGTCGATCGATCGCGGTCGATCCAGGGCTCAGCGCCCGACGATTTGGGGCAGGAGCTTCCGGGCGAGCCGCTGCACCGCATCCGCCGCCGCCCCGCGGGTGGCCGCTTTGGCGGCGATCGTCAGGAGATCGCCGTCGCGCAGGATGACGGCGGTGGCGCCCGCGCCGCGTTCGAGGGCGTAGACGCTGATCCACCCGATCGCCGGGCCGGCCGGCAGGCTGGTGAGGCGGCAATCCGGGTTCTGCTTGACGCAGAGTGCCTCCAGGGCCGCCAGGGTGGTCTTGCCGGATCGGACCCGGCCTTCGGTCCCGTCCGTCAGGCGCCCGAGCTGCATCTCGGCTGCGGGGGCGCTGTCGCAGGCCGCGCAGGTGAGGACGAGCTGGAGCGGCTGCGCCTGCGCGGTGGTGCCGTCGCCGAGCGCGGTCCGGCCCTCCTCGGCCAGGGCGGTCAGATCGTGGACCGCGAATCCCTGCGCCAGCACGATCTTTGGCCAGAGACAGCACAGAATCACGAGGAAGCGGCGCATGTGAGACTCTCCGACCGATGGCTCGATCGGCGGTAGCGAAACAAGTGTCGAAGATCCAGCGGATCCGTCAAGATCTTCGACCCAGAAGCGGGTAAACCGGTGCCGCAACGCTGCGTCTATCGCGCCGTGAAATCGATGTTCATCTATCAAATTGGCATTTTGTTATTTCTGAGACCTGGTCGATAATCGGAAAGTATCGCGGACATAAGTAAGGCCGCACCGGATGGCGCGGCCTCTCTGGGAGCGAAACCGTACCCCTACTCCGTTCGATCCGGAGCGAGGACGGCTGGTCCTATGCGGATCCCGCTCAGCCGATCCCCTCGAACAGGGCCGACGAGATGTAGCGCTCGGCGAAGGAGCAGGCGACGGTGACGATCCGCTTGCCCTGGAACTCCGGCCGCTTGGCCAGCTCAAGCGCCGCGGCGACGTTGCCGCCCGTCGAGATGCCACCCGGGATGCCCTCCAGCCGGGCCAGCGCCCGGGCGGTATCGAAGGCGGTCTGGTTGGACACCTTCAGCACGCCGTCCAGGATGGTGGTGTGGAGGTTGTCCGGGATGAAGCCTGCGCCGATGCCCTGGATCTTGTGCGGGCCGGGCTGACCGCCGGAGATCACCGGCGAATCCTCCGGCTCTACCGCGAACACCTTCAGATTCGGCAGGCGCGGCTTCAGCACCTCCCCGACGCCGGTCACGGTGCCGCCGGTGCCGACGCCAGCCACGAAGGCGTCGAGCTGGCCGCCCGTGTCGCTCCAGATCTCCTCGGCGGTGGTCTTCCGGTGGATCTCGGGGTTGGCCGGATTCGAGAATTGCTGCGGCATGACCGAGCCGGGGATCTCCTTCAGGAGTTCCTCGGCCTTGGCGATCGCACCCTTCATGCCCTGTGCTCCGGGGGTGAGCGCCAGCTCGGCACCCAGGAAGGCCAGCATCTTGCGCCGCTCCAGCGACATGGTCTCCGGCATCACCAGGATCAGCCGGTAGCCCCGGGCCGCCGCCGTGAACGCCAGCGCGATGCCGGTGTTGCCCGAGGTCGGCTCGACCAGCGTGCCGCCGGGCTGCAGCTTGCCGGACGCCTCAAGCGCGTCGATCATGTTGACGCCGATGCGGTCTTTCACGCTGGCGATCGGGTTGAAGAACTCGAGCTTCAGCAGGATCTCGGCATCGACGCCGTGCTCCTTGGGAAGGCGGTTCAGGCGCACCAGCGGGGTGTTGCCGATCGTCTCGGTGATCGAGCCGTAGACACGGCCGTGGCCGACCTTCGCCGGCGCGTTGAGGGTGTCGGCCATCGCGGAGCTCCTGCTCGTGTAAGCGTTGGACTGCTGTCGGATCCGCCGGGTCGCGCGTGTCGCGGCCCGACGGGAGGCTGCGATATCGCGTTGGCGTCTCCGGAGCAATCGGGCTAAGTGCCCTTACCGAAAGTTCTTTCCGGTTTTCGCGACGGCACGACCTGGGGTGGAATGGCGTTGTCGGCAAACGCCAGCCTGATAGAAGAACTTTCTCTTCCGGATGTCGGCATGCATCCGTTCCGCGGCGGAGCGAGCGATAATGGCGACCCTCGAACTGGCCGGCAGTGCCGCGACCTGGACCCGGCGGGCGGCTGTGCTGGCGGCCTTCGGGCTCATCATTGTGGACCAGGCGCGTGCGGCAGAGCCGGTGCGCCTGATCCTGGCGACCGCGACGCCCGGAGGCGGCTTCCCGGCCTTCGGGGAGAGCTTCGTGACGGCGGTTCACGCGGCCGATCCGACGTTGGCGCTGGAGACCCGCGCCACGGGCGGCTCGGCCGAGAATATCGGTCTGCTGCGGTCCGGCCGCGTCGACCTGGCCCTGGTCCAGGGTGCGTACGCCTATCCGGCCTTGGCCGAGGGCGGCGGGCTCACCGTCCTGGCGCCTATGTACGCGACCCCGGGCCTGTTCGCAGTCCCGGCCGGCAGCCCGATCCGGTCGGTGGACGACCTGCGAGGGCGCACGGTGGTGCTGGGCACCCATAATTCGGGGCTCACCGTGATGGGCCGCGACGCGCTGCGGGCCTCCGGGCTCGATCCGGAGCGGGACATCCAGCCGGTCCTGGTCGATCGTGCCGGTGATGGGCCGTCCCTGGTTCGCGAGGGGCGGGCGGACGCGCTCTGGGGGGGCGGTCTCGACTGGCCGGGCTTCCTGGCCCTGGCCCGCGAGCCCGGCGGCGCGCGCTTCTTCGGCCCGTCGGCGGCGGGCATCGCGCAACTGGCACAGCCGGGAAGCGCAATGCGGCGGCTCACCGTTCCGGCCGGCAGCTTCCCGGGACAGGACACGCCGATCGAGACCGTGGGCTCTTGGAGTTTCGTGCTGGCGCGGCCGGCCCTCGATGACGGGACGGCCCACCGGCTCGTCCGGGCGATCGCTCAGGCCGATCTCGGCGCGACCGCCCCCAGAAATCTGGCCGGGATCGTGCCCGAGACCGCCATCAATCCGGCGACGTTGCGCTTCATGCGGGACGGCCGGACCGTCCCGCGCTGAGCATTTCCGTCAGCGGAACGACGCGACGCGGCGGTCCCGCTTCCGTTCCGTGGCCGGCTGGTAGGCGATCTCGGCGTGGTGGGTGCAGTAGGGCAGCCCGGTGATCGAGCGGGCGCCGCAGAACCGGAACTCCGGCGTGGTCGGGTCGCCGAGCGGCCACCGGCACATCGATTCGCGCAGGTCCATGATGGTGACCCGCTGAGACACCGCCAGGGCGACCGGCTCCGGAGCCGGGGCGGGCGCCGGGAATTCGGGCGCGGGCCGATGCGAGAGGATCGCCACAGGCTCGGGCGCCTGCGTCTCGACCACCGCGATGGCGGTCTCGATCTCCACGGTCTTCGACGGCGGCGCAGCGGCCTGGATCTCCTCGCCACCCCGGGCGCGGCCGGCGAGGCCGAGCCGGTGCACCTTGCCGATCACGGCATTACGGGTCACGCCGCCGAGCTGCGCAGCGATCTTGCTGGCGCTCTGCCCATCCTCCCACAGCCGCCGCAAGAGTGCGACGCGATCATCCGTCCAGCCCAGGCCCGGTTCCATATTCCCCCTCCGCCCCCTGCGGCTCCGGTGCCGCCCGGGTCTGCCGTCCGCCCCGTGGGCCGAACGACCCATCATCCGGCTGGCCAAGCTGCCATGCAGACTGCGTACCCGCGCCAAGGCTGCCGCACCGCGTGCGACACCCTGTCCGTCGAGCCACGGGGAACCCTAGCGCGGCGTTCCCGAGCGTTGCAAGGGCGGCCGGGGGGGCACAGCCTCCCCTGTCCACCGGCAAAGGCTGCGGCCCGGCGCCGACCCGCATTCCGCAACGGCCTCGCTCGCGCCGTGATCCGATGGGATCGTGACCGCAGCGCAACAGCGCGGCCATATCGCGCCCCGTTGCCGGCAAAGCGGGAACGGGCGATACGGCCAAGCTCGTTCCGTATGGCACAGTGGTCGCGGACCACGGATCGGGGTGAGGACGATGGGTTTCCGTCAGATGGGCCTGCGCGCGCTGGCCGTGCTCGGGCTGGCGGGTCAGGTCGCGGCCTGCGGAAGCGTTCCGCGCGCACCCTACACGGCCGAGCAGGCGACCTTCGCCACCGTGCCGGGCATTCCCGGCGCCCGGGTCTTCGCGGACGCGTCTGTGGAGACGATCGCGGAGCTGGCGGCCAACCCGCAACGCCGATCTTCGGGCTTTTCCTATCTGGCGCTCTCCGGCGGCGGCGGCGACGGCGCGTACGGGGCGGGCGTGCTCAACGGCTGGACGGCCTCGGGCAAGCGCCCCGAATTCACCCTGGTGTCGGGTGTCTCGACAGGCGCGCTGATCGCGCCCTTCGCGTTCCTGGGCTCCGCCTACGACGCGTACCTCACCGAGTTCTACACCAGCGGCGTCGCCGGCGAACTGGTGGCCTCGCCGAACATCGCGAACGTGCTGTTCGGGTCCGGCCTGTTCGGCGACGGGCGCCTGCGCAACCTGATCGACCGCTACGTCACCCCGGACCTGATCCGGGCGGTGGCCGAGGAGCACGCCAAGGGCCGGCGCCTGCTCGTGGTGACCACCAACCTGGATTCCCAGCGCGCGGTGATCTGGAACATGGGTGCCATCGCGGCGAGCGGCGCGCCCAACACCCGGGAGCTGTTCCGCGACGTGCTGGCCGCCTCCGCCAGCATCCCGGCGGTCTTCCCGCCGCAATTCATCGACGTCTCGGCCGGCGACGCGCGCTTCCAGGAGATGCACGTCGACGGCTCGGTGGTGACGCCGGTCTTCACCCTCCCACAGACCCTGCTCCTGCGCGACCGCCGCATCCGCACGGGTGGCAAGGCCGAGATCTACGTGGTGATCAACGGGCGCCTGGAGCCCGATTTCGAGGTCACGAAGGACAACACCCTCTCCATCGTGGAGCGCTCCTTCACCACGGCCAGCCGGGCCCGCTCGCGGGCGACGCTCACGGCGACCTACGCCCTGGCGCGCAACAACGGGATTGGATTCAATCTCACCTACATCGATGAGGGCGGCCCGAAGGTACCGGCCTCCAAGGGATTCGACACCGCCTACATGCGGGCCTTGTACGAGGAGGGTCTGGAGAAGGGCCGGACCGGCACGTTCTGGCAGCACACGGTCCCGGCGGCGCCGACGCTGAAGGAGACCGCGAGCGCGGTGGCGAACTGAGCGCCTGTACGGCGCGATATCCCATCCCACGTCCTCATCCTGAGGTGCCCGCCTCAGCGGGCCTCGAAGGAGAGCTCCAGGGATCGCGGTGCTAGCGGGAGGGCTCCTTCGAGGCCTCCGCTCCGCTTCGGCGCCTCAGGATGAGGGCGCGTCTGGGAAACCGGTCGCTGATCGGCGCGCTCGGGCGCCGGGCTCCTCGGACTGGCGCCGCGCCCTGGGGTGGGCGCGGCGACCGTGACGGTTACTTGCCCAGGATCTTCGTGACGAGGCGGCCGATCGGCGTCGCCGAGCTGGCGTTCCGGTCGTCGCGATCGACGGGGCGGTTCTCGTTGCCGAGGAGCTTGGTGACGATGCGTCCGATCAGGTTCATGGGTCGGCCCTCCGGTAGAACGCCACAACGGCGCAGCTTTCGGTTCAACGGGTGAGGCGCGGGCCGCGTTCCAACCGACCCGCGACCCGCGACCGCCTCAGACCTGCATGAGCCGGATGTTGTTGGTGTTGCCGGCGGTGTGGAACGGGATCCCGGCGGCGACCACGATGATGTCGTGGGGCTTCGCGAAGCCCTCGTCCTGTGCGTGGTGGCAGGCCTTCGAGGTCATCTCCTCGTAGCTGTCGACATCCTCCGTCAGGACGCTGTGCGCCCCCCAGAGCAGGCTGAGCCGGCGTGAGGTCCCGATGTTCGGGGTGAGCGCCAGGATCGGGGAAGCCGGGCGCTTGCGCGCGACCCGGGCCGCCGTCGTCCCGCTGGCCGTGTAGGCGACGATCGCGGCGGCATGCACAGCCTCGGCGAGATCGGCCGTGGCGGTCGCCACCGCGTGGGGTGGGGTCTCCTCCTCGCCGGGCTCAAGGGCGGCCACGATGGAGTGGTAGAGCTTGTGCCCCTCCACGCTCCGGATGATCCGGTCCATCATGGCCACGGCCTCCACCGGGTAGCGGCCCGTGGCCGATTCCGCCGAGAGCATCACGGCATCGGCGCCGTCATAGATGGCGGTGGCGACGTCCGAGGCCTCGGCCCGGGTCGGCGCCGGGGCGTTCACCATGGAGTCGAGCATCTGGGTGGCCACCACCACCGGCTTCACGGCGCGCCGACAGGCGCGGATCAGCTCCTTCTGCCGCCCCGGGACGTCCTCGTGCGGGATCTCGACGCCGAGATCCCCGCGGGCCACCATCACGGCGTCGGAGAGCTGGATGATGTCGTCGATCCGCTCCAGCGCCTGCGGCTTCTCGATCTTCGACATGATGCCGGCGCGCTCGCCGATGAGGCCGCGCGCCTCGATGACGTCGGAGGGCTTCTGAACGAAGGACAGGGCCACCCAGTCGACCCCCAGGTCGAGGCCGAAGGCGAGGTCGGCACGGTCCTTCTCGGTCAGCGGCGAGAGATCCAGCAACGTGCCCGGCAGGTTCACGCCCTTGCGGTTCGAGATCGGGCCGCCGGTGACCACCTCGGCGGTGATGGCGGTCCGCTCCGGGCCGGTGACCCGCACCCGCACCCGGCCGTCGTCGATCAGGAGCTCCTGGCCGGGAACCACGGCGTCGAAGATCTCCGGATGATGCAGCGGGATCGCCTGCTTGTCGCCCTCGTCGCCTTCCAGGACGAAGCGCACCATTTCGCCGGCCTGGAGGTCCAGGCGTCCGCCCTGCAGCGTGCCGATCCGGATCTTCGGTCCCTGCAGGTCCTGAAGGATGCCGATCGGCCGGCCGACCTCCTTCTCGAGGTTGCGGATCGCGGCGTGGACCTTGGCGTGGTCGGCCTGGACGCCGTGGCTGAAATTCAGCCGGAAGGTGTCGACCCCGGCGAGGAACAGGGCATGCAGCTGCTCCGGCGTCGAGCTGGCGGGTCCAACGGTGGCGACGATCTTGGCATGGCGGTGTCGGCGCATGAGGGTCTCGGGCTCCTGAGGCTGACTCCGGGATCGGCGGGCGATTGCACGCCGACGCCGCTCACATCGGGCCCGGGACCGTCCGCGGCGAGGGGGGCAGTGCCGGACGAGTGCATTTTCAGCGGGCGCCGGAGACTCGGCCACCCGTTATCTGGCTGCCTCGCGGGCGATCCCGGCCAGTCCCGCGTCGAAGACGCCCGCGATGTCGGCGACGGCATCGGCGTCGCTCATGCCCTCGGCGTCGAAGGTCGCGCTCCAGACCACCGTGGATCCGGGCCCGTTCGGCCGGACCGCGAGGGTCGCATTGTAGGCGCGCACGGGCAGCGGACCCTGGATGAAGCTGTAGCTGTAGCTCATGCCGGCCTCGTCCCGGGCGGTCTCCACCTCGACGACGGTGCCGAGGCCGCCCTTCACGACGAGGCCGCGGATCTGCGCGCGGATGCCGTCGTCGTCATCGTCGGCCGACAGGATGCAGCGCGCGACCTGCGGATGCCAGAACTGGATCGCGCAGAAGTCGCCGATGAGCGCCCACACGGCGGCGGGCGGCGCGGGAAGATCGCGGCTGCGGGTGACTTCGAGGGCGCAGGCCGGTCCGGCCGCGACCATCGCCACCAGGCTTCCGGCGAGGGCAATGCGGGTCACGCGATCGGGCTCCCTCGCGGTATCGCGGGGGATGTAGGGCGCGACGTATGATCCGTCGCCGGAGCGGGGCGACGCGAAGATTGGGAGCGCCGCCGAGAGGCTCGTGATCAGGCCGCCCCGCCCCGGAGGCGACACGCGATCGATCTGCCCCTAGAAGGCGCTCGGCACGGCCGGCCCGAATCCCGCGCCCCGCTCGATCTCGACCACCGGAGCCCGCGATGAGCATCACGGCGCGCATGTCCCAGGCGGTCCGCGCGGCCGCAATCGTCTGCGGCCTCGCGCCCGCGGTGGCGCAAGCGGCTCCGGAGGCCGCTCCGCCCTTCGAGACCTGCCGCGCCGACCTCGTCGCCACCGCGCAGGCGCGGGCGGTGCCGACGGGCGTCGCGGAGGCGCAGCTCGCCGGCCTCACGCCGGATCCGGAGGTGATCGCCGCGACAGGGAGCCAGGGCGAGTTCGTCCGGCCGATCTGGGACTATATCGAGGCCAGCGTCACCCCGGCCCGCATCGAGGCTGGCCAGCGTAAGCTGGCCGAGCACGCCGACAACCTGGCGGCCATCGAGGCCCAGTACGGCGTCGACCGGCACATCCTCGTGGCCTTCTGGGGCGTCGAGTCGAGCTACGGCGCCGTGCTCGACAATCCGGCGGTGGTGAAGCCGGTCGTGCGCTCGCTCGCGACGCTCGCCTGCGGCGATCCCGCCCGATCCGGCTACTGGCGCGACGAGCTGACCTCCGCCCTCCAGATCCTGGCATGGAATGCGGCGCCGCTGGACCGGATGCCCGGTGGTCTCACCGGATCCTGGGCCGGCGCCATGGGCCACACCCAGTTCATGCCGACGGTCTACCAGCGCTTCGCCGTCGATTTCGACGGTGACGGCCGGCGCGATATCTGGACTTCGGTCCCCGACGCACTCGCCTCGACGGCGAATTACCTGCGCGCCCACGGCTGGCGCCCGGATGAGGGTTGGGGTTCGGAGGTGAACCTGCCCCCGGGCTTCGACGCCGCCCTGGCCGACGAGACCACCTCCCGCAGCCTCGACGCGTGGCGGGCGCTGGGGGTCCGTCCGGTCGCCGATCGCGCGTGGACGGACGGAGCCGCGGAGGCGACCCTGATCCTGCCCGCCGGCATCCGGGGCCCGGCCTTCCTGCTCAGGCCGAACTTCGCGGTGATCCTGCGCTACAACACGGCCTTGGCCTACGCACTCACGGTGGCGCATCTGTCGGACCGCCTGCGCGGCGACCCGGGCTTCGCGCGCGACTGGCCGCGGGGCGACCGGCCGCTGACCTCGGACGAGCGGCGCGACCTGCAGAACCGTCTCGCCGAGCGCGGCTTCGCCCCCGGGATCGTGGACGGCAAGATCGGGCCGAAGACCCGGGCGGCACTCCGGGCCTTCCAGGTCTCGGTCGGCCTGCCGGCGGACGGCTACGCCGACGCCCCCGTGCTGGAGCGGATTCGGGCGACGCCTTGAACTCGGCGATCAGGCCAGGAAGGCCGGCTCGTCCCGGGCGAGGACGCGCTTGACGCTCTCCAGGTGCAGCCGCGCGCTCTCGGCGCGCCCGGCGGCCTCCTGGGCCGCCACGCGCTTCACGATCGCCTCGGGCACGACCTTGAGGGTCCGGCCGGTGCTGAAGGCGAGCACCTGCGCCTGCGCGGCCCGCTCCAGGTAGTAGAGGTCGTCCCAGGCCTCCGCGATGGTCTCGCCCAGCACCATCACGCCGTGGTTCTTCAGGAACACCACGTCGGCCTCGCCGGCGGCGCTGGCGATCCGTTGGCCTTCCTGCGCGTCCAGGGCCAGACCGTTGTAGTCCTCGTCCACCGCAATGCGCCCGTAGAAGCGGAGCGCGGTCTGGCCCGCCCACATCAGAGGTTGCCCCTCCAGCATGGCGAGCGCCGTCGCGTAGGGCATATGCGTGTGGAAGGCGGCCCGGGCCCGGGGCTTCAACCGGTGCAGCTCGGCGTGAATGTGGAAGGCGGTGGCCTCGGGCTGGCCGTCGCCCTCCACGACGTTGCCGTGGAAGTCGCAGAGCAGCAGGCTCGACGCCGTCACCTCGGCGAAGGCGAGGCCGTAGGGATTGACCAGGAACAGGTCCGGCCGCTCGGGCAGCACCGCCGAGAAGTGATTGCAGATGCCTTCCTCCAGGCCGTGGCGGGCGGCCCAGCGCAGGCAGGCGGCGAGATCGACGCGCGCCCGGCGCACGCTGTCGGCGTTCAGGGGCTCGTTGCTGCGCACGGGCGGCGTGCCCGGGGCGGTGACGGCGTGAGCCATGCGTGAAGGCCTTCCTGTTCTCGTGCGAAGGGGCGGCCGGGATCCCCGGCCTGACGCGCATCTTACCCGCCGGCGCGGTCTTGCGGAGGCGCCCCGGGCGCGGATTCGGACGGCCAGGCATGAGCGTCCGTCACGCCGCCGACGAGGTTGAGCCCGAGCAGGAAGTCCGACGCGAAATCGGTGCGCACCACCGGCTCGCGGGCTACGGGCTCGCGAAGCGCGTCGCGCTCGGCACGGCGGGCGTCGACCGCCTCGGCGACGGTGACGCTTCGGAAGCGCAGGTGCGTCCCGCCCCGAACCTGAGCAAGGCGTCCCAGATCGGCGCCGATCACGGTGGCGATCTTCGGGTAGCCGCCGGTGGATTGCCGGTCCGCCATCAGCACGATCGGCAGGCCGTTCCCCGGCACCTGGATCGCCCCCATGGCGACGCCGTCGGAAACGATGTCGTGGCCGCGGGCGTGCGCCAGCGGGGTCCCGTCCAGGAAGCACGCCATGCGGTCGCCCCGCGGCGAGACGGTCCAAGGCCCATCGAGGAAGGCCGCGATCTGGTCGGGCGCGAAATAATCGTCCTGCGGGCCGAGCACGACACGGATCGGTCGCGCGTCCCGCTGAAGCCAGGGGATGACGAGCCTGTGCGGCGCCCCGTCGGCCGGCCGATCATCGGCCACCGGCAGGCGATCCCCGGCGGCGAGGCCGCGACCGTCGAGGCCGCCGAGCGCCGAGCGGGTATGGGTGGCGGTGGAGCCGAGGACCGGGGTCACGTCGAGCCGGCCGCAGACCGCGAGATAGCCCCACGATCCCGCATCGCCCGCCCGCACGGCGAGCGTTTGTCCGGGGGCCAGCGTCAGCGCGACGGCGCCGGGCAGCGTCGCGCCGTCGAGGGCGATCCGGAAGCCGGGGGCGACCAGCGCGATCCCGAGCGGGCCGTCCTCGGCGGCGACCGTCACGCCGCCGGTGGAGATCTCGATGGCGATGGCATCGAGGGGATTGCCGGCCGCGCGGTTGGCGGTGGCGTGCATCAGCGGATCCATCGGCCCGGCGGCCGTGATGCCGTAGCGCAGGTAGCCGTGACGGCCGCCATCCTGGAGGGTCACGCCGGGGCCCGCGGCCTCGATCACGAGCGCACCCATCAGCGGGCCTCCCCGCGGCGGGCGACCGGCTCGCCCGCCGCCTCGCGGGCCGACAGCGCGTCGAAGGCTGCGGCGTCCACGGGCTCGAAGCGGAGCAGGTCGCCCGCGCCGACGAAGAAGCTCGGGTCGCGCTCCGGCGCGTAGAGACGCGCCGGCGTGGCGCCGATCACGTACCAGCCGGTCGGCATCGGCACGGTGGCGACCGCCGCGAGACCGCCGCCGATCATGACGGCGTTCCTCGGGTGGGGCGGCCGTGGGCTGGCCCGGCGCGGGACCGCCAGGACCTCCGGCAGGCCGCCGAGATACGCGAAACCCGGGGCGAAGCCGTACATGTAGACCCGGTAGGTCACCCCGGCATGGGTCGAGACCACCGCGTCCGGTGTCAGGCCGGAGCGCTCGGCCACCTGGGCGATGTCCTCCCCGTGCGGGGCGTCGTAGCAACAGGGCAGCGTCCATACGGTGGGCGTGGCCGCGCGGGCGGCGCCCGCCGTCAGGGACCGCACCCGGGCGACGAGCGCCTCGCGGTCGAGCACCAGGGGATCGTAGTGCAGCATCAGCGAGCGGTAGGTCGGAACACGCTCCCGCAGGCCCCGCGGCGGATCTCCGCCGAGGGCATCGTCCAGCGCGAGAACCCGATCGCTGATCGCGGGATCGACGGTGGTGCCGAACTCGACCACGAGTGCGGCTTCGCCGGCGTCGAGGAGCCGGGGTTCGTCGGCCCCGCCGCTCACGGCCGGAACGGCGCCAGCGCGACGCCCGCGCCTTCGAGCCGGGTCCGGACCGCGCGGGCCGTGGCGACCGCGTGGGACGAGTCCCCATGCACGCAGATGGAGCGGATCGGCGTTGGCAGCGCCGTGCCCCCCGCCGTCAGGATCGCCCCTGTCTCGACCATGCGCAGGACCCGATCCGCAGCCTCGCCGGCATCGGTGATCAGGGCACCCGGCTGGCTGCGCGGCATCAGGAGCCCGGCTTCGGTGTAGCCACGGTCTGCGAAGATCTCCTGGTGAACCTCGAGGCCGCAGGCCTCGGCCGCCTGCACCTGCGCGGTGAGCGCGATGGCCAGCAGCGCCAGATCGCGGTCCACCGCGCGGACCGCGCGGGCGATGGCGTCGGCCACCGGCCGCTCCTCGGCGGCGACGTTGGCCAGCGCCCCGTGAGCCTTCACGTAGGTGATGCGGTGGCCGGCATAGGCGGCGAGCGCCTGCGCGGCGCCGACTTGGTAGGCGACGAGGCGCTCGATCTCGGGGGCGCTGAACGGCATCCGGCGTCGGCCGAAACCCCAGAGGTCCGGGAAGCCCGGATGGGCGCCGACCGCGACGCCGCGTTCCTTCGCCAGCGCGAAGGTGCTGGCCATGATCTCGGGATCCCCCGCGTGGAGACCGCAGGCGACATTGGCGGAGGTCACGATCCCGAGGATGGCCGCGTCGTCGCCGCAGGCGTAGGCGCCGTAGCCCTCGCCGAGATCGGAGTTGAGGTCCACGCTGATCAACGGTCCCGCTCCCTTGCCGAGGCGCCCCCGCCGCGCCCGCGTTCATCCAACGCGGTTCCTTATCAGAAGTCGCGCGGGCGCCTCCACGGGTGCAAGGCCGATGCCCGATGCCGCCTCGCCGTTTTGAATCCGCCGGCCCGGCCCGGCCGGCCTCCGACGCGTCACCGCCGCGGCAGGCCGCCCGGCTGATCTGCGGCATCGGGAAGCGGCAGCGCAGCTTGGACACCGACGATAAGGGGCGTCGCTGTGTCCAGATGGTGCCAATGGACAGTCCAGAACCCGTGGCGCCGGTCGAACGATCCGAAGTTCCTGTTTTTCCACGGAACTACCGGGTCGATCCGGCACTTGAGCCCTCTGAAAACTCTGGAGGAGCGTTACATGAAGGTTTCACACCTGGCCGGTGCGTTCGCGCTGTTTGCCTTGGCTGCCAGCCCCGCCCTTGCCGCGCCGTGCAGCACCGGCACGACGAAGGCCAAGTCCCCGGACCAGCAGGCTTCCAACCCCAACAGCTCCGACGTCGACAAGTCGAGCAAGAACCTCGCTGGCGGCAACCAGCCCGCTTCGCCCGGCACCGTGGGCGCCATGAACAACGCCGGTGCTACGCAGACCGCCGAGCGTCAGGCGCCGACCGATGCCAACGCCAAGTCCAACGCGAAGGATCCGGCGGCCGCCAACCTCGCGGGCGGCAACCAGCCGGCCTCTCCCGGCACCGTGGGCGCGATGAACAAGGCCGCCGCCGACAGCCAGACCGCACCGGCCTCGAAAGACGATTGCTGATCCGCATCTGATAGTCGAAGCACCTGTGCAAGCCCGCCCGGCCTAGCCGCGGCGGGCTTGCCTGTATCTGGACCCCCGCGAAAACCCGCGCGCCGCACGGCGAGGCCGGTTCGACATATCCGCAACAGGCACGTTCCCCTGCACCGAATTCTCGCCCTGGGCCCGGTTTGAGATCGGCTCAGCCGGTGTATCTGGCGTCAAAGTCGGGTAGATTCGGCAATTGCGCTTGGGAGGACATGTCGTGGGTCGGGGGCGAGCTTTCCTGCTCATCGGGGGATTGCTGCTCGTCGTCGGCGGCGCTTTCACGCAAGCCGGCGCCGATCTGCGCGCCAGGGCCGGCCCGCTGCTGTCCGATCTGCGCGAGCGACTCGAACCGCTGATCCCGAATCTCCGCACCGAGCGCGTCGCCGAGGTGCACCTTCCGGCCCCTCGCACCGCCGTCGAGGACGGGCGCACCTTCGTGCGGCTGTCGGCGGCCGAGCGCGAGCGGATCGGCCTCGTCGCCGAGGTCCGCCCGGCCGTGCTGCACCGGCAGGAATTGACCGCGTACGGAAGCGTGCTCGACATCGCCCGCGTGACGGAACTCGCCAACAGCTACGCGGGCGCCGTCGCGGCGCTTCAAACCGCCCAGGCGCGGGTCGAGGTCTCCGGCAGCGCCGCCCGGCGCGCGCGAAGCCTCGGCGCGGGCGTCGTGGCGGTGGCGCAGATCGAGACCGCCGAGGGCACCCTGCTCACCGATCGGGCTGCCGTGACGGCGGCCGAGTCCCAGGTGCGGACGCTCGCCGCTACCGCGCGGCAGGAATGGGGATCGGTGCTCGGCAAGGCGATCGTCGAGCGCTCGCCCCTGGTCACGCGCCTCATCGAGCGGGCCGAATTCCTGGTTCAGGTGACGCTGCCGCCGGGCGAGACGCTTCCGCAGCCGCCGCAGGCCGCCTTCGCCGAGGTTCCGCCACAGAGCGAGCGGGTCGCGCTGCGGCTGGTCTCGGCGGCGACCCGGACGGATCCGCGCATCCAGGGCCAGAGCTTCTTCTACCTGGTCTCCGGCGACAGCGGCCTCCTGCCCGGCACCAGCACCATGGCATTCCTGCCGGCCGCGCGCGCGGTCCGCGGGGTCCTGGTGCCCGAGGATGCCGTCGTGCACGGCGAGGGGAGCACCTGGGTTTATCGCGGCACCGGCGACGGCGCCTTCGTCCGGCATCCGGTGCGGCCCGACGCGCCGATGTCGGCCGATGCCTACGTGGTCACCGATCTGCCGGACGGCGGCGAGATCGTTCTGCGCGGCGGTCAGGCGCTCCTCTCGGAAGAGATGAAGAGCCGGATCCGGGTGGTGGGGGATGACGATGACTGAGCCGCCGGGCGCGGCCGGTCGCGGCGGCCCCCAGGCGTTTCTCGTCGGATTCGCCGTGCGGCTGCCGCGGGTGGTGCTCGCGCTCGCCTGCGCGGTACTCGCCTTCGGCCTCTACGTGCTGGCGGGCGCGCGCTACGACGTGTTCCCGGAATTCGCACCGCCGATCGTGACCATCCAGACCGAGGCGCCGGGCCTCGATTCGGAGCAGGTCGAGGTGCTGGTCACCCAGCCGGTGGAGGTCGCGATCGGCGGCCTGCCGGGGCTGGAGACCCTGCGCTCCACCTCTATCCAGGGCCTCTCGGTGATCAATGCCGCGTTCAAGCCCGGCAGCGACGTCGATCGCATCCGCCAGCGCGTTAACGAGCGGCTGGCGGCCCTGGCGGGGCGCATGCCCGACGGCGTCGCCACGCCGGCGATGACGCCGCTCACCTCCTCGACCCTCACGGTGCTCCTCGTCGGGCTCACCGCCGAGGCCCGGGACGCCATGGACTTGCGCCACGTGGCCGAATGGACCGTGCGCCGCCGCCTCCAGGCGGTGCCGGGCATCGCCCAGGTGTCGATCTACGGCGGGGCCGTGCGCGCGCTGCAGGTGCAGGTCCGGCCGGACGACCTGATCCGCTTCCAGATCGGCCTCAACGACGTGCTGACGGCGGCCCGGAAGGCCACCGGCGTGCGCGGTGCGGGTTTCGTCGACACGCCGAACCAGCGTGTCCTGCTGCGGAGCGAGGGCCAGTCGCTCACGCCGGAGGCTTTGGGCCGGACGGTTCTCCACAACGATGGCGGGGCGAGCGTGGTTCTCTCCGACGTGGCGACCGTCACGGCCGCCCCCGAGCCGGCGATCAGCGCGGCCCTGGTGGATGGAAAGCCCGGCGTCCTGTTGATGGTCGGTGCCCAGGTCGGGGTCGACACCCGTGCGGTCACCGCGCGGCTGGAAGCCGCCCTGGCCGAATTGCGTCCGGTCCTCGACCGGGAGGGAATAACCCTCCGCGCCGACCTGTTCCGCCCGGCGAGCTTCGTGGATGTCGCGACCGGCAACGTCATCCAGGCCCTCGCCTTCGGCGGGGTGCTGGTGGTGATCGTCCTCCTCGTTTTCCTGGCGGATTGGCGGGCCGCGCTGATCAGCGCGGCGGCGATCCCGCTGTCGCTGATCGCCGCCGCGCTGGCGCTCCAGGCCTGGGGCGAGAGCCTCAACACCATGACGCTCGGCGGCCTGGCGCTGGCCATCGGCGAGGTGGTCGACGACGCGGTGATCGGCGTCGAGAACGTGGCGCGCCGTCTGAGGGCGGCCAGAGGCGAGCGGCCGGCCCGGGTCGTGCTGGCCGCCATGCTGGAGGTGCGCACGTCGGTCGCCTACGCGACGCTCGCCGTGCTGCTGATGTTCCTGCCGGTCCTCTCGCTGACCGGGGTGGCCGGTCGCCTGTTCGGACCCTTGGCGCTGGCCTACATCGCCGCGGTCGTCGCCTCGCTGCTCGTCGCGCTCACCGTCACGCCGGCGCTGGCGCTCCTGCTCCTGGGCGGCCGGATGGCGCGGGGCGAGGCCGCGCCGCCGCGTGAGCCCCCGGTGGTGCGCTGGAGCCGGGCGGCCTATCTCCGGCTGCTCGCTGGGATCAGCCGGGTCCCGCGCCTCGCGATGCTGGGGAGCCTGCTGGTGACGCTCGCGGGCGCTGCCATCCTGCCAACCCTCGGGGCGGTGTTCCTCCCCGATCTGCGGGAGGGCCACATGATCCTGCACATGGTCGCCGTGCCCGGCACTTCCCTGCAGGAATCGCAGCGGCTCAGCGCGCTTCTCACCGGGGATCTGAAGGGGATCACGGGCGTGCGCGCCGTGGCCGCGCAGATCGGACGCGCCGAGGCCGGCGAGGATACGGCGGGACCCCACTACAGCGAGATCCACATCGATCTTCAGCCGGGCCTCGACGGGGCGGCCCAGCGCTCCGTGGAGTCCGCGATCCGCGACCTGATCGCCGGATTCCCCGGCGCGGCCTTCTCGCTCAAGACCTTCCTGACCGAGCGGATCGAGGAGACGGTGTCGGGTTTCACCGCCCTCGTCGTGGTCAACGTCGTGGGCAGCGACCTTGACCGGATCGAGGCGGCCGCCCGCTCGGTCGCGCGGGAACTTGCCGAGGTGAAGGGCGCCCGCGACGTACAGCAAGCCTCCCCGGCGGGCCTGCCGCAGGTCACCGTGGCGCTGCGCCCGGTCGATCTGCGGCACTGGGGCCTCGATCCGGTGGAGGTTCTGGAGGCGGTCCGTACCGCCTACCAGGGCGACGTGGTCGGTCAGGCCTACCGCGGCAACGCCGTCTTCAACGTGCTGGTCATCCTCGACGCGGGCGTGCGAAGCCGTCTCAGCGCGGTGGGCGACCTGCCCCTGCGGGCACCTGGCGGCCGCTATGTCCGCCTGTCGCAGATCGCTGACGTCTACGAGAGCGCGGGCCGCTATCAGGTGCAGCATCTGGGCGCGCAGCGGGTCCAGGCCGTCACCGCCAATGTCGCCGGGCGCGACATGGCGGGCTTCGTGGCGGCGGCCAAGCGCAAGATCGCCAAGGAGGTGCGACTGCCCGAGGGAGTCTACGTCACCTTCTCGGGGGCGGCGGAGGCGCAGGAAGCGGCCCGGCGCGACCTGCTGATCCACGCCGGGCTCGCCGGCTTCGGCATCGTGGTGCTGCTCGCCATCGTCACCGGCTCGGCGGCGAATCTGATGCTCGTCCTCGTCAACCTGCCCTTCGCCTTCGTGGGCGGGGTCGCGGCGGCGGCGCTCACCGGGGGCGTGCTCTCGCTGGGCTCGATCGTCGGCTTCGTCACCCTGGCGGGCATCTCGCTGCGCAACAGCGTGATGATGATCGCCCATTACGAGCAGATGGTGATCCGCGACGGTCTCCCATGGAACGCCGCCACCGCCGCGGAGGGCGCGGCCGACCGGATGGTGCCGATCCTGATGACGTCGCTGGTCACCGGACTCGGGCTGCTGCCGCTGGCGCTCGGCGCGGGCGAGCCCGGCCGCGAGATCGAGGGCCCGATGGCTTTGATCATCCTGGGCGGCCTCGTCACCTCGACGGTGCTGAACCTCTTGATCCTGCCTGTGCTCGCCCTGCGCTTCGCCCGGTTCCGCTCGGAGGAGCCCGGAGATCGGGCGTTCACGCCAGCCCGGCCCTGATACGATTTCCGACGGGACACTTCGGTTGACGCATCCTCACCGTCATCACGAGCAGTGTGAAGGGGTCCAGGGTGGCGCGATCTGGATGGAGGTGGCGCCGTCTGGATCGCTTCGCTCCGCTCGCCAAGACGGGGGTGGAAGGCATCGATCGGCAACGGTTTGAGATGCCGTATGCCGGTTACCACCAGCTGGCGCGGGTCTCGGGCACGGGTTGGCGGCTGGCCGCGGCCGGCCTCAGCGAGCGATCCAGGGCCGCCAGTACCCTGCGCACCGCCTCCTCGTAGGTCGCCGCCACCGGGTCGCGGGGACGCGCGAGCCTGACCGGCACCGTCTCGTCGAGGCGTCCCGGCCGTGGGCGCATCACAACCACGCGGTCGGCCAGCGTCACCGCCTCGCCGACATCGTGGGTGACGATCAGGATCGTCGGCTTCGACTCGGACCAGAGGTCCAAGAGCTGCTCGTGGAGGCCCTTCCGGGTGAAGGCGTCGAGCGCCGAGAACGGCTCGTCCAGGAGCAGGACCCGGGGCTCGGCCACGAAGGCTCGGGCGATCGCGACGCGCTGCTGCTGCCCGCCCGACAGCTCGCGCGGCCACCGGCCGCCGTGCTCGGCCAAGCCGATCCGCTCGAGAGCGCGAGTCACGCGCGCGCGCCGCTCGGAGCGGGACAGGCCGGTGAGCCCGAAGCCGACATTGCCCGCCACGTCGAGCCAGGGCAGGAGCCGCGGCTCCTGGAAGACGACGCCGACGCTCGGGTGCGGCTCGCGGATGGTCTCGCCGTCGACTTGAACGCGGCCGCGGCTGGCTTGGTCGAGTCCCGCGATCAGCCGGAGCAGCGTCGTCTTCCCGCAGCCAGAGCCGCCGATCAACGCGACGACCTCCCCCTGCTGCACCGACAGGCCGATCCCCTCCAGCGCGCGCGTGCCGTCGGCGTAGGTCTTCGAGAGGTCGTCGACGATGAGCACGGGCGTCTCTGGTCCGGGCGTGGCTGCTGGTGTGACGACTGAGCCGGTGGTCGCGGCGAGATCGGCGCCGGCGGTCACAGGCTCTCTCGCGCCGTATCCTGCCACCGCGTCAAGGGCGATGTCAGCGAGACGAGGGCCATGTCGGCCAGCTTGCCCACCAGCGCGAAGGCGATGATCGCCGCCACGATCTGATCGGGCTTGCTGAACTGCTGACCATCGACCAGCAGGTAGCCGAGGCCTTCGGATGCGCCCATCAGCTCCGCCGCCACGACGAACAGGAAGCCGAGGCCGAGACCGGTGCGCAGACCCACGAGGGTCGCCGGCAGGACCGCCGGCAGCAGGATGCGCCGGGCCAGCGCGAGGCGTGACAGCCGGAAGATCCGCCCGACCTCGACGAGCTTCCGGTCCACCGAGGCGATCGCTCCCGAGACCCCGACATAAACCGGGAAGAACACGCCCACGGCGATCAGCAGCACCTTCGGCGTCTCGAGGATGCCGAACCACAGGATGAACAGGGGCACCCAGGCGAGGGATGGAACCGCGCGCAGTGCCTGCAGGGTCGGGTCGATCAGCCAGCGCAGCACCGGCACCGTGGCCACCAGGGCGCCGGCCAGGATCCCAGCCGCCGCCCCGCAGAGGAAGCCGAGCCCGACCCGGAGGAGGGTGGCCTCGACATGCATCTGCAGGTCGCCCGAGGCGGCGAGCGCCCACAGGGTGGCACCGATCCGGCTCGGCGGCGGGAGCAGGCGCCCGGATGCGAGGCCCGTATCGACCGCGACCTCCCAGCTGAGCGCCAGCAGGAGCGGCAGGAGCAGGCCGAGCCCGGCACGACCGCTCCGCCGCAGGAGCGGCACTCCAGGCATCACCGCCCGGGGGCGGGGTTGAAGCCCGGGTCGAGCAGGCCGTCGACCGCCGCCGGCACGTCGGTCCCGGCCGGGATCACGCCGGCCTGCTGCAAGGCGAGGCCGGCCGCCTTGATCGACTCGGCCTGGGCCGGCCCGATCGCCGGCTGCGACAGGTCCGTGCGCTCGATCTGGCGGGCGATCACCGGCTCCGGCAGCTTGGTGGCCGCCACGAGGGCCGCAGTCAGCGCCTGCGGATTGGCGAGCGCGTAGGCCCGCGCCTTCTCGTAGGCGGCGATCACGGTCCGGACGAGGTCGGGATTCGCCTTGGCAAACTCCTCCCGGACGTCGAGCAGGCCCCAGGTGTTCGCGGCGGCATCCCGGTAGAACAGGACGTCGCCGTTCTCGATCTCGGCGGCCGCCATCATCGGGTCGAGGCCGGCCCAGGCATCGACGTCGCCGCGATCGAGGGCGGTGCGCCCGTCCGGGTGCTGGAGCAGGACGAGCTTGGCGTCGCGCTCGGTGAGCCCGGCGGCCTGGAGCGCGCGGATCAGGAAGATGTGCGGGTCGGTGCCCCGGGTGACCGCGACGCGCTTGCCCTTGAGATCGGCCGGCTTGGTGATGCCGGTGTCTTTGCGGGTGACCAGCGCGGTCCATTCGGGGCGCGAGTAGGCGTAGATGGCCTTGATCGGGTTGCCGTTGATCCGCGCCACGAGGGCCGCGGCGCCTGCCGCCGAACCGAAATCGATGGCGCCGGCGTTCAGGAATTCGAGCGCCTTGTTGGAGCCGAGCGACTGGACCCAGCGCACCTTGATGCCGCGCGGCGCCAGGGCCTCCTCCAGGAAACTCTTTTCCTTCAGGAGCAGGCCCACCGGATTGTAGGTTGCCCAATCGAGGCGGACTTCCTTGGGATCGTCGGCGCGCGCCTCTCGCACCAACGCACTGCCGAGACAGGCCAGGGCGAGACCGGCGGCCAGCAGGGATCGGCGGGTCGAGAGCATGGAAGGGACCTCAAGGTGCGGGATGGGATGGGCGACCGTTCCCGGGGGCGGATGCGCGGAACCGTGTTGGGCCGGATCGAGTCGGGATTGGCCGGAGGGTGCAGTCAGCGATGCGGCCGGCAAACGGCGGCGCACAGGGACCCATTGGGGTCACCGCCGAGCGGCTCTCGCGTCGTCATTCTCGGCCTTGGGATCCCCGTCGCAGACACTGAATACAACATCCTGGTCTCAAGCCAGAGAGTCAACGAAAGCGCTTTCTCTACTTCCGCCTCTGCGGACAAGATTCTTCGGCCTCGCGCCGATCTGGGAGACGCTTCTGCGCCGTGGCGGCGAGGCGGGACGTAGATCGTCCTCCCGGGTTCCAGACCCTGGTCACCGACCGATCTGCGTGTAGTCTCCGGCTCCGGCGCGGTATGGGTGAACATTCTCATCGCCACCGGACGATCAGCCGTCGTTACGTTCTCAGGAGCGACGCGCCGGTGACCGCTCCGTCCTTGTCACCCCGTGTCATCCCGGGGCCGCGTCGCGGCACCCGGAATCCACACCCGCCGACGCGCCAGGTCTCAAAACCTCCGGTGTTCTTGTATTCCGGGTCTCCCTACGGCGCGCCGGATGATGGGGCGGAACGTCGTCCAAAGGCCTTCAACTGGACAGGCCGCTCTTCGCGGGCGCTGAAGATTGGCGAGGTCCTGCACGCGCTGTACATCTCGTGAGGGCGGCCAGAGTTCACCGCGTGGTCGATGAGCGAGATGGGCGATGGCGCAGCAGATCGTCGTAGTGGGCGGCGGCTTTGCCGGTCTCTGGGCCGCGGCATCCGCAGCCCGGGCGCGCGACGCGTTCGGCCTGGGCGATGCCTGCGGCGTCACCCTGATCGCGCCCAGTCCCTTCCACGTCATCCGCGTGCGCTGTTACGAGGCCGATCTGACCCCGCTGCGCGTGCCCCTCGACGACGTCCTCACGCCGATCGGCGTGCGCCGCCTCCAGGCCCGCGTCACGGAGATCGATCCGGCGGCGCACAGCGTGACGGTCGTGGACGAGCAGTCTGCCGGGCCCTCCGCGCTGCCCTACGCCCGCCTGATCCTGGCGGCCGGAAGCACCCTGCGCCGGCCGGCCGTGGCGGGCATCGCGAGCGCCTTCGACGTCGACACCTACGAGGGCGCGCAGGCTCTGGCGGCCCATATCGATCGGCTCGGCAGCACCGGTCCGGGACCGGACGAGCCGGGCCTCTGGACGGCGGTCGTCATCGGTGCCGGGCTCGTCGGGCTCGAACTCGCCTGCGAGCTCCCCGCCCGGCTCACGGCGGCCCGGGACCGGGCGGGGCGCGCCGGTCCGGTGCGGACGATCCTGATCGACCACGCGGCGCAGATCGGCAGTGCCATGGGAGAGGCTGCACAGCCCGCGATCCAGGCAGCGCTGACGGCCGCCGGTGTCGTCGGCCTCCCCGAGGCGCGCATCGCCGCGCTCGATCCCGACGGACTGACACTGGCCGATGGGACGCGCATCCCGGCGCGGACGATCGTCTGCGCGACCGGCATGGAGGCCAGCCCGCTCGCCGCCCGGCTCGGCCTGCCCCTCGATCCGCTCGGGCGCGTGCCGGTGGACCCGTACCTGCAGGTCACCGGCTGCCCGGATCTGTACGGGGCCGGCGACATCGCCGCTGCCGTCGCCGATGCGGCGGGCCATCGGACGGTGATGTCCTGCCAGCACGCGCGACCGATGGGGCGGTTCGCAGGCCACAACGCGGTCTGCGATCTCGCCGGCCTTCCGGAGCGTCGCCTGCGCTTCTCGGCCCCGGACTACGTCACGGTGCTCGACCTCGGCGATTGGGGCGCCGTCTACACCGCCGGGTGGGACCGGGGCGCGCTGGTCGCCTCCGGTGCGGCCGCCAAGGCGACCAAGCGGCTGATCAACGGCAGCCGCATCTACCCGCCCCTGGACCGCGACCCGGAGCGCATCCGGGCGGCCGCCGCACCGATCCTCCAGCCGCCGCCGGCGACGCAGGGCGCGGCCAGTCGCGGGTGAGGCCGATCACGGATTTCCGACGGCCGGACGCCGCGGCTGACGGCGTCGCCCGCGCACCACGCACGCTTCGCCCGACGGGGCCGTCATGTCGTGTCCAGCGTGCTTTGTCGCTGATCACGGCCCTGGGTTTCGTATTGCGCGCGTCGCGGCAGGATATGCGGCGTCGCCTGCGCCGGTCAGGCCGAAATTCCGGTGCCGTTTGAACGCTTTGATCTTCCGGATCCGGCGCGCAGATCTTGCCGCCGTGCGGGCTGCGGGCTTGCGAGACCGCCGCGGCATTCGTCGTGAGCCCGGCCCGGCCGATGAATTCAGGTTCGCTTCGACAGTCGATGGCGCCCGTTGCGACGGCCGAAAATTAATTCTGGTTAGGCAGAGCTTATGAAAAGCTATCGGCCGCTTTCCCGATTAACACGTCATTAACCATAGCTGTGTCTGGATCATGCCACGTCCGGCTCGAGGAAGGGCAGATAACGACATGGTCGCGGCACCGACAGCCTCCTGGTCTCATATCCTGACGCAGGTCGCGGAAAGTCTCGACCGCATCGTCGAGAAACCGTCCGCCGAAATCCTGCGGCTCAAACCCACGTTCTCCGGTGCGGACGCGCCGGCGCTGCGCCTGCGGCACGAGGGCGAGGAGCCGGCTGCGCCGGTCCTGCCGGAGCCGGCCGTCAACGATGCCAAGCCCGTCGCGGCCTCGCAGGAGGGCGATGCCGAGGACGAGTCGGTGTCGGACTGGATGAGTACCCTCGACATCATCAACGGCATGGTCGGCCTCGCCGACGAGCAGAAGCGGCGTCTGCGTAACCAGAGCGAGACGCACGACAGCGCGATCGAGATGCTCAAGCGTGAGCTGAAGGAGACGCAGCAGCGACTTCAGCTCTCCGAGATGCGGGCCCACGAGATCGAGGCCCATGCCGACATCCGGCTCCAGCGCATCCAGGCCGATGCGGATGCCCAGGTCGAGGAGATCCGCGCCGAGGCCGAGGCCCGGGTGCGGACGATCCAGGCCGAGGCGGCAGCCTGGGTGCGCGCGGCCGAGGAGCAGGTTCGTGTCGCCGAGATGCGGGCGGACACCGCGGAGAAGTGGCTGTCCCGCATCGATGCGGCGGCGAAGAACCTCCTTCTGGGTGGCCACATGAGCCAAGCCGACGCCTGAGACGAGAGGGCGTCGCCCCGATTTTCCAGACACGGGCTCCGGGATTGACGATGGAACACTCGAGATGGAACACGGCTGAGGAGCCGACCGAGCGCCAGGATTCGAGCGCGCCGGCTTCCGGAAGTGACACCTCCGCCGCGCCCGCCAACGTCGTCGTGCTGGCCGCGATTCCCACCAGCCCGCCGCCGGCCCGCGCTCCGTCGTCCGAGGCCGTTGTCGGCAAGTGGCCGAGCGTGCTGGAGCGGGTCCGCGGCGCGGCCCAGTATATCCGGCAGGTCGAGGATCGCGCGCAGGATTACGAGGTGCGCGTTCAGGAACTCCTGGAGCAGGTCCGCGCCGACATGCGCGAAGCCGACTCAAAGGTCCGTGCCGCCGAGCAGCGCACCCGCGAGATCCAGAACCGCGCGGATTCCCTGATTGGCGCAGCCGAGGAGCGGGCCCGCGCCGCCGAAGAGCGCGCCGCTTCGGCCGAGGACTGGCTGCGCCGGATCTCCGAAGCGATCGAATCCGAGTTCGTCGTCGAGCCCGCGCCGCGCAAGACCGGGACGCTGGACGTCTGACGCCGCCGGCGTCGCGGCCGGACAAGCTTCCGATCAGTCCTTCGATCAGTGACAGGAAAAGGGACGTGCGATGCCCGCGATGGACGAGGCTTTCTGGGCCAACCTCGATGCGCAGATCATCGCGCAGCGACCGGAAGGCCCGGCGCGCGTGCCGGCTGCGCCGGCGCCGCAGAGCCTGACTGTCCAGGGAGGCGCCATCGAGAACCCTGCTGCCGCCGTCCCCGTCGCACCGCGCCGGTTGGCCTCGGATTGGACCGGCGTGCTCGACACGCTGACCGCCGCCAAGAGCGCCGCCCAGCAACAGGAGCTGCGCCTGCGTGAGCAGGCGGCCGAGCAGGAGGCGTTGCTGCGGGACCTGAAACGGTCCCAGCAGGAGCTGCGCGCCTTCGAAGTGCTGCTGCGCGAGTGCAAGACCCAGGGCGAGGCGAAGCTCAGGGATTGCGAGGCGCAGGCCGAGGCGCGGCTGCAGAAACTCCAGGGGGAAGCTTCGGCGCAGCTGCAGACCATGGAGGCCCGGGCACAGGCCGCCGAACTCCGCGCGCAGGCCGCCGAGGACTGGCTGCAACGGATCGAGCAGGCGAGTCGTGACCTGATGCCGGCCGCCGAACGGGTCGCCGCCTGAATGCCGTCGCGGCGACCATGATCGGATGAGACCGTGAGCGCGATCGGTGCCCCTCACGCGTCCAAGCGGATGCTTGTCCTGGCGGGACTGGTCGCGCCGCTGCTCGGCGGCTGCGTCTCGACAATGGACCATCCCGTCGACCGGAGCTTCGCCGATCAGATCACCCGGGCGGAGCCGGCCGCATCGGAGGCGATCGCCGAGAAGCCGGTCGATGACGGCGAGTGGCGACTGCGGCTCTCGTATCTCTGAGCGGTCGACGATCGGGCGGCGGACACGGCGCCGTTTCGGACAGGGCAGCCGCGCGCAACGAACGTTTCGCCGCCGCAGTCTGGTTCGCTAAAATCCTGCCTCCTCGCGCGGCTCGGAGCTGGCCGCCCCCGGAATCGGTCGGATCGATGAGACAGGACTCCCTGCGCCTCGGCGCATTCTTCTACGCGACCGGCCACCATGTGGCGGGCTGGCGCCATCCCTCCAGCGAGGCTGACGGCGGCCTCGTCCTGGAGCGATACGTGGGCTGGGCACGCCGCGCCGAGGCCGCGAAATTCGACCTGATCTTCCTGGAGGACGGTTCGGGGATCCGCGACCTCGACCTGCGGTCGAGCGAGCGCACGGCACGCTCGACCCATTTCGAGCCGGTGACGCTGCTCTCGGCCCTGGCGGCGGTCACGAGCCGCATCGGGTTGGTGGCCACGACCTCCACGACCTTCCACGAGCCCTACAACGTCGCGCGCCGCTTCGCGTCGCTCGATCACCTCAGCGGCGGCCGCGCCGGCTGGAATCTCGTCACCTCCGCCACGGATGCCGAAGCCGCCAATTTCGGCGGCGACCGGATCGCCCGTCACGCCGACCGGTACGAGCGGGCCGAGGAGTTCGTCGACGTCGTCCTCGGCCTGTGGAACACCTGGGACGACGGCGCGGTCCTCATCGACCGGGAACGCGGGCAGTTCTCGAAGCCGGACGGCTTCCGGCCGCTCAACCACAGCGGTAAACATTTCGAAGTCCGCGGACCGCTCAACATCTCGCGTACGCCGCAGGGGCAGCCGGTTCTGGTGCAGGCCGGCGCCTCGGGCCCCGGCAAGGACCTCGCGGCGCGGACCGCGGAGATCGTCTTCACGGCAAACCAGACCCTTGAGGAGGCTGTGGCGTTCTACGGCGACCTGAAGGCGCGCATGGCGCATTTCGGCCGGTCGCCGGACGATCTGAAGATCATGCCGGGCCTCTTCCCCGTCGTCGGTCGCAGCGAGTCGGAGGCGCGATCCAAGTTCGAGGCGTTGCAGGATCTCATCGACCCTGTCGTCGGGCTCGCGTTACTCGGGCGCATGATCGGCGGCCACGATCTTTCGGGCTACGATCCCGACGGCCCTGTCCCCGATCTGCCCGAGACAGAGGGCATCAAGTCCCGCCAGCAACTGATGTTCGACCTCGCCCGCCGTGAGGGGCTGACTCTCCGCCAGCTTTACCTGCGCATCGCCGGTGCCCGCGGCCACTCGCAGATCGTCGGCACGGCCGCCCAGATCGTCGACGAGATGGAAGAGCGGTTCCGGGCCGGCGGCGCGGACGGCTTCAACATCATGCCGCCGACCCTGCCCGGTGGCCTCGACGACTTCATCGAACTGGTGCTGCCGGAACTGCGCCGCCGCGGCCTGTTCCGCACGGAGTACGAGAGCCGGACGCTGCGGGGGAATATCGGGTCCCGGCCGCCCGCGGCGTTGGCAAAGTGGCTGGCCAAGCCGCCGGCGGAGGCGCACTGAGCGCGGCGGAGACCTCTCCCGGCGGATGCCGTCCGGCGCTTGCCTCAGCGCTCTGAACGCTTTGCCGCGTAGGCCGTCAGGATCGCCGCCAGGAGCCCTGGGAAGCGGGCGTCGATCTCGGCGCAGCGGGCGTGGTTGCGCATCTCGACGCCGTGGCGTTCGCACCGGATCAGACCGGCCTCGCGCAGCACCTTGAAGTGGCTGGACAGGGACGATTTCGGGATCACCCGGTCGCCCATGGCGGAGACCGTCGCGCAGGTCTCGACGCAGCCGGCCTGCGCGATCCGGGCGAAGATCGTCGCCCGGTCGGGGTCGGAGAGCGCGTGCAGGATCGCCTCCGGCTGTACGTCGTCGATCGCGGGGTGAAGAAGCGGCCTCATCTTTCAACCATATGGGGTCTTGCGCGCGTGACCGTTAGTTCCGAAATCCCGAACTATGGGACCGAGGCGACCATCCCGGAGCCGGCCCATGTCGAAGGTACGCGCACATGTCAAAGCTGGTTGGCAAGGTCGCCGTGGTCACAGGCGCCTCGAAGGGCATCGGTGCCGCCATCGCCAAGGCCCTCGCGCAGGAAGGGGCCGCGGTCGTGGTCAATTACGTGTCCAGCAAGTCGGGCGCCGACACGGTGGTGGCGGCGATCACCGGAGCCGGAGGGAAGGCGATCGCGGTCCAAGGTGATGTCTCCAAGCGCGCCGAGGCGCAGGGTCTGATCGACGCCGCCGTGACCGCCTTCGGCCGGCTCGACATCCTCGTCAACAATTCCGGTGTCTATGAATTCGCCGCGATCGCGGAGGTCACCGAGGAGCACTACCGCAGGCAATTCGACGTCAACGTGCTCGGTGTGCTCCTCGCCACCCAGGCCGCCGCGACGCATCTCGGCGCGGGGGGCAGTATCATCAACATCTCCTCGGTGGCCGCCAGCCTCCAGCCTGCGACCACGGCCGTCTACAGCGGCACGAAAGGCGCCCTGAACGCGATCACCGGTGTCCTGGCCAACGAGCTGGCGCCGCGCAAGATCCGCGTCAACGCGGTGAGCCCGGGCTACGTGGTGACCGAAGGGACGCGCACCGCCGGCGTCACCGGCTCCGAGATGGAAGCGGGGTTGGTCGCCCAGACGCCCCTCGGCCGCGCCGGCCAGCCCGACGACATCGCCGGGGTCGTCACCTTCCTCGCCTCGGACGGCGCCCGCTGGGTGACCGGCGAGGAGATCAACGTCGGCGGCGGTATCCGCTGACGCACGGACCGCCCGCGCGCGGGCGGAAGGCCTGCGCGCGTCTCTGACCGAAACGAGTAACCAGTTTTCGCAAAGACATGGACTGCCGAATAGTCGGCGAGTGAGCGTCATCCATTTGGGTGAGGCGGTCATTACGGCCGATGCTTATTGATCGGCCGCTCCAATCCCGTCGGCGCAAGGTTGGTCCATGCCTGAGGTGCGATCGTGACCCCGGCGCAGGTTGCAAGCGTTGCCGTCGCCGCGGCATCGATCGTCCTCGCGACGGCTGCGGGCCTGGGAGCCGAAGCGGAGGAGCCGGACCCGACTCCGCTCTTCCTGCAACAATCCTGGAGCCCGGCGGACAGGGCTTGGTTCTACGGCGCGAGCCAGGGCTCGCAGATCATGCCCTACGCGTGGTTCATGTCGCTGGAGCGGCCGGACAGCCGCGACCTCTTCGTGTCGGACGGGCTGGCGCGCTTCGGCTACCTCCCGAACCCCTATGACGGGGCGGGGGAGGGCCCCGCACCGGCCTCCCCATCGGCTTCGCGAAGGATGTCGACGACCGCGGCGAGTGGATCGGCATGACCTGCGCGGCCTGCCACGTGAATCGGCTCGCGCTCCGCGGGCGGACGATCCAGATCGATGGCGGTCCCGCGGATGCGGACATGTTCGCCTTCATCGAGGAACTCGGCCGCGCGCTCTCGCAGACCACGGGTGACCCGGAGCGGTTCGCGCGCTTTGCCGACCGGGTGATCCCGCCCGAACTGTCCGCGCCGCTCCCCGGGACGTCGGAGATCGACCGCCGCCGGCTCCGAACGAGCCTCGAAACCTTCGCGCGGGACTTTTCCAGTTTCGTCGAGACGAGCCGCGCGGTGGTGCCCTGGGGCCCCGCGCGCCTCGACGCGTTCGGCATGATCTTCAACCGGGCGACGGGGCTCGACCTGCACGACCCCCGCAACATCGCCGAGCCCGACGCCCCCGTCAGCTACCCGTTCCTCTGGGACACTTCCTGGCACGACCGGGTGCAGTGGAACGGCTCGGCGCCGAACGGCCTCCCCGTCGAGCGCCTCGGCCGCAACGTGGGCGAGGTGCTCGGCGTCTTCGCCAACGCCGACATCCGTGAGCCGACCTTGCCGCCCCTGTGGTTCGCGACCTCGGCGGACCGCCTCAACCTCCTGCGGATCGAGGCGCGCCTGGGCACGCTCACGGCGCCGGCCTGGCCCGACGCGCTCGCGCCGCGCACCGCGGCGCAGAAGCAGGATGCGGTGGCCGGCAAGGTTCTCTACGATCAGTATTGCCTCTCCTGCCACGCGATCGCCAGGACGGGATCCGATCGCAGCCAGACGGTCGTCCTGACGCCGCTCGCCGCGATCGGGACCGACCCGAAGATGGCCGAGAACGCCGCGACCCGCCGCGCGCGCACCGGCATCCTCGAAGGTGTCCGGATGCCCTTCCTGGCGACGACCCCGCCGCTGCCGGCGGAAACCCTCAGCCTCGATCTCGTGTCGACGATCGTCGCCGGTGCAATCCTGGCGCCCATCGACCGGGCGCCGGACCTGTCCCAGGTCCGCGCCGACCAGACCGCGATCATCGATCGCCTCCTCCCGCGTGGGGCCGCCGCGGCCGCAAACGAGAACACGCTGCTCAACGATGTGTCGCCCTCCGGCGGCAAGGATCTGGTCGCCGGATACGTCGAGCGCCGGGCGGATCGCGATCTCCGGGTCTACAAGGCCCGGCCCCTCGACGGGATCTGGGCGACAGGCCCGTTCCTGCACAACGGCTCCGTGCCCAACCTGTACGAACTCCTGCTCCCCGCCGAGCGCCGATCCAAGACGTTCCGCGTCGGGAGCCGCGAGCTGGACGAGGACCGCATCGGCTTCCGATCGGACATCGGCCCGTTTCTGTTCGACACGACGAGGCCCGGGAACGCCAACCGGGGCCACGAGGGTGCCGCCTACGGCACCGAGCAACTCGACGATGGGCAAAGACGCCAGCTTCTGGAATATTTACGCACGCTCTGAGCCCTCGATATTGCGTGCGGTTTTCCTGTACAACAGTATTGGCTCGTCGCGGATCGCTGATTCTGATCGGGGGAAGGTATCGTTCGGTTCTGGCAACCTGTCACTCACCGTGGAGTGTGGCGATGGAGGAACTTGAGGTCTATTCCCGCCTGATCGGGTCGATCTACGACCGGGTCGGGCAACCGGACGAGTGGCCGGAGCTCCTCGAAGATCTGACCGGCTTCGTCGGCGGCCGGGTCGGCCAGCTGGCGGTCTTCAGCCTCGACGGGACCCGCAAGCCCATGTGGGCGGTCTCGGGCTTCGACCGGACGCAGTACCGCACCTTCCTCTACCGTCACGCCACGGAGGACCCGCGCCTTCCCTACATCCTGTCGAACCAGGGCAAGGTGATCCGCGCCGAGGAGGGCGTGGACCCGGCCCAGTTCCGCGAGACCGCCCTGTTCAAGGAAGTCGTGCGGCCGTTCGGGATCGAGCACAGCCTCGTGACCTACTTCGCCAAGGAGGCCGACGTCATGGCGACGCTCGCCGCCATGCGCGACGAGGAGGCCGGGCCGTTCCAGTCCGCCGAGGTGCGCCGCCTCGCGATGCTCGTGCCACATCTCCGGCGCGCCTTCGAGTTCTATGCGCTGATGCGACAGGCCTCGGAACGGTCCTCGGACCTCGCCTCCGCCCTCGACCTGCTGGACGCCGCGGTGATCCTGACGGATTCTCGCTTGCGGGTCGCGCACGCCAACCGCGCCGCCGAGGAGCTGGCGAAGTCCCGCACGGGCCTGTCTCTCGACAAGGGCAGCCTCGCCCTGAAGGACGGCCACTGCTCCCGCCGGATCGCGCGCGCCGCCAGCGAGGCGCTTGCCGCGGCCAGCGGCGATGCCACGATCACGCAGGCCGACCATATCGCGATCACCTGCAGCGAGAGCGGCACGCCGTACCGGGTCTCGCTGCACCCGCTCTCGAAGCGGCCTGCGGGAACCGGGTCACGGGTCAAGGCGGAGCTCGCGGTGGTGATCCGCAGCGGATCGCCGAAGACGCAGGAGAGTTCCGCGGTTCGCCTGCAGCGCCTCTTCGGCCTGACCACCGCCGAGGCGATCCTCGCCAACGCGGTCGCCTCCGGGCGCTCCCTCAATGCCCACGCCCAGGATCGCGGGATCGCGATCTCGACCGTCCGGACACAGCTCCGGGCGCTCTTCGCCAAGACGGAGACGCACCGGCAGGGTGAGCTCGTCGCGCGCCTGCGGGAGGGCTTGGACATTTCCCTTCACTGAGGCCGTGGGCGCGTCCAAAAATTTGGCGAGGAGCGAGCGATGCGCATGCGGAGTGACACGCCAGACGCCCCCTGTCTCGAGACCCTGCTCGACCTGCCGGCGGACGCGCGCTGGCCGGTCGCCCGAGACTGGATCGAGCGTGTACCGCGGCCGTTCTTCGCGCAGCTGCGCGAACGGCGGCCGGTGCTGGATTGCGGTGCGGTCGTCCTCGTCGCCAAGCGCGCCGCGGTCGCCGAGATCCTGTCATTACCGAGCGTCTTCTCGGTCGCGCTCTACAAGCCCAAGATGGGCACCTTCATGCTGGCCCTCGACAACACCGAGGTGAATTACCGCGACAAGGCTGTGATGCGGGCCGTGCTGTCCTGGGGCGACCTTCCGGCGATCCGCGACCTCGCCGGATCCCTCACCGACGCGGCCCTCGACGCCGGCGCGGGAGCGGTCGATGTCGTCGCGGCGATCTCGCGCATGGTGCCACTGCGGATCGTTCAGCGCGCCTTCGGCATCGCCGCGCCGGACGGCGACATGCTGCGCTGGTCGTACGCGAACCAGCTCGACCAGTTCAACAACCTCCCTTTCGACGGGCGCCCCGACGCCGACGCGGTCCAGGCCGCGGCGGCCCAGGCCCGCGAGGAGATGCGGGCCGCCTTCGCGTCGCTCATACCGGCGCGCTTGGCGGCCCTTGAGGCCGGGGCCGAGGTGCCGGACGACAGCCTCACGCGGCTCCTGCGGCTGCGCCTGCCGTCCGCCGCGGGCTTCGGCATGGACCGCGTCGTCATCAACGTCGGCGGGCTGCTCATCGGCGCCATCGAGACGACCTCGGAGGTGGCGGTGAATGCCCTCGCGGAGATCCTCGGGCGGGCGGACGTGTACGCGTCGGCGCGCGCCGCGGCCGCGGAGGGCCCCGCTGCCTTCGACGGCTACGTCTGGGAGGCGCTGCGCTTCGCGCCGATCGTGGCCTTCATGTTCCGGCAGGCCGAGTCAGACCACGTTCTCTGTCGCGGCGGCCCGCAGGAAGCCCAGATCCGGAGGGGCCAGGTCGTGCTGCCGCTCAGCCTCTCGGCGATGTTCGACGCCGATTGGGTGCCGGAACCCGAGCGGTTCGACGCGGCGCGGCCGGACCACGCCTACCTGCATTTCGGGCTCGGCCACCACGAGTGCCTGGGCCGCTACGTGGCCGGTGCCATGATCCCCGAGATCGTGCGCCGGATCCTGCTCCGTGACGGCCTTCGCGCCCTCGGACCGGTGGGGGATGGCGGCACGCCGTTCCCGACATCCTTCCGGATCGCCTACGGGGCGGTCGCGTCTCCTTGAACGGGGATGTGAGGATCCGCGCCGGCCGCCTCGGCCTTCAAACGCCCGCGAAACCGCAGCCCTGACCGCCGCATGGGGCGGCGCCGTGGGTGGCGTTTGGGGTGGCGGTTGTGGTCGGTGGCCTACCGCAGCGCGAGACGCCGCTGCAGCAGGCCTGTTCGACGGTCAGCCAGAGAACGACCCAAAACCCTCAAAGGCATTGGTTGGCTTCGCGACCGGTGTCGATTCTTCTGAAGTCTTGGTGTCACCCTCCGACGTCTTTCCGGGTGACGGCTCTCGTTGATCTGATTGTGTCTGGTCTGAGACAGAGGCGAGCGACGCGACTAAGCGTTCGGGCTGCGTGTCTAACGTCATCCAAACTCCTCGAGCATAGGCCGAATCAGCGGCCAAGCTTTAGGTATATCAAGCGCCACGGATCGCAAAATCTGCCCGTTCGTGCGCCTGCGGCGGGCGGTTCGGCGCCGACCTGGGTCAGCCGCGCTCCCCGCGGTGCGGCTCGCGCGCGCGACCCTTGAGGAACTTGCCGACAGCGATGCCGAGCGGAAGCGAGAGCAGCGTCCAGTTCCTCAGGAACCGCAGGACCTTCAACACGCGCGATCTCCCGCTGGCCGGCTCGGCGTCGTCGGCGCGAACCACAAGGCCTCGGCCGACGCGCCGACCGGCCTGTTCCGACCGAAGATGCACCGCCGTGGCCAGCGGGTAAATCTGCCCGCTCCCCATGCCGACAACGCAGCGCGAGTTACCCCCTGTCCAGTCCCGCATCGTCACGGCTGCGAAGAGCGGGATGACCGAGAGCGACGGGACGACCCACGTCGCCGCCATCGACGCCGTGCCGCCGACCGGAGCCTTCGAGGCCTACCGGCGGATCGCCACGCTCAGGACACCCATGTGCTGAGCCGCCGTGCGGGATCGCGGCTCCCCGACAGGGAGCGCCGAGGCTGTTCCTGCTTCCGCGTTCCTCAAGCGGTCCTGTTCCGACGCCTCGGAGCCGGTTGGATCCGGTAGCGCTGCGAGCCCGAGGGCAGGCGGTTCGCGATCGTGTCCTGCCGCTCGCCCCGCAGAACGGCCACGATGTCGTCGCGGACCGGCGGGAAGAGACGGTAGTATTGGTGGCCCTGGAAATCCTGCTGCGTGTCGATGACGTCGCTGACGTCGACGGCGGTCACCTTGTCGCTGATCGGCCCCATGTTTTCCGGGCCATTCACGCCGAGCCGCGGTCCGTTGAACTTGGTCTTGTCACTCAACGTCGACAGGATCCAGTCGCGCGGCGTGTGATAGACGGTGACGCGGTTACCCAGCCTGGGAAGGTAGCGCAGCTCGCGCGGATCCTCGAAGGCGTCCTCGTCCTCGTCTCCGGCGGCGAGAATGATCTGATCGAAGGTGCGTCGCAGACGATTCGGGTCCGGTCCTTCCGTGGGGAGCGCGATGAGCGCCGGAAAGGCCGGCTCCGACGCTGCCGGACCAGGGCCCTCCAGGCTTCGCGCAAATTCGCGCGGTTCGCCCTGCGGGGCTTCGAGGAGAGCCTGCACGGCATGCCGCAAGGCGAAGACGCCCATGCTGTGGCAGAGGAGATGGAGCGGCTGTCGGCACAGGTCGTCGGGTCCGAGCCCATCCAGGAAATCGTAGAGGATCCGCAGCGTCCGCGCGATCGCCACGCCGGAGGCGCGGGCCGTGGCGCGGTCGTGGAAGTAGTCCCGGTAGGGCAACGGGGTCGGCAGGGCCGACCCGATCGACGGCCACGTGAACGAGAACACGTTCGCGTCGATGCCGTAGAAGTCCACGATCCAGGCGGCTCGCTCGATGGCATCCCTGAACGTGTTCGAGAAGCCGTGGATGTGGATGAGGGTCGCGCGGCCACCGGTCTTCATATCGTCGCGCAGCTGGTCGAAGATCGTACGGCTGCCGCGTTGGATATTCGGTCCGATGAGCTGCTCGGGCGCGACCTGAAGCGAACCGGGGACGAAAGTGGCGCCGGTGCCGGCGATGCGCGCCTGTGCGCTGCCGAACCGCACCGCGGTGCCGTCGATCGGGCCGAGCTCCGAGCCGAAATCCGTGATCTGCGTGCCGCTCGGATCGGTCAACGGCACGCGGTTCGTCGCAAAGTAGACCGTGACCGTCCGTGCCATCTGCCAAGTACTCCCATCCGGGACGCAGGTGAAAAGCCTCTCGATCACGACCTGCGAGGGTGTCCCTCAGCACCGGCGTCCACGACGCCGCGCGGAGCGGGACGAGCGCGGCCCCTTCATCCAGGAACTCGGATAGGCTGGCCGCCTCACCGCCTGGACCCAAGCGTCCGGATCGCACACTTCACTGCTCTGCGAGTCGATTTGATACTCTGTACCGATCACAATCATGGCGTCAATTCGCGGCCATGATTGACAATTTATAGCTTAAACAATGGATTTACATTGCAAATGCAATCATCGCTATGTGTATCCAAGCAGTGATCCTGGCACCGGCGCCCTGCGCGATCGGTCACGTCGCCGTGCCGCCCGCACGCGGCCGCGAGCCGGCGCATCATCCGCGGCGTTCAGGATGGCAGTCGGTGGCGAGATTGAGGGTCACGGTGCAGAGGAGCGTCCCGCGCTCGTCGCGGACGTATGCCGTGAAGGCGCGCTGGCCATCTTCGGGCGGCGGTTCGCGGCCGATGTCCGGGAGGGCCGCGATCGCCGCGTTCCGTGCGGCCAGGAGATCCTGATAGTGGGCTCCCTCGTCGTCCCGCAGGCACACCTGACCATCCTCGTAGTCGATAAAATAGCGAGGCATCACGATGCGCGGGCTGGTTGACGCTGACGGTTCCGCACGGAGAAACCGTGCGAACGCAAAAAGTTGCATGGATTAAGGCGCGCAGAATGCGTGCGCGGCCAAGCTGATGAAAGTCACGGACCTTTCCGGCTTCGGGGCAGTATTGACCAGACAGCGGCGCAAGCGTTGCGGTATGGTCGTTCTCAGGCCGAACAGGACCGACCCGCCAACGCCCCATGATCCCCGACGTCGATTCGCTCCTCAGCGGCAACCTGCTCCTCAGCGCCCTGCGCATACCCGATCTCGCCCTGCTCAAGCCTCACCTCGAACTGCGGGACTACGCCCGCGGTGAAGCGCTGTTCGAGGCCGGTGAGGACGTCGGCTTCATCTCCTTCCCGCTCGGACAGTGTGTCGCCGCCCTGGTGATCGGACTGCAGGATGGCCGCGCGGTGGAGACTGCCACGGTGGGGCGCGAGGGCGCGATCGGCGGCGTGGTGAGTCAGGGATCGCTGCCGGCTTTCAGCCGGGCTGTCGTGCAGGTGCCCGGCTCCGTGCTGCGCATCGAGGCCGCCGTGCTGCAGCAGATCAAGCAGACCTCGCCGGGGCTGCGCAACCTGATGACCCGCTACTCCGACTGCCTGCTCGCCCAGGTTCTTCAGTCGGTTGCCTGCAACGCCAGCCACACCATCGAGGCCCGCTGCGCGCGTTGGCTGCTGAGCCTGCAGGACCGCCTGGACACCGATGTGCTCCCGATCACCCACGAGGTGCTGGCAGAATTGCTGGGTGTGCAGCGCTCCTACCTGTCGCGCGCGCTGCGCACCCTTCAGCAGCAGGGACTGATCCAAGTGCGGCGTGGGCGGATCATCATCGTCGGCCGGCGCGCTGTGGAAGAGGCCGCCTGCGAGTGCCACGGTGCGGTCAAGCGGCATTTCGAAGTCGTTCTGGGCGCGGTCTACAGCCCGAGCGGGGCGCTCGTGTCCCTCCGCAAGGTGCCGAACGATGACGGTCCGATGTATCAGGCAGTCTGAACACGCGCGGCGCGACGAACACCTCCTCATGCTTGCTTGCCGGAATGGTCGAAGACTCTGACATGTGGTCCGGCGGGACCGGACAGGACTTTGACGATCTCCTCCGTCTGGCGGCCGGACTGTGCAAGGTCGCGCGCGCCCTCATCTGCCTGCAGGCCGGCGAGCGCCTGCTCCTCCGCGCCAGCTACAGTGCGGCCGCGGGCAGTGCCGCGCCGGTTCCGTCCATCCGCGACGGGGCGGGCGTTCCGGCGGATCTAATGGTCGTGGCCGACCTGCGGACAGCGCCGGAACGGGACCGGCTGCCGGTCGTGCTCGACGGACCCGAGCGGTTCTGCGTGGCGGTGCCGCTGCATGCGGGTCCGGGTCACGCTCTGGGCGTGATCATCCTGCTGGACGATGCTCCGCGCCCTGGCGGCCTTACCGAGGCGGAGCAGGCCTGCCTCCGCGGCCTTGCGCGGCAAGGGGTGCGCACTCTCGAGAGCCGGCATGCCGCGCAGGAACAGCGGAGCCAGCAGATCCTGCATCAGCGGATCCTCGACAGCGTGACCGACTCCGCCATCATCGCGGTGGACCGGCAGGGCCGGGTGACCCGCTGGAACATCGGCGCCGAGCGGATCCTGGGCTGGCGCGAGAACGCGATGCTGGGTCAGTCCGCGCACGTGCTGTTCACGCCCGAGGATCGGGCGAGCGGCCGGCCGGAGATCGAGATGGCGCTGGCGCTGAAGACCGGCCGCGCGACCGACGAGCGGTGGTATCTGCGCAAGACGGGCGAGCGCTTCTTCGCCAGCAGCGAGACGACGCCGCTCACGGATGAGGCCGGCGCCGTACTGGGCTTCCTCAAGATCTTGCGTGACCGCAGCCAGCAGCGTGCCGACGAGGCGGCCTTGCACAAGGTTCAGGACCAGCTGCGCCTGGCCGTGGCGGCCACCGATGTCGGGATCTTCGACTATGACCTCGTCACCGGCCATCTCGGCTGGGACTCGCGGATGTGCGCCCTGTTCGGTCTGCCGCCGGATGCGACGGTCGATTACGAGACCTTCCTGGCCGGCCTGCACCCGGACGACCGCGCCTGGGTCGACGAGGCGGTGAAGGCCGTGCTCGATCCGCGCGGTAACGGCACCTACGACATCGCCTACCGCACCGTCGGGCTGGAGGACGGCGTCGAGCGCTGGGTGGCGGCCAAGGGACAGGTGTTCTTCGCGGAGGGGCGCGCCGTGCGCTTCATCGGGACCGTGCACGACATCACCGCGCGCAAGCGCGCCGAGGAGCACCAGCGGCTGCTGACGGCCGAATTGCAGCACCGGGTCAAGAACACCCTGGCGATGGTCCAGGCGATCGCCAGCCAGACGCTGCGCGGCGCCGCCGACCTCGACGAGGCCCGGGAAGCCTTCGCCGCCCGGCTGATCTCGCTGGGGCGTGCGCACGACATCCTGACTCAGGCGAGCTGGACCGAGGCGCCCATCGCCGACCTCGTGGCCGGCGCGCTGATGGCGCACCGGGACGCGAGCGGCGCGCGTATCCGCACCGGCGGCCCGAATGTGCTGTTGGCGGCCAAGCCCGCCCTGTCGCTGGCCCTCGCGCTGCATGAGCTGGCGACCAACGCGGCCAAGTACGGAGCCCTGTCGACGGAGGGCGGCTTCATCGATCTCCGCTGGCGCGTGACGGACGAGGACACGGTGCCCCGGTTCTGCCTGACCTGGTCCGAGCACGGAGGGCCGCCGATCCTGACTCCGCCGACCCGGCGCGGTTTCGGCTCGCGCCTCATCGAGCGCAGCTTCGCCGCCGAGGTGCAGGGCGAGGTCGCGATGACCTATGCGCCGACGGGACTGGTCTGCCGGCTCGAAGCGCCTCTGGCCTGGATACAGGAGTAGCGCGCCTGCCCCGGCAGCGCGGACCACGCCCGTGGCGTCCGGCTCAGGCGCGCGGCGCAGCCGTCCCGGAACAATGGCCCGCCGCTGCTGTTCCGTTCCGCAGGCTTCGCCGTTGGCCCGGATCCGTCCGGCGCCGTCGACGGCGCGAGCCATCCCCGGGGCCCCGCCACCGCCGAAGGACACGTGACCTGTGCCGCACCCCCGGCAACCCCTGCAATCGACTCCCGAGGCGCGGCAGCCGCTCCAGAGCCTGCGCCGTGGCGATCAGCTGTTCGAGACCGAGCGGCGGCTCAACGCGGTTCTGAACAATGCGTCGGTGTCCATCTTCCTGATGGATGACCGCCAGCATTGCATCTACATGAATCGCGCCGCCGAGCAGCTGACGGGCTGGACCCTGCAGGAGGTGCTGGCGCGCGCCTGCCCGCTGCACGACATCGTCCACCACACCTATCCGGACGGGCGGCCGTTCCCGCTGGAGGAATGCGCCATCGATCGCGCGTTCCCGGAGAACAACCAGGAGCGCGGCGAAGAGGTGTTCGTCCACAAGGACGGGCACTTCTTCCCCGTGGCGTTCACCGCCAGCCCGATCCGCGACGATGCCGCCAACATCATCGGGACGATCATCGAGGTTCGCGATATCAGCGCCGAGAAGGCGGCGGCCGAGCGGCAGCGCCTGCTGATCAATGAGTTGAACCACCGGGTGAAGAACACCCTCGCCACGGTCCAGGCGCTCGCAGGCCAGAGCTTCAAGGGGGCCGACGCCGCGCGCCTGGGCATCTTCAACGCCCGCATGGGGGCCCTGTCGAACGCCCACAACCTGCTCACCGAGGACAACTGGCAGAGCGCCAGCCTGCGGGGCGTCGTGGAGCGGGCCCTCGCGCCGCACCTGCAGACGACGGCCGACGGCCATCGGTTCCGGTTGGACGGGCCGGACGGGCGTTTGCATCCCAAGGTCGCCGTGACGCTGGCGATGGCCCTTCACGAGCTGATGACCAACGCGACGAAGTACGGCGCGCTCTCCAGCCCCGACGGGCAGGTCGGCGTGGCCTGGGCTCTGCAACCGGACAAGACCGGACTGCAGCGGCTGGAGATGGTCTGGGAGGAACGCGGCGGACCCAGGGTCGCGCCGCCGACGCGCAAGGGGTTCGGCTCACGCCTGATCGAGCGGCAATTGCCGATGGAGTTCGATGGGCAGGCCACCATCACCTACGAACCCGAGGGCGTCGTGTGCCGTCTGCACATTCCGCTGACAGCTCTTGGCTGGCACGGCCAGGAGACGGTCGAAACCGGGTCGGTGCGATGAGCGTGCTTGACGGTCGGCGGGTGCTCCTCGTCGAGGACGAAAGCTTGGTGGCCATGATGGCCGAGGACATGCTGATCGATCTCGGCTGCGATGTCGTCGTCGCCATGCGCCTCGATCAGGCGCTGGCCTACCTGGATTCCAGCGCCTTCGATCTGGCCATTCTCGACGTGAATCTCGGCGCTGCGCGCAGCTACCCCGTGGCCGACGCGCTGTTCGCGCTGGCCGTGCCGTTCGTGTTCGCGACCGGCTACGGCCTGGAGGGTCTCGAGCCGACCTATCGCGGCGTTCCCGTGCTGCAGAAGCCCTATCAGCACGTGCAAATGAAGCAGTTGCTGGAGCATCTGATCGCGTGCGGGGCGCCGAGCCGACAGGCTTCGTCGGGGGCCGTCGGGTTCCCGTGCGCGTGCCGATCGGGCGTGGGCGGCGCATTCCGTTCCCCGCGCCTCGGCTCCTGAACCGCAGGGTCCGGACAGCCTGCCGGATGTCCAGACAGCGTGCTCCGCCCGGTCCGCCTTCGCTCACGACGGCGTCCGGCCCGCGTGACGCGGGGAGGGGCCGCGGACCGGATGCTGCGGCGGAGGTGGAAGCGCGCGGCCGGGACGATCGTCACAGGTCGCAACCGCCCGGCCGCACCAGCCGTCCGTCCGTGACGCGCGTCGTGAACCCGCGCGCGTCGAAATACGTCAGCAGCGGCAGCGTCATGTTCCGGCTGATCCCGGTTGCCTCGCGGAAGCGGCCGACCGTGAGCAGTGCCTGCGGATGCGCGGCCGCGACCGTGCGCGCCCTGTCGGCCAATTCCGCAAGGACTGCCGGCAGGACGTAGTAATGTCCGGACACGCGCCGCAGCCAGCCGAGTCGACCGAACTTGTCGAGGGAGGGGCGCAGCGCCTCCGGCGCGCGGTCGACGCGCGCCGCGAGATCGGCCAGCCGGGGCTGATCGAGACCGGCCTCCTCCAGCACGGTCCGGACGACGTCGTAGAGGGCGGCCTCGCGCGGCGCGAGGCGGACGACGTGGTCGGGACGGTGGAAGTGGGGGCCGGTCCGGGCGATGTGCTGCCCCCCGAGCGACCGGTCGAGGGCCACGCGCAGGGCCGGGCGTTCCGCCGGGGCCAGGCGCTCGCCGATCTCCTCGACCGTCAGGCCCGGGTTGTCCGGTTCCGAGCGGTGCGTGGCGTCGAGGATCGCCGCGACCGACGCGCCGAGCGCGACGATCCGCGCGCCGGCGAAGCCCCGGCGGCCCCCCGCCTCCGTGACGAGGTCGAGCGTGCCCGAGAGGGCGCTCATCTCCGCTCTCGGGATGTTGCGGGTGCGGGCGAAGCGGTCGAGGTCGGCTCCCACCTCGCTGAGGTCGAGAAGAGCGGCGAGCGCGGCGCCGTGGTCCGTCGTGTCCAAGGCCGCGACCGCAGCGCGCCGGACCGGCGCCCAGGCGCCCCGGCGCGGCCCGTCGACGTCGATGACCCGGCCGCCGCCGAGCGTGCGGGCGGCGGATGCGTCCCGCAGCACGAAGCGGTCCCCGTGCAGCGCGCCGAGACTGCCGTCGAGGGCGATCTGCGCGTGTGCCGCCGCGCCGGGCTCGACCGTGGTCTCGGGTGGCAGCAGCACACGTCCGGTCAGGGAGGCCGCGCCGAGATGGATGTGGACGGGCGTGCGGTGCCGGAGCGGCCGCGCCTCGCCGGGGAGGACGCGCAGCGACACGTCGAGCCGGCTGGTGGGCCCGTGGAGGTGCGGCGCCAGGATCCAGTCGCCCCGATGGATGCCCGACCGCGACAACCGCGGACCGGTGAGATTGAGGGCACAGCGCTGACCGGCCCGCGCGACGTCACAGGGTTCGTCACCGGCACGCACGCCCCGCACCCGCGCCTCGAACCCGCTCGGACAGACGACAAGGTGATCTCCCGGCCGGACAGCGCCGGAGTGGATCGCTCCGGTGACGACGAGGCCGGCGCCGACGATGGTGAAGCAGCGGTCGACTGCGAGCCGGAAGTCTCCGGCAGCGACCGCATCGGACGGCATGGCCGCCGCCGCCCCCAGTTCCCGGGTCACCTCGGCGAGACCGGCGCCGCTCAAAGCCGAGCAGGCCAGAACGGGGGTTGGGACGGGCGTCGCGGCGAGACCGGTGTCGGCGAGCGCCGCGCGGACCTGCGCTTCAACCTCGGACAGGCGGCGCGCATCGACCCGGTCGCTCTTGGTGATGGCCACGAGGCTCCGGCGCAGGCCGAGCAGGTCGAGGATCGCGATGTGCTCGCGGGTCTGGGGCATCACGCCGTCGTCGGCCGCGACGACGATCAGGGCGAAGTCCACTCCCGTGGCGCCGGCCACCATGGTGCGCACCAGGCGCTCGTGGCCCGGCACGTCCACGAAGCCGACCGTGCTGGTGCCGAGACGCGTGTAGGCGAAGCCCAGATCGACGGTGATGCCGCGCGCCTTCTCCTCCGGCAGGCGGTCGGCGTCGATCCCGGTGAGCGCCTTCACCAGAGCGGTCTTGCCGTGGTCGATATGGCCGGCTGTGGCGACGATCACGCGAAGCGCATTCCGGTCGTTTTCGCTCTCACGGGGTTGGCGGCGCGGGGGATGCCCCGCGCCGCTTGCCGCCTCAACCCCTGATCCGGGTCTCGGCGAGTTCCGACATGCAGGTGTCGTAAGGTGTGAACGCGACCCGGTCCGACACGGCGAACAGCGTGTAGGGCGAATACAGGAACAGGGCCTTGGCCTTATCCTGCAGGTAGCGCTCGACCTCGCGCACCACGCCCTCCGTCTCGGCCTCCGACGTGTGCAGGAGCTTCTCGTAGAGGGCATCGAACGTCGGATCCTCCGGACCCTGGCGCAGGGTCGCGTCCTTTCCGAAGAACTCGCGGTGCACACAGGCCACCGGGTATTGCGGCGTCCAGTCGAAGTACCATTCGAGCTTGACGTCGAAATCCTCCGGCGGCTCCTCCTTGGCGCTGACGAAGCGGCAGCCGAGGCCGACCTTCGCGAGGCACTGGCTGATCGCCTGGATCACGCCCTTCCAGGCCGGCGAGGCGACGAACACGAGCTCCCGCCCGCCGATCCCCGCCGCCGCGAGCGCCCGCTTGGCGGCCTCGGGATCATGCGGGAAGGGCGCCAGCGTCGGGTCCGCGCCGTAGCGGCCGGGCTGGATGAAGGCCGGGATGATCGTGCCGTAGCCGTGCGCACCCTGTTCGAGCACGAACTGCCGGTCGATGGTGAGGTTGAGGGCTCTGCGCGCCTCCGGGTTGCGCCAGGGCGAGTTCGGACGGTTCTCGTTGAAGACGCCCGTAAGGATCGTCTTCGCCTTCTTCGTCTGGATCCTGCCATGTGCGCTCGCCGGAAAGGCCCTGGCCTCGTCCGGTGTCAGGTCGAACACCACGTCGACGCGGCCGTCACCGGCGGCCACCGACCTGATGCCCTCGTCCTTGCCGATCACGTTGTCGTAGACGATCCGGACCGTCGGCTTTCGATCGGGATTCCAGTAGGTCGCGTTGGGCTCCATGACCACGCGGTCGGAGCGCGAGTCGATCAGCGAGACGCCTTCGGTAAGCACGAACGGGCCAGTCCCCCACGGACCAGGCGCGTCGATCACTCACCAATGGCCTTCGGCCGATCCCGTCTTGGGGTCGATGAAGCCCCACTCGTTCCAGAAGCGGGTCGAAGGCAGATGCATGCCCCGCAGCTTCATGAGCGCCGCCGAATCGCCTCCGGGGAAGCGCATGCGGACGGTTCGGTCGTCCACCGCCTCGCAGGTGACGTCCCGGGCGAAGTTCAGGAAGGCGCCCGGCGGATGCGGGTTGGTCCATTCCTGGACCTTGTCGAAGCCGAGCTTGAACATGGCGGCGTTGAACGGCTCGCCGTCCTGATAGACGGCGGCGCGCATCTTCAGCTCGAGCGTCTCGCCGTCGAGCCAGCGCCAGGATTCCGCGAGGCTCGGCTGACCGAGGCCGTTATGGTCGACGCGATTGGCCTCCTCCATGGTATTCCACGTGATGGAGAGCCAGTTCACCGGCGACGGATCGACCACCGTCACCGTGTTGTGGGATCCCCAAGGCGGCCCGCCTCCTGGATCACCGGTCGCATGGGCTGTCATGCGCATTCCTCCTGTTCTGACCCGTGCATGGCGTGCAGGGCCGGCCGCCCTCACGGCGGCCGGATCAACAAGGTAGTGCGCAAGCGCCTTGTCCTCAATCGAGTTCGATGCATCCGCGCGCCCGGACATTGGTCCAAGGCCGGCGCGACGGAAACCTGATGGATCGGCCGCACGTCGGCCAAGCCGCAATCGTGCGTGGCTCGGCGCGCGGCTTGTCAGCGTCAGCGCTGGAGGCGGAGGACGTTCGTGGGCGAGGACATCGCGCGCTTCAGGACCTGCACGGGCGCCGGCCGACCGAGGTGATAGCCCTGCAGCAGATCGACATCCTGCTCGATGCAGATGTCGCGCTGCTTATCGTTCTCGATGCCCTCCACGATGATCGAGCATCCGGTGCTGCGCACCAGCTCGATGATGCTCCTGAAGATCTCGGCGCCTCGCGGGGTGATGGCAGCGTGAAGGAAGGATCGGTCGATCTTCACGAAGTCGAATTCGATCTCCCTGAGGCAGGACAATCCGGCGAAGCCGGTGCCGAAGTCGTCGAGCCACAGCTCGACGCCGAGGGCTCGGAGTTCCCGGATCGTCCGGAGGACCTCGGGCTCGTTCTCGATCTGGCTGCTCTCCGTGATCTCGATGGCGAGCCGCGACGGGGCTACGCCGACCTCGCCCAGGATCTGCGCGACCATCAGGGCGAAGCCCGGCGCCTTCAGCTGAATCGGCGAGACGTTGACGCTGACGAGCGGGACCACGTTTTCGGCGAGGAGGTCCCGGCACGCTGTCCGGATCGCCCAGAAGCCGAGCTTCCCGATGATGCCCATCCGCTCGGCCAGCGGGATGAAGACCGCGGGCGAGACCACCTTGCCCCCCGGGGTCGCCAGTCGCATCAGCGCCTCGGCGCCGACAATGGTGCCGGACACGGCCTCGATCACCGGCTGATAGACCAAGGACACCAGGTCGCGGCTCTGCGCGGTCCGGAGCAGGTCCGCGAGGCTCTCGTCGCTGTCCAGCCGGTCCGCTTCGTCCTGATCGAACACCCGGACGCAGTTGCGGTCGCTCCTCTTCGCTTCGTAGAGGGCGCGGTCGGCGCCGGTGATCAGGCTCTCGACCCGGGTACCCGGTATATCCTGCGAGAAGGCGGCCCCCACGCTGACGGTGACGACGCAGAACTGATCCGGCCGCTGCTCGTGCGCGATCTTCAGGTCCTCCACCGCGCGCCGGAGGTGCTCGGAAATTTGGCGCACCTGCTCGCGGTCGCGCGCCGGCGCGACGACGATGAACTCCTCGCCGCCGAACCGACCGACCATGTGACCGTCCGGGGCACTGACCTGCGCCATGGCCTCCGCCACCGCCACAAGGCACAGGTCGCCCTCCTGGTGCCCGTAGAAGTCGTTGTAGATTTTGAAATAATCGACATCGACGAGGATCACGGCGAAGCTGGTCTGCTGCATCTGCCAGTCCCGCCAATAGGCCCGCAGCTCCTCGTCCACGGCGCGGCGGTTCGCGAGCCCGGTCAGCGCGTCAGTCGTGGACAGGCGGAGCAGGGCCGCGCCGCGCTCGACCGCCTCGTTCTGCCGGATCTCCGCCCGCGCCGAGTTGATGAAGACCAGGTAGCGCTCCTGGTTGAGCCTCCAGTTGACGTAAAGGGTCAGCGTGTACATCGACAGGAACAGGGAGGAGTAGGCAACCACATATTCCAGGCTGACGTAGCGGTGCTGCAGCAGATCGACCTGTGAGACGAGCAGGATCGCGCCGGATGATACGGCCGCGACCGTGAAGCGGAACTTGAAGAACACGTTCTGGCCGGTCATGAAGATCACGCCGTAGGCGGCGTAATACGACATGTTGACCTGATGCACGCTCAGATCGGAGATCTGAAGCCATGCCACGTAGGCCAGCACCGTCGCGGACGCGCAATGCGCCTCAATGAGGAGGGACCGGGCGCCGCGCCTGAACAGGCCCTCCGTCCCCAGCACGAACAGCAAGGCGATGGCCAGCCGCGCGATGAGGTTGGGCACGAAGACGTCGCGGACGAGCACGAAGTCGGTCACCGCGAAGATGACGTAGACCAGCCCGGCGACATGCGCGGCGATGCGCGCGCTGCGGCGGCGCCAGCTCTCCCGATCGGCCTCGTAGAGCTGCCGCACCGTCGAGCCCGTGCGCGCGTACCACGGCCGGCTCAGCTCCTTGTCGAGCAATTCGCTAAGACCCGGCACCATCGTCGTTTCTATCCGTCCCTCGGCTGCAATCATCCTGTCCTGGACCGCAGAACCCCCCGGCCGAACCCGACTGAATGTAGAGTAACGTCAGCGGAATAATCGGACGTTGCGCTTCACACATTCTTTGCGGGCTATGGCTTCCGGATCATTGCCCGCGTAGCCGGGTCGCAAGCTTCGATTAAGTCGGGGCGTCGGAGACGGGCCGGTCGTCCGACAAGATCGATCAGGGACGACCCGGACTGTATTCTCACGAGATGTGTCCGGACCCAGGTCCTGCCTCCGGAGGCAGATCGGAAGCATGTCGCGGATCCGCCGGTCGAAAATTACTGATTGCATCCCGGCAAATGTCGGACTCGCCGGGTCTAAGCAGTTTTCCGCAATTCTACCTAGGCTGCCTCCGATCAGACGATCCGTATTGGCCGAACTAGAAATTTGAAGTCTTTAATTTCCTGACGATCGGTGTCGTTGTTAGGCGAAACATATCGTCGTTTCGATGGAATATAACATTCCTCTGCGCGTCGTGGTGCCAGAAATTTCTAAGGAATATCACGTTCGACCGTGCCAGATACGCGGGTCGATGTAGCTTGAGTGTTGGCATTGAGCTTCGAGAATTCTGGGGATTTTTCTACAAAATGGCTTCTTAACTGCCGATGTGCTTGTTAATAAATTGGTAGGGTTAACGCGTCGTGGACGCGGCCGAGGACCACATGGATCGGTTGAAGGCCATCTTGGCTGAAGCGCAGACGCGACTTGCCGTCGATCCCAGCACGCGGACCGTGGACTGGCTCGCGCTGGAACTGGGCGCGACCTTCGACGAGGCCGTCGTCGAGGGGCAGTTGCCGGATTTCCAGAAGCTCTGCCGCTCGCACCCCTTGGCCGAGACGTTCCTGCTCGATCCCTACGCCCGGCGCGCCTTCGAGAAGCCGCGCGGCTATGCCGGCGACGCGGTCATGCTGGATTACATCTACCGGCCCGACCAATCGTCCCTCGACGGCCTCGCCGGGATCCTTCACGCGGCGACGACGACCCTGCCCAACGCGAAGAGCATCCTGTGGCGTCAGGATTACCTGGCGACGCTCATCGAGAACAGCATGCGCCGGTGCGACAATCCGGAGATCCTGTCGGTGGCATCGGGCCATATGCGCGAGCTTGATCGGCTGCGCGCCTTGACCAACCAGACGAACGCATCGTTCACTGCGCTCGACACCGACGCGGCCTCCCTCTCCGAGGTGAAATCCGCCTATCCCGAATACAACATCGCGACTTGCGTGGGGAATTGCCTTTCTTTGCCGCGCCTGAAGCGTATTCGAAGCCAGTACGACCTCATATACTCCGCAGGATTGTTCGATTACCTGCAGGACGCGACCGCCATCAAGATCATCGCCGCGATGGTGAAGCGGCTGAAGCCCGGCGGCATCGTGTCGATCGGCAATTTCTCGCGCGACAGCCACGGCCGCGGCTTCATGGCCGGCTTCCTCGATTGGTGCCTGATCTACCGCGACGAGAACGATCTTCGAGCGCTCGCAGATGCCGCGTGCCCGAAGGCGCCGATCCGCATCTTCCGCGATCAGCCCGGCAACGTGGTCTATCTGGAGGTTTTCGCCGAGCGATGACCGGCGGACAGGTCCGGTCGCGTTCGAGCCAGCTGACCGCCCCGCGAGCGCGGCGGTCAGGTGTAGTAATCCGGCCGATCGATATCCGAGAGGAGGTCTCTCTCCCGCGGTTGCCAGTCGAGCGCGGCGCGCGTCCGCGCGGCTGAGACCGGCCCGTTGCCGGCCACCCACATCGACAAGCCGCCGAACTGCGCCTCCGCCGCCTCTGGCGTGAGAGACACCGCCCGAACGCCGACCTGCCGGCCGATCGCCTCGGCAATCAACCGATAGGGCACGCCGTCGTCCGCGACCGCATGGTAGGCCTCGCCCCGCGCGCCGCGTTCGAGGGCGAGGCGGAAAACGCGTGCTGCGTCCAGACGATGCACGGATGGCCACAGGTTCTGCCCGTCGCCGACATAGGCGGAACAGCCCGTCGCGCGCGCCACGGCCGCAAGCATCGGGATGAACCCGTGCCGCTCCCCGAGCCCGTGTACGGAGCGCGGCAGACGGACGACGGAGGCGCGCAAGTCGCGTTCGGCAAGCGCGAAGGTGGTCTGCTCCGTCGCGCGGGGAAAGGCGGCGTCGACCGGCGGCCGCGCGTCCTCCAGGAAGATCTCCCCGCGGGGCAGAAGCAGGAAACCGCTGACCGAAACGATGGGCCGGTCCGTACCCGCGAAGGTTTCCCCGAAGGTCTCGATCGCCCGACGATCGGCCTCGGCCATCGTGTCGATCTGCGCGAGGTCGAGGCCGAAGGCTAGGTGGATGACGCCGTCGGCCGTTTCGGCCCCCGCCCGGAGCACGGCCAGATCCTCGATTGCGCCAATCAGCGGTCTGCCGCCCGAAGCAGCGTAAGCCTCGGCCTTCTCCTGCGAGCGCACGAGACCGATGACGGAATGGCCCGCCGCCAGCAAGTCTCGGGTGACGGCCGAGCCGACCCAGCCATTCGCTCCTGTCAGAAACACGCGCATGCTAGGTCCTCGTCGTGGCCGACGGCGCACCCTCCGGGTGCCCGCGTCAGTCACTGACATAGCCGATGTGTCAGTGACTGACAACAGGAGTGCAGGGTCGTGGATCGCTCGGATGATGATGTACGGGCCCGTCTCCGGCGGGCGGCCATGGATCTCTTCACGGAGCGCGGGTACGAGCGGACCACGGCCGCCGAGATCGCCGCCCGCGTCGGCGTGACGGAGCGGACCTTCTTCCGGTATTTTCCTGACAAGCGGGAGGTGCTGTTCGACGGCGAGGCCGTGTTGCGGACTGCCCTGACGGCCGCCATCGCCAAGGCCCCCGTTGCGCTTGGGCCCCTGGCGGCGCTGTTCTGGTCATTCCGGTCGATCGAACCGCTGCTTGAGGGCAACCGGCCCTATTCCAAGCCGCGGCATGAGATCATCGCTCGCACGCCCGCCCTCTACGAGCGCGAGCTGGCCAAGACGGCCGCGTTGACGGCCGCGCTCGCCGAGGCGCTGCGGGAGCGCGGCGTCGCGGAACTGCGGGCGGCGCTGGCGGCCCGGATAGGTATGGCGGCCTTCGTGCACGCGGTCATCTGCTGGCTCGACGATCCGGCGCCGACCCTCACCGAACGCCTTGAGCGCACTTTCACGGAGGCGATCGCACTACTGGCGGAGGCCGAGAGCTGAGCCGCGGCTCCAGGTTCGGCGTATCGGCAGGACGTCGGAAGCGCCGGTCAGCCCTTGGCCGGCTCGCAGTTCGGCCTTCCGACGAACCGGCGATCGGGCGGGGTGGCGAGATCGCGTCGGCGTCAGGAGGCTGCCCGCAGGGTGATCCGCGTCAGTTCGGACGGGCGCCCGAGCCGGAGGGCGAAGCCGGGCCAGAGCCCGGTGCCGTTGCTGACGTAGAGCAGCATGCTTCCGACTTGGTATGCACCCGAGACGAAGCCGGCGTTGCCGCGCGCCACCAAACGGTCCAAGCCGCGGATCATGCCGCCGTGGGTATGGCCGGAAAGCTGCAGCGCCACGCCGCGGGCCGCAGCCCACGCGGCGTTGGCCGGCTGATGATCCAGCAGCACGATCCGCGCCTCCGCAGGGGCACGCGACAGGGCGGCATCGAGGTCGGGTCCCGGGTGTCCCGTGGCGGGCGCCGACCGGTCGGTGACGCCGGCCAGCACCAATGCGGAGTCGTCGCGCCTCAGGACCGTGTGGGCATTGGCCAGAACGCGGATTCCCAAACCCTCGAGGTGGCGCATCCAGGCGTCGTGATCGAAGAAATATTCGTGGTTGCCGGGCACAGCCCAGATACCATCGCGCGCGCGGAGGGTCCGCAACGGCTCGACGTCGTTGCGCCGGGCTTCCAGCGAGCCGTCGATGAAGTCGCCCGTCACGACGATCAGGTCGACCTTCAGGTCGTTGGCGCGCGCCACGACGGCCCGCGCCCAGGCCGCGGGAAACAAGCGGCTGATGTGCAGGTCCGTGAGGTGGAGGATCGTGTAGCCGTCGAAGCCGGGAGGGAGGTCCGCCATCGCGACGGGCACGTCTTTCAACGGCGGCACGCGCATGGCCTGCCGCACGGCGACGGTCGCGAGGCACGCGGCCGCCAGAACGACCGCGAGGCGCCAAGCGGACGGGATCGCCCAACCGCCTCCGGGAATCGCCAGGGAGATCAGGACTGCGAAATCGAGGGCGAGCTGCATGGCCGCCGCAAAGACAATCGCACCGAACGCGCCATTGAACAGGATCACGACCGGTCGCGGGAACTCAGGCGCGAAGACCGATCCTGAAGAGAGGCGGCTCCAGAGATGGTATTGCGACGCGACCAGCAGCAGGGCGGCCATGCCGAGCTTGAGCGCGGGCGGCCACGGCAGGGGCCACACCACCCGCGCGATGACGTAGAGGGCGGGCACGCTGGGGATCAGGCGGATCATGGGCGGCTACATGGACCGGGCCATGACCGAAAGGCAAAGCTTGCGGCTCGGTTGCCCGGCATGCCGGCGATTAGCCAACCTCTCGAAATGCTCGATCTCGGCTCGTTCCGACACCATGGCGAAGGAGACGGGACGCGTTCTCCAGCCGTATCAGGCGCGGGCTAGGGCGGCGTTGAATTCCGCATCCGGCAGATGCGCGCCCCCCGTGGTCCAGACTACGTGGGTGGCAGACGCGCCGTCTGGCGGCGTCGCCTCCGTGAGAAACCTGGCGAGGGCGGCGAAGCCGGAGGCCGCCGACGGCTCAAGCCGCATGCCCGCGCCGGTCCAGAGCGCCTTCAGCCAGACGAAGAGGTCCGCATCGGGCACGGTCACAACCGCGTCGATGAGACCGCCGACGGTCCGGGCGACCAGCATGGAGGCGCTCGCGACGGCGAGGCCATCAGCCGCCGTCCGATTGTCGAGCCCGGCTTCATAGACGCTGACCGGACGGTCGAGGCCGGCCGCGAGCTGCACGAGCATGCAGGGCGAGGCCACGGGTTCCACGAAGACCGGCCGCACCGCGTCGCCGAAGATCAGCGCGAGGCCGAAGCTCACGCCCCCTGGCGCGCCGCCGACGCCGCAGGGGAGATAGACGTAGAGCGGGTGTGCCGCGTCGACGGCGATCCCGGCCGAAGCGAGCTGGCGCTGCAAGTCGAGCGCCGCCGCGGCGTAGCCGAGGAACAGGTCGACGGAATCCTCGTCGTCGACGAAATGGGCGTCGTCGCGATCCCGGAAGGCGTCGCGCGCCGCGGCCACGGCGAGCCCGTAATCCCCCGGATGCTCGACGACGCGCGCCCCGAGTTGGCGGAGTCGCTCCTTCTTCCAGGCCTTGGCGTCGTGAGACATGTGCACCTCGACTTGGAAGCCGAGGGCGCGGCCCATCACGCCGACGCTGAAGCCCAGATTGCCGGTGCTGCCGACCGCGACTGTATGCTGGGCGAAGAGATCGCGGAACGCGCCCGACGCGAACGCCGCGTAGGACAGGCCCGGCCGCAGGAGCCCCGCCGCTGCGGCCAGCGTCTCGGCATAGGTCAGGACCTCGTAGACGCCGCCCCGCGCCTTGATGCAGCCGGTGACCGGCAGATCGTGGTCGGCCTTGACCCAGACCGAACCGGCCCCGCCCCCGAGTAGGGTCCGGGCGAGATCTGGCCCGATGGGCAACAGGGACGAGTCGATCCGCCCGTCCTCCGTACCGTCGAACAGTCGTGCCAGGAGCGGATCGAAGCGTCGCCAGCGTGCCTCCGCACCGCGCATGTCGGCCTCCGAGAACGCCGAGGCGGCCAGCACGGACGCGGCGTCCCGCCGGTGCGGATTGCGCCAGACGACCGGTTCGGCCTGTCGCACGGGTCCGGGGATGACGCCGTTGCCAAGGGTTTCGGGTGGCAGGGCTGTGACGTCCATGGCATCCTCGTAGGCGGTTGTCGGTGGCGCGTGCTCGGTCCTTCCTACGCCCGCTCGGCCGGTCGGTCAGTCCCATCGCGACGGTCCTGCCGCGGATCGCTCGCCTCCGCGTTCCGCGAGCGCCGGTACCGGGCTCAGCGGCTATCCCGCCCGCCGCGGTGCACGACCAGCGGGCCGAAGGCCTGCGTCACCTGCATGAGCTCGATGACGTTGATGTTCACGCGGGCGGGCCGGGTGGCGGCCGAGTATACCGTGTCGGCGACGTCCTCGGGCGTGAGCGCGTCGGCGCCGTGGCAGACGCCCGCCGCCCGGGCGTCGTCGTCGCGGAAACGCACGCTGGAGAACGCGGTGCCACCGACGAGGCCCGGGTCGATCTCGGTGACGCGCGCCCGCCTGCCCATGAAATTGGCGCGCGAGTTGAGGGAGAACTGCCGGACGAACGCCTTCGTGGCCCCGTAGACGTTGCCGCCGGGATAGGGGTAGCTCGCCGCCGTCGATCCGACGTTGACGACGTGGCAGGCGTTGCGCGCGACCATCCGCGGCAGCACCGCGTGGGTCACGTAGATCGAGCCCAAGATGTTGGTGTCGACCATCGCCTCCCAGCCGTCGAGGTCGGCCGCCTGCGCGGGTTCGAGCCCGACTGCAAGGCCGGCATTGTTGACGAGCACGTCGATGGCGGCGAAAGCCGCGGGGAGGGCGGACGTCGCGTCCTCGACCGGCCGCCTGTCCCGGACGTCGAGTCCGAGGGCGTGAATCGTGTGGGGCCCCAGCTCATCGAACAGCGTTTGGAGCCGCTCGCGGCGGCGTTCGGCGGTCGCAACTGGGTCGCTGGCCTGCGCGAAGCGGCGCGCGATCGCGAGGCCGAAACCCGACGTCGCGCCGGTAACGAAGATGCTCCCGCCGATCTCCTGCGTGCGCCCCGGATGTCCCACGGTGCGCCCGTAGACCGTCAGGCTGCGTCGTCCTTGACGTAGGACGCAAGGCCATTGCCGAAGGACCACTCGTCGCGGGCGTTCGGCGAGAGGACGATCAGGACATCCTCAGGGCGTAGGCCAGGGTTCGCCACGAGGTTATCGGTGATTGCCCGGTAGAGCGCCTTCTTCTGCGACGTGTCCCGCCAGTTCCCGGCGATGATGTTGATGATCGCGATGTCGTCGGTGCGGTGCAGCCCGAGATACTCGGCATCGTAGATCAGCTCGTCTCGAGCGTGCTGGTGGATGAGCTGGAAGCGATCGTCGGCCGGTGCGCTGTAGGCCTCCATCAGGCCGCGATGGACCCCATCGGAGATGGCGCGGATGTGCTCGGGCGACTTGCCCTTGATCAGCGAGATGCGGACGAGGGGCATGAAACTTCTCCTCTGACGTGCAAACCCCACCGCAGCGGGCTTGACGGACCCTTTTTATGGCACGAGCATCGTTCTGAAAATTTGAAACTCTCGAAGTCTTTCATCTGTCAGATCGAACGATGGCGACCCGCACCAACCTCGACATGGACGTGCTCCGGACCTTCGTCACGGGGTTCGAGCTTGGTAGCTTCGCGCGAGCGGCCGAGCGACTGGGTCGTTCGCAATCCGCCGTCAGCACGCAGCTCCGGAAGCTGGAGGAGCAGGTCGGCCAGCCTCTGGTGCAGAAGGCGGGGCGCGGCCTCGCCCTAACGGCGGCTGGCGAGAGCATGCTGGGTTACGCGAAGAGGCTGCTGGATCTCAACGATGAGGCAGTCGACCGTCTGCGCGGCACGGAACTGGAGGGCTGGGCGCGCCTCGGCCTTGCACAGGATTTTGCCGAGAGCTGGCTCCCGGCGGTGCTCAAGCGGTTCTCCCGGGCCTATCCGCGGGTGCGCATCGAGGTCCAGGTCGGTCTCGGCGCGCAGCTGGTCGAGAAAACGCTGAAGGGCGATCTCGACATCGCGCTGGTCTGGGGTGACGGCGGCGATGCGCCCCACGCGCAACGGGTCGCCGAATTGCCGATCCACTGGATCGGCCAGCCCGACTGGCCAGGCCTCGCGAGCCTCGGCAACGAGCCCTTGCCGTTCGCGGCCTTCGCGCCGCCATGCACGTTCCGATCCGCGGCGGTGACCGCCCTGGACGACGGCGGCCTGCCCTGGCGACTGGTCTTCACGAGCCCCAGCCTCTCGGGTCTCTGGGCCGCCGCCGAGGGCGGGCTTGGCATCACCGCGCGGACGATGGTCAGCCTGCCGAAGACGCTGAGCGTGCTCGATCCGGTCGCGACCGGGCTTCCAGCCCTTCCGAATGCTCCGCTGACCCTTCATCAAGCCGAAGCCGAACTGTCGCCGGCCGTCGCCCGGCTCACGGACATTCTTCTTGAGACGATCCGGGAGCATGTCGCGTGACATGATTGGCGGCGACCCCATTCTCGCCGCCGGGGCATAGTTCGGTTATTCGGAAGTTTTCATCCCGATTTTTCAAATTTACCGAACTTCGGGCCATCTGTAGCAGCTTCTCTCGGAGTGCCGCCGTCGCGGTAGCGAACCGTAGGAGAGGCGAACATGCCCTTCATCAACGTCAAGGTGGCAGGCCGGACGCTTGCGAAGAGCCAAGTCGAGCGGCTTCAGGCGGGCATCACATCCCAGATGTCCCTAATCCTCCATAAGGTGGGTCCTCTGGTCGGCGTGCTGGTGGAGGCGGTGCCGCTTGCGGGATGGAGCGTCGGCGGCCACCCGGTCGCATGTGCCGCGCAGGTGGATGCGATCATCAGTGCGGAGACAAACACGGCCGAGGAGAAAGCGCGGTTCATCGCCGAGACGAACCAGCTCCTGAAGGATGTTCTCGGGACCGCCCTTGCCGAAGTGTCCTATGTGGTGATCCACGAGGTCCCGAAGGACAGTTGGGGCTACGACGGTCGAACTCAGGCTGACCGGGCGCAACGTCGCCCCTCCACCGCATCCTGACGTCCTAGAGCTTCGCGACGGCCTCGAAGCGACCTTCTGGACGGCACTGCTATCCGCAGAAGCCTACTACGAGGGCCGCATCCCAGTCGGTTCAGAATGAGAAGCCTTGACGGGATCATCCGATGTGTCGACCGTAATCGAGGCCGCGTACTCCGGTTTCCTGGGACGGATACGCGGCGTGCTGTCTGATTCGCCTGACACACAAATAGTATTGCGTGCCCCGAGCTATCAATTGCGTCGGTTGCCCGCGTGTGCTTCTCATTTTGTCAGTGCTTCATACACCGCATCCCAGCCGGGGCCGGGCGGTCGAAGGCGGAATTCTGCGATACGGTCGGCGTAGAGAGTGTAGAGCGTATCGAGGGCGAAGGCGCGCCCGGCGGTGCGGGCTGCCTCCATCGCCTGCTCAGCCGCGTTCCAATCCTGGGCGCGGTACCCGGCGAGCAGCGTCGTATGCGCTTCGACCAGCGCGCGAAACGGTTCCGTGCGGCGCAGGTCGGAGTCGCCGATGAGCGCGAAGACGCGTTCTGGCTCTTGCTTGCCCTTCACGCGAACGAGGTCGATTTCGAGGATCGCCAAGCTGTCGACGACCGCCAGCGCAGTGCGGGTCCCCAGCAGGATGCGGGTGCCGTAGATCTTCGATTGCCCCTCGAGCCGGGAGGCGAGATTCACCGCGTCGCCGAGCACCGAATAGTCGAAGCGCAGATTCGACCCCATGTTTCCGACCACGCAGGGTCCGGTGTTGATGCCGATGCCGATGTCGATGGGCAGGACGGGATGGCGGCCGGATTTCGCCTCCAGAGCGCGCCGCTCGTTCAGCTCGGCCATGCGGCGTTCCATCTCGAGCGCCGCGAAGCAGGCATTGCGCTCCTGCTCGGCATCGTCGAGCGGGGCATTCCAGAATGCCATGATGGCATCGCCCATGTACTTGTCGATGGTGCCCCGCGTCTCGATGATCGCGTCCGTCAGGGGCGAGAGGAAGCGGTTCATCAGCTCCGTGAGCCCGGCTGGATCATCCCGGTAGAATTCGGCGATAGTCGTGAAGCTGCGCACGTCGCTGAACATCACGGTCATCATCCGCTGCTCGCCCCCCAGGCGCAGCCGATCGGGCGAGCGGGCCAGTTCGTCCACGAGGGCCGGTGAGAGATACTGGCTGAAGGCCGCCCGGATACGGTCGCGGGCGAACTGTTCCCGCGCGAAGTTGGTGAAGACCAGGACAGCGTAGACTAGGAAGCTTCCGCCGAGCGGGTACGTCGCATCGAACAGTACCCCGGTATAGGCGAAGCGGTACCATGACAGGGCAGCGAGGATCGCCGCGATCACCGCGCCGACGTTGAGGAGCGCGACCGGACCAAGGATCGGCGCAAGCCAGATCATCGCGGCGCTCACGAGGACCATGACGAGAAGTTCGACTGTGAGCGCGTAGTTCGGCACCGCGAGCAGGCCGCCCGACAGCGCGCTTTCCAGGAGCTGCGCGTGGATCTCGACGCCGGGTATCGCGCGGTCGAGGGGGGTCGTCTTGCTATCGAGGAGCCCGATCGCGGAGGTGCCTACGAGGATGATGCGGTCCCGCACCCGCTCGGGGTCGACGGTCCCGTCGAGAACGTCTTTCGCCGGGACGAAGCGTGCGGGGTCGTGCGCCGCGAAGTGGAGCCAGACCTGCCCGTGCGCGTCCGTCGGCAGCGTGAAGCCGGGAACGCGGACGCTCTGAAGCCCGACAGCGTCGGTGCGTATCAGAATGGCGTTGCCACCCGCCAGCACGCGCAGGACCTCCAGGGTAAGCGTCGGGACGATCGTGTCGCGCACGCGCAGCACCACCGGGACACGGCGGACGATCCCGTCCCGCTCGGGCACGATCGTGAACAGCCCACGCCCAGCCGCAGCCTGCTCCAGGACGGAAAGGTTGTGCTGAAGGCCTGGGAATGCGGTCAGGAATGGCGCGGCATCCGGGCCGAGCACGGCGATGCTGGACGGGACAGCGGTGGCGGCCTCCGGCGTCGGCGTGCCGAGCGCCGTCTGTCCGAGGATGACCCGTGACCGGGCGATCGCCTCAGCCAAGCGCTCGTCGTTGCCCGGCAGAGCTGCGAGGCGGGTTCGCAGAAGCGGGTCGAGATCGGGCAGGCTCGTCGCCACCGCGGCGGGCGAGGTCCGGTCCGGCTCGGAGAAGACAATGTCGAAGGCGATGGCCGCCGCACCCATCGCTGTCAGGCGGTCCACCAGGCGCGCGATCACCGTGCGCGGCCACGGCCACTGCCCGAGCGCCCGCAAGCTCGCCTCGTCGATGTCCACGATGGTAACCGGAGCCTCGGCCACGGAGCGCGGCTTCAGCGTCTGTAGCGCGTCGAATGTGCGCAGGCGCGCAGTCTCCACAGGGAAGGGATCCCAGATGCGCACGAGAACGAGGACCGCCAGCACCAGGACGCCCAGCGCGCGGCCGAAGCCGACGGCACGCGCCATCCCGACGAACCGTCGTCGCAGGACCGTTCCCGTTAGTCCACCGAGCCTCGGGGAGGTCGCCGCCATGTACAACTGTCCCTGCGCCAATTCCGCAGCTCGATGACACAACACCGTTTTCGCGGCTTGCGCGACCGCCGTGCAGCCTCAAGGCAGCTCACGCGCGCAGCCTGCGGAAGCACACACCCTCAATTGGCATAGCTGTTGTCGCGCTAGCAAGCGAGATATATACAGTTCTCGATAATTGCCGGACGGAAATCGGCAATCATCACTAAGTCGGCGCAATCTTGGTGTACCCATGATTCGATTTGCGAGCCTATTACAGCAGGCAACGATTGCGCAGCATTGGCCGAAAATAACTCATCGAGCTGGTCTCCGCGCGGAACAGAAGCAGCGATAGAAATTTGGAGATCTGGGGGATTGATCGAAGATATTCGTTTCGTCAGCAGCCGGGTGCGTCGGCGCCGCGCGGTCGCGGAGTGCCCGCACCGTACTGCGGCAGGGCGCTTGACGCTGGGATGCCAAGCGTGCCCTCCTGTTCGCAACAATAATCTATTTGGGAGGACGGTCCGTCATGGCGTTGATCAGACGCTGCATGCTCACAGCTGCGATCAGCCTCGCTGCCATGGTCGGCACAGCGTCTGCCGAGCCGATCCGCGTCAAGGTCGGCGTCCTCAACGACATGTCGGGCGTCTACGCGGATACCGGCGGCAAAGGCTCCGTCGTCGCGGCGCGGATGGCGGTTGAGGATTTCGCCAAGTCAAACCCGGATGTGCGGGTCGAGATTGTCGCGGCCGACCACCAGAACAAGCCCGATGTCGGCGCTGCCGTTGCCCGTCAGTGGTACGATCGCGACGGCGTCGACGCCATCCTCGATGTTCCGACCTCTTCGGTCGCGCTGGCGGTAAGCCAAGTCACGCGCGAGAAGAACAAGATCTTCATCGACTCCGGCGCCGGGACGACGGAACTGACCGGCAAGCAATGTTCGCCGAACACGATCCAGTGGACTTACGACACCTACGCCCTGGCCCACGGTACGGCGGGCGCCATGCTGAAGCGTGGCGGCGACACGTGGTACTTCCTCACCGCCGACTACGCCTTCGGACTCTCGCTGCAGAACGAGGCCACAGCCGTCATCGACAAAGGTGGCGGCCGGGTCCTGGGGGCCGCCCGCGTGCCGTTCCCGGCTACCGATTTCTCCTCGTTCTTGCTGCAGGCGCAGGCTTCGGGGGCGAAGGTCGTCGGCTTGGCCAATGCAGGCGGCGACACGATCAACGCGGTCAAGCAGGCGCACGAGTTCGGTCTGACGGATGGGGGTCAGAAGCTCGCCGCTCTGCTGATCTACGCCGTCGATGTCCACGCGATCGGCCTGCAGACCGCACAGGGACTGGTGCTCACGGAATCATTCTACTGGGATCTCAATCCCGGGACCCGCGCCTTCTCCGAGCGCTTCTACAAGCGCAATGGCGACAGCATGCCGACCATGAACCAAGCGGGCGTGTATGCCGGGCTCCTGCACTACCTGAAGGCGGTGTCGGCCACGAAGTCAACCGACCCTCAGGCGACGATGGCCTGGATGAAGGCCAACCCGACGGATGACCCGCTGTTCGGCCAGGGCACGATCCGGCCGGACGGGCGCAAGATCCACCCGATGTACCTCTTCGAGGTCAAGGCGCCGTCCGAGTCGAAGGGTCCTTGGGACCTCTACAAGCTTCTCGACACCATACCGGCCGACCAAGCCTTCCGCCCCCTGGCCGAGGGTGGCTGCCCCTTCGTCGGCAAGCCTTGAGAACAGGGTTAACCGGGATGATGCGCACGCTTGACGGGCAGATCGCATGGGTGACGGGGGCCGGGTCCGGCATCGGGCAGGCCGCCGCCCTGGCGCTGGCAAAGGCCGGGATGCGTGTCGCGCTCACGGGCCGGGCGCGGGAGTCTTTGGAGCGCACCGCGGACCTCGTCGGTGCGGCGGGCGGCCAAGCCCTGGTCGCGCCCGCCGACATGGGCGTCGCCGCCGAGGTGGAGCGAGCCTGGAACGTGGTTCACGCGGCCTGGGGGCGCTGCGATCTGCTGGTGAACTCAGCGGGTCTGAACGTGCCTCAGCGGGGCTGGAGCGAGATCACGCCGGCAGGCATCGACGCCGTGGTCGGGGTTAACCTCAATGGGCCCTTCTACGCATCGCGGGCGGTGCTGCCGACGATGCGCGCCCAGCGGAGCGGCCTGATCATCCATATTTCTTCGTGGGCCGGCCGCTACGTCTCCAAGCTGACGGGGCCCGCCTATTCCGCGGCCAAGCACGGGCTGGTGGCGCTCTCGGAGAGCCTGAACCAGGAGGAATGCGGGCACGGCATCCGATCCTGCTGCATTTGCCCCGGTGAGGTCGCGACGCCTCTCCTTGACAAACGGCCGGTGCCCGTCACGGCGGATGACAAGGGCCGAATGCTGCAGGCGGACGATCTCGCGGACACGATTTTATTCGTCGCCCGCATGCCGACGACCGTGTGTGTCAACGAGATTCTGATCAGTCCCACCTGGAACCGCGGCTATCTTGAAGGCATCAAGCTCTGAGATCCAAGTAGAGCATCGCATCTCCGCGCGAAGCTCATATCCCGCTCCCAGTCCACCACGCGTCACGCCTCCGCGGCCCCCTCCCTGTAGCTGACGATGCAGGCGATCTTGCCGTCGTCGTCCATCTCGATCGTCACGGCCAGAGCATCGCCGTCCGTATCCTCGAGAACCAGGCAGATGGTGTTGAGGCCCTCGAACAGGCCGACGATGCTGAACATTGGCAAGGCGCCAGGAAACGCCGCCAGTTCCGCTTCGAACGCCGCCTTGGTCGTCAGCCGGAAGACCGAGGTCGAGCCTGGCATCTTGGGGCGCCCGGCCTCCAGCCGCACGGTGTCGGCTAGCTGCGCGACCACGTAGGCACGGTCCGAGCGGTTCCACGCCTCGACGAGCGCTTCGCCTCGGGCCGATCCATGCTGAATATGCGCTTGACCGTGCGACATGGTCTTAACCGCACAAGCTCGATGCATCTGAAATAGGAGCGCTTGTCGCCCGATCGAGGTGCGTACGCAGTATTGCGGCAGTTGGAGTGGGGGCCACTCCTGCGGCGCGAAGCGTGTCGATCCTCAAGTCCGCGCCTGAGGGTGCGGTGAGGGTGTTTCGACCTCAAACTCGGACGGGGCCGGACTAAAGCGCCTCATCCATCGCCAGCCCGCATGTCTGCAGGTTAGCAGGGGCCCTGGAACCTGCCGTCAGCGATCGAGCGACGGACCGCCCGACGTTCCACCGCTCCCGGGCGGCCCACCAGTGGGGGTGCCGCCGATGCTGACGCCCGGCGTCGTGCCGGGCACGGGCGCGTTGCTGGGGTTTGCCATGTTGCCGGGCGCCGTCGAGCTGGAGCTCAGGTTCCGGGCTCCGCGAGTGACGCCCCCGACCGTAGCCGGTGGCGCTACACCTGTGTTGCCTGCGCCTCCGGTGACCACCTGAGCTTCGGCGGGGTTAGCCAAGGCGATGGTCAACGCGCCGGCCATCGTCATCGTGATGCGGAACATGCGTTTATCCGTGCTTCCGTGGCTCGGAAACGGTTGAGGCGCTGCTCGGTTCGAGCGGCGCCCAGACCGGACGTATCCTGCGCAGCCGCGCGCCGGGCGATCTGCCGGACCCTATCGGAGCAGCGACTCGCTCCAGTTTAGTCTATCCGGGTCATCCGCCAGATCAGGTATTGCTGAAGTTGGATGGCCTTTCCATCGCAGGCCGGTTCAGTCCTGTGATCCGGATCGATTTGTACGAGATCCGGTCGCCCGGCCTTCGAGCGTCCTATACGAGCCTTTACCGGTGAAGAATAGCCTCGACGCTCTAACCAAGCGGGCATCTTGATTTCATATGCCATGATGTTGCCCTCTAAAGGCGTGTACAGTTGACCGCCCGAAAGAGTTTTAGAACTGTCAGAAAGTGGAACCGTGCGGCTCCGCACGCCGGTACGGAGAATTCGTTGCCGGTTGCGCCAGCGGGTACTGAGATTGGATGGTTTGGTGCGCGAGAGCACCAAAGTTGCAGCGCATTCACTGAGGGTCGCGTTGTCGTCATCCGGTCCCTGCGCCGGTCCGCGCGCGACGGGCTCCGGCTGCTGCTGGCCGACGCGACCATGTCCGTCAGTCAGAGGCTGTACGTCGAACGGCAGCGTCACGCCCATCGGAACGCAGAAGACGGCCTCGGCCCAGAAGGAAGGCGCCTCGCGCGCGAGTGGCGGCGCATCGATCACTGTCGGTGGCGTCTAGGGACCGGTCGGTGCGGCAGACGGGGCCGCCCGGCGGATGCCGTGGTTGCCGGGCGTGTCGCAACCTCTCCGGAGGATGTCCGCCGGCAATCGGAGGACAGGCCGACCGCTGCGGCCGCTGCGAACCAAAGCGGCGTGCCCAAGCCTTGCACCGTAAGCGGTTCCGGACCGTACGGCTGCGGCGTGACTCTCGGGGTCCAGGCACGCCCGCGGTGCCGTAGAATGATTGTGTAAATCGTGCCGATCAGCGTCGCCGTTTGAGAACAGATACCCAGGTCGACGCGTGCTCGACGACGGGGCTGTGTGCAAGTCGCTTGACCCGCCGTCGCACGGATCCGTGAAAATCGCTTGGCCTCCGCTGTCAGAATGGCGACCGTGTTCCTGCCACGTCGCTCCAGACTTTTCAGACCGGATGGCTGGAGCGTCATGCACGCACGGCGACACCAATTGCACTTATGGCTCATATCCAACATAGAGCACGTCGCCCACAGGTTGAGCGCGTCCATGGCTGCAGCTTGAGGTGTAGCAAAGTCGCATCATGAAGAAGCTGCGGGATGCGAGGAGGCGCGCCTTGTCGGACGGTGTCATGAAGCCACTCGTCAGACCTCCAACAGCGCAGCACGGTGCGATCCGAGGCGCTGCCCGCGCGCTTGGCTGGCCGGAAGCTTTGCTCGACAACACGGCCGTCTACCCGTCTGACCTTCCCGAACAAGTCAGATGGCTACGGATGTGGGCGACCCGATTTGGCCTCGCCAAGGCCTGGAAGACGCCGCCGTATTTGAACGGGACCGTTTCGGGCTACCTCCATTCGGCGCAGCCATGATCTTCGTCACGAATGCGCAGGGTCAGGCGACCTTCGTCGGCCGCGAATGGACGGAGTTCACCGGCCAAGCCCTCGAGGAGGCTGTGAACTTCGGCTGGACCACTGTTGTGCACCCGGAGGATCGCGAGGTCGCCCGCAAGACCGTTGCCGATGCCATCCAGGCACAATGCGCCTTCAGCCTGCGCTACCGGATAATGACCCCCGATGGTCAGGCCGTCTGGGTGGCGGCCGGGGCAGTCCCATCCTTCGGGCCCCCGGATCAGACCTTTCTCGGCTTTCTCGGCTCGATCACTCCGATCGCAGAGGATCGGACAACGGATCTGCGCGCTCAAGGCTCGATCGGGAGCTTCGCACCGCCGCGGCCCCAATCCACGACGAAGCAAGCCTCCGCGCTCGAGGCGATCGCCGACCACCTGCTCACGGCTCACACGCTCATCGCGCACACGGATGCGGATCGCCTCCGACCCCTGATGGAAGATATTCTGCACGCTGTCGGCGTCGAACTCGCTCGGGCCGAGGGAAAGGGCCGCATCCTCGATAATTTCCACTGAAGAGCCCAGAGCGGAAGCCAATCGTGCATTCATCCCGGCAATGCGACGGCGTTCCGGCATCCCTGGCATGCGCTGGAAGCGCTGGCATGCCAGTCTTCACCGCCCTACACTTCAGCTTCCTCCCAAGGACTCCTTCAGCCCGCCCGGTTCGCCGCGGCGGGCTTTTTCGCGCCCGCTTTGCCCGTCGAGATCGCCGCCTGTTTCGAGTTCACCGGCCGCTCGCTCGGGACGAGCGCCATGACGATCCAGTATTGCCTTCAGGAAACGTGCCGATCCGCGCCGAGACCCGGCCCATGGCGTCAGTCGTCGGGCCAGTCTGAACTACGCTCAGCCGGGCCGGGTGGGGCTTTCGGCCTCTCCCGAGGCGCCCGTTCGAGCATCGGTCTGATACTCGGTACCGCCGCCGGACGCGGATCATAACCCATCGCAAACAGGGCCGCCTCGTCGGGGCGCACCGGTGGGAGGGGCGGATTCCGTATCGATCTGGTCTCACCGTTCGATGTTGGCGGCGCCACCAGCGCGCTGGTTGTCGGCGGAGCTTGAGCGTCGACGAGCGCGTTTCGTCCCTGCTGGGACGTGGGAGATCCCTTCGCGGGCCACCCGCTCGGCTGGCAGACATCGCCGCACTGTCCGACGACAGCCTCGACGATCTTGTCGCCGATCGCCGCTCTGACGATGCAGCCGGCCGGATGGTAGACGAGTTCGAACTGAAATTGAGACTTATCGTCCGATTCGGTCTCGAACTTGCCGTCGAGCTTCACCTTCGTGTGGGGCTGATCCGTGGTGCCGACGACATACAGGCGCCCTACGGCAATCGCCGCCGCAGTGATATCCGATGCCGCGCGAGACGGTGCTGCGACGAGGAGCGCGAGACAGGCACCCGCTGCGGACAGTGACAAACGGTGGACCAAGCGGACACCTCAGAAGATGCGCCGACCGTCGAATCAGAGCGGTCGAGTTGAGCTTATCGCATCGATGGACCGGACTATCCCGTGTCCAGCTTACGCTTGAGCTTCGAGAAACCTTGTTCCGAGCCGATTGGTTGCAGCCCGCGGATCCGACTTCAAGCGAACGGGTGAGGCAGACACGATGGGATGCCGCGACTAGCCATCGTCCACGCCGGCAAAGGCGGCGTCGCATTCCTCTCCACGTTTATGCAGGCCGCAACAGGTCGCCAACGTCGACAGCGTGCAAATAACCGTGCGGGACTTGGAATCTCGGCATTCGACCGAATGGCGGCCGGGACCATCGGCCGATGCGTCCGAACGCAAGCCGCAGGAGGCCGCCTTTGGGGAACTACCGAGTCAATACAACCGATCGGGGACGTGCGTGCGTCCTCTGGGGCAGATTCCCCACTCCTCGTGCATAGCGTCTTCGCCGCCAGTCACCTTTCGGGATCACAAAATTGGTTCCGCAGTGCGGCGTGACGTACCGCACCGCACGCGCCGGTCCCATCCGGCATCTTCATTGCAGTTGGTTTCGCCGGGCTCCGCTGAGGGCCTGTCGCTCGATGAAAGGAGTGCACGACATGGTCCTGAAAGGCTTCTCCTACGCGATGATCGGTGCCTTCCTGAGTGGTATCGCCATGACGATCGCCGGTTCAGCCGGTGTGCTGATGGGGCTCTGAGGACTGAGGCTGAAACGCGGCTTCTTGGACGGCCGCGATCCACGAGCCGGTGAGCGGCGGGGTGCGAGCCCCGCCGTTTTCCTGTCCGGAGGCGGTCTGCGTCACGGCGTGCGCGGTCGTTCACACCCTGGATGCGACGCTGCACTACATGCCCCTGACCCAATTCAGGAGGATCGCGTGAGACTGTTTATCGTCCCGGCCGTCGTGAGCCTGCTCGCACTCCCTGTCCCGGCGCTGGCCGCACCGGCGCCTGAGCGCATCCGAGGCACGGTGGATGAAATCGATGCAACCGCGATGACTGTCCGCACCATCGACGGCGAGACGGCGAAAATCGCTCTGACCACGGACACGAAAGTCGTATCCCTGGTGAAATCCAGCCTCGATGCCATTACGGACGGCTCGTTCGTCGGTACCGCCACGAAAGGCGACAACCCGCCGACGGCTCTGGAAATTCACATCTTCCCAGAAGCCATGCGAGGGACCGGGGAGGGGCACCGCGACTGGGACACGATCCCCGACACCCTTACCGGTGGCGAACGGGTGAAGAGCGCGATGACGAACGGCACCGTGAAAGCCGCCCCGGGTTCAGTGCCGAGGGTGAAAAGTGCGATGACTAACGGCACAGTCTCGAGGAGCAGTGCAGCCAATGGCGCGCAGATGCTCACGCTGACCTACGGTAACGGCGAGTCGAAGACGGTGGCGGTAATGCCCCAAACTCCGATCGTGGCCTATGAGCCGGCCGATCGTTCGGTCATTCGCGCCGGTTCCAAGATCTTTGTCATCGCCGCGCGTGACGGCGACAAGCTCACGGCGCTACGAGCCTCTGTGGGCAAGGACGGTGTCACGCCGCCAATGTAGCGGGCGGCGGCCGTCGATGAAGGTGTCAGGGGGCCGAGATCCAGCCGCCCGCCTAGGCGGGGCCATCTGGCTGCGATGGGGGCCGACGCGACGTTGACCGCCAGCCGCTTGCTCGACCGGGCTCCGTGGAACGGCGAGCGAGGTCGTACGAGGGCGAGGGGGCCTGGATTCGGCCCTCAGGTCCGTCATCCGTCGTTCCGGATGAAAACGGGCGCCTCTGCCGCCCCCAAGAAAGGCGCGGTGGTGCGACCAGGCGGTTCTCAGGCTGGGGCCGGCATGGACCCGGCGGAGTCCCCGCTCGCACCAAATTCGGCGGCGAACTTGCTGAAGAACTCGTCGGCGAGCTTGCGCGACGTCGCCTGCATGAGGCGGCCGCCGAGGGTGGCGATCTTGCCGCCGACCTCGGCCTTGGCGGTGTAGGCCAGGACCGTCTCCCCACCCTCGGCCGCGAGGGTCACCGCGGCGCGGCCCTTGGCGAAGCCGGCCATGCCGCCGTTGCCCTGCCCGATAAGGCTATAGCCTTCCGGGGGACGCACGTCCTCCAGGCGAACCGTGCCCATGAAGGCCGCCGAGACAGGCCCGATCTTCAGCGCGACCTTGGCCTTCATCTCCTCCGGCGAGACCTGCACCAGCTCCCTGCAGCCGGGAATGCAGCGGGCAAGCACGTCCGGATCGTTCAACGCCGCCCAGACGGCCTCCCGGGCGGCGGGGATCCGGTACTCGCCGGCGATGTCCATGTTCGTCTCCTCTCGGGAAGCCGCGCCGCCGGAAGGCCGGGGCGGGCGTTCAGACCGCGCAGTAGCGTGCCTGGATCTCGGGATCGCCCCGCAGAGCGGCCGCGGGGGCGTGATAGACGACGGCGCCGCCGTCAACGATGTAGACGCGGTCGGAGACTTCGAGACCGAGTTCCACGTTCTGCTCCACGAGCAGGATCGTGGTGCCCGCCCGTTTCATCGCGACGAACTGCGCGAACATCTCCTCGACGAGGATCGGCATGATCCCCTCGGAGGGCTCGTCGAGGAGCACCATCACGGGCTCGGCCATGAGCGCGCGGGCAATGGCGAGCATCTGCTGCTCGCCGCCCGACATGGTGATCGCCTCCTGCTTCAGCCGCTGCTTCAGCCGTGGGAAGGTCTCGGCGATCACCTCGATCCGCCGCGCCTCGTCGCGGCGCGTCGCCCGCTTTCCTCTGGCGGCCAGGATGCCGAGGCGCAGGTTCTCCTCCACGGTCAGCCCCGGCACGATGCGCCGCTCCTCCGGCACGTAGGCGAGGCCCCGGTGGAAGCGCTCGTGGGGTGGCCGGTGGAGGATGTCGGCCCCCGCGAAGGTCACGCGTCCGTCCCGCTTGGCCACCAGGCCCATGATCGCCTTCAGCGTCGTCGTCTTGCCGGCGCCGTTGCGGCCGACCAGCGTGACGATCTCGCCGGGGCGCACCTCCAGCGAGAGGTCCTGGAGGATGTGGGAATGGCCGTACCACGCCCGCAGGTTCTCGACCGCCAGGAGCGGCTGCGTGGCGTCGTACTGCGGGGCGGCGCTCATGCGGTCGTGCCCGTCGTTCTGCCCGTCGAGTTGCCCAGGTAGACGCGGCGCACCTCGGGATGGGAGCGGATATCGTCGGGGCTGCCCTCGGCCAGGAGCTGGCCCTGGTGCAGGACCACGAGGCGGCGGCACAGGCCCATGACGAGCTTCATCTTGTGCTCGACGAGGATCAGCGTCCGCGTCTCGGCGAGGCGCTGCACGAGATCCATCATCTCGCGCGTCTCCTCGGGGCTCATCCCGGCGGTCGGCTCGTCGAGGAGGAGGAGGCTCGGCTCGGCGGCGAGGGCCACGGCGATCTCCAGGGCGCGCTGCTCGCCGTGGGCGAGTTCACGGGCGAGGCGGTCCATTCGGGCGCCGAGCCCGACCTCGCCCAGCAGCTCTTCAGCGCGCTGTGTGAGTTCAGGATAGGCTCCGCGGTCCCGGAAGAAGGCGAAGCGGACCCGTCGCGCTTGGGCGGCCACCCGCACGTTCTCGCGCACCGTCAGGTGCGGGAACACGTTGGTGATCTGGAACGACTTGGCGATGCCCATCCGGGCGAAGGCGTGCGGGGCCGCGCCGGTGATGTCGCGCCCGCGGAACAGCACGCGGCCCTCGCTCGGCGGGAAGGCGCCCGAGATCAGGTTGAAGAAGGTCGATTTGCCCGCCCCGTTCGGCCCGATGATGGCGGTGATGCCGCCCTCAGGGAACGCGACCGTCACGTCGGACAGGGCGCGGAAATGCCCGAACCGCTTGCCGAGCCCCTCCGTGGCGAGAATCGGGGGTGCCACATGGGGCGCCATGGCGGTTGCGGTGATGACTGGGGCGGCGCTCACCATCCGGCCCTTCTGAGGCGTGCCAGCACCTCGCCCCAGATGCCGAGCGGCAGGAAGAGCACGAAACCGATGAAGATGGCGCCTACAAAGAGCTGCCAGTGGCTCGTTACGGTGGCGAGCCCGTCCTGCAGGAGCGCGAAGGTTGCGGCTCCGACGAAGGGCCCGAAGAAGGTGCCCATGCCGCCGAGAAGCGCCATCATCACGGCCTGGCCGGAGGTCGAATAGTGCATCGTCTCGATCGGTACGATCGAGAGGTGGATCGCCTGAATCCCGCCTGCCAGCCCGCATAGGGCTCCGGAGATCACGAACGCCGCGAGCTTCATGCGGCGCACGTCGTAGCCGCAGGCCTGCGCCCGGCCCTCGTTCTCGCGGATCGCCTCAAGGGCGGCCCCAAACGGCGAGGACAGGAGGCGCGAGAACAGCCAGACCGCAACCCCGACCACCGCCAGAACGGCGTAGTACTTCACGACCGGGTCGTGGAGGTCGAGGCGCAGGCCCGGCAGGGTGAGCGCCGGCACGTTGATGCCGCGCAGGCCGTTCTCGCCGCCGGTGAACGCCTCCGCCTGGTAGAAGGCGTAGTAGACGCACATGGACAGCGCCAGCGTCGTCATGGCGAAGTAGATGCCGCGGGTACGGATCGCCAGCACGCCCATGACGGCAGCGATCCCGGTGGCGAGCAGCGTGCCGGCGACGAGGGCCATGGCCGGGTGCAGCCCGTAATGGACGATGGCGATGCCGCAGCCGTAAGCGCCGCCGCCCAGGAAGGCAGCGTGGCCGAAGGACAGGAGCCCGGTATAGCCGAACAGCAGGTTGAACCCGAGGGCGTAGAGCCCGAGCACCAGGATGTTCACGGCGAGCGCCTGGTAGGGCGCGATCCAGGGAAACACGACAAGGAAGACGAGCGTCAGGGCGACGCGGTGCCGGCCACACCACGCCAGCCGGCGGCCGGTCCGGCCGGAGCCCGGCCGGGACGCCGGCAAGGTCGCCGGCAAGGCGCTTTCCTCCGTGACGGCGGGGGCAGGGACGCGGGCGCTCATCCGAGGGCTCCGGCCCGGCCAAGCAGGCCTCGGGGGCGCACCAGCAGCACCAGGGCCATGAGGGCGAAGATCGCCATTTTGGTCATGTCGGGGGCGATGAGCGACGTCATCGCCACGACGATGCCGACGAGCAGCCCGGCGAGCACGGCGCCCCCCAGAGAGCCCATGCCGCCGACCACCGTGACAACGAAGGCCTCGGCCAGCACCGGGATCCCCATCTCGGGCGTGACGCCCTGGAGGGGCGCCGCGAGGATGCCGGCGAGCCCGGCGAGCGCGCAGCCGAGGGCGAAGACCGCAAGCCAGACCTTCGCGATCTCGATGCCGAGCACCTGCACGATCTGCGGGTCTCGGGCGCCGGCCCGGATCACGAGGCCGAAGGGTGTGCGCTCGATGAACAGCCACAGGCCGCCCACCACCGCCAACGCGAAGCCGATCAGGAACAGGCGGTAGAGAGGGAAGTAGCCGATGCCGATATCGACCGCGCCGCGCAGCTCGGGCGGCGCCCCGAAGGGCAGCCCGGTCAGCCCGAAGGCGATGCGCACACCCTCGATCATGACGTAGGACAGGCCGAAGGTGAGGAGCAGAGGGTCGTCGATGCCACGTCCGTATAGGGGGCGCACGAGCACCCGCTCCACGGCGAGCCCGAGGAGCCCCATCGCCAGCGGCGCCGCGACGAGGCTCAGCCAGAAGTTGCCGGTGTAGCCGTAAAGGAAGACCCCAACATAGGCGCCAGCCATGAAGAAGGCGCCGTGGGCGAAGTTGACCACGTTCATCAGCCCGAAGATCAGCGACAGGCCGATGCCCACGAGGACGTAGATCGCCCCCAGCGCGATGCCGGTCACGAGCTGAAGGGCGAGGAGATCGAGGGGGAAGCCGCCGATCGTGATGTCGCTCAAGGCCGCGCCCTCCCGCGGGTTCGCAGGACGCGCCTCACGCCTTGTGGCCGAGTTCGTCGCAGCCGCGCAGGAAGCGCTCGTCGGGTCCCTCGGTGCCGAGGATCGTGAAGACGTCGTCCGGCGTCTTCATGTCCTTCGATTTCGCCTCGACGATCAGGACCGACTGGACCGACTGGTGGTCGCATTTCCGGAAGCTCTGCGGCCCCTTGTAGAAATCGGCCTTCAGGTTCTCCATCGCGGCCACGACCTTGTCGGTCTCGACCGACCCGGCGGCCTTCACGCCCTCCAGCACCGAGCGGACGCCGGCATAGCCCAGCGCGCCGTAATCGGACGGCACGGCGCCGTTATAGGCGGCGCGGAACCGGTCGTTGAACGCCTTGGCGGAGGGCACGCTGTCCTCCAGGCGCCAGTAGTAGGAGGTGCCGCCGATCACACCGTCGAAGGCGTCGCCGCCGGCCTTGCGGGCGGTAAAGAGGAGGACGGGCGCCACTAGCTTGGTATTACGCTTCAGGCCGAACTCGGTGGCCTGCTGAATCGAGACGACCTGGTCCCGGCCGAAATTGCACAGGCACAGCACGTCGGGCTTGAGGGCGGCGATCCGCGGCAGGAAGGCCGAGTAGTCGGAGGCGCCGATCGGGTGGCGGATGTCGGCCACAACCTCGATGCCTGTGGCCTCGCCGGCGCGCTTGAAGCCGCGCATCATCTCGTGGCCGTAGGCGTAGTCGGCGCTGAGGAAGGCGACCCGTTTGCCCGACTTCGGGAAGACGTAGCGGCCGACCGCGCCCGCGGTCATGTGCGGGTTCAGGGCCTCGTGGAAGGTGGTGCGGCCGAAATCCTTGGCCTCGTTGATCGCGTCGGACTGGCTGATCGAGTTGTAGATCACGCCGCGCTCGCGGGCGACGTTGTTGGTCGACAGGGTCACGGCCGCCGAGAGGCCGCCGACCAGGAAGTTGACCTTGTCCTTCTCGATGAGTTCGAGAGTCCGGGTCGCTGCCTCGCCGGGGTTGAGCTTGTCGTCGCGCACGAGGAGTTCGGCGTTCCGGCCCTGGAAGCCACCGGCCTCGTTGAACTCTTTGATGGCGAGCTGGGCAGCGCGCACCTGGTCGTTCGCCTCGGCGCCGAAGGCGCCAGTGAGCGGGACCGGGAAGCCGATGCGGATCGGGCCTCCCTGCGCGATCGCGGAGCGCAGGAGCGCCGGTGCGGCGAGCGCCAGCGCGGATGCGGCGGCGCTGCCCTGAAGCAGCCGGCGCCTGTCGAAGCCCGTTCCCATTCCCATCCCTCCGTTGGCGTTTCCTCTTCGGGACCGGCCTCTTCGGCGGACCGTGTCCCGTTATGGTCGATGTGTCGTCTTGGTCGATGTGTCCTGACCGGAGAGGGCCATCCGTCCTCGCGAGCGCAGCGAAGCAATCCGGGGAGCCGTCCCGTTCGGCAGCGTCCCGCTGCCCCGGGGTTGCTTCGCTGCGCTCGCACAGATGGGCAAGCCTGTCCGGTCTATCCTTCCTGTGATCAGATCAGTCCCAGCGCCTCCAGCACCACCTCGGGCGTCACCGGCTGGCGCGCGACCCGGATGTTCAGCGGCGCGAGCGCGTCGTTGATGGCGTTGACGATCGCCGCCGGCGCGCCGGCGGTGCCGGCCTCGCCCGCGCCCTTGGCGCCGATCTCGGACGACGCGGTGGCCGAGACCACGTGGGCGACTTCGATGTCAGGCATCTCGCCGGCCATCGGCACGAGGTAATCGGCCATCGACCCGTTCAGGAGCTGGCCTTCGCCGTCGTAGAGGCAGTGCTCGAACAGTGCGCCCCCGATCCCCTGGACGATGCCGCCACGGATCTGCTCGTCGACGAGGAGCGGGTTGAGCACGGTGCCGCAATCCTCCACGCACCAGTGCTTGAGCAAGCGCACGAAGCCCGTCTCGGTGTCGACCTCGATGTAGGAGGCCTGCACCCCGTTGGTGAATGCGAAGGGATAGTCCTTCGGCACGTAGTGCCGGGTCGCCATGAATTCGGGCTGCACCCCCGGCGGCAGCGTGTCGGGGCGGAAATAGACGATGCGGCCGAGTTCCGCGAGGGGCATGCGCTCGGTCCCGGTGGCGGCATCCACCACGGCGCCGTCGCGGACGTCGAGGCTCCCGGGATCGGCCTGCAGGATCGCCCCCGCCACTGCCAGGACGTTGCCGCGCAGGGCCTTGCCGGCCTGCCACGCGGCCTCGCCGCCGATGCCGGCCCCGCGCGAGGCCCAGGTGCCGCCGCCGTAGGGGGTCGTCTGCGTGTCGCCCGAGATCACCCGGACCTTGTCCATCGGCACGCCCGTGGCGGTGGCCACGATCTGCGCGATGATGCCCTCGGTGCCCTGGCCCTGCTCGGTGACGCTGACCGACGCGACGACGCCGCCCTGCGGATCGAGCCGGATCGTGCAGCCGTCCTGGGAGGAGATGCGCGCGCCGCCGACCCCGTAGAAGGCCGCCGACGGGTTGGTGATCTCGATGAAGGCCGCGAGCCCGATGCCCCGGTGGATCCCCTTATCGCGCAGACGGGCCTGCTCGGCCCTGAGGCCGTCGTAATCCATCATCGCCTTGAGCTTGGCGAGCGCCGCTTGGTGGGACAGCTTCTCCAGCTTGATCCCCGAGACGCCCGCGCACGGGTAGGCATCGTCGGGGATGACGTTCCGCTCGCGCACGGCCAGGGGGTCGAGGCCGAGCCGGGCGGCGCCCAGGTCCACGAGCCCCTCGGCGACCATCGTAGCGATCGGGTGGCCCACCGCCCGGTACTGGCAGGTCGGCGCCTTGTTCTGGAGCACGACGCGGGCCCGGGCCCGGTAGTGCTGATGTCGGTAGGGGCCGCCGGTCAGGTTGACGACCTGGTTGGCCTCGACCGCGCTGGTGCGCGGGTAGACCGAGTAGGGCCCGATGCCCGTGAGGTCGTCCATGTCGAGGGCGAGGATGTCGCCCGCGGCCGAGAAGGCCATCCGCGCCGTGACCCGGTGGTCGCGGGCGTGGATGTCGCTCTGGAAGCTCTCCAGCCGGTCGGCGACGAACTTGACTGGGCGCTTCAGCATCAGCGCCAGCGCGCAGGTCGCCATCTCGTCGGGGTAGATGTGGACTTTGATCCCGAAGGAGCCGCCGACATCCTTGCAGATCACCCGCACGGCGCCTTCCGCCAGCGAGAGGTGCTTGCACAGGATGTCCTGCATCATGTGCGGCGCCTGGAAGGAGTGGTGGACGGTGAGCATCCCGTCCGCCGCCGCCCAGTCGGCCAGGATCGCCCGCGGCTCCAGGCACACGCCCGTGTGCCGGCCGAACTGGAACGTCTCCTCGACCACCAGGGCCGCGTCGCGGAAGGCCGCGTCGACGTCGCCGACGTCGAGGACGCGCTCGAAGGCGAGGTTGTCGCCGAGCTCGGCGTGGATCGGCGGCGTCGCGGGATCGAGCGCCGTCTCCATGTCGACCACGGCGGGGAGCGGGTCGAACTCGACCAGGATCGCCGCCAGCGCGTCCTCGGCCTCGGCCCGGCTGCGGGCGACGACCGCGCAGAACGGCTCGCCGACCCAGGTCACCCGGTCGAGGGCCAGGGCGTGCTGGGGCGCCGAGCGCAGGCCCTTGAAGTGGCCGAGCACGCCGACCCAGGGAGTGCACACGGCCGCCAGTTCGGGCCCCGTCACCACGGCGATCACGCCGGGCAGGGCCTTGGCGTCCGCGGTCTCCAGCGCGACGATGCGGGCATGGGCGTGGGGGCTGCGCAGGAAGGCGACGTGGCCGAGGCGGGCGACGGCGACGTCGTCCACGTACACGCCCCGGCCCTCCAGAAGGCGCCGGGCGTTCGGCCGCGGGACCGAGCGGCCGATATAGCTGTTCGGCCGGTCGAGGAAGGTGAGGCCGGCGGGATCCGCGCTCATTCGGCAGCTTCCCGGCCGGCATTCCTGCGACCTTGCTGGCGCGCCTCGGCGGTCGCCGCGATTGCGTCGACGATGGCGTGGTAGCCGGTGCAGCGGCAGTAATTGCCCGCGATCGCCGCGCGGATCTCTTCCCGCGACGCCGCCGCGTCCGCGTCGTCCAGCAACTCGGCGGCCGTCACCAGCATGCCGGGGGTACAGTAGCCGCATTGCAGGGCGTTGCGGGCGTGGAAGGCGTCCTGCAGGTCGCGGATGCGGCCGCTCTCGGTCAGCCCCTCCACGGTCTCGACGGTGGCGCCGTCGGCCTGGACGCCGAGCATCAGGCAGGCGCGGACAGCCCGGCCGTCGACCAGGATCGTGCAGGCGCCGCACACGCCATGCTCGCAGCCGAGATGCACGCCGGTGAGGCCGAAGGACTGGCGGAGGAGGTCTCCGAGATGCATCCGGGCCGGGACGTGCGCTCGCACGGCCTCGCCGTTCAGTGTGAAGGCGACCGCGTGCGCGCGGTCCGGACTCTCAGGCGCCATCGGGGACTCCCGCCTGCACAAAGCCGTCGCGCATCCGGCCCGCCACGCGGCCGAGGATCACGCGGGCGAGGTGGAGCCGCGTCGCGGCTTTTGTCGTCGGATCGTCCGGCGGATCGAGCTCACCGGCGAGCGCAGCCTTGGCGCCCGCGAGGTCGCCGGCCTGCAAGGCCGCCGCGGCGGCGCGGGCAAGCACCGGCCGGTCGGCCACCCCGAAGAAGGCGAGGCGCAGATCCGACAGGCCGCGCGCGCTCCGTCGCCCGGTCGCCGCAAGGCCGACGAGGGCGTAGTCCCCGTGGCGGCGCGACAGCTCGTCGAAGCCCCAGACCGCGTCGGCCTCCGGGACGGGAAACTCGATCGCCGTGACAATCTCGCCGGGCTCCAGCGCCGTCGTGTAGAGGCCGCAGAAGAAGTCGTCCGCCGCGACCCGCCGCTCGGCCGTCGGCCCGCGCACCACAAGTGTGGCGCCCAGGGCGAGGCAGCAGGCGGGCCATTCAGTGGCGGGATCGGCCAGCGCCACCGAGCCGCCGATTGTGCCGCGGTTGCGGATTGCCGGATGGGCGATGTGCGGGAGGGCGGCGGCGAGCAGCGGCAGGCGGTCGCGCACGAGCGCCGCGGTCCCGACGTCGCGGTGGCGCGTCATGGCACCGATCCGCACGGTGCCGCCGGCCTCCGAGATGCCGGTGAGTTCGGGGATCGCGTTGAGGTCGACCAGCAGGCCGGGCGCCGAGAGCCGCATGTTGAGGGCCGTGACGAGGCTCTGGCCGCCCGCCAGCGGAACGGCGTTCTCCCCGTGCTCGGCGAGCAGGGCCAGCGCCGCGTCGAGCGAGGCCGGACGCGCGTAGGCGAAGTCGGGCGCCTTCAAGCCCTGGTCCTCCTCCCGATGGGCTTGCCCATGACCGCCCCGATGGGACAGGCTGGAGGCCCTTATTGATCGTTCGCTCAATAGAAGGCGAAACCGAGATGGCGTCAAGCAGGCCGGCGGACAGTGACGGTCGGGTGCCGACCGGCCGGCGGCTGAATCCGGAGGCCCGCGAGCGCCAGATCGTCGAGGGCGCGGTCGCCTACTTCGCCGAGGTCGGCCTCGACGGGCACACCCGGGAGCTCGCCCGCCGGCTGGGCATCACGCAGCCGCTGCTGTTCCGCTACTTCCCGACCAAGGCGGCGCTGATCGAGCGCATCTACGAGGAGGTCTATCTCAGGCGCTGGGATCCCGGCTGGGAGGCGACGGTGCGCGACACCGCGCTCCCCGTCCTCGAGCGCTTCCGGCGCTTCGAGATCGACTACCAGCGCCGGATCGACGACTACGCGTGGCTGCGGATCTTCGTGTCGGCCGGCCTCAAGGGGTTCGATCTGCCGAGCCGCTACCTCGGCATGGTCCGCGCGCGCATCTTCGCGCCGCTGCTCGCCGGGATGCGCGCCGAGTCGAACCTGCCGGACCCTGAGGTGCAGCCGCTCGCCGCGGACGAGTTCGAGCTCCTGTTCGGCATCCACGGTGCCCTGGTCTATGTCGGCCTGCGCTCGCGGGTCTACGGCATGGACGGAACGGCGGACCGCGACGCGGTCCGGGCCGCGATGCTTGACGCCGCCCTGCCGGGGCTGCTCGCGACCCACCGCCGGGTTGTGACCGCCGCGCGATCTGACGACTCGATCTAGGTCCGTCCCGGGATCCCCGGATCACAGGATGCCCGGTCCGACCCGCGGCGTTACCGAAAAGGGCCGGCGCACCGATGACTTTCGCGGGAACTGCATTAGCCTCGCGGGCCGGAGGAACGTCATGACCCAAGGAATAGAACCGAGCTCGGCGGCGCTGCCGCCGGAGCTGGCTCAGGAGTTCGCTGCGGCGCGGGACAACGGCTGTGTCGGCACCCGGCTTCTCTCGGAGGACGCCCGCTGCCGGGTCTGGACCATCGTCCTGGCGCCCGGGGAGCGAATCGGGTTCCACACGCACGTGCTCGATTACTTCTGGACCGCTGTCACGGCGGGGCGGGCCCGCTCGCACTACGGCGACGGGCGCGTCGCGGAGGTCGATTACCGGTCAGGCGACATCCAGCACCTGTCGTTCGGGTTGGGCGAGTCGATGACCCACGACCTCGCCAACATCGGCGACACGGATTTGATCTTCACCACCGTCGAGTTCTTGGACAGCGCCAACGCGCCCCTCGCCCTTCCAGCCGCGGTGCGCGCGGAGGTGACCCGTCGCGCAGCCTGACTCGACGACACTGCGGACTGATCCGCGCAGCGCCCAAATGGGAGTGATACCGTCCAGCCCGCGTCCCGAGGTGCCGGTGTCACCGGGCCTCGAAGGAAGGCTTCTCCAGTCGCGCGACCTCTGGCGGCTCCGTGGCCTCCTACTCCGCCGCGCTCCGGCGCCTCAGGATAAAGCGCAGCTTGATGGGCTAAAGCTTCCGGATCGCCCGTCGTGGCGCGTGTCGCGCCCCGATCCGCAGCGCCTTACCCGGGGGCCAGGTCCGGTGGGACCGCCGTTCCGGCCATGACCGCCTCAGGGCTGCGGAACCGTTCCGCCGCTGACCGCTCGGCTGCGCCCCTCTGCTGCGCCTGCAGGTAGGCGCCCAACTCCCGGCCCCGCGCCACGATCGCGGCGCCGTATCCACATCGCCGGCCATCGAAGGCGGCGAGTCCTGCTTCGACGTCTCCGGCCGCTGCGTCGAGGGCGTCGGCCAGGGCGGCCGCGTCCTCCATGGCTTTGGTTACGCCCATCCCGACATGGGGCCGGGCCACGAAAGCGGCATCCCCGATGAGCGCGACGCCGGGGGCCGGGACCATGGTCGGCGTCTCGATGTCCAGGATCGCCTGCAGGAACGGCCCATTGGCGCGTAGCATGACCTCGGTGAACGGCGGCGCGAGGATCCTCTCCGCGTCGGCGCGCATCGCCGCAAGCACTTCGGTCTTGATCCGGCCCGGCGGAATGGAAAGGGCGTGGCGGATCCCGCCCGCATCTGTCAGCAGCGCGTTGAGCGCGGTCTCTGGGGTCGGCCTGTACCAGACTGCGTTGAAGCACAGCTTGGCCCCGTCACCGTCTTCAAGGCCGGAGACAGGATAGCCGAGGATCTGCTCGCCCGGCGGCAGGCAGAATGCAAAGTGGCCACAGATCGCCTCTTGGGTCGCACGCGAGAGGACCGCGGCGTCCACGACCGCGCGCCACGCCACGTACCCCGCATAGGTCGGCACCACGCCGCCCAGGAATCCGGCCCGCACCGTCGAGAACTGCCCGTCGGCTCCGATCAGGAGATCCGCCACGATCCGATGTCCGTCCTCGAAACGCGCTACGACGTGATCTCCCTCGTGCGCGACCGTGGTGAGCGTCGCGCCGAAGCGGATTGTGTCCGGAGGCAAAGCATCCAGCAGACGGCGGTAGAGCCGGCCCCAGCCCGCGAGGATCTGCGGCAGGCTGCCTTCAGCGATCACACGACCCTTTTGATCGAGGACCCTGCGGCCTTCCACCATCACGCCGAGATCTTTCACGCCGGCCGGGGTGCCGCAGCGCGCCAGCACCGTCCGAAGTCCTGGATGCGTGACGATCCCCGCCCCACGGCCGGTGAGCGGTCCCGCCGAGCGCTCGAACACCGACACGGTATGGCCGCCCCGTGCGAGCAGGCATGCCGCGGTCAGTCCGGCAATCGAACCGCCGATCACGGCTACGTCCAGTCGCTTCATGCAGCCCTCGAACCGGGACGGCGGTCCCGACGGCGGGCAGAATGGCCGTAACCGGACGCTTTACCAAGCCGTGCCACACCGCCGGCTCGGCGGGAGCGCGATCGATCTTGAGCGGGCCGGCGCAGAGACAGCCATGCCGCTTTCGGCCGAAATCGCCACGCCAGTCCCGGCACGTGCGGAGATGCGCGTCGCCGACGGAGCGGCTACGCGCGACAAACGAAGCGTCGGCCCCGCCGTTCGGCTCTGAGATGAAGTCCGGCCGCGCCACGATGCAGATGCGGCACGTTGGACGCCGCCCTGGGAGGCGGCCGCATCTTCACTACACTCGGTCTCAGTCTCGGATTCAAGGACGGCTGCCGAAGCGTTCGCGACGCCCGGGCCACAGGCATGTGCGACGATGACCCGACACCCACGAAGCGAAGCCTAAGGGAACTACCGGAGCGACTTCGATCGCGCTTTGATCACGCTGGAGCTGACATGATCTGGCTGCAATATTGGTGGCACGCCCTGCGTTCGAACATGTCCTGCGTCCCCGGTTCCGGTCGACCGCGCCGTTCGTTCACGGGACCCATCTGGCAAGGCATCTCGTATGCGATGCTCTGTCTCGCAGCGGCTCCGGTCGCGCAAGCGCAGTCGATGGTGCAGCCGCTGCCGCAGGCACTCACGCCCGATCTCGACCCCCGCACTTGGCCGTTGAGTGCAGTGGGCAAGCTGAACGTCGTGACCGGACCGGGTAGTCGGCAGTACTGCACGGCGACGCTGGTCGGGCCGCGTCACGCACTCACGGCCGCGCACTGCCTGTGGGACCGCGCGCGGGAGCGCTGGGCCGACCCTGCCGGTGTGCACTTCGTGGCCGGCTACGAGCAGGGCCGCTACACGGCGCACTCCATCGCCAAGGCCTACATCAAGCCCGACGCCTATCGCTTCGGTACCAGCCGCGAGGATCTCGGCCGCGACTGGGCCATTGTGGAACTCGCCGAACCGATATCGCTGAAACCGCTGGGCCTGAGCCGGGCCATCGGCCCGGACGCCCGAGCCACGATGCTGATCGGCATCGTCCACGCCGGCTACAAATCCTACGCAAACCAGATCGTCAGCGTCGAGCGCGGCTGCCAAGCGCGTTACGAACCCGCCGCCCTGCCGCTGCTCCAGCATTACTGTCGTGTCGCGCCCGGTGAGTCCGGCTCGGCCTTGATCCTGCGCGACGACGAGCCTGCGATCGTCGGCATCCTCGTGGCCAGTGCGACGACCGGCACCTCGATCGCGGTACCGGTCAGCAGCTTCCGGACGGCCGTCGAGGCAGCCTTGAAGGGGCCGGCGGCCGAACGAGGTGAAGCACTCAACCCCGCACGAACGCCTGCGTCGGCTGGCCAGCGCTGAGCGACCTGTCGGCGTCTCCGAACCCGGCACGGCATCGACCCGGCGCATTCCCGGACCTTCATGAGGCGACCCGCTCCGGTCATCGCGGATGTCATCGCCGTGTCGCCGTGTCGCCGGGTCACGCGGTTCGACGAGCGAGCATCTCGCGGATGCGGGCGGCCAGAACGTCGACCGCGAAAGGCTTGGTCAGCACCTCCATGCCGGGTTCCAGATCACCGTCGCCGAGCACCGCAGCTTCCGCGTAGCCGGTGATGAACAGCACCTTCAGGTGCGGGCGGCCAACTCGCGCGGCGTCGGCCAGCTGGCGCCCATTCATGCCGCCTGGCAGGCCGACATCGGTGACCAGCAGGTCGACCCGCGCGTCCGATTGCAGCACCCGAAGGCCACTCGATCCATCCGCAGCCTCGACAGCCGTGTAGCCGAGGTCGCTCAGCACGTCGGTGATGAGCATACGCACGGTCGGTTCATCGTCCACCACCAGCACGGCCTCGCCGGTCTCGGCCTGGGCGATCGGGCGCTTCACGGGATCGGACCCGTCCACCTGTGCCACGCCGTGGTGCCGGGGGAGGTAGATGCACACCGTGGTGCCGGCGCCAACGGTCGAGTTGATCCGAGCCTGACCGCCGGACTGCATGGCGAACCCGTAGATCATCGAGAGGCCCAAGCCCGTGCCTTCGCCGATCGGCTTGGTCGTGAAGAATGGGTCGAACGCCCGAGCCACGATTTCCGGCGGCATTCCGGTGCCGGTATCGGTCACGCACAGGGAGAGGTACTCACCGTCCGGGATGTCCAGCACGGCCGCTTGGTGGCGATCGATCAAGCGATTGTCCGTCTCGATGATGATCTTGCCGCCATCCGGCATGGCGTCCCGCGCGTTGATGCACAGGTTCAGAAGGGCGCTTTCGAGCTGGGAAGGGTCCGCCAGCGCGGGCCAGAGGCTGTCAACACTCACGCGCCGGACCTCCACGCTCGGCCCGACCGTCCGCTGGATCAAGTCGAGCATCCCATCCACCAGCGCGTTCGCGTCGATCGTCCTGGGCGCCAGCGTCTGACGCCGCGAGAACGCGAGCAGCCGGTGTGTCAGCGCCGCGGCCCGCTTTGAGGCGCCCTGGGCGGCGGCGATGTATTTGCCCACATCCTTGGACCGGCCCTGGCCGATGCGGGTCTCGATCAACTCCAGCGAACCTGAGATGCCCGCCAGCAGGTTGTTGAAATCGTGGGCCAGGCCGCCGGTGAGTTGGCCGACCGCCTCCATCTTCTGCGACTGACGCAGCACGTCCTCCATCCGCGCCCGCTCCTCGCCGGCCTCCCGGAGGCGGTCGGCCGCGGCTCGGAGATCACGCGTCCGCTCCTCGACCCGCGCTTCCAAAGACGCGTTGAACCGACGGATCTCGTCCTGAGTGCGACGCTGCCGATAGGCTGCCAACCCCAGCAGCGTCGTCGCGAACAAGCCGCCGCCGCACACGAGCCAGATCTCCGGAAGCGCCGAGGATTGCCGAGGCGAAACCCGTTGCTGGAAGAGGACCGTCCAAGTGCGGCCGCCGAGTTCGAGGCTTGCCGCTCGCCTCAGTCGGCCGGATGTTCCGGCGGACGATCCGCGCGAGCGGTGCAGCAGCGTCGCCTCTTCCGGCGCACCATCGTAGATCGCGAAGGCGGCGTCCTCACCGGCCTCGGCCGCCACGATGCTTCCGAACAGGTCGTCGGCACGGAACGCGCCGAAGACGAAGCCGAGGAATTTTCGCCGCCGCTCGTCGAGGTTCGGGGGCACTATCCCCCCTGCATAGACCGGCATGGCTACCAGGAAGCCGGCCTGCTTGTTCGCGTCGATCTCCTGCACGAGCTGGATGCGAGCCGAGGCCGCCGGATGGCCGGTGTCGCGCGCACGCTCGACCATGTCGCGCCGGACGGGGTCAGACATCACGTCGAAGCCGATTGCGGCCTGGTTGCGCGGGTGGGGCGGCTCGGCGAACAGGACCGGGCTGATCATCGTGTTGTCGGTGATTGGGCGCACGCGGAAGTCGGCAACGCCCAACGCATCGGCCCGCGCGGCGAAGCGCTCCCGCTCGGAGGCCGGTATGGTCGGCGTGAAGCCGATCCCCAGGAAACCCGGATATAGGCCCTGGAATTCAATCCGTTGCACGTACGCCCGGAACTCGGTCAGCGTGACGCTGTCGTTCTTCGCAGCGAACAGGGCGGCGCCGCCGCGCAGAAGGGCCGTGTAGGTGCGGAATTGGTCTTCGATCGTGCGCAACTCGATCTCGGTGGCGTGCTCGAAGGTCAGGCGGTCCCGCAGCTTCGCCGCCCGCCAGATCAGGGCGGTGCTCAACCCGGTCGCGATCAGGCCTGCGGCCAGGATTGCAGGCGGAATCCAGCGGGCCGTCTTCGTCGCCCGGGATCTCGTCGATGGCGGGCGCTCGACAAGGCTTGGCGGCGGTTTGGGAGAGGGCAAGTGGCGCGACCGAATGTGGAGAGCGGCCCGTTTGTTGGACCGGCGACGGCTTGGAAGCCGATGATGGCGCCACGGGGGCGGTTCGGCGAATGATGCTGCTCCCCGGCCTGTCCTCGGTCTGAGGTTGGCGTCCGTCGATCAGAGCCGGACGATGCCGATGCGCCGGTTCGGCGCGAAGCCGTTCCACGGCATCCCGAAGGAGCAGCCGGCCAACCTCGCGCCGAAGTCCCCACGCGATACCTCGACCCGCGACGGCAATGCGGCTCATTGGGATGCAGGCGCATATTTGGCTGCGAACGCGGACGACTCGATTGTCGGCATATTCGCAACCTGCTTCCGCAGGAGGTCATATCGATCGATGAATTAAAAAGCACCAAGATTTCTAATTACTGAGACTCAATCGGTATCGATAAACATCGCCCCGGAATAGACCTTCAACATATTCGATCATGACGGAATGCTGATTGTAGCTGTGCCGCTTGATCAACAGGCATGGCATCGGCGTGTCGAAACCGAAGATCTCGCACTCTGCAGGGGTTGGCATTGTGGCTTCGACCGTCTGGTCGCAGCGTACAAGACGGCCGCCCTCATGTTGTGCCAGGAACGCGTAGACCGAACCCGACAAGTCGCCGGTCTCAAGACCCGGCACGGCCCTGACGTTGTACCAGGCGATCTCGCGCGACATCGGTACGCCGTCGCCGGACCGAACCCGGATGAGTCTCAGGAAGGGTGATGTTGACGGCAAACCGAAGATGGACGCGATGGAACGATCTTCCGTGATCACCCGCTCCAGAACGCGCGAGGAGGGGATTTTGCCCAACTCGCGCATCTCTTCCGTGAACCCCTTGAGGCGGTCCATCCCGGGCCGGACTGGCTCAGGCCGATGCCGCACGACGAAGCCTGAGCGTCCGCGCGGCACGAGTAGCTCGTCGTCGCGCAATTCCGCATAGGCGCGCTGAACCGTGATGCGGCTGACACCGAGACGATCGGCGAGTTGTCGCTCGGCCGGCAAAATGACGCCGGGCGGCAGTGAGCCCGACAGGATCAGGTCGCGCAGTTGCTCTTCGATCTGCCGATAGAGCGGCATGGCGGTATCGTCGCGCAGACGCACGAGGGACAGAACGGAAGGACGATTGCCTGTCGCAGCGAGAGTTCCGGCGTCGCCGTCTGTCATCTGGATTCCGAATCGCACTTCCTGCCGCGCTCCGGTACTATATCCTAGGCTGATCGGGATCCGAGCGCGACATGCAGGTCTTCGTCGTTGGCAGCGTCGTTGTCGCCTGTTCTGTCAAAGTAACACGGCTGCCGCTTGCGGGTGAGTCTCTGAGCGGATCGGCCTTCCTGGCGGAGCCTGGTGGGAAGGGCTTCAACCTTGCCCTCGCGCTGAGCCGCCTGGGCATCGGCGTGGACGGCATCTTCTCCGTCGGAGAGGACATGTTTTCCTCCCTCATCTCATCGACCTTCGCGCAGGTCGGCTATACGTCGGAGATGCTGGTGCATCGCGAGGGCTCGACAGGCGCAGGCGTCGCCTTCGTCGATCCCGCCGGGGAAAACTGTCTCGCCGTGTGCCTCGGCGCCAACAACGCGCTCACGGCCGCGGATGTCCGCGCCTTCGCTCCGCGCCTCCATCGTTCGGATCTCGTGGCTGCGACATTTGAGAGCCCGGACGCGCCCATCGAAGCAGCTTTTGCGCTAGCTCGGGCGCGAGAAATTAAGACCCTGCTCAATCCATCGCCCTATCGCCCGATCGCGCCATCCATTCTCGCCCAGACATCGATTCTCGTCGTCAACGCGGTGGAAGCCAACGCGCTCGGCCTCGGCGCAGCCAGCCAGAGCGACGGGGCGCTGCAGGCCACACCCGCGATCGAGAGGCTTCTCGGCGGCGGCTTGGAACTACTGATCGTCACGCTGGGATCGCGCGGTGCGGTCGCCTTCAGAAAGCAGGCTCGGCCATTTCATCAATCGGCTTTCGAGGTGGCTGCCGTCGACACGGTCGGCGCGGGCGACGCCTTCTCGGCCGGGCTCATTGCCGGCCTACTCGCTGACAAACCGCTGGAAGACGCCTTGCAGGGCGCTGCCGCGTGCGGCGCGCTTACCACGCTACACTTCGGCGCCTTCGGGAGCTTTCCGTCCGCGCGCACGCTCGCGGCCTTCGTGGAGCGGAACGCCCCGAAGACTTGACGCGGCGCGGCGCCAGCCCGCTGTCATAGGCTCGCCGAAGCGCCGCTGAATGTCGAGATCGACGCGACGATGCTGAGCAGTTCCGATTGGCGATTCGTTCCCGTCTTGATGAAAATCGATCTGAGTTGGCTTCGCACGGTACTGGCTTGGACACCTGTATTCTCAGCGTAAAGCTGTAAACGCAGTCCACCGGCGAGCGCTCGCAGAAGCCGGGCCTCCGCGGGAGTCAGGTCGAACAGGAGATGCAGCAGATCGTTGTCGGGCGCGGGCGGGACGCCGATCTTCCTCAGGATCAACTGCATCGCGGACGCATCGAAGATGTCGTTCTCCGGCCTGGCGATGCGATGGATGTGGGCGATGAAGGCACGATGATCGGAGACAGCGCGCACTGGTAGGGTCGACGAGACGCGGCGGCCGTCCGCGACCAAGCTGATCGCGTCGTGCAGTGACTTGCTGCTTGAGAAATGCCTGAATAGCACTTCGCTGTGCTGGCCTGACGCTATTCGTTCGTGGCTTCCCTGCAAGCATGTGTTGGTGGCCAGGATTCGGCCGGACGCGGTCAGGATGGCGGCCGGAAGTCCGATATGGTCCAGTGCCGCCGCGGTCACCCGCGCGCGCTCGTAGCCGAACTGCGCACTCAGGTGGCACGCGCGGACCAAGTGCGGCCTCAGGGCGTCGAGGCGGGACAGAGCGCCTGTCTCGAAGGGGCCGCTTTCGGCGCGCCGCTCAGCGGTGACGATCGCGAGATCGCCGGCGGGAAGTTGGATCGCCGTTCCGGCCCGCCACGCGAGTTCGTTGCTGCGGCACAGCTCGCAGTCGCAGCAGACGAATGCGCCCTCGACGTCCTGAACGAACCGGCTATGCGCGAGCGTCTGCCATTGCGTGTTGCGGCCCGTATTGCGAAGGGCGGGCGAGGCAACAACGGAGGTGGATCTGCATTCGGGGGAGGAGGAGACGATCCAGCGCGCGGACCCGGACTGTGGGACGACGATCAGCGAGCTTCGGTCCGCCTCGGCATAATTGTTGAACCACCGTATGGCTTCGGCCCAGAGCTTGGGTGAGCCCGCAGCCTCATAAATTCGATCGATGAGCGCTTCGAGCACAGTTCGGCCTCGTCACTGGAAGAGCGTCCTCTCACAGATAGGACCAATATCAGTCCAAAAGCGGCTCCGGCATCATCTATATGGAGGATGCAAAATTTGGACGGTCATCGATCAGGAGCGGTCTCAGCCGATCCCCGTTCCGGACGGGCCTATCCCAGCTGAGCTCTGCTGGATGGCCGACAATCACACCCATCCGCACCGCTGGATCGTTGGACTGCCGCGTCGCCATGGAAAGCCCGGCCCCGGTCCGGGACCGATGCTGTGCCCATCCGCGTGTGCGGTCAGCCTGCTAACGCGGCTACCCTCTTCGGACATGCTTGCCCGACCCGCGCAGAAAGCCGCCACGACGGACGTCGATCCCTGTGAACCGTGAGACGGCCGAACCGCTGCCTTCCGCAGCGCCGCTTGCCGCCAGACCCAATGCAAATGAAGACCGTCATGTCGCGACACCGTCCGCCAGAAGGCGGGCGTTCAGCTGCTGCCCTGAGCGGAGGGCGCGATCCGCGCCAGGAACGGCGCCGCCGCAAGCTCCGCCGCCCGCTCGATCGCGCGATAATGGGCGACCAGATCGGCTCCGAACGCCGACAGCCGCGCGCCGCCTCCTGCCTTGCCGCCGATCTGCGCCTCGACCACGAGTTGACCGAACCCCTTGTTGAGGTCTTCGATCAGCAGCCAAGCGCGGCGATACGACATGCCGAGTGCCCGCCCGGCAGCGCTGATCGAGCCGTGCTGCGCAATCATTTCCAGGAGCTGGACCTTGCCCGGACCGACGCGGTTGCCGGGTTCCAAGTCGATTCGAATACTGAGCCGGGCCATCACGTCCTTCCTCGATCCCACCACGTGTGTATCACTCCCGTTCGCCACACCCTTGCGCCAAGGCGGTTGCTCCCCCGCGGGACCGCCATATCCTTCTGCGTACATCGCGCGGATGCAGCTGACTGGCCCTCGCCGCCAGGACATTGCTCCGGTCGACGATGAAAACAGGGAGACAACGCGCCATGAACGTCCGTGCCGACATTCCGGCCCTCTCGCCGACCATCCCGCCCGCGATCCGCGACTGGCTGTCCAAGGACCGCACGCTCCTCATCGACGGAAAGTGGGTGCCCGCCCAATCCGGCAAGACCTTCGACGTCACCGATCCCGCCACCGGCGAGGTCATCGCCAAGGTCGCCGAGGGCGACAAGGCCGACGTCGACGCCGCCGTGAAGGCGGCCCGCCGGGCCTTCGAGAGCGGCCCCTGGCCCAGGATGACGCCCTCGGCCCGCGGCCGCCTGCTGCATCGGATCGGAGACTTGATCCTGGAGCATGCCGACGAACTGGCCGCCCTGGAGGCCATCGACAACGGCAAGCCCATGGCGGTCGCCAAGGCCGCCGACGTCACCCTCTCGGCCGACATGTTCCACTACATGTCCGGTTGGGCCACCAAGATCGAAGGCAAGTCGATCCCGATCTCGGCGCTCGCCGCCCCGGGCTCGGACTTCTTCTCGGTGACGCGGCCCGAGCCGATCGGCGTGGTCGGGCAGATCATCCCGTGGAACTTCCCCCTGCTGATGGCAGCCTGGAAGCTCGCTCCGGCGCTAACCACCGGATGCACCGTGGTGCTCAAGATCGCCGAGGAGACGCCACTGTCCGCGCTGCGCCTCGGCGAACTCCTGCTGGAGGCCGGCCTGCCCGGCGGCGTGGTCAATATCATCGCCGGCTTCGGCGAGACCGCGGGCGCGGCCCTCGCGGCGCATCCGGACGTGAACAAGGTCGCCTTCACCGGGTCCACAGAAGTCGGGAAGCTGATCGTCAAGGCCGCGGCCGGCGACCTGAAGCGCGTGTCGCTGGAACTCGGCGGCAAATCCCCCAACATCATCCTGCCCGACGCCGACCTGTCGCTGGCCATCCCGGGCGCCAACGCGGCAATCTTCTTCAACCATGGCCAGTGCTGCAACGCCGGATCGCGCCTGTTCGTACACCGCTCGATCTTCGACAAGGTGGTTGAGGGCATCGCGGCCGAGGCCGGCAAGATCAAGCTCGGCCACGGGCTCGACGCCGGCACCGAGATGGGGCCGCTCGTCTCCGCGGTCCAGTACGAGCGCGTGACCGGCTACTTGGAGGCCGGAAAGAGCGAGGGCGCCAGGGCGATCGGCTGCGGCAATGCCGTGCCCTCAGGGAAGGGCTACTTCGTGCCGCCGACGATCCTCACCGACACCAACCCCGGCATGAAGGTGGTGCGCGAGGAGATCTTTGGGCCCGTGCTGGTCGCCACGCCCTTCGACGAGGTGGACGACGCGCTGATCGCGGAGGCCAACAACACGGTCTACGGGCTCGCGGCCGGCGTCTGGGGTAAGGACACGGGCCGGGCCCAGCAGGTCGCGCACCGGCTCCGGGCCGGGACGGTGTGGATCAACTGCTACCACGTCTTCGACGCAGCGCTCCCGTTCGGCGGCTACAAGCAGTCCGGCTGGGGGCGCGAGATGGGGCAGGCCGTGCTGTCAAACTACCTTGAGACCAAGGCAATCACCACGCGCCTGGGATCGCTCTGACTTCCGCGCCGGCCCCACTGACCGTGGGGCCGGCTGTGGCGTGATAGGACAGCGGCGATGGCCGCCCGGAGGATCTGGAGGCTGTCGCCCGATTGAATCATGTCAAATATGCCTCGCGGTACTCTTCGACATCGGAGCCGCTCGTTCCGGCACGGTTCCGCTTCGGGTTACAGGTCAGTGCAGCCGCGCCGCTGCAACGCGCAAAGCCGAAGGCTTGGTTTCGAAAGCGACCGCAACATGCTGCGATGGCGTCTGGCCGGAAGCGGCCTGACCGCTCTGGCCGACGTTTTGGAGCGGACCTGCGGAATCCGGCGCGATCGGGCCACCCGTCCTTACATCGGACCGCCCCATCTCCGGTCGGGGACGAGACGATCGGACCTCACCTTCAGGACGGAGACATTCTCGGTCGCCCCGGAGATGCCCGGAGCGCCAATCGGTCACGGCGCGAGACAGGGCGACAGCGGTATCGGTCCGATACAACGCAGCAAGGCGGATTGTACGTGCAGGCGCGGCTCTTAATCCACGCGATCCCCGCGCCGCAGAAATTTCGGCCGCATGTTGCGGTCTCGAACGAAGACCTTGAACAATCCGTATTGATCATCTTGGGCTTGTTGGCTTTGCAGCTTGACGGCCCGTCCTGATTCGAAGAGATCCTGCGTCCAGAGTGCCACGACGAAGGGCACGCGACGCAAACGCTCGTCTGGAGAGGAAATGATGGTCTTCGCAGGTCGCACGGCTGCTGCCGTGCTCTTGTTCACGCTCGCAGCGGTGCCGGCGCACGCTGCAGACCCGATCAAGATCGGGCTGAGTGGCCCCTATACCGGCGGCTCGTCTTCGATGGGCGTCTCGATGCGCGACGGCGCCAAGCTCGCAGCCGCCGAGATCAACAAGGCCGGCGGCGTGCTCGGCCGCCCCATACAGCTCATCGAGCGCGACGACGAGGCCAAGAACGAGGTCGGCGCGCAGGTCGCACAGGAGCTGATCAACAAGGAGAAGGTGGTCGCCACCGTCGGGTTCATCAACACCGGTGTCGCGCTGGCCGCCCAGCGCTTCTACCAGGAGGCCGAGATTCCGGTCTTCAACAACGTCGCCACCGGGACGATCATCACGAACCAGTTCAAGGAGCCGGATTACGACTCCAACTACGTCTTCCGGAATTCCGCCTACGACGTGCTCCAGGCCGGCCTGATGGTCGACGAGGCCCTGGCGCAGAACCACAAGAAGATCGCGGTCCTCGCCGATTCCACCAATTACGGCCAGCTCGGGCGCGAGGACATCGAGAAGTACCTCGCCACCAAGAACGTGAAGCCCGTCGCCGTCGAGAAGTTCAACATCAAGGACGTCGACATGACGGCCCAACTGCTCAAGGCGCAGCAGGCCGGCGCCGACGTGATCCTCGCCTACGGGATCGGACCGGAGCTGGCCCAGATCGCCAACGGCATGGCCAAGCTCGGCTGGAAGGTCCCGATGATCACCAGCTGGCCGTCCTCGATGCAGAGCTTCATCGACATCGCCGGCGCGAACGGCAACGGCGTGATCATGCCGCAGACCTTTATCGAGGATCAGACACTGCCGAAGCGCAAGGCGTTCCTGGAGAATTATTACAAGACCTACGGCGTCACGAAGATCCCGACCCCCGTGGCGGGTGCGCAGGCGTACGACTCGATCTACCTGCTGGCCGCGGCGATCAAGCAGGCGGGCGGCACCGACGGCCCGAAGATCCGCGCCGCCCTCGAGAACTTGAACGAGAAGGTGGAGGGCGTGGTCACCACCTACGACAAGCCCTTCACCGCCAAGGACCACAACGCGATCTCGCGCAACATGGTCGTGTTCGGGAAGGTGCAGGACGGCAAGATCGTCTACGACAAGGCCGAAGACGCCAAGAACGCCGGCGTCGTTCGCCTGAAGGAGAAGTCCTCGAACTGAGGACCCGGACGCCGCGCCCGCGAGGGCGCGGCGTCTCCCCGGCATCCGGCGGCCCCTCGGCCGGCTGGCCCCGCGCGAAGCGGTCCCGCGGCGCCCGCCGCGCGAACGGACGTCCCTCCGGTGACAGCGGTCCCATGGAAATCCTGCTCCAGCTCATCGCGTCCGGCGTCGCGGTCGGCATGATCTACGCCGCCATCGCGTTCGGCTATCAGCTCACCTTCGCGACTTCGAAGACGCTCAACTTCGGACAGGGCGAGGCGCTGGCGCTCGGAGCCCTCTTCGGACTGACCTTGGTGCCGTTCGTCGGCTACTGGCTGATGATCCCGCTGGTCCTAGTCTTCGGCTTCGCCCTGGGGGCCGTGGTGGAGCGCCTCGGCGTGCGCCCTGCCGTGAAGATCAAGTCCGAGTACGGGTGGATCATGGCCACCATCGCGCTCGGCATCATCTTCAAGAACGTCGCCGAGAATATCTGGGGCCGCGACGACCTGAAATTCCCGTCCCCGCTCCCCGAGACCGCCCTGCAGGTCGGCGGCGTGCGCATCCTGCCGATGGAACTGCTGATCGTCGCGGGGGCACTGCTCATGATGCTGGCGGTGGAGATCTTCAATCGGAAGTCGATCTGGGGGAAGGCGGTCGTCGCCACCTCCAACGACATCGATGCCGCCGGGCTGATGGGCATCAACACTCAGAAGGTCATCACCCTGTCCTACTCGATCAGCGCCATGACGGCGGCCTTCGCGGGCGTGCTGGTGGCGCCCGTGACGCTGACCGGTGCCACCATGGGCTCCGTCCTGGCCCTCAAGGCCTTCGCGGTGGCGATCATCGGCGGCCTCGAATCTGGGCTCGGCGTCATCGTCGGCGGCCTGATCCTCGGTGTCGCGGAGACGCTGACGGGCTTCTACATCTCGACCGGCTACAAGGATGTGCCGGGTCTGATCCTGCTTCTCGTCGTCCTCTCCATCCGCCCGGTCGGCCTATTCGGCAAGGCCGTCATCAAGAAGGTCTGACCGTGACCGCCCGCGCAACCCTCACGGCAGTCTGAGCCATGGCGCAGACCCTCGCCCCCGCCGACGCGCCCGTCCCGGCCGCCGCCCCGAGCCTGTCACGCCACATCGGCATCCTCGGCGCCGTGCTGCTGGTCGTCGGCCTCGCCGTGTTCCCGCACGTGGTCACGAGCTCGTACTACATCCACCTGATGGTGGTGATCGCCATCTACGCGATCCTGATCCTCGGACTCGATATCGTGGTCGGCTATACCGGTCAGGTGAGCCTCGGCCATGCCGGCCTGTTCGGTGTCGGTGCCTACTCGGCGGCGGTGCTGTTCCTCCACTTCAAGCTCGGGATCTGGTGGGGAATCCTGGCCGGGATCGGCGTGACCTCAGCCTTCGGCGTGCTGCTGGCCGTGCCGGCGCTCCGGGTCACCGGCCCCTACCTCGCCATGGTGACGCTGGCCTTCGGCACCATCGTGCAGATCTTCATCAACGAGTTGACTCCGCTGACCAACGGCCCGCTGGGCATCACCCTGCCGCCGGCCCGCGTCCTCGACTTCTCGCTCCTCGGCATCCAGGCCCCCTGGGGCGCCGCCGGGCGCAAGCTCGAATTCTACTATCTCGTCTGTCTCGCGCTGCTGGCCACGATCCTGGTGGTCAACCGGGTGGTGCGCTCGCCCTACGGCCGCGCCTTCGAGGCGCTGCGCGATTCGCCGATCGCCTGCGATTGCATGGGCGTCAGCGTCTACCGCTACAAGGTCTACGCCTTCGTGATCTCGGCGGCGCTGGCGGGCCTCGCGGGCGCGCTGTTCGCGTGGTCGGAGCGCTACGTGGCGCCGAACTCCTACGGGTTCGAACTCACGGTGCTGTTCCTCCTCGCCGTCACGATGGGCGGTCGCAAGTCGCGCGCGGGGCCGATCATCGGCTCGGCGATCATCGTGATGATGCCGAACGTGCTCGCCGATATCGGGCTGGTGCGGATCATGGCGGGTGTCATCGCCCTCGCTGCCCTGGTGGCGGGCGCCCTGGCCTTCCTGCGCCGCCGGGACGACCGGTTCGCCCTGCTGGTCCCGGTCGGGCTCTGCCTCGCCTTCTTCCCGGCGACGCTCGCGCTCGAATCCGTCACCGACTACCGCCTGACGGTGTTCGGCCTGATGATCCTGTTCGTGGTGTACTACCTGCCGGACGGGATCGTCGGCTTCCTCCGCGAGAAGATCCCGGCGCTGCGCCCGGCCCACACGGCCGAGGGCAAGAGCCTCCACGCCGAGGGGGCGGCGCTGAGCGCCCAGAGCGGCGGCGCGGGCGCGGACCCTTTGCTCACCGTCGAGCAGGCCCTGATGCAGTTCGGCGGCCTCAAGGCGCTGGCCGGAGTCGACCTGACGGTGCGGCCGGGCACGATCCACGGGCTGATTGGCCCCAACGGGTCCGGCAAGAGCACGATGATGAACGTGCTCACCGGCATCTATCGGCCGACCGGCGGCAACGTGACCCTGGCCCGCGGCCAGGGGACGAAGCGCCTCGATGGGCGCACGCCCTCCGAGATCGCCGACGCGGGCGTCGCCCGTACCTTCCAGAACGTGCAGCTCTTCCGGGAGATGACCGCGCTGGAGAACGTGCTGGTCGGGCTGCATCACAGCTTCCGCGGCAACCTGTTCGACGCGATTCTCGGCACGCCGCGGCGCCGCCGGGAGGAGCGCGAGCAGCGTGCCCGAGCCATGGCAATCCTCGACTTCGTGGGCCTCGGCGCCCTGGCGCAGGTGGAGGCTCGCAACCTGCCCTACGGCAAGCAGCGGCTCTTGGAGATCGGCCGCGCGCTCGCCCTCGACCCGGTCCTGCTCCTCCTGGACGAGCCCGCGGCGGGGCTGACCGCCCCCGACATCACCGAATTGACCACGATCATCCGCAAAATCCGCGACGCCGGCATCACGGTGATCCTGATCGAGCACCACATGGACGTGGTCATGGGCCTGTGCGACCGCGTCAGCGTCCTCGATTTCGGCCACAAGATCGCCGAGGGCAGCGCCCGCGAGGTGCAGGCCGATCCGAAGGTGGTGGAGGCCTACCTCGGCAGCCCGGTCGCCGACGAGGAGACGGCTCATGCTTGAGGTCACCGGTCTGTCGGCCGGCTACGGCCAGGTCGAGGTGCTGCACGGCCTCGACTTCCAAGTGCCGAAGGGTCAGGTCGTGGCGCTGATCGGCTCGAACGGGGCCGGCAAGACCACCACGATGCGCGCCCTGTCGGGCATGATCCGGCCGCGGGCGGGTTCGATCCGCCTGAACGGGCAGGAGATCGGCGGCCTCGACAGCCACGACGTCGCCCGGTTCGGCCTCGCGCACTCGCCGGAGGGACGGCGCGTCTTCCCGACGCTCTCCGTGGAAGACAACTTGACGCTCGGCGCCTTCCCGCGGCTGACCGGATCACGGCCGAAGGGCGACGTCGCGGCCGACCGCGAGCGGGCCTTCGAGATGTTCCCGCGTCTCAAGGAGCGGCGCGCGCAGCTCGCCGGAACGCTCTCGGGCGGCGAGCAGCAGATGCTCGCCATGGGCCGAGCCCTGATGCTGCGGCCGGAGATCCTCCTGCTCGACGAGCCCTCGATGGGGCTCGCGCCGAAGCTCGTGGAGGAGGTCTTCCGGATCATCCGGCTGCTCAAGGCCGAGCAGGTGACGATGCTGCTCGTCGAGCAGTTCGCCATGGCGGCCCTCGGCGTCGCCGACCACGCCTACGTGCTGGAGAACGGCCGGATCCGCTTCCAGGGCCCGGCCCAGCAGATGCGCAACGATCCGGCCGTGCGGGCGGCCTATCTCGGCGGCAGTCATTAGCGGTCCGCTTCCGGCTTCGCTTGAAGCCGGCCTGCGCTACGACCACCGCGCTCGCGCAGCCCGGAGATGCTTCGTTGCTGCGCATTCGGCGCCACCGCTTCCGGTTAGGAAGCTCCGGAACCGAACGCGCGACCCGGGAATCCAAGACTTTCGAGGATTTTCTGGATGCCCTGTCGTTTCCGCGGCAGAGAAGCCTCGACAAAGCGGGCGAAGTCATCGGGATCGAGATCGAAGTCCTCGCGCTCTCTGCTTCCGGGCACCGGGATTGCGTTGCTGGAGGCATCCAGATCGAACACGCGCTCGGCCGGATAATAGGCGCAGGCAATCGCATTCTCGCGGAACAACGCCGTGTCGTAGATCCGCAGATCGTCCTTGCCAGCCAGGACGGAGCGGCTTGAGATCACGCAGCCCGGCGCATTCGCGACCCATTTGTACTTCGCCAAGCCAGCACCGAAATGGGTCACGAACAGATCGGCTCGGAGAGAGGCGACGAGGCTCGCCCCCATGGAGCAGGGGACGAGGCTCAGGAGCTCGACGTTGGCGACCGCCGCGATGCCGCGCCGAAGCGTCTCCACGAGGTCGATCTCCATTTGAACGACGGTCGGCAAGGCGCCGTCGCGGGGGATGAGGCTCTCGCAGTAGCTCTCCACGAAGGCACCGGAGGTGCCCGGAAGCGTGTTGTGCCCGTCGATGATGACGAGGAACCGCTCCCCGCGCCGCCGACCCAGGCGGCGGATCAGGGCGATGTAGCCCTCCGTCTGCCGGATCCAGCGGCGGTTCTCGAGACGCAGGCCGATGAGCACGATGGTGGCTTGGCGCGCCGCAGCGGCAAGCCGGGAATCGAGCGCGGGCTCGGCGGCCCGCGCCAAGCCGGTTAAGCGATCGGCCAACCGCTGGCTCACCCGATAGGACCGGAAGGGCAGGAACATCGCCGCTCCGGTGGCGGCGGCCTGGAGGAAAGGCAGCGGTCCGTCGAGTGCGCGGTGCACATGCCCGGCGACTTCCGGAAAGACCGCATCGACGGCAAACACCGGCTCGTTACAGCTTGCGAACAGGAACACCGAAGGCGCCCGGCCCAGGGCGAGGACTTCATCGACGGCGGCAAGTTCGTTCCAGATGTAGTGGCTGATATGGGCGTGCTCGAAGACAACGCCCACGCGCTCTGCGCGCGAGACCCCGGCGATCAGCACCGGGTACAGATACTGCCGCCACAATCGGACCTGGACCAGGGTGGCCGGGTCAAACCCCGTGCTTCCCAGGCTGGGTCGCGCGTAGGCGACGTTCGTTCTGGCATCGAGGAGTGCGGCGGCAGTGCGGGAATTCTTGCCCAGCAGCGTGCAGAGCGTCTCGTTTTGGTCCGGCGAGAAACCGGCAAAGCGGAAGCCGGGCATTGGCAGGTAAAGCGAGAAGTGCAGGGCTCCGCCTGTGGGATGGTCCGTCTCCTGCCCGCGCCGGGTGACGATCTCCCTCGTGACCAATTCGGGCAGATGCGGCGGAGCGCCCACTGGGGCTCGGTTGAGCCGGTCCAGGACGGCCTGCATGGTGCCGGCGCGGGGATCGGCTTCGGTGCCGACGACGACCCGGACGGCGAGATGGGGCCGCGCGGCGGCAGCGGCGGCGAGGGCCTCGATCAGGATGTGCACGTCCTCGACGAGGGCATGCGTGGCCGCCCCGCTCTCCGCATCGGTGACCAGCGCCACAGCCTGCCAATCGAGGGGGCCTGGGCCGTGCCAAGTCGCGTCGAGGAACGCGCCGGCCTCGGCCCCGAGCGGCGCCCCGTCCGCATCGAAGTAGCGATGAGCCCGCGCGCCGTCCCGGCTGACCAGCGCCAGCACATGCGCCCGGCCGCCGAGATCGATTAGCGCATGCGCCGCCCAGCCCGCGGCGACCGATCCGCGAAGAACCGGCCACCCGTTCGGTGCAGTAATCCCGCCGTCGCACGTCTCCAGGCGGCGCGTATGGCGGATGATCATATGCAGACCCTATCGGTGTCGCCCGTCTGGTTAGGCCGGGATCCCGGGAACCTCCGGTGGAGCCCCCGCGTCGGGCCGGGGCGTCGAGGTCCGGGCCTGCCGGGATCGGCCGCCGACGGGCTCAGGATTCTGGCGGGTCGCGTCATGACGCGGCGATGACCTGGGTCTGGAACAGGGTCGCGAGCGTTCGCAGGTTTCGGCTGTGCGGCTCGGCTAGGGAAACCGTGCAGGTGCTCGGATCGATGTCTGGAACCGACGCGGTGATCCGTACGGTCCGCTCATCGATCCGAAGGACCGGGGCGCGCCACGCCCGGCCGGCCGAAGTCTGAATGACGGCGAGCGTCTCCTTCGGAAGCCGGGGCGACACGCCTGAAAATGTCACTTCCGCGGCCCAGAGCTGACCCGGCGAGACCGTGATCGCATCCGCGCCGTCCGGCAGACTGTGGCGCAGGGTAAAGCTCTGCGGTGGACCATCGATGCACACGCGGGGCTCGGGAATAAAGCGCGCGGGATCCCCCGTGTCTGGCGCGATGAAGACCGAGGCGATGTCGTCCAGGATCCGCAACTGTCCGCCGGTAACCTGTGCGATGGCGAGAGCGTAGCGTCCGAACGCCATCCCGGACACATCAATCTGCCCGTGAAAGCCGGACGTCGCGGCGGCGGACTCTCCGTGCCACTTCGCCACGTCCGGGCGCAGGTCGCTCTGCAGGAGCGCCCACGATGTTCCGGCGCTGCCGGTCAGGCGGAGGTAGGTCGCACGCGGTGCCGGTCCGGAGACGTGGAGCCATCCGCGCAGGAAGATCGAGGCCCGCGCGACTGACGCGAGATCCATGTTCCTGTTCAGCCGATCGTCGGTGCGCATGACGTCCAGGTTCCAGCCGCACGCGCTGCGCGCGACCGGCCTGAGGCTCAGACGCCGATGTTCGTCAGGGAGGTCGCCGGTCGGCGCGACGAGGGCGCCTCCAGGCGCCGGAGCCGCCGCCTTCTCCGTGCTCGCGGCTTCGTCCCACTGGATCGCCGCACTCGTCCAAGACGGCGCGTTGGTCCGGAAGCCCAGATCCTCAAGACGCAGGTCGAAGCCCGCACGGGGGCGGTTGCGATGCCGTCCCGCTTCCGGGAATTTTGCCGCGATCAGGCGGGCATAGAGGGCGCGGATCGCAGCACGGTGATCCTCGACCGAGGGAAAGATCTTGCGGCCGACGGCCGCCCGCATCCGCGCGAGACGCGACCGGTCGTAGTGCAGTTCGATCAGGCGCGCCCGGACGGCGCCGGGGTCGTTCGGGGGGACCTTGAACCCGTCGACCCCGTCCTCGACGCGCTCGGCCAGGGCGCCGAGATCGGCGACGATCGGGATCAGACCCGCCTGCCACGCCTCCGTCAACGCGATCACGAACGTCTCCGGCCATGTCGACAGGTGAAGCGAGACATCGCATCCGGCCAGCAGCGTGCCGATTGCGTGCTGCTCGTAAGCGCCGGTGACGCTGACCTGATCCGGTTGGAAAGTCTCCATCAGGTCGCGATAGGGATGGTCGACGCGGCCGATGACCTTGAAGTGGATCGGGTAGGCTTCGCAGCTCCGGATCAGGTTGATGGCCTGCCAGCCGCCCTTGTGCGCAGCGAAATTGCCCAGGACCGCCACCGTCAGCCTGTCCGCAAGCCGTTTGGGCTGCGGAGCCGGCGCGAATTTCGCGATCGCGGGACAGGGCGCCACCATCTCGATCTCGGTCACGCGATCGGCCGGGATCTCGGGGAAGAAGCGGCGCAGGGCCTGCGCCGTCCCGGGTGTGCTCGTCACGAAGGCGTCGATCGCCTCCGTCACCAGCGCCACGAAGCCGTCCCGACGCGCCTTCGCGCCCGGCGGGTAACTGTTGCCCGCTACCAAGCAGGCGTCGCACTGATGCGAGCCCCGATTGACCACGTCGCAGAACTGGCCGGCATGATCGAGCAGAAGCCAGCGCTCGCAGATCAGGTAGTGGTCGTGCAGATGGTAGACGACGGGAACGCCGCAGGCCCGCGCGATCAGCGGCAGCGACAGGGGGACATGCATCAGGTGGTGGATGTGGACGAGGTCGACCTGATGCTCGAACAGGATCCGCTGGAACAGGCCCTCGACATACGGATCCGTTGAGAGCGGCGGCCCGACCGCGCCGCACGGGTAGGTCTCGGCAGTGCCCGGTCCCTCCAGCCGCAAGGACCACCGGCCCTCGCTGAACACCGGGAAGAGGAACAGCACCTGGTACGCGTCACCGAGATCGGTCAGTGCTTCCTGATAGATCTCGATACCGCCGCCGGGGCGATGTCCCATCCGGTTGTGCGTCAGCATCAGGATGGTGGACGACATGACCGTGGGCGCCGGTCCGCGTGTCGCCGATTCCCGGTGAGCGCGCACGGCATCGACGATGATGGCGACCCGGTTATCGTAGAGATGCTCGGCGCGCGTGCGGTCCTGCGCGGCGCGCGCGCGCTCGATCCGGTCCTCCGGTGCCGTCAGGGCGGTCATGATCGCGTCGATCGCCGCCGCCTCATCGGTACAGAGCGCAATCTCCCGGTCCGGGGCGTAGTAATCCGCCGTCTCCGGTTCGGGCGAGACGACGACCTGGAAGCCGCCGGCGAGCGCCGTCTCGAACAAGCGCGGCGGCGGTGTCGAGCCGGTCGCCTGATCGGCGCGCGCCGACGAGAAGGACCGCGGCAGGGTCAGCACGACGCGGCTTCGGTTCGCCAGCAGGGCGAAATCGCGGTTGCCGCAGCGCCAGTCCGTGACGAGGGCGACGTCGTCCAGATCGGGTGGGCCGATATGTGCGTTCCACGGCAGCGCCAGCTTGAACTTCAGGTCGCGCGGCAGCCTCGCCGCGAGGTCGTTCAGCGTCGCGACACGGTTCGGCCAAGCCGTGCCGATGAAGAGCAGGTCGTAGCGATAGCGCGCGTCCTCATCGATCACCGCCAGATCATGGAACAGGAGCGACGCGGCCAGCGGGAGGTGACGCGCCCGGCCGCCATAGGCGGGGACGGAGGCCTGATCGTTGGTGAAGACCAGATCGAACCCGGCCGCGCCTCGCACGTTCGCCGCGCGCTCGTAGGGATCCTCGGTGGTCCAAAGCACGCTGGTCCGGGCGAGGCCCGCGAGGCGGCCAACCAGGGGGGCGTGCAGCCGGGCGCCGCCGAAGGCGATCAGCGTGTCGAGTCCGCGCTCGGTGAAGGCCGTGAGGGCATCGGCGTGCCCCGCGACATGCACATGGCGCACGGACGGATGACGGCGCAGCGCATCGGCGATGGCCAGCACGAGGTAGCGGTTGTGCGTCTGCGGCTCGGTGTCGAGCAGCAGGATCGAGAGATCGGACATGCCGTGGTTCGTCCGTGTGCGCCGCGCCGGATTCAGGCCATGACCGTCATGCGGGTCAGGTCGAGCAGACGCGCCGCGCGATGCCGGTACGTGTGCTCGCGCAGCGCCCGCGCCTGCGCCCGGCGCGCCACCAGCTCGATCGACGCCGGGTCGTCGAGCGACTGCTCGATGACGCGCGCGATGTCGGCCGCGCCGTCCACGAGGAGGATCTCGGAGTCCGGCTCGAAGTGGTCGCAGATCTCGAGGCCTGTGACGAAGTAGGCCTGCGCCGAGCCCGACAGGGCGACCTCGAAGGTGCGCGGACCGGGCGTCGCCTGCGGGAGCGACAGCCGTCGATTGGCCACATCCAGGTCTCGGCCGATGTTGAGGGTGATCCGCGACGCGGCGGCGTAGTCGGCCATCTGCGCCGGCGTCAGACGGCGGTTCACGGCGCAGCTGATCGTGTCGGGCCATCCGGCGCCCAGGATCTCCACGACTTGATGCGCCAGGAGATCGTCGATCCGACGGAGCAGCGCGATCCGGTTCGGATAGGCGACACCGCAGAAGAACACCGTCGTCTCCCGCTCCGCCACCGGACGGATCGGCCTGAAGTGCCGGTTCGGCGCCGCGGCCAGTGGCAGGTGGTGGACATCCGGGTGCCGGTAGTGCTGCGCCGCCCAGGAATCGTTGCTCACGACGATGTCGGCGTAAAGTTCGGCCTTGAAGGCGTAGTCGAACTCGTAAGGGTCGTCCGTCAGCCAGAAAATCAGGACGGCGCCGACGGCATCCGCGGCGCGGCGAAGCCCGCGCAGGTCTGAGAGGTCCGGGACGAGGCTTCCGACGGCCACGACGACGTCCGGCCGGGTGGCCCTGATCACCGAAACGGCGAGCTCCAGGGGCGCAAGGGAGACGCGTTCCGTGCCGAGAAGCTCGGCGAAGCCGTCCGCCAGGTCGCTGCGGACCGTCGGATTTCGATTGAGTGCATCCGGGAAGGTGCTCGTCACCACCACGCGCGGGCCGGCCAACGAGATGGCGCTGACGAAATTCATCCCTCGTGACCCCGGGCGGCTTTCTGTTTGATATTTAACCGCGAATGTAAGTAGACACACAACCGTGATGTGTCCAATTTTCCCGTTTCTTTCCCCAGACTGGATCTACCCGGGATGTTTTAGGGCGTCAGCTCTTGGAAATTAGGAATTATGGACCGGGAGGATTCGGCAAACCGTGGGCTCATTGGGCGGCGCGACCGGCGAGCGGACGTGCTGCGCCCGTTCGGGGCGTATCTCACCGGCGCCGTGCTGGTCCTGCGTGCCCATTCCGACGGACATGCGGCCACACTCTGTCCCGCCGCTGCTTCCGTCGTCATCACGGCGGACGGAGCGGACATCCCGGCCACCGCCGGCTTCGATGCTGTCGTCCTGACGGAGCTGCTGCCCAAGCCTGTGGCGGCGCTCGGTGGGGATAGGCTTCAGGCGACGATCGCCTGGGGACGCGCGCGGCTGCGGCCGGGCGGGTGGTTGATCCTGAGCGTGGACAACGCCCTGTCGCTGAACAGGCTGGCGGCGGGCTCCGAGACGCCCGGACGCGAGGGCTTCCCGAGCCTTGAAGGGCGCCCCAGGCCGGATGGATACCAACTCCCCACGCGGAGCGGTCTTGAGCGGTCACTGCGTGCCTTCGGCCTCGTCCATCAGGCGTGGTGGTTCCCGTTTCCGGACCGCCATGCACCCTTGAGCCTCCTCTCCGAACGCGGCCTCGCGCGGCCCTGCGGCTTCGATCCGGGGGCGCTGGCCCTCGCGGCCGCGCCGGACCCGACGGGTGCCGGCGCGATGCTGTTCTCGCCGCAGCGCGCTTGGACACCCGTGGCGGATCAGGGCCTGATCGGTGACTTGGCGCCGGCCTTCGTCGTCGCCGCCTCGGAGACGCCGCTGCCACCGGACGGGACCCTGGCGATCCATGTCGGACTGCGCCGCCGTCCGGAGTTCGAGCGCCTCGTCACCTTCGCGATGACCGCATCGGGAATCGACGTCTGTCGCACGCCTCTCAACCCCGGACTTGTCGGGCGGGTCGAGGAGGTCAGGAACCTGTTTCCCGCGGAGACCTACGTGCCGGGCCCGCTCTGGTCCACTTTGCTCGACCGGCGCTGCGCGCAAGACGGGTGGTGTCCGGACGGGGTGACCTCCTGGGCGGTAGAATGGCGCGATACTGTATCGCGCCACTTCGCTGCGGGAGCCGAGATGGTGGTCGACACGATCCTACCTTCCTCCGCCCTCGACGCTATCCCGAAGAACCTCGTGTCGGGCGACGACCGTGCCTTCATCGACTTGGAGTGGGACCTCGGCGTGCCGCTGGACGCCGGTCACCTCGCCCTGCGCGGCCTCGTCAATGCCCTCACCGATGTCCGAACCTGGGGACGGTTCGCATTGCCTCCCCCCAATCTTCTGGAGGTCCTCCGCGCGGTGCTTCCGCGGCTCGGGCTGGCCATGGACGATGCGCAGCTTGCCGCGCGGTTCGCCCGGGAAAGCCGCTTCCAGTCGCTCGTGAGCGGCCATGCGACCCATCGCGACCTCGGCTGGGCCGCCGCGACATTCCTGTCGGCCGCCGACGAATTGCAGGCAGATCCGGTGCAGCCGAGTCAACTCGCCCTGCTCGACGACCCGGCCGCCGAGATCGCGCGCTTGCGCGAAGAGAACGAGGCGCTGCGTGCGGCGCGCGCCGCCGACGCGGCGGCTCACGAAGCCGCCGAATTGGAGAGCGACCGGCGCACCGACCGGGTGATCGCCCATGCGGCGGAGCTTCACCGCGCGCACGACCACCTTCAGGACAGGCTCCTCACCCGGAAAGCTGCGTCGTGGCGCAACATCCGGCTTCCCATGCGACTGCGACGCCTGCTCAAGGGAACGACGTGATGCGGCTGCTCGTGGCCTGTGACCACCTCGCGCTGACTGGCGGCCTTCTGCGCTTCGAGCGGGTCGGGCGCGTCCTCGCGCGACGCCGACACGACCTCGCCTTCCTGACTCTTGGCCCGGGCGAGGATGCCTTCGAGACCCGGCTCCGTGTCCTAAGCCGCGCGGAAGCCGGCCGGGAAACCTGGGACGCCGTCATGGTGCCGGGCGGTGGCTTTCCGGATGCGGCGATCGACGGCTTCGCGGATCTGCGGGCGCCCGGCTTCGGCGCGCGCATTCAGCACTTCCTCAATGCGCCCGCACGGCGCGGCGCCTATGCGCGCGTCACGCAGGCCTTCGACCCGGATCTCGTTGTGGTGAACAACGCCCACTGGCGCGACGCGGACCTCGACGCCTTCGGAAAACCGTGGCGGCGTCTGATCGGTGCGGTCGATGCGGGCCTCTTCGCGCCGCCGATCCGCAGGCCAGAACGCGATGAGCGGCGCCGGCTCGGAGGGATCGCCAACAAGCGCCCCGCAGCGCAGCTCGAAGCCCTCGACCGGCTCGGGGAGGGCTGGGCCCTGCACTGGTTCGGACGGCCTGACTGGGGGCTGGTCGGCGCCCGCGCCGACCTCGTCGCCTCGGGCCGCCTCGTGGTGCACGGCCCCCTGGCAGAGGACGATCTGCCCGGCTGGTACCACGCGCTAGACGCCTTCTGCAGCGCCGAGGCGCATGCCGGCTGGTGCAACCCCGCCGCGGAGGCGCTGGCCTGCGGCACACCGCTCATCACGACCGTGCACGGGACGCTGGCCTTCGCCGCGCACGACCTCACCGCGTACGTGGTGCCGGACGGGCCCGACGCGACGCTCGGGGCGGCCATCGCGGCCGGTGCGGAACGGATCGCCGCGGATCCGTCCGGAGCCGCCGCGCGTGCCGAGGCCGGCCGCGCGCGGATCCGGACACTCGATTGGGACTCCTACGCTGACGGGCTGCTGAGCGCAGTCGCCGAAGCGGTATCCGTTCGCGCGTCCCGGGCCGCAGCGGCGCTGCCGCCCCGGACGCCGACGCGCGAGACTGCGATGCGTCTCACGGAACTCGCGACGCAGCACGGGCCGTTGCCAGTTGACTTCGACGCGATGGGCTACATCCGCCTGCATCCGGACCTCACGGCCCTGTTCGATCACGCGTGGCAGGGCGAACTTCACTACCTCGAGCACGGCCGGCGGGAGGGGCGGATCTACCCCTCGAACCTGACCCGGGCGCAGCAGATGGCGGCTCAGGCGTCCCGGATCGCGCTCGCGATCGATGGCCTCGACGGATCAGGCAAGTCCAGCATCGCCCGCCACGTCGCCCGGGCGCTCGGCGCGACCGTGTTGAACCCCTTCAGCGGTGAGGTCGGCGCGATCATGGTACATCTGGCCCGGACCGGACAGCACGCCCTCGCCGACGACGTGGCGCACGCCGCCGTAGCCGCCGCGATCGCCAACGCGCCGTCGGGTCCTGTCGTCTTCGACCGGCACTGGTTCACGGCCTCGCAACTCCTGTCGCCCACTTTTCGCTCGGGTTGGGAGCCGCGTCCGCCGACGGTGATGTGCTGGGCCGATCGCCCGACCACGATCGCCCGCATGGTTGCCCGCGGCATACCCAACCCGTCCCAGCACATGACCGAAGCCCGTATCGCCAGCTACCTGACGCTCGCGGCCGAGCTGAACGTGCCGGTACTCGACACCTCACGCATCACGCCCGAGGAGGGAGCGGCGCAGGTGCTGGCATTGCTGGACCTCGTGAACACGAGCGGCCCTTCCGCCTGACGCGGGGAGCGGTCTATCTACGTCCATAGGTCGGCTGACCGAGCGTCCGGGAGCCGGCCTGCATCTCTCTCGCCATGGGCCGGTCAGGCCGCCCGCCAACAATGCTGGATGCCTTGGTCGGCAAATCCAAGCGGCTCCCGTCGCGCGTCCGGTGAACCGGTGCGTCCGTGTTGCCATCAGGACTCGTCGTCTTGTCGGCCCATCGGATCCACCGGGTTCAGGGTCGGTCCTGGCACCCTGATCACACCCGGAAGCCGCCGATGACCGCGTTGCGAGACACTTTGGCTTCTGAGGACCTGCGAAGGGTGCAGCGTCTGATTTCATGAGATTGGGTGAGATGTACTGCCTGAACAGAGGCAGCGAACAATCTGATGCTACATACAGTATTATGTTGCCAATACAGTTATATTCAAGCCATTAATTGAGGATTATCCATAAATATATTGAAGTTGTCTTTTTATGCAGCGCGCCGTGCCGAAAGACCAAGGTCAATTGTTTCCGGTCTGATTGCGCGCCTCTGCAAGATTTAGGTGCGCATCAATTTGCATTAACCTGGCGTTTACTACGGAACCGCGCCGCGGCAACCCATAATTGTATTGTCAGTTACAGCTTTAAACCGGAGGCTCACATGTCTTTGTCACCCCTCGCTCTGCTCAGCCCGTCGTCTCGATCGCTCGAATGGATTGTCGGTCCCGACGCCTTGCTATCCTCCACGGCACTCTCGACCGGTCAGCTCGCAAGCCTTGGCCCGATCGCGTCTCTCGTCGAGGGTGCCGTCGATCCGGGCGCCGGTGACAGCGGTGGATCGCTGCTGCCCGATGCGCTGGCCGGTGCGGCCAATCAGATCATCCTCACGACCCACGCGCAGTTGGAAGAGACGGGTCATCAGGTCGCGCCGCTCAATGGACCGCTGCACGGCGTGACAAATCTCGGCGAGACGGTTGGCCTCGGGCACATCGGTGAAGCCGGAAACCTGATCACGGATCTCTCCGGCGCCGTTGCCAACCCGACCGGTTCCGGCGCCGTCGCTCCGGTCCTGAGCGACATCGGTCACGTCGCCGAGGCCGCCGGCGCGCTTCTGGATACCGTCACCGCAGCGCCGGCCGCCGGCAACGGACTCGTCGGACCCGGCAGCATCCTCACGCCGGCGACCGACGTTCTGAACCAGACCGTCCTCGGTGCGCATGCGACGCTTGAGGATGTCGGCCATCAGGTGCCGGCGCTCAACACGCCGATCCACGCCCTGACTGGGTTCGGCGAGACGGTCGGCCTCGGTCATATCGGCGAGGCGGGCAACCTTTTGACGGACACGCTCGCGCTGCCGGGTTCGATCCTGAATGGTGGCGGTCTCGCGTCGACGGGGTCGGTCCTCGCGGATCTCAGCCACGTTTTCGGCTCCGCCGACACGCTGATCGGCTCCGTGACGGGACTCGCGAATGCGGGCGGACTGCTCGCGCCGGACGGCCTTCTCGCCCCGGTCACGAACCTGGCGAACACGGCCGTCCTCGACATCCACGCGACGCTCGAGAACCTGGGACACGACGCCCCGCTGCTGAACGATACGCTTCACGGCCTCACCAACCTCGGCGAGACCCTCGGGCTCGGCCATCTGGGCGAGAGCGGAACGTTCCTGACCGACACAGCCGGCCTGCCCGGCGCTCTCCTCGGCGGCCAGGGCCTCGGGGCCGTGTCCTCTATCCTCGGGGATCTCGGCGCCGTGACCACCGCGACCGGCGGTCTCCTCGGCGGCGTCACCGGCCTCGTCGGCGACGTTGGCGGCTCGGGAACGCCGGGTGTCGGCGGTCTCCTCGCCCCGGTCACCGCCGTGGTGGGAGGCGTCCTCGGCGGCGGCGAAGGCGGCGGTCTGGACGGGACCGGCGCTCTGCTCGGGACGAACGCGCCGTTGCAGCCGGTGGGGAACGTCGCCAACACGGTGATCGACGGCCTTCATGCGGGCCTTGAGCAGGTTGGTCACAGCGTCCCGGTCTTGAACGACCCGCTCCACGCCGTGATCGACCTCGGCAACACCGCCGGCCTGGGCCAACTCGGAGAGGCGAGCAATCTCCTGACCGATGTGGCCAACCTGCCGGGAGCCGCGCTGACCGGCAACGGGGTGCCGGCCGTGGGACACCTCGTCGACGATGTCGGCCATGTCGCGGATGCGGCGGGCGGTGTTCTGGGCTCGGTGTCGGGGATCCTGCCGTCCGGAGCCGGTTCTCCGGGAGCGGGCTTGCCGCTCGACGGCACGCTCACCGCCGTGACGTCTGTGTTGGGCGCGACCGACGCCGGCGGCGCGGGTGGCAACCTGCTCGGCGGGCTCCTCGGCGGCCTGTCGGGCGAAGGCGGTGCCGGCACCCACCCGCTGATCGATGTGGCCGCGGGCCCGGCGACCGCGACGCCGGCGGCCAACCTCGCCGTGCTGACGCCCGCGGCCGATCCGGCCCACACCGTTCAGGTGAGCGCAATCGGCGTGAGCGGCGATCAGCCGAGCGTCGTCACCGCGAACCTGCTCAGCAGCGACGGCATCGTCCTGCCGCAGTCGAGCGGCGGCGCCGATCAGCTCGTGGGCCAGGTCCTGAACGCGGTGTCGTCCGCGGCCCCGACGGCCGCGGCGGGCTCATCGCACGACGCGCATCTCGATCTCGGGATCGTCTCGATCGATCTCGGCGGCCACACCGAGACCCTCCACGTCGATCCAACGCCGCACACGGCCACGAGCGGCCTGCATCTGCTCGGCCTCTGAGGCTTGCCCCCCGCCGCGCGCGGCGGGGGGTCCCATCGCCGTCGCAGGACGGCGCTTCGCCGAACCGGGCAGCCAGAGGATCACCCCGTGACCGACGAACGCGTGTTGCGTCTTGCGAAGCGCCGGGAATTCTGGGCCGCCGTCAACGCCGGGCGCGCCTGCTTGATCACCGTGATGATCGTCAGCGGACTCATCAACCTGCTGATGCTGACGGCGCCGATCTTCATGCTGCAGGTCTACGACCGGGTGCTGCCGAGCCGAAGCATCGCCACCCTGGTCGGGCTCGCCGGCATCACGCTGATGCTGCTCGTGATCCAGGGCGTCTTCGAGATCTTCCGCGCCCGCATCCTGTCCCGCTTCGGCCGTCTCGTCGACGAGCGCCTGGGGCCGCGGATCTTCCGGACCCTCTTGGTTCGCGGGGCCGAGATGCCGCGCAGCGACGACGGACCCCAGGCGCTGCGCGATCTCGATACCGTCCGCGGCTTCGTCTCGAGCATGGCCGTCAGCGCCTTCTTCGACCTGCCTTGGGTGCCGCTCTACATCGCGGTCTGCTTCCTGTTCCATCCCTGGCTGGGCACGGCGGTGGCCGGGGGCGCGCTGTTCCTGTGCGTGTTGACGATCCTGACGGATTGGGCGTCCTCCGCGTCCACCCAGGAGGCCGTCCGTGCGGCCGGCGAGCGTCGGTCCTTCACCGACATGGCACACCGGGCGGCCCCGCTGCTCTCCGCCCTCGGGATGCGCTCCCGGATCGCGGATCTCTGGCAGGTCCGAGCCCAGCGGAACCTCGACGTCGCGGGCCACGGGAACGACCTCGCGATCGGCTTCGGCACGACGGCCCGCCTGTTGCGGACCGTGCTGCAATCCACCATCCTGGGCCTCGGCGCGTTCCTCGTCGTGCGCGAGGAGGCGACGGCCGGCGTCATGCTGGCCGCCACGATCCTGTCCGCCCGCGCCCTCGCGCCGGTCGACCTCGCCATCGCCAACTGGAAATCCTTCTCGGGCGCCCGGCAGGCCTGGAGCCGCCTCGTCGCGTTCCTGCCCCGGCGGGAGCCCGCCGCGCTCACGCCTCTGCCGGCGCCCCGGGAAAGCGTCCGGGTGACGGCCCTGTCGGTCGCCGCCCCGGGAACCGACAGCCTCGTGCTGCACGACGTCAACATCGCGCTCGCGCCGGGGAGCGCGCTGGGCGTGATCGGCGCCAGCGGCTCCGGCAAGTCCACCTTCGCCCGTGCCCTGGTCGGGCTGGCACGCCCGAGCCGCGGCGTGATCCGCATCGACGGCGCGGCGATCGATCAGTGGGACCCCGACGCCCTCGGACGCGCCGTCGGCTATCTGCCGCAGGACATCGAGATGTTCGACGGCACGATCGCGGAGAACATCACCCGCTTCGATCCGGAGCCGGATCCCGAGGCGTTGCTGGCGGCCGCGAAGGCGGCCGGCGTGCACGAGGTCGTGCTCCGTCTCCCGGGCGGATACGATGCCCGGGTCGGCGCCGGTGGCCTCGGACTCTCCGGCGGTCAGCGCCAGCGGATCGCCCTCGCGCGGGCGCTCTACGGCGATCCCTTCCTCGTGGTCCTGGACGAGCCGAACTCCAATCTCGACGTCGATGGCGATCGCGCCCTGTCCACCGCCGTCCAGGGCGTGCGGGCCCGGGGCGGCATCGTGGTGGTGGTCGCGCACCGGCCCAGCGCCCTGGCGGCGGTCGACCGCATCCTCGTTCTCGGCGACGGACGCGTCCAGCTGCACGGGCCGCGCGACGAGGTCCTGTCGAAGCTGAACGCGCTGACCCGGCAGACGCCCACGAGGGTCGCATGACGAACGCGAGCACGCCCAGCCGGCCCGGTGCCGATCCGACCGACGCGACGCGACGCTCCTTGCGGCGGCACGTCGCCGGTGTCGCCGCCGTGATCGTGGTGGCCATCGGAGCGGGGGCCTGGACCGGGGCGACCGAACTGTCGGGCGCCATCATCGCGACAGGCTCGCTCGTGGTCGAGAGCAACATCAAGAAGGTGCAGCACCCGACCGGCGGTGTGGTCGCCGAACTGCCGATCCAGGAGGGCGCGCGGGTCCATGCGGGCGACCTCTTGGTGCGCCTGGATGCCACGACGGCCAGGGCCACCTATGACAGCGTCACCAAGAGCCTGTGGGAGATCGCTGCCCGCAACGCCCGGCTGGAAGCCGAGCGCGACGGGCGCGACGACCTGTCGATCCCCGCCGAACTCAGCGCAGCCGGGCCCGAAGTGGGCCGGATCGTCGACGGCGAGCGCAAGCTGTTCCGCTTCCGGCGCGACGCCCTTCAGGGTCAGAAGGCGCAGCTCCGCGAGCGGATCGGGCAGCTGACCGAGGAGATCAAGGGCTTGGTCGAGCAGGCCGCCGCGAAGGAACAGGAGACCGCGATCATCGAGCGGGAGTACCAGGGCGTCGAGGATCTCTGGAAGAAGAACCTGATCCAGCTGACGCGGCTCACGAGTCTCCAGCGCGACATGTCGCGCCTGAAGGGCGAGCGCGGTGTCCTCACGGCGAGCATCGCACAGACCAAGGGCAAGGTCTCGGAGACCGAGCTGCAGATCATCCAGCTGGAGCAGAACCTGCGCAGCGACGTCGCCAAGGAGCTGGCCGAGAACCGCGCGAAGGCGGCAACCCTGACGGAGCAGAAGATCACGGCCTTCGACCAGCTCCAACGGATCGAGATCCGCGCGCCGCAGACCGGCTACGTGCACGAGCTCGCGGTCCACACCCGCGGCGGCGTCATCACACCGGGCGAGCCGATCATGCTGATCGTGCCGACGGCGGACTCGCTGGTGGCCGAGGTGCGGGTCGCGCCGCAGGACATCGATCGCCTTCAGACAGGTCAGGCGGCGGGCCTGCGCTTCCCGAGCTTCGACCAGCGCACCACGCCGGAGTTGAACGGTCGGGTCACCCGCATCGCCGCCGACGTGAGCGAGGACAAGCGTACGGGGAGCTTCTACTATCTCGTCCGCCTGGGCGTGACGAAAGCGGAGTTGGATCGCCTGGACGGGGCCAAGCTGATGCCCGGCATGCCGGTGGAGGCGTTCATCCGGACCGCCGACCGGACTGTCCTGTCATACCTCACGAAGCCCCTCGTCGATCAGGCCCGGCGCGCCTTCCGGGAAAAGTAGGACTGCCCGGGCAACCGGCCTGACCTGTTGGCCGAGGCCGGGACCGCAGGACAGGGCAAGACACGCGCCGGCCCGTCGAAGGCAAAGGTCTTCAGAGCTGTGCGCCGAGCTCGGACGATAGGCGTTCGGCGGCCTCCCGAAGCCGCGGCTTCAGGATCTCAGCCTGCTCGATCGTCAGCCGAGAGGACGGGCCGGAGAGAGCGAGGGCACCGATCAGCCGCTGCTCGGTTCCGAACACCGGCATCGCCACCGACGCCACGTGAGGGTCGGTGATGCCGGAGGAGTAGAGCGGGACCTCCATGGCCGCGCGGTCAGAAGCCCTTCGGTCGCTGAAAGTCCGCAGGACCCGGGCGATGGCCGACTCGTCCATCGGCCGCATGTCGCCGGGGCGGACGTTCATCCGCAGCGGTGACGGCGAGTCCGCCCGGAACAGGCACAGTCGCTGGTTGCCCCGGCGGATGTAGAACGAGGCCGTCTCCAGGGACTCGGCCGCGAGACGCTCCAGCACGGGGACGATCCGCTCCTCCAGCGCGAAGGATTGCTGGTAGACGGAGCCGATGCGAGCCGCCTCGACGCCGAGGCGGTAGCGCCCGTCGTCGAGGCGCTCGATCAGGTTGAACTTCTCCAGCGAGATGCACAGGCGCATGATCGTGCTCTTCACGAGCGCCGTGCGGCGGGCGAGCTCGGAGAGTTCCAGAGCATCGTCCCCCCGGCGGAACGCGGTGAGCACCGTCAGCACCCGGTCGGCCGAAGCGACGCCTTCGAGATTCGGCCGCGCCCGCGCCTCCTTCGCCATCTGCTCGCACCGTTCCGGTTTCGCTGGGTCCGTGATGCGCGATCCATAGCCATCCGTCATCCGCTCACCAAGGCGTGACACCGCCTTGCCCACGGCATCGTTGACAGGGCCGGCCGTTTGAGCGAGTAAAAACGAAACGTCGTTTCAAAAATGACGATTCGGGAGTGGACGTCATGGCGCGAGGGCAACAGGCCCCGGCTCCGGCCCACGCGGTCGACGAGCGAAACCTCCATCGCAAGATGATGCGGCGGATCCTGCCGTTCCTCTTCGTGTGCTACGTGGTCAGCTATCTGGACCGCGTGAATGTCGGCTTCGCCGCGCTCACGATGAACGCCCATATCGGTCTCACCGCGACGTCCTTCGGCATCGGCGCGGGCCTGTTCTTCCTGGGCTACTTCCTCGCCGAGATCCCCAGCAACCTGATCATGATGCGCGTCGGGGCCAGGCTCTGGATCGCGCGGATCATGATCACCTGGGGTCTCGTCTCGGCGGGGACCGCCTTCGTGACCGGCCCGATCCAGTTCGGCATCGCCCGGTTCCTCCTCGGCCTCGGCGAGGCGGGCTTCGTGCCCGGCGTCTTCCTCTACCTGAGCCTCTGGTTTCCCTCTGCGGTGCGGGCGCGGGCGACCGCGCTGTTCCTGCTCGGGATCCCGGTCGCCAACATCGTCGGCTCGCCGATTTCCGGCGCGCTGGTCCAGGTCGAGGGCTTCGGCCTCGCCGGATGGCAGTGGCTCCTCATCCTCGAAGCCCTGCCGGCGGTGATCCTCGGCATCGTCTGCCTCTTCGTCCTCACCGATCGGCCGGAGAAGGCGCAGTGGCTCACGCCCGCGGAGCGCGACGTGCTCGTCGCCAAGCTCGCCGAGGAGAAGGCCACCATCGAGAGAAAGCATCCGATGACCTTGGCGCAGGCGCTTCGGAACTGGCGGGTTCTGACCCTCGCGGCGATCAACTTCTGCGCCATTATCGGCTCCCTCGGCATCGGCCTGTGGCTGCCGCAGATCATCAAGCAGCTCGGGCTCGCGACCTCGCTGGTCGGGTTCGTGACCGCCATCCCGTACCTCTGCGGCGCTGTGGCGATGGTGGTGTGGGGCCGCCTGTCCGACCGGGGCAGCGACCGCACGATCTATCCCGCGATCGCGCTGTTCGTCGGCGCCGCCGCGCTGACGGCGAGCGCCCTCACGCCGACGCCGCTTTTGACCGTCGCGGCGCTCTGCGTCGCGGTGATGGGCATCAACGCCTTCGTGGCGACCTTCTGGGCCGTGCCGTCCGGCTTCCTCACCGGACGCGCGGCGGCGGGCGGGATCGCGATGATCGTCTCGATCGGCAATCTCGGCGGCTTCGCCGGCCCCTACCTGATCGGTCTGGTGCGCGACGTCTCGGGCGGGTTCACGGCTCCGCTCCTCATGGTCGCGGGGATCCTCCTCATCGGCGCCCTGACGATGCTGGCCTTCGGCCGGCAGGTCCGCCGGGACGCGGTCCCGGTTGCGGTCCTGGCCTGACCGTCATGATCCCGCTTCTCCCCCCGGGCCGAAGATCCCGTCGCTGGACGCGGCCTTCCGCGCCGGGCTGCGCGTGCGCGGCTTCGCGGGCGACCTGACCATGACCGAGGCCGACCGCACCGTGCTGGCCATGGATATCTCGATCTCCGCCGAGGTCCCCCGCGACCCCAGCGCCGCCAGCCTGCGCCTCGCCGGGCGGACCACCGGCCTCACCGCATAGCCCGACAGGAGCACACCATGGCAGATCGCACGCAATTCCGGCTCGGCCTCGTCGGCTACGGCGAGATCGGCAGCACGCTCGGCGCCGGCCTGCGCGGTGCCGGCCTCGGATCGATCGCCTGCTACGACAAGTACGCCTTCGAGGGCCCCTACGCGGACCTTATCCAGGCACGGGCCAGGGAGTCCGGAGTCACCCTCGTCCGCTCGAACGCGGGCCTCGCCGAGGCCGCCGACCTGATCGTCAGCGTCACGCCGGGCGCGTCTTCCCTGGAGAGCGCCGACGCCTTTGCGTCGGTGCTGACGAGCCGCCACACCTTCCTCGACTTCGCCTCGGCCACGCCGAAGATCAAGCAGACCGTCGCGGGCAAGCTCGAAGCCACCGGCGCGCTGCTCGGCGACGGCTCGATCGAGGGCACGCCGCTCCACGGCTATTCCATGCGGATGCTGTCGAGCGGCCCGGCCGGCGAGCAGGTCCGCGACCTGCTGAATCCATGGGGCATGCAGATCGAGTTCACCGGCCCGGTGCTCGGCACCGCCTCGGGGATCAAGATCATCCGCTCGGTCCTCATCAAGGGGATCGAGGCGCTCACCGACGAGATGCTGCTGGCCGCCCGGCAGTACGGCATCGACGAGGTCGTCCTCGCCTCGGCCTCCAAGACCCTCGCCCGACCGTGGATGGACACGGTCCAGAGCCTGACCCCCTCGGGGGCGATCCACGCCAAGCGCCGGGCCGAGGAGCTGGAGATGTCGGCCGACGCCGTCGCCGATGCCGGCGTCGAGCCGATCATGGCCCGCGCCGTCGCCCAGCGCCTGCGCTGGAAGGAGAGCCTCGGCCTGAAGGATCACTTCAAGGGCGTCGTCCCGCGGACCTACCGGGAGGCCCTCGACGCCATGGTGCTCAAAGCCGGCCTCAAGCCCGTCGCCTGACGCACCCCTCGACTCCCCGCATCGCAGGACGAACAGCCATGGCCATCGGTTTCAAGATCCACCCGCGCACCCGCACGGTCGAGCCCACCACCGTCGAGAAGTTCAGGGCCATCGCGGTCGCCAACATCAGCGACTCCATGAACCGCATGGCGCATGGCGGGCCGCGCCTCAGGCCGCTCCATGCCGGCGGCGTCATGTCCGGCGTCGCGCTCACCGTCAGGACGCGGCCCGGCGACAACCTGATGGTGCACGCCGCCCTCAACCGCGCGAAGGCCGGCGACGTCCTCGTCATCGACGCGGGCGGCGACCTGACCAACGCCCTCATCGGCGAGCTCATGCTCTCGCAGGCCCAGCATGTCGGCGTCGCCGGCGTGGTCGTGAACGGCGCGGTGCGCGACTACGGCTGGATCCGCTCCGGCAGCTTCCCGGTCTTCGCCGCCGGCGTCACCCACCGCGGCCCCTACAAGAACGGCCCGGGCGAGGTGAACGCCACCATCGCCATCGACGGCATGGTGATCGAGCCGGGCGATCTCATCGTCGGCGACGATGACGGCTTCGTCTGCGTGCCCTTCGACAGGACCGAGGAGGTCTTCGCCGCCGCCGACACGAAGCAGCAGGGCGAGGCGAAGACCATGGCGGCGATCAAGGCCGGCACCGTCGACCGCTCCTGGGTCGAGCGCGCCCTCGCGGAGGCGGGCTGCGAGGGGATCTGACCTCGCGAGATCCGGCCGGCTCACCCGTCCTTGCTTCGCTCACGCTCGCAACGACGAGACGACAACACAGCAAAGGGAGAAAGGGCGATGGCCGTCGAAGAGCACGCCAAGCATCCGCTCGAGACGGCGACGATGCGCCGGGTGATCATCCGGCTCGTCCCGTTCCTGATGCTCTGCTATTTCTGCGCCCTGCTCGACCGGGTGAACGTGGGCTTCGCCGCCCTGCAGATGAACAAGGATCTCGGGTTGACGCCGGCCATGTTCGGCTTCGCGGCGAGCCTGTTCTTCGTCTCGTACTTCCTGGTCGAGGTTCCGAGCAATCTCGCCCTGCAGAAGGTCGGCGCCCGGCGCTGGATCGCCCGCATCATGATCACCTGGGGCTTGGTCACCATGGGCATGGCCCTCGTGACCGGTCCCCACTCCCTCTACGCGATGCGCTTCATCCTGGGCGCGGCCGAGGCCGGCTTCTTCCCCGGGGCGATCCTCTACCTGACCTACTGGCTGCCGAGCGCGTACCGGGCGCGGATCCTGGCGACCTTCACGGTCTCGATCCCGCTCGCGACCTTCCTCGGGTCGCCCCTCTCCGTGACGCTCCTCGAACTCGACGGGCTGCTCGGGCTCAAGGGCTGGCAGTGGCTCTTCGTGCTGGAGGGTCTGCCGACCGTCTGCCTCGGCATCGCCTGCCTGTTCGTGCTGACCGACCGGCCCCGCGACGCGACGTGGCTCCGCGACGACGAGCGCACCTGGCTCGTCGGGCGCCTCGACGAGGAGGCGGCCAAGCGCAAGCCGATCGGCCACATCTCGCTCTGGCAGCTCGCCCGCAACAAGTACTTCCTGACCATGGCCCTCGTCTGTTCCGGCGCCTCGGCGACGGGGAGCGTCCTGTCTGTGTGGCAGCCGCAGATGATCAAGTCGTTCGGGCTGACGAACCTGCAGACCGGCTTCGTCAACGCGATCCCCTACGGCATCGCCACGGTCCTGATGGTGCTCTGGGGCCGCCACTCCGACCGCCAGGGCGAGCGGCGCTGGCACACGGCGATCCCGCTGCTGCTCGCCGCCTCCGGCTTGGCGTACCTCAACCTCACCGGCGGCATCGCCACGACCGTCCTCGCCGTGTCCTTCGCCCTCGTCGGCGCCTACGCGTTCAAGGGGCCGTTCTGGGCGCTCTCCGCCGGCTGGCTCTCGCCGGGGACGCTGGCGGCGGGACTCGCCGGGATCAACGCGATCTCGAACCTGATCGGCGGCGGCCTGATGGTGAACGTGGTCGGACTCGTGAAGGACGCGAACGGCAGCTTCCCCCTCGGCATGCTCCCGGTCGCGGCGCTCGACGCCGCCGCCGCGCTCAGCGTGATCCTGATCAGCCGCGCCCATGCCCGCGAGGCCCACGCCGCGGCGCTGCCCGCCTGAGCCACCTCCCACGCGTCCACACCGAGGACACGCGATGTCGTTCTTCGCTCCCCCGCCGGCCGTGACGGCCGAGATCTTCACGCGTCTGCCCGACCGCTTCCGCAAGGTACGGCCAACAGCCTGGGCGAACGCCAACCGGGGCGGCCACGCCATCGACTCCTTCCTGGAAGGACCCGTCTTCGACCGGGCCGGCCGCCTCTACGTCACCGACATCCCCTTCGGCCGGATCTTCCGCATCGACCAGGCCGGCGAATGGGACCTCGTCGCCGAATACGACGGCTGGCCCAACGGGATGAAGATCCACCGAGACGGCCGGATCTTCATCACCTGCTACAAGCGCGGCCTGATGCTCCTCGATCCCGACACGGGGGCGGTGACGCCGTTCCTGGACACAGCGGGCTCGGAGGGCTTTCGCGGGGTCAACGACCTGACCTTCGCGAAGACCGGCGACCTCTACTTCACCGATCAGGGCCAGACCGGGCTGCAGGATCCGACCGGCCGGGTCTACCGCCTGCGCCCCTCCGGCGAGCTGACCTGCCTCGTGGACACGGTGCCGAGCCCGAACGGCATCGTCATCGACGATGCCATGGGCAGCCTGTTCGTGGCCGTGACCCGTGCCCAGCAGATCTGGCGCATCCCCCTGAACGCCAGCGGCCTCGTCGCCAAGGTCGGCGTGTTCGCGCAACTGCACGGCGGGCTCGGCGGCCCGGACGGCATCGCGCTCGATGCCGAGGGCTGCCTGATCGTCGCCCATACCGGGTTCGGCTCGATCTGGCGGCTGTCGCCGGTCGCCGAGCCGCTGCTGCGGGTGAAGTCGCCCGCCGGGATCTCGACCACCAACGTCGCCTATGGCGGCCCGGACGGCGCGACGCTGTTCATCACCGAATCCCAGACCGGCAGCATCCTCACGGCGCGGATGCCGGCCGCCGGCCAGACCCTCTTCTCGCATCATTGAACGGATCGGACGGATGATCCCCTCGACGACCCGCCGCGCGCATCTCGCGGCCCTCATGGCCGGCGCCGCCCTGGGCGTCGGGCTGCGACCTGTCTTGGCGCAGACCGTGCCCTGGTCCTCGGGCACGGATCGGCCGAGCTTCGCCGTGCCGCCGGGCGCCACGGACTGCCACCACCACATCTACGATGCGCGCTTCCCGGCCGCGCCCGGCGCCACCCTGCGGCCGCCGGATGCCAGCGTCGCGGATTACCGCCTCCTGATGCAGCGCCTCGGCATCGCCCGGCACGTCGTGGTGCAGCCCTCGACCTACGGGGTCGACAACGGCCTCCTGGTCCAATCCCTGAAGGCGTTCGGGCCGACCGCCCGGGGCATCGCGATGCTCGACGCCTCGGTCACGCCGGAGGAACTGAAGCGCCTGGACGCGGCCGGCATCCGCGGCGTCCGGTTCGGGACGCGCTTGCCGGGCGGCGCACCGATCACCGACATGGCGCCGGTCGCCCGCAAGATCGCCGACCTCGGCTGGCATATCCAGCTGGTCTCCGACGGCGACAAGATCGTGGAACTGGCCGACAGCCTGAAGGGCCTGCCGGTCCCGGTCGTCTTCGACCATATGGGCCACCTGCCCGAGCCCGCCGGCCCCGACCATCCGGGCTTCAAGGTCATCGCCAACCTGATCGAGACGCACGGCGCCTGGGTGAAGCTCACCGGCGCCTACATTCTCTCGAAGGTCGGACCGCCGAGCTACGCCGACCGGAGCCGCCTCGCCCGCGCCTTCGTGCAATGCGCCCCCGAGCGCCTCGTCTGGGGCAGCGACTGGCCGCATCCGACCTCCCCGGCCGACGCGAAGCCGGACGATGCCGTGCTCCTCGACCTCCTGGCGGGCTGGGCCCCCGACGAGACGGTGCGGAACCGGATCCTCGTGTCCAACCCGGCCAAGCTCTACGGCTTCTGATTCGATCCCCTGGAGTGAGGATCACGCACATGCGCGGCCTAACCCGATCCCGGCGCACCATCCTCAAGGGCGGGGCGACGCTCGCTCTGGCCGCGGCCGCCGGCCTGCGTCACCGCCCGGCTGGCGCAGCGGAGGACTTCCCCTTCTCGTCGGGGACGGAGGCACCGACGACCGCCGTTCCGCCGAACGCCTGCGACTGCCACATCCACATCCTGTCGACCCGCTTCCCGGCCTCGCCCCACTGGAAGGGCCAGCCGGTGCTGGACAGTGACGTCGCCGCCTACCGCCGCTTGCAGGCGCGCCTCGGGACCAGCCGGGTGGTGGTGGTGACGCCCTCGACCTACGGCACCGACAACCGCGCGACCCTCGACGGCGTGGCGCAGTTCGGTCGTTCGGCCCGCGCGGTGGTCGTGGTCGATCTCGACATCGCCGAGGCCGAGCTCCGGGCCATGGCGGCCCAGGGCGCGGTGGGCATCCGCGTGAATTTCGGCACGCCGCAATCCTGGGGACCGACCACCGCCGAGCGCCTGGAGGCGATGGCCCGCAAGGTCGAGCCCCTTGGCTGGCACGTCCAGATCTACGCGACCGGCGACCAGATCGCTCTTTTGGAGCCGGTGCTACGGCGCCTTCCGACGCCCCTCGTCATCGATCACCTGGCGCGGCTTCCGCCGGACCGGGGCGTGGATCATCCCGCCTACGCCGTGGTGCGTGGGCTGCTCGACGGCGGTCGCACGTGGATGAAGCTGTCGGGCGCCTATCTCAACACCGCCAGCGGACCGCCCGCCTACGCCGATGCCACGGCAGTCGCGAAGTCCTTCGCGGCGGCGGCCCCGGAGCGGATGGTCTGGGGCAGCGACTGGCCGCACCGGGGCGAGAAGCACATGCCGGACGATGCCCGGCTGCTCGACATTCTGACCGCATGGGTGCCCGACGACCGAGCGCGGGCGCGGGTTCTGGTCGACAATCCTGCGGAGCTCTACGGGTTCGCCTGAATAGGCGTGTCGATCCCGCTCAGGACGGGAGCCCTGGTAATCGGTTTCACTTTCCGCGGCTGTCCATGCCGAACCGGACGTCGAAATCGCCCGCGAAGCGGCCAGCAGTACAGACGGTTATCGGATCCGAGGAGCAGCCGGACGTTCGCGCGGTACTCGGGGCCGGCTCAGCTCGCGGCATCGAGGGCCTGCTGGCGGATGCGAAACGCGAGTTGCTTCAAGGCGACCTCGCACGCATTGGTCACGTGGAGCCGGGCCAGCTGCTCCGCTTTCGCGGCATCGCGGGCCCGAAAGGCTTCGACGAGGGCATCGATCTCGGCCAGACTGTGCGGTAGCCGCTCAGGATGCATCAGGGATGTCGCGCGCAGCAGATTGATCCGGGAGTAGAAGCCGCGCAGGATCTCGCGGACGAGCGCATTCCCGCAATGGCTGAGCATGACATCGTACAGGGCGCCCTTTGCCCGCAAGACGCGATCCGTGTCGCCGCTATCAGCCGCCTCGCGCAGATGCCCGGCTGCCTGCCCGAATTCCGCGATCGCCGCGTTCGAGGCTTGAGCCGCGAATTCGTGCGCCGCGTAGCCCTCCAAGACGGCGCGCAGCGCGTAGAGCTGACGCGCTTCCTCCACCGAGATCGATGCCACGACCGGGCCTTTGTGCGGCACCGTATGGACGAGCTTCTCGGCCTCCAGCTTGCGCAGAGCCTCACGCACGGAGGCGCGGCTGACGCCAAGCCCCTCGCACAATTCGCGCTCGATCAGCCGCTCGCCCGGCGCGTAGACGCCCGAGGTGATCGCCTCGCGGACGGCGTCCTCGACCTTCTGGCGGAGCGTATCCGGCTGGATGGCCCTGATCTTGTTCATCGCTTGGCGTTCGCGGACCGACGTCGAGCTAGACGGGTGACATGGTGCACCGTCGGGTGGCAAGGCATGCCCCCCGGGACGTGCTTCGTCGCGCCCGTCATCCGGCCGGCCAGTCCGGCCATCAGCCCCGGCGCCGTGCGGCCAATTCGTCGCGCAGGATGGGCGCGGCCAGTTCCGCACCGTGCATGCCGATCAGGCTGACGATCTCGAGAACCTCCATGAGTTCCTCCTTGGTCGCCCCGTAGCCGAGCGCGTTCTTCATGTGCATCTTCAGGCCCGGCACGTAGAGATGGGTCGCCGCCGCGTCGAAGGCGCAGTAGACGAACTCCTTCATCTTCGGGGTCAGGACGCCGTGACGCCAGGGCCAGGCCGAGAAGTCGAGATAGCCCTCGAACAGGTCGGGATCGAGTTCGAGGAGACCGTCCCAGAACGCGTGCCAGTAGCCCCGGTCGCGGGTGAAGTCGGATTTCAGCCGCTCCTGCCGCGGCGTCAGCGGTGCGGGGCCGCTCCGCTGGCCGGCTTCCTCCAGCACCTCCAGCAGCAGCGGCACGCCGATGTTGCAGGCGTGGATGCCGAGGGTCGCCGTCAGCGCGAGAACCTCCGTGATCTCGTCGGCCGTCGCGCCCGCGTCGAGGGCGTTGCGAATCTGGCGACGGGTCCCGGGCGCGTAGAGATGCGTCGCGGCGGTCGCGGCCGAGAGCGCGATCAGGGCGCGGTCCTTGGCGCCGAGATGGTTCTTGCGCACCGGGACCGTCGCCAGCCGCGCCCAGGCGTCGAGGAAGCCCGGGGCCAGCTCGGCCAAGGCCGCCTGCTCGGCGTCCCAGTAGCCGAGCTGCTCCGTTACCGTGTGCCGAAGGGTGTCCGGGTTCGGCGCGGTCCCGGTCATGCCGTGGCTCCGGCGTAGTCGGCCTCGATCACCTCGTCCTGCCAGTCGGTCTTGCCGAGCGAGATCGCCGTGTGGAGCAGGTAGCTGTCGGCGGCCGCGCCGTGCCAGTGCCGCTCGTCCGCCGGGATCCAGACGGTGTCGCCCGCCCGGATCGGCTGCGCCTTCTGGCCCGCGACGCAGATCCAGCCCTTGCCGGCGGTCACCTGCAGGATCTGGCCCTGCGCGTGCGCGTGCCAGAAGGTCCGCGCACCGGGCGTGAAGAAGACGTTGTTGATCATCACGCCGCCCGTCGACTGCATCACCGGGTCGGCCCAGACCTGCCCGGTGAAGGTCGGCCCGCGGCTCTCGGACTTCGCGCTGGTCTCGCGACCGTGGAAGATCTGCATCGTATCCTCTCAGTTCTCGTGTCGGTTGCCGTGGAGCCGGACGCCGCCGGAGACGTCGCCGATGGCGTCGACGACGCGGTTGGAGATGACGTCGCCGTAGCCGAGCGCCGTGGCGAGGCCGAAGCTCGCCATCGGGCCGGACGCGTTGAGGGAGGCGACGCCGAGTTCGTGCAGGAGATCGGTGTAGAGGACGACGTCCTTGGTCATCAGCTTGCCGGTCAGGCCGCCTTCCAGGTAGTCGCCGTCCACGATCTTGGGGAAACGGTTCAGCGTCGCGAAATTGACGCCGCTGGAGGCGTTCAGCACCTCCAGGAGCCGGTGCAGGTCGAGCCCGGCCTTCCGGCCCGCGACCATGACCTCCGCGGTGGCCGCGAGGCTGACCGCGTTCAGGAAGTTGTTGAGCAGCTTGGTCGTGTGGCCGGCACCGGAAGCACCCATCACGACGACCTTCTGGGCGATCGGCGCGAAGACCCAGTCCAGCCGGTCGATCACCGCCGGATCGCCGCCGACCATCAGGGTCAGCGTGCCCTTCTCGGCCGCGGCGGCGCCGCCGGAGATGCCCGCGTCCACGTAGGCGACGCCGCGCTCGGCCAGCGCCGCGGCGATGCGGCGCGTCGAGCTGGCGGAGGCCGTGCTCAGGTCGACGACGATCTGCCCGTCCCGGCAGCCCGCCAGGACACCGCCCTCGCCGAGCACGACGCGCTCGACCACCTTGCTGTCGGGCAGGGACATCAGGACCACGTCCGCTTCACCGACGACCGCGGCGATCGAGGCCGCGTCCGTCGCGCCCCAGCGCGAAGCGGCCTCCCGGTCGGTGTCGAAGCCGACCACATCGATCCCCGCCCCGGTCAGGCGGCGCGTCATGCGGCCGCCCATGTTGCCGAGCCCGATGAAGCCGATCCGGTTCTGGTGCATGCTGCGTCCTCCGCGCGGCGTCCGGCTCAGTGGCCGGTGCCGAAATCGACGTCCCTGGTCTCCGGACCGATGAGCGCGCCCACGGTGCCGATCAGGCCACCGACGATCAGCAGGGCCACGGGCGTCAGCGCGAGCGGCATCAGCGCGCTCAACCAGTCCATGTAGAAGGCGTAGAAGGACGGGATCACCACCGAGAGGCTGAAGCCGATACCGAAGCCGGTGGCGCGGACATCCGTGGCGAAGCGCTCGTTGATGTAGGTGACGATGACGCCCCAGGGCGAGGTCACGATCACCGCCAGGAGGCTGACCAGCAGTACGCGGGTGCCGAACGCCATCTCGGGCGTGACCGTCAGCGTGTAGAGGATGTACGCGCCGACGGTCGCGATCAGCGGGCCGACGATCACGAAGAAGCGCCGGCGGCCGATGACCTGCCCCAGCAGGCCGGAGCCGATGTAGCTGAAGAACAGGATCGTGTAGCAGATCATCAGCGTCGCGGTCAGCGCGAAGCCGTTGAGGTGCAGGGTCTTCACCAGCAACCCGGTCGGCATGTAGATCGTGATGATGTTCTGCGTCGTCCAGAAGCCGGTCATCAGCAGCAGGACCTGCAGGAGGTCGCGGCCGCCCTTCCCGGAGAACAGGCCCGCCATGGGCGATGCCTCGGCCTGTTCGGCCCCGGCGGCGGCCTCCTTCTTCCAGACCTCCGATTCCGAGACCTTGTGGACGTAGTAGAGGGCGAGCAGGCCGGCGAGCGCCGCGCCGACGATGAAGGGGATGCGCCAGCCCCAGACCGTGTAGGGCGACCCGGGCCCGTCGAGCGGGAACAGGTAGAACATCAGCATCGTGATGAGGTTGATGCTCACATAGGCGGCCGGGAAGCCCGCGATGATCAGGCCGCCGACGAAGCCGCGCTTGTCCTTCTTGGAATACTCGATGGCGAGCGGCATCGCGCCCGTGTAGCCGCCCCCGAGGAAGATCCCGTCGAGGAATCGCAGCAGCACCAGCAGGATGTACGAGGCGAGGCCGAGCGTCTCGTAGCCCGGGAGCAGGCCGATCAGCAGCGTGATCACGCCGAAGCCCGCCACCGAATAGATCGAGGCGGCCCGGCGTCCGACCTTGTCGGCGATCAGGCCGAAGATGAGGGCGCCGATCGGGCGGCCGAGCAGCGTGGTGATGAACACCAGCGAGGCCAGCACCGTCTCCACTTGGGGAGACAGGTTCTTCGGCTGGAACATGAACATCACCGGTGCCAGCGCGACCACCGGCAGGTAGATGTCGAACATGTCGATGTATTCGGAGAAGAACGCGCCCCGGATGGCGCTCTTGCGCTTCTCCTCGATCGACTGGGACGAGGCCGGGCGCGCGCCCGCTGCGTCCGTTGCCAAGGCTGCCGACGTGACCGTCATGGCGTCTCCCTCCCTGTGATCGTGCCGCGCATTTTTTGACTGCGTCGGTCCGTGTGCGGGCTCGCGCCCGCGCATGCGTTCGCGGGATCAGCGCCCGCCGGCGTGTTCCTCGTCCCACGCGGCGATCGCCGCGGAGGCGGTCCGGAAGGCGGCCAGGGCCGCCGGGGCACCGCAATAGACGAGCGCCTGCATCAGCACGGCCTGGATCTCGTCCCGGGTCACGCCGTTGTTGAGCGCGCCTTTGACGTGGACGCCGAGCTCGTGATGCTGGTTCATCGCCGTCAGCATCGCGAGGTTGAGCATGCTGCGGGTCTTGAACGGCAGCGTCTCGTCGCCCCAGACCGCGCCCCAGCAATACTCGGTCACCAGGCGCTGGACCGGGCGGTTGAACGCGTCGGCATTGGCCCAGGACTTCTCGACATGGGCGGCGCCGAGGACGGTCTTGCGGTTCTCGAAACCCTGGCCGAACAGCTCGCTCTCGTCGGACATCTGGTTCTCCTGGTCGGGGCCGATGCCCGCGGGCGCCGGCCGCATCGCGCGGGACGGTTCAGTCGAGGCCGAAGCCGATCATCGCCTTGGTCTCGAGGTATTCCTGGAGACCGGCCTCGCCCCATTCCCGGCCGTTGCCGGACTGGCGGTAGCCGCCGAACGGCGCGCTGACGTCCGGGGGCGGGTAGTTGATGTGGACCTGCCCGCCGATCAGCCGCCGCGCCACGGCGCGCGCCCGGTCGCGGTCCCGCCCCTGCACGTAGGCGGCGAGCCCGTAGCGCGAGCCGTTGGCGATCGCGATCGCATCGTCCTCGCTGTCGTAGGCGAGGATCGACAGGACCGGGCCGAAGATCTCCTCCCGCGCGATGGTCATGTCGGGAGTCACGTCGGCGAAGATTGTCGGGCGGACGTAGAAGCCGCGGTCGAGGTGGTCCGGCCGGTCCGGACCGCCGGCGACGAGCCGCGCGCCCTCCGCGATGCCGGTGCGGATCAGGCCGACGACGCGCTCGTACTGGGTGCGGTTGACCACCGGGCCGAGATCCGTCTCGGGGTCCGCGGTCGGGCCGAGCCGGAAACCCGCCGCGGCCTCGGCCGCGATGGCGGCCGCCTCGTCCATCCGGGCCCGGGGCACGAGCATCCGCGTCGGGATGGAGCAGGACTGGCCGGAATTGGTGCAGCAGGCCGCGACGCCGCGCCGGACCGCCTGATCGAAGTCGACGTCCTCCAGCAGGATGTTGGCGGACTTGCCGCCGAGTTCCTGCGCGACGCGCTTGATGGTCGGGGCCGCCGCCCGGGCGATCTCGATCCCGGCGCGGGTCGACCCGGTGAACGAGACCATGTCGATCCCCGGATGGGCGGCGATCGCGGCGCCGACGCCGGGGCCGTCCCCGTTCACGAGGTTGAACACGCCCGGCGGCACGCCCGCGTCGTGCAGGACCTGCGCGAACAGCATCGCGCTGACCGCCGAGTACTCGCTGGGCTTGAGCACCATCGTGCAGCCGGCCGCGAGCGCCGGGGCGATCTTCACGACGATCTGGTTGATCGGCCAGTTCCACGGGGTGATCAGCCCGCAGACGCCGATCGGCTCGCGCCGGATCCGGGTGGTGCCGCGATCCTCCTCGAAGGCGAAGCCCTCCATGACCGCGATGAGCGCGTTGAGGTGCGCCGGTCCCCGCGCCGCCTGCCCCTTGCGGGCGAAGCCGATGGGCGAGCCCATCTCCTGCCGGATCGTTTCGGCGAAGGTCTCGAACCGCTCCTCGAAGAGCGCCAGGATCCGGCGCAGGAGCGCCACGCGTTCGGCGGGCGCCGTCTCCGAGAAGGCCGGGAAGGCGGCGCGGGCCGCGCGCACGGCCCGGTCGACATCCTCGGCATCGCCGAGCGCGAGGGTGCCGAACGCCGTCTCGGTGGCGGGATCGATCAGCGGGAACGGCCGGGCCGCGACCGGCTCGACCCAGGCGCCGTCGATGTAGAAGCGGCTCAGGTCCGGGAGCGCCATCGTGTCAGGCTACCTCGGCCAGCAGGCGGTACATCTCGGTGTGGTCGGCCGTGGGCCCGACCCCGCCGGCGATCGCGTGCCAGGTCTCGATGCAGTGCCGGCCGAACCCGAGCGGGTAGTCGACCGATTGTGCCAGGGCCCCGGCGATGCCGAGATCCTTGTCCATCAGTTTCAGCGAGAAGCCCGAGGCGAAGCTGCCGCTGAGCATGAACTGCTTGACCTTGTTCTCGGAGGTGTTGCTGCGCCCGGACGAGGCGTTGAGCACATCCGTCATGGCCTCCGGCGCGATGCCGAAGCGCTGCGCCACGTGGAGCGCCTCGACGGTGGCGAGCAGGCCCGCGGCGGAGACGAAATTGTTCAGCGCCTTGGCGGCATGGCCCGACCCGGCCGGGCCGATATGCAGGACGGATGAGCCCATCGCCTCCAGCACCGGCCGCCAGCGGGCGAGGAGATCCGCCTCGCCGCCGACGAGGATCGCGAGCGTGCCGTCCACCGCGCGCCGCACGCCGCCCGAGACCGGCGCGTCGAGATAGCCGAGCCCCTTCCCGGCGAGCGTCTCGCCGAGGGCGCGGGAGCGCACCGGCTCCGACGAGCTCATGTCGATCACGGTGGCGCCGGCCGGGAGCGCGTCGGCCCAGCCCTCGTCAAGCAGCACCGCCTCCACGATGGCCGAGTTCGGCAGCATCGTGATCAGCAGGTCGAGCCCGGCCGCATTCTCCCGCGTGAGCGCCGTCGCGCCGAGGTCCCGGGCGAGCGCGTCGGTCCGGCCTGCATCCGCGTCGAGCAGGCGGAGCGCGTGCCCCGCCTTGGCGAGGCACCGGCTCATGGGGTCGCCCATCATGCCGAGGCCGACGACGCCGATGGTTCTCTGTTCCATGCCGTAAATGTCCCTCTGGGCGATCACCCGACTGGCGTCGCGTGTCCCCGTCAGCGCAGGGCGGAAAAGTCCGTGGGGGCGAGGAAGGTGTTCTCGATCCGGGCGACGATCGGCCGGTCCTTCTCGGTCTCGGCGCGGGCGGCGATCCAGTCCGGATCGACCTGGAAGGCGTTCCAGCGCGCCTCGCGCTGGGCCATGTCGTCCCATTTGAGCAGGTAGGTGAGCGCATGGTTGTCGGGACCGACGAGCGTGGTCCAGAAGCCGATCTGCTCGATGCCGTATTTCTGGAAAAAGCCGAGCGTGGTGGAGCGGAACCGCTCCAGCAGGGCCGGCAGTCGTGTCGGGGCGCAGTAGTAGACGCGCATCTCGACGATCATGGAATCCTCCGGTCAGTAGGTCGGTGAGGCAGTCGGTGGCTGGTCGACGCGCACGATCCAGCCTGCGGCGTCTTCGAACGCCTGCGGGTAGATCGCGAGAACCTGCGGATCGTGACCCGGGACGATGTGATCCTCGGACTCGGCCAGACGCCGGACCGTCCGGTAGCCCTCGAACATGTCGCCGACGTTGTAGACGATCGGATAGGCGAGCCGGCGGCCGATATTGGCGAAGAAGTGCGCGGCGTCGGAGGCCAGCACGACCCAGCCGCGGGCGGTCCGGACCCGGACGATCTGCAGGCCGTCCGAGTGGCCGCCGACCCGGTGGAGGGTAATCCCCGGATAGAGCGTGTCGGTCGCCTCGCGGAAGCAGACGCGGTCCTGGAAAAGCCGGTCCACCATCGCCTTCACGTCCTCGGCGGCGAAGGGGTGGCGCACCTCCGGATGGCACATGCACCGGCCGGTGCAGAAGGCCATCTCGCGTTCCTGGACATGGAAGCGGGCGTTCGGAAACAGGTCGTGGTTTCCGGCGTGGTCGTAGTGCAGATGGGTCAGGACGACGTCTTCGACCTTTCGCGGGTCGACGCCGATCCGCGCCAAGCCTTCCTCGACCGGCCTGACGATGTTGCGACCTCGTTTCATGGCCATCGCTCGGTCGAAGCCCGTGTCGACAACGACTGTCCTGGCGCCTCCACGAATGACCCAGACAAAATAATCGATCGGCATCGGACCGTCGTGGATATCCCCGCCGATGAAGTTCTCGCGGGCCATACGGTGATGATGCGCGTATTTGATCGCGTAGATCTCGAAGATCTCAGCGTCCATGCGGGCGTTTCCTTCAGGCGGCCGATTCGCTCGGCTCTCCCTCGCGGATGCGTGCCATCCGCAACCGCTAAAGAGCATTTCGTCAGACAATCTGTCAATCAGTCATTTTGGTTCTAAAGTGTGATCGGTCCCCCGGGGTTGATCGGGCTTCCCAGAGTTTCGGCAACCGAGATCTCGGAACGGTCCTGCGTGCATGACAGGACCGCCAAGCCTGACGCGGCCGCGTGTTGAGCCAGCATCCCCGCGGACGGATTGGTGAAACGCGATCGCCGCACCGACGCCGCTCACGATCGGGGAGGCTCTCGAACGCGCACCCCATCAGCCAACTCTGGATCGTTCGCGGACGGACATGCATCCGGCCGGCTCTGCGCACGGTGAGGACAACCCGTTGAAGCAGCGCGGATTGAGGAGCGCGCCGCTGTGATCGACGACGGCATGGGCCGGATAACCCGGCACGTGCGCGCCTCGGCCAACCTGCTCCGTCTGCGCCAAGGTCAAAGATGCTTTGGAAAGAGAGCCATGAAAGACGGCGAAGTTTAAAAGCAGCGAACCGACTTGATCATGCCTTCCCGCTCCGAATACATCAGCTCTCGAGCAAGTTGGCTGGATCTGGGTCGACCCTGCAATTACCGTTTCCTTTTTCTTGAATCTCAGCAGGGCGCGTAGGTCACGATCTGGCTGAACGCCGACCCAAGATCGAATTGACTGCCCCGGGCTTCGCGCGGCGTCGCCTGCGGATCCTGAGCTTGACGATCCATCAGCCCTGGGACTCGCTCGACCCGCGTCCTCGCTGCCCTGAAAGTCGCGGGGTCCGGGACAGACTTGTATCGGCAGCTTGAGGCCGCCGCGCCTCACAAGCTTGCCGGCAAAGCGAGCCACATCGTCAGCGCCATCAGCGCATGTGCGTGTCGAACATCCTTATTGGAAGCGATCCAAAGTTTGGCTGATCTTGGACGTTGCTCACGGTTCCGCTTGCCGCCGGAGGCGGATTGTGCAGATTGTCGCGCCCGACGCTGCCCGACATGAGTTGATCCGCCGACGCATGAGCCTCACCGTCGACCAGATCCTCGCGCTCGCCCCGGACGCGTCGAGCCGCAATGCCGGCCAAGGTCTGGCGAAGCCCGCGACGTGGAGCGGGCTCGGCCGGGCGGGCGCGGCGATCTTCGGCGAGGTGAAGGGCAGCGGCGCGAGCCCCTACCGCACGGTCGCCGATCCCGCGAAGGCGGCCTCGAAATGCACCTGCCCGAGCCGCAAGTTCCCCTGCAAGCATGCCCTCGGGCTGATGCTGATCGACGCCGCGACGCCGCTCCCGGAGGCCCCGCCGCCGGACTGGGTGAGCGCCTGGATGGCCGGGCGCGAGAACCGCGCCGCGGCCGCAGAGAGCCGGGCTCGCGAGCCGGATCGGCCGGTAGATCTCAAGGCCCAGGCCAAGCGGCGGCAGGCGCGCGCCGACCGCGTCGCCGCAGCACTGGACGAGCTCGATCTCTGGCTCTCCGACCTGATGCGCCGGGGGCTCGCGGCAGCGCGTGCCGAGCCCTACGCGGTGTTCGACCGGATGGCCGGTCGGCTCGTGGATGGACAGGTGCCCGGCCTCGCGCGGCGGGTGCGGGCCCTGCCAGGGCTCGCAGCCGCGGGCCCGGTACCCGGCGCGCCCAAACCCGAGGCGGCGCTGGCGCTGGCCGTCGGCCAGATCGCCCTCCTCGTCCGTGCCGCGCGTCGCCTCAGCCTTCTGGACCCCGAGCAGGCTGCCGGCGTCCGCGCTGCGCTCGGCCTGCCCGTGGCGGCGGATACCCTGGCGACCCGCCCGGGACACGACGATGACTGGGCGGTGCTCGCCCATTCGGTCGAGGAGGAGGATCGGCTCGTCGCCCGCTCGGTCTGGCTCGCGGGCCGCCGCACGGGCGCCGTCGCGCAGGTGATCGCGTACGGGCCGCCGGGGACGCCGCTTCCCGAGACCCCCGCTGCCGGCCAGGACTTTTCCGGTACGCTCGCCTTCCATCCCGGCGATCCGGCCCTGCGCGCGGTCCTGCGCGACGGGAGGCCCGTCGCGGCGGCGTCGGTCGCGCTGCCGGGGGGCGGCACGGTCGAAGTAGCCCGCGACGTCTTCGCCGCGGTGCTGACACGGGCGCCCTGGACTGAGCGGTGGCCCCTGCGCCTCTGCGGCGTTCGCCTCGGGCGCCTCGCGGACGATTCGGCCTTCGCGGTCGGGGACGCCACCGGCTGCCTGCCCCTGCGCGCATCACCGCACCTGCCGGCACTCCTCGCCGTCGCGGCAGGACATCCGGTGGACCTGTTCGGCCTGTACGACGGGATCGGACTCGCGCCCCTGGCGCTGGTCGCGCACGGGCGGCTCTACACGGTGCCGCCCCAGGAGATGCGTCCGATCCTGCTTCAGGCGGCCTGATGGAGGCCGTCGCCGCGTCGGATCCGGATTGGGATGCAGCCCTGGCCGCTGCACTGCTTGGCGCCGACCGCGTTCCATCCGCCGCGTCGAACGCCCCGCTGCCCGGCCTCGATCCCGTCGGCGCGCCGGGAGGCGCCCTCCTGGCGCAGATCGCCGTGCAAGGCCTTGTCCACCGTGCCGCCGCCGGCCTCGGACCGGAGGCCCTGCGGGCCGCACCGGAGCGGCCGGTGGACGGCCCGGAATGCCCGCCGGCCGCGGCGCGACGCCTTCAGGCCCTCTTGGCTGCCGGATCGTCCGCGGAACCGCGGCGGCGGGAGTGGTTCGCGCTCGCCGCGGAGGCCGGCCTTCGCGCCCCGTCCTGGTTGCATGCGGAACTCGCGGGCGTGCGCGGCGGCGAGGCCGCGCTGGCCCGATCCATCGCCGGTGCGGAACTCGACTGGCTCGCGCGAGCCTGCGGCGCGGAGATCGCCGCGCCGGACGCGGCCGCGGCTGCGGCCGAAGGCGAGGCTGAGAACAGGGTCGATGACTCACCCGCCGATCGCTATCGGGCCCTGATCGCCCTCCGCCAACGCGATCCGGACGGTGCTCGCGACGCCCTGGTCTCCGGCTTCAAGGCCGAGAAGGCGAAGCTGCGCGCCCAACTCCTGTCGGCCCTCGACGAGGGCCTGAACCCCGCGGATGAGCCGTTCCTCGAAGGCTGCCTCGACGACCGTGCGGCCGAGGTGCGCGCCTGCGCGCAAAGGCTGCTCACGCGTTTGCCAGGCTCACGGCTGGGGGCTCGCATGGCCGAGCGGGCCCGGACGGCCCTCGCCATCGAGAGCCGGCGCCACCTCCTCATCCGCACGCGGCACGCGCTCGTCGTCACCTTGCCAGAGGAGGCGCCGGACCTGGTCCGCGACGGGATCGAGCCGAACGCCTACGCGCGCGACGACGGCGGCCGGCGGGCCGGGCTGCTCCGCGACATCCTGGCGGCGGCGCCGCTCGGCGCCTTCGCCGACCACCCGCCGCGGCTCTGGGTCGATCTCGCCCTGCAGAGCGAGTGGTCGATCCCGCTTCTCGAAGGCTTTCTCCGCTGCGTCAGCCGGGAGCGCGACCCGGTGTGGATCCACGCCATGGCCGAAGGCCTGTTCATGGCCTGGAACGGGCGCCTGCCGGGCGTGAAGCGGGCCGACGCGCTCACCGACCTGTGGGCAAGGAGCGTGGGCTTGATGCCGGCCCCGGCGTGGGAGGAGGCCGTCGCGTCCCTGCTGCACAGCCACGGGGTCGGCGCGCTCCCGCTGCTCGCCAAGGCACCGCCGCACTTCTCACCCACGTTCACCGACGCGCTGATGTCGTGGATCGCCGCCGTCAGCCGCGGCACCGGCGCGGCGCAGGAGGCCCTCACACGCGCCTGGATCATCGGGCGCTTCGGCAACAGCGCGGCCCCGACCGAGCGGGCCGCTGCGGCGGCCGCGTCGATCCTCGCCGGGCTGCCGGAAGGGGAGGGCAGTCGCCTGCGCGGGCAACTCGCCAGCTTGGCCGAGACCCTGGAACTGCGCGCCGCCATGCGGCGCGAGTTCGGTAACCAGATCGCGGAGGGGAGGGCGCTTCGGACATGACGACGGACGTGACGCAGACGCAGCAGGGTGGGGCGCGGCTGCGCCAGGCTGCCGAGGATGCCTTCGCCGAGGAGATCGCGGCGCTCAAGGCCGCGGACGACCGGCCGCGCCCGCCGAACTGGCTGCTCTCCCCCCAGGCGGTCGTCACCTATCTGCTCGGCGGCCGTCTCCGCTCCGGATTCGAGGTGACGCCGAAATACATCGGCGAGCGGCGCCTGATGGAGGTGGCGGTTGCGACGCTCGCCACCGACCGGGCGCTCCTGCTCCTCGGCGTGCCCGGCACGGCCAAGAGCTGGGTCAGCGAGCACCTCGCCGCCGCGATCTGCGGCACATCGCGGCTGATCGTGCAGGGCACGGCGGGCACGAGCGAGGAAGCGATCCGCTATGGCTGGAACTACGCGCTGCTGCTGGCCAAGGGGCCGAGCCGGGAGGCGGTCGTCGCGTCGCCGATCATGCGGGCCATGGAGGCGGGGACGATCGCCCGCGTCGAGGAGCTGACCCGGATCCCGTCCGAGACGCAGGACAGCTTCATCACGGTCCTCTCGGAGAAGACCCTGCCGATTCCCGAACTCAACGCGGAGGTGTCGGCCCGGAAGGGCTTCAACCTTATTGCCACGGCCAACAACCGCGACCGCGGTGTCAACGAGCTGTCCAGCGCCCTGAAGCGCCGCTTCAACACCGTGGTGCTGCCGCCGCCCGCCACGATCGAGGCGGAGATCGCGATCGTGGAGACCCGCGTGGCCTCGCTCGGCCGCGCCTTTGAGATCCCGGCCGAGCCGCCGGGCGCCGACGAGATCCGCCGCGTCGTCACGATCTTCCGCGAGCTGCGCGAGGGTGTCACCGAGGACGGCAAGTCCAAGGTGAAGCAGCCTTCCGGCACGCTCTCGACGGCCGAGGCGATCAGCGTCGTCGGCAACGGGCTCGCGCTCGCCGCCCATTTCGGCGACGGCCGGCTCTCGGCGGAAGACCTCGTGTCGGGCATCGCGGGCGCCGTGGTGAAGGATCCCGTGCAGGATGCGGTTGTCTGGCGGGAGTATCTCGAGACCGTGGTCAAGGAGCGCGAGGGCTGGCGCGACTTCTACCGCGCCGCCCGCGCGAGCGCGTGAGCGGGGGTCGATGCCCGACATCCGCCTCTTCGGGATCCGCCATCACGGGCCGGGCTCCGCGCGCTCGTTGGCGGCGGCCCTCGACGCCTTCGTCCCGGACTGCGTCCTGATCGAGGGGCCGCCGGACGCGGACAGTCTGATCCCGCTCGCCGCGCAGGCCGGCATGGCGCCGCCGGTGGCGATCCTCGTCTACCGTCCGGACCGGCCCCGCGACTGCGCGTTCTTCCCCTTCGCGGGATTCTCCCCCGAATGGGTCGCGCTGCGCCACGGGATCGCGGCGGGCGCGGCAGTGCGCTTCATCGACCTGCCGCACGCGATCCAGCTCGCGGACGGGTTCGGCAAGCCGGCGGAAGAAGACTCCGCGGAGGCGGTGCCGGGTGAGGCGCCCGACGGGGCCGGGCCGCCCGGCGCGGCCGTCGCGTCGGCGGAGGCGGCTTCGGCCGCGCTGCGGCGCGACCCGCTGGGCGAACTCGCGCAGGCCGCGGGCTACCCCGACGGCGAGCGCTGGTGGGACGCCTTCGTGGAGAGCCGTTCAGGCACCGACGCGGACGTGTTTGCCGCCATCGGAGAGGCGATGGCGGCCCTGCGGGCGACGACCGGGCCGGAGCCGCGGGAGACCGGATCGGAGCCGGATGCCCGCGAGGAGGCGCGCGAGGCGCATATGCGCGGCGCCATCCGCCGGGCCGGGCGAGACGGCTTCGCGCGGATCGCCGTCGTGTGCGGCGCATGGCACGTGCCGGCCCTGGCGCGCCACGATGCGCGGGGGCAATCCGCCGCCGATGCCGCGACCCTCAAGGGACTGCCGAAGACCAAGGTCGCGAGCGCCTGGGCGCCCTGGTCCTACGAGCGGCTGGCCACCGCGAGCGGCTACCGCGCGGGCGTGCTCTCCCCCGAATGGTACGACACGCTCTGGAACCACGGGGAGCAGATCGCGTCCCGCTGGCTGGCGCGCGCCGCCGCGCTGCTGCGCGCGGAGGATCTCGACGCCTCGCCGGCCTCGGTGATCGAGGCCGCGCGCCTTGCCGACGCGCTCGCCGGCCTCCGCGGTCGGGCCCGCCCCTCCCTGGAGGATCTCGACGAGGCCGCGCAGGCGACGCTGTGCTTCGCCGACCCCGCGCCGATGGCGCTGATCCGGCGCAAGCTGGTGATCGGCGAGCGCCTCGGCGCCACGCCGCCGGACAGCCCCGGTACCCCCGTCGAGATGGACTTCGCGCGGGCTTGCAAGAGCCTGTGCCTGAAGCCCGGCTCGGATGCGGGCGAGATCGTCCTCGACCTGCGCAAGGAGACCGATCTCGCCCGCAGCCGCTTCCTCAACCGGCTCGCGCTGCTCGGCATACCCTGGGGCACCCGGCGGACGGCGCGCGGGCGGGGCACCTTCAAGGAGGCGTGGTTCCTCAGCTGGCAGCCCGAATGGGTGGTGGACCTCGTGGCGGCTTCGGCGGATGGCGGGACGGTGGCCGAGGCCGCCGCCGCGCAGGTGACCCGCCGGGCCAAGGAGGCGACCCGGGTCGCCGACCTCGCGGCGCTCATCGGAACCCTCCTCGACGCCGATCTGGCGGAGGCCACCGCCGCGGTGATCGGGGCGATCGAGGACCGCGCCGCCCTGTCGGCCGACGTGTTTGACCTGATGGAGGCCCTGCCGCCGCTCGCCGAACTCGGCCGCTACGGGTCCGTGCGCAGTGCCGACACCGCCCCCGTGCGCGCGGCCGTGCGCGGTCTGGTGCCGCGCGCCGCCGCGGGACTGGTCGCCGCCTGCCAGAGCCTCGACGACGACGCGGCCGCCGCCGCCAAGGCGCGCATCGCCGCCGTCACCGGCGCGCTCGCCCTCCTCGACGATCCGGAGCTCACGGGTCCCTGGCGCGAGGCGCTCGGGGCGCTCGCCGACCAAGAGCACGTGCATGGCCGCGTCGTCGGCCGGGCCGTGCGCCTGCTCTTCGACGCGCGGGTCCTCGACGCCGCGCAGGCCGGTGCGCGCCTCGGCCGTGCCCTGTCGCGCGCGGCCAGTGCCGCCGCGGCCGCCGCCTGGATCGAGGGCTTTCTCGAGGACAGCGGCACGGCGCTGCTCCACGGGCAGGACCTGCTCGCCGTCCTCGACGACTGGCTCTGCGCCCTGGACGAGGAGCATTTCACCGAGCTCCTCCCCCTGGTGCGCCGCACCTTCGCGACGACCCCGCCCGCGGAGCGACGCGCGATCGGGACCGCCCTGGGCAATCCGGGACGCGCGGGCGCGGGAGAGGCGCTGCCCGGCCGCTTCCACGATGCCGCGCGGGCCGCGACGGTCATGCCGATCCTGCGCCTGCTGTTCGCGCCCGTGCCGGCGGAGTCCGGCCTGGAGACGCCGGAGGCGGCCCCATGAGCGAGACCGAACGCCTGCGCCGCTGGCGCCTCGTCCTGGGCGGCGGCCTGGCGGAGGGGACGGGCCACGCCCTCGCGGAGCGCGACCTGCGCCTCGATCGGGCGCTCGGCGCCCTCTACGATTCCGACCGCCAGGGCGGACTGGGCTCCTCGGCCCCTTCCGTACCGCGCTGGCTCGGCGACATCCGCGACTATTTCCCCGCGGCCGTCGTGCAGGTGATGCAGCGCGACGCCCTCGACCGGCTCGACCTGAAGCGCATGCTCACCGAGCCCGAGATGCTGGAGGCGGTGGTCCCCGACGTCGCCCTCGTCTCGACACTGATCTCGATGCGCGGGGTGCTGTCCGGCCGCACCAAGGAGACGGCCCGCCTCGTGGTCCGCAAGGTCGTGGACGCGCTCCTCGCCAAGCTGGAGGAGCCGCTGCGGCAGGCGGTCAACGGCGCCATCGACCGCGCCAGCGTCAACCGCCCCCGCCACGCCGAGATCGACTGGAACCGGACGATCCGCGCGAACCTGCGCCACTATCAGGCCGAGTACCGCACGATCATCCCCGAGACGCGCCTTGGCCACGGCCGCAAGAGCCGCGGCTCGCTCAAGGACGTGATCCTCTGCATCGACCAGTCCGGCTCGATGGCCAACTCGGTGGTCTATTCCAGTATCTTCGGCGCCGTGATGGCATCGCTGCCCGCCGTCTCGACCCGGCTGGTGGTCTTCGACACGGAAGTCGTCGATCTTACCGACGACCTCGACGATCCCGTGGAGGTACTGTTCTCGGTGCAGCTCGGCGGCGGCACCGACATCAACCGGGCCGTCGGCTACTGCGCGTCGCGGATCACGCGGCCGGAGGACACGGTGCTGGTGCTGATCTCCGACCTTTACGAGGGTGGGGTGGAGGCCGGCCTGCTGGCGCAGGCCCAGCGCCTCGTGGCGTCGGGCGTGCAGGTGGTGGCGCTGCTGGCGCTCTCCGACGAGGGCGCGCCCGCCTATGACCGCTCGCTGGCTGCGCGCCTCGCCGCCCTCGGCGTGCCCGCCTTCGCGTGCACGCCCGATCTCTTCCCGGACCTCATGGCGGCCGCGATCCGAAAGGCGGACCTCGAGGCCTGGGCGGCGTCGGCCGGCATCGCGGCGGTGGCGGCCGATGCCGGTCCCCGCACCGAATGACCGCGACCCGGTGGCGAAAGCGGGACTGCGCGAGCAGCCCCCAGGGTGCAAGCCGTACGGCTCTGTACACGCCCTGGACCGTCGAGGCCGGCCCGCTCACCTCCACCCTAAGGTTGCGCCGCGCCGCCCTGCTCGACGGCTTCGCCGGGACGGTGGCGGCCCTACGCGGTAAATCCGAACCGCCACCGACCTGACGCGGCACCAGCGCATACCCCCTCCGCGCAGAGCAGCGGCTGGACGCAATCGCTCAATACTTGTCCATCAGAACCGCCTCGATCCCGTAGCGCACCAGCCGCTCCCGCGATCTGATGCCCGAGCGGATCCGATGAGCGACCTCGAAGGCGATGTGGTTCGCGATGATGTATCGCGGGATCATGGGATAATCGGCGCAGTATCCGGCCAATGCGTCGACCGCCTCTCTGTGCGCTTCGACCGCGAGACGAATATCGGTTGGCGACATTGCGTTCGTCCTCTTGGCGTCCTCCTGACAGGATGGCTTGAAGCTGAGGCGCGATCCGGCAGCCTTGATCTCCGTCAATTCAGGGCCCGGACTGGTGGCACTGCGCTGCCGCGCAGGGGACGCTGGCGGATGGTGCGCGTCCGCTCAGGCTGAAGGCGTCGACGTTGCGCTAGATCAACGCCCATCGGCGCGGGGCGGGCAGAGTCCGCGGCATACTCCGCGAGAAACCTCCCGGAGGAATGCCAGGAGGGACGCGATGATCGACAAGGATCTTCGCCGCGACGTGCTCGACGAGCTCGACTTCGAACCGAGCCTCCAGGCCGGCGACATCGGTGTGGCGGTGGCTGACGGTGTCGTCACCCTTACGGGCCACGTCGGAAGCTATGCCGAGAAGGTGGCGGCCGAGCGCGCCGTGCGCCGGGTGCGGGGCGTGCGCGCCATCGCCCAGGACATCGCGGTCCGTTACGCAGATGACAGGAAGGTCGCCGACGACCAGATCGCCGGGCGGGCGCTGGCCATCATCGACTGGTCGGTGCATCTGCCCAAAGACTGCATCCAGGTGAAGGTCTCGGGTGGCTGGGTGACGCTGACCGGGACGGTCGACTGGCAGTACCAGATGGCCGGCGCCGAGGCGGCGGTTCGGAAGCTGTCGGGCGTGCACGGGGTGACGAACCTGATCGAGGTCAGGCCGCGGATTCCGCCGACGGCGGTCAAGGACAAGATCCTTCAGGCATTCCGGCGCAGCGCGATGTTCGAGGCCGACGCGATCAAGGTCAGCGTCTCGGGTGACCGGGTCATCCTAGAGGGGGCCGTCTCAGCCTGGGCGGAGCGGGACTCGGCGGAACGCGCGGCTTGGTCGGTGCCGGGCGTGCGCGCCGTCGAGGACCGTATCGTCGCCCTTGCCTGACGCGAGCGTTCCGACAGGCCGAGACCCGACCGGCCGTCCCCTTATCTGCAGACAGCCACGAAGACGCACTATGACGAACGGCCATTCCCGCGAGGTCGGAAAGCCTGACGGCAGACGCGGCCCGCATCACCCCGGGGCCGACCAGCTGGCCGGCCGGATCTCCGATTCTACCGGACGGGGCCTGCAGGACCTTGTGAAGAGCCCCGACGCCCTGCGGCAGGCGATGCGGTCGGGACAGCACGAGCGCCCGTCGAGCCGCCGCATGGACAACGGCCGGGATCCGGTCGCGCTGACGGCGTTGTGCGCGGCCGGTGGCGTCGGCTTCGGTTTGGCTGATTTTCAGCCAGCACTGGCATCGGACCGACGACGGCGCGCGCCGGATGAGCCACGGCAGCGAACGGGTAGCTTGGACCCGGCGGGAGATCTGAGACCCCGTCCGGCCCGAGCGGATGTGATGTTGGAATGCAGCCGAAGGAGTTCTTCGCCATGGACGGCTTCGATCATCTCCTGAACTGGAAGCTCCTGCGAGGCTCGCACCGGTTTCCCGGCCCCGACGGCGGCACTTGCATCAACGAGGCGGCCATCGTCGCCTGCGGCTTCCCATACCAACCGGTCGCCTCGGTCAGCCGCATGCCGAACTGCTTCTCGCGTCCGGTCTGCCAACTGGCCCTGCGCCTGAACGACGAGGCGACCGATGCGGACCGGCAGCGGCTGCTGCCGTTCGTGACCCGCCTGGCCTGTGCGGACTCGCGCCAAGTGGAGCTGGAGCGCGCCCGGTTTATCGACAGGCGCGTCGGCAACGACCGGATGCATTGGGACCCATCTTCCTTCGACAGGGGGCTCGCCATCCTCGAAGGCGTCCTGGCGATCGGCCGACAGGCAGACCCGCTCGGCATGGACGTGGCGGCGTCCCGGCTGGACGCGGCGCGCGCGCTGGACCAGCCCACGAAGAAGCATCTCCGCTCGTTACCTGCAGCCATGAAGGCGTGGTTAGGTCTCGGCAAAACGAGCGAGATGGAGCCCGAGACGCTCGCGGGCAGCTAGAGCGCGTTCGGCCACCGGGAGCATCGGTTCGGTGCTCAGGAGTCCGTCGAGTCAGGACGTTGGAGCCGTTTCCGATCGAAAACGGCTCCAGGCTAGGTGGGGGTCCGAGCGAGGTCCACCGTCAGGTGCGCATCTCTCAGTTGGTGAGAGGCTTGTCGCTCGCCGCGTCAGGCTCAAATTCGGAGAAGGCCCTTGCGCCCTCGCGCCGCCGCGCGCTCTCCGCCGAACCGGCAGCCCTTTCGGCGGAGCGCGCTCGGGCAGCTCCGTGCCGACCACCGCCGAGATCAGCGATCCGCTTCACAGACTGTGCGCGATCACCCCGTTGAACGAGTCCGTTGCGGCGTAATCCCGATCCAGATGGGTGGAGTTCACGTCGTCCTCGCTCAGGCTCGCGGGGAGCTCGCGCTTCATGATGGCTTCGCCTCCTGCTGCCCGCCGATCGCGCCCGCCGCTGAGGCTCCAGCCTTGATTCAGCGCACGGCCTCCGCTCGTCATCAGGCTTCGGCTCTCGGACGTGAGGGCTCCGGCGCCGCGCAGATGATCGCGACCCTCATCCAGCAGGACGGTGCAGGGCGCGGTCGGCGAGAATCGGAGCGGCGGAGCAGGGACCCTGTCGCAGGCGATCAAGCACGTGCTTTGGGATGATCTAATAATCTGGAGGATTTAACGACACCCGCTCCTCGGTGGGCATGTTTCGGAGGTTGCCATGTCAATGGAGACACAAAGCAAGCGACGAATTTTACTGCATGTCATTGTCGGCATCCTTTTTGTGGCGATCTGTGCGCCGCTTCACGCGCAGCCGCTCACCCTGCAGGTCAATCCGCGCGGCGGCTTGACCGGGGAGATCGAACGCGGCGGCGTCCCGGTCACGATCGCCGCCCTGTTCGAGACGGGACCCCGATACACCGCGGAGAACGGGATCGGCCGCCGGGTCGGGATCGGCAGCAGCATCCCCGACTGGATCGAGATGGGATCCTTCCGCAACCAGTCGATCCCCGGCTTCACGCCAATGGGTCATTACGGCTACTTCATCTCGCCGGATGGAAAGGCCGTCATCGTCGATCTTGGATCGCACCGGATCGTGCGCGTCCTGACGCAGTGAAACCCGTGGCCCAGAGGTTGCCGGATGTGGCGTGCCGTCGGACTCGCGGCGAGCCTGGCGCTCGTGATCGGCGCTCCGCCGACCCATGCGGCTCGCTCGACGGGCGCGGCGATCCGGATCGCCTATCAGCGCCCCATAGACGAGGAGACGCGCGCGCTCCACCGGGACCTCAAGGCGCGCCGGGTCCTGGAAGGCGTGCAGGCGATCGTCAAAGCCATGCGTCCGCCGCGCTCGCTGACGCTGCGACTGGCTGTCTGCGGCGAGGCCAACGCCTGGTATGCACCCAGAAGCCGGACGGTCACGGTCTGCTACGAGTACGTCCGGGAGGTGCGGGATCGTGCGTCCAGGAACCACCCCGAGACCGGTGTCACCCAACGCGACGCGATCTTCGGCCCCGTCGCACAGATCTTCCTGCACGAACTCGGCCATGCCCTGTACGATCTCCTCGACGTGCCCGTACTCGGCCGCGAGGAGGACGCGGCCGACCAGTTCGCCGCGCTCGTCCTGCTCGAACTGCCGTCCGCTCAGGCACGGCACGCGATCGACGGCGCGGCCTATCTCCTGCGCACCCAAGCCGCCGAGGAGACGCGCGATCAAGCGGTTCTGGCCGATGATCACAGCCTCGCCGGGCAGCGCCTCTACAACCTGCTCTGCCTCGCCTACGGCGCCGACCGCGGGGCCTTCGGCTATCTCGTCGAAGCGGGTGCCCTGCCCAAGGCACGCGCCGCGAATTGTCGGGCCGAGTACGACCTCGCGGCCTACGCCCTGCAGAAGCTCTTCCGGCCCCATTTGCGCGATGGCCGAATCGGGCGCGCGCGCGTCCGGCGCGCGTTCCGATGGATGTTCTGAAGCGGTGCAGGGATCCGCCAACGCCGAGACCCGCACCCCGTCTGCCGTATGAAATCGACAGACCAACGAACGTTTCGATCAGGATCGACACGCCCCGACGTCCGGCGCGAACCGCCCTCGATCGCACCCGAGCTTCGCGGATCTTGAGGACAACTGGCCACGCCCTCGAATCCCGGATCCGCAACACGATACGGCAGCTCGGACCGATCCCTCTAATTCCAAACTTGTATTGATCGAGCAGGTCCGCGGCGCGTGCAGTCGACGATAGGCAGATTGATCCAGCGCAATGTGCGGATCCTGCGACGGCTGTGAATTCTTCGCGCATCGGGAAGGAACGGGGTCCTGCGATGGCCAACCGCCTGGCGCTGGCGCGCGAAGACACTTGCGATCGACTTGAGCCCGATCGGCGGCTGGATGCGGAACGCACCCCCGGTGCCGACGACTTCCATGGCGACGTTGCGAGCGCAGCCTGCGCCGTTATCTCGGAACTCGGTTCAGATCCTGTCGAAATCCTCCGGGACGCGGGCTGCGACCCGCGGGCATCCCGGGACGGCGGTACACCGGTCTCGAATGCCGCGCTCGGCCGCCTGCTTCAGCTGGGTGCGAATCGCACGCGGTGCGGCCATCTCGGCCTGCTCGTGGGACGGCGTATCGCTCTCGCCAAGCTCGGACCAAGCGGCACGCTGGTGCGGAACGCTGGGACCGTTGGCGACGCCCTGCGTGTTCTGGAGAATCGTCCCTGGGCTTGGACGTGCGGCTCTGCCGTCAGGCTCAGCGTCGAGACCGATCTGGCTCTGCTTCACTACTTTCCCTACGAAGCCGGGGCGACAGCGGTGGGCCTCCAGTCGGAGGGGGCTCTCGCCACGATCGTCAATATCGTGCGCGCCCTGTCGAGTGCCCAATGGTCGCCATCGGAAGTCCTGTTGCCGCGTGCGCCACCGCGTCAGACGGATCCCTACCGGCATTTCTTCCGCGCACCCGTCCGTTTTGATCAGGAATGGGCAGCCATCGCGTTTCCATCACGCGTCCTCGAACAACCGATCGCGGGCGCCGACCGAGATTCGCTCGCGACCGCGGAACGTCGCATCCGCCAGATCGGCGAGGCGGCGCCGATCCAGATATCCGACCAGCTGCGGTGCCTTCTCCGCATGGAGTTCATTCAGAGCCCGTGGTCAGGCCAAGCCGTGGCGCGCCATCTGGCGGTCCATCGGCGCACGCTCAGCCGTCGCCTGAGGGCCGAAGGCACGAGCTTCCGGTCGGTGACCACACAGATCCGGTTCGAGACGGCCAAGCAGCTCCTGGCCGAGACCAACATGACCTTGGCGCAAATCTCCGCCTGTCTTGGCTTCTCCGAAGCGGCCGCGTTCACGCACGCGTTCCGACGCTGGTCCGGCCTGTCACCGAGCATCTGGAGGCACCGGTGCCGGCCACTGGAAACGGCAGCTGAAGCGATGCTCCCGAGCTTCTCGCGACCTGCAACGGGTCCCGATCGAGCATATGGTTTCCAGCATTCTCGAGAATGATCGTATCGAATTTAGCGCCAACGATCAGTATTAAAAATTCGCTGTAAAATACATCGACAAACTCACTTTGACTTTTACCGAAAGGACTTAAAGGAGGAAACAATGCCATCGATACGGATTATTTCGCTCGCGACCCTCGTGTTCGGTGTCTTGCTGAGCCTGAACGCTTCCGGACCGGGTGTCCTTGGGATCGCGCCGGCTCAAGCCGCCGGCGGATGCGGCCCTGGCTTACACCGCGGCCCCTACGGAGGCTGCCGACCCAACGTCTACGGGGCGCCCGGCTATTACGGATACCGGGGCAGGGCGATCTACGGTCATCCGGGCGCCGTCCGGTACGGTTATCGGGGCGGTGCGGTCTATCGGGGCGGAGCAGTCTATCGGGGCGGAGCAGTCTATCGGGGTGGCCGTGCCTACGGTGGCCGGGCGGTCTACGGACGCCGCGTCGGCGGGTACCGCGGCGGATTCCGCCGCTGACCGGTTTTGAACGCCTTTACCGGACGCCGGACCCGGCTTCCTCGCGGTCGGATCCGGCTGCGTGCGCTAATAAGCGTGATAGACCGCCCGGTCGGACCGAGCCGGTCGCGCGGTGGCGGGGACCCCGACGGCGACCACTGGCGCAGTTGGGTTGAACGGCAAAAGGGCGGCGCCCGCGGCAACGAAGCCCGCCAGCGCCCGGAGATCGTCCGGTTGCCGCGGATCGCGCGATATGCGGCCGGTTTCCCAAGAGAGCCGAGCATTGCAAGCCCGGGACGGCAATCGGCCCAAGGGGGTACAGGCGTCGTGGCGGGCGCAGGCGGCATCCAGCGCATCGATGGGCGGCAAGGCGCCGTTGTTGCCGAGGCCGCAGTAATTGCCGTGGAACAGGGCGGCCGGCTGCTGCAGGCCGTACGGTTGTGCCAGCGCGGGCGCGCCTGAACAGATCACCAGGAGCGGGGCGACAGAACGGAAGGTCATGGTGTTCGACCAATCCTGCTTTCAGACCCTGTGCCGGAGCGGACGACTGGTTCAGGCCGGATGAGGGAGCCGGGGCCTGACGGCCTCGGCCTTGTTCAGCGGGCTCAGTACGGACGGCAGACGCCCGCATAGGCATCGTAATAGGCGTAGGGACCGCAGCGGCCGTAGGTGGCGCCATAGCCCGCGGCCGCGGCTCCGACGGCAGCCGCACCCAGACCGTAGCCATAGGGACGGGCGCCGTAACCATAGCGGCCGTAGCCGTAACCGTAGCGCCCGACCCCGCCGTAGCGCCCGACCCCGCCGTAACGTCCGACGGCGCCGTAGCGGCCGCGATACCCCACCGCCCCGCGATAGCCGCCGACCCTGCCGGCCCTTACGCCATGGAAGCCGCCGGCACGGACTCCGCCGCCGCGGAAGCCGCCCCCGCCGTGGAAGCCACGCGCCTCGACGGTCAGACCGCTCAGGACGAGGGCAACACCGGCCAAGGACGCAATCCGTAGAATCCTCATGGGATGATCTCCGCTCTGCAGAAGGACCTGCCGAGATGGGCTGAGTGCGGCATCAAGCCTTCTGCCCCTCGGATACGCACCGACCGAACAGTAAGGCCGAGCCGGCGACGCCGCTTGATCCGCGGGGACGCGGCCGGCTCGCGGAGCATGACCCTTCCCTGCTGCGCTTGAGCCGCCGGGCATGGCCGATGCCCGGCCCGGCCGGTGTCTCGCCCGATCAAGCAGGCACTCGGCGCGGACGCATAATGCCCCACGCTTCAGCGCGGTGAGCGAAGGGCTCGTCCCGGCGACCGGCAGGATGCTGCTTTCGGTCGCGCCAAGGGCGCACGAAGCGAAGTCGGCATTCGAGAGATGCCTCGATCGACAGCCAAGAAAGGTGAGGAGGTTGCTATGCCGGTTAAGACGCCGAAGGAGCTTTTCGTGCGCATGCTGAGCGATGCGCGGCACCATGCGGAACGCGCGACGAAGATCTACGAGGAATTGGGACAGGTCGCGCAGGATCCGGCGATCCAGGAGGCGCTCCAGTCGCGCGCCTTCATCCAGGACAAGACGATCAAGTCGCTCGACCGCTGCTTTCAGCTGATCGGCGAAAAACCGATCACTGCGAACGGCCGCCTCCAAGAAGTCTTTCTTGAAGATTTCCGGCGCGAGCTGGCCGAGATCCAGGCGCCCGCCGCCAAGGCCCTGTTCATCCTGATCAAGGCCAATCACCTGATGCATCTGCGCATCGCCGAGTACGTGGCCCTTGTCGCCATGGCCGACGTGAGCGGGCATTTCGGGGTCGGCGTCCTGCTGGAAAGCTGCCTGGCGGACAAGCTCGCGTTCACGGAGCGGACCCGCCGCCTGATCCGCCGCACGATCGAGAGCAAGCACGCGGTCAAGCTGGCTGCGTGACTACAGCCGGGACGGCGCCGGATCGCTCAAGCGATCCGGACCTGCGCCGGACGGTGCGCGGACCGGACCCACGGAGGTTGCGCCGTGCCCCCTGCCACGTCCCGGGAGGCTGCCGGTACCGGCCCGCAAGGTCTTCCGCGCGCCGACGCGCGCGAAGGAGCCGGATCCCTGTGGCAGAGAGCAACCGCCGAAGCCAAGCGCTACCTTGCCTTTGCCACCTACCTGATCGTCGTCTTCGGCACCCTGATCCTGTTCAGCATCAACATCTACGCCCGGATCGATCAGGATATCCCGCACTATCCCGGCTACCATTTCTACGCGCTCGGGCTGATCAATGCCCTGGTCTTGGCCAAGTTCATGCTGATCGCCGAGGCGACGAAGCTCGGATCCCTGAGCCTCGGCCGGCGGCTCGTACGCAGGCCCCTGGTCTACGTGGTTCTGTACCGCGCGCTCCTGTTCACGGCCGTCCTCGTGGCCGCCTACGGGCTGGAGGAGGTTCTGGTGGGGGCGTGGCACGGACGGGCACCGAGCGCCGTGCTCCCGGAGATGGCCGGCGGCCCGCGGGGTGTTCTCACCTTCGCCTGGGTGATGTTCGTGGTGCTGCTCCCGTACTTCGCATTCCAAGAGATCGACCGTGTGCTGGGCGCCGGACGCCTGCGCGACCTGCTGCTGCGTGCGCCGGCGACCGGGTGAGGCCCCTCGGAGGCGCTCCGGCCGGGCGCGCCGTCACCGCGCGACGACGAGCGTCGGCCCGGACGGAACCGCCGTCTCCGGCTCAAGACTCGCGCGGCGGTGATCGAGGGCGTGACGCGCATGCGCCAGGGCCGTGGAAAAAGCCGACAGGCAATCGGTGCCGACGAGCCCGGACGAACAGCTCAGCATCGCCGCGACGATCGCCCGGTACTCGTCCTCCAGCGCGGCGAGCCCGGCGCGGTCGACCCCTGCCGCCGCGTTGGCGATCTCGACCAGGCGCCGGACCGGACGCCACCCCGCCTCCGACCGGCGCCTGTTCCAGCCCGCCGAGGCGGCGGCGAGGAGCGATCCGGCGAGGCTGACCACGAGGCCGCCGAGATAGAAATACTGCTGGACCTGATCGAAGAAGGTCTGGTCTCCATTGCTCAGATAAGCGGCCACGCCCGGGTGGACGGGTAGGATCGGGCTCTTGTCGTCCGGATCGGGTGCCTCGATCTGCGCGGCCAGCGGCGTGATCGCGATGAGCTTCGTCTTGGTCGTCAGGATCGAGCGGGCGATCGCCGCCGCGACGACGTTGGGCATCAGTTCCGAAGCGGCGAAGCGGAAGGTGACCGCCAGCGTCGTGACGGTCTCGCTCGGCGTCGCGGGCCGCGCCCGGAACGCGCCCACGGGCACGTCGATCGATTCGAAGCCCGGGAACCGCTTGCCGATTGCCTCCGCCTCGTCGAGGGCGAGGACTCTCGGAGTCCCTCTGGTGGCGCGCGCGATCGCGCCGACGACGTCCACGACCTCGCCGGGTGCCATGGGACCAACCGCCAGAACGGCCGCCAGCTTCTTCTCTCGGACAGATTGGGCCAGCGCGTCGACCGCCAGAACCGTCCTGCCGACATCTTTGGCCGGGATGTTGAAGTAGCTCAGCACCGTGTCGAGGAGGCGCGCGTTGGCGGTTTGCAGGGGCCCGGCCACGATGCCGACGGTCTTGCCCGCCAAGCCGGCGACCGATGTCACGGCGCTGTGCGGCGGCAGGATGAAGGCGACGACGTCCCGGCGCAGAATCACGATGGTCTGGGCGTTGGCGGGCACCGCGGCGTCGCTGCGGACGATGGCCAGGTCGGTCCTGCGTTCCTCGAGCGCCCTGGCGCTGCCGGTGAGGTCATCGACCCGGACGAGATCCAGGTTGACGCGGGGATGCTGCGCCTTGGAGACGGCCGCGAATGCCGTGATGAAACGCTCGGCCGTGCTGCCGGGCGGTCCGATCGTGACGCGCAGGTTGGCGTGCGGCGACCAGACATGCGCGAGCGCGAAGCCGGCCGCGGCCACGAGCAGGACACCCGCGGCCAGGAGGGCGCGGCTCCACCGCCGGTTCCGAGGTGCACGACGTGCAGGACTGCGCGACCACATCCGGTCGTGACCGATGGATACGGGCTCGGCGTCCTGCATGGCGATCTCGCGCCCGGGTCCGGTCAGCAATCGTCGCAGGCGCCGCCGCGTGCCGGCGATGGCCGCTCGATGCGGCGCTGGCGGCTGTCCGGTGCCCCGGTTCCACCGCGCGGCGGCATATCGCTCACGTCGAGCGGCGGCGTGGTGATGGCCTCGCGTTCGAGCCGGTTGAGGTCCGCATCGCTGGGGATGGTGACGGTGCCCTGTGCTGGGCGGTCACGTGCCTCCACGCCGACAGACCCGCCCCATGACCCGGCGGGGAAGGACAGTATCAGGGCGGCGATGAAGACCCGACAGCGTGTCATGACGGCCTCCGGGGCAGCCGCGGAACGGATGGATGGCGGCCAACCTAGCCGGCGACGCCGCGCGCCACTTGACCGAACGAGACAGGAGGGGCCGCTCGAGCGGCGCGACTAGGCTAATGCCGCTCGGCCCTGCACACGCCCCGGCCGTAGCGACCGGGGCGGACCGCATCGGCCGGGCGAAAGACGCGCGGGCCGCTTCCTGGAACGCCGCCCTCGCGCGTGAGCCGCACAAACAGTGCCTGCTCGCCGGTGCGGTCGCGTTCAGCTTCCATGCCCAGCTGCACATCGGCGCGTGATCTTCGCCGACGGACGCTCAGCCGATCATCGGCTTGCCCCCGCGGCACCGGAGGTCGCGATCGCGGCTTCGCCGGGCCGGATCGGCATCGCCGGCCCGTATCCGGGCCGCACCCGTCAGCGGGGCCGCGCTGACCGTCGCCGGTGCGGCGGACGAAGCGCCGACGAGGACGGCACGCCGGTTCATAGATTCGATCATCGCATTCATGGCTCGTGTCCTTCTCGTCCCCTGGCGATCCTCACCGCGCCCCCATGCCGATCCGATACGGTGCGGCGACCGGTGCGATCTGGGGCTTTCCGAACAGGCCGACCCAGAGCCATGACAGGCCCGCGGCCAGCAGGTCGCACGAAACGAACAGCCCGATCGCCCAGAGACCGGAATACGGCCATTGCGCGATGATGGCCCCGCCCAGGAGCACCGACAGTAGAGCGAACAGGATCACAGCGGCGCGGGAGGCCTGTACCTCGTGCGCGATCGCCCAGATCGCACGGGCGAGGCCCGAGGCGATCAGGATCACGCCGAGAACGAGCGTGAGCGCGAGCGAGGCTTCGAGCGGGCGGAAGACCGCGTAGAGCCCGCCCAGCAGGTAGAGCAAGCCCGCCAGGAACCGGACGGCGCGCGAGCTCCAGGCCTCGACCTCTCTCGGTTTGACCAGGGCCTCGACGATCTCGACGATCCCGGCCGTGAGCAGGAGCGCCCCGTACCAGAGCGTGCTGGCGATCGTGAGCGTGATCACCATGAACAGGCCGGCAATCCCGAGAACGAGCAGCAGGGTGCCGATCCCGACGAACCACCATCGGCCGCGCCCCGACTCATCGGTCGTGCCATCGAAGGTCGCGATGCCGGCCATGCGAGACCTCCATCATGTTTGACGAATGTTGGTCAAAGACGAACACACAACTGACTCGCTTATTCAGCGCGAAGAACTGCCCAACGGATTGATGTGAATCAAAACAGCCACTGGCGCCGGGCGACGCCGAAGTCCTGAGGCGTGGCCTGGTTCGATCCTCAGATCGCACGGCTGTGCCTTGACCTATCTCAACCCGGCCGCGTCAGAGCGCGATTACAGTCGCCGGATCGCCCCGAGGCTGATGGCGCCGCGCCGGCTGCCGAGGGCCGTCCATACCCGGCACGTGACGCTCCCGACACGCCGATACCGCGGCGTGCCGACCTTCGAGAACGGTCCCGCGCGCGAACGCCCGTCGACTCCGGCGGAAGTCGCGGGATCTTCGGCCGGTCCCACCGCTGGAGGTTTCCATGGACATCCGCAAGTGCGCTGCCGAGGCCATCGGCACCTTCTGGCTCACCTTTGCCGGCTGCGGCAGCGCCGTGATCGCAGCAGCTTTTCCACAGGTCGGCATCGGCCTCCTGGGCGTGGCGCTGGCCTTCGGACTGACGGTCGTCACCATGGCCTACGCGGTCGGCCACATCTCGGGATGCCATCTCAATCCGGCAGTCACCTGCGGGCTCGCGGCCGGAGGCCGGTTTCCGGTCCACGACATCGTGCCGTACGTGCTCGCCCAGGTCGTGGGCGGCGTCGTCGGGGCGATCCTGCTCTACGCCATCGCGAGCGGCGCGCCCGACTTCGATCTCGCGAAGGGCTTCGCCGCCAACGGCTACGGCGATCACTCCCCGGGGCATTACTCCCTGATCGCCTGCTTCCTATCGGAGGTGGTGCTCACGATGATGTTTCTGTTCGTCATCATGGGCGCGACCCACGGCAAGGCGCCCGTCGGGTTCGCACCGCTGGCCATCGGGCTCTGCCTCACCCTCGTCCACCTCGTCGGCATCCCGGTCACGAACCTGTCGGTCAATCCGGCGCGCAGCACCGGGCCCGCCCTGTTCGTGGGCGGCTGGGCCGTCGCCCAGCTCTGGCTGTTCTGGGTCGCCCCGCTCGTCGGCGGCGTGCTCGGAGGCGTCCTCTATCGCTGGCTGAGCGAGCAGCCGTCGGTTCAAGTCACCGGCATGGCGCCGCCGACGCCAGCGGAATGAGCCGCATGGGTCGCGCAGCCGGCCTCGACCGATCCACCTGTCCTGCTCCGGGCGACGACATGGTTTTCGTCCCGGGCAGTACCTCCCGCATGGGCTCGGACCGCTACGACCCGGAAGCGGCGCCCGCACACCGCGTAACCGACGACGGTTTCTGGATCGACCGAGCGCCCGTCACCAACGCCCGGTTCCGTGTCCTCGTCCGCGCCACAGGCCACGTAACGGTCGCGGAGCGGTACCCAGGGTGCTTTCCGGGTACCGTGCATGATCCGCCGGCCGGGCGGTGTCGCGCCAGGTCTCGCGAAATTTTTTCCTGCCAGCGGCGGCGAACTTCAGCATCGAGCAACTCCCCGAAACGACGAGGCAGGCCATGGACGTTCCGAGCCGGTGACACACCCTCCCGAGCCACCGGGATAGTCCACGGTAAGAGAGACTCGGCTTTCGAGAGCCGCGCGAAGCGCTGCTTCGACCCTTCCGTTCGGGGCGCCGAGCCTGCTCGGCTCTCATCGAGATCTCTGCGCGGGCGCCACGGGGCCGTGCAGATGGGGCTGGTCGCTTGGCGTGACCTCGATCCAGCGCCAAGGGGCATCCCCTGCGGCGGTTGCTCAAAATGGGCAGTCCTCTCGAACGGGTCGACGCCAACCTCCAGCCGTGATCAGTCAGCCCGAAGATGGACCGCGCCGTTCCTCGTCAAAACCGCCACCCTGCAACGCTCGCGGACGACGGGCCCGATCACGTCGTAAGCGTGGGTCTGGAAGCTGACGCGGCCCCCATCGACGCTGACGACCGCGGCAGGTGTGACTCAGGCCGCCAGTAACGGCGTCCATGCGCCCGCCGCATCGATCTGCTTGGCGCAGACCAGGGCTCCGTCGGCGGACCGCCGCACCTCGACGACGTGCGACATCCCGGGAGACAGCCTGACATCCACGCCGAGGTCGAAGCCGTGGCTGCCATCGCCCATCCCGGCGGCGGCGAGGTCGGCCCGGAGCTCGTTCGCCACGGTGAACGCGACGATTGCCCCGTCGACCACGAGATCCAGGCACACCGGGACATTGGGTCGGGTCACATCCTGCGCCCAGCCGCCCATGTGCAGCACGTCGTCGGCTCCGATCAGGCACCGGTCCAACCATGCCCGTACGGGGCCGAGGTCGCTGGCCTCCCGCGCGGCGGTGGCGCGACGGGCGAGCCGTCCGCGCAGTGCCGCGAGTTCAGGACCGAGCCCTGCCCGCATGGCATAAGCCTTGGGCGCCGAGCCCGCATCCGAGGTCTGCACCGCGTCGAAGCCCGCTCGCACGCCCGGGGATGCTAGGAAGCTCTCGGCCGGCATGTTCTCGGCCAGAAGGAGGTCGTGGCTGTCCAACTCGATGTGCCAGTAGGTCAGGTCCGCCATCGCCTCGCCGCGCGTGATACTCGTGCCGTTGACCAGGTGCCCGGCGGCCGCGAGCAGACCGTCGACGAACAGCGCGTGATCGGGCGAGACCAGCAGATCGCGACAGGGCACGCCATCGGCAATGGCGTTCGCCCGGACACGCACGGGTCGGTCAGCGGCCGGCGCAGAAAGCCCCCTATAGTGCCTCGAGCCGATCCAACGGATGGGACGAAACTCGCCGGCTTGCGTGACGACCATGTCTCCGACTGCCATGCGCTCTACGGCGAACGGTCCGCCATGCGTCGAGATCGATGTCCCCGCGACAAAGCAAGGAACTCTGCCAACAGGATCGATCCCGGCAGCGTCCGACGCCGCTCTTGTTTCCGTGACCGTAAGTTCTCGATTGAAGGTCTGGGAGACCGTGAAAATGTCGTTGGATCTCGGCAAAAAAGCGATGCCGATCGTGTTCGGGTCGTTCTGGCTCAGCGGGGACGTGGAGAACTCCGCCCGGAATTCCGTCGATGGCGGATAGAAATTGGCACTCTCGGGTGCGCGGAAAGCCAAAACGCCCCCCGGCATGAGCTTGGTCCGGTCTATAATTTCGTCGCCCCGACTTATCTGTATGTAGATATCGACGGGAGAATTATTAAAGAATCTTGTGTCATCCATAGCGCGCCCCGCAGAATAATTTGTTACAATCCCGTCGTCGATTGAATTTGGCCAGAGATCTGGAAGGCGACATATATGGGTTTGTTTGTGAACTAAGTCTACACAATAAGAAATCGCAGCTTTAACGAAGATCAGTAAAGTGTCCGGCTGTGATATAATTGACAGCCGGCGCGCCGTATCGGGTGGGTAGCCAGCGAGCAGGCCGAGAGGAAGGTTCTGCCGCCGGGCCCTCGCGAGCCGTTTGCGACCGGCCCTTCGATTTCAGCTCGGCCCATGGGTGCGAGGCCGATGCTGGTTCGATCGTCGCTGCGCCGTTGAACCAAGAGCGGAACTCAAAGCATCGATCGTCCTTCGGCTGCACGCCTGCCACCCAGATCGGCCTGTCCGTGCTGGTCGGCCTCTCGGCCAAGAACGCCATCCTGATCGTGGATATTCGCCCGCGAGCTGGAATTCGCCGGCCGGAGCCCGATTCAGGCGGCCATCGAGGCGAGCCGGCTGCGGCTGCGGCCGATCCTGATGACCTCGATGGCCTTCATCATGGGCGTGCTGCCGCTAATCACCGCCACCGGGGCCGGCTCGGAGATGCGCAGGGCCATGGGTGTCGCGGTCTTCTCCGGCATGATCGGCGTGACTGCCTTCGGCCTGTTCCTCACCCCGGTTTTCTACGTGCTGCTGCGCCGCCTTTCGGGCAACCGGCCGCTGAAGCAACATGGCGGCGCGTCGATCGGCTCTGAAACCACCATCGCGCAACCTGCTGCTGTCGCTGTCGCGCATAGTCATTGAAGGCTGCAGCACGGTGCGTGCGGAGCGCCGCGATGCAGACGCGCCCTACGTCCCCGCGATCGGGATGGGCTGATGCGGAGGCGTCCTGAACGTCACCGTCGAACCGGCCGGATCAGAGGTGGGCGCCCGTAACCGCGTCGACGCACTGCCCGACGATGCGCAACCGGTCGCCGCTGCGGCGTGCATCGCCCTCAAGCACGTCGCCGACGCCGAGCCTCGCGCCGACGCGGCGCACGTCAATCGCCAAGCCTTCGTCTGTGAACGCGGAGTCCCGCGATAACGAACAGGCCGGTCAGGCGCGTGAGCGCCGTGACGATCTCCTTGCACAGGCGATCCGCGAAGGCTTTCACTTCCGGCCGCCAAGATGTTCCCCGGGCGGGCTCAGCACCGCATGATTTCCATTGGCATCGGTCACAACCTTCCGCAGGAGGCCCCCGCAGGCCTTCGCGCAGGCCATGGTGGTTGTCGATGCCCTTTCACTGACGCCTCCGCGGGCGTCGCGGTTTTCTCCTGTCATGCGCCGCCCCACGCCTTCCCGTCGCGGCCGCCTGGGCGGCGGGGGAGACGGGAAATCGGTCGCGCCGATCTTCGGCATCACCAGTCCCGATGGTTGTCGCGACCGGTCGCGGGGGCTTCTGCCGTATCGGCAACGGTGTAGCGGTAGACGAAGCGCAGCACCGAACCTGCTTCGCCTGCCATGAGGCGCGCGTCGGGAGCCGGGATATGTCTTCACGCGGGACACACCCTGAGGTGCGGACGAAGCCCTAGGGCTTACGGCCTCATGAAGCGGCGCGGATGATCGCAGCATCCGTCGATGGTCGCCCACGGCGTTTGTCCGCAATGGCTCGATGATGCCCAACGGGGCTCCGCGTCCGATCAGGCCGGAGCCCTGGCTCAAGAGTGGCTGGCAGCCGCGGATCTCGGCCCGTGGCCCGATTATCGATAAAATGCGGGAAACAGGGGCCTGCATCGGTGAGTCCAGCCCGCGAGTCCGCATTTTTATTGACAACCTTCAACCGGTCGCGGACCATCCGGCACAACAACGACACGGGAGGAAGGTGTGATGCGCAGAGCGGGCACCGGGATCGCGGCCCTGTTCGGCCTGAACCTCATGGCGGCCGGGTCTGTCGCGGCGGCGGAGCCCGTTCAGATCACGATGTGGTCGAACTGGCCCGACGAGCCGGCCAAGAAGGAGTGGGTGACCGCACGCGTCCGAGACTTCGAGGCCGCGAACAAGCAGTGCGCGGTCAAGCTGAGCTTCATCCCGAAGGCCGACATCTACACGCAGGCCAAATCCGCCGTCCGCACCGGCCAGGCACCCGACGTTTTCTATCTGGAGCCCGACCAGCCCGAATTCCTGGCGGGCGGCTTCCTCGAACCGCTCGACAACTATGTCGATCTGGCAAAATTCGAGGACTGGGCCAAGCCGGCCTGGACTTCGAAAGGCAAGATCTACGGCCTACCAGTCGAGGCTTACACGGTCGAGTTATACTACAACAAGGATCTGGTCAAGAAAGTCGGGGTCGAGGTCCCGCCCTCGTTCCAGCTCACGCAGTCCGACTTCGCGGACTTGGTCAGGAAGGGTGCCGCCGCCGGCATTACGCCTGTATCGCAGGGCGTCGGCGACCGGCCATTCCCCGGCGGGTTGCTGCTCTTCGAGTCCCTCCTGCGCAAGCTCGGCACGGAGGATTACGGCAAGCTCCTGAACGGGACGCTGCCTTTCAAGGACCCGCGCGTCCTGGAGGTGATGACCTGGTTCAAGGGGCTGGTGGATGCCGGCGCCTATCCGAAGAGCTTCGCGACGCTGAAGCTCGGCGAGTCCCACTACTATTTCTACCAGAAGCCGGGAGCTCTGACATTCCCGGATCCGAGCTGGTTCACGGGCCGCGCCTTCGCGTCACCCGAGAGCGGGGGCATGCCGGCTGACTTCCCGCTCGGGATCATGCAGTTCCCGGCCATGGACCAGGGCCAGTGCCCCACCTGCAAGACGCTGGCGGTGGCCGGCAGTTTCGTGATGTACGCGCGCGGGAAGAACAAGGCCTGTGCGGGCGCGCTGCTCGACTCCATGGCCACGGCCGGCAACGGCGACAAGTGGGTCGAGCAGGTCTCCCTGCAGACCGGCCTCAGATCCGATCCGACGAAGATCAGATCAAGTCATGCGGAGTATTTCGCCGAGCTGAATGCCCGCAACAAGGGCGCCACGTACTTCTTCGGCACACCGCTCATGTACTATCGCTCCAAGTGTGCCGAGACCTACACGCAGGTCATGAACAACGCCTTCCCGGCCGGCCTGATCGGCGTGAACGAGGCCGCCGACAAGATGGATGCGGCCTGCCGCAAGGGGAGCTGACGCGGTGGCGGGCAGTGTGGCCGGCACGTCGGCCCTCGCGGCGAAGACGGGGTTGCCGGAGAGCGTGCCGGCCTCAGGTCGCGTGTCGGATCCGCGGCGGGCCTCCTGGCCGGTTCTGCTGGTCTTCCTCGCCCCCGCGCTCGTCGTCTATCTCGGCCTGACGGCTTATCCGGCCTTCCGGACGATCTACGACAGCCTGTTCACGATCGAGGAGGCGGAGCGCACCTACGTCGGGCTCGCCAACTACCGCGACCTCCTCAGTGACGAGACCTTCTGGATCGCGGTCCGCAATACCTTCGTGTGGGCCTTCGTCGCCCCGATCCTGGACGTGGCGACGGGCCTCCTTCTGGCGCTCGCCCTCTATGCCGGGGTCCCCTTCGCGCGGTTCCTCCGGGTCGCGTGGTTCACGCCCGTGCTGCTCTCCTACGTTGTCGTCGCGATCCTCTGGATGTGGATCTACAACTACGACTGGGGGGTGGTGAACGAGGGCCTCCGGGCCGTCGGGCTCGGCGCCCTGGCCCGCTCCTGGCTCGGCGACCCGAACACGGCGCTGGCGTCCCTGATCGTGACGCATGCCTGGAAGTGGGCCGGGTTCAACATGGTGGTCTGCCTCGCGGCGATCCACGCCCTGCCGTCCGAGGTGCTGGAGGCGGCCGAACTCGACAATTGCGGCTGGGCCGCGAAGCTGCGCCACGTCATCGTGCCGATGCTGCGGCCCACGCTGCTCAACCTCTACGTCCTCGCCTTCATCGGCAAGATGAAGGTCTTCGACCTCGTCTGGATCATGACCGGCGGGGGACCGCTCTGGGCGACCGAGACGGTCTCGACCTACGTCTACAAGCGCGCCTTCAACTGGAACACGTTCGATCTCGGCTACCCGTCGGCGATCGCGACGGTCTGGTTCGGCGTGGTCTGCGCCGCCGTCATCGTCCTCAACCGGATCTTCAAGTCCCGCGAACGGCTGGAGTACTGACGTGAGCGCCGACGCGACGCTGCCCAGGGCCGCCGGGCGCGGCGGCTTCCTGGCGAGCCGGACCGCCCTCGCGGTCGCCATCGCCGCCTACACCGCCTACACGCTGGGGCCGTTCCTGTGGCTGGCCACCATGTCGGTCCGAACCACGGGCGAGATCTCGGCCGACCATTACGCCTGGCCCCGCCCGTTTCACTGGGAGCAGTTCCGGATCGCCTGGGTCGATTCCGACTTCGCCACGTATTTCTGGAACTCGACCGTGGTCGTGGTCGCCGCGGTCGCGGTGGTGACGCTGGTCGGCGCCGCGGCCGCCCACGCGCTGGCCCGCTACCGCTTCCGCGGCAACCGGCTTCTCTACGGCATCCTGTTCTCGTCGATCATCTTCCCGCCGCAGATCACCCTAATCTCGCTCTATCAGATCCTGGTCGATTACGGGCTCTACAACAGCCTCCTCGGGCTGACCCTCGTCTACGTCTCGCTCCAGCTGCCGCTGACGGTGTACCTGCTGGAGGGATTCTTCGCCCGGATCCCGCAGGACCTCTTCGACGCCGCCAAGATGGACGGCTACGGCGACATCGAGATCTTCCGCCGCATCGTCCTGCCGATCGGCATGCCGGCGATCGCCACAACCCTGATCCTGAACTTCATCCAGCTCTGGAACGAGTTCCTGTTCGCGGTGGTGCTGATCACCGATCCGGACAAGCGCACCCTGCCGATCGGCATCCGGGCCTTCATGGGCGACCACTTCCAGGACATCGGCATGATCGCGGCCGGGGTCATGATCTCGGTGGTGCCGGTGATCGTCGCCTACGTCTTCTTCTCCGAGAAGCTGATCCGCGGCATGACCGCGGGCGCCGTCAAGTAAGGGGCCGGCATGGCCGTCGTTCAGCTCTCGAAGATCTGCAAGCGCTACGGCTCCGGCGGGCCTGTCGTGGTCGACAACGTCGACGTCACGATCGGGGACGGCGAGTTCATGGTGCTGCTCGGCCCGTCCGGCTGCGGCAAGTCCACGACCCTGCGCATGATCGCGGGCCTTGAGACCATCTCGTCCGGCACGCTCTCGATCAACGGGCGGACGATGAACGACGTGCCCGCCAAGGACCGCGACATCGCGATGGTGTTCCAGTCCTACGCCCTCTACCCGCACATGACGGTCGCCGAGAATCTCGCCTTCGGCCTGAAGCGCCGCAGCACGGCACCCGCCGAGATCAAGCGGCGGGTCGGCGAGACCGCGGCGATGCTGGGGCTCGTGCCCTACCTCGACCGCAAGCCCCAGGCCCTGTCGGGCGGGCAGCGCCAGCGCGTCGCCCTGGGGCGCGCGATGGTGCGCGAGCCGATGGTGTTCCTGTTCGACGAGCCTCTGTCGAACCTCGACGCGGCGCTGCGCGTCAACACGCGCAACGAGCTGATCAAGCAGCATCACCGGCTCGCCTCCACGATGATCTACGTGACCCACGACCAGGTCGAAGCGATGACCATGGGGACGCGGATCTGCGTCATGAACGGCGGGCGCGTCGCCCAGGTCGGCAGGCCGCTCGACGTCTACTGGAACCCGGCCGACACCTTCGTGGCCCGCTTCCTCGGTTCGCCGCCCATGAACCTGTTCACCGTGCCGCTGCCCGCCGGGGACCGGATCCGCACACCCGCGATCGACACCGCGCTCACGCGCTGGACGCCGGCCGCGCTGGCTCCGCTCGCCGGCCAGGAGGTCGTCCTCGGCGTCCGGGCGGAGGACCTGCACCTCGTGGCCGCCGCCACCGGAAGCGCGGAGGCGGGCCGCATCCGCGGACGGGTCTTCGCCGTCGAACCGCTCGGCGCGGAGACGCTCCTCGCCGTGGAGACGGAGGGCGGAGCCGAATGCACGGCGCGCCTGCCGCGGGACACGCGGGCCGACGTGGGCGCGGTCGTCGACCTGTTCTTCCGGCCCGACGCCGCCTTCCTGTTCGACGCGCGGACCACCGCGGCCATTCCCGCGCAGGTCATGCCCGCCGGCACCGTGCCGGCGGGCGGGCCGGCGTCTGCCGGAGCGATGCCGTGAGCGCCGTCCGGCGGATCGGCCTGATCGGGGCCGGATGGGTCGCGCAGCATCATCTGGCGGGCTGGGCTACCCTGAGGGGGCGCGCCGTGGTCGTCGCGATCGCCGACCCGTCGGCCGAGCGGCGCATGGATCGAGCCCAGGCGTTCGACATCCCGAACACCTACGCGGACGCGGGCGCGATGCTCGACGCGGGCGGGCTCGACGCGATCGATGTCGCGGCGCCCCGGGCGGTGCATGCCGAGCTCGTCCGATTGGCGGCCGAGCGCGGTCTGCCGATCCTGTGCCAGAAGCCCCTGGCCCCGACCCTCGCGGAGGCGCGGGCGCTGGTCGCCGCGGTGGAGGGCCGGGCGCGCCTGATGGTGCACGAGAACTGGCGGTTCCGCGCCTACTACCGGGAGGCCGCGGCGTGGCTGCGCGCGGGCTGCATCGGGCAGCCCTTCGCGGCGCGGCTGGAACTCGTGACGAGCGGTACCCTTCCGGATGAGGCGGGCCTGTTTCCCGCCCTGGAGCGTCAGCCGTTCATGCGCGACGAAGCCCGGATGCTCGTCGCCGAGGTCCTGATCCACCACCTCGACACGCTGCGCCTTCTGCTCGGGCCGCTGCGGGTCGTCGCCTGCGCGACCAGCCGCACTTGTTCGGACCTCGCCGGCGAGGACACGGCGCTGATCCAGCTTGCCGGCCCCGATGGGGTCGCCGTGCAGGTGTTCGCGACCTTCGCGGCTCATGGCGCTCCGCCCGCGTCCCTCGATCGCCTCGAGATCCTGGGCCGGGACGGCGCGATCCGCCTTCAGGGAGCCGAACTGTCGATGACGGGGCGGGAACCGCGGACGCGGACCTTCGACCTCGCCGCCGCCTACACCGACTCCTATGCGGCCGCGATCGCCCACTTCATCGATCGCCTGGACGACGGCGCGCCGTTCGAGACGGCACCGGCCGACAATCTCGAGACGCTGCGGCTCGTGGAGGATTGCTACCGGCTCGCGGGCCGGGCGGAGGCGCGATGACCGGCGATGGGACAGGAGATCCCGTACCGCTTCTCCGGCGCGAGGGCATCGGCGTCATCCTGGCGCGTCTGGAGGAGGACATCATCTTCGGGCGGCTGGCCCCCGGCGCCCGCCTGACCGAGGACGCCCTGATGGCCCGCTTCGGGACGTCTCGCCACTTCATCCGACAGGCTCTGGTCGAGATGGAGCGTCGGGGCGTCGTACGGCGGGAGCGGAACATCGGCGCGACGGTCCGTTCCTACTCCGCCGCGGAGGTGCGGCAGATCTACGAGGTCCGGGAGATGCTGACGCGGCAGGCGATGCTGATGATCGCGCTGCCGGCCGAGCCCGCGCTGATCGCCCAGCTGGAAGCGCTCCAGCACGCCTACCGCGACACGGTGGAGAAGCGCGACCTGCGCGGCATTCACGAGGCGAACGACGCCTTCCACGTCGCCCTGTTCGAGGCGTGCGGGAACCCGTACCTCGTGCGGACGCTCATCGACTACATGGGCCTGACCCTGGCGATGCGCGCCAAGAACCTGGCGGATGCCGAGGGTCTTCGCGTCTCCATCGATCATCATCGGACCATGATCGACCTTCTTGGCGGGCGCGACCGCTGGGCGCTCGCGCAGCTCTGCGTCGAACACATGCAGGCGAGCAAGGTCGATTACCTTGCGCGCATCGCTGACGACGCGTGCGGGCGCGCCCGGTCATCGACGCCCCCGTCGCGTGGGGCGTCCTCGACTGCGCCCGCGCGGAAGCAGTCATCGATGGTGACCCAAACCTCATGATCCGGTTTTGAGCCGTTCTCCTCCGGCTTCGAATGACCGTTCCATACTCGGTCGCACCTTGCTGAACCGCTTCAGCAGTCGCTCGCGCTTCAGGCGGGACAGGCGGTCGATCCAGAAGATGCCGTCGAGCTGATCGATCTCGTGCTGGACGACCGCAGCCAGAAATCCGTCCGCCTCAGCCTCGTGGACGGATCCGTCGAGGTCGCTGTAGCCGAACCTCACGGCGGCGGGGCGCGTGATCCGTTCACGCATGCCCGGCATGCTGACGCTGCCCTCTTCGTGCGTGGCCGTACCGGCGGACGTCCAGAGGAGCATCGGGTTGACGTAACAGTGCGGGCGCTCCTCAGGGGACATCCGGATCACCACGACACGGGCCGGAACGCCGATATGCGGGGCCGTAAGACCGATGGCGCTCGCGGCACGGAGCGTGTCCGACACATCCTCGACGAGCGCCTTCAGGCCTGCCCCGAACGTCTCAACGGGATCGGCGGGGCGAGACAGACCGGGATCGGGATAGAGAACGAGGGGGCGGGCCGGCATGGTCGGTCAGTCCAACGGCGGTGAGGCGGGATTCCGCCACTCTTATCGCAGTCCGAGGCCGAAGCGATGCCGCGCTTCCTGCTTCTCCGGTCAGTTGAGCAGAGAGCTCGCACGAAGCCGCGCAACGGCGAGGTCGACGAAGGTCCTGACCTTCGCGGGTGCCCGCCGTCCCTCCGGATACACCACGTGAATGGGCAGCGGCGGCTCCTCGAAGTCGGCGAGCACGATGCGGAGGCGGTCGTCGAGCAGATCGGACCCGATCTGGTAATGCAGGACCCGTGTGAGGCCCCAGCCGGCGCGCGCGGCCGCGATGCCGGCCTCGTTGGTGTTGCTCTGCAGGGCAGGGCGGATGGCGACGCGCTCGTCATCCGCGAAGCGCCACTCCGACGACGCGAAGGCGCCGGTCGAGACCGCGATGCGGTGATCCTTCAGGTCCGCCGGCCGTTTGGGAGTTCCGAGCCGATCGAGATAGGCGGGCGCGCCGCAGATGACGCGCCGCACGGCGCCGACCCGTACGGCGGTGAAGCCGGAATCCGAGAGATGGCCGATGCGGACGGCGACATCGATGCCTTCCTCCACGATGTTGACCTGACGATCAACGAAGAGCGTCCGCGCCGTCATGGTCGGGTAGGCGTCCAGATAGTCGATCACGATCGGCAGCACGTGGATGCGGCCGAACAGAAGTGGCGCTGTTACGGAGAGCGTTCCGGACGGCGTGGTGTAGGAACCGGCGGCCGCGGCCTCGGCCTCGGCGATATCGGTGAGGATACGCCGGCAATCCTCGTAATAGCGCCCGCCCGCCTCGGTGAGCTTCACGGACCGTGTGGTTCGAACGAACAGCCGTGCGCCAATAGCGTCCTCGAGCGCCGCCACCGCGCGCGTCACGGCCGGCGGACTCATGTGCATCAGGCGCGCAGCCTCGGCGAAACTCGCCGTCTGGGCCACCTTCGCGAAGATCCGCATGGCCTGCCAGCGGTCCATGATCGCGCTCCTGTCGGCGTCTGCTGTTCGAAGATGACGCCGTCATGTCTCTGTCGGGCTGCGGGTCAAAGGGCTAGCTCACTTCGCTCCCCGGAATGCCGGACGTCAGAGGTCGAGATGGACAGGTCCGGAGCCCTTGGCCGGAACGGCGCTGCAGATCAGCACGTCGTCCGGTCCGACCGGCGCCGTGGGCTCTCGCACGTAGGCAACCGCCCCGGCCGAAAGCTTCGTCCTGCACGTCCCGCAGCTGCCGGTCCGGCAGCTGAATTCCGGGCTGAGGCCGCGGGCCTCGGCGAGTTCCAGCAGCGTTCCGGCGTCCGGTGTCCAGCGCGCCTCCTTCGATGACTTCAGAAACGCGACCGGAATCGGCTCCTCCGACGCGGGAGGTCGCTTCGGTGCCGTCTTGGCAGCTTCCACCCGGCGCACGAGGGAGGCGGGGCCGAACGCCTCCGCGTGAATCCGGTCCTCCGCGATGTTGAGCCCGCGCAGGCCCTCGTAGAGCGCCTGCGAGAAGGTCGGCGGCCCGCAGAGATAGAAGTCGTAATCGCCGAAGGGCAAGATGCGCGCGAGCAGCGCCATGTCGACGTGTCCGGCGGTGTCGTAGTCGACGCCCTCTACGGCATCGCCCGGTCGACTCAGCACGCGCACGATCCGGACGGCGCCGCCGGCGGCCGCCGCACGTTCAGCCAATTCATCTCGGAAGGCCATGTCCTTCCCGGTGCGGGCGGCCTGGATCAGGATTGTCGGCCTGACGCGCCGGGTCCGGAGGCCCTCGTAGACGATGTGGCGCAGCATCGCGAGCAGCGGTGTGATGCCGACTCCTCCGGCGAGCAGGACGGCCGGACGCGCCGTTCGCGCGTCGATGGTGAAGGCACCGGCCGGCGCCCGCGCTTCGATCACGTCGCCGACCCGGACCCCGTCGTGCAGATGACCGGACACCACGCCGTCGCGCCTGATGCTGATCCGGTACACGGCGTCGGACGGCGCGACCGACAGGGTGTAGGTCCGGATGACCGGCGCATCGGACCCCGGCAGCGTGACGCGGATCGGCAGATGCTGCCCGGCGCGGTGCGGGATAAGACCGGAACCATCCGCCGGCTGGAGGTAGAGGGATCGAATGGATCGGCTCTCATCCACGATCCTGGTCACCCGGAGCGGACGCCATTGCGTGGCAAGGTCGGCGGCGCGCACGCGTTCGGCTGCCTGCTGCCAGTCGCCGGTCATCAGGGCGTTGGGCGACCAGCCATCCGCCCGGAAAGTCCAGCGCACCGGCAGCGCGTCCCGCCGCCGCACCACCCGGCGCGGCTTGAACGTCCAGAGTCGCTCGGCCCCCTGGAAGGCAGCGATCTCAGGCGAGGACAGGATGACCTGCGCGTCACCCGTCATTTGAAGCAGGTCGCCTGTGCCGAAATCGGCGAAGACCAGACCCGCTCGGCCGTTCGACAGGATGTTGCCCAGCGTGGCGAAGAAGAGGTTGCCGGCGAAATCCGGGACCGTGAGCGTCCCGTCGGCGGCGACGCGCACGAAGCCGGTCTTTCCGCCCCGATGGGAGACGTCGACTTGGCGCCGATCGTCGCGCTCGGCGTAGGAGGCGACGAAGAACGTGTCGGCGGCCTCGATCATGGCTCGTGCCGCCCCGTCGAGGCCGACGCTCTCTTCGACGGATCCCGCACAGGGCAAATGCGGCTCGCGGACGAAGGCGAAATCGCGCAGCTGGATGTATTGCGGACAGTTGCCGAAGCTCTGATCGACCGCGACGTGGAGGTTGCCGCCGTCCGACGCGCGGATGAGGCCGTTGACGCGGTTGCGGCGGCGCGTGTGCAGCTCGATGCCCAGAAGCCCGAGCGCATCGCCGTCGGCCATCCCCGCGCGCGCCGGGTCACCCGGATCGGGCTGGACTGCGATATCCAGTTCCCTGGAGGTCGGCGCGCGGATGAAGCCCGGCGTGCCGGCGATCAGCGTCGCCCAGGGATCGCCCTGAGGATCGACGCTGCCGGCCACGATGAAGGAGATCTGCTCATAGAATGCCCGATGCTGGTCGGGCATGTAATCCCGAACCACGCGCCGGCCGACCTCCGCCATCCGCGCGGACACGCCGACCTGCTCCTGGATGGCCGTCTCGCCCGGGTGCCACGTCGGGAGCTTCGACAGCGTCAGACCTTCGCTCATGATGCTCTCCCATCCTGCTCGGTCGGGCCGGCCGTTCGGCAGACCCGGACTCGCTCGGTCACGCGGCTGCCGTGAGCCCGGCGGGCGTCTGCGCGAAGGGCACGAAGCCCGGCAGACCTTCGATCCGACGAAGGAAGGCCTTCACGTTGGGGTAGGGCGAGAGGTCGACGTTGCCCTCGGGCGCCCGCGCCAGATAGCTGTAGAGCGCGACGTCCGCGACGGTGGGCCGCTCGGCCACCAGCCAGTGACGGCCGGCGAGATGGCTCTCCAGGCGGCCCAGCAGCGTATGCGCCCGGCCGATCACCTCCGCGGGCCGGAAATCGGCGTCGAACACCGTAACGAGTCGCGCGGCAGCCGGACCGTAGGCCAGTTCGCCGGCCGCGACGGAGAGCCAGCGCTGCACGGCCGCCGCGTCGGCCGCATCCTCCGGCAGCCAATCGGTTCTGCCGAGCTTGCGGGCGACGTAGACGAGGATCGCGTTCGAGTCGGAGACGACAGTGCCGTCGTCGTCGAGCACCGGAACTTGGCCGAACGGATTGAGCGCCAGGAATTCCGGACGCTTATGAGCGCCGGCCTTTAGATCGACCTCGATCGCGTCGTGCGGCACGCCAAGCAGCGACAGGAACAGCCGGGCCCGGTGGGCGTGGCCCGACAGCGGATGGTGATAGAGTTTCATGATCGTGCTCCCTGACGCGCCGGCCGTGATCCGTCCCGAACCGCCGTCATAGAGTGACCTTGCCGGACAAGCGGTGGAATGCTCCTTCTCGACAGTTCATTGTTGTCGACGGCGGAATAATCGTCCGTGCCGGACCGCGTCGTTGCAGGCCGATCACCCTTTCAAAGGCGCCATGAGCGGTCAGCTCTGTGCGTCCGCGGCACGACCCGGCATTTCGGAGGCGCGCCGCGCGCGTGGCCATGCTACTTGAGTTGAGTGGGTCTAAGTAATTGCAACCCTGGCGTGTGGCGCGCGATCAATTAGGACGCGAGCGAAGTTCGCTCTCGCGGGAGGCGATCACGCGCGTCCGAACGGGGGTTCCATGATGTCGAAGTCTCCGCCCCCGATCGAGTTGGACGCTGCTCGGCCGGAGGACGAATTTCCGGGCAGCGAAACCGCGCCGGCCCGCTCATCGGCAAGGCGTCTCGTGAGCCGCATCGCGAAGGTGCTGCAAGTCCCGGAGGCCGCGCTCTACGACTTGCCGAACGCGCGCCCGTCGGCTCGGTCGTCGGCGCCTGATGCGTCAGAGAGCGCCGAACGCGAGAACGAAGGCATCGCCTTGCTCGAGGCCTTTCGACGTATCGGCGACCCTGAGACGCGTCAGCGCATTTTGCGCCTCGCAGAGGCGGCAGCCGATCAGGCCTAGGCCAAACGTCAGGGAGACCGCGCGCACATTACTGTCGAGCGGAATTTTGGAGGTAGGGTCGCCTAATAACGACGACGTTTCGACTTGAAATTGCCTTCACGGCCTGTTGCTCTCTTGAACATCGAGGTGCTCAAACCGAAGAACTTCCTGCGCGGTTGTCTTTGAAATTCCGAGGCACCTGAATCCGGGCGTGATGATTCATATACTCGACATCTCTATCCCGATCGATTACCCGACCACTTGGAAACATCGGTTGGACAGCACCAATACCTGCTCGCAGCGATGCCGCTGAGTGGGAGACCCCCGTCCCGCGTCGGCCTGCCGGTCAGCCACGTCTGCAACGATTCAGCCCTGAGCGTACGCGTGCGACGGATCTTCGCCGCGCCCGGACGCGGCCCGGACATACCGTTCCTTTACCCGAATGGTGCACATGCGCCCGGAGCCTCGTTCTGGTTGGAAATCACCAACTCCGCAGCCGGCCTGCCGATGGGCTGACAGATCTGGGAGAAGCCCGGCGTCGGTCGTGCCTGCGGTGAGCCTACGAAATGGCGGATCGGAGACCGACAGGCACGGACGGATTGTGGGTAGAGGATACTTAAGCTACCTTGCTGGCGCATCTTAGGATTGTTGTGTGGTGCACAGCACAATCGCATGTTATTGAGCGTGGCCTTTCTCGACCGCGAGACGAGCCTTCTTGCAGGAAGCCTCACCCGACATGACGACGACTAATAGCCCGAAGCTCACCACCGAGGCCGACCGCACGATTGGCGGCCTGGTCGCCGCGCTGCGCAAGGCTCAGGGTCTCAGCCAGTCCGCGCTGGGTCAGGCGCTGGGCGTCAGCTTCCAGCAGGTCCAGAAGTACGAGAAAGGCCGCAACCGGATCGGGGTCGGCCGGCTGCAGGCGATCGCCGACGTGCTCCACGTGCCGGTGGAGACGTTCTTCGTCGGGCAGGCGGGGTCGGACTCCGAGGAGACGGGGACGCGCACGTTCTTCGAGGACCCGCAGGTCATGGAACTCGTCATGGCGTTCACCAGCATCGCCGACGAGACGACCCGGGCCAGCGTCCTGTCCATCGTCAAGATGGCAGCGACGCTTCGGAACGGCAGCCCCGATCCGGCGCCCGCGAACCGTTCCCTGGCCTGAACCTCGACGCGCCGTAGGTCGGTCGCGGGTCGTCCCCCTATCATCGGAACGCGTCTCCCGTGCCGCATCATAAGGATCGGCTTCGGGCAGGCCGCATTCGCGGGCAGTCAGTCGGAATGCGCAGGCAACCGCAGTTTATCAAATGATGGGTTGACACCGCGCTGCAACCGAACGCCTAGTGAAACATTCTCGCACAGGTGCTCGCAAAAGTTGTGAGCGCCGGATGGTGGGACACCGGGTGGTGTCCGTTCACATACCTCTTGCAGGTCCGGAAGTTCGTTTCGTGCCCTTTGAGCGGTCGCGTGCCTATGTCCGAACCTATACGGTCCGGAGCGCGCGGATGACCGAAAATCGAGATGGGGCCCGTAAAATCCTGCAACGCATCGCCGACGCCCTCGGAACAGACGTGGCGACGCTCTCAGATCGGCGCGCAGGCGACAGTCCCCTGCACGAGACGCTCGACCTGCTGGCAGCCTTCGACCGCGTCACTGACCGTCAGGATCGGCGCGCTTGCGTCGATTACGTCCGCTCGCTCGCCGGGCGGCAGCACCGGAACTGACGGAACACACGCGCACCGCCAGGTATGATCACGCCATCACCGGGTCTGGGTTCGTAACGCCGTCAGCGTCGAGGCGCGGCCGCGTCTCGGGACCGCCACCGACGCGCTTCAGGGCACTACCGGTCCAGGATTCGCACGACAGCTCTCGTCGCAGGGTCGACAACCACGATCTTGTCGCCGGGTGCCACGAAGTAGCCAAAGCGGCGCAGGCGCGGGTTGGGCGCTTCTGTGAAGGGGGCCAGCGCCACGTCGGCCGGCACGATGCTGCCGGGGCGCAGTGGGATCGATCCGACGATCGGCCCGGGTCCGACCGGACGGCGTACGATATAGTCGCGCACCACGACGTCGTCGTCGGGACCGAAATCGTCGGGTTCCACGATGACGGCTTGCGCCAGGGCGGAGCCGGTGAACAGCGCGGCGAACCCGAGGGCTGCGGCGAGACTTGCGCGTTTCGACATGTCGGGCTCCAGGACGTCCAAGGCCGCCGGAAACACCGCCGCGCCCGGATCGGTTCCCGGATCCGCTTCGATCAGCGCCCGATCTGCCCCACCTCCGTCAGAGCGACGGGCGACCAGCGCGTGATCTGAACATATCCGTCCATGGCGGCGATCACGACGTGCCGGCGATGGCGATGCACGACGGCGCCGGGACTGTGCTGGTGACGCTCCCGCCAACCATTGGCCTCCGACACGAACACCCGGGCGTCGCCGAGTCGTGCGATGGTCTCGACGGTCCCGAAGGCCCGCACACGCCTCAGGATGGTGTCGACCTCCTGCCGAAAGTCCAGGGTCCGATCGGCATCGCTGGCGCGCGGCCAGTATGACCCGTCGCCCTGCGGCTCGGCCCGCCGCCATCGGCTGGGTAGATCCCGCCCGAGCGGTCCCGCAGCGAGGCGTCTCGCCGCCATCTGGCACTTCGCCAGGAGCGTCTCGTGGTCCTCCTGCGGGCTCAGCGCGAACATGTCCTGGGCCAGAAGGTGCCCCGTATCGAATCCGTCAGCGAGGACATGGGCGCTGACCCCCCAGGTCTCGTAGCGGTCCAGCACGGCACGGAACAGCGGGTAGGGGCCGCGCCCGATCGGGAGCGGCGAGGGGTGGATGTTGAGGCCGTAGGCAGCCCGTCCGCGCCAGCCCCGGATCAGCCAGGGGTAGCCTGCCACCACCAAGGCCCAGTCCTTGCCGTGCTCCGCCTGAAGCGCCTCGATGTCGCGCTCGCGCATCCGCGATAGCTGGATCGGCAACCGGAGTGCGCGTGCCCGGGCGACGATGACCTCGTTGTGGTCGTAGATCCCGTCGCAAGGCCGGGTGAACAGCTTCACCGGCGTCCAGCCGGCATCCAGCAGTCCCTCGAAGACGCCGCCCAGGAAATCGATTCCGGCGAACGCGAACTTCATGCTTGCCGCCTGCGACCTTGTGGACGTGGAGGGCAGGGGCCTGCCGCCTGCCCGCCGGCGCCACCGGCCTTACCTTGATCGGGTGCGAAAGGGTAGCGGCGGGGGACGTTCCACGTGCGACGGGTGATCATCTACGGTGGGACCGGCGGCATCGGCCTCGCGACCGCGCGGGCGCTGCGGAGCCGGGGCTATGCCCTGCACCTTGTCGCGAGGGATGCCGGGCGTCTCGCCCGGGCCGCCGAAGAGCTGGGCGAGACCACGTTCAGCGCCGGCGACGTCACGGAGGCCGATCTTTTCCCGATGGCGACCGAGGCAGCGGGGTCGGAACTCGCCGGGCTCGTCTACGCGGTCGGCACGATCAACCTGCGCCCGCTGGGCCGCCTGACGCCGGGGGACGTCGAGAGCGACTTCCGGATCAACGCGCTGGGGGCCTTCATGGCCGTGCAGGCCGCCGCGAGCGCGCTCAAGGCCGGTGCCGGCGCGGCCGGCGCCGGGGTCGTGCTGTTCTCCACCGTCGCGGTGGCGCAGGGCTTCGCCGCCCACGCCTCGGTGGCGATGGCCAAGGGGGCCATCGAGGGTCTCGCCCTATCGCTTGCCGCCGAACTCGCCCCGCATGTTCGGGTCAACGTGGCGGCGCCCTCGCTGACCCGCACGCCGCTCGCCGCCGCGATCACCGGCAACGAGACGCTGGTTCAGGGCATCGCCGCCATGCACGCCCTCCAGAGGCTCGGACGGCCGGAGGATGTCGGCGCGCTCGCGGCCTTCTTAATCTCCGACGAGGCGGCCTGGATCACCGGCCAGGTGATCGGCGTTGATGGCGGCCGTTCATCCCTGCGCACGAAGGGCTGACGCGATGCCGGCGAAACGGCGGGTGCTGCGCTTCATCCTCGGTGACCAGCTCACCCGGCGGATCTCCAGCTTGGGCGATATCGATCCCGAGCACGACATCGTGCTGATGGTCGAGGTCCGGAACGAGGCGACCTACGTCCGTCACCACAAGCAGAAGATCGCATTCCTGTTCGCCGCCATGCGGCACTTCGCGGCCGAACTGGACGGCGAGGGGATCACGGTCGCGTATGTCCGTCTGACGGATCCGGACAACACGCATAGCTTCACCGGCGAGCTGGAGCGGGCGGTCGCGCGGTATCGACCCGACCGGGTGGTGGTCACGGAACCCGGCGAGTGGCGGGTCTGGCAGATGATGCAGGACTGGCGCGAGACCTTGTCGGCGACCGTGGAGATTCGCTCGGACAACCGCTTCCTCTGCCCCCGGGAGGAATTCTCACGCTGGGCCGCAGACCGCCATCATCTCCGGATGGAAACCTTCTACCGCGGCATGCGCCGCCGCACGGGCCTCCTGATGGAGGCCGGCGAGCCTGAGGGCGGCCGCTGGAACTTCGATGCCGAGAACCGGAAGCGCCTGCCCAAGGGGCACCGGCCGCCCGATCGGATCGGCTTCCAGCCGGACGCCCTGACCCGGGAGGTCATCGCCCTGGTGAATGAGGAGTTCGACGGGCATTTCGGCGATCTCGCCGGATTCTCCTGGCCGGTCACCCGGACCGATGCCCTCGCGGCCCTCCGGCACTTCATCGACCACTGCCTCCCGACATTCGGCGACTTCCAGGACGCGATGAAGACCGGCGCGCCGTTCCTGTATCACGCGCTCCTGTCGCCGGCGCTCAATGCCGGGCTCCTCACGGCGGAGGAGGTCTGCCGGGCCGCCGAGCGTGCCTATCGCGAGGGCGCGGCGCCGCTCAACTGCGCCGAAGGGTTCATCCGGCAGATCCTCGGCTGGCGGGAATATGTCCGTGGCGTCTACTGGGCGCGGATGCCGGATTATCGGGAGACCAACGCCCTCGAGGCCGGGCGCGACCTGCCGTGGTTCTACTGGTCGGGCGAGACCGCGCTCAACTGCATCGCGCAGGTCGTGGCGGATACCCGCGCCCATGCCTACGCGCACCACATCCAGCGCCTGATGGTGACCGGAAATTTCGCGCTGATCGCGGGACTGTATCCGGCGCAGGTCGAGGAATGGTACCTGATCGTTTTCGCCGACGCCTACGAGTGGGTGGAACTGCCCAACGTGCACGGCATGGTGCTGTGGGCCGACGGCGGCGTGATGGGCTCGAAGCCCTACGCGGCGTCGGGCGCCTACATCGACCGGATGTCCGATTACTGCGCCGGGTGTGCCTATGACGTGAAGCTCAAGTCGGGGCCCGACGCCTGCCCGTTCAACTATCTCTACTGGAACTTCCTCATCGAGAATGAGGATCGGCTCGTGGGCAACCAGCGGATGGCCATGCCTTACCGGACCCTGCGCGGCATGGGCGACACGCGGCGGGCGGAGATCCGCAGCGACGCTGCCACGTTCCTGGACTCGCTCGCGGGACAGTGGGCTCACCAGGGCGTCCAGGCGGAGAGCGACACGTAGGGGGCGGCCGTGCGCCGGCCGCTCTCCGTCTGCAAACCCACGGATAGGCGGGCGCTGAAGCGGCTGACGTCGAAGTCGGTGCCGTGGAGTCCGAGGGCCCACTTCCGGTAGCCGGTAGCGTCGCCATAAGCGCCCACCTCGGGACCGAGATAGGCCCCCCAGAGCCGGTAACCCCAGGCCACCCGAACCCATAGGCTGTCGCGCGCCGATCCTGCCACGGCGCTCCCCTGGACAAGCGTCGCCTCACTGGGACGCACCCAGATCTCGCCCTGCAGGCGCAGGCCGGCGTAAGGCGATGAAGGTATGAAGCCTTTCACGCCGACCAGCATGTCGGCTGTGACCTCGGGACCCGCATAGGCGGCGATCACGCCCCAGTCGAAGAACCATTGATACCCGAAGACGGCGGCCGAGCCCGCCGTATAGCGTTGGCGCGGACCTTCGGTGACACGCTCGACGCGTCGCCCCCCGCCGACACTCGCCAGGGCGACGAAGCCGTCGCGATCCAGCGAGTCGAGACCCAGTTTGGCCCCAAGGGTCAGGTACTGGGCCGCGCCGGCGTCGAGGCTGCCGAACAGCAGGGCATCGACCTCCCCAGCAGAGACGGCTTCGTTGACGGATGCGCAGGCGATAGCCTCGATCGCGATGAAGGTCGCAAATCTCCAGATCTGGGGACGGCTTGCCAAGAGATGCGCGACTCCGCCTCTGCGTGGAAGGCAGGATCGCAGATTTTATCCGGGCAATCAGCGTGTTTTAATTCATTGCTAACCAGAAAAATCTTCCGGTTTCACGGATCGTAGCGTGGCGTGGCGTACCTGACCGGATCGGAGGGTATTTTTACTTGAGATTATCTTGGGATTTTGATCGTAACCTCAGGTGCTTCGACGGTCTCGCGGTGGCCGCAGCGCGCTGTCGCAAGCCTGCCGTGCTTGGCGTGCCAGATGTTCTCGTTTAGAGCCCCCGGCAGGACAGCGAAGGTTGGCGGATCCTTGACCTCCGGTGCACGAACGTCGGACGTCCTCACGGTGCTGGCGAGCCAGGAGGGTGATCGCCTCACCGTGGGGGACATCGTCGCGGTCCTGCGGGATCGTGCCTTCGCGCTGCTCGTCGTGCTGCTCGGCTTGCCGAACTGCCTGCCGATGCCGCCGCCGATCCCGCTCATCTGCGGCCTGCTGCTGCTGCTCGTCGCGATCCAGATTGCGGCCGGGATGTCGGCGCCGTGGCTGCCGCGGATGCTGCTCGGCCGTTCCATCGCCCTGACGGATGTCCGCCGGGCCGTGACCCGCGCGGTGCCGATCCTGCGGCGGCTGGAGCGCTGGTCGCGCCCCCGTGTCAGCGTGTTCGAAACCGCGCTCGGCATGCGCGGGATGGGAATCGCCCTCCTGGCCCTCTCTCTGGCGCTGATCGTGGCCGCGCCGATCGTGGGCCAGATTCCGCTCGGGCTTGCGGTCTGTCTCGTGGGTCTCGGACTCGTCGAGCGGGACGGGCTCGTGGTGATCGGCGGACTCGTGATCGGCCTGTTCGGCGTCGCCATCAACGCCGGCTTCGCCTATGCGGTGATCGCCGGGATCGCGGGGCTCTTGAACCTCTGAGCGGCGTTCAGAGGCGGTAGCGGATCTGGTCGGTCCAGAAGCGCTCGAGGCGGCCCAGGGCCTGATTGAGCCGACCGAAATCGTCGTCCGAGATGCCGCCGATCGGCGCGATCGTCCGGGCATGCTTGTCGTAGAGGCCCTGGATGATCTCGTGCACCTGGCGGCCCTTGTCGGTCAGGCTGATTCGCACCGAGCGGCGGTCCGTCTTCGAGCGGGCGTGATGCAGGTACCCGGCCTCGACGAGTTTCTTGACGTTGTAGGAGACGTTCGAGCCGAGGTAGTAGCCCTTGGTCCGCAGCTCGCTCGCGGTGAGCTCCTTGTCGCCGATGTTGTAGAGCAGGAGCGCCTGCACGCTGTTGACGTCCTCGCGGCCGCGCCGCTCGAACTCGTCCTTGATCACGTCGAGGAGCCTGCGGTGCAGACGCTCCACCAAGTGGAGCGCTTCGAGGTAGGAGCCTTTTGCGGCTGAGGCCTCTTCGAGGGTCTCGACGTTCGCGGTTCGGGCGCTCTGGGTCTTCATCTCTGCCTCGCCATCCGATGCTGCCGTCTCCGTACAATGCGGGGCGGCTGATGTTGGTGAAGCTACGGCTCGGGAATGAAAGGCGATTTAAGCGACAGGATGAATTCGCGATTTACTCTTCGCGGTAAAGACAAACTGAAGCGAAGATGAGAAGAGTTCGTTCACCGTGCTTCCTGCGCTGCCAACCAGGACAGCAGGAAGTACAGCGCGACGACGCAGATCCCGAATACGAGGAGCGGTACCGGCATCGGCAGGAGTTGTGGTGTGAGGACCGCGAGCGTCAGCGCGGAAGTCACGGCCAGCAGCCAGATCACGCCGCCCCACGCGCTGGTCAGCCACAGCCCGATGGCGGCCGCCGCGTCGATGACGGCGAAGTACACGATCGCCGCTTGCCGGCCGAACGGTTCGACCTCGAACGGCCGGGATCCCGGCAGCACGTCGAGGATGGTCGCCCAGGCCAGGACGCTCTTCAGCAGCCACACCAGGGCGGTGAGCCGCATGAACCAGATGAGCACCGTGTCCCAGGTGCCGGGAGCCGGGCCCTGGACGCGCTCGATCCGGTCGGATGGGATCTCGCCGGGCCGCGGGCCCTTGCGCCGCATCGGAAGGTAGCCGGGCACTAAGTCGCGCTCATGGGAAGGACGATCCAGGTCACAGGCAGAAGCCGGGATCCCGATCCGGGCCCCAGGGTCGCGCCGGTTTGAAGCGGTTCCGCCCCGTCACGTCAACGGTCGGGTTTCGCCGCGCCCGCCCGGTGTGCTAGTTGGAGAGCTCCGGCGCCCGGCGCCGCGCGATCCGCGGCGACCGCCGCGCGAACGGTAGCGAACCCGCATGTCAGACACCTTGCCAGAGCCGCGCCCCATCGCCCGGGAGGCCGCCCGCGAGGGCGCCCGCGTCGAGGGCCTGAAGATCACTCAGCGCCCGCGCCGCAACCGCAAGGCCGAGTGGTCGCGCCGGCTGGTCCGCGAGCACACGCTCACGGTGGACGACCTGATCTGGCCGATGTTCGTGATCGAGGGCGAGGGCCGCAGGGAGCCGATCACCTCCATGCCGGGCGTCGAGCGGCTCTCGGTGGACGAGATCGTGCGCGATGCGGAGCGCGCGGCGCGGCTGGGCATCCCGGCCGTGGCGTTCTTCCCCTTCACCGAGGTCGCCCTGCGCGATCCGACCGGGTCGGAGGCGCTCAACGCCAACAACCTCGTCTGCCGCGCGGTGCGCGCCGTGAAGCGGGCGGTGCCCGAGGTCGGGATCATGACCGACGTGGCGCTGGACCCCTACACCAGCCACGGCCACGACGGCCTGATGAGGGACGGCGCGATCCTCAACGACGAGACGGTGGCGGTCCTCGTCGAGCAGAGCCTGATCCAGGCGGAGGCCGGGACCGACATCATCGCGCCCTCCGACATGATGGACGGACGCGTCGGTGCGATCCGTGCCGGCCTCGACAAGGCCGGTTTCCTCGACGTGCAGATCATGGCCTACGCGGCGAAGTACGCCAGCGCGTTCTACGGACCTTTCCGGGACGCGATCGGCACCAAGGCGGCCCTCGTCGGCGACAAGCGGACCTACCAGATGGATCCGGGCAACTCGGCCGAGGCGCTGCGCGAGGTCCGCCTCGACCTCGACGAGGGCGCCGACTCGGTGATGGTGAAGCCGGGACTGCCCTATCTCGACATCATCCGCCGCGTGCGGGACGAGTTCCAAGTGCCGACCTTCGCCTATCAGGTCTCCGGCGAGTACGCGATGATCGAGGCCGCCGCCCGCAACGGCTGGCTCGACGGCGACCGCGCCATGGTCGAGGCCCTGCTCGCCTTCAAGCGCGCCGGGGCCGACGGCGTCCTGACCTACCATGCTCCCCGGGTCGCCGAGCGTCTGCGCAGACAGCCGTGAGGCCAATCCACCGCTGGCTCCTGGCGGCGGCGGTGACGGCGGGGTTCCTGGGAGGTCTCGGCGCTTGCCAGGACACGCTGCGGCGGGAGCGGGTCGCCACCTGCCGTCGCGCCCTCCCGGCCGTGGCGCCGCAGGCGGATGTCCGCCTCCTGCGGGCGGCGCCAGGTCCGGCGGCCAACACGGTGCGGGTCGACTACGCCGAGGGGGATAGGCAGCGCTGGCTGACCTGTCGCTTCGATGCCGGGGCGACGCTCGTCGCCCTCGCCGCCGAGGGTTCCAACCTGTCGGGGCCCTCGCTGTACATGCTCAAGCGTTTCTATCTCGACACGCCGGACGCCGCCGCCGCCGATCCCGCCCGGCACTGAAGACCCCGGCGGGCCGGCATCCCCTTGCGAGCGCCGCCGACGGCCCCCACCTCTGCGACCGCAGCCTCGCTTGCAGGACGCGACACCATGCAGAACACCCAACCCGGTTACGCGCAGCAGCGCTTCGACATGCCCGGCTACGCGTCCGCGCTGCCGGTCCCGTTCGTGCGCGCGAGCCTCGGCGGCCGTACGGTCGCCTACCTCCTCGACATCCTGTTCATCTTCGGCTTCACCGTGCTGCTGACGCTGATGATCACGGTGGTGGGCGTCGTGACGTTCGGGCTCGGCTGGACCTTGTTCGCGATCCTGCCCGCGAGCGGCATCATCTACAGCGCCATCACGGTGGGCGGCCCGCGGCAGAGCACGATCGGCCAGCGGCTGATGGGCTTGCGCACCGTCGCGCCCGAGAGTGGCGCGCGGGTCGACATCATCACGGCGGCCGTCCACGCGCTGCTGTTCTACGTCGCGATCTCGACCTTCCTGCTCTGGTGCGTCGACATCGCCTTCGGCATCATGCGGTCGGACCGGCGGCTCGGACACGACCTGCTGCTCGGCCTCGCGGTCGTGCATGCCCGCTGAGGCGTTCAGTCACGCGTTGAAAATCGCGCGCGGGGCGACGCCGGGGCATTGAGCCCGGGCGCGCCGCCTGTACACTGGCATGCCGCGGCCGAAAGGATTGAGCCGGCCCAGGGTCAAACAAACGCGTGACCAGCCATCCCCGCGATACGCCGCAATTCTACCTCACCGCGCCCTCGCCGTGCCCCTACCTTCCGGGCCAGGAGGAGCGGAAGGTCTTCACCCATCTGGTCGGGCGCCGGGCCCGCGACCTCAACGAGATCCTGACGCAGGGCGGCTTCCGCCGATCGCAGACCATCGCGTATCGCCCCGCCTGCGAGACGTGCCGCGCCTGCGTCTCCGTGCGCGTCGTCGTTGACGAGTTCGTGCCGAGCGCCAGTCAGCGCCGCATCCTGGCGCGCAACGAGGACTGGATCGGGACGCCGGAGCCGAACCGGCCAGCCTCCGAGCAGTACGCGCTCTTCCGCCGCTACCTGGACGCCCGTCACGGCGATGGTGGCATGGTCGACATGACGGTGCTCGACTACGCCATGATGGTCGAGGACAGCCACGTGGATACGCACCTCGTGTCCTATCGGCGGCACGGGCCGGACTCGGCGATCACCGGGCGCGGCGCCGGTCCGCCATTGGCCTTCTGCCTGACGGATGTCCTCGCGGACGGTCTATCGATGGTCTACTCGTTCTACGATCCGGTCGAGGCCGGCCGCTCCCCGGGGACCTTCATGATCCTCGACCACATCCGCCGGGCCCGGCAGCTCGGGCTGCCGTACCTGTATCTCGGCTACTGGGTCGAGGGCTCGCGCAAGATGGATTACAAGTCCCGCTTCCGGCCGCAGGAACGGCTCATGGGCCAGGGCTGGGTGCGGGCCGACTGAGGCGGGGTACACCCTGTCGCACGGGCATGGCCGTTGCGCATTGAGCCGCCGGGTCGACGCATGCTACCGGCCTCGCACGCAGTTCAGCCCGTGCCGAGGCCCCGATGATCCCCCGCTACAGCCGCCCCGCGATGACGGCGATCTGGTCGCCCGAGAGCCGGTTCCGGATCTGGTTCGAGATCGAGGCGCACGCCACCACGGCGCTGGCCGAGATCGGCGTGGTGCCGAAAGCGGCCGCCGAGACGGTCTGGGCCAAGGGCAAGAATGCGGTCTTCGATGTCGCCCGCATCGACGCGATCGAGGCGGTGACCAAGCACGACGTCATCGCCTTCCTCACGCACCTCGCCGAGATCGTCGGCCCCGAGGCACGCTTCGTCCACCAGGGCATGACCTCGTCGGACGTCCTCGACACCTGCCTCAACGTGCAGCTCGTCCGTGCCGCCGACATCCTGATCGCAGACGTCGACGCGCTGCTCGGCGCCCTGAAGAATCGGGCCTTCGAGCACAAGCTCACGCCCACGATCGGGCGCTCGCACGGGATCCATGCCGAGCCGGTGACCTTCGGGCTGAAGCTCGCCCAGGCCTACGCCGAGTTCGAGCGCAACCGCGGCCGCCTGGTCGCCGCGCGGGAAGAGATCGCCACCTGCGCGATCTCGGGGGCTGTCGGCACCTTCGCCAACATCGACCCGCGCGTCGAGCAGTACGTCGCCGAGCAGATGGGCCTGACGCCCGAGCCGGTCTCCACGCAGGTCATCCCGCGCGACCGGCACGCGATGTTCTTCGCGACCCTGGGCGTCGTCGCCTCATCCCTGGAGCGGCTGGCCATCGAGATCCGCCACCTTCAGCGCACCGAGGTGCTGGAGGCGGAGGAGTTCTTCTCCGAGGGCCAGAAGGGCTCTTCGGCCATGCCGCACAAGCGCAACCCGGTGCTTACCGAGAACATCACGGGCCTCGCCCGCATGGTCCGCGGCTACGTCACGCCGGCGCTTGAGAACGTCGCACTCTGGCACGAGCGCGACATCTCGCACTCGTCCGTGGAACGGATGATCGGGCCCGACGCCACCGTGACCCTCGATTTCGCGCTGGCCCGCATGACCGGCGTCATCGAGAAGCTGCTGGTCTACCCGGCCAACATGCAGAAGAATCTCGACCGGCTCGGCGGCCTCGTCCACTCGCAGCGGGTGCTCCTGGCACTGACCCAGGCGGGCGTCTCGCGCGAGGATTCGTACCGTCTGGTCCAGCGCAACGCGATGCCGGTCTGGCGCGGGGAGGGGGACTTCCTGGCGTTGCTCAAGGCCGACCCCGAGGTGACCGCAGCGCTGTCACCGGAGCAGATCGAGGAGTGCTTCGATCTCGGCTACCACTTCAAGCACGTGGATACGATCTTCGCGCGGGTCTTCGGCGCGGCCTGAACCCTCGCCGCACGATTCCTGCTTGGGCCCGCGATGAACACAGGAAGGCAATCCGTGACCGCTTCCCGCATCGTCTACCTCAACGGCGAATTCCTCCCCTACGAGGAGGCGCGCGTGCCGATCATGGACCGCGGATTCCTGTTCGCGGATGGGATCTACGAGGTCTCGGCGATCCTCGACGGCAAGCTCGTCGACAACGCCGCCCACCTCGCGCGCCTCGACCGGTCGCTCGGCGAGATCGGCATCCGCAATCCGCACGATGCGGTTGGCTGGGAGCGCCTCCAGACCGAACTCGTTGCCCGCAATGGCGTGACCGAGGGGCTCGTCTACATGCAGGTGACCCGCGGCGTCGCCGAGCGCGACTTCGCCTTCCCGAAAGGCGACGTCGCTCCCACGGTCATGATGTTCACGCAGGCCAAGACCGTGTTGGCCAATCCTCTGGCTGAGACCGGCGCCCGCGTGATCACCGTCGAGGACCTGCGCTGGAAGCGCCGGGACATCAAGTCGGTGGCGCTCCTCGCCCAGGTGCTCGCCAAGCAGCAGGCGGCCGAGGCCGGCGTCGCCGAGGCCTGGATGGTCGAGGACGGGGCGGTGACGGAGGGCTCGTCCTCCACGGCGTTCATCGTCAGCCGCGACCGCGTGCTGGTGACCCGGCCGCTCTCGACCGCATTGCTGCCGGGCATCACCCGGGCCTCGGTGCTGCGCCTCGCCCAGGAATCGGACCTGCGAATCGAGGAGCGCCTGATACCGGTCGATGAAGCCTACGCGGCGCAGGAGGCGTTCTACACGAGCGCCTCGGCCTTCGTGATGCCGGTGGTGGAGATCGACGGGCGCAGGATCGGCGAGGGCCGACCGGGTCCGATCACCCGGCGCATGCGCGAATTGTATGTCGAGGCGGCGCGCCGGGGTTGAGGAATCCTGCAGGCGTCTGAGCGGTTTCCGGCTTGCGGGAGATCCGTGCCGCTTCACTGCTGCTGTGCGGGAAAAGGGCGGTGCAAAAGGAAGCTGAACCTTTTCCCGGGCGCGTGCAGCGTCAGCGGACGGCGACCGGGGATCCAGCGCACGATTCGCCGCGAGAGCGGCAGCCTTTGCAACCTTTGCCCGCGCTTTCGAACCGGACCGGCGCAGGAACGGATCCGATCGCCGGCTGTTCCCTCCCGAATTCGTGTCCCGAACCGGGGGAGGCCCGTCGTGCCGACTAAACTTCTGCTCGCCGCGCTCGCGGCAACCGCGCTGGCGGTGCCCGCCTGTGCCCAGACCTCCGACAAGACGCCGCCTTCGACGCAGGCTTCGCCGAAGGACCAGTCGCTGAGCGACAAGCTCCAGCAGAACGACGGGGTCATCAAGCCGCCGGACTCCGGCACGACCGGCACCGTGGTGAAACCGGATCAGTCCGGCTCCATGCCGGTGATCAAGCCGCAGGAACTACCCGGCCGGGCGCCCGGCACCGAGGCGAAATAGCCGCCTCGCGCCGGCCGAAGGGCGGCAATGCGGGCGGATTGCTTGATTTCGCTGCCCGGATCGCGGAAACGGCTCACGACGTACGCCGCCTGCACCCGTGGGCGTCGGCGTCCCGGTTTCCGTCGCGGGTAAGCAGGCAGGCATGGCCAACGTCGTCGTTGTGGGCGCCCAGTGGGGCGACGAGGGCAAGGGCAAGATCGTCGACTGGCTCTCCGAGCAGGCCGACATCGTCGTCCGCTTCCAGGGCGGACACAATGCCGGTCACACGCTCGTCATCGATGGAAAGACCTACAAGCTCGCGCTTCTGCCCTCGGGCGTCGTGCGCGGCGGCAAGCTGTCGGTGATCGGCAACGGCGTCGTGGTCGACCCGTGGCACCTCGTCGACGAGATCGAGCGCATCAAGGCGCAGGGCGTCGACGTCTCGCCCGAATCCCTGCGGATCGCCGACAACGCCACGCTGATCCTGCCGCTCCACCGCGAGCTCGATCATTTCCGCGAGACCGCCAATGCCGGCCTCAAGATCGGCACCACCAAGCGGGGCATCGGCCCGGCCTACGAGGACAAGGTCGGTCGCCGGGCGATCCGCGTCGTCGACCTCGCCGACCCTGACGCGCTGCCCGCCAAGATCGAGCGGGTGCTCACCCACCACAACGCCCTGCGGCGCGGCCTCGGGATCGACGAGGTGAACGCCGAGGCGCTGCTCGCCGAACTCAAGGCCATCGCCCCGAAGATCCTGCCCTTCGCCGACACCGTCTGGGCGCTGCTCGACGAGGAGCGCAGGGCCGGAAAGCGGATCCTGTTCGAGGGCGCGCAGGGCGCGCTCCTCGACGTCGATCACGGCACCTATCCCTTCGTCACCTCCTCCAACATCGTGGCGGCGCAGGCCGCGACGGGATCCGGCCTCGGCCCGGGGGCGATCGGCTACGTGCTGGGCATCGCCAAGGCCTACACCACCCGGGTGGGTGAGGGGCCGTTCCCTACGGAGCTGTTCGACGAGATCGGCGAGACCATCGGCAGCCGCGGACGCGAATTCGGCGTCAATACCGGCCGCAAGCGCCGCTGCGGCTGGTTCGACGCCGTGCTTGTGCGCCAGACGGTGCGAACCTCCGGCATCCACGGCATCGCGCTCACCAAGCTCGACATCCTCGACGGCTTCGAAGAGATCCGCGTCTGCACCGGCTACAAGCTGGACGGCGAGACCATCGACCACCTGCCGGCGAGCCAGGCCGCCCAGGCTCGGGTCGAGCCGATCTACGAGGTGATCCCCGGCTGGTCCGAGACGACCGCGGGCGCGCGCTCCTGGGCCGATCTGCCGGCGCAGGCGATCAAGTACGTCCGCCGGATCGAGGAGTTGATCGGCGCACCGGTGGCGCTGTTGTCGACCTCACCGGAGCGCGACGACACCATCCTCATGCACAACCCCTTCGAGGATTGACGCCGCGCGCTCTATCCCGTTGACGACACATCGTCTTGACCCATCCGCCCATATCCAGCCCGCACAAGCTTGATCTAGAAGGGGGATGCGGCCGGGCTCGCCCATGCGCCGTCATCAGGACGATCACCGGAAGGCTACGGCTCCGGACGGTGGACCAATGACATCATCGGCCGATGGCTGTGACCGACCCGACCGGGCGAACGCAGCCCTCGGTCTCCGGCCGCCGACCGGTCAGGCCGGACGGCGGTCGAAGGGGCGGACCAGGGCACGATGGCCGATTACTACCCTCTTCTGGCACGCGCGCTCGATGCGCTGCCCGATCGCACGCCTGCCTTGCGCAAGGCGGTTTACGACCGCGCGCGCAATGCCCTGATCGGCCAGCTCCGCTCGCTCGATCCGCCGCTTTCCGAAGCCGATATCGACCTTGAGCGGCGTGCCCTCGATGCGGCCATCGAGCGCCTCGAGGTGGATTACGGTGGCCTGCCCGCACCCGCCAACGACGCCGCGAACGGCGCTGAGCCGCCCAAGCCGCCAGTCAGCCCGGCCGCCGAAATCCCCGAGCCGTCACCGCCCGAGCCGGTCCTGCCGGCGGCCAAATCGCCTTTCGAGCCGCCGCGCACGCCTGACCCGAAGTCCGAGCCAGCCGTCGATGCGCGCCCGGGGCCGGAGCCGGAACCCCGCGAGGCGACGATACCCATCGCGCCCCGCCGTCCCGGCCCTGTTCCGGCCGCGCCACCCGTTGAGCCGGAGGCGCCCGGCGCCATGCCGGCTCCCGACGATACCGACCTCGCCGGTTCGACGGAGGCCGGCAACGGGCGGCAGCGGCCGCGCATCGAGGTGGTGCCGCCGCGCACCGGCCGTTCGCGCATGCTGCGCAACGTCTTTGTCGGCAGCATGCTGGCGGTGGTGATCGGCCTGATCGCGGTGGCGGCGTTCCTCCTCCGTGACCGGCCGCAGATCCTGCCCTCGACCGGAACCGAGACCGCCGACACGCAGCAGCCTGAGGGGGAGACCAAGTTCGGAGACCGCGTCGGCGGCGATGCGGCGCCGGCTCCGAAAGCCGCACCGCGCCCAGAGGGCAGCGCGCCCCCGAGAGCCGCCGCCGCGCCGTCCGATCCGAGCATAGCGGTCGCCCAGCGCGCCGAGCTGATCGAGGAGACGGCCGGGGCCGATGGCGGGCAGCCGACGAGCAGCCCGGGTCGGGTGACGTGGCGCCTAGACACGGTGAACGGCGAGCAGGGACAGCCGCTCCAGAATGCCGTGGTGGCGACGGTGACCATTCCTGAGGCGGGGCTCACGCTGGTCATGACGATCCAGCGCAATCTCGATGCGACGCTTCCGGCCTCGCATACGGTCAGCCTGGCCTTCAGCCAGACCGGCGGCACGGATCCGGTCCGCACCGTTCAGGATGTCGGGTTGCTGCAGGCGAAGGATGAGCAGAACGCCCGCGGATCGCCGGTTTCGGGACTGCCGGTCCGCGTCCGCGACAACTTGTTCCTGATCGGCCTGTCGTCCCTTCAGAACGACGTGGAGCGCAACACGGACCTGCTGCTTCACAGGAACTGGTTCGACTTGGCCCTGCGCTACACGAACGGCCGCCGGGCGGTCCTGACCTTCGAGAAGGGCTCCGCAGGCGCCCAGGTGATGCAGAGCGCCTTCGACGCGTGGCAGTGACCGCCTCCATGACCGACCGCCCGCAGGCCGACGCGCGAATGCGCGCCGGTCCCGCGTTCAGCGGGCCTCAATTCCGGCCCGGGGCAGCTCGCGGCTGGCGATGTTGCGCTTGACCGCTTCCTGAACCTTCTCGAAGGCCCGCACCTCGATCTGCCGGACGCGTTCGCGGGATACCCCGAACTCACCCGAGAGGTCTTCGAGGGTGATCGGATCTTCCGCCAGGCGGCGAGCCTCGAAGATGCGGCGCTCCCGCGGGTTCAGCACGCTCAGCGCGTCCCGCAAGGCGGAGAGGCGATTCCGGCCCTCCTGCTCGCGCGCCAGCACGGTCTCCTGGCTCGGCGCGTTGTCGACGAGCCAGTCCTGCCACTCGCCCTCGCCCTCTTCGCGCAGGGGCGCGTTGAGCGACGTGTCGCCGGACAGGCGCCGGTTCATGTCGATGACGTCCTGCTCCGGCACGCCGAGGCGGGTGGCGATCTGCTTCACCTGATCGGGCTTGAGGTCGCCCTCGTCGAGTGCCGAGATCCGACCCTTGGCTTTGCGCAGGTTGAAGAACAGCTTCTTCTGATTCGCTGTGGTGCCCATCTTCACGAGGGACCACGAGCGCAGGATATACTCCTGGATCGCGGCCTTGATCCACCACATGGCATAGGTGGCCAGCCGGAAGCCCTTGTCGGGATCGAAGCGCTTGACCGCCTGCATGAGTCCGACGTTGCCCTCGGAAACGACCTCGCCGATCGGCAGTCCGTAACCGCGGTAGCCCATGGCGATCTTGGCGACGAGGCGCAGATGCGACGTCACGAGGCGATGCGCCGCCTCGCGATCGCCGGCGTCGCGCCAGCTCTTCGCGAGGGTGAACTCCTCCGTGGGTTCCAGCATCGGAAACTTGCGGATCTCATCGAGGTAGCGCGAGAGGCCACCTTCGTTGGCGAGCACGGGAAGCGTACCGGCCATGGCATTCTCCTGGACCTAGGTCCCCCTGACGGGCGGACGCGACGGGCAACAGTGCCGTCCACTCGGGCCGCTCTTGAGCCGACCCTGCCGGCCACCCATGTCATACAGGTAAGCCGGTTGAGCCGGTAGCGATCGAGGACACTCACGTCGTCATAAACGCGCCACCGGCCGAATAGGTCGTACCATGTCACGAAGTGACGCGGTCCGCGGTGACCTTTCGCACGCGTTCAGGCCTCGGTTACAGCCGGCGGCCGACCATTCAGCCCGCCTGCAAAGCTGCGATCAGCGCGGCCATGTCGGCGGGGATGGAGCTCTCGAAGCGGAGCGTTTCACCGGTGCGAGGATGGCTGAACCCGAGCAGTTCCGCGTGGAGGGCCTGCCGGCCTAGCGTCGCCAGCGCGGCCCGCGCCGTCGGTGTGAGCCGCGCGGCCTTGGTGCGGAAGGCGCCGCCGTAGACGGCATCGCCGAGCAACGGATGGCCGCGATGGGCGAGATGAACGCGGATCTGGTGCGTCCGGCCGGTCTCCAACCGGCACCGCACCAAGCTGGCTTCCGGGTAGGCCTCTGTCACGCTGTAATGGGTGACCGCGTGCCGACCGGCCTCATCGGAGACGACCGCAATCTTCTCGCGTTGATAGCGGGAGCGCGCCAAGTTTGCCCGTATGCTGCCGGACCGAGGTTGCGGCAGCCCCCAGACGAGCGCCGCGTAGGCCCGTTCCAGGGGACCAGTGCGGCCGTGGTCGGCGAACTGGGCGGTCAATCCCTGGTGTGCCGTATCGTTCTTCGCGACGACGATGAGGCCGCTCGTGTCCTTGTCGAGGCGGTGGACAATGCCGGGTCGCCGAACACCGCCGATCCCCGACAGGCTGGCCCCGCAATGGGCGATGAGCGCGTTGACCAGGGTGCCGCTCTCGTGGCCGGGCGCCGGATGAACGACCAAGCCGGCCGGCTTGTCGATGACGATGAGGTCGTCATCCTCATAGACGATCGGCAGTTCCGCAGGCTCGGCGGCCGGAGCGGCGGGCGCTGGCGGCGGCACGCTCAGCGCGATCCGGGCTCCCGCCCCGATCTTCAGGGCCGGATCGCGAACCGAAATGCCGTCGCGCTGGACCCGTCCCTCGCGGACGAGGCTCTGCAATCGCGCACGGGAGAGATCCGGGAACAGCGCGACCAGGGCGCGGTCGAGCCGCGCGCCCCCCTCTTCCACGATCCCGAAGCGTTCTTCGGCGTCCCTGTCCACCCTGACCTCTGCACGCACGCGATCTGACCCGGCGAAGCGGATTTCCCCGCGAAGGCCCTTGCTCCTCCGGCGGGTCGTGGCTATAGCACCCCCGCGCCGCCGGAAAGCTCCCATCGTCTAGCGGTCTAGGACGTCGCCCTCTCACGGCGAAAACAGGGGTTCGATTCCCCTTGGGAGCGCCACCGGCGCATTTTTTTCAAGCTTTGACACTGTCCAGGCGCAAGTGAGTTCCGGACCCCCTTTGCGGTGAGTCCGCCGTGCCGCTTAACGAAGCGCCTCACGGCCTTGTCGACGAACCCTCCGCGCTGCGCTTCCCAGGTACACGGCTTTACCTCCTCCAGCGTCTGGCGGCCGGTGACATCCATGAGCTCATGCGGCAGGCAGCCTCGTTCCGCGAGGCGCGCAGCAGTTGCTTTGCGCAGTCGCTGCGCCGATCGATCCGACGACCCGGTCTGAGCGCATCAGTCGCTGCGCTCTCGGATCACCGGCCAAACGAAGCGCGGACGCTGCCGTGCCGATCCGCTTCGGCATCCGACCGTCGCGCACCATCTCGTCGAGCTTGGACGGGCTGACGCCGACATGGGCAGCCGCTCCGTTGCGGCGCAGCCCGCGGCGTTCCTCTCCGGGGCGGCCCGGATCCTGGCCAGCAAGGCCAGGTGCATGAAAAAGGCGTTTTGCGCCTCCCTGGAGGTACTCGCGCCGCGGCGTCTGGCGTTAGACGATCCGCAGACGATAGCCTCGGCGGCGGCGACGGGACGCTCGCGAGGGCAACCGAACCTGCAACCAGTCCTCACCGTCGTCAGTCTGCGGCAGGACGCCGGCGAAGATGCGGATCGTCCCTGGGCCCGGGCGAGCCACAGGCTGACGCGTGCCGTGCTCATATCGCCCTCGCGACGTCGTTCTGACGCCGGCGCCGGCGGCTGCCAGCGGATCGGGACGGCCCTCGAACCGGTCCGTGCCCGGATGCCCGGCTCGCCCGAAGGCAACCATCTTGAACCAGTCGCGGAAGACATCGTCTCGCGTGGACGTATCCACGTCGCAGATTCTTCGACTGCAGGCGCTGCCCCGACGAACGGCCCTTAGCGGGATGTCGCTCTGGTTATGCGCGACCTTGTCACGCCGCGCTCACACGGCCGGCGTCAGTGTCTTGTTCGCATGCCGGTGATGAGCAGCAAGAGCTTGCCCGTCCGGGCGTGACGCTTCCGGTCAGCCCGGATCGACGGCGCCGTGGTGCCCTTGAGGATCGGGACGGCCGAGCGGGAACTGCAGCCGTGGGTGATCAAAATTGCTTCCCTCCGTCGGAGTGAAAACCTGCCATTCTTGAAGACGCTGTGCGCCTGCTCTGGTGGATTTCGTTTCTTCAGCTCCCAGAAAAATCCTGGTTACTGCAAGACGTCGATGATCGATTTATGGAATCATTAGACGGTGTTTTTATATTTTAGAACCCACAGGCAGTCGCCGTGGAGGTATTGGTGGTCGATCTGAGGAGGCAGTGGCGCGTCGCGACTAGTGCGATGGTCGAGATAGTGCCGACATGCGGGCCGCCGATACCATGCAAGTTGGCGGATCTATCCGCGAACGGAGCGCGGCTGCATGTGAACAGCGTCCTCGGCATCCCTGATGTTTTCCAGATCAGGTTCATGACGACCGACGAAATACTATCGGCGCGCGTCGTCTGGAGGCGACCGAATCAAATCGGATTTGTTTTCGCTCCAGACACTGCGCTCGCGAGCTGACGTCACCACAGAACCACCGGTCTGGTCGGTCAGACGCGGACGCTTCCGTTTGCGAGGGCGGCTTGCCCGGTTTCGGCGACGATGGCGCAGCGGTCACGCATCGGGTCGTCCGGGCATCGCCGCGGAAGGCTCGCTCCGCCGTCGGCCGCATGAGGCCGCCGACGACGGCCACAGGCGTGTCGAGCACACGCCAGGTCAAGCGGAGCGTCTGCCCAACCGTCCGCGCCCCCTCCGTCTTGGCGAAGAAGGTGAGCACGCGCCGGTCGTGCTTCGCTGCGCGCCCTTTCCCACGCTTGATGGTTCGAGTCGGCCATGGCGCTCCTCGGCTCCGATACGGAGAGGCTGGAGGGGACCGCTCGAGATCACCGCATCGAGCGGTCCGTCCGCTGCCTGTTCGTCGCCGGTCGGCTTCTGCGGCCGGATCCATGGGACGTGGGCGAGCCGTGCCCTGACGTCGGCCGCGGCGATCGCGAGCGGAGCCAGCTCCCGACGGGTGTCGGCAAAGGGGACGATCGCGACATCGGCAGCGCGAGCCGGCCGGCGACGATCAGATGGTCGGTCAGCGTCGGCGTCACGGCCGGCTCCTCGCCGCCGGACGAGGCCATGGCCCGGTGCTCTTGCGCTGGGCCATTTTCGGCAAGCGACATCAGGGTCGTCTCGACGGCGTCGTCGTAGGCCAAGCGCGTTGCGGTCCGCGCGAACAAGTCGAGCCGCTTCGATCCGCCCAGAATCAAGGCGGGCATGCTCCTACCGTCGTGTCCGGCGCTGGTTCTGTGGTGAGGGAGCTGGGGGCACGGCCCGTGGCGGAGCGGCGTGAGATTTGACGCCGGTCAAAGACGCGGCTTCGGGCCGTTGAGAGCATCGGATTCTCAGCGAGGATCGAGTCATGAGCCTGAATGATCTCATCGGCCCAGCCTGCGCGGCCGCAGTCTTCACGCTTGGCGGCTATGCTGTCGTGAACGCCAATCGCAAGCACGCGGATGCGATCAGTCAAGTTCTTTGGACGGTCTTATGTATCTGCGCCTCTTTGATCCTCCTGGGTGGGCTCGCACAGATCCCGCCGAAAAGTCCACAAGAAATCCGCGGCTTTCAGAAGAGCACTGATCAACCGCCGCTGGTCTTCGCACGCGGCAGCATCGATTAGGATCGTTATTGCGTCGGCCCGCATCGCCGCTCTCCGGGACGAGCGCGGCGAGCGGCCGCTGAAGTCGATCGGCGCTCATGCCGTTGATGATGCGATGTCTGATCCGATGGTCCCGTTGATCTCGGCTGCTGCGTTCGTCGGCGTGGGATGGCTGATCATCCATGCCGGGCGCCAGTACGATGACGCGATCCGGCATACGCTGACTGTCTTCGCGCTGGTGATCGGGCTGCTGGTGACGATCGGCGTCACCGCGAAGCTGCGATCCATGATGGGCGTCGGCCGGATGTCCCACCGGATCGAGGCGCGGTCGCAGGCCGAGCGCGAAAGCCCGGTCCGCGCGGTGCGAAAGCTCGATGCGGGGCTCAACCCTTAGCGCGGCGCGTCGATGCTGCGGCTCCCGATGCTGTGTCCGTGAGCATGTGAGCCCGGGTGAGGACTGAGCCGCGGCTACGGAGAGTCGCCACGCGTAGGGGGACCGTCACCGTGCGCATGGCCCTCGTCCGCTGGTTGGCGAGGAGCGCGAGGGCCAAGCCGGCCATAATCGCGACGGCGTAGGCGGCGAAGAGCGCGCTGGAGAGGGCTGAGGCACCCATTACGCCGCTGCCATGCCCGCGATCGCTATCGCGATCTGCCAAGTGACCCACAGCATGAACCCGATCCAGCCTATCGTCGCGAGGCCGCCGATGGCCAAGCATGAGATCACCAGATGATCTCGGCCGGGACGGGTGTCCCGCTGCTGGATCGGCATCGTCTCAATCTGACCAATCATCGTGCCCGCCTCCGACCCGCAGACCAGTTCTGCGCAAGTTACGAGCCGGATCAGATCTGCTTTTAGGGCGCGCGGACGTGTCGCTACACACACGCAAACGGGGGACGCGGCGGCGACGCTCCGAAGGCTGGACGGGCTGTGTGCGTTGGCGCTCGTCGCGGCGCCCTGCGATGCGGCGTCCCGCGCGCGAGCACCGTCCCGATCAAGCGCCGCGATCCTCCTGGCTGCGTCGCCGATTGCACCGAACGGCAGGCCCAGCGGACGCCAGCAGCGCCGGCTCGCTGCGGGGAGATGGGACCGCGCAGGTAAGGCCGGCTCTCTCGTACGCCGCACCACCTCGGCGCCGCGGCTTCGGCCGGAGCGCCTTTCGTTTCCGGTGCCGGCCGGCTTAAGCCGCCGCGGCGCGCCTTCGAATTTTGGACGCACATCTTAGCCCCGCCGGCGCAGCTGCGCGGGGCTTTTTTGTAGTCCTCGGTCGCGGTAATTCTGCATTGGATCTGGCGCCCAATCCCCCCTCAGGGCACCGATCTGGGAAAGCCCGCCCGGTCCGCCGCGGCGGGCTTTTTCGGGCGCGCCGGTCACGGAACAGTTACCGCAACAGTTGCGCGTCGCACGCCATCGGCTGCCCCGCAGATGGGGGCGTGCTACAGCAGAGCTATGAAGCCCCTGGCCGCCGTTCTCGCTCTCGCTCTCCTCACGACCCCAGTCGACGCCAAAAATTTGGATGGCGAGAGGCTGCACGAGATGTGCGCGTCTCCTGACCTCAGCCTATACGTCGCCTACTACGCGGCAGGTTTGGCCCAGGGCGCGGCGCTGGCAAAACAAAATAATTTCTGCATTCCGACAACTGTGAACATGCAGCAGATGGCAGACGTCGCCTGCAAGTTCGTCGCTCTCAACCAAAATACTTGGCAGCACTCTGCCGGGACTGTTGTGACGAACTCCTTCAGCAATGCTTGGCCCTGCCCGAAGCGTTGACGGGATCATCGAGACTGCTGTCGCCCACGCGGCCGGACAAGCAGGGACCCGCGTGACGGCGCGCGACGTGACGGGCGGCAGCGGCAGGCGCGGTGTAGTCGGGTCCTTCCAGTAGAAGCGCCGCTGATCGCGGGCCATGGCTTCGGCAATGTCTTCAGCAGCCGCTGCAAATCCCGCCGATCGTCTTCTTCATCCTAGCCTCCGAAGCGCCTTGGCGCTGCATGAACGCTTTCCGGTCCCGGATCCGGGCTCGCTCGGCCGGAGATCCTTCTTCCTGGGACTCCGTGCTGGCGGGACGGGCTGGATCGGCTTTCGACTGATCGACAGTCGCAGGTGTGGGCTGCCGGTGCGCGGGAGCGGCGACAGCCGGGGTGACTAGGAGCGCCATCACGAGGGCGGATCGGATCATCGAGCTTCCTCCGGTACAAAAGCGGAAGATAGCATGCAGAATGAACAGGATTGATGATCCGCGAACACGCCGCGCAAGTCGGCCCATGCGGCGGTATGGAACGCCCGCTCTTCGACAGAGCAACGCCGGCCAAGAACAGGGTCGGTCCTGGTGCGGGTCCGCCGTCGCAATCGCATCCAAGAGCGCACGCTCGCCGCGACGGGCTTTGTCGTGACCGGTCCCGACCCGGGACGATCACCGCCGGGACGCCGCCACCGGCCGCTAACCCGCCGCGGTCATCCTGTCTCTGAGCCGCGTTGCGTATCGGCTCGGCTCACACGCTGGTGAGATCGGACGCTCCCCCGCCCCGTGAACAGATCGGGGCGGGGCCGAGCGGCTGATGTGCGTTTCCGCAACCAATCGGCCGCACCCCGCCGGCCATGTCAGACCCCCCGCCGGCCGTCGCCTGGGGGCGCGATCCAATCGAGCGCCTGTCCGAGCACGCCCTGCCGTGCCGGTATCACGCGCCGGCCGAATGGGCGGCGATCCGGACGAACGCCCTGACCTTCATCGAACGGCAATGGCGCTGAGGCGCACCGACTCGGCTGGACCGCGCCCGAGCTGTTCGGCGTGCACCCGTCGAGCGGGGCACTGCGCGGCGATTCCGACGGCGTGTTGATCCTGGGACCCGGCGCGGCCGAGACGGTTACCGCCGATCGAATCGGCTTCGGCCAGATGGCCGGCTATCACGCTACCGCGCGCCAGACGCCGACGTGCCGGTGTGGGCCTTCGCGGCTCGGGGACGCTGACCATCACCCGCAGGCTCGGCCGCGTGTGCCGATAGGCGGGCCCCGAGGCCGAAGCCTCGGGTTCTGTTGCTAGGCGTGCCCACGCCCCGGAAGATTACGCCGCGAGGCGCATCTCCATGCCGACGTTGTCGTTGGCATTTAGAGTTTTGGTCAGGTGCTCGGAACGGGGGTTGCCCGCGCCGAACCGGTCGAGTCCTTACCGAAAGCCGCATCTTACCCTGCCGGAGCAGGACAGAACTCGCGATCCCTTTACCGCCCAGTCGAACCTGTTTCGCCCCCAGCAGAAGCACCCTGGCAGCGGGCTGTCCGCAACGCCGGACGCTCGCCCTCGTCCCCGTGCGGTATCCGGGGCAGGATGCTTCTGGTGGAGGCGCCGGGTACCGCCCCCGGGTCCTGAAGCGTTATTATGAACCGGTCATCAACCTCGTGGCCACCTTACCCCGAAAGCGACGCTCTGGTCCACCGGTTACATGCGGGGCTGCGCCCCGGGGGGTGATCGAGAAGCCGAGCTTCCTCCGCGGGCACCCAGCGCAACGCCGCTCGACACGGGTAAGCTTCGCTTTCAGGAAGCGCGTCTCCTTGGAACGAAGCCGGGTCCGGCCTTCGCGCGTGCCCGGCCAATGCTCTTCAGCGATGGCGCCGATGATCGCGAAATGACGAAGGACCGTTGTTGCGGTCGCAGCCGATGCAGACGCGCGGATCCCACGGCAGATCGACGCCGAGCGGCTTCACGCTCAGTGCTTTAAGCGTCACGGAGCCCGTGTGCTCGACTGGAGCCTGGGCCATATGCGCCTCGGACGCCGGCGGGTTCGCGGGTGCCGTGGGCATCTCGTTCCCGAGGGTTGCGCAGCACGTCGCGAGCAGGACCAAGCTGCACGTCGACCAACCCGCAATCTTGCGCCGAGACGCCATCGGCTTCCTTCCGCAACCGTGGTCGTTTTTGCTCCTACAACCGGCGGGCGTACAGAGGCCCTAAGCAGTCCTCGCTGTTCAGCCCTCTCGTGCGGTTATCCGGCAACACTGATCTCGGAACACGATTTCGGCTTCTGCTCAGCCCGACCGACCCCCGTTCGACCCGATCTCGGCCAGGAGCTCGCGCCCGCCTGCCGTCAGGAACCACACGGTACGTGTTCAAGACGGCCGTGCGCGGCCTGGAGGCGGTGGAGTGGATAGCCATGGAGATCCGACCGCGAGAGGGTAGGGGACGTTGGACCGGTGCGACCTCAGAGGCAAAAAGCTGACTGATCGCCCGGACCTTAGGGGTCCCAAAGCCTCCTCAGCCACGGGTCCGTCGCGACCGGTGCAGGTTCTTGGCACAGCCAACGCGTTGATAATTCGCCTCCATCAGCTTCCGAACGGCAGCTGGGCACTACCCGCGAGGGGAGGGGCAAAGCAGTGGCTGATCCCGTATTTCCGGACCGGCGACGTCGACCAGCACACCAGGCGAGAGCGCACGGCAAGCGGCGCCCTGTCTGCACATCCCAATGGCGTGGCTTCCCGCGAAACGCATCTGTGCTTCGCCGTGCTCAGCAGCCGATCCTGCAGACCGGCATGCAGCGATCCGACATCAAATCCTTGGGTGCATAGGGCACAGTCCAACACTACTTCTGAGTAGTGTTGACGTTGGTGCGTTGGCGTCCCCCGCGTGCGCTCGCCCAGTGACCGCGCCGGGCAGCTTCGGCTCGCCCAGAGAACCGCATGGGTAGCCCGTTCCCATCGACTGAGAAGTCGGAGCCGGACACGCCCGAAGCCCGTCGGCGCCCGGGCAGCGACTTGTGGTTGGTCGTTTTCGATAGCGGCGCTGGTGCAGGTATACCAACGAAAATTCTATTTCTCACGGAACTCGCTTGCGCACGATCCGTTTGTGCCGCGCTGCCGAATGAACGGCAGCGGTGCAAAAGGACGAGGCAGGCGTGACGGCGGGCGTCGACAGGCATGAACTTCGGCAGATCATCGCCGGATTGAGCGAGGGCGTGATCCTGGTCGAGCCCGACCAGACCATCGCCTACGCCAACGAGGCCGCGCTCGCGATGCACGGCGCCGAAAGTCTCGACGAACTCGGTCAGACCGTCGACGCCTATCGGGAACGTTTCGCCCTGCGCTACCGCAACAACGTCACGCCCAACCACTATCCGATCGAGCGCGTCGTGGCGGGCGAACGGTTCCACGACGTCGTGGTCGAGGTCCGCCGCGCCGACAAGCCCGATCAGGACTTCGTGCACTCCCTGCGCAGCCTCGTGGCCACGGATCGCGAGGGCAATCCGAGCTGTCTGGCGCTGATCCTCAAGGACGTCACCGACCAGTTCGAGGCCGAGGAGCGCTTCGAGGCGACGTTCAACGCCAACCCCGCGCCGGCGGTGATCACGCGACTCTCCGATCTGCGCCACGTCAAGGTCAACCACGGCTTCCTGGAGATGACCGGACACACGCGCGATGCCGTCATCGGCCGCAGCGTCTACGAGGTCGATGTCCTGGCCGCGGCCCGGAACCGCGACCTCGCCGTCTCGCGCCTCAACGAGGGCGGCACGATCCCGCAGATGGAGGCCTGTCTCGAACTCCCCGATGGCGGTTCACGCTTCGTCATCGTGGCCGGACAGCGCATCGAGATGGGCGACGAGCCCTGCATGCTCTTCACCTTCGCCGACCTGGATCTGCGCCGGAAGGCAGAGACGGCCTTGCGCCAGAGCGAGGAGCGCTTCGCGAAGGCGTTCCGGATGACGCCGGTGCCGACCGTGCTGGCGCGCGCCGAGGATTTCCACGTCACCGGCGTCAACGAGGCGTTCAGCCGGATTTTCGGACTCGGCGAGGATCGGATCGTCGGGCGCAGCCTCACGGAGGCCGGCTTGTGGGTCTCGGATACGCAGCGCCTGCAATTCGAGGCGGCGCTGGAGCGGCACGGCTACGTCTTCGGCGTGGAGGTCTGCCTGCGCCATGACGGGGGCGGAAACCTCGACTGTTTGGTCTCGGCCGAGCGGGTCAGCATCAACGACTCCGACTTCGTCCTGCTGGTGCTGCAGGACATCACCGCCCGCAAGCACACCGAGCGCGAGCTGTTCGACGCCATCGAGGCGGTCATGGCTGACACATCCTGGTTCAGCCGTGGCCTCATCGAGAAGCTGGCCAATCTGCGCCGTCCCGGGCGGGAGCACGCGGACGGTTCGGTGCCGAACCTCACGGTGCGCGAGCGGCAGATCTTGAACCTGATCTGTTCCGGCCTCGACGACGACGCCATCGCGCGCAAGCTCGGCCTGTCGCGCAACACGGTGCGCAATCACGGCGCCGCGCTCTACCGCAAGCTCGGTATCCACAAGCGCAGCGAGGCTGTGGTCTGGGGCCGCGAGAACGGATTTCCGCTCAACCTCACAGACGCATAAAGATCAACGTACCGGTATATATGAACCATTGATAGCGCATGCTCAGCGCACATCTTCCGGTCAGTGAGGGTTTTCTCAGAAACGACGAGGCGCCCGTGACCGACGACAAATCTTCAACTTCCGTCGATCGCCGCAAGGGATCGATCAAGGAAGCCATCGGGAAGCTTACCGGCGATGTCCGGGCGGAGGCCGAGGGCAAGCGCCAGAAGCGCGCTTCCGGTCCGTCGCAACCCGCTGAGACCGAGCCCGGCGGCCGCAAGCGCGGCTGACCGAAACCTGCGGCGCCTCGCGGCGCGGCGCCACACACGTCCCACAACACATCAGAGGAGTACGACATGGTGGACACCGATCGGATCACGGGCGCGGCCCGGGAACTCGGCGGCAAGGTGCAGGGTGCGGTCGGTGACCTGACCGGCTCGAAGCGGGATTCGCTGGAAGGCCGTGCCCGCGAGGCCGCTGGACAGGCCGAGAACCTCTACGGGCGGGCCAAGGACACCGTGCGTGACACCGGCGACAGAATCCGCGACGCCGCGGGCGACGTCATCGGATCTGGCGATATCGAGGACCGATACGTGCGTGCCGAGCGTTCCGTCCGCCGAGCCGCGGATGAAGCCTACGACTACGCCGAGGACGCCTACGAGCGGGGTGGGCACTACCTGCGCCGTGGCACCCGCGAGGTCAGCCATCAGGTCGCCGAATACCCGCTCGCCTCTCTGCTCATCGCCGGCCTGGCCGGGTTCGGCCTCGGCCTGCTCGTCAGCGCCAAACGCGACTGAGCCGCGGCTGAGCCGCCACAGATCCACGACCACGAACGATTTACCAACCGGAGTGACAGCGTGACCATCCAGACGACGACCACCCCCCTGGCGACCGGAACGGCCCAGGCCGACACGCGGGCCGTGCTGCTCAACGAGGTGTCCTGGGGCGCCATCTTCGCCGGCGCCGTCACAGCCCTCGTGACCCAGGTCATCGTCAACCTCGTCGGCGTCGGGGTCGGCCTCGCCTCGGTCGGCACCACCGCCGCCGACAACCCGTCCGCCTCCACCGTCTCGATGGGCGCGGGTATCTGGTTCGTGGCCTCGGGCATCCTCGCCTCGCTGGCCGGCGGCCTGATAGCCGGACGGCTCTCGGGCAAGCCGCTGCCTGGCGCGGCCGCCCTGCACGGTCTGGTGTCCTGGGCGGTGACCACCCTCGTGGTGCTGTACCTGCTGACGTCTGCCACCAGCGGGCTGGTCGGCGGGACCTTGAGCACCGTCTCCGGCGCCCTGGGCGGGGCCGGCAACCTCGTGGGCGGCACCGTGCAGACGGCGGCCCAGGCGGCAGCGCCGTCGCTCTCGAAGATCTCGAACCCGCTCGACGGCATCGAGCAGAAGGTGCGGGAGCAGGCCGCCGGCCAGGATCCGCAGGCGGCGCGCGACGCGGCCGTAGCGGCCGTGCGCGCCGTGCTCACCGGTGACCCGGCCCAGAAGGAGCAGGCCAAGACCCGCGCCGCCGACGCACTGGCCAAGGCCCAGGGCATCGCGCCCGACCAAGCCAAGGCGCAGATCGACGACTACCAGAAGCAGTACGAGCAGGCAGTCGCCACCGCCAAGCAGAAGGCCGAGGCCGCGGCCGTGACGGCCAAGTCGGCCGCCACCCAGGGTGCGTTCTATGCCGCGCTCGCGCTGGTCCTGGGCGCCCTGGCAGCCTTCCTCGGCGGCCGCCTCGGCGCTCCGAAGCCCGCGACCCTGCTCGGCGCCTACGAGGCCCGGCGCGCCTGAGCGCCCTCACCGTTCCAACACCCGTTCATCGACCCCCGCCGGGTGGCGGGGGTCACCACCGGCCGGGGCATCCGGTCTCACGCGAAGCAGGAGTGCACACGATGAGCAGCACCACCGACAAGCTCAAGGGTCTGGCCAACGAGGCGGTTGGCAACGTGAAGCAGGCGGCCGGCAAGGCGACCGGCAACGACAAGCTCGTGGCCGAGGGCAAGGCGCAGGAGCTGAAGGGCGAGGCGCAGAAGACGGTCGGCGACGTCAAGGACGGCGCCAAAAACCTCGCCGACAAGATCACCGGCAAGCACTGAGGTGTTCCCGCGGCGTCGATCCACGCGCCGCCGCGGGAGCCGTCTCTTTCCTCTCAACCGAGCATCATCACGCAGGAGATCCGTATGAACCGCGACCAGATCCGCGGCGCGTCCCGCCACCTGAAGGGTCGCGCGCAGACCGCGCTGGGCGGCCTGACCGGCGATCCGGCCCGCCAGGTCCGCGGGGCGGTGAATCAAGTGGCCGGTGGCGCGCAGTACGCCTACGGCCGCGCCCGCGGCCGCGCCGAGACCTTCGCCGACGACGGGCGCCATCTCGCTCACGAGGCGCGGAACCGCGCCGACCACCTGATCGACGACGGACGTCACTTGGTCCGCGGCGTCGGGCGTCGCGGCGCGGATTATGGCCGGCGGGCCATGCGTTCGGTCGATGGCAACCGCACGCGCAGCCTGATGGGCCTCGCCGCGTTAGCCTTCGCGACAGGTTGGCTGGTCCGCCGCACCCGCTGAGAGGAGAAACAATCATGCTGCGCAAAATTATTGCGGCCTACATCGTGCCGAAGCTCATCGCCTATGTCGGCCGCCGCTACGGCCGCGCGCGCGGGCCCGGCCGGCCGTAAGCGCCGCCTCGTCGGCGCTCCGAGATCGCCGCGGTGAAGCCCTTCGCCGGGCTCCTCCTGCGCTGGGAGTTCATCTTCCTGGCGCTCGCCATCCTGCTCGGCGCGGGCGCCGCGGTGGCCTACTGGGCCTCGCGCGCCACGGTGCTCACGGTCGCGGTCGCGCCGCGCGACGGGACCGAGCCCGCCCTGATCCAGGCCTACGCGGATGCCGTGGCCAAGCGCCACAAGGAGATCCGCCTGCGGATCCTGCCCTTCGACGACGTGCGCGACAGCGCCGAGGCCCTGCGCGACGGCCGCGCCGACCTCGCGGTGGTGCGGCCGGACGTGGACTTACCCGACAACGGGCTGACGCTGGCCATCCTCCGTGATCAGGCGATGATCATCGCGGCGCCGGAGGTCTCGGGGATCGATCGGTTTCCCGATCTCGACCGGAAGCGTCTGGCGATTCTGGCGCACCGGGACGCCGACGAGGCGCTGATCCGCGCGCTTCTCGGCCATTACGGTTTGACGCTGGTCACGATCGATCCCGAGGCCCCGCTGGGGCTCCGCCAGGTCGCCCTAGTGGAGATGGCCGAGGCCGACCTCGCCGCCGCCTTCGCCCGCAAGCGCGTCGACGCCGTGATCTCGGTGATCGCGCCGACCGCGCCGACGGCGCAGCGCATCATCGAGACCGTCCAGGCGGCGAGCCGGAACCGGAAGGTATCGTTCGTCGACATGGAGAACGCCGACGCGTTCGTCGCCCGCATGCCGCGGCTCCAGGCCGTGACCATGCCGGCCGAGACCTTCGGCGGCAGTCCCAAGGTTCCGGAATCCGATGTCCGGACGGTCGGAGCGTCCTACCGGCTGATGGCGCGCGCGAACCTGCCGCGGTCGGTGGCGGCCGACGTGACCCAGCACCTGTTCGAGCTGCGCAGCGGCATGGCGAACGTCACGCCGGCGGCCGACTACGTCGTGGCGCCCGCCTACGACAGCACGGTCGGCGCGACGAGCGCCCGGCTTCCGATCCATCCGGGGGCGGTCGACTATTTCGAGCGCGAGCAGCAGAGCTTCATCGAGCGCTACGAGACCTGGATCTACCTGCTCGCCTTCCTGGGCGGCGGCATCGGCTCGGCCCTGGCGTGGATCGGCCAGCGCCTGTCCCGCCTGCGCCGGGAGCGCGTCGAGGAGGCGACCGACCGCCTGCTGGCGATCCGGCACGAGGCCCAGAACACGGAGGACCGCGACCGGCTGCACGCCCTGGCGCGGGAGATCGACGACTTGGCCGGGGATATCGCCAAGCACGCCCTGGAGCGCCCGACCGAGGCCCGGACCATGTCGGCCGCGTCCATCGCCATCGACGCGTCCCGCTCGACGGTCAAGCGCGCCATCGCGACCGGTCGGCACGACGACGCGTCGTCATCGGCCGAGGCGGTGGCGGCAAAGATCTCCGCGGCGGCGGAGTAATGGAGCGGCGATCGGTCGACCGCTGCGTCACCTCGGGCCGGAGAGCCCGTTCAGGGAAGGGCATACGATGAGCAAGGGATACCCCTCGATGACCGCGCTGCTGGGTCTGCTGGCCGTGGCCGGTTACCAGAACCGCGACAAGATTGCCGAATGGCTCGGCTCCCACGGCAAGGAGCCCGGCCGCTCTCCCGTGCCGCAGGTCCCGGCAGGCTCTCCGGGTGCCGGTCCGGCAATCCCGGCCAACCTCGAGCGGCTGCTCGGCGGTGCCGGCGGCGCCGGAGTGGGAGGCCTGATCGCGGGCGGTCTCGGCGAGCTGATCGAGCACTTCACGAAGGGCGGCCACGCCGAGACGGCGCAATCCTGGATCGATCACGGGCCGAACCGTGACATGCCCACCACCGACCTGGAGCGCGCCATCGGTCCCGAAACCCTAGCCGTCCTCGAGCAGCGGACCGGCCTGAGCCGCACGGAACTGCTGACGCGGCTCTCGCGCGATCTCCCCGCGGCCATCGACCGCTACTCGCCGGATGGCCGTCTCCCGGCCCTCGGCTGACGTCACCCCCGGTCGCGGCGACGTCGTTCGCCGCGACGCCCCGGTCACAGTACGCGACAGCGCCTCAGCCTTCCACGGGATGAGACGGGCTTACACCGTTCGCCGGGTTGCGCTGCTCTCCCCGCGCCCGCTTCGTCATTCCGGCGTGCCGAAGGCAAGCCCGGAAACCAGAACCGCTGACGGTTCACAGCTTTGGCGCTCGGCGGCTCTGGATCCCGGGTTCCGCTGCGCGGCCCCGGGATGACTGGGCGGGGGTCGAAGGATCAGCGTTCCCCGACCGAGATGCATGACATCCCCACGACGGCACGCGGGTGGCCTGAATTGTGGTCGTTGCTGAGGGGCGTGGCCTGAAACCGTTGCTGTGATGCCTTCCCCACGCCACGCCGATCTCCGCCTCCACGGTGCGCGCTAATCGACCAGCTCGTCAGCCTTGGCCAGCAGCGAGGGCGAGATCGTGAGCTTCAGTGCGGCGGCCGTGTGCAGGTTGATCACGGTGAGGAAGCGGTCGCTGGCCTGAACGGGCAGATTGCCGGCCGCGGCGCCCCGCAGGATCCGGTCGAGATAGCCGGCCGCCCGCTGGACGTCCTGCACGACGCTGGTCGTATAGGCGGCGAGCCCGCCCATGCGCACCTGCGCCGCGTAGGCGTAGACCGCCGGCAGCTGACAGGAAGCCGCCAGGGCGATGATCTGGGCGCCGTAGACGCCCGTGACGGCGTCGGGCAGCACGATCAGCCCCCCATGGGGCTCCCGCGCGAAGGCCGTCACAGCCTGCTCGATCTCGGCGGCGTCGTGCACGCCCGCAATTTGCGCGACCAGACCCAGCTCCGGGGCGATCCGGGCGAGTTCGACCGCGTAGCCCGCCAGCCGCGCGGGATAGTCCGGATTGATCAAGGCCAGCGCCCGGGTGACGCTCGGGCTGAGTTCCTTCAGGAGCTGCAGCCACTTCCCGACCAGCGTGAAGTCGAAGTTTGTCACGCCGGTGAGGTTGCCGCCCGGGTGTGCCAGGCTGGAGACGAAGCCGGCACCCACCGGATCCTGCAGCATCATGAACACGATCGGCGTGGTTTTCGTCGCCTGCTGGAGCGCGGTGGCGCCGACGACGCCTTGTGCCAGGACGACGTCCGGCTTTCCCGCGAGGATGGCGTCCGTCTCGCGGCGCATCCGATCCGCGTCGCCGTCGCCGAAGCGCAGGTCGACCGCGAGGTTCTCGCCCCAGATCCAGCCGGTCCGGCGCAGGCTCTCCTTCAAGGTTTCGACGATGACCGGCGTGTCGGGGTGCGTCGCGCCGTAGACCAACAGGATTCCGAGCCGACGCTGCCCGCCGGCCTGCGCCCGGCCGGCGGCAGGCCACGCGGCGGCGCCGCCCAGGCCGGCGATGACGTCGCGCCGCCTCATGCCTTCGTCTCCTGCCCGCGGGACGGCCGGGGCCCCCGCCCGGGATCGCCAACCGAGGTTCCCATCTTTCGATCATCGAGGCCTGCGGGTCGAGGCGGTCGAGCCGGTCTCAGCGGACTTCGATTCGCGTCCCGCTCGATCCATTGAGGAGGCGCTTCAGGTGGAAGGCCGCGACGCCGTCGTCGGGACGCAGGCCCACGAGGCCGGCGAAGGCCGGAAGGGCGCCGGCTTCGCCCGCTTCGAGCCGGTTGAAGGCCTCTCGGTAGCGGCCCAGCGCGTCGTCGTCGTAAGAGGCCTCGGCCAGCGGCTCGAACGCGCGCAGCGCCTCCTGCTTGCCGCGCAGGAGGAGATCGCCGAGGGGACGGCCGCGGAATTCTCCCGCACGGATCACCACGCTCTCGCTCACGCAGATGCGGGTGCCGAAGGCCTTGTTGGCGTTCTCCAGGCGGGCCGCGGTGTTGATGGTGTCGCCGTAGGCCGTGTAGTCGAAGTAGCGGCCGCCGCCGAAATTCCCCACGATCGCCGGCCCGGCATGGACGCCGATCCGAGTGGCGCCGATCTCGATCCCGCGCTCGCGCCACCGCGCCCGAAAGGCCTCGGCGGTCTGATCCAGGGCCAGGGCGCAGACCACGGCCCGGGCGGCATGGTCCGGCTGGTCACCCGGCGCCCCGAACAGGACGTGGATGGCGTCGCCCACGATCTTGGCGACCGTCCCCTCGTGGAGGAAGACCAGATCGGTAATCTCGGCGAAATAGCCGTTCAGGATCTCGGCCAGGAGTGCCGGATCGAGACTCTCGACCAAGCTGGTGAAGCCCGCGATGTCAGTGAACAGGGAGGCCACGTCGCGCCGGTGGCCGCCGAGTTCGAGGCCCGACGCGTCGCCGGCCAGCTGCTCGGCAAGGTTCGGCGAGAAGTAGCGCGCGAGGGATGCGTGCGCGCGCTCCGCCAGCGTCTGCCGCCGCCGCCCCTCGCGCAGCGCCTCCACGTGCCGCAGGGTCCGCTCGATGGTGGTCTCCAGATCGGCGAAGTCGATGGGCTTCGTCAGGAAGTCGAAGGCGCCGCGGTTCATCGCCGTGCGGATATTGGCCATGTCGCCGTAGGCCGAGACGATGATGGTCGAGGGCCTGTCCGCAAGGTCCTGGAGCTTGGCGAGCAGCGTCAGCCCGTCCATGCGCGGCATGTTGATGTCGGACACCACCAGATCGACGTCACGATGCTCGGCGAGGCGCTCCAGCGCCTCGTGCCCGTCATGCGCGAAGACGAACGTCACGAGGTTCTGGCGGATCTGACGGCGGAATTTCTGTGTGATGAGGGCTTCGAGGTCGGGCTCATCGTCGACCACCAGGATCTTGGCACTCGGCAGTCCGGGGATCATGCGGACCCCGCGATCGTTGCCAGCCGCCGGTCGATCTCGGCCTTGAGCAGGGCGAAGTCGATGGGCTTGGTGATCAGGTTGGCCGCCCCGGCGGCCCGGACCTTCTCCCGCGTCTCGGCGTCGCCGTAGGCCGTGATCATGATGACCGGCACATCGGGCCGGGCGGCGCGGACGAGCGGCAGGAGTTCCAACCCGGTCATGCCCGGCATGTTGATGTCCGAGAACATCAGGATGAGGCTCGCGCCGTCCGAGGCATTGACGCAGGCGAGCGCCTCCGGCGCCGAGTGTGCGAAGGCCATCTCGAAGCGGCCGGCACGCAGCTCGCGGCGGAACTGCTGCCGGAACAGGTCGGTCACGTCGGGTTCGTCGTCGACGACGAGGATCAGCACGGTCATGGCGGGCTCCCGGACTCGGTCGAGGTGCCCTGCTCCGGCTCAAGTACCTTGGCGCCCCGACGCGGCAGCGTCATCGTAAATTCGGTGAACGCGTTCGGCTCGGTGGTGACGTCGATCGTCCCGCCGTGCTGCTTCACCAGGATGTCGTGGCTCAGGGAGAGGCCGAGACCCGTGCCTTCGCCGGCCGGCTTGGTGGTGAAGAACGGGTCGAACATCCTGGCCTTGACGCCCTCGGGGATGCCGGTCCCGTTGTCGCGCACGCGGATCTCGACGCTGTCGCCGCGGTCCAGCGTGGCGACCGACAGGGTCGGCGCGTAGCCCGGCTCGGCGCCGGCAACCCGCTTCTCGGTCGCGTAGAACCCGTTCGACATCAGGTTCAGAAGCACCCGCGTGACCTCCTGCGGATAGATGTCGGCGATCCCGGCGGCGGGATCATAGTCGCGGACCAGGGTCACGTTGAAGCCGGGCTTGGCCGCCCGGGCCCCGTGATAGGCCAGGTTGAGGCTCTCCTCGACCAGGGCATTGATCTCGACGGGCCTGTGTTCCCCCGATCCGGTTCGCGAGTGCAGCAGCATGTTCTTGACGATCGAGTCGGCGCGCTTCCCGTGCTGGACCACCTTGTCGAGGTTGCTCTTCAGGAGGCCGGCCAGCTCGTCGACCTCCTCGCGGGTCCCAGGGTCGAGCGCTGTGGGCTTGAGCACGTCCTGCAGCTCGTCCACCAGCTCGCTCGAGAGGGACGCGAAGTTATTCACGAAGTTCAGGGGGTTCTTGATCTCGTGGGCGATGCCCGCGGTGAGCTGGCCGAGCGAGGCGAGCTTCTCGGATTGGACGAGGCGGCTCTGCGCTCTCTGGAGATCGTCGAGCGATCTGTTGAGGTCGCGGGTGCGCTCCTCGACCTTCGCTTCCAGGGTCTCGTAGGATTCCTGCACCCGGCTGGCCATGAGGTTGAACCGGCGCGCCAGGGTCTCGATCTCGTCACCGGTCCGGATCTCGATCCGCTCCGACAGGTCGCCGGCGCCGAAGCGCTCCGCGCCGTCCTGCAACTGGCGGATCGGCACGACCATGCGCCGCGCCAGGAAGGTGCCGGCAATCGCCGCCATGAGCACGCCGAGGCCCATCAGGGAGACGGTCTGGATGATGGAGTCGATCAGCGGCTCCATCGCCTCCCGCAGCGACAGCTGCACGAAGACGATCCAGTCGACCCGCGGGATAGTGGCGTGCGCGGCCAGTATCAGCCCGCCGTCGATCCCCCGGGTGATCCCGTAATCCTGGTTCCGGGCACTGCCCGGCAGGGCGGCGGCGACCTCGGGGAGGCTGGACAGGTCAGTGTCGCGGAGGACCAAGCTGAGATCGGGATGGGCGATCAGCCGACCGGTCGCCGTGGTCACGAAGGCGTAGCCGTCCGCGCCGTTCCGGATCGCACTGACAACGTCCCAGATCAGTTTCAGGTTGACCTCCGCGACGGTCACGCCCGGATCCCGCCCGGCATGCGCCACCGAGACGGTCATGTACGGCTCCGAGCCGCGCCGGAAATAGACCGGGCCGAACCACGTCTTGTCCTTGATCGCCTCGGTGAAGCGCGGCGCCGTCGCGAAATCCTTGCCGCTCGCGACCACATCGGGCTCGAGCCGCGACACGCGCAGCTGTTCCTTGCCCTGCGGATCGATATAGGCGACCTCGGTGATCGCCGGGGCCTGGCGCAGGAGCCGGATGAAATCGTAGCGCTGCTGCTCCGGCGAGACGCGGCGCCATTCGGCCCGCGTGGTCCAGCCGATCTGGTTCTCGATCTCGGAGAGGAACGCCTCGACGCGCTCGGCGGCGGCCCGGGCCTTCTCACGCTGCACCTCGATGGCGTTCCGGCGCGCCTCCTCGAAATTGAGGGTGAGGTCGACGGCGCCGTTGATGAGCAGGACGAGGGTCACCAGCCCGACGAAGGCCACGGCGAACTTCCCCGACAGCCGCAGGCGCAGCCATCGCGACGTCCTGTTCGCCTCCGGAGGCGCGGCCAAAGTGCGGGCCGCGGTCATTCCACGACCTCGTCCGCCTGCGCGAGGAGCGCCGACGTGATCGCGATGCCCAGGCTCCGCGCGGTCTTGAGATTGACGATGAAGTCGAACTTGGTCGGCGCCTGCACGGGCAGGGTCGCGGGATTGTCGCCGCGGACGATCCGATCGACGTATCCGCCCGCGCGGCGGACCGCCTCGGCCGGATCGGGGCCGTACGACATCAGGCCGCCGCGATGGGCAAAACGCCGGATGGCAAAGACCGTCGGGATCCGGTGGCTTGCGGTGAGCGCGACGATCCGGTCGCCGTTGGCCTCGCTGAAGGTGCCTGGCGCCACGATGAGCCCCGCATCGTTCAGGCTGGCCAGATCCCTGACGACCGGATCGATGGCGGCGGCGGTGTCGACCGTGACGATCGCGGAGCGAACCCCGAGGGCGGTCGCGGCGCCGGTGAAGGACGCCGCGTAGAAATTGGCGCCCGGTCCGCCGCTGCTCGGGTTCGCCAGGAGGGTGACGTGCCGGATCGACGGCACGGCCTCCTTGAGGGCCGCCAGCCACTTCCCGCCCAGGGGCGGCTCGTAGAGGGTGAACCCGGTGATGTTGCCGCCCGGGCGCTGCAGGCTCGCCACGACGCCGAATCCGACAGGGTCGGACGCGCCCACGAACACGACGGGGATCTCGCGCGTCAGCTCCGAAACGGCCGCGAGCTGGGCGCTGAGATAGGTCAGGATCGCCCGCGGCTTCGCGGCGACGAGTTCCGCCGCGAGGGCACGCGTGCGTGCGCGATCGGCCTCGCCCCAGCGGTCGTCGATTCGGAGATCGGCCTGCCCGTGCTCGCGCAGCGCAGAGCGAAACGCCGCCGCGAGGGCCCGCCCCTCGGCGTCCGCCGCGGCGAAGGGCCAGAGCGCCGCGACATGGCTCGGCGCCTGGGCGTGCGCGGCCATAGGCCGGCCCGCGAGCATCCAGGGCAGCCCAGCGATTACGGTGCGACGCCTCATCCGTTCCGAGCCCGTCCCGCCGCGATCGGCCCTGGCTGCGCGGCGCGGCGCGGCCACTCGGCTCGACCGGGCGCGTTCTGCGACGAGCTTACCGCAAGCTCGGCCTTTCCACCACGCCGAGCCGGGGCGGCGGTTATGGCGGGGTGTCAGCTCGATCCCGCGCCCGGCCATTGATAGTCGCGGAACTGCTCCCGCAACGCCGTCTTCTGGATCTTGCCCGTCGCCGTGTGGGGGATCTCCTGCACGACGACGATGTCGTCGGGCAGCCACCATTTGGCGATGCGCGGACGCATGTAGTCGAGGAGATCGGCCTTGTCCGGCGTCCGGCCATCCTTCGGCACGATGACGAGCAGCGGGCGCTCATCCCACTTGGCGTGCGCGATGCCGATCACCGCCGCCTCCGCCACATCGGGATGCCCGACCGCGAGATTTTCAAGCTCGATCGAGGAAATCCATTCGCCGCCCGACTTGATCACGTCCTTGGCCCGGTCGGTGACCGTCATGTAGCCGTTCGAATCGATGGTGGCGATGTCGCCGGTGTCGAAGAAGCCGCTCTCGTCGAGGATCGGATTCGCGTCGCGGAAGTAGGCATTGGCCACCGCTGGGCCGGCCACCTTGAGGCGACCGAATGTCGTGCCATCCCACGGTACATCCCGGCCCGCATCGTCGGTAAGGCGGAACTCCACGCCGAAGGGCGGGTAGCCCTGCTTCACCTTGAGGTCGATGCGTTCCGAGCCCTCCAGATCCGAGACTTCGGGCTTCAATGCGCAGAACGAGCCGATCGGGCTCATCTCTGTCATCCCCCAGGCATGAACCACCGTGACGCCGTAGTCGCGCTCGAAGCGCTCGATCATGGCGCGCGGGCAGGCTGAGCCGCCGATAAGCACGCGCCGCAGGCAGGTCAGTTTCGCCCCCGTGGCGTCGAGGTGCTGGAGCAGTCCCAGCCAGACGGTCGGCACCGCCGCCGTCATGGTGACGCCGGTCTCCTCCAAGAGCGCATGCAGCGATGCGCCGTCGAGACGGGGACCGGGCAGCACCAGCCCGGCACCCGCCATCGGGGCCAGAAAGGCCAGCGACCAGCTGTTGGCGTGAAACAGCGGCACGACCGGCATCGCGACGTCGCTGCTCTTGAGCCCCAGATAATCCGCGCCGTTGTTCACCAGGGCGTGGAGCACGTTCGAGCGGTGCGAGTAGAGCACGCCCTTCGGATTGCCGGTCGTGCCCGACGTGTAGCAGAGGCCCGCGGCAGCATTCTCGTCGAGGCGTGCCCAGGTGAAGTCCGCATCCGCCTCGGCGATCCACTCCTCGTACGGCACGGCGTTGCGCAGGGGCGTCGCGGGCATATGCGCGGCGTCGGTCAGGATGACGAAGCGCTCGATGCTCGGCAGGGCCGGCGCCATCCGCTCGATCAGCGGCAGGAAGGTGAGGTCGAGGAGGAGTATCCGATCTTCCGCGTGGTTGATGATGTAGGTGATCTGCTGTTCGCTCAGGCGCGGATTGACCGTGTGGTAGATCGCGCCGATGCCGGTAATTCCGTACCACGCCTCCAAGTGGCGCCACGTGTTCCAGGCCAGCGTCGCGACCCTGTCACCCGGCCGGATGCCGTCGCGGTCCAGCCGCTTCGCGAGTTGCCGCGCCCGGGCGTGGATCTGGGCGTAGGTCGTGCGATGCATCGGCCCTTCGACGGAGCGGGAGATCACCGCCCGGTTCGGGTGCTGGGCCCTGGCATAGTCGATGATGCGGTGGATGAGCAGCGGCCAGTCCTGCATCAGGCCGATCATGGCGCATTCCTCAAGTGATCAATTCTGCTGGCGACCGGTCTTCATGCCGGTTCGGCTCGGGCGCTACGCCCGTCAATGTCGAGCTTAGGCCATTTTCATGCGGCGGGGAGGGGGCGTTCGCGGGCGATGGTGTCGCCGAGCCGCGACCCTCGCCGTGAGAGGCCTCGAAAGCGCCGAGTGATGGTCTCACGAACGCGCGGACCTACATCGCGAGATGAGTACGCCGCGCCGGCCCGGATCGGCAGCCGCCGTGTCTAAACGGCACAGGCAATGAAAAACCCGCCGAGTCAGAGACTGAGCGGGCCATGTCCGGTGGCTGGGGGACCTGGATTCGAACCAGGACTAGAGGAGTCAGAGTCCAGTGTCGAAGCCAATGTTTTCAGCTACTTGGCTCGAAAAACAGCGGCAAACCGGTCACTGACAGATAAGGGTTTTCTCCGCTTTTCGACAAACCCTCCGGAGCCTAAAATAGCGCAAATCAGGGGGAGGGCGCTACCTCGCTGAATCCGTTAGATCTCGCGCGATACGCAGGCGGGCATGGCCACCAACCCCACCGTCTCCGAGCTGCGCAAGGCCGCCGAGATCTCCGATGAGGAGATCGATGCCGCGGTCGACGCGGTGCTGGCCGATCTTGCGGCCGAGGCCTATCCGCTCGCGAAGGGTTGGACCCTCGACCTCGTCGAGATGCTCCGGACGAACGAGCGCGCGGCCGAGGCGCTGAAGACCGACAACGCGGCCTGGAAGCGGAACATGGTCCGGACCGCGGTCCTGCTGGCGCACCCGGTGAAGGGATGAGCACGGACGAGCCCGACCCGGTCCCTGAGGCCGCGGAAGCGCTCCGGCTGCTCGGAAAGAAGGTCGAGCCCTGGAGCGACGATTTCGCGCTCTGGCTGGTCGACGGCGAGACGCTGACCGACAGCGACCTTTTGGCTCTGGCTATCCGTCTGGGCGTGATGGACTCGCCGGGGACGCTGCAATAGCCCGCCGGCATGCCTACCGAACCGCACGCTCCGGTCCGAGGCCTCGCGCTGAAGGCCCTACGCGCGGTGGCGGCCAATCCCGGCGGCCTCCGGCTGCAGGCTCACCCGTCCGTCATGCCGATGCTGGTCGAGATGGGGCTGGTTGAGTCGCGCGTGACCCGCGGCCCAGGACGCACGCGGTCGGCGTGGTACTTGACGCACGCCGGTCGCTACCTGCTGTCCCAGCTCGGGCGGCATGAGGTGCGGGCGGATTAGCTGTGACCGATGAGCAGAAGGGCTACCTGCAGGCGCTTTCGGATGTACGCGCCTGGCACCGCTGGCAGATCGGGCAGGCGCTCGGCGACGTCAGGGCTACGCTCGCCCACGAGAGCGCGATCGCGTGGCTCGACGAGTTGGTCGCCACGAAGAAGCGGCGCGCGGTGGAGGATGAAGCGGAGAGATGTGGGGGCAGGGCGCAATTTTGAAACTCGGCAGGCTAGGCGTCCGGCCCCTCAGGCGGCTGAAGCAAGCTCGCCCAGCACGCAACTTCAGCCTGTATCAAACTAGCATCACGGTCTCGATAACTCGCTCGGGAACCTTGCCGAACTAACGCCGCCTCGCCTAATTTAATCCCCACAGATTTACGCCAGGTGAGACGATGTCCATACCATCTGAGACAATGCCGGCATTTTTTGTTGATCTGGCGACAAATTGTTCCAGCACGAATAACATATCAAAATTGACTTTCGTTAGGACAGTTTTTGACACCGATCCAACAGGTGTTTCAACGAACCAGCCGACGGTTCAGCTCGTGATGGGCAACGATGTGCTCCTGAATTTGTACGCTTTCCTCGAAAGCAATGTGCAAAGACTTCTCGGGGATGGGGTGTATTCTCAATCCGATATTGACAATGCGCGAAAGGCAGCTGGCACTGGTGGGCCGCATGCCAACTGATATCCCGAATAGATCAACAGGCGGCGCCAACTATTCTAGCTCGTCTACGCAGCAAGGCGGGTTTAAACCCTATACAACAATATCTTCGCGGGCATCTTCCTCGTATCTCGGGAGCCAGGACGCAATGCCATCACGAGCGGGCGACGGTGATACTGGCCGCTTTAGCGTATCGGGAGTGATAGTCGCAACGGCAGGCTTATTAATTGCCGGCTTGGTGGGTGTAGTTTGGAGCAACCTATCGGGCGATGTAGGAGAGCTAAAAAAAGACCAGAAAGAAATTGTCCATTCGATTTCTGAAAGTAAGATTGATATCGTCAGAAGCGTTACTGGAGTTGAGAAACAAATCGTGCAAACCAATCAGAAACTAGACGATTTCATTGCTGAGATGCGAAAGCGGCGTTGAAAAAGGCCCCCGCTGCGGTGAACGGGTCCAGCTCTTCGGATGCGGCGCCTGGGGGAGAGCACGGCCACCTGAAGAACGAACCTTGACGCCACTGGGCAGAGAAAGGCGCCGCGCGACGGTGCCGGCACGGCGAGGTGCGTCCGGGCAGACGCTCGACTTGGCCGTGCCAGGAGGTGACGGTGGGCACGAGGTTGGCGGGTGAGGGGATGGCTGGAATAGGCAGTCCGCTTAAGGCAACGCTCGCAAAGCTCTGTGCTCAGATGTATGCAAGCGGTATGCAACATTGAGACTAATCGCCCTGCATGGCGAGATACGCTCGACGCGAGCAGTGCGGAAATGAAGGGTGGAATGGGAGCGAGCCGATGACCGAACGTGCTGGTCCGTTCGATCGCCTTTTTTCGCACTTGCTCGGCCGGGCAAGCGATGGGGCAGAAGGCTCGCCGGACAAAACGACCTTGAACGAACTCAAGAAGATTGATCGCGACGATATAAATCGCCGATCTGAGGTCAGGAAGGAGCTGGAGGATGGCGCAAGGCCAAAGCGAAGAAAATTCCGTTTATGATTTTTTTTACGTTGACACAAGAAGAATTGCTCAGTTCTCAAGCCAGTTCAATCAATATGGGCATCTCACTGGTCTGACACGTAGTGTTGCGGAAACCTCCTCTGGTGGTGGTAGTGTTGGAGTTTCAAATACTAAAGTAGATAAGTCCAAATCTGAGCAGGTCGGACAGACAAGGCAATTTGATCCACAATGGCTAAATCCATTGTCGTTTTTGGAGGAAGCCGAAGAAAGAGGCTTGGTCAATCGCGGCCTCGATGAAGCTCAGATGGGCAAGTTCGTTATTACACAAGGTCAGATGCTTATATATGATGTTGAGATGCTCCGACACTCTTGGGAAAAACCTGCCATCAAGAAACTGATGAAGAGCTCGATGGATGACGAGCCACAAGGCAATCGATCAGAAAGGCGTGCTGCCGCAAGGAATCAGTCAAACGCCACGGCATCGAATCTTGACGCTCTTCTAGAATTATTGAGCATCATGCCGCATGGTTTACAAATGAGAATGTTGGGCACCGATGTAAACGTTTGGTGCAGTCTTGAAAGTCAATTTGTCACTGGAAAAACATCTGATCTAATATTGAAGCACGGAGCTATCATAAACGGCGAATGGAACATGCTAGGTATCTATGATGCCTACCCGCATGACCCGGATCAAAAATACGACAACGATCGCGAAGAAGCAGATATCGCCGGAGATGTGGCAGGCAGCTTTGTCGGTCAGCTGGCAGCCCGTATTGGAATCATGGCGCGCAATATGGGCGGCCGACCAGGGGGTGCTCACGGCATAACTCCTCTTCTAATCTTTCGAGAAGTCACCGCCTGACCGCCGCCCGGCCCCGCCCCGATCTGCTCACGGGGCGGGGGAGCGTCCGATCTCACCAGCGTGTGAGCCGAGCCGATACGCAACGCGAGTAGCGGATCAGGATGCCCAATAGTCACGATATTTCCCGCACCTGGTCTGCCAATCCGCAGAGGCTGCCCTGCAACTTCTCGCCGTGGCTACCTCCCCAATCCGGTCATTGGTCTTCGTACAAGATCGCAGACACGCATATTCAGGTTAAGCCCAATTTTGCAGCTATTTGACATCTATAGAATTCATCTTCGTACAGGAAAATCCGAGCTTGTCAGTGCTCCGTAGGCAACACACTGCGTAGTAATTACTTATCATGAACGGAGAAGCATCATTTATCGTGCTTGGCAGGTAATTGGAGCTCTGATATCGCTCAGATCAGTGTAGGCGCGCCGTATAAGCGTCTCATTGGGGGCGAGGTGATGATTAAGTACAAAAAGGCGATATGTGCGGCTATTGGGGCAGTCATACTTAGCCTTCCGTCTGCAGCAAGGTCCGACGACACTTATAATTTCAGCATTACGACATTTGACGGTGGAAATATTTCCGCCTTCGGCAGTTTCGTTTCCAACGAGAATTCGGTAATTACGTCTGTAAATGGCACGGCAATTCTTGGATCCTATACATTTAGCTTGGGGAATGTGGCTTTTGGTAATATTTATAATTCTGGGTCGTCTGGATCAAGCTCAATGCTTGCTGGGTTTGTGACAAATGGGATTAGCAATCCTGGAGCGACCGGCGGAAACATTGTAATTCAGTCGGACACTATCAATGTTTCTCAAAATTCAATTAGCGGAAACATCAATATTCAGCAAGCATACCATCAGACCAACGGCGTCGAGGATGGGTATGTGACCGACATCGCCGGTTTCTTCCAAGCGGTGCTGGCTCCGACCGGCGGTAGCGGCTCAGGGGGTGGCGCCAACAGCGGTGGCGCTCCATCGCCAGAGGTGAACGCCTTCCTCGGCCTCGCCTTGGTCGGTGGCACTGTCGCCTTCCTGCGACGCAGGCGGACTGAGTCTGCGGCTTAACGCGAACTAGCTACGGAGGAGCACGAAAGAGCCCGCCGCGGCGAACCGGGCGGGCTGAGGTAGTCTCGTCTTGGGAATGACTTAGCAGGGATTATCGCCCGGCTGCCGCTGAATCATCCCGCAAATGGGGGATGATTTGCACGAAAAAGCCCCGCGCGGCGGTGCCGGCGGGGCGAAGTGGCTCAGGGAGGAAGACTGGGCTGTCGCAAGCGGCGGGCCAGCTACGGTGGCCCCTGCATCTGCTGCGCAATCCCCGCGATGATGACGCCGATCAGCACGCCGATCCCGACGTACATCAAGGTCTCGCCGGTATGGGTCCAAAGCATCAGGCGCCTTCGTCTGGCGCGGGTGGCATGGCGATGCCGTGCTGCAGGCAGAGCCGTTCGAGCTGCTCCGCGTAGGCCATCCACCGATCGCGGTCCCGTTCCGCTTCAGCAAGGCGCTCGCCGCTTCGACCGGCGCGGTCGGCCAGTTGAGCGAAGTCTTCCGCGCGTTTCTCCCGAAACTCTTGAAGCACGTTGGCCAGATCGGATGCGGTCTGCTGTGCCGCCGAGATCCCGGCGGGCGCAGCCGGCATGAACGCATAGATCGCCTTGCTCAACAGGTTCATGCGCGGTTACCCCTCGGCTTCGGAGGCGGGGCAGGCTCCCCGCGACGCCAGGCTGCAAGCGCATCGTCCAAGTCGCTCCGGAGATTCGAAACCACGCCCCGCAGCTTTGCGATTTCCGCGCTCTGCTTCTCGATCTGACCACCCTGTTTCTCGATCACCTGGATGAGCTGAACGCGCTCGGCCTGGAGCTCACGCACCAGGATCTGGAAGCCGGAGATGCTCGTCAGCTCCGTCTGCGCCTCGACCGCGTTGGCCTCAGCCTTGTTCTTCGGCCGGGTCGCAAGCCACGTGAAGAAGGCCCCGACGATACCCGCGAACGCCGAGATGGCAGTCGTGACGAGCGGTCCCCAATCCACAATCAGCCCCTGTCATCGCGTGCCGCACCGAAGATTCGTGTGATGGTGAGGATGGCCACCGTGGTCGTGACGGCGGCGGTGAGGCCGAGGATCACCACCTTCAGGCGGTAGATCGCGATGAACACGGTGGCGGCGCTCACCAGGAAATCGACGCCGATCAGTAGGAACATCGCCCCGTAGATCGAGCAGGCGTTGGCGCTCATCGTGAGATGCGACCAGCGCCGCCACATCAGGGTCACGCCGATCGCCAAGCAGGCCACGGACGTCGTGGACCATGCCGAGACGAAGAGCATCATCATGATGGGGTCGGAGGCGAGCGCGTAGGCGCTGGGTCGGTAGTGCCCGACGCCGAGCGCGCCGAGGATCCAGGTCAGCCAGTCGCTCATGATCCGGACACCTCGATGTCGAACTCCGCCACCGGATCCGTCCACTCGCGATTGGCGCAGTGGGAGACGATCGAGACGGAGACGTGCCAGAGGCCGGCGCGCACGGAATCGGGCAGCGGGTTGTCGGGCGCGACGTTCGGGTAGGCGCGGACCTCGTCGAGCACGGTGGGCCGGCGCACGGTGACCACGGCTGGCGACACCGGGTCGGCGCTCTCGAAGACGGTCACCACCTCGCCCGCGCAGGCCTCGTGGCGCTCGAAATCGTACACGTACCGATACCGGCCCTTGTAGGGGACACGCATCACTGGATGCGGCGGGCCCTGGCCCTCGATCCGGACGTTGCTCGCAGTGATCACCGCGTTGCGGCCGGACAGAGCCTGCACGACGACGACACCCACGCCGAGCGCGATGATGCTGATGCCGGCAACGTTGGCCCAGATCGCCCAGGCCTTCGCCAGGAACGACAGGATGCGATCTCGCGGCATTGACCGGTTCCGATGGTGATCAGCGGGCGCCGCAGGCGGAGCGGATGGCGGCGTTGTGATAGCGGAGCTGCCGACGGGTCTCCGCCGTGTCCTGACGCGAGTAGAGGATGACCTTGGCCACCTCGCACAGGCGGGCGACCGGCACGGCGGAAGCGGGCGGCAGATCGCAGTGCAGGATCGCGAGCCCAAGGGCGAAGCCGACGCAGGTCATGTCCCGTCCTCGGGTCTCAGGTCGCGGGGATCGTCGTCGTTGTCGGCGGCGGCATCGCCGGCGGCCCGGGCCTTCGCCTCGGCAGCCTCGGCCGCGGCGGTGGAGGCGTTCGCCTGCCTGGACGCGCCGAGATCGCGCTGATCCTGATCGTGACGCAGGCTGTCGACCTCCTTCACGATGACGTCCGAGAACGTCCGCGCTAGGAGGCCGAGCAGCGCACTCAGCAGGGCTGAGAAGCTGAACATCACCCGATGAGCCGGACCGGATCAGCGGTGGTCGCGCCGATCGCCGTGGGCGTGGTGTGCGCCAGCGAGGCGTCAGCATCTTGCGGGAGCAGCGCGATGATGTGGTCGCGGATCGCCGACGTGCCGCCCACCCACTTGATGAACCATTCCGGCGCATGGGCAACGGCATAGTTCAGGGCGTTGGCCAGCACGGTGCTGCGCACGTCGACCGACAGCTTCATGCCCTCGGCGGCGCCCTGGACCGTGTTGAACCCGAAGGCGATGGCGCGCTCGACGAGCTGCTGGGTGAGGATGCCCTTGATCACCGAGCCGACGGCGGCGGGCAGGCGGCGGCAGGCGAAGGCGATCAGGCCCATCACCAGCGAGACAACGATTTCCTGGATGCCGGCGGCGTAGGAGGCCAGCCACGTGCCGAGCGGCACGGTGACCACCGCGGTGTCGGTCGCGGGCTGGGCGACCGTGGCGGAGGCCTCGGCGGCATGGGCCGCCAGCGGGATCAGGGCCGGCATGGAGGCGAAGGCGAGCGCGCATGCGAGCGCGCCGCTGCGGAGGAAGCGGGTCATGTCGGGACTTTCGTTTCGGGATGCGCGGCGGGCCCGGCCGGCTCGGGTCGAACTCATTCCGGAATGGAATGGGTTGGTCGTCAGCCTCCGAAGAACGGGGCGACGAACTTGCGCCAGATCCAGTTGCCGATGCTGAAGCCGGCTGGCTGGCGGTACTTCACCGGCGGCAGCTCGGGCCGCGGCGGCAGCGGGCGTGGCTCGACGGGCTTCTCGTCATCCATCACGCCACCTTGTCGTGCGCGCCGCACTGGCAGCCGCCCGGGTGCAGCTCGCCCATCCGTGCGGTGATGGCCTTGATCCAGTCCGCCTTCACGCCCGCGTTCCTGCCCGGGCAGCGCTTATGCGTCGTCTTCGGATCGCCCGCAGCGTCCTTGAAGGCCACGAAGCGCTCGCCGCCCATCACGAACGTCTTGCGCTCGGATCCGGACTGCTGATGAGCGTCCTCGAACGCCTTGCGCGGGACGATAACGCCCTTCTCCAGGGTCCACGTGTCGAGCACATGCTCGATCGTCTCCCGGGCCAGGACGTCGCCCTCGGCCGCGGCCTTGGCCAGCGCGGCGGGATTCGCCGGCACGCAGCAGGGCGAGCACTCGTACAGCTCGGCCTCGTGGATCATGTAACCGGGGAAGAAGTAGCCGCCCTGCTGATCGTCCGGCACCTCTCGGCGCTCGATCGACAGCGGCATGAAGCCGATGGAGCAGGCGCGGATGCTGCCGGCCTGGAAGTGCACGTCAAGGCGGTCGGCCATGACGTCGCCCTTCACCAGGGTCAGCGTCCCCTCGGTGCGCTTCGGCCGGCCGCCGAGCGACTTCTCCAGATCAGACCACGTGCCCACCGGCGGATCCCCGGCGCGATGTGACCAGGGCGCGACCGGATTCTTCTCGAACTCGGAGGTGTTCAGCCCGGCCTGCACGACGATGTCGCGATCGCGGTCCTCGACCTCGGCCGACATCACGAAGCGCATGGTGCGCGCCTCCTTGTCGTACCGAGCCTTCGCGAGGCCGGACGGCGCAGCCTTGATGATCACGCCCGAGTCCCGGGCGAACTGCTTGCGCTCGACGCCGCCGTAGCCGCGCGAGTTGAGGTATTCGTCGATCGAGACGTTCTTGCTCGCCATCAGGCCGCTCCTGTCGCGTCGTAGGCGAGCCGCAGGGCGGCGCCCTTGCCCGCGTTGTTGTCGGGGCTCTCGCCCTGTCCTGCGCCCGGCTGCGTGGGGTTCTGGCCAGTGCCGGCCTGGATGACCCGGCCGTCCGCGTCGATCAGGCTCATGTTCACCGGCACCATCCGCTGGTCGCCGCCGGCCTTCAGCGGATTCCAGCGGAACGGCAGCACCTCGCGCAGCTCGTCGAAGGTGCCGAGTCCGTTCTTGGCCGCCATGTCGACGAGCTTCGACAGCGCCTCCAGATCGGTCGCCATGAGCGCGACCTGGTCAAACTGCGGCGTGTACTTCGGCCACTCGGCGCGCGGCAGCAGCGAGAGCCGGAAGCTCTCCTGGATCCCGTGCGACATTGGGTGGAGACAGTCGCTGTAATACTGGCGGTTCATCGCCGCCATGTTGTTGTAGGCGACGGCCTCTAGAGCGAAGATCTTGTGCGGCGGGCAATTCATGAGCCCGCACACGCGCATGATCTGCTGGTTGAAGCTGTCCTTGCTCTCGGCCTGCTGCGCGTTGATGGCGATCGTCTTCGCCTTCAGTCCCGCCTCCAGCAGGATCGGGTCACCGTTGGCGGTGGCCTTGCGCACGCGGTCGCTGAGCTGCTGCTTCAGGCGCCGGAACGCTGCGTCGCTCTTCTCGCCGGTGTCGAACGCCGTGTCGGTCTCGAACACGATCGGCTGCTTGCCGTCGTTGCCGAAGATGTTGGCTTGGAACTCCGCGATCGCCGAGACGAGGTCGAAGATCGGCGAGCCCAGCGCGAGGTTCGAGAGGCCATAGAGGCCGTCCCAGAGCCGCCCGCGCAGGTGCACGATCCGGTCGGCCGGCACCACCATGTAGGCGTCGCCGAGCTGCGCCTCCTCGAACATCGTGCCGGCGGAGATCTCGTAGAAGAGCTTCCCGCCGGTCGAGATCCGAGCCCGGCACCGCGCCGGCTGGATCGGGATGAGCTGCCGGACCGTGCCGTCGGTGGCGATGTCCTTGTAGGCGTAGGCGTTCTGCGCGAGCTCCAGGTGGAGCCCCATCATCCGCCAGAACTCGGACCACGTGTGCCACTCGTTCGGCCGGGTCATGAGCAGCATCGCGAACCAGTGCTGATCCGCGTCGACCATCGTCCAGCCGCGGCCGGCCCGGCGCCACAGCAGCATCTCGGCCTTGGACAGGTCGCGGGCCTTCACGTCCGCGCACTGGATCGCCAACGCGATGCCGACCGCGTCCCGGCCGTAGAAATAGCGGCCGCCGCGCGTGCCGAGGCCCAACAGGTCGCTGACATCGGACCAGCCGATCTCGTCCCAGCCCTCGGCGCTATCCGCGCGCACGGGCCCGGAAACGGTGGCCAGGTCCTGGGCAGTCATGCCCGATCGCTGCCACATCTCGGCTTCGGTCTCGGCCATCGGCGACCAATCGTTCAGAGGGTGGCGAGGCAACGGTCAGTTCGCGCCGGCGAGGCCGCGCGCGAGGTAGGGATTCGGCTTCTCGACCTTGATGCCGCCGCCGATCACGCCCGACTCGTGCGCGAGCTGCGCGGCGTTGGCATTGATCAGCGCGTCCATGCCGTCGATGGAGGCCTTCGAGCCCTTCTGGGCCTTCTTCGGCAGGACGTTGTCGTTCTCGTCGTATCGGCCGACCACGTTGCCAGCCATCCACGAGGTGATCGGGTTGGCGTCGTGCTGCAGCCGTGCCGGATCCTGATGGCGGGCAACGAGGTCATCCGTCGCCCGCGTCACGTGCGCCGCGGTCTTGGCCACCGAATAGGCCGTGTGCCCGCGCTCCTCGACCGCACCCATGATGTAGTCGGCCTGGAACCGGTCGCAGGCGAAGGCGGCCACGTTGTGCCCCTCGACCATACCGAGGATGTCGGCGAGGATCGTCGGGTGGTGGACGTGGCTGCCGCGCGTCGTCGTCAGGTGCTTCGCCCGCTCCCAGGCGATGAACTGGTCCGCGTACCGGTCGTCTTGGAACCGCGGCGAGCGTTCCGGCAGCCAGTAGCGGAACACCGCGTACATCACGTCGCCCACCACGATGATGAAGGCGGCTGCGTTCAGATCCGAGGCGCTCGCGAGGTCGACCCCCACGAACATCGGGTAGCCCTTCAGCGCGTCGAGCGTCAGCTTCGGGTCCCCGCAGGCGTCCCAGCGTTCGGTCGAGAACAGGTTGCCGGCGGCCCTGCTCCAGATGTTGAGCCGGGTGCGCTTGTACTCCTGCAGCTTCGCCTCGGACCGGCGCGCCTCCCGCGCCTCCGTCTCCAGCGAGGTCGGGTTGAGCGACACCCCGAAGAGCGGGTTCAGCTTCTCGACCACGCCCGGATCGAAGCGATTCTCCTCGTCGTCGCTGTCGCCCGCGTACATGGCGAGCCGATCCGCGATCCAGCTGACCGCGCGGCCCCAGGTGTCCTCCCAGTCGTCACCTTCGCGACGCAGCTCGGCGTCGTAGAGCCGGGGGACACCACCTGGGCGGCCCTCGCCCACTCCGGCGTTGCCAGCGAGGTCGAGCGACATGATGATGCCGGAGTAGGTCACGGCCGCCGGCTCAGTTCAGCTTGCTGATGCCGGTCGCGAGCTTCTCAGCCCCGTTCCCGGTTGAGACCGCATCCAGGGCGGCGTTGCGGTCCTTGCGCGATTGCCGGCCGGCCTTGCCGTCCTTCGATTCATCCGAGCCGGACAGGGCGGCATCGCCGAGCGGTGTGTCGGCCAGACCACCCAGCGCATGCCGGATCTGGTCGAAGCTCTCGCGATCGACAAGGTCCAGATCGTTGCGCATGTCTTCGAGCTTCCGCTCGGTGGCGCGCGCCTTGATGACCGTCCTCAGCGCCTTCTTCGGGATGTGCCAAGCGGTCTTGGCCTCCTCGTAGACGTCACCGATGTCCTCGTTGATGACCGCGCATTCGGCCATGTACGTCATGTGCAGGGCGGTCTTCTTCGCAGCGAGCGCCTCGATGCGGTCGACGCATTCCTTGGTCCGTTTCGGATCGAACCCGTTTCCGTGCTGAGCTGCAGCCATTACGCACTCCACTCGCCCGGACGCGCCCCGGGCCGGCGCCCAACCCGCAGGTGCGGGGTGGGATCAGGTCGGGGTGGGATCAGGCGACGGCGTGAAGCGGCTTGCGCTGCGCCTGACCGCCGTGCTGTCCGAGGCCGATGGCCTTGGCGAGGGCAGAGCGCTTCTCGGCGTAGCTCGCGGCCACCATCGGATAGTCGGAGGGCAGGCCGTAGCGCTCGCGGTAGGCCTTCGGGTCGAGGCCATTCGCCGTGAGGTGTCGCTTCATCGACTTGTAGGGTCGGCCGTCGATGAAACTGACGATCGCGTCCGGGCTCACGGACTTGCGGATCTGCGCCGTGGTCGGCTTGTCGAGCGCATCAGCACCGGCCGCGCGCGGCTCCGCGGCCCGGGTGAGGCCGGAAATCGCGGCGTGCACCGCGCGGATCAGGCCCGGCACGTCGGCCGCCGGCACATGATTCACCCGCAGGTAGTTCGCGACGATGTTGACGGTGTAGTCGACCGCCGTGTCGATGCCGGGCGTGAGGTCGTAGATCTCTTCGGACATGGTGCTCTCCTGGGAACAGAGCGGTGGGGAAGGGGTGGTGGGGCGCGTCACGGCCGGCGCTCCAGCGTGTCGCTGCGCGGATCCTGGCCGCGATCCCAGCGGCGCGGGTCCCACTCGGCCGGCGGGCAGATCTCATCAGCGGCGGCGCCATAACGCTGGGCGGCGGCCGCGCGGCGATCCCGGTAGGCGATCAGCGACCGGATCCGTGCGTTGGCCATCGCCTCGTCGAGCTGAGCGAGCCATTCCAGCATGCGCAGGCAATGGAAACGGAGCGGCCTCATGCGCCGGTCCTCCGCTGCCAGTCCTCAGCCAGCATGGCGTCGATCGCCTGCCGCTCGGCCAGCAGCTTCAGCTTCCGCTCTTCCCGCGCGAGGTTGTCGAGCCAGGGCAGCGGCGCCGCCATCGCGCCGACGATGAAGCCGAGCCCGTAGCGGTTCAGGATCGGGCCGACGTAGTCGACCGAGGGCTTGGCCTCGCCGCTGAACCACTTCTCGACCGTGCGCGCAGGGGCGTTGATCGATTCAGCGACGCATTGCGCAGTTTTAACCGGGTGAATCTGCCGCCACTGCGCCACCCACCTTTGGGGCTTAATCACCCATCCTTGGGTATCGTCGGACCCAGACTTCCGCATGTCGTTCCCCGATGCTGTGTGCATCGGGGGTCCGACGGAGAGACCTGTGGACATGGAGGTAGCAACCGACATCAGCAGGCCTCACAACGAGGCGAGCAGCATCCAACCGAGAGGATCAGCAGATGCAGGGGGATGCGGTACGCAGAACAATCATCCGCATTTACAGGCGCGCGCACGTCTTCGACTTGGCGGAAGAGCGACGTGTGCGTGCGAAAGGCGACCCCGCGGTGGGTCATTGCGATGACACCGCGGGGCGCTCGAGCCCCGGCGGGTCTGCCGGTGCCAGGGCGAGCTGAATGGAAAGCGGCGACGCTCACGGCCACACCGCGACGACGCATGGCGGCACGTCGCGCTCGATCATCTGACCGACAACAACGCCGGCGCCGAATACGGACAGCGCCAGGATACAGCCGAGCAGTGCGAGCGACAGGCGCCAGTCACACAGACCGCAGACGACCGCGGCTTGCGGCCCGGCACTCATCGCGAGGACCAAGGCATAGCGGGCAGCTCGCCGCGATGGGCGGCGCCACGCAGGAGGCCAAGGCCGAGGATGATCGCGGCCCAGAGGGGCACCGAGAGGGTCAAGCCAACGAGGAGGCCGCGCGTGAACATGTCAGGCGGCCGCTTCTTCGATCGAGGCGACTGAGCGGTCAGGCCGCTCGCGCATCAAGTGAGCCTGCACCAGCACGTCGTTGTCGATCGCCAGGCCTCTAGCCTGCGCGGCCTCGACGATCCTCGGCCAATAGATGACCGGAATGGACTCGCGCTGGCGCATGTCACTGCCGCGCGCAGCAGGGTTCTTGGTGAACCCGCAGATCACACCGAAGGCCGTGGGGCCCCCGAGTGCAGCGATGATTTCGGCGACGGATTCCATGGCGACGAGCAAGCTACGCCTGATGCGTAGCGCCTGTCAACGCACAATGCGTAACCCCTTGTGCGAAGCGCCGATCATGGATTCGATCGCTGAGCGCCTGCAGTACCTCCGAAAGAAGGCTGGGTTCGACACAGCCACCGATGCAGCGCGCGCGTTCGGATGGGCGGCATCTACCTACCTCGGCCACGAAAACGGAGACCGGAATCCGAGCCGGGAGACGGCAAAGCGCTATGCCGCGGCCTACAAGACCAGGTGGGAATGGATCTTGGAGGGCGGCCCTCGGCTGGACGCACCGAAGGATGACACCGTGCCGATCGTCGGCGATGTCGGGGCCGGCGCTCGCATCGTATTCAACGGAGAACCGCAAGGCGGCTATGATCGGGCCCCGCGCCCGCCTGGTTCATCCCCCGATACGGTTGCCGCTCGAGTGCGGGGCGATTCCATGCCCGGCCTCGCCGAGGACGATTGGCTCATCTACTACGACGATCGCGTGCGTGGCCTTCCCGACGAGTGGATCGGTCAGCTCTGCGTCGTGTGGATCTCCGAAGACGAGGTCTACGTGAAAAAGGTGTTTCGCGGCCGCGATGGAGGGCCATACCTCCTCGTCTCGACCGGCGGATTACCGCCGATCGAAATCGACGCCATCGAATGGTCCGCAAAGGTGGCCTGGATCAAGCCGCGCTAATAATCGTCAGTCTCCGGCACATCGCCGATCCGCGCTAAAAACGTCGGTGCTGAAAATTCATCAGCGCTGCTCGGGCCTGGGCAAGAATATGCTAGAGCGCCATCGGCCTTATGTTCTGTAACGAGGCGTTCTGCTAGGCGCTTCGCGGCATCAGCGCTTGGGCATTGCCGGATGGGCGATGCGGTAAGTGCGCCTCGGTTTCCGCGGACGAACGGTTGTACAGCATGATACTGCATGTGCGCCATCACTATACCTTGTTCCAGTCCTGACGATCAGAACCTGATCTCGAAATTAGAACACAACCAGAACAAATCTACGCCGATCTGATGCAATCGGAATCTGCGTGACTCCACCGTGGGTTGGGCTGTGCGTGTCTGTGGACAACGCCTTTTGCGCGACCGGCGGAAACCCTTATCAGGTCGCTACGCAATATGCGTTGACAATCGTTACGCACGATGCGTAGTATTAGCCATCGTCGCTCAACGAGCCGATGGAGCCGCAGATGCTCACCGCCCTCGACATCTACCTCTCGCACGCATCGACGACCTCGCTGGTCGTCTACGGATCGCTCGGCGTCCTCGGGCTGTTCGGCGCGCTCTTCAGCGCCGGTAGCCTGGTCGATCACGTCGCCGCCTACCGGGCCGCCCGCTGATGGCCGCTCGCCCCCGCTTCTCCTCGACCGCCCAGGCGGTGCGTGCCTCGGCCGCCATGCGCCGCGCCATCGCCGTCGCCGGTGGCGCCGCCCGGCTCGGTCATCAGCTCGGCCTGCACGCCGTTTCGGTGAATGCCTGGACGTTCTGCCCGGCACAGCACATCAACGCGGTGGCCGTCGCAACCGGCGTGGCGCGCAGCGACCTGCGGCCAGACCTCTTTCCGCGTGCTGACACTGCCCGGCCGCTGACGCCTGATCAGGCGATCGCCGCGCATCTTGCCGCCGGCGCGCACTTCGCCCGGACCGGCCGCTGCCTCTCGGCGGAGGTGGCGTGATGTCGGACGCGCCGCAGGGGCCGAACCAAGCTGCCCACGACCTCATCCTCCGCGCGGCTCGCGAGTCGGTGCGGGTGCAGCAGTCCGTGATCAAGCGGGCCGGGACCGCAGACACGCTGACGATCCGCGATCAGGTCCGTCGCGCCCTGGCCGACGACACGATCACCGAAGCCGCCGTCGATCGCATCCTGTCCGCGCACCGCGAGGTGCAGCGGCAACGTCGAGGAGCCGCCTGATGAACGCGCCGCACCCGATCCGCGTCCAGTACGGCGCGCTCGCTCTCGCACCCGATCCCGAGCCGCTGCCGAGCATGTCCGAGGCGATCGGGCGCTTGGAGACCTCGCTGGCGATCCTCGACCAGATCGCCGAATCCGCGCTCTCCGCGGTTCACCACCTAGGTCGCGCCACGATGGCCGGCGCCGGCCTGCGCTCTGACTGCGCGCGCCTGGAGGACGTCGCTGCAAAGCTGGCGGACGTTGCGCGGCGTACCGAGGCCGCGCGGGCGCGGGTCTCCGGAAAGCTGATGGGCGTGCCATGAGCGCCGCCTCTCGCTACGCGCAGACGCTGGACGTCGCGGCCCGGCAGCAGCTCGGCATCCGACTGCGGGATGCTCGCGAGGCAGCGCGCCTTATTGGCCGGCAGCAGTCGCCAGCGTTGCGCCGGGAGATCGGCGCCGTGCTGAAGGCCGCCCGGGACGCAGCCGGCCTGTCGCAGACCTTCGTGGCCCGTCACCTCGGCATCTCGGCGGCGATGGTCTGTTTCTTCGAGACCGGGCAGCGGCGCGTGCCGCTTGAGCGGCTCGGTGAAGTGGCCAGCATCTACGGTCTGACGCCAGAGCAGCTCGAGCAGCCGCCGGTCGTCACGCGCGACACGGACGAAGCGCAGATCGTCCTCGCGTTCCGCCACCTCGCTGATGCCGACCGCCGCGCCCTCCTGGAGCTGCTGCGGCCATGAGCAACGCCGTCTCACCGTCCCGCAACGCGTCCTTCGGAGCGACGCCCGTGCACTTCCCGCCCTTCATCCCCGCCGAGGTCGTCATGGCTCGCGCCGTCATGCCCGCTGATCACCACGTGCGTCCCGAGCCGATGTCGGCCGAGCGCGCAGCCCGGGCCCTCTACGACGCGGGCCACCGCGCCATCATGGCGAGCGCCTCCGACAGGGATCTGAGCATCGCCATCGTGCGAGCCTTCCCGCCGACCGAGCGCTTCGGCGACGCGCTGAACACGCGGTCGGCCATGCAGGCTGTCCGCTACCACCTACAGCAGATCTGCGCGGCGGCCCAGGCCGACAAGCTGGATCCGGAGCACCTCGATGCGGTGAAGCGGGAGACGGCGCGCTGCGCCCGTCAGATGGGCGACAAGCCCGCGGCCGAGGCAGCTGAGTAAGCGACATGACCCTGCTCGCCCCCGACACCATCGAGCGCTCGTCCACCGTGCGCGTTCACGCCGACCTCTACCAAGGCACGGACGAGTGGATCGCGGCCCGCTGCGGGATGCTCACCGCCAGCGAGATGTCGCTGATCCTGACCCCGACCTTGAAGGCGGCGAAGAACGAGAAGGAGCGCTCGCACCTATACGAGCTGCTCGCCCAGCGGATCACCGGCTTCGTCGAGCCGCGCTTCGTCAGCGACGACATGCTGCGCGGTCGGGATGACGAGGTCGAGGCGCTCACCCTCTACGCGCGGCACTACGCCGAGACCGAGCACGTCGGCTTCATCACCAATGACCGGTGGGGCTTCACGCTCGGCTACTCGCCGGACGCGCTGGTCGGCCGCGACGGCCTCGTGGAGTGCAAGTCTCGCCGGCAGAAGTACCAGGTCGAGACGTTCCTGGTGCACGTCGTCGAGGGCACAATCCCGTCCGATTACCTGCTTCAGATCCAGACCGGGCTCCTCGTGTCCGAGCGGTCCTGGTGCGACCTCGTCTCGTATTCCGGCGGCCTGCCCATGGCGGTGATCCGGACCTACCCGGACGAGAAGGTCCAGCAAGCGATCGTCGAGGCGGCCGGCGACTTCGAGCGCCGCATCCGGGAGGCGATGGACCGCTACCGGGCCTCCGTCGCGACCTCCGGCGCCATCCCGACGATGCGCATATTCCGGGAGATCCAGGCATGACGGACCTGTCGCAAACCATCGCGCCGAAAAGCGACCAGCTGAACGCCGACGACCTGATCGGCGGCCCGCGCACCATCAAAGTGACGCGCGTCTCCGCGATGAAGGAGCCGGATCAGCCGATCGCGATCTACTTCGAGGGCGACAACGGCAAGCCGTACAAGCCGGGCAAGTCCATGCGCCGTGTGCTGGTGCGGATCTGGGGCGTCGATGGCAGCGCCTACGCTGGCAGGCGCATGACGCTCTACCGGGACGACGCGGTGCAGTTCGGCGGCGTGGCGGTCGGCGGGATCCGGATCAGCCACATGTCCGGGCTTTCATCGGCGGTGACGATGCCGCTCACCGAGAAGCGCGCAAGCCGCCGGCCTTTCACGGTCAAGCCGCTGCCGGAGGAGCAGGCCTCGAAGCGCGAGGACGATCGCCAGCAAGGCTCGAAGCGGACGCTGGAGGACGTGGCGCGCGAGAAGGCTCGGAGCGGCCAGGAGGTCTACGATGAGTGGACCGCCCGCCTGAAGCCGGAGCAGGCCGAACGGCTCGTCGACATCCAGGACGACATCAACCGGCTTCTCGACGAAGCGGATGAACGCCGACGCGAGGAAGTCGGAGCCGACGGCTTCCCAGGCGATACGCCGGCCACCGAGAGAGCCGCGTGATGGGCGCGGACACGAGGGCGACCCTCGACCTCTCCACCATCGACCCGCTGCATCTCGCTCTGGCGGCCGAGACGGCGGCGCGAGCCAGCCTCGACGCCGCTGGCATCTTCGGCGCGTGCAGCGAGCGGCCCACCGCCCGACCGACCGTCCGCATGATCGAGCACGGCCAGGCCATGGCAACCCTCGCGCGGCTCATGGCCGTGCTGGGACAAAACTGGGAGGTGATCGAGCCGGTGCTGGAGGCCTGCCTGCGGGGCGACATCGTCGCCATCGAGGAAGCCGCGCCGGTGCGCGCTGGAAGGGACGAGCGGCCCGCGCTCGCGCTGGTGGCACGATGAGTCTCCGCTCGGCCACACTCCACGACCCCTACCTCGTCGGCAACGGCGCATGGTGCTCGTCGTGCTGCCCGGATGGGGCGCCAGCTGGCTTGGACCGGACCCGATTCCGCCGCGGCTGCAACAAGTGCGGCGGAAACGGCCGCGTCGCTTTCTCCGCCGAGATCATCGTCCGGATGACGCGCTCCGGTGGCGTCCAGCCCTATCCGCCGATCATCGCCCGCAAGTCCGGACCTGCGCGGCGCCTTGAGCGAGTGCGGCCGGTGCTGCGCAGGAGACCAGCATGAGCGCTTTCGGATGCCCCCACTGCACCCGCACGTTCGCCGACACCAACGGCCTGTTCTGCCACGTGAATGCTCGCCACGGCCGAAGGGCGGCCCGAGCTGCCGTCCCCAAGCACCCCTCTGTGATCGCCGAGAACGTCCGCACCCGCAACGCGGCGCATCGGGCGGCCAACCGCAAGGCTGAGCCCAGCATGGCCGACCTTGTGATCGAGGCGCACCTCGACCGGGCGATGGGCCTGCCCGTCGATCGCGACATCGCGGAGATGTTCGATGTCTGAGGGCCCGACCTCGCACCTCCCATGCCCCCGCTGCGCCGGCACTGGCTGGGACAGCCACGACGACCGGCGCGTCGAGATGGCCGCTGCGTGGTCTCACACGAAGTGCGGCGGCAGGATCATGGCCTGCGCTTGCACGACCAAGCTGAACGCCATGGCGGCCGTCACGACCGCGTCGACGAGGCGGCTACGCACGGTGGCTGGCTTGGTCATCGGAAGCTCCCTCGTTGCGGCCGCCGGTGATCAGCTCCGTTGGGACAGCCTTATGGCTAAGCTCAGTATCGCTAAGATTTCGTGGATTGTTGCATCGGCCGTGGCGCCTCGCACCACACCCGCCGCCGCGTTCGGGGAGCGGGTGAGCGCGGGGGAGCGGGGATGAAGCCTAACGCTTGCCACATGCTGGCCCCGGTCCCCCGCTCCGAGGCCGAGATCTACCGAAGCCTCCGCAGCACGCTCAGACGCTCACACGATCATCGCGAGCACCACCGCCACCAGGATCAGCAGCGCTGCACCAATCCAGGGCGCCCAGCGCCGAAGCTTATCCTCGCGCATAAAGCCCTCGATCTCGCCCGGCCCTGTCTCTCGCAAGCCGAGTGCCTAGCAGCGCACCGGGCTGGGCGCATCGCCTCTCGAACCGCGGAGTAGCCCCATGGCCGAAACCACAATCACGCGCGAGATGATCGAGGCGGCTGCTGCAGCGATCGCCAATGCCCGGGGCGGCCGACTCGGCGCTCCCGAGATCGTCAACGTCCTCGACATCCTGCCGGAGAAGCTCCTGGCGGAGGTCCTGGAGGATGCCGAAGCCGCTCTGAAGGCCGCCCTCGCGACGGGAGGCGCCCGTCATGGCTGAGCCTGTCAACCAGAACACCGAGCGCACAGACGGTGAAACCGGCTTAACCCAGGTTGCGCAGGTTCCAGCAGGGCCGCGCGGCTACGTGCTGGTGCCGTGCCACCCGCTGCCGGAGATGCTCGGCGCCTTCTGGCGCACGAAGAACACCGGTACGACAGAGATCGGCGGCGAGCACCAGGACAGCAGCGACGTGGCGGCCTACCGCGCCATGCTCGCCGCGGCGCCGCGGCTCGACCCAGCTTCGATCGCCGCCGCCCTCGACGCGGCAGCCGACGCAGCCGGGAAGGACGCCGTCTGGTGCTCATCCGACGAGCGCGCGATCGCACAGGCTCAGCGCGCGGCTACATACCGCCGCCTCGCCGCCGTGCTGCGCGAGCCGGGCTTCGGGGACGGGCGGTCGTGAAGCGCTATGCGAACATCACCCCGATTGAATCACGCTGTCGCCATGTCACTTGGACATCCCGGATCTCGCCGCTGTGTTTCACAACAAGAGTGAAAGTCTCGGGAATATCGTGTGGGTTTAAGACCTTGAGCTCCGCGCCTCCTTCAGAGCGACCGACCATCGTGCACGGCATCCGTCCCCTAGTCGTGAGAACATACACCAGCAAGATCGTTGCTTCACGTCGGCTGTCTGTGAAATCCTGCGTCACAATTCGATCCTATGAAGACATGGTTATATTAAATCAATACATCGACGACTCGAGCGGCCCGAGCGCTGACATTCTGCGTCGCGGGTGGGGGCGCGTGCTCCTCAATGGCGACGGGGACGAATCGCCGGCTATTGCTGGGCAGCCCTTCCCGCGCCGCCTGCAGCTGTGCCGCGCGAAGCATCGTAAAATAGTTGTCAGTCGAAACGCTGATCATGAATTGCGCCTCCACTCAAAGGCATTATTACTTTCGAGGATTAAAAGGAGCTTAAAGCCAAATTTTGACTGTAATAATGTATGTAGAGGCATAACGGCGCAGGTGCGTCGATGATCGGCCGCGCATACCTCGAAGCGGGCTCGCTCGTCCGCGTGCTGATCCGCTGGGGCAAGACCGGCGCCGGTCCGTCCGCGCCGATCGGCAAGTTGGACGGCTCCAGCTGGGGCCGCCGACGCGCCCCGCACAACGTCCTGATCGAGCGCCAGGATGGCAGCCGGGTGGTCCGACCGTTCCGTGGCCTGCGCAAGCTGCCGGAGGTTCGCCTTGGCTGAGCCCGACATTCAGGTGGCGAATTTCAGGCCGAGCTTGCGATCTTCGCGCCAAAGCACCAGGCAACGCTCGTCGAGGCGTAGCCCCTCTGAGATCAACCTAAATGTACCTGGAAGTGCCGTATCTGGGCCAATCTCGATCGTTGCTATGGATCTACCCAGATCCGAAACGAGGCAATCGCAGAAATCCTGCGGCTCACCGAAGAGTATTCTGCCGGTCTCCAATGCGGATCCGTGCCGCTCGAATCTTCGATGTTCGGCCATGACGCTCCTCCCTGGCGTCGGATCTAGCATCATCGGCGCGGGGAATAAATCTGTGTTGGCTTTGAATACATTACTCTCTACGGCCGACGCGCTCGACATCGCGGGGGCGGCATGAGCGCAGAACGCGATGAGAAGCTCGCCGAGGCGCTGGACTACCTGCGCATGCCCGAGGTGACCAAGGCCAAGTATGCCGTCGTGCCGGTGCAGGGCGATCGCCAGGCCGTGGCCATCATCGAGGGAGTGATCGCCGACATGCGGGCCGATCGCGCCCGCCTCCTCATCGCCTTCCACGACGCGATCCGCCGACCGCTCGGCGTCACGCCGGACAGCGGCGCCGAGTTCTACGATCCGCGGATGGCGGATGAGGCGGAGGGACGCCGGCGGCTCAAACAGGCCGGCGGCCGCCATGCGTACCGGCCGCACAAGCTCTACCCGCATTTCTGCGCGCAATGCGGCTACGCGCAGCGCGAGGCGCTGATGCATCTGCCGGCTGACGACGCCGGGCTGAACGAGCGGGGAGGGGGCAGTGCCGCGTAGCGTCCGTGCCTCGGAGGAAGGGAAGGGGAGAGCCGTGCCTTTGCCTGCGAGCCGATTGCTCACGCTGCCTGAGGCGGCGGCCTACTGCCGGCTTTCGGCGCCCGCCTTCGAGCGAGCCTGCCCGGTGACCCCTCTGTCGCTGTCGCCCGACGCGCGTCTCGACAAGCGGCTCCTGCGCTACGACCGCAAGGCGCTCGACCGGTGGCTCGACGGGCTGTCCGGACTCACGGACGATGCTGCAGATCCAACCGACTGGGGCGCGAAGGTATTCGGGTGACGACACGACACAAGATCGCGGGCGTGAAGCGGTTCTGGTCCGCGAAGGCCGGGAAGACCTATTACTACCACCGAGCGAGCGGTGCCCGCATCCATTCCGAGCCGGGCACGGCGGCCTTCGTTAGTGAGGTTGACCGGCTCAACCAGGCCTGGAAGGCGAAGGCCGTCGCCAAGAACACGCTGGGCCACCTTATCGCGGAATACCGGAAGACGCCGGAGTACCTGCGGCTGAAGCCCATCACGAAGGCCGACTACGAGCGCGTCCTGATTATGTTCGAGAAGGCCGGCGGCATGCCGCTCTCGGCGATCACGCGGGCGCAGGTATTCACATGGCGGAATCAGGCGTTCGCCAAGCACAAGCGTCGGTTCGCGAACTACGTGGTGCAGGTTCTCTCCCGCATGCTCGGCGTCGGCGTGAACCTCGGCCTGTTGGAGACGAACCCGGCGCTGCGCGTGGAGAAGATCCGCAAGGCGACCGGCGAGAAGCATCGGAACAGGCCCTGGACGAGCGACGAGCGTGAAGCCGTGCTCTCGGCCGCGCCGATCCAGTTGAAGGCACCGCTCGCCTTCATGCGCTATCTCGGCGCGCGATTGGGCGATGTGCGCACGATGCCGGCGGCCGCGTATCAGGACGGGATGATCACCTTCCGGACGGGGAAGGGCGACGTCGAGGTGTGCGTGCCGTGTCCGGCGCCGCTCGCTGCGATCCTCGACCAGCGCCTCCCGAGCCGGACGCACCTGTTCGTGACGTCTGAGGGCACGCCCTGGACCGATGGCGGTTGGAACGCCTCGTGGCGCAAGCTGCGCACGCGACTGGAAGATGCGGGCAAGGTGCGTCCCGGCCTCACGGCGCACGGGCTACGACACAGCGTCGCGACTGATCTGCGCGAGCTGGGAAAAACGGATCGGGAGATCGCCGACATCCTCGGCCAGCGCACAACCTACGCCACGCCGGTCTACCACCGGACCGCCGACATGAAGCGCTCAAATGCGCGCGTGATGGGCGAGTTGCACGGGGATGACCGTTCCGACGAAAAGTCAAACTCGGTGGCAAACTTGCCGAGTTGAGCAGCGGTCGATCTAGCTAAGTTATTGATTTATCGGTGGCTGGGGGACCTGGATTCGAACCAGGACTAGAGGAGTCAGAGTCCACCGTTCTACCGTTAAACTATCCCCCAAGCTATGTTCTGGCTGAGCCTTCTGACAAGCTGATCGCCAGGCACGACCCGCGTTGCATGAGCAGCCCGCGGCGTGGGCGGTGGGATAAGCGGAATGTTCCGGCAGGTCAACCGGTCGTTCAGTGGTTGACGCGGGAACGAACACGGCCCTAACCATCGCCTTGTGGATCCCGCGAAGGAAGGGTGGCCGAGTGGTTTAAGGCAGCGGTCTTGAAAACCGCCGTGGGGGCAACTCCACCGTGGGTTCGAATCCCACCCCTTCCGCCAAATTTCGTTGTTTCGACTGCATAATTCCCGGACCTGGCGCCTGTAACCCACCATCTACCCCACCAGCGTGGATTCGATGGCCACCAACCCCTCCGTCTCCGAACTGCGCAAGGCCGCCGAGATCTCCGACCAAGAGATCGATGCTGCTATCGACGCGGTGCTGGCCGACCTCGCCGCCAATGCCTATCCGCTCGCGAAGGGCTGGACGCTCGACCTAGTCGAGATGCTGCAAACAGACGAGCGCGCGGCCGATGCACCGAAGACCGACAAGGCGGCCTGGAAGCGCGACATGGGCCGGACCGCGATCCTGCTGGCGCATCCCGTGAAGGGGTGAGCGCGGACGAGCCCGACTCGATCCTTGAGGCTGTCGAAACATCGCGAGCCGCCGGGCGCAGACCCAAACCGTGCCCATGCGTTCGAGGTAAACCGTCACGCACGCGATGCGGCGGCGGTGTCGGGCCTCAGCCACGCTCGACCACAGGAGCGCACAGGCGAGCGCCAGCGCCGCGAAACAGCGGGTCATCATAGATCTCTTGGCTACACGAAGGCGATTTTACCAGCAATTCCACGCGCGAAGTGCTAAATAAGGCGGGATTATTGATTTTGTTGGGGCGATACATATTCGCCATCAGACGAGAGCCACTTGCGCAATGGAGATGTTGGTAGTTAAGGCCGGCAGCGATCGCACGCGGGGTTTTATCTACGTAAACGATGCGGATACGCTAGCGCGCATAATATATTGATCGGATCTAAACATTAGGTACCGTGTATGTTGTCTCGATTTATCGATCGCAGATTCGTTTGGGAGTCGTGAAATGAATTCGGCAAAAAAATCTTTGAGCGCCATGTCGTTCTTGGGTTTGGCCCTCTTCTCGATGCCCTCCAGCGCTCACGCCTCCTTATTGGATGTACTTTTCGGTAGTGGGGGTGGCGGTGGTCAGCAAGGAGGCGGCAATACGGGCGGAGCCCCGTCTCCAGAAGTGAATGCTATGCTCGGGTTAGTGCTGGCTGGTGGTACGGTCGCCTTCCTCAAGCGCCGGAAGAGCAAAGCCAAGGCTGAGTGAAGCGGCGCAAGAGGGGTGCGGGTCATTATCCTTGCTGATGTTCCGCAGCCCTATGCTGGCGGCGCGCATCAGTCGCTCTCCTCGGCGGAGAGGTGCAGGGTCACTGCCGAGGAAGTCGCCTGGAATGGGTCGTAGTTAGCCAGCGTGCTCAGCAGCGAGATGACCGCCGGGTTCGTGCGGCTCTCGCGGACCAAACCCGTGACGGTGATCGTCTTGTCGGCGTTCAGCGTGAGGCCGGAAAGGCGGAAGACGTAGTCCCTCGTCCCGGCGGCTTGGATCGCGTGCCGGATTACCGGCAGCACCGCGAAGTACCCGGCAGGGATGGTCGCTGAGACCACGCCGCCCACCGGCACGTTGACGGCCTTCGCCCAGGAGCCCGCCGTGATGCCTGCCGAAATGCACGCTCCAGTCCGGGGGCTGGCGCTGAAGGCTCTACGCGCAGTCGCGGCGAACCCCGGCGGCCTCCGGACGCAGGCTCGCCCGTCCATCATGCCGATTCTGGTCGACATGGGGCTGGACGAGTCGCGCGTTACCCGCGGCCCAGGGCGCGCGCGGTCGGCGTGGTACTTGATGCACGCCGGTCGCCAGCTGCTGTCCCAACTCGGGCGGCACCGAGGTGCGGGCCGACTGAGCAGCGGGTGTCCGGCTACGTGCTGGCGGTCTGCGACGGCCGCTCCCGCTTCCGCACGATCCGAGCCCGGTCGCGCGGTGTGACCATGTGCGTCGGCCATTCCTGGCACGCGGCCTCAAACGCCGCGAGCGCGAGGGCCAGCGGGTAGATCGTGGCGAGGTGCAGCTCGATGTTGCCGCCGACCTCCTTCCAGACTTCGATCGTGTAGGGCACGCCCGGCGGCACTGGCGGGATCTGCTTCACCGGCGGCGGCAGCGTGATCGCGGCGAGGCACAGGTGCTCGTATTTGCGCGCGGTGCGCAGCGTTCCGCCAAGCCCTTTCCCGGTCGGCCATCTAGGTCACGGCCACGTCGGCGAACGTGACCGGTGCCGGCAGGGGCGGGGGCGCGACCGCCGCAGCCTTCGCGTCGATCGGGTCGATGCCCTCGGCGATCTGCGCACGGGCGTCCGCGGCCATCTCGGGTGCCCGGGCCAGGGACACCGCATTTCCGGAGCCGAAGCCCCTCTCGCGACGGTTGCCTCGCACTTGGTAGAGCATCGCCCAACGCCTCGATCCGCTAGGCTCGATTACGAGGTCGAGGCCGCCGCCGTCGGCGTGCCGGCCGGGCTCGTTCAGCGTCTGGACCCTGCGAGCCGAAAGGCGGTTGAGCTCGCGCGCCATGTACCCGACCAGCTACCCCACCATTCGACGCCGATTGGCTCGGATCGTAGCGGACACCCGTGGAATTTTTTCCCGTGAGCGGCTTGCTATCGCAAGGGAAAATCGACAGTGGCGGACGTTGATGGATCGGACTTCGGCAGACACCCCTTCCGCGAGCTGGAGGTGTTCAGTCAATCAATCCGAATATCTAAAGGCTCACTACCTGTCAGAATCGACCCTATCGAAACGGTCTGAATTCTGGCTCCGTTATTTGGCGTATTCTAGTGTTTCAACAGCCTCTTTTTCGCCGGCACATGCTCGCGAACAGGCTTTGGGTCCACATATTTTACTCCCTCGGCAGGATCGAGATGGAACGATGCGCCGATGCAGTCTCGGCGGCGGTGATGATCCGCACGCGCGCAGCCAATAGAGATCATCGTCGCGATGGACTTGCCTGCCGCGCCCTCCGTCATGCTATGACCGTCCCGATACACGGCCGCGTCCGAGTTGCATGCGCGTGAGGCCACACACCGATGAGTAGGCGTCTGGCGGCGATCCTCGTGTCAACCGCTTCCGCCGCCTGCCCATCCGCTACGAGCGGCGCGGCGACATCTACGAGGCCTTCACAACCCTGGCCGCGAGCCTCATCACCCTCAAGCAGATCAAACGGTTCTGTTAGGCGCTCTTAGAAACCCGCTTCAGTAAGGCCTCGTCACGCGCGTCGTGGCGGGGCCTTGCCCGTTCCCTGACACTGGATTTTCCTCACTTCCCGATCTGATGCCGTGGCATTCGCCTCCGCCGATTGACGGAAGCGCCGCCTGTTAACTCGGTGTTAACCATTCGCGAGACGGTAATCGGTGGCTCAACACAGCAACGTTGAGTAGCGGATTGCAGCAATTCGTGATGTGGCGCCCGCGCTGCCAGCAGCAGGGGCGCGACGGGACGATCGGGGAGGACGAGATGGCGGCGGGAGCCTTGGCCGATCCGGCCGTCGATCCTCAGGTCGAAAGCCGACGCGCGCTCGCTCCGCCACTTCTGCTTGCCGTCGGGTGGATCGGCCTCTTCGCCTATTGTGCGGCTTACCTGACCGAGGATATGCCGTTCCGGAAGACGGCGACCCCGATGGTCGGTGAACCGCTGATCGACCAGACCGAGGATCTGCCGCGCCACATGATCGCGGTCGCGGCTCCCGAACCGGCCGTGCCTGCGACCCCGGCCGCGGCGACACCACCAAGCTCACAGGCCGTGATGGCGCAGGCCGCGGTGCCGGCGGCTCCGATTCGGCCGGCCCTCGCGGCAGATTATGTCGGAACCTGGGGCCCGACCGCGGAGGCCTGCGGCCTGCCCTCGCGGCGTCATGGTTACATCCAGGCGACGATCACCCCCGACCGCGCCAAAGCAGGCGACACCGTCTGCAGCTTCCGCGAGACCCACCGCGCCGGCAGCGGATGGACGATGGCGGCCGATTGCAGTGACCGCGACAAGCGCTGGTCCTCCCAGGTTCGGCTGATGGTGGATGGCGACCGCCTGACATGGTCGAGTGCCTGGGGGACCTCGGCCTATGTTCGCTGCAACCGCCGTTCCGGCTGAGCGACGGGCGCGGGGCTGCGCGAACAAGCGATACGCCGGAGGCACTCAAGCGGTCCGCGCCGCTGGGTCGTTCCTGAAAACGGACCAGTAACCTCGGCTCTTCTAAGATCCCCGCAGGATACCGTTCCCGGTCGATGCCTCCGCTGCCGCCGTCAGGGCCACACTGCGGGCGTCACGATCGGAAGGGCGAGCCGTAGCATCGATCCACAGTGCCGCCTCGCCGCGCCCTGACGAAAACGGTCGGCCGCCTTCCGGGAGCGGTGGGTCCGGGTGTCCCCTGCGTGCGGCGGTGCGAGAGGAGCCTCGACGGCTGATCGACGCGGATGCTCACGCGGCGCCGGAAGCGGCCCTGGCGGATCGTGCAGATTGTCCCGCATGATAGGCGGCTGCAGTCGTCACGCCGGGCCACGGGCTGCCTGTCAGCGGAAGCCCTGCGCCATCCTCTCGAGAGGGAGCGTCATGACCGAGACCATGAAGGGGCAGTCTGCGAACGACGCCCCGAGCTGGTGCAGCGGCCGTGTCGGGATTCCGGCTCGCGAATCCTGCGTCCGTCCGACCAGGCGCTGAACCGCGAGCCCGAGGGTGTCCTCGTAGGTCGTCCCTCCCGCGTCGCCCGCGGGCGCGTCGGCGCACAGCCTGGCGAATTCGGCGCGAAGATCGAGGTCGGGCATGGGCTCACCCTGAAAGGCTGTCGAGACCAGGGGACGCCGCCGTGGTTAACAAAGTCTTAAGCGCGCGATCGCCGCCTACCGAAGCCAGCGCTTGAGACGCTCGCGCAGGGGCGGCGTGACGGCCCGTCGCGCACGCGCTGCCGCAAAAGCGTCGATGCGGATCCGATCCGTGGGGACTTGGCGCAGGAACCGCTCGGCGATCTCGAAGAGAAACGCGTCCGGGTGCACCGCCTCGACATAGGCCCAATCGATATTCGCCGACCAAATCGCGTGCACTTCGGCGAACGTCTCCGCCAGCATGGCGGTGAGGCGCGCACCCGGGTTGTAGATGTACGAGTCGCCGAACAGCACCAACCGGCGGGGATCGGCGGCCTGAGGGTTGCGCAGCACGACCCGGGAGCCGACGAACAGCCCCCGGGGCCTGACCGTTCGACCGCTCTCACGGACATGCACCAGGGCGTTCGCGTCGATCCGTCCGGCACGCCTTGGGAAGTCGTAGGCGACGTAGTCCTCCGCGACCGCCGGGCTGAGCTTCTCGCCGAGGTCGAAGGTGAAGCGCTCCCGCGCATGTGTGCCCGCGAACACATGCTCGGCAACCGGGGCATCCAGGGCCTCGCAGAGAGCCCGGTAGGCGACGAGATACCCGCGATAGGACCAATGGGTATCGGTGCGCAGGTAGACGGGCTCTTCCGCCCGGGCTGCCAGGAGCGGCGCCATCAGGTCAACCATCGGGGTCTGCGTCAGCCGCGCCAGCCGGACCCCCGGCGGATCGTCGACACCGGGGAAGGGACGACCGAGCAGGTCCGGGTAGACCGCGAGCTTGTCGGGAACCACGGTGTGCGCGTGGCGGATCCCGAGCCGGTCCAGCCGGCGCGCGCGCCCGTCGATCAGGCGCGCCCAGCGCTGAAGGATCCGGCGGGAGGTGACGGTGTCGCCGTAGAAGGTTTCGACCTCCCGGGCCCGTCCGACCCAGTAAAGCCAGCCATCCTGCCCGACCGCTACGCCGTTGCCGCTCGTCATTCCGGGTCCATGCCTCCCGCCACTCGGCGACGCGTCGCGCGCCGGAGATCGGCCGACGGCCTCACCGGATCGCGACGGGATTGCAAGCTTAGACGGACAATGTGCGGGTGCGTCGGGCGGCGTGGAAAGGCGTCGTGCAGCACGGAAACGGATGGCGCTCATCGGTGGAGCGACGCGGGGCCGCGCCGGAAGAGACGCCATCAAAATCGGCCCCTGCGGAGTGCCAGCCCGCCCGCCGATCGCGCTGGTAGGGCGTTTTCCGGTCGCGTCCTTGCAATCCCGGGAAACCATATCGCGGTCCGCCGGGTAGTTCAGATCAGGCGCCGGGCTTCTGCGTCGCGAACCGGAGAGGGCACATGTCCGCGCTTTCGACCTTCATCGGCTGCATCCTCGTGCTGGGCGGCTTCGCGGCGGAGAAATTTGCCGAGCACCGATGGCTCGCCGCCGGCAGGCCCGCACCCCTCGACACGTTCGCCGTCCTGGCTCTGGCACTGCCTGCCGTCGGACTGACGCTGATGGCGACCCTCGCGGTCTGAGCCGTCCGTCACTCGGGCTCGGGACAGAACACGACACCGGCCGTTCGCTCCTTCCGCCAGATGAGCTTGACCGAATAGCGCGTCTCCGCGTTGGCCAAGACCAAGTCGAACGCGTCCTCCAGCATCACCGCCTGCGTGCCGAGAAATTCCAGCATCGCGCCACGATCGGAGATGTTCTTCACTTGGCAGGGAAAGCGCCACCCGTTCGCATGCTGCGCGAAAGCCAGCAGGGCGGTCGGCTTCCGCTCGGACGCGCGTCGCTCGACGAAGGTGCCGATGGACCTGCTGCTGTGGGACATGGCCGATGTTCCTGCCCCTTCCGACCAACGTGACGGGATCCCAGTCAATTTCTACTGGATTTACTAATACTTATTTTATGCTGTAGTTGGGACGAATTATTATTTTAGCGACATCGTCGAGGGGCGCCGAAGCGTCGAACTGGAACACGCGGCGAGTCCCGGCCGGTATCGGCGGCGGCCTACGAAGCGCATCGAAAGCCCGGCGCCGCCCGCGATCGCTGAATGCCTGCAGCCCGGGCGGCGCGCTCGTCCGCCCCGAAGACCGGCCTATCTTGCCGCGGGCCGGTACTTGCCGAGCCGGCGCGGGGGCTCGCGCTCCTGCAGGACATCCGGAGACGACCATGCGCAGCCGCCGAGGCCGGACGCTTCTGCCGCTTTTCGTGCTCGGGCTGGCGCCCGGCCTAGCGGTTCCCGCAGCTGCGGAGGCTCCTGGGCGGCCGCCGGACTCGGCGTCGACACCGCCATGGCCGCCAAACTTCTCCCGCGATGTCCAGGGCACCGGTCTGCCCGGACTCGACGGGGGCCACGTCTTCCTGTGGAACCGGCCACAGGTTTTCGACCCGGCCGCGACCCTGCGGGTCGACCGGCATGTGCCGGAGGGATCGGGCGAAGCCACGCACACCTACAAGGCGATCTGGGCGCTCGGCTCCACCGGCCCGCACAACGCGGGATACGAGTGGACGATCACGGGCGAGCTCCACAACCGCGCCCTCGCCAGTACCGGCGCGCAGAACGTCGCCGTCAACGGCACGATCTTCAAGGAAGCCAACGGGATCGGACCGGTCGGGCCGTCCTGGGCCGGCAACTTCAACTGCGTGGACACGACCGACGAGGCGGATCCGGTCGCCTCCTGCATCGGTGCCGAGATCGACGTCTCCGCGCAGTCGCCGACGACCGATCGCAACCGCCAGCGGGTCGGCCTGCAGATCTCCACGGGTGGCGTCGCGGGCGCCCATACCGGATACGGCATCCTGATGGGCAACCTCGCCGGCTCGATCACCGACCGCGGCCTCTCGTTTCAAGGAGAAGGAGTCTACGGCATCGGGATCGACGCCGCCGCGGCCCGTTTCACCGGCGTGCCCATCCTGCTGGGGCCGGGACAGGCGATCGGCCTCGACGGCTCGAAGGAGGGAGGCTTCTCCCGCAGCCTCGGTTTCGACGGGCGTGATCTGGTCTACGGGACGGGCGGTGGCCCGGTGTTCCGGGTGAGCGATGCCGGAGATGTCGAAGCGGCGTCCGTGCGCGAGACGCAGCCGCGGCCACCCCGCAGCAGCCGCGAACCCTGCGTGGCCGGCGACCATGCCTGGGACGAGGCCTACGAGTATCGCTGCGTCGCCACCGACCGGTGGAAGCGCGCCCCGCTCAGCGACTGGTGAGCGCCCCGAACCGCCAACCCGGCCGGGTCCCTCTGCCCGCCGGTGAGCGGCCTCGGCCGGCCGCCTCCTCGGGCCTCCAACGGTCTGGCGCCGATCCTGTGTCCGAAGCTGCAGGATGCTTTCGCGCAGCTGCGCCACACCGTCAGCCGTGCGATCGCTGCTGAAGTTCGCACCAGACGGGGGCGGGGCCGCGCGCCTTGGGTAGAGACCGGGCCGGGACGCGGTGAAGGGCGCACCGAGAGATTGGCGGTGCGGGCCGGAACAGCACTTCGGCGTGGCCTCCCTCCGATCCACGGCCAACGTCGCGGCATGTCCCGCCGTCGGGATCTGATCGGAGGCAGGGCTTCTCGCGCCACCCCCTTCGATCACGCGGCAGGTGACGCTCAGGCGACCTTGGCCGCCGGACCGGCCGGCCCGCCGCACAGGTCCGGAGCGCTGAGCATCGCCGCATAGTCGCTGATCGGACCGGGCTTGCCGAAGAGGTAGCCCTGCATCTCGCCGCAGGCTTCATCCGCCAGGAATCGGCGCTGCGCGGGGGTCTCCACGCCCTCGGCGACGACGCTCATCCGCAGGCTTCGCCCCAGGCTGAGCACGGCCCGCACGATCACCGCGGCCTGCGGGTCGGATTCGAGCTGTGCGATGAACGAGCGGTCGATCTTCATCTTGTCGAACGGGAACGCCTGGAGCGTCGCGAGCGAGGCGTAGCCGGTGCCGAAATCGTCCATGCTGATGCGGATCCCGAAGCTCTTCAGGCGGCGCAGGATTCCGATGGCCCGCGACATGTCGTTGATGATCACGCTCTCCGTGACCTCGAGCTCGAGCCGGTCCGGCGACAGCCCGGTCTCCGCCAGCACCGCCAGCACGGTCTCGGGCAGATCGGGCTTCAGCAGCTGGCGCGGTGACAGGTTCACCGAGACCTTCAATTCGGAAGCCCAGGATGCCGCCTCCCGGCACGCTTCGCGCAGCACCCAGTCACCGAGGGCGACGATGAGGCCGCTCTCTTCCGCCAAGGATACGAACACGGTCGGCGCGATCGGGCCGCGCACCGGATGGAGCCAGCGGACGAGTGCCTCGAAACCCAACAGCTTGCCCGACGCACCATCCACCTGCGGCTGGTAGTGCAGGTCGAGCGAGCCGTCCGCCAGAGCCTGCCGCAGATCGCTCTCGAGGGCATGGCGCTCTTCCGCCTCCTCGTCCATGTCGGTCGCGAAGACACGGTATGTGCCGCGGCCCTCGGCCTTGGCGCGGTACAGCGCGAGGTCGGCGCGCCGGTAGAGACATTCGGGGCTCGTCCCGTGCTCCGGCGCCAATGCGATACCGACGCTCAACCCAACGCCGATGCGAATCTCGCCGACCTGAATCGGCGCCTCGAACAGCGCGACGAGCTGCGCGGCGACATCGGCGGCTTCCTGTCGTCCTCCGGCGAGGAGGACGGCGAACTCATCGCCGCCGAGCCGCGCCACCACGCCGTCGCCGACGGCGATGCGCAGCCGGTCGGCCACGGCACACAGCAATATGTCGCCCACCTGATGGCCGAGGGTGTCGTTCACACCCTTGAAACCGTCGAGGTCGATGTACAGCACGGCGGCGGCCCCGCCCTTCGAGGCGATTTCGGACAGCCGGCGGTCGAGATGCTCGCGGAACAGGCCGCGGTTCGGCAAGCCGGTGAGGATGTCGTGCCGCGCCAGCCGCGCGATCTCCGCCTCCGCCTTCTTGCGCTGCGTGATGTCGGTGAAGGTCCGGACGAAGCCGCCCTCCGGCAGCGGGACGGTGCGGATCTCCAGCACGATGCCGTTCGGGCGCAAGCGCTCGTGGACATGCGCCTGTTCAGCGCCGCCGCGCTCGATCCAGTCTCGGAACGATCGGTCGGTCCGAATGCGCTCACGGTGACGGAGCTGGTGGCGCAGGACGGCCTTGTAGCTCGGACGATCCTGCATCATGGCGCGCGGCAGATCCAAGAGGGCCAAGGCGCGCTCGTTGCACACCTGAACGACCCCTCGAGCGTCCACCATGATGAGGCCCTGGTCCATGTTGTCCAGGGTCGCGTCCAGCAGCAGGGTCTTCTCGCGCAAGACGGTACTTTGGCGTGCCAGGGCGGCGTTGATCGTGCGCAGGTGGTCCAGCATGAGGGCGAGGGCGGCGAAGGCCAAAATCACCGCCATCAGGATCGCGATGCCGAGCGCCAGCGCACCGCGCGCAAGGCCGAGGTCCGGCGTCACCACCGCGGGATCCGGAACGGCGCGGGCCGCAGCCATGGCGAGGAAGTGCAGGCTGGCGATGGCGCCCGTGAGAACGGTGGCGGCGATGATCCGCGAACGCGCCTCCGCTCGGCGGATGTGGATCGCCAGGGCAGCTGCCGACAGGCCGCAGCCGCACAGTAGCGCCGCGCTGACCAGCGCCGGATCCCACGCGAAATGTCCTGGCAGCACCACGCCGGCGATGCCCAGGAAGTGCATGCAGGCAATGCCGCCGCCGAGGAGCAGGCCCGCGATAATCCCGGCCCAGGCCGCCCCGTGCGGAGCGGCGCGCATCAGCGCGAACGCCACCAGAGCGGCCGTGAAGGCTACGATCAGTGAGAGGAGCGTCGTCGCGGCCTCGTAGCCGATGACGACCCCTGGATCGTATCCGAGCATCCCGATGAAATGCGTGCTCCAGATGCCTGCACCGGCCGAGAAACTGGCGGCGAGGAGCCATGCCGTAGCCCAGGAGCCGCCTGACCGGACGCGCTGCTCAAGCTGGAGGGCGACACAGCAGGAGATCCAGCAGACGCAGGCCGCCAGCGGCAGCACCCACAGGGTGTGCTCGTCGGTCAGACAGGCAAGAGCGCGGTACATCGGGGGCCTCGCCGAGCGCCAAAACGCCCGGACGATATCGCCATCATACTAATTAGAAGTTGCATGTTGCTGGCGAGTTTCGCGCGGGCAGGATCCGCCGCTGTCTCATGGCGCCGGCGCGGCGCGCGTGACATTCCAGATCTCACCGAGAGCCCTGCTCCGCGCGGCACTCTCGAAACCACCCGTGCTTGGACCTACGATCCGAGGAATCCTGTCACAGCGGCGAACCACCGGCGACGGCAGATGCTGAAGCCAGATGCGATCAAGCGGGTTCGGTCAACGACGGACCGGAGGGCTCAACGCCCGGCCCGAAGGGTTGCGGCCGCCTTGACGATGGACAGGACGCTGGCCCGGGTCGTCTCGTCGGCGATGCTGGTGAACGCCATGACGAGTTCCATGACCTGCGGGTCCTCGAAGAACGTCCGCGTCAGCGTCTCCTCGGAGTCCGGCCCCGCCTGCCCGACGAAGAACGTCTCCACCGGCACGTGGAGCACGTCGGCGATCGCCTGGAGCCGGCCGACCCCGATCCGGTTGCGGCCCTTCTCGTACTTCTGGACCTGCTGGAAGCTGACGCCCAGCGCCTGACCCAGCGCGGACTGGCTGAGACCCTGAGCCTTGCGCAGTGTGGCGACCAAGCCGCCGATCGTGCGGTCGGCCTCGGTGGTGAGCTTCGGGCTGATGGTCGTCGTCATCTGGGTGAGCGCCTTCGCGTGGTCGAGGTTGCCTCATGTCAGGCGCTGTCTAACCCAATTGCGGTCAACTCAGTTTCGCACAATAGAACAACCCGAGCGTGCACCCAAGACATGCCTCCACCAGTTTGCCTGGAAATTGGGTGGAACGGTCTGCCCATCTCAGTAGTCTGCGCGGGAATGAACAATCGAGCGACAGGCGGTCGCGCCATCGACACAGGATGAAGCGAACTGTGCCGACCAATCGAAGCGAGGGGTCGCCGAACCGGACGCGCGTGATCGACGAAGCCTGTGGATCCATTTGGTGTCTGCTCCACGATACTCCGCGTGCCGATACTGTGCAGCGGGACGATTGCGCGAAAGGGACATGCTCACGCAATCCGACCGGATACAGCGCAAACAGTACGCAACCATCGATTGCAATCGAGTGACAATCCTGTCGGTCTTCGGACGAGGATGACGGCCGTGCAGAAGCAGAAACTCGATCACAGGGACCTGACGGCGATCGCGATTGCAATCGAGTGACAATCCTGTCGGTCTTCGGACTGACGGCCGTGCAGAAGCAGAAACTCGATCACAGGGACCTGACGGCGATCGCGGCCGGCGCCGCTCGTGTCGGCATCTCCCGCTGCGGCAACAGGGGCGCCGGTCGGCCGAGGGGCTGCCGGTTGTTGCGACATCGGGCTGGTTTTGCAGGGGCGCGTGACAAGGTTGGCGCACGACTGCCCGCTGCGCGCCAGCAGAGATGGTGATGCCCTCCGCCGCGCGTCCTCCGGCGCTGCGAGACGGCGAGGGCAGCGGTTGAGTAAACTCTCCGAGTACAACTTTAAGATACAATCAACCTTTCAATCAGAAGCTGTGCGCATCGGAAGTCTCTGGGCACCGGAGGCTTCACACCCAACCTCAGTAGAGGAGTTGCAGATGCGTGAAGTCGCCATCGCGTTGATGGAAGCATCGACACGAAAGAAGAGACCGATCCGCCCTCTTCGTGCTGCAGCTTATTTGGTTTGCACCGGGCTCTCGGGAGGTCTGTTCACGTCCCCAGCCCAAGCCCAGCTTCTGCGGGGCACCCTTGATACGTCCGGCGGCGGCATCCTCGGGACCGGGCTTGGGATCAGCACGAGCGCGCCGGGAAGTGGCCTTCTGGGCACTGGCCTGCAGGTCAGCACCGGTGGGACGGGACTTCTGGGTACGGGTTTAGGACTGGGCACCACTGCGCCGGGCAGCGGTGTACTCGGCACAGGCCTGCAGGTCGGCACGAGCGGGACAGGGGTTCTCGGAACCGGGCTGCTGGTCGGTACGACGGGGCCGGGCGACGGTCTGCTCGGTACGGGCCTCACGCTCGGAACCGCCGGCACGGGCGGCGGGTGCGGTACCTGCGGCGGTGGCGGGACCGGCGGTGGCGGGACCGGCGGCGGCCAGAACGTCTTCATCCTGACCGGAAACGTCACGCAGTCTCAAGGTCAGACCGTCGTGTCCGACCTGCGTCTGACCTCGTTCTCGGAGATCAGCGGCGTCGCGGCCAACAACACCAGCGGCCAGGCGGGCCCGAGCGCCACCGGCGGCGACGCGCTGGCCGTCGGATACGGCGCGAGCGCGTCCGGCACGGCCGCGACCGCCGTCGGAACCGGTGCGAGCGCGTCCAATACCGGCAGCGTCGCCCTCGGCTATGCCGCGGCCGCACAGGGCGTCGGCAGCACGGCGATTGGAACGGCCTCCGCGGCGCTCGGAGATGGGAGCACCGCCCTGGGCTTCGCTGCCGGAGCGACCGGCTCGGGATCCACGGCGATCGGCGCGGCCGCGTCGGCGGCCGGGAACAGCAGCGTCGCCCTCGGCAACGGTGCCGGCGCCGATCAGGGGAACGCGATCGCCATCGGCGCCAACGTGAAGACCACCCGGGCTGGCCAGGTCGCGATCGGCAACGCCGGCAACACCTACACGCTGGCCGGCATCGCCTCCCAGGCGAGCGCCGCGGCTCAGAGCGGTCCGACCAACTTCGTGACGACCGACGCCAACGGCAACCTCGCGGCGTCTGCCTACGGACCCTCCACCATCGCAGGATTGGGCAGCCGCATCGACTCGGTCCAGTCGCAGGTCAACAATCTGGAAGCCAAGACGGACGCCGTGCAGCGCTACGCCATCCAGACCCGCAAGGAGGCCCGGCAGGGAGTCGCCATGGCGATCGCCATGGCCACGGCCCCGATGCCCTCGGCCCCCGGCAAGACGACCTGGGCGACCAACGGGGCGACGTACCGCGGCGAGTGGGCAGGCGGCGTCGCGATCGCGCACCGGCTGCCGACCTGCTGCGTCCCGATCGCCGTCACCGCGGGTGTGGCCTATGGCGGCGACAACGCCCTCGGTGCCCGGGCCGGCCTCGCCGGCGAGTTCTGAGACGACCGTCCTGTCGCCCTGGCCCGCAGCGCTGTGGGATCGTGAGGCTGCGACAGGCCGTGCGGTGCGACTCGTTCAACCCCGCTCGGCGGTCGCCTGCACGAGTTCGAGCAGGCGACGTCGCTCGGCGGGATCCTGAATGCGGCGATAGGCGCGCAGCAACGCTGCGCATTGGCGCTCGCGGTCTTCGTCGGTGGCCGATGATCCATCTTCGGGTGGGAGCGGCCCGCGAACCGTATCGTACAGGCTGGACTCGGGCACCTGCAGTGCATCGGCGACCCGCCTCAACAACCGCACCCGGCGCGCCCGCTCGGACGCCGCGGTCCCGGTCGCCGCAACGAAGTCGGCGGCGCGCACCTTGCCGTCATCGTGCTTCGCCATTCCGGGTCCGCCGCTGGCCGTCATTGCTCGGATCGGATACCGTGGTGGCGAAGTCGCGCAAAATTGTGTTCGTGTCCTCACGTTGAACTGCGAGACAGCCGGACGGTGCATGTCCCGGAAGACACCCGGAATTACTCTGTGGTCACGGCCGCTGCCTGTGGCTTCGCTCAGCATCGGCGTCTGGGAGGCCGATCTGGAGGCGGATCGAACGCGCGGCGACGTCGTCATGGCCCGCCTGTTCGGCCTGTCGGAGGAAGAGGCTGCGGAGGGCGTCACGATCGCGCGTCTCCTGTCCGCGTTCCATCCGGACGATCTGATGCGGGATATGGAACGCCGTCGCCTCGTGCTGGAACAGGGCGGCGTCTTCGTCTGGGAACACCGGGTGGTGCCGGCGCCGGGGATCGTCCGGTGGGTCCTGGCGCGTGGCCACTACGCTCGGGATCCGCGTGGCCGGATGTTCGGGCGCGGCATCGTCATCGACGTCACCGACAGCCGGAACGACGGGCATACCGATGGGCCGGCACGCTTCCTGACCACACCGGAGCATCCGGGATCGAACTTGGAGCGCATGACCGAGCGCGCGCTGGAGATCGAGCGGATCATTCGTGATCTCGACGTCCAGGCTGCCAAGGCGCTCCGGCCGCTCATCGAGCCTCTGCTGCGCGAACTGGGTCGGCAGATTGCGGCCTCGCTGGCGGAGTCATCGATGCTGGCCGAGCCGGTGCCGGATCTCACGGTGCACTGACCGCAGCGTTCAGGCCGCATGCCTGACCTCGTCCGCAGCGGAGAAGCGTCTCAGGCTTCTTGACCGGCGGCCTCTGCGAGGGTGAGAAGGCGCTGTCGCGTCTGCGGATCACGGATACGCCTGTAGGCGTCCAGCAGAGCCAAGCAGTCATGATCGAGGTCGATGTCGGGGCTGAAGTCGTCGTCGCGGTTGGCCCGCCTGAATGACGTGACAGCCGTGGCCGGTCCGTACAGCACGACCGGCGGGACTTGAAGCGCTTCCGCGATCCGGCCCAGAAGTCGACCGCTCGCCGAATTCTTGGTCGTGACCGGACTGTGTTGGACCTCGTCCTGCCGGTGTTCCTTGTGCTCGGAGTGGGCGGACGACTGCATTTTCGACTCCACCGCGGCCTCCGTTCGTATACCCGACAACGCCACGAGGGAGCATCACCGGGCATGGTGCGATCCGCTCACTAGCGTATAACACGCCTAGGTTGCAAGTCCAAGACATCGACCACTGTGGATTTCAAAGTAACTGTCGGTACAAGGGACTGATCTGCTTTAGGGGCGCCATTCTCAGGCTCCTGAGTGTTGAAAATATTCGGGGCGCTGCGACCCGCTCAATGCGGAGCTTTCCTCAGTCATCGAGCGATAACGATAAGATCAATGGCTCGCTTCGGTGCGATGCGCGGCGATCGGGACTATTACGTTCGCGCGCTCGCGAATGGCTGCGTGAAAAAGGCGCCTTACGCACCCCTGAGACCGGCAGGACCGTTGCCCGATCGCGCCTTCATCGGATTGCTTCACGACGGACCGCCAACCTCGCCAGTCGAGAGCGGGACACCGACCCACCCTCCGGCCAGGGCATGTGCGCTCGGGTTGCGCGGGTGCAAGCGGCGGGACTGGCGCATACCGTTCGGCGCATCGTGTCGTCGCCCGCCGCTTCACTGCACGAGGACAGCCTGATCGCACCGGGTACCGTCGACCGTCACGTCTACGTAACCCAGACGGACGCCGAGCAGCTTCAGCACATTGTCGAGGATGAGGTCGAGCGTCGGCGTCACTGCCGAGAGCACGGGGAGGAGCAGCGGCTTCAGAAGCGTCAGGAGCACCAGATCCTGGCCGTCGACGCTCAGGTTGAGGCTCTGGATCAGGCTGCCGGTCAGCGACGTGGTGAGGCCGGTCGAAGTGACGGTGCGGGTGACTTGGTTGGCGATGTCGATATCCGAGAAGGTGAGGGTCTGCGGGTTCGCCGGCGCGACGGTCGTTCGCGCCAGTGCCTTGACCCAGATCAACGGCAGGTTGATCAGGGGCGCGGGTTGGGACAGGTCCGGCGTGGCTGCCCCGACCGCGATCGCGGAGTAGGGCACTTTGGCGACCGCCAGCGTGAGAAGACCCGGCTGAGCGTCGATCGTCACCTTGCGCTGGCTCGGATCCGACCAGGGGCAGGTCACCGATTTCAGCGTGGCCGTCGCTGGAGCGACCTCGGCGTAGATGGGCAGGTTGATGGTGCCCAGGCCCAGCGGCGCCGTGATCGTCACCTCGATCAGCAGGCGCGTCTGCGCGGTGTGGATGGTGGCGTTGCTGGTACCGGGCTGGACCCAGCTCGAACTCTGCCGGCGCTCGCCGACGGCGAGCGTCACCCGCGCGGAGAGAAGCCCGGCGAGGCTGGCACCGAGATCGACCGAGATCTGGCGCTGCCCGTTGGCCACTGAAGCGGCGTCGGTGATGAGGTTGAGCAGCGGGACCTTGGGGCCCGCGCTGCCGCGTGCCGGCCCGAGATTGGCGGCGTCGCCCAGGTCGACGATCTGCGCGAGCGGCACTGTCGCTCCGGCGCCTGCCGACCCGGTCAGGTTGCCGAGCAGCGTGCCGAGCGCGCTGAGGACCGGCGCCGCGTTCAGTTCGCCGCGGGCCGCGACCTGGAGAGCCGATACGACCTGACCAACACTGGCGTTCGACTGGAGGATGTCGTTGTAGCTCGCTGCCTGCAGGTTGAGGCTGGTGGCGAGCGCGTCGAGGAAGCGGAACGCATCCACGCGCGCGCCCGCGAGGGCGTTGTAATCCATCACGCTGAGCGACAACCGCGTGCCGAGCAGGGCGCCAAGCAGGGCGTTGGCGATGCCGCCGTTCAACGCGACCGTGCCTGACCCGATCGAGAAGGTGGCGAACTGCGCTTGAGCCGCCGTGCCGGTGACCCGGATCGGCACGACGGGCGCAAGGCCGAGCACGCGCGCGAAGTGGGTGCGCGCCGAGGTCTGGAGCGCCACCCGGACGGCGTTGGCTGGCGATGCGCCGGATTGGAAGCGATCGGCGGGTGCGACTTGAGCCCTCGCGGCATAAGCACCCGCCGTCACGGCGATGGGACTGCCCGTACTGTAGCCGTTGTCGGAGAGCGACTGCCGGGCCAGCGTGTCGGCCCGAGCGGGATTGGCTGCGGCAAGCATGGCGGCGACGTCGACGGCACCCTGTGCCTTGCGCCGAGCCTGGAAGACGATGCCGAGATCGATGCCGATCGCGCCCGCGCCCATCAGCAGCGCGCTGCCGAGGGCGATCAGGATTGCAACGTTGCCACCGCGCTCGGCTCCGAACCGCCAAAACCTGCGCTGCGGCCGCGCTCTGCTCATAGGCCTCCCTTCCGTACGCTCACCGTGCTGCGCAGCAGGGTGGGCAGCATCGGGAGCAGGCGCGAGAAGGCGTTGATTCCCAGGCTTGTCGTGTCGAGCGTGATGGTGACGGTGTAGATCGTGGCGTCGTTGGGATCCGGTCCGACCTGAACGGCCACGCTGCCCGGCCGGAACATCGCCCCGGAGGCGAGGTTCCGATCGACCGTGTTCTGGGCCAGGGTCGCGCGTTCCGAATCCGTGACCCCGGCCACGGAAGCACGCGCCGCCTCGGCAGCGATCTGCCGCAAGTTGTTGGCGGCCCCGAGGCAGATCCCGAACACCGTGATACCGGCGAAGAGGAGCAGGACTACGGGGGCGATCAGGGCGAATTCCACCGCCGAGCCACCCCGGTCACAGAGCCACGCCGAACGCAGGCCGCGCCGAAGCAAACGCCGCAAAGCCATGGGCCGCCCTCCGCGAATCGCGCAGCCTGCGGGCTGCACAACCCATGGTGGCGTTCAGATGCTAATCAAAAGTTGCATCAATTGACAGAAAGACAACTATTGAGCAAAGTTTTGCGAGAGCGCTCGGCTTCGGGAGCGCTCATTCTCGGGGGGCAGTACCGGTGCTGTCTCAACGCGAATTCGGCATGCATGGCACGAACATGCTCACCAATCAGAACCCGAGGATGACTGCGATTGCTGCTGCGCTTCCAGCGAGCCGGCTGAGCAGCAACGCCGTCGACACCAGTTGCTGCCACAGCAACGCGACCGCGATGAATCAGCCGACGACGGCTGCCATCGCGACGGGGATGATGCTGCTCGGGGCTCCTGCACTCGCAGGGCGTTCGAGGGGGCCAACCGACCCGAGCGAGGCGACGGGCGCGAGGCAGACCGCGATCAGCTTCAGTGGATGCGATCACTCGGGACGTCTGCGGTCATACCACGTGCCAGCAGGCGACCGGCCACCGCCAAGGCCTGTCGCAGGGTTGGCAGCAGCTCCTTGGCGCCGTCTTCCTCGATCAGCCCGTGTGCCATCAGGAGATGGTCCGCAACAGCCTCCAGGACGGAACCCGGCGGTGTCGCGGGATTCATCGGAGGCGGAACGAACCGTGCGAGTGTCCCACGGACGGTTGGAGGCATGGTGGTGTCGTGAGCCACCTCGGTGATCGAGCCGAGAAACCCGAGGAATGTCCGCGCGGGCGGCCCGTAGGACGGAACAGCCCCGATCACCACCCAGGTGTAGCTCCCATCGGTACGGCGAAGGCGGGCGTTGAGGGTGTACTCGCTCTGCTGATCGAGGGCCGTCCGCAGGAAACTCGTGGCGCCCGCGAAGTCGTCGGCGTGGAGGCAGCGAGACCAGCCATGCTCCACCGCCTCGGCGGCCGCTTGGCCCGTGAAGGCGCTCCATTCGGGGCTGACGTAACTTACTCCGCCATCGGCATTCGCCACGAAAATCATCCGGGATACTCTCGGGCGCCCAGCCGAATTGTCTGTGATCGGTCCCGCGCGCGATTGCGCTTGGATACCGTCCCTTTCAGTCTTGGACGGATGAAAAGCTTCGCCCGTTCGCCGTTCAGAACGAGGCTTGTCGGGATCGTGCGAGCCGCGTTGCAGCGACGGGCTACGATGACCTGTCGTCTACATGCGTCAAGTTCCACTGACGGTGCGTCCGCTGGCTGACCAATCGGGACGGCTGCCGGCGCACGGTCCGCGCGGGATGCGCCCTGACGATTTCTGGCGAGGCCGCTTCCTGTCGGTCGAGACGCGCTCAGTTCATGTGCCGGCGTCGGTCCTGAACCGCCCGCTGCGCCAACTTGCGGCCCAAGGCGATCAGCAGCGCATCTGCCAAGACCTTCAAGGCCGGATCCGACATCTCGGCGATCGACTGTTGTGCGGCGATGGCGTGATCGGCGGCACGATCGAGGGGCGCCTCCTCCGGAACGCTCTCCGCCTCGTTGAACGTCCCCTCGCTCATCCGCATCCGGCTGATGTCGACGAGGATCCCGCTGCCGACCAGGGGCCTGCCATCCGCATCGCTCGTGAAGCGCCCGCGCGCCAGCACCCACCGGGTGCGCCCGTCGATCGAGTTCACGCGGTACTCCGTGAGATACGTGCTCCCCTCTTGCGCGCTTCGCCGAACCAGTGCGAGGACCCGGTCTCGATCATCGGCATGGATACCATCGACGAACGACGACAGCGGGACACCATCCTCGGCTTCCTCGGGGAGCAGGTTGAACAGCAGCGCGACGAACGCATCCGAACGCACGCGATCCGTCGCGGCATCCCACGCCCACCGTCCGATGACATCGAGGGCATCGAGCGCGTGCTGGAACGTGTCCGGACTAGGCTGAACTCCGAGGGATCTGGTTTTCGGCATTGCGCCACCTGCGTCAGTCGGAAGGCCGGGATAGGTAACGGATGCGCGTTTGAAACCTCAAGAAGAAACTATGATTTATTGCAACTGTTGCGTGTGGACCACTGCCATGCGATCGCGGCGCCCATGCGCATGATCATGGCCGATGCGGCATGCGCCGTCGCCGATCTCTGCGAAGTGCACGCATCCTGCGATCGCGGAGCGCGGAACCGGTCAGGTGGTCGAATGCCGGGCATCTCCGAGGTCGGCGAGCGGCGAGCGCCCGATCCGGCGCAGCGCCGGTGGTCCGGCGGGCCGCAGACGGCCCCCGGCAGTGGCCGCAGCGCGTCGAGCCGCAGGCCTGCTCTGCTCACGTCGCGACGCTGAAGGGCGCGCATGGTCTATCGTCGACCTCCGTCGATCAAGTCGGCAGAAGGCTCTGCCGATGCGACACGCGCCTACGTGCTTCTGACGTTGACCGCCTTGGTCTGGGCTGGAAATGCCGTCGCCAGCAAATGGGCTGTCGGCCAGGTGTCACCGTTGGCACTCACGGGTTTGCGCTGGCTCGTCGCCTGCCTCGCGCTTGTCCCGCTCGCCGGTCGACGCGTTTCCCGCGAGTGGCGGATTCTGCTGCCGAGCTGGCGCCGGATCCTCCTCATGGGCGGCTGCGGCTACACCGCGTTCAACGCCCTCTTCTACGTCTCCGGGACCTACACGAGCGCGGCCAATCTCGCTCTCATCCAGGGTGCAATTCCCGTCCTTGTCTTGATCTGCAGCCGTTTCGTGTACCGGACACCGGTCGGATCCATGCAGATCGTCGGTGTCACGGTCACCCTCCTCGGGGTCGTCGTCGCAGCGTCCCACGGCGACCTTGGCGTGCTGCGCACGATGGCCTTCAACACGGGCGACGTCTTCATGCTCGTCGCCTGCGTCTTCTACGCGGGCTACACCGTGGCGTTGCGCGGTCGGCCCGCAGTCTCCGGGATCACCTTCTTCGCCGCCATGGCGGCGGTGGCGTTCGTGACGTCACTGCCCCTGGTGGCGATCGAGTGGGCTCGCGGTCACTTGGTGGCGCCGACGGCGCTGGGCTGGGTGATCGTCGTTTACGTCGGCCTCGGACCGTCACTGATCTCTCAGCTCTGGTTCATGCAAGGCGTCGAATTGATCGGTCCAAATCGAGCTGGGATCTTCGTCAACCTGCTGCCAGTCTTCGGCGCAATCCTCGCCGTCGCCCTTGTCGGCGAACCGTTCCGACTGGACAACGCCGTGGCCCTCGCGCTCGTTCTCGGCGGGATCTTCATCGCGGAACGGCAGGGACGGGGGAAGCCGCAGGCGCCCTGATGCGGCTCTGCGCAGTCGCCGCCACTCGGCCGGCCGGATCCTTCACCTCGGCGGACGGACGTGCCGCCCACCCGACATGCGATGTCGCGATCATCCGCACGCGCAGGGCGAGCAGCAGCGCCGCCGAGACGACGGCCAGATTGCCGCCCAGGGGGGCTGCTGCGAGAGCCAGAACGAAACCGTGATGCCAGCGCGCGCTGAGCGCCACGGCGCCCCCGAGAGACGCGCGCGCGATCAGGATCATGATGCGGCTCGACCGACCAGGCATCATGCAACGCCTGTCACAGGTATCACCTGCAAGTTGTAAATTGCTCGCGCAGGGCGGCGGTGCTTCCACGCCGCGGCGATCGGCTGACGGAGTCGCGCGATGAGTGAGGCGGCGTGACCTGACCAGACCGCGCCCCTTGACCGGGGTGCGTCAGCAGGCGCTCATTGAGACGATGCGCACGCGCCCCACGCTCCCCGACGACGCTCCACGCCCGACCTACCGGCTGGCGGACGCGGCACGGCGCACACGCCCCGCGGGGCGTTCGGTCTCCGGCTTCTGGGGCTCGATCCCGGGGTCGAGCCTGTGACCGGCTGGGCGACGGCGACCGGGACGTTCGACCTCGGCGATCTGCCCCTTCAATCGGGTGCGGTGTTGCCGGGCGCGCATCTGCGGTGGAAGACGCACGGGACGCTGTCCCCCGCCCGCGACAACGTCGTGCTCTACCCGACGAGCTACTCGGCCCAGCATCCGGATCTCGAATGGCTGATCGGGCCCGATGGGGTGCTCGATCCGGGTCGCTGGTTCATCGTCATCCCGGATATGTTCGGCAACGGATTGTCGTCGAGCCCGTCGAACACGCCGGACTGGCCCGGCCTCGTCACCGCCTGGGACAACGTCCACGCGCAGCGCCGCCTGCTCGCGGAGGTCTGGGGGATCAAGCGCCTGCACGCCGTCTACGGCTGGTCCATGGGGGCACAGCAGGCCTACCATTGGGCGGCCCTGTTTGCCGACGACGTCGCCCGCGCGGTGATCAACTGCGGCAGCGCCCGCACCGCCACCCACAACCGGGTCTTCCTGAAGGGGCTGATGGCGGTTCTGGAAGGGGCACCGGAGCATCGCGGCGCCGGACGCTTCGCGGCCGAGCCCGTGGCCGCGCTGCGGGCCTTTGCGCGCATCTACGCGGGCTGGGGGCTCAGCCAGGATTTCTACCGGGCGGACCTGCACCGCACCGCCTGCGGCGCGCCGGACCTCGACACCTTCCTCCGCACCGACTGGGAAGAGCGCTTCGCCCGCCGCCGCGCCGCCGACCTGTACGCGCAGCTGTGCACCTGGGAAGCGGGCGACATCAGCCGCGACCCGCGCTTCGGCGGCGACCTGACGCGGGCGCTCGGCGCGATCGCGGCCCGGCTGCTGCTGATGCCGGGGGAGACCGATCTCTATTTCCGCGTCGCCGACAACGCCGCCGAACTCCCGCACCTGCGCGATGCCATCCTGCGGCCGATCCCGAGCATCTGGGGCCACCGGGCGGGCAACCCGTCGACCAATCCGGTCGATGCCGCCTTTCTCCGCGAGACCGTGCGGACCTTCCTCGATGGGTCTGCCGGGACGGCAGACTGATCATCGGGGCTGCGACGGTGCCGGCAGCCTCCCGCGCACGGCAGGTCTGCCCCCGGCTGGGAAAACCGGGGCCTGTGACCGTGTTAGACCGTCTTGCGCACCATCCGCGGCGCGCGTGATCGCTCGGAGGACCTGATGGAATACAGGCAGTTCGGACGTTCCGGCCTCACCGTGCCGGTGCTCAGCTTCGGCACCGGCACCTTCGGCGGGACGAATGCGTTCTTCGAGCGCTGGGGCCAGACGGACGTGGCCGAGGCGACCCGCATGGTCGACCTCTGCGTCGATTCCGGCGTCAACTTCTTCGACACGGCCGACATCTACTCGGGTGGCGCGTCGGAGGAGATCCTGGGGCAGGCCCTCAAGGGAAAGCGCGAGCGGGCGCTGATCTCCACGAAGGCGACCTTCCGGTTCAGCGACGACCTGAACCAAGTGGGCTCCTCGCGCTACCATCTGGTCCGCGCCTGCGAGGCCAGCCTGAAGCGGCTCGGCACCGATCATATCGACATCTACTTCATGCACGGCTTCGACGCGGTGACCCCCGTGGACGAGACCCTGCGGGCGCTCGACGATCTCACGCGGGCGGGCAAGATCGGCTACATCGGCGCCTCGAACTTCTCGGGATGGCAGCTCATGAAGGCGCTCGCCACCTCAGAGCGCTACGGGCTGGCCCGCTACGTGGCCTATCAGGGCTACTATTCGCTGATCGGCCGCCACTACGAGTGGGAGCTGATGCCGCTCGGCATCGACCAGGGCGTCGGCCTGATGGTCTGGAGCCCGCTCGGCTGGGGCCGCCTCACCGGCAAGATCCGTCGGGGACAGGCCAACCAGAGCGGCCGCATCGCCGCCGGGGGCGCCGAGGGCGGACCGCCGGTCTCCGACGAGGCCCTTTTCAGCGTGGTGGACGCCCTCGACGCCGTGGCGGCCGAGACCGGCAAGACCGTGGCGCAGGTGGCGCTCAACTGGCTTCTGGCTCGTCCGACCGTGTGCAACATCGTGGTCAAGCCCGGACGGAGGAGCAGCTGAAGCAGAATCTCGGCGCCCTCGGCTGGAGGCTGACGCCCGAACAGGTCGCCCGCCTCGATGCGGCAAGCCAGGAGACGCCGATCTACCCCTACTGGCACCAGAAGGGGTTCGACGAGCGCAACCCGAAGCCGACGACCTGGTAGGCGCTCGACCGGGTCGCAGCGCGCCCGGAGATCGACATGCGAGCCCGCGGCGCGATCATGCGCCGTAGGCTGGTGCCGCGACCAAGCTCCGCCCGACAGCGCTGCACCTCGGAGGAGCAGACAGTCAGTGCGGGACTGCGATGCTTGCAGGCTACGGAGCTGTCGACGGTTCCTGATCCCAGGCTCGTCTTTGGGAGTTCGGAACGGAGGCTCGGGCGCGACCCGCCTCTACTGGGCCAGCGTACGCAGCTCGCCGCGGGCGAGGCCGAGCACCGTCCTGGCGAACAGCCAGAGGATGACCAGGGTGGCCAGCCCCAGCAGGGCCAGCGCGGCGGCATCCGCCAGAAGCCCCGGCATGGCGTTCGCCACGCGCAAGGCCGCCACCGATGCGGCGGCGAGGGGGAAGCTCACGCCCCACCACGACACGCGGAACGGGCAGGCCCAGCCCAGCCGGGCGAGCTTCGGCAGCAGCACCGCGAGCAGGAACAGAGCGACCGCGAAGAGCGCCTCCGCGAAGGTGTCGATCGCGCCCGTGGTCGCCACGTAGGCCGAGAACCCGACCGCGAAGGGCGCGACGAGGATCAGCAGCGACGGCTGCAGGCCGGCGGGCAGGGGCGCCTCGAACAGGAGCCGGGACAGGATCAGCGTGAACAGCGGCAGCGCGAAGAACAGGCCGACGGCGAGACCGAACATCATCACGCCGTGCATCGGCGGCAGGCCGAGGCTCGGGAGCGCCAACGGGACGTCGAGGAGGCCGACCACCGGTACGATCCAGGCCGGCGTGGCGTGGGCGACCTGCTGCCGGTCGCTCAGCCACCGCGTCACGATCAGCCACGCGAACACGCTCATGCCCACCGCGCCGACGACCCAGACAGCCTGCGCCAGGGTAAGGTTCACCCGCGCCAGCGGGATCGGCAGGAGCAGCAGGCTGATCAGCGGCGTGCCGAACAGGTTGCCGGCGATCGGGTGCTGGAACTCGGCGCGCACGGCCCGAGGCGCGATGGCGATCTTAACGGCGTAGCCCGCGGCGATCAGGACGAAGGCGGCGGAGGCGGTCAGGCCGACGACCGGCCCGATCCAGGCGGGCGCGCCGTAACGCGTCTGCGCCAGCGTCCAGGCGACGCTCAGGCCCGTCAAGCCCATGACGGCGGCGAACAGGCCGACCGGCAACGCTTCGAGCTGCCGCCATCCGCCGGGCGGCGGCGTCGCCGGGCTCGGGTCGCGATGCGCCGTCAGCGCGGCCTCGGATGCGGGGGCGCTCGGCTCGTCCCGGACGACATCCAGCATCCACGGTCTCCAACTCACGATTGCGCGGGTGCGTCCTTGCAACAGGGGCGCACTCGGATAAGGGGCGCAAAATGCTGGCGACTGCAACTTCCACGCGCCGGCCCGCGCTGCTCCGGCCGGGACCGCAACCCTCGGGCGGGCAGCCGTCCCCCCGGGCGGTCAGGCGGAGCCGAGCTTGGTGTTGGCGACTGGAAGCGCGCGGATCCGCTGGCCGGTGAGCGCCGCGATCGCGTTGAGGATCGCGGGCGGGACGCCGGGCAGCCCCGGCTCGCCGACGCCTCCCATCGGCGCGCCGCTCTCGACGATGCGCACGTGGACGGCCGGCATGTGCTCGCGCCGCAGGATCGGATAGGTGTCGTAGTTCTGCGATTGCCGGACGCCGTCGCGGTAGACGATCTGCTCGAACAGGACCGACGAGACGCCGAGCGCCGCGGCCGACTCCACCTGCGCCTTGACGATCGCCGGATTCACGACGCTTCCGGGGTCGAAGGCGATCCAGAGGTTGTGGACGCGGGCTTCTCCGCCCTCCACCGAGACCTCGGCGATCGTCGCGGTCTCCGACCCGAACGGCGAGGCCATGGCGATGCCGCGGGCCCGCATCCCGCCCTCGGCCCGGTAGGGGCCGCGCTGCCAGCCGCCCGACATCTCGGCCGCCGCCGACAACAGCGCGGTGTGGCGCGGGCTGGCCTTCACCAGAGCCATGCGCAGCGCGAAGGGATCCTGCCCTCCGGCCTGGGCGATCTCGTCGAGGAAGCTCTCGTAGAACGCGTCGTTCATCGAGTGTCCAACGGAGCGCCAGAACGCGATATTCACCGGGTGCGCGACCTTCGCGAAGGTCATGCGCCGGTTCTGGACGGCGTAGGGCTTCTCGACGATGCCCTCCACCGCGGAGGGGTCGACCGGCGTCTTCATCATCATGCCGAAGTAACGGCCGATCGGCCCCTCGCCGACGGTGCGCACGTCGATCGCGGTCGGCTGGCCGGCGGCGTCGAGGGCCGCGCGGAAGCGGCTGAAGCTCAGGGGCCGCACCGCGTCGCGGCTGAATTCCTCCTCCCGGGACCACAGGACCTTCACGGGGCGACCGGTGGCCTTCGCGAGCAGGATCGCCTGCGGGAACGGGTTGCCGGCATCGTAGGTGAAGTGCCGCCCGAAGAAGCCGCCGAGCATCGGCGAATGGATCCGCACCTGCGCCGGCTGCAGCCCCGCGACCTTGGCCGAGACGGCTTGGAAGATCTCGGGCATCTGGTTCGGCAGCCAGACATCGAGGGTCCCGTCGTCGTTGAAGCGCGCGATCGAGGAGGGCGGCTCCAGCTGCGCGTGCGCCAGATACGGGGCCTCGTAATCCGCCGCCACGACCTTGGCGGCCTTCGCGAAGGCGCCGGCCACGTCACCCTCTTCCTCGGCCACATGGCCCGGATCCGTCGAGCCCTTCAGCGCCGCGAGCATGCCCTCGGACGAGAAATCCGCCGCGACCGTGTCGATGCCGCCCGGCTTCGGCGCCGACCAGTTCACCTGGAGGGCTTCGACCGCCTTCCGGGCCCGCCACCAGCTGTCGGCGGCCACGGCCACCGCGCCCGGCAGGCGGTGCACGGAATGCACGCCCGGCAGGGTGCGGATCTCGGCCTCGTTCCTCAGCGACTCCGGCTCCGTCCCGAGATGGGGGGCGTGCTGCACGGCGGCGTAGAGCATGCCGTCCACCTTCTGGTCGATCGCGTAGATCGCCCGCCCGGTGGACTTGTCGCGCACGTCGAGGCGCGGGACGGGTTGGCGGATGTAGCGGAAGGTCTTCGGATCACGCAGCGGTACGGATTCGTTCGGCTTCAGCTTCAGCGCGTCGGCCGCCAGGTCGCCGTAGGCGATGGCGCGGTTCGTGGCCGCGTGCAGCACGACGCCGTCGCGGGTGGTGAGTTCGCCGTCCTGCACCTTGAGCCGGGCCGCCGCGGCGCGGATCATCATGTCGCGCGCGGTGGCGCCGAGGCGGCGCATGACCTCGTAGCTCGACCGCGTGGAGAAGCTGCCGCCGGTCATGCGGAGGCCGTTGACGACGGCGTAGTCGGGTCCGGGCGGCGCGCATTCCACGACGAAGCGAGACGGCGGCACGTCGAGCTCCTCGCCGACGATCTGCGCCATGCCGGTGGCGATCCCCTGGCCGCCCTCCACGAAGGGGCTCAGGAGCTTGATGGTGCCGTCCGGGTGGATCTCCAGGAAGGCGGGGACGCGCGTGCCGGGCTTGGGGGCAAGGGCGCCCGCGCCCTCCGCGGGGCCCTGGGCCTGGGCGCGGGCGCCGCGGACCGGCAGGGCGGCGCTGAGGATAAGGGCGCCGCCGGCGGTGAGCAGGCCGCGCCGGGACGGTGCCGAAAGGCCAGAACCGCCGGGGGCCGCCGTGCGGCTCGGATCGACGACGGCGATGCCGTGAGCAGCGCGTTCGAAATGCAGGTCCATGGCGGCGGCCTCAGGCTGCGGCCTGCCGCACGGCGGCGGCGATCGCGTTGTAGGTGCCGCACCGGCACAGGTTCGTCATCGCGTCGGCGATCTCGGCATCGCTCGGCCGCGGTGTCTGCTTCAGCAGCGCGGTGGCGGCCATGACCTGACCCGACTGGCAATAGCCGCATTGCGGCACCTGTACGGAGACCCAGGCCTCCACCACCTTGCGCCCGACGGCATCCTGCTCGATCGCCTCGATGGTGGTGACGGCCTGACTGCCGACGCTCTCGAGCGGAACCTGGCAGGACCGGGTCGCCTGCCCGTCGAGGAGGACGGTGCAGGCCCCGCACTGCGCGATGCCGCACCCGTACTTCGTCCCTGTCATGCCGAGCGTGTCGCGCAGGACGAACAGCAGCGGCGTGTCGGGTTCGGCATCGACCGCGTGCTGGCGGCCGTTGATCGTCAGGTTCACCATGGCCGCGACCCTTCGAAAGCGAGCGAGACAACTCAAGCTCAAGCTTAGCGGCGCTCTTCCGGGCCGGCCACGTCAAAAAAGCCGCGTTTTCGGACATGTCGCTGGATCGATTACCCGCATGGGGTTGTCCAATTCTCGACAGACGCGTGCCCGGCGGAGCGACGCGAGCGGGCTCGACTGTGGCCGAACCCGGTCCGCCTCGACTCAGATCACGGCGAGCGGCCCGGCGGCGCGGCGGATCGCCCGCGGGATCGCGCCGTGGACGCGCAGGAAGGCGCGGCGCATCCGCTCGCGGTTGGCGAAGCCGACCGCGCCGGCGATCTCCTCGATCGGCAGGCGGCTCTCCTCCAGCATGAGCCGGGCCGCCTCAACGCGCAGGGCCTCGACAGCCTTGGCCGGCGAGCTGCCGGTTTCCGCGCGGAACAACCGCGAGAACTGGCGCGGGCTGAGGCAGGCGACCGCGGCGAGGTCTTCGGTGGTCAGGGGCAAGGACAGGTTCTGCCTCGCATAGGCGAGAACGCCCTGGATGCGGTCGGTGGGGGCGTCGAACTCGAGCAGCGCCGAATGCTGGGCCTGGCCGCCGGCGCGGCGCCGCTCCATCACCAGCCCCCGCGCCACGCGCTGAGCGAGATCCCGGCCGTGATCGCGCTCGACCATGGCCACGGCGAGATCGATGCCGGCCGACATGCCCGCGGACGTCCAGAGATTGCCGTCCGTGACGTAGATCTTGTCGATGTCGAGCCTGCAGTCGGGATACCGCTCCCGGAACTGGGATGCGAAGTGCCAGTGCGTCGTCGCGCGCCGGCGGTCCAGGAGGCCGGCTTCGGCCAGGACGAAGGCGCCGAGACAGAGCCCGGCGAGGCGGCGCGTGGATCGGGCCGCCTCGCGCAGGAAATCGGTCAGCGCAGGGTTCGGCGTCGGGATGCGGATGCCGGCGGCGATCAGGATCGTGTCGAAGGCGGCGGGATCGCCCAGCGGTTCGGTGACGACCGCCGCGCCCAGGCCCGAGCGGACCAAGCCGCCGGCTTCGGACAGGATGCGGACATCGTAGGCCGTGGGCCCGGTATACTTGTTGGCGACCGCGAACGGCGACGTCACGGCCAGACCCATGAAATCGAAGTCGGGGCAGATGACGAGACCTATGCGCCGGGCATCCGCCATGGACGACAACCTCACGGGATCGCCGCCAAGATCAGGCTCTTGCCCGGCGTGAGCAAGCGGGACGGCCGGAATCGAGGCATCTAAGTCTTGGCAACCCGGGCCGGTCCCAGTTCACGCCATCCGGTTCGGGGCCGAGCGGAGACAGAATGCGCGCGCCGACACGCGGGCCGTGCCGCGCACGTTGCGCAGCCGCGGCGTGCGGGCCTACCACCCGGCGGCACGATTCCCCGCGCCGCCGGACCGCGGTCGCTATCGATGGAGATGCCCCGTGAGCCACACCGAGGATCGCACCGCCCTGGTGACGGGGGCCGCCCGGGGCATCGGCCTCGCCACGGCGGAGCGGTTCCTCGCGGACGGGTGGCGTGTCGCGCTCCTCGACATCGACGGGCCGGGCGTGGACGCCGCGACCGCGGGGCTCGGCCGCCCCGACCGCACCTTCGCGGTGACCGCGGACGTCTCCGACCCGCAAACAGTGACGGGGGCGATCCAGCAGGTCGCCGAGCGGTTCGGGCGCCTCGACGCGCTGGTCAACAACGCCGGGATCGCGATCTTCAAGCCGATCACCGAGACCACGTTCGAGGATTGGTCGCGGGTGCTCGCCGTGAACCTGTCGGGTCCGTTCCTGTGCACGCAGGCGGCCACCCCGCTGCTGGCCGAGCGCGGCGGCGCGATCGTGAACATCACGTCGATCTCCGGTCTGCGCGCCTCGACGCTGCGGACGGCCTACGGCACCAGCAAGGCGGCCCTGGCGCAGCTCACGAAGCAGCAGGCCGTCGAACTGGCCCAGTTCGGCATCCGCGTGAACGCGGTCGCCCCCGGGCCGGTGGACACGGCGATGGCCAAGGCCGTCCACACGCGCGAGATCCGCGCCGACTATCACGACGCCGTGCCCCTCGGGCGCTACGGCCTGGAGGCGGAACTAGCGGAGGCGATCGTCTTCCTCTGTTCCGAGCGCGCCTCCTTCGTCACCGGCCAGCAGCTCGCCGTCGACGGCGGCTTCGAGGGAACGGGGATCGGCCTGAAGACCCTGCGCCGGGAGCGGCGCGTCTGAGCCGGCGGCCGGCAGCTCAGAGCTTTGTGCGCGCGTCGATGGCACCCGGATCGAGCGGCGCGAGGAAAGCCGCGCCGACCCCGCCGTCGATCTGCCGGGTCACCGTCGCCCGATGCCGTCCGACCGTGATGGGCTGGCCGATCGCGAGCGGAGCCGCGATCAGCAGCGCGACGCCCGAGGCCGACAGGTTGATGATGTGCGCGTTCACCGCCTGGCCGTCGCCGAGGGTCACCTGAACGGACGTCTCGTCGGGAACGATGCGGCGGCTGACGCGGACGGAACTCGTCCTGCGCGTCTGCTCCTGGCTCAACGCGATGAGCCGTCTCGCGATCGACCCGGGCGTCGGATTCTGTCCCGTCACGCGAACGGCGAAATCGCACACGCTGGCGCGAATGACGATCGACTCGAGGCGTCCGACGCTGCGGATATTGCACGTCAGGGGATGATCGACGTGCGGGACGTGGATCGAGCGTAACTGAATGCCCGCCGCCGAGACATCGACGGTCACCGCGTGGAACTCGACGCCGTCGGCACCCCAGCAGAGGGCTGGAAGCGCTACAGGATATCGGGGGGCGGATCGGCGTTCTGTCACGGCTAATACGCCAATACGTTCGCCTTTGTTACCAAACAACCAAGATTAACAAGATCATCGAGTCATGATTGCCGCTAAAAGGTGTATCTTCGACTTCGTGCAATCGTAGGAGGTGGTGCCGCTCGTCCCGTCGGGCTCCCCGCGGTCGCCCGGACGGCGTTTCCGATGGCGTCCTCCAGTATTCCTCGTGGGCGCAGCCGCACCATCGTCACTCCGGGGCCGCGTGGCGGCGTCCGGTCCGGATGCGCGGTGTCGGGAGGATCCGTCGAAGGCCGCGGGTCCGCATCGCCCGCCCTCGACGTGCCCCTGAGGGGCCGGGCACGGCCGCGAGGCCCGGAACGACGGCGCGGCCCCGCCCAGCCACCGCAGCCAGGATTGGGGAACCCGCGCCGCGCGTCGTCCCTGCGGCACCGATGCCGGTGACGCCGCTACGCGCGCCGCAGCACACCCGGCGCGCGGAAGTCCGAGCCGCGCGCGTGCGAGGCGGTTGCCCGCGGCGCCGAAGCCCGCGGATCCGCAAGCCGGATCTGATCGATCAAGAGGGGCTTGGCGTAGTAATAGCCCTGCGCGCACCGGATCTGGGTCGCCCCCAGCAGGTAGGCGACCTCCTCGTAGGTCTCGACGCCCTCGGCGACGACCGACATGCCCAGCGCCAGGCCGAGGGATTCGATCGCCTTCAGCACGATCTGGCTGCGCGGCCTCTTGTCGATGTCGGTGATGAAGGAGCGGTCGATCTTCAACTCGTCCGCGGTGATTTCCGCCAGGGCGGCGAGGGACGAGTAGCCGACGCCGAAATCGTCGATCGAGACCCGGGCGCCGATCGCCCGGATGCGGGGCAGGACCTCGCTCTGGAACCGGTTCTTGGTGAAGAAGGCTTCCTCGGTGAGTTCGAGGACGAAGCGCCGGGCCATGCCGGTCGCGCCGAGGGCATCGCAGAAGGCCGACATGAACGGCACGTCGCAGGCCTGCTTGGCGGCGATGTTGATGCTCACGGAGACGTCCGATCCGAACAGCTCGTCGATGTCGGGCATCGCCCGCACGGTCTCGGCCAGCACCTGCAGCGTGATCTCGTTGATGAGCCCCAGTTCGATGGCGAGGCCGATGAAGTCGCCGGGAGCCTGGATCGTGCCGAGTTCGTCCCGCCAGCGCAGCAGTACCTCGACGCCGAGGACGGCATGGGTGCGCATGTCGACCTTCGGCTGGAAGGCGCAGCAGAAGCATCGGTCCCGGATCGCCAGGCGCAGGCGCTGCTCCACGGCCATGCGGGCGGTCGCGGCATGGCTCATCGTCTCCTCGAAGAGACTGACACCGCCCTTCACGCCACCCTTGACCCGGTACATGGCATTGTCGGCCTGCCGGCGCAGAACCTCGTAGGTGGTGCCGTGCTCCGGGAAGAGGCTCAGGCCGATGGAGGCGGAGGCGAAGATCTCGTGCCCATCGATGAAGAAGGGCTGCTTCAGGCGCTCCGAGATGTCGAGCACGTCCAGCAGCGTGCGGTCGCGGCTGGTGATGGGGTTCAGCAGCAGTACGAACTCGTCACCGCCGATGCGCGCCAGCAGGTCGCTCGGGCGCAAGGCGCTGCGGATCCGGTCGGCGACCTTGCGGAGCAGCGCATCGCCCGCCGCGTGGCTGTAGTAGTCGTTGATGTGCTTGAAGTTGTCGAGATCGATGAACGCGAGGGCGAAACGGTCGCCGGGCACGGCTTCGGCAACGAGTTCCTCGATGCTCTGCTCGAACATGGTCCGGTTGGGCAGGCCGGTCAGGGCATCGATGAAGGCGCGGGCGATCAGATCGCGCTGCATCCTGTGGTGGTGCGTCACATCGGCGATCGTGGTGAGCGTATAGCTCTCCCGCTCGGCGGTGACCTGCCGCGACGCGGCTTCGATCACGCGCTCGCCGATCTCCTCGACGAATGCGTGATCGGGCTGCTGCCTCATCGCCGCCGGACGATCGCGGACCGCCTCGGGGCCGAGTGACCGCGCGGCGGCATTCGCCAGGATGCAGACACCCTCCTCGTCATGAACCACGACCCCGACCGGAAGGGCCTGGATCGTCGCTTCGAGCAGGCTCCGCCGGTGGCTCGGTGAGACGTCGTTCACGCTCAGCCCTGCTGCCAGAGAGCCTTGGCGGCGCGCAGGCTGGACTCCGCCGGCGGCTCGGCGGAGTCCAGGGGGCGCCGGAGCAGGCGACGATGCACCTGGTCGAGCGCGGCCCCATTGCCCTCGCTCCCCGCCTCGCGGGTGAGGCGCGACAGCGCCGACAGGTCCGCGTCGGGCGCGCTCGCCCTGCTCATGGTCGCCCCTCGCCAGCGCTCGACGACGGCACCGACGAACGCCGCGCCGGCAACCGCTTCGCCGGCCCCGGCCGATCGCCCGCTGACGTCGTTGCGGGGCTGCCGCTCCGGGGGCAGGGCGCGGAATTTCATCCGCACCGGCATCGGCACGCCTTCGCCGAATGCGATGACCTCGCCGGTGCCGAGCGACGGGACGAAGCTCAGCAGGTTCACGGCATCCGAGACGGCCGCCGCCAGGAAGGCCTGATCGCGGTCGTTCGTCATCCGCATGGCGAACAGCGTGCTGCACTGGGACATGATGGTCGCGTCGAGTTCGGCCGGACGCTGCGTCACCAGCCCGAGATAGACGCCGTGCTTGCGGCCCTCCCGGGCGATGCGCGACAGGGCGCGCCGCGTCGGGGTGAAGCCGACCGACCGGTCCGCCGAGGCGTAGCGATGGGCCTCCTCGCAGACGAACAGCAGCGGGATCGCGCCCTCGCTCCAGATGCCGAACTCGAAGGCCAGGCGGCACAGGACGCAGACGACGGCGTCGACCACCTCCATGGGGAGCCCCGCGAGCTGCATGATCGTCATCGGGCGCCCGTCCGGATCCAGCCGGAACAGGTGCGCCAGGATCTCGCCCATCATGTCGCCGCCGACATTGGCATTCTCGAACATGAAGCCGTAGCGCGGATCGTTGCGGATCGTCTCGATCCGCGTGATCAGGCGGTGATAGTGCATCCGGGAAACCCGGTTCTCCAGGCGTCCCATCCGCTCGTCGATCAGAGAGATCAGGTCCTGCAGCACGTAGGGGACCGGCGTATCGACCGTGAAGCCGGCACCCTTGCCGATCGTCCGCTTGACGATCTGTCGGTCGCTCGCCTCCTTGTACTGAGCGTACTTGCTCTTCGCGAGCGGGATGACTTCCGCCAGGATCTCGATCTCTTCATCGACCGGGGAGCGTCCGCCGTAGATGATGTCGGCGATCTCCTCGAGGTTGAACAGCCAGAACGGGAGCTTGAGGTTGTGCGGCGCGATGACGCTCGCGCGGTCGCCGAAGCAGGACGCGTACTCGTTGTGCACGTCGAGAAGGAAGATCCGCACCGTTTCCCGCGCGTTCAAGACTTGATCGAGGATGACGGCGACGCCGCTCGACTTGCCGACCCCGGTCGTGCCGAGCACCGCGAAATGCTTCGTGAGCAGATCCTCGACCTTGATGCAGGCCGGCGTTTCGGGATCCTGGTACAGCGCGCCCACCGAGGCGGTATGCGATCCCGACACCTGATAGACGATGCGCAGGTCTCCCGGCGGCAGGAGATCGACCGCGTCTCCGATGGCGGGATAGGACGTGACCCCGCGCTGGAAGCGTTTGGCCCCATCCTCGAACACGAACTCGCCGAGCAGATCGAGGCTGGCGCAGGCGCCGGGCTGGCGGCCGTTGCTCGACGCCAGCGTCGTGATGATGCCGATGAGGGCCGCGGCTCCCGCCTGAATCCGTACGAAATTCCCGACAGTGACCCGTACGTCGGGCCGCCCGTTCTGACCGACCAGCTCCAAGTGCACCTTCGAACCCTCGATCGAGGTCACCGACCCCATCCGAGACGCGAGGCCTTCGTTCCGGCCCTCACCGTCCTCAACCCGCATCATCCGTCTCTCGGCCAACACATCGAACCGACGAGAAAATGACCTTTGCTGGATTAAAGAATCGACAAAGGCTCAAGCTGAACGATGTGATGTTTAATGATAATCAGCCGCGTATGGTCGGTAATAGGGTTGTACTTTTGGGCAAAGTACCACTTTAGCATGCATCGTCTCCGCCGAGGGCGCGCACGCCGCCCGCAGGACGCGTGCTGAGGCTCTGCGGCGTGGCGTAAAGCTGACGGGGCGTGTCGCAGATCTGTGGACGGCGCGGGGTCCCGTCCAGGCTCGGCCGCCTCAGATCTCTTCGAAGTGCTCGCGCATCCAGCACTCGCCCGAGATCCGGGCGCCGTTCGATGTCACGAAGGCGTAGGGCGACTGTTCCACGACCGCGCCGCCGCGTGTCCGGATGAGCCAGCGATAGCATCTTGGATCGTCCGCGCAGGGGACGATCTCGATCGTGTGAGCGCGCAGCGGTGACGTCGACATGGAGCCTTAACGATCCACGCGGGCTTTTCGCTCCCGCCGCCCGGTGCGGATGGTTACCGAGCGGGGCCGGCGCGACCCGCACAGGGTGCATCGGAACCTTCGGCGCCGGAGGCCGGTTCCGGCGGACACGAGCGGTCGGTCCGGGGATCGACGAGGGACGAGGCGAACGCGGTATGCCGATCAAGGCACTGAACGACCGGAAGAAATTGTCGAATGACTTCAACGACGCCCACGACGCATTCATCGACGCGGTGCTGAACGCGCTGCAATCCGGCGAGATTCCGCTGGATCTCGCCCGTGCCTATCTCGCGCATCCCGTCGCCATGATGCACACCGACGGGGCGCAGGCCGTGGCCGACTACTTCGATCGCATGCTGGCGCAGAAGCCGAACATCGACTGGACACCGGGAAGCTGACCGCCGGTCCGGAAAGGAAGCGCCGATGACCAGCGAAGAAGTCGAGGATCTGAACCGCGCCCGCGCCGCGCTCGCGCGGCAGAGGAACGCGATCGCCCGGCGCCTGGGCGGTCTCGACGTGGCGCCGATCTCCATGGCCGAGGACCTGACCCGGACGCTGCTGGCCATCGAGGCCGTGGATCGCGCGCTGGTCGATGCTGGGCAGCCGCACGTCGATCTCGGCCCCGCGCCGGACGCCTGAGGCTCCTGCGCAACCTTGCGCCGCGCTCCCGCGCGGGCTTAGACAATCCGGCGCGCCGAGGAGACCTCACGATGACCGACCGCCTGCCCGGCTTCAACACGCTGGCGATCCACGCGGGCGCGGCACCCGACGCCGCCACGGGCGCGCGGGCCACGCCGATCTACCAGACCACGAGCTTCGTCTTCGACGACGTCGACCATGCCGCGTCGCTGTTCGGCCTCCAGGCCTTCGGCAATATCTACACGCGCATCACCAACCCGACGAACGCGGTGCTGGAAGAGCGCATCGCCGCCCTCGAAGGGGGCACCGCGGCGCTCGCCGTGGCCTCCGGCCACGCCGCCGAATTCCTGACCATGCACGCGCTGATGCAGCCCGGGGACGAGTTCGTCGCCTCCAACAAGCTCTACGGCGGCTCGATCAATCAGTTCAATCACTCGTACAAGAACTTCGGATGGACGGTCGCCTGGGCCGAGAACGACGATCCGGCCTCATTCGAGGCCGCGATCACGCCCCGCACCAAGGCGATCTTCTGCGAGTCCATCGCCAATCCCGGCGGCGTCATCACCGACCTTGCGGCGCTGTCGCAGATCGCCAAGAAGCACAACGTCCCGCTCGTCGTCGACAACACCATGGCGACGCCGTACCTGATCCGCCCCTTCGAGCACGGGGCCGACATTGTGGTCCACTCAGCCACCAAGTTCCTGGGCGGCCACGGCAACTCGATTGGCGGCCTGATCGTCGACGGCGGCTCGTTCCAGTGGGCAGGCGATGCCCGCTACCCGATGATGAGCCAGCCGCGGCCGGAATATTCCGGCATGGTGCTGGCCGAGACCTTCGGCAATTTCGGCTTCGCCATCGCCTGCCGGGTTCTCGGCCTGCGCGATCTCGGTCCGGCGCTCTCGCCGTTCAACGCCTTCCTGATCCTGAACGGCATCGAGACCCTGCCGCTGCGGATGCAGCGCCACTCCGACAACGCGCTGACGGTGGCGACCCATCTCTCCAAGCATCCGGCGGTGTCGTGGGTGAGCTATCCGGGGCTGGAGAGCGACCGCTATCACCAGCTGGCCCGGCGCTACACGCCGAACGGTGCCGGGGCGGTCTTCACCTTCGGACTGAAGGGCGGCTACGAGGCCGGCGTGAAGCTGGTCTCGAACCTGCAGCTGTTCTCGCACCTCGCCAATATCGGCGACACCCGCTCGCTGATCATCCACCCGGCCTCGACCACCCACCGCCAGCTCACCGACGCGCAGAAGACCGCCGCGGGCGCCGGTCCGGACGTGGTGCGCCTGTCGATCGGCCTGGAGGATCCGGCCGACCTCATCGAGGATCTGGACGCGGCACTGGGCGACTGACGATCTCCCGCCCGACCGGGCGGTCCCGATGACGATGGCAGCGTGAGGATCTGGACCGGCGGCGCCCTCAGAACGCCTCCGCCTCCAGCGCCATCGTGCTTTCGGCCCCGGCCTTGATCCGCGCGAGGCGCAGGCCGGTCTCCGGCAGCATCCGCTCCATGAAGAACCGGCCGCTCGTGAGTTTCGACTCCCAGCGCGGGGAGGGCGCCTCGGCGTGCTTTGCCAGCGCCGCCTTGGCGATCTTGCCCCACATGTAGCCCAGGGCCACGAGGCCGAAGAGGTGCATGAAGTCGGTGGCGCCGGCGCCGGCATTGTCGGGCTTGGCGAAGGCGTTCTGCATCAGCCACATCACGGCGCCCTGGAGGTCGTTCACCCCCGCCTGCAGCGGCTTGACGAACGGCGCCATCGCCGGATCCTCGCCGTGATCCTTCAGGAAGGTCTGCACCTCGCCGAGGAACGTCATCATCGCCCGGCCGCCATCCTTCGGCAGCTTGCGGCCGATCAGGTCCATCGCCTGGATGCCGTTGGCGCCCTCGTAGATCATGGCGATGCGGGCGTCGCGCACGAACTGCGACATGCCCCATTCCTCGATGTAGCCGTGGCCACCGAGGAGCTGCTGCGCCTCGACCGCGTTGGCGAAGCCGCGATCGGTGAACACGCCCTTCACCACCGGAGTCATCAGGCCGAGATGGTCGTCGGCGGTCTGCCGCTCCTTGGCGTCCTCGGACCGATGCAGGATGTCAGCCTGGAGCGCCGTCCAGAGCATCAGCGCCCGGGCCGCCTCGTTGAAGGCGCGGATCTGCAGCAGGGTGCGACGCACGTCCGGGTGGACGATGATTGGATCGGCGGCCTTCTCGGGGGCCTTCGCGCCGGTCAGCGCTCGACCCTGGAGCCGGTCCTTCGCGTAGGCGGCGGCGTTCTGATAGGCGACCTCGGACTGGCCGAGACCCTGGACGCCCACGGCGAGCCGCGCCTCGTTCATCATCACGAACATGGCGTTCAACCCGCGATTCTCTTGTCCGACGAGCCAACCGGTGGCGCCGTCGTAGTTCATCACGCAGGTGGCGTTCCCGTGGATGCCCATCTTGTGCTCCAGGGAGCCGCAGGACACGCCGTTGCGAGCGCCCAGCGAGCCGTCCGGGTTCACGAGGAACTTCGGCACGACGAAGAGCGAGATGCCCTTCGTGCCGGCCGGCGCCCCCTCGATCCGGGCGATGACCAAGTGCACGATATTCTCGGCTAGGTCGTGCTCGCCGGCGGAGATGAAGATCTTCGTGCCGGTGAGGCTGTAGGAGCCGTCGCCGTTCGGGACCGCCTTCGTCTTCAGGAGCCCGAGATCCGTTCCGCAATGCGGCTCGGTGAGGTTCATGGTGCCGGTCCATGCGCCCTCGACCATCCTGGGCAGGTAAAGCGCCTTCTGCTCCTCGGAACCGTGGACCAGCAGGGCCGCCATCGCCCCCTGGGTCAGACCCGGATACATCCCGAAGGCGAGGTTCGCGCCGGACGCAAATTCCTGCATCGCGGTGTTGAGCGTGTGCGGCAGGCCCTGGCCGCCATAGGCTTCCGGGACCGAGAGCCCCATCCAACCGCCCTGGGCGTAGGTGTCGTAGGCGGCCTTAAAGCCGGTGGGCGTCCGCACGCTGGCGTCCGCCTCGCGGCGGCAGCCCTCGATGTCACCGGTGCGGTTGAGCGGCGCCAGCACTTCCTCGGCGAGCTTCGCACCCTCGCGGAGCACGGCCTCGACCACATCGGGAGACGCTTCGGCGAAGCCGGCGAGATTGTCGCGGGTGTGGAAGCCGAGCACATCGTTGAGCAGGAACAGCGTGTCTTCGACCGGTGCGCGGTACTGCGGCATCTCTGGCTTTCCCCCGGTTGCGGGCCCTTTCGATCGGCCCGCGGCGTTCACGCCATGTAACCGCCCAGCCGCCCTCCGAGCAACGCCCCGGCCCCGTAGCCGGCCAGCGAATCGGTCCTGCTCAGCAGCCTGTTGGTCATGACCATTACCGCGGCCAGTTCCCCTTAACCTTCTGTTTACCAAGAAAGTTAATGGTCACGCTCGAACGATCCGATGTGCGCGTTGGGTGGATACCGATCGGTGGTGACCGCCCCGCACATGCGATTGGACGCCGAACTGCCGACGATAGGCCCCCGATGACCAGCACCGCGATGCCGCAGCTCGACAGTTTCGATCCTGAGGTGCTCGACGCCGCGCGGGACGTGGCGGCGCGGGCGGGCGTTCCGCTGGAAACTTGGATCGCTTCGGTGGTCCCGCAGCCGAAGGCGGGTATGTCCGGCAATCGCCGCCAGCGCCGCCGTCACCGGGCCGAGCAGCTTCCGCCGGCGGTATCCCGTTCCGAGACGACGACCGAGGCCGAGCGGCCGGCCGGTGCGCCCAGTGCCATCGCGGAAACCTACGGTGAGGGACTGGCCGCGCTGATCCATCGCCTGGAAGGTTTGGACCGGGCGCTCGACGATGAGCGCCGCAGCGTGCAGCAGGCCGAGACGCGACGCCTCGCCGACATCGAGGCCCGCATCGAGCGCGCCCTGAAGGCCGCGCCCGTGCAGGAGGTGACCGAGCGCCTCGGGCAGATCGAGCGCCGGATGTCGCAACTCGGCGAGCAGGTCGCCGCCACCCGGCAGTCGGGCCGACGGGCGCGTCCCGCCGCCTCCGATATCCGCAACGCCGTGCAGGACATCCGCCAGCGCCAGCGGGAACTCGCGCAGGGTGGCGTGATCCAGGCTGATTCCGATGGCGGCGTCGTCGCCAGCATGCGCATGGACCTCGCGCGCCGTCTCGAGGCGCGCATCGAGGACGGCGCCGCGCCCACGGCCGCGCTGGCTGAACTCCAGGACGAGACCGTCCGCCTGCGCGAGGCGATCACGCAGCTCGCCACCAGCCGCGACATCGTCGCTCTTGAGGAGGCGGTGGTCTCGCTGGCGAGCGGCGTCGAGCGCGCGCAGATCGGGACCGACCTCACGGCGATCGCGGCGCCGATCGAGCAGGTTCGGGTGCAGGTCGAGCGCCTGGCCGAGGAGGTTGCCGAGAACGTCCACAGCCGCGTCGCGGAGGATGTCCGCCGCTTGGCCGAGCGCCTCGACAGCGTGGCGGCGACCGGCGCCGCGGATCCGGACGACCACACCCTCGCGGGGCTGTTCACGGAACTCGAGGAAATTCGTCGGCTCATCGCGGCGCTGGCCGGTCCGGAGCGGATCCAGGGGCTGGCTCTGAGCCTGCAGGCGGTCAGCGCCCAGATCGCAGAGCTTCAGCGGGTCGGCACCGATCCGGATCTGCGCCCGCTGCTCGAGGAGATCCGCAGCGACGTCAAGACCGCGGCGCCGGCAGCCCTGGCCGGTCAGATTCAGGCCCTGGCCGAGAAGGTCGACCTCCTCTGCGCGCGGGACGATCGGTCCGATTTCGGGAGTGAGGCCAATGCATCCAGACCCGGCGAGATGGCATCGATCCACGCGATGCTGCGCAGCCTTGCCGAGAAGGTCGATCAGGTCGGCAGCCGCTCCGAGCACGAGGGGCTGGACGCTCTGGAGCGGCAGGTCGTCACCCTGGCGGGCCGCCTCGACGCGCCGCACAGCGCCGATCCGGCGCTCGCCAGCCTCGAGCGCACCATGGGCGATCTGCTGCGGCAGGTCACGGCCTTGCGCGAGACGGCTCCGAGCGAGGCGACGGTGGAGCGCGCCGCGCGTGCCGCCGTGGCCGAGACACTGCAGGGATCCGGCATCGCCGCTACCGAGACCGGCGAGATCGGCCTTCTGCGCGCCAGCCTCGCGGACATGCAGGCCCGGCAGGTCGCCTCGGACCAGCGCCTCGGCGCGACGCTCGAAGGGGTGCAGTCCGCGCTGGAGCGCCTCCTCGTCCGGCTCGGACCTGTCGAGACCGCGGCGCCGCGGGCCCCCTCCCTCGACGAGCGCCTGATGTCGTCGACGAGCGCGGAGGCGGCGCTCGCCCCCGCCGAGCTGCGCGGCACGGCGCGGCGCGACGTCGCCGAGACCCCACGGATTGCTGACGATCTGCTGGAGCCCGGCAGCGGCCGTCCGGGTCGCGAGCCGCGGGCGGGACGGGACCCGTCCGCACGCCGCACGGTCAAGGAGCGCTTGGCCGACCCGGCCCGGGTCCGCCCGTCTGCGGACGCCGGCGGCGAGGCCGACATCAAGACGAGCTTCATCGCGGCGGCCCGCCGGGCCGCGCAGGCCGCGCAGGCGGAACTGGCCGCGGAGGCCCCCGCCGAGCGCCGGGACGCGCGCGCTCAGAAGGCTTCGCCGCAGCCTGCCAACTCCGCGGAGGGTCGCCTCGGCCGGCTGAAGGCCGAGATCGACCGGCGCCGCCGGCCGCTGCTCCTCGGCCTCGCCGCCATCGTGCTGGCGCTCGGCGCGCTGCAGGCGATCAGCCTGCGCAGCCCGGAGGAGCCGCGCCGTGCCGTGCCGACGAGCCAGTCCGTCCCCGCTCGCGAGGAGACGGCCAAGGATGCCGGCCGCGACGCCGCCAAGGACGTGACCAAGGATACGACCACAGAGGACGGCAAGGACGCCGGCAAGAACGCGACGGGAGACAATTCCAAGGACGGCGCGGCCGCCAAACCGCCGGTGGCCGACCCCACGACAACGCAGGCCTTGCCGAACCCGCTGCCGGCCGAGTCGCGCGCCTCCGCCGTCAAGACGTCGCTGCCTCAGGTCTCGGGGATCAACACGCTGCAGGCCGATCTCGGCAACCTGCCGCCGGCGCTGGCCAAGGTGAAGCTTGCTGCCCTCGAGGGTGACGGGTCGGCGGTCTGGGATCTCGCGACGCGGGAGGCCGATGGCCGCGGCATGCCCCGCGATCTCGCGACGGCGACCAAGCTCTACGAGAAGCTGGCCTCGGCCGGCTACGCCCCCGCCCAGTACAAGGTTGCGGGCCATTATGAGAAGGGTTCGGGCGTTGCCCGCGATCTCGAGAAGGCGAAGCTGTGGTACGGCCGCGCCGCCGAGCAGGGTCATGCCCGCTCGATGCATAATCTCGCCGTCCTCTACGCCGAAAATCCCGCCGCGAACGGCAAGCCGGATTTCGCCACGGCGGCCTCTTGGTTCCGCCAGGGCGCAGAGTTCGGCGTCCGCGACAGCCAGTACAACCTCGGCGTTCTCTACGCCCGCGGCCTCGGACTGACTCAGGATCTCGTGCAATCTTACGCGTGGTTCGCGGCGGCCGCAGCGCAGGGTGACGACGATGCCGCCAAGAAGCGGGACGACGTGGCCAACAAGCTCAGCCCGGCCGATCTCGCCAGTGCCAAGAGCCTTGCGGGAAGCTTCAAGCCGCGAAAGATTGACGCGGCGGTGAACGAGCCGCCGGCTCCGAAGGCCGTCACGGGAGCGCCGATGTCGCTCCTCGGCGCTCCAGCACCAAATTCCGTGGCTTTCTCGGCCCCGCCGCGGCGCAGCTAAGCGTCGCTCACCCGAGGACGGACTTCGAGGGCGGACGCCGCGCCCAGCTTGACCACCGTGCCGCGATGCGGGAACGCTCCGCGCGGGCGGCGTCGGGCCGATGACGGATCACGCGGATCGCCAGCCGTTGCCGCTGATCGGAGGATGGATGGCGCGCCGGAATCAAGTGCCGATCGGCGCCCTCGTGCTCGGTGTGGCCGGCCTGATCCCCTTCCTGGGATTTGCCGCGCTCGCGGTCTCCGGGTCGGACGGCGGGCTCAGCAGCATCGGGCTGTCGCCGCGCACGATTCTCTCCGCCTACGGCGCGGTGATCGCCTCGTTCCTCGGGGGCATCCGATGGGGGGCCGCCGCGGCGCGCAATGCCGGCAGCGCAGATTACCTCGTGGCAATTGTTCCGTCGCTCGTAGCCTGGGCCGCCATGGCAGCGCCCGCTCCTTGGGATCTGAGGATCCTCGGCGGCCTCGTGCTGGCCTGGGGCCTCATCGACCAGGATCTGCACCGCCGCGGCCTCGCGCCGCTCTGGCTCGGGCGTCTGCGGCTCGTCCTGTCCGGCGTCGCCGGGGCCGCGCTGCTGGTAGCGGCCTGAGACCGGGCGCCGCCGACCCGTCAGCCCTCGCGCGCCATCTCGCGCAGCAGCTTCAACACCGCGTCGCGCCGGGCCGGCGACTGGATGGCCCGGAACAACGCAGATACCTCCTCGCACTGCCGGACAAGCGGCGTCTCCGCCGCGTCCGATGGCTGGTCGGCCTGCAGGAAGTAGGTCGGGCTGACGTCCAGCGTGGCCGCGATGCGCTCCAGCAGGCGGCGCGTCAGCGGTGGTGTCCAGTCGTCCGTCATGCCCCTGAAACTCGCACTCCACCCGCCGCACCGATCGGGACGGCAGAACTCTTGCGGCTCAGCCTAGTCCTTTCGCGCTGACGATGCCATCCTCAGGTTGCGTTCGATCTGCAATTTGACGCAGAGCGTGCATCAACGCCGGGATGGGGCATGCCGCACTCGAAGCATCTGGACAGGACCTTCAACGTTCTGCGTGACCTCGACCGGGCGGCGACGCCGGACGAGATTGCACGGCTGCTGGTCGATGCCTTCGCCCGCTACGGCATCTCCTACATGATGGCGGGAATCGTTCCCGATCCTGGCCTGCCGGCTCGGCGGCATGCCGGCTTCGTCCTAGCGAGCACGATGCCGGAGGGCTGGACACGCCGGTACGTCGCGCAACGCTACGCCCTCCACGACCCCACGGTCCGCCGCCTGTGCACCAGCGCGGTGCCTTTCGATTGGAGTGCCATGCAGCCCGATACGCCGATCGCAGGCCGGGTAATGCAGGAGGCCGGCGAGTTCGGGATCCGCGCCGGCATCACCGTGCCGTTCGTGACCCTCGACGGGGAGCCTGGCGGCATCAGCGTGTCCGGGGAGCGGATCGATATCGATCCGGCGGAGCGGATCGCCGTGAACCTCGTGGCGACCTACGCGGTCGGCCAGCTGCTTCTCATGAACACGCGCCCGACTGCCAGCGAGCCGGTGCGCTTGGCGCCGCGCGAGCGCGAGGCCCTGCAATGGGCCGCCGAGGGCAAGACCGACAGCGAGATCGGCGTGGTCATGGGCATCACGGCCGCGGGCGTCGACTACCATCTGCGCTCGGCCCGGACGAAGCTCGACACCGTCAACCGGGCCCATACGGTGGCGCAGGCGCTCCGCGCCGGCTTGATAACCTAGAGGCGGCCTGTCCCGTGGCGGCGGAGGCCGGCCGCCGCGCCGGCAGATTGAAATGGCTCTGCGGCAAGCTTCTGACCCGATCGGTGGTCGGCGGCGCGGACCCTACGATTTCTCGTAGTACCCGGATCCGGTCCGAACGGGGACAACTCACGTCAGACCAACGTGAGGTTTTCTCGTGATCCACATTGTCACGCCAGCCAACGCGCATCGCTACGCCGACGCCATGGAACAGGCTTGGCGCCTGCGCCACCAGATTTTCGTCGAGGAGAAGGGCTGGACCGCGCTCGCCCGCCAGGATGGTCGGGAGATCGATCAGTTCGACACGCCGCACGCGATCCATTTCCTCGCCATGGAGGAGGACACAGTCATCGGATACAGCCGGCTGCTGCCGACGACGCGCCCGCACCTCCTGTCCGACGTCCTGCCGGAACTCTGCGAGGGCGAACGGCCCTCCGGCCCACATATCTGGGAATGGACCCGCCAGGGGGTGGCGCGCTCGCATCGAACCCGGGGTCGCGTCGTCAACCCGGTCTCGATCGCGCTCCTCACCGGCATTGTTGAGTGGGGGCTCGCGCACGGTGTCGGCAGTCTGCTCCTGCAGATGCCGACGCTGTACATGATCCATGTCATCCAGCTGCATTTCCGGGCGCAGCCCCTGGGCCTGCCGGTTCAGATCGCCGGCGAGGAGATCATGGCGGCCTCCGCCCGGTTCGACGCCCGGACCCTGGCCAAGCTTCGCGCCGTCCGTGGCGACGACCGCTCGGTCGTCGTCTCCGAGCCCGCTTATCTGGTGGCGTAACGATGATCTTCGACAGCAAGGATACTGCCCTCGACGCGCTCGCCGCGCAGTGCCTGCAGGTGCGCGATCTCATCGACACGGTCGGCGATCCGCTGATGCGCGCCGCCATCGACCTCCTGCTCATCGAGGTCGCCCGGAAGCTCGCCGAGACCTGCCCGCCCGAACTCGGCGGCAAAGGCTGACGCCGCGGGCCCTCGGAGCCGTCATGAAAACGGCGGGTGCCCGGAGGCACTCGCCGCTTCGACACCGGGTGATGGGATCAGGCGCCCATGGCGGTCTTGAGGTTCTGGTCGACCTTGTCGAGGAAGCCCGTGGTGGACAGCCACTTCTGCTCCGGCCCGACGAGGAGCGCGAGGTCCTTGGTCATGAAGCCCGACTCGACCGTGTCGACGCAGACTTTCTCCAAGGTGGCGGAGAACTTCGCCAGGTCGTCGTTGCCGTCGAGCTTGGCGCGGTGTGACAGGCCCCGGGTCCAGGCGAAGATCGACGCGATCGAGTTGGTCGAGGTCTCGCGCCCCTTCTGGTGCTCGCGGAAGTGGCGAGTGACGGTGCCGTGGGCGGCCTCGGCCTCCACGGTCTGGCCGTCCGGCGTCATCAGCACGGAGGTCATCAGGCCGAGCGAGCCGAAGCCTTGGGCAGCCGTGTCCGACTGGACGTCGCCGTCGTAGTTCTTGCAGGCCCAGACGTAGCCGCCCGACCACTTGAGGCAGGAGGCCACCATGTCGTCGATCAAGCGGTGCTCGTAGGTGATGCCGAGCGGCTTGAACTTGGCCTCGAACTCCTCCTCGTAGACCTTCTGGAACAGGTCCTTGAACCGGCCGTCATAGGCTTTGAGAATGGTGTTCTTCGTCGAAAGATAGACCGGGTACTTGCGTGCCAAGCCGTAGTTCATCGAGGCGCGGGCGAAGTCGATGATCGACTGGTCGAGGTTGTACATCGACATGGCGACGCCGGCCTCGGGGAACTTGAACACCTCCTTCTCGATGACGGTGCCGTCATCGCCCTCGAACTTGATAGTCAGGCGGCCCTTTCCGGGCACCTTGAAGTCGGTGGCGCGGTACTGGTCGCCATAGGCGTGGCGGCCGATCACGAAGGGCTGGGTCCAGCCGGGTACGAGGCGCGGCACGTTCTTGCAGATGATCGGCTCGCGGAAGATCACGCCGCCCAGGATGTTCCGGATCGTGCCGTTGGGCGAGCGCCACATCTCCTTGAGCCCGAATTCCTGCACCCGCTGCTCGTCCGGGGTGATCGTGGCGCACTTCACGCCGACGCCGTGGCGCTTGATCGCCTCGGCGGCGTCGACCGTCACCTTGTCGTTGGTGGCATCGCGATGCTCGACGCCGAGGTCGTAGTATTCGAGGTCGACGTCGAGATAGGGATGAATGAGCTTGTTCTTGATCTCGGCCCAGATGATCCGGGTCATCTCGTCGCCGTCGAGCTCGACGACGGGGTTCGCTACCTTGATCTTCGCCATGGACCGATGCCTTCCCGCGTTGTCCCCGCGCACGGCATGCAAGGGCCGTGCGGTCGTCGTCCCAAGGGCCCTGTCGGGCGGCTCGGGCCGGAATCGCCCCGCGACATAGCGCGGCCCTTCCAGCGACGGAAGGCGCGGACTGTCATCCGGGCGGCTTCGTCACCCGGCCCTCGACGGGCGAGGGGCGACCATGCCAGACGGCGCGCATGACGAGCCGAGATGCACCGGGCGACGCCCCGAGGAAGGTCACCGAGCTGCCGCCCGGAATCGCCCCGGCGGTGATTTTGGTGGAGCCGCAACTCGCCGAGAATATCGGCATGGCGGCCCGGGCCATGGCGAATTTCGGTCTCTCGGAGCTGCGCCTCGTCAACCCGAAGAACGGCTGGCCCAAGAAGGGCGTGCGGGAGGCAGCCTCCGGCGCCACCCACGTCCTCGACCGGGCGACGATCTTCGGCACCGTCGCCGAGGCCATCGCCGATTGCCACTACGTGCTCGCCACCACGGCGCGGGAGCGCGGGCAGATGAAGCGGGTCTTTGCTCCCGAGGATGGCATGGCCGAACTCGTTGCCCGCGAGGGCCAGCGCACCGCGGTGATGTTCGGCCGCGAACGGGTCGGGCTCACCAACGACGAGGTGTCGCTCGCGGACGCTATTGTGACCTTCCCGGTATCGCCGGATTTCCCTTCCCTCAACCTCGCGCAGGCGGTGCTGCTCGTCGGCTACGCCTGGCGGCAGGCGAGCGGCCGGGCGCGGCTGCCCTTCTCGGGCGAAATGCTGTCGCCGCCCGCTACCCGCGACGCGCTGGTCGCGCTGTTCGGAAGCCTGGAAACTGCCCTGGACGCAGCCGGCTTTTACCCGCCCGAGAAGAAGGAGATCATCGCCCGCAACATGCGCGACATGCTCCACCGCATGAGCCTGACCGAGCAGGACGTGCGGACCTTTCGCGGCGCGCTGCGAGCCTTGACGCGGAAGGGCGCGTGATCAGCCGGAGGCGGGCTTCATCTCCGGCGGCTTGCCGCCGCCGAAGCAGCGCCCGACCGCCTCCCAGAACGCCGCCTGCTCCTCCTGGGTGCACTGTGCCATCCGCGCCTCGACTTTGGCCCGACCGGCCAACGCGTCGGGTGTCGCGGCAACGTCCGCCTCGCTCGGGTTTCTCGCCTCAGCCATGGGCAATCCTCCGTCGCAGAACAAAGGCTGAGCTAGACTGTGGTTCCGTTATCCGCCGCATTCGGGCATGGAAGCGGCGAAGATTGATCCTGCCGCCCGCCGGCGGAGAAGAGGGCGGAGGATCGGGTGCGGCTCAGCGTGGACAATCTGGCTTGCCGCCGCTCCGGCCGCCGCATCTTCTCCAACCTGTCCTTCACCCTCGGACCCGGCGACGCCCTGGCGGTGACCGGCCGGAACGGTGCCGGCAAATCCAGCCTCCTCGCCATCCTGTCGGGCCGGCTGCGGCCGGATGCCGGGCGCATAGTCGCCGGCGATGTCGGCGAGGCGAGCCTTCCCGAAAGCCTGCACGCGGTCGGCCACCGTGACGGGCTGAAGAGTACCATGAGTGCGGGAGAAAACCTGCTGTTTGCCCAACGCCTTCTCGGCGCACCGCGCCTGACGCCCCGCGAGGCCCTGGAACGGCTCGGCCTCGGCCACGCGCACGACCTGCCGGTCGCCTATCTCTCGGCCGGGCAGCGGCGGCGCGTCGCCCTGGCGCGGCTCCTCGTCTGCGCACGGCCGCTCTGGCTCCTGGACGAGCCGACTGCTGCCCTCGACACGGCCTCACAGGCACTCCTGGCGGAGCTGATGGCGGGGCACCGGGCCGATGGCGGCCTCGTGATCGCCGCGACCCACCAAACCCTCGGGCTCGCGGGCGCGGCCGAACTGCGCATCGAGGCCGCCGCTGCGGCGCCTTTGGCGGACGTTTCGGAGGACTGGGCGTGATCCGCGCGGTGCTCGCCCTCGTCGCCCGCGACCTGCGTCTCGCCGGCCGGGTCGGCGGCTCCGGCGCGCTGTCGCTGGTCTTCTTTCTGATGATCGTCGCCCTTGTGCCGTTCGCGCTCGGGCCCGACCTCAACCTGCTCTCGCGGATCGGCCCGGCGATCCTGTGGCTCGCCGCCGTGCTGGCGACGCTGATCGGCCTCGACCGACTGTTCCAGGCCGACGAGGAGGACGGTTCCCTCGAGCTGATGACCGCCGCGCCGGTACCCCTCGAACTCGTGGTGATCGGCAAGGTCGCGGCGCACTGGCTGACCACGGGGCTGCCGCTGGCGCTCGCCGCACCCCTCTTCGGCCTCCTCGTCGCCCTCGACGGCACCGCCATGGGAGCCACGTCCCTGACGCTGCTCGCCGGCACGCCGGCGCTCAGCTTTATTGGCGCGGTGGGCGCGGCGCTGACAGCCTCGATCCGCCGGGGCGGGCTGATCCTGGCGGTGCTGGTGCTGCCGCTGATGATCCCCACGTTGATCTTCGGCGTCTCGGCCGCTCAGGCGGCGAGCGGCGGAACCGTGCCGTTCCTCGTGCCGCTGGCTGTGCTCGCCGCGCTAACGTTGATCGCCGCCGTAGTCGGAACGCTGGCGGCGGCGGCGGCTTTGCGGTGGCCGGAGTAAGACTCGACCGCCGAACGTTCTTTGCCATTGTTGTAAGAAAAACTATCTTCGCCTCGCCCTGTCAAAAGCAAATCCATAGGATGCCCAGCCAGCACCTTTAGCAAATAAACACAATATTTATCAATATTTTCGGCTTATCTGAATTTCGATATTTCGACATGATTGTCATCGAAACACTCTATTCTCGAGCCGCAATCCATAAAGTGTGGCATCGATCCTGATTGTGTCGAGTCGATCGCTGACAAGGCGAAATTTTAATCTCTCTTTTTTAAAATTTGCATGACCATGTAGACCGCTGCGGTTTCCATTGTTACGTCTCCTATTTTTGAAGCGAAGGTCGAATAAAAGCTTGCGCGCCTTTTTCGCGCCAAGATCATTAGCTTTGGCGACGGCCTTCAGGTCTAGATATCCATGTTCAAAAATTGATTAGGAAATTCTCGGTAGATACTCCCGTCGCAATGAGCTTGAAAATATGCTTGGCATGTTTCGGTCATTTGCGGATAGTTCGACCTAATAAGGAACTATCTGCTTCGCGCGTCCACTGTCCGCCGACAGGCCGGCCGGCGGATCTAGCGGCTGTTCAGGTGAATATGATTGCTCGAGAGCAAGCCGCAGCCTGGAAAGTTTAAGTTCAAGTGTGAGGCCTGTTAAAGGGCTGCGCAGCATTGTCGCTTCAGTGATTGAGGCAAGTGCAGCGTCTTTCACGGATCGCCCCTTCGTAATTACCCACGGGGTAGCTTGGTCGTCGGTTGAACGCCCGCGGCTGCGCTCCTGCCGAGCCAAGCTTGCCTCTTGCGCGGGTCGTCTCTTGCGCGGGGCGAATTTCGCTGATTCCTTCGTGGGATGCCGAGGGCGAGGCCGCCATCCGCACCGTCGTCGACACCGCGCGCCTCACAGGCAGCAGTTCCTTCGACGCCATCCTCAAAACCATCGGCGCTTGAACCCTGCCATCAAACGCGTGGGTAATTACGCCCCTTCGCCCTTCTGAAACCGAGCGAACATACATATGAAAATATACCCATAATTGAGGAAAATAAGCTAGATTTCGTGTCGAGCCTGATCGGCGTTCGCTTCTGCGATGCATGGCCGGTCTCCTCGTGCGTTGACGCGCCGCGCCCCCCTCACTATAGAGACCGCTTCGCCGAGGGGCCGCGCTTTCGCGCGCGCTGCGTCTCGGCCATCGCCAGACAACCTGACGCGACGACCGATCTCCGGCCAGGCCGGCCCGTCGGCATCGCCCGACGAAGAGAACGAGGATTTCAATGGCCAACACCGCTTCGGCCAAGAAGATGACCCGCAAAATCGCCAAGCGCACGGCGATCAACCGCTCGCGCCGCTCGCGCATGCGCACCTTCGTCCGCAAGGTCGAGGAGGCCATCGCCACCGGCAACCAGCAGGACGCGCTCGCCGCTCTCCGCGCCGCCGAGCCCGAGATGATGCGGGCCGCCCAGCACGGCATCGTTCACAAGAACAACGCTTCGCGTAAGGTCTCGCGCCTCGCCGCCCGGGTGAAGGCGCTGGCCGCCTAAACTACACCCGCAAGACCGAGACGGTTTGAAGCCCGGCCTTCGCGCCGGGCTTTTTCGTGCGCGCTGTCCGGCGTCCCGAACCTGTTGCGCGGGGACCGGGTCGGTCCGTTAACCCTGTTCAAGAATCGCTGCGATTGCAGACTCTACCGCTGACGTGTAGCTTAACAGAAACTGACGCTACACAAGCAAAGCCGAGCGATTTCGGGACTCCTACGAATCGATCTGATTCGCCAAGACTCTAGCTGCCGTGTCGAGCCCGCACGGAAACACTTGCTGAGGAGGTTCCGCGTCGTCCCCGCAAGTCCCAGTGTTAAAGGAACTGTAGGTAATTGTTGATAGGCTCTTCCAATCGGCAAAAGTTCCCCGTGGAGGGGTTGACTCCATGAGGCGGACTCTGTCCCGCCCGTTCTTGCGGGACGCTGAGGGCGTAATTCGTGCGTACGCGCGGCCTGCGGATCTCCGTGGATCGCGTCGGGAGAGCCAGTGATGCGTGTCGACGGAACGGTGGCGAGCGACGACGATGGCGGCCGCAACGGCGGAGGCGTCGATTATGGGTCCGCCTGGGCGCGGGTGAAGCGCCGGCTCCGCGCGGAACTCGGAGAGGACGTGTTCGCCAGCTGGTTCGCCCGGCTCGAACTGGAGGCGGTGGCCGGCAGCACGGCCCGGCTCACGGTCCCGACCCGCTTCCTCAAGAGCTGGATCGAGTCTCACTACCTTGATCGCGTGCTGAACACCTTCAAGGCCGAGGTGGAGGAGATCGCCCGGATCGAGGTCGGCGTCCGTGGCACCGGTGCCCCGGTCCGGCCGGTCGCCGTCGGAGCGGCCAAGCCGAACCCCGCCAGCGGACCGCTCGCCCGCCTCCACGCCGCCGGCGCGGCGGTACCGGTCGCCGCGGTGACGCCAGTACAGGAACCCCGGGCCGCGGAATCCGGTGGCGATCTCAGCGGCACGCCGCTGGATGCACGGCTGACCTTCGCGAGCTTCGTCATCGGTCGCTCCAACGCCCTGGCACACGCCGCCGCCGAGCGGGTCGCCAACCACCAGGGGGAGGGGGCGCTGTACAACCCGCTCTACCTCCATGCCGGTGTCGGCCTCGGCAAGACGCACCTGTTGCACGGGATCGGCCACGCTGCCCGGGAGGCGGGACGGCGCGTCATCTACCTGACCGCCGACCGGTTCATGTACGGTTTCGTCAACGCCCTGAAGACCCAGTCGGCTTTGGCCTATAAGGAGCGCCTGCGCGGCATCGATCTGCTGATCCTGGACGATGTCCAGTTCATCCAGGGCAAGTCGATCCAGGCCGAGTTCGGCCACACGATCAACGCCCTGATTGATGCCGGCCGTCAGGTCGTGGTCGCCTCCGACCGGCCTCCGACTGAGCTGGAAGCCCTCGACGAGCGGGTCCGCTCGCGCCTTGGCGGCGGCCTCGTGGTCGAGATCACTGCCCTTGATGAAGCCCTGCGCGTCTCGATCCTCTCAGCGCGACTCGCCGCCGTGCGGGCCTCGCATCCTGGCTTTGACGTCTCTCCGCAGGTGGCATCCTACGTGGCGCGGGCGATCACCGCTAACGGCCGCGACCTCGAAGGCGCAGTGAACCGTCTGCTCGCTCACGCCACGCTGACCGGCACCGCCGTGACGATGGAGACCGCCGAGAGTGCGATCCGCGACCTCGTGAAGAATCGCGAGCCCAAGCGGATCAAGATTGAGGACATCCAGAAGCTGGTCGCGTCGCGCTACAACGTTTCGCGGTCGGACATCCTGTCGGAGCGGCGCACCGCGGCCGTGGTGAAGCCGCGCCAGATCGCCATGTACCTCTCGAAGGTGCTGACGCTGCGATCCCTGCCCGAGATCGGCCGACGCTTCGGCGGACGCGACCACACGACAGTGCTTCACGCCGTCCGCAAGATCGAGAAGCAGATCGGCGAGGATACGGTTCTCGGCGACGAGGTCGAGCTGCTGAAGCGCATGCTTCAGGACTGACGCAGCACTCAAGTCGCCGGGATCGATGCTCTTCGAAGTCCAGCGATGATCGCCTGGTGGTCCGCGCCCGGCATGATCCGGTCGATCCTGGTCGGTGCGCCTGCCGGGTGATGCCTGCGAGATCCTCCGCGTTGCGACGCGCTCTCTGCCGGCTCCGAGGAATTCGGGGCTGGCCGAGAGCGCGCGCCCCGTGGCAGACTGGCGCGAAGGAAGACGGCCCTGTAAGGCCGCGTCGCCGACCGGCGAGGACCGACGCCCCGGGGGAGAGCTGATGACGGACGCCTTCATCTACGATCACGTTCGCACGCCGCGCGGGCGCGGGAAGGCGGACGGCTCCCTCCACGAGGTCACGGCTTTGCGTCTCGCCGAGACGGCCCTGCGCGCCCTCAAGGATCGCAACGGGCTCGATACGGCCCTGGTGGACGACGTCATCCTGGGCTGCGTCGATCCGGTGGGCGAGGCTGGCGGTGACATCGCCCGGGCCGCGGCTCTGGTGGCGGATTACGGCGCCCATGTCCCCGGCGTGCAGATCAACCGGTTCTGCGCCTCCGGCCTCGACGCCGTGAACTTCGCCGCCGCGCAGGTCATGAGCGGACAGCACGCGATGGCGGTGGGCGGCGGCGTCGAATCGATGAGTCGCATCGGCATCGGCGCTTCGGGCGGCGCGTGGCCGGTGGATCCGGCGATCGCCATCAAGTCCTATTTCATGCCGCAGGGCGTCTCGGCCGACCTGATCGCCACCAAGTACGGCTTCACCCGCGACGATTGCGATGCCTACGCGGTCCGCTCGCAGGCGCGCTCGGCGAAGTCCTGGGCCGAGGGGCTTTTCAAAGGGTCCGTGGTGCCCGTGCGCGATGTGAACGGCATCACGCTGCTCGACAGCGACGAGCACATGCGCCCCGGAACCGACATGCAGTCGCTGGCCTCCCTCAAGGCCTCCTTCGTGCAGATGGGTCAGATGGGTGGCTTCGACGCCGTGGCGACCGACGCGCACCCGGACGTGGAGACCGTCGACCACGTCCACCATGCCGGCAATTCCTCCGGCATCGTCGACGGCGCGGCTGCCGTGCTGATCGGCTCCAAAGAGGCCGGGGAGGCCGCGGGTCTGAAACCTCGCGCGCGCATCCGCGCCTTCGCCAATATCGGCTCGGATCCGGCGCTGATGCTCACCGGCCCGGTTGACGTCACCCGGAAGGTTCTGGGCCGGGCCGGGATGAGCCTCTCGAACATCGACCTGTTCGAGGTCAACGAGGCCTTCGCGGCCGTGGTGCTGCGCTTCTGCCAAGCCTTCGACCTCGACCCGGAGGCGGTCAACGTCAACGGCGGCGCCATCGCGCTTGGCCATCCGCTCGGCGCCACGGGCGCGATGATTCTCGGCACGGCGCTGGACGAGCTGGAGCGCACCGGCAAGGAGCGCGCGCTCGTGACGCTGTGCATCGGCGCCGGCATGGGCACCGCCACGATCATCGAGCGGGTCTGAGCCACCCTTGTGTGGGAGCGGCGCCACGCCGCTCCCCAAAGTCCGGGAACGCTGCTAGAGGCGCGGGCGACGATCGGCCCGCAACCGGGCCGGACGATAAAACCACGGGAGACAAGCCCTTGAACCGCCTGATCGCGACGCTGTGCCTTGGCGTCACCCTGAGCCTGCCGCTCGCAGCCCGTGCCGACGAGGCCGCGGACCGCGTCGCCGCGGCCACGACCCTCGTCAACAAGACCCTGATCAAGAACCTCCAGACCGGCTTCAACGTCGCGCTGGAGAAGACCGTGGCCCCAATGCCCGAGGCCAAGGCCGAGGCCGTCCGCAAGGAGCTCCTCACCGAATTCGACAAGCAGCGCGGCATCATGGTCGAGGGGCTGTCGAAGGATTACGCCGAGAAGTTCAGCATCGCCGAGCTGAAGCACCTCGATGAGATCTATTCGGATCCGACTTACCTCAAATTCCAGACGATGAACGCCGATCCGAATTCGTCGGTCACGGCGATCTCGCAGAACTCGGTCACCAAGCTACTGAATATGCTGGCTGTGGCTTCGGCGGCCGACAACTCGCCGACGCCCGGCATGCCGCCTGCGCCGCCGACCGCGGCGCCGGCCCCGGCCCAGAAGTAGGGTGATGACCGCCGCGCGCGCCCCGTCGGCCTCAGGCCGCGCGCGCGGCCGGCGGGCTGAACCCCTCCGCTGCGGGGAGCGCCTCCAGCTGCGGCCTGGAGAAATGGTCGTCCTACGGGAGCGTGATCCCGAGACCGCGCAGGGCGTCGAGTTCCGCCGCGGTCTCGATGCCCTCGGCCAGCACCGTCTCGCCGAGCGCCCGGGCGGTCAGCACGACACCCGCGACGATCGCGTGGCGCCCGGCGCGCGCGCTCGCCTTGCCGCGAGCAGCTTGAACGAACTGGTAGCGGTTTGCGTCGGTGACGCGGTCGAGGATCGTGCCGGCCGGCGCGCCGTTCAAACCGCGCCCCAGCGTCTCGTTTGCCCGGACGGACCCCTCCGTGAGATCGCGGATCGGCCGGAGCGCCATCGTGACGGCGACATCGAGGGTGGTGCCGGCGCGGCACGCGCGGCAGGCGGTGTCCGTCGTCAGGTCGGTCCTCCGTCGGAGCCCGCCGACCGGCCGACGGTGCTCGTCCGAGCTCGACGGACCCCTAAAGCGAGAGCCTTGGTATCTTAGCCGACAGTACCCTGGGAGGACGGCACCGTGACGCTGACCGATTTCCGCTTCGAGACCGATCCCGACGGCATCGCCATGGCGACCTGGGACATGCCCGGCCGCTCGATGAACGTGATCACCGAAGGCGTGATGGACCAGCTTGAGCAGATCATCGAGCAGGTCGCCTCCGATCCGGCGATCAAGGGCTGCGTCATCGCCACCGGCAAGGACAACTTCTCCGGCGGCGCCGACCTCACCATGCTCCAGGGGCTCGGCCGGGCCTACGAGCAGCTGAAGGCCGAACAGGGTGAGGAGGTGGCGATGCGCCACTTCTTCGAGGCCTCCCGTCGCCTCTCGCTGCTGTTCCGGCGCCTGGAGACAAGCGGCAAGCCGTTCGCGGCGGCGATCCAGGGCCTGTGCCTGGGCGGCGCCTTCGAGCTGGCGCTGTCCTGCCACTACCGGGTGGCATCGGAGGACGGGAAGACGCGCGTCGGTCTCCCGGAGATCAAGGTCGGCCTGTTCCCGGGCGGCGGCGGCACGCAGCGGGTCGCGCGCCTGATGCAGACCGGCGACGCCCTCCAGATGCTGTTCAAGGGCGAGCAGATCCGCGCGCCCATGGCCAAGGGCATGGGACTGATCCACGCGGTGGCACCCCAGGCCGAGATCGTAGAGCGCGCCAAGGCCTGGATCCGCGAGGGCGGCTCCGCGGTGGCGCCGTGGGACGTGCCGAAGTTCAAGGCGCCGTCGGGCAAGGTCTACTCGCCCGCCGGCATGATGATCTGGCCGCCCGCCAACGCCATCTACCGGCGCGAGACGCACGACAACTATCCGGCCGCGAAGGCGATCCTGGCCTCCGTGTACGAGGGCCTCCAGCTGCCGATGGACCTCGCCCTCCGGGTCGAGAGCCGGTACTTCGCGCATATCCTGCGCACCAAGGAGGCGGCGGCGATGATCCGCACGCTGTTCATCTCCATGGGCGAGCTGAACAAGGGCGCACGCCGGCCAAAGGCCGTACCGGCCACGAACCTGCGCAAGGTCGGCGTGATCGGCGCCGGCTTCATGGGCGCGGGCGTCGCCTACGTCACCGCCCAGGCCGGCATCGAGGTGGTGCTGGTCGACCAGTCGGTCGAGGCGGCCGAGAAGGGCAAGGCCTACGCCCACACGCTCATCACCGGCCAGATCAACAAGGGCCGGGCCAAGACCGTCGACCGGGACGCGCTCCTCGGACGCATCCAGGCGACCGCGGATTACGGCGCGCTCGCCGCATGCGACCTCGTGATCGAGGCGGTGTTCGAGGATCCGAAGGTGAAGGCCGAGGTGATCCGGAAGGTCGAGGCGGTGATCCGCCATGACGCGATCTTCGCCTCCAACACCTCGACCCTGCCGATCACCGGGCTGGCCATGGGTTCGCAGCGGCCGGATCAGTTCGTCGGCATCCACTTCTTCTCGCCGGTGGAGAAGATGATGCTCGTCGAGATCATCAAGGGCGAGGCGACCGGGGACGCGGCGCTCGCCACAGCCCTCGACTACGTTCGGCTGATCAAGAAGACCCCGATCGTCGTCAACGACGCCCGCGGCTTCTTCGCCAACCGCTGCGTCGGGGCCTACATCCTCGAAGGCCACAAGATGCTCGCCGAGGGCGTCCCGCCGGCCATGATCGAGAGCGCCGGCCGTCAGGCGGGCATGCCGGTCGGGCCGCTGTCGCTCAACGACGAAGTCGCCCTCGATCTCGTGTTCAAGATCGCCAAGGCCACCGAGGCCCAGGTCGGCCAGGGCGCCGTCGACCCGGCCCAGAAAGCGATCCTCGCCGAGATGGTCGAGAAGCAGGGCCGGCTCGGCCGGAAGAACCGGAAAGGCTTCTACGACTACCCCGAGGGTGCGCCGAAGCGCCTCTGGCCGGGCCTGAAGGATCTGCAGCCGAACCGCCTCGACCCGGATGCGGTCGACTTCACCGAGCTGAAGCGGCGGCTCCTGGTGGTTCAGGCGTTGGAAGCCGCCCGCACGGTGGGCGAGGGTGTCGTCACGGACCCGCGCGAGGCGGATGTGGGCTCGATCCTGGGCTTCGGCTTCGCGCCGTTCACCGGCGGTGCCTTGTCCTACATCGACTTCATGGGCGCGGCGGCCTTCGTGGATCTCGCGCGGGCACTAGAGGCGAAGCACGGCCCCCGCTTCCGGGTGCCCGACAACCTGGCCGCGATGGCGGAGCGCGGCGGCACGTTCTACGGTCAGGCCGAGAAGCGCGCGGCCTGATCGGTTCCGCTCGACGACGTGGGCTCCGCCGTCTTTGCGAGCGGAGCGAAGCGACCCAGCCAAGCGCGACGCCGTCCGACGTTCGGCTGCCCTGGGTCACTTCGCTTCGCTGGTGATGACGGGAGGGATGCGTCTTCCGAGGCGAGCCGACGGACATCGTCTCAGGCCGCGCCCGCGATCCGCGCCTTCGTGCCGAGCATCCGCGCGAGGAGCACCACATCGGCGGCATTGTCCGACATCAGGTCGGTGATGTCGCCGACTTCGAGCGCCTTCACGTGGCGGCAGCGCATGCCGTAGCGGCCGGCCGTGCAGGTGCAGCGCAGTTCCGGGCCGCCGGGCCGCTCCTCCAGACTCACGTGATACCGATTGCCGGTCGAGCCTCGCACGGCGAAGCGCAGGGCTGCCGGCGCTTCCGGGAAGGCCGCCATCGCCCGCCCGCTGATCGCCCCGGGTACGCGGCGGGGCAGGGCGGGGCCACCCACCGCCCGCGTGATCGGCAGGCCGATCACGGCGGCCAGCGCGTGGATGTCCTCGGCCTCCCGCTCGCGCATCGCCGCGAGGGCGATCGCCGCGCAGGCATAGGCGTCCTCGCCGGCATCGTGGTGCTCGAAGCGGATCCCGAGGCGCCGGGCGACCTTGCCGAGCCCGCAGCCCTCCGCCGCCGGGAAGACCCGGCGCGCCACCTGGACCGTGCACAGATACGAGAGATCCGGCACGGGCACGCCGGCCCGCGCGAGCCCGGCACGCAGCACGCCGATGTCGAAGCTCGCGTTGTGCGCCAGGATGAGCCCGCGGGCGAGATCGTCGAGGTAGGGGGCCATGACGGCCGCGAACCCCGGCGCGTCGGCGACGTTCGCCGGGAGGATGCCGTGGACCCGGATGTTGCCCGGCGCGAAGCGCATCTCGGGCGGGCGGATCAGGTGGCTCTCCTGGCGGACGATCCGGCCGTCCGCGATCCAGGCAAGCCCCACCGCGCAGGCGCTGTCGCGCCGCTCGTTGGCCGTCTCGAAGTCGAGGGCCAGGACCGTCATCGCGGATCTACCGTGCCGGGTGGGAGTTCTCGGAGCGTTCTCCCGCAGGTCTAGGCTGCCGCGACTCGGGCATCAACCCTGCGCGACCATCCCGAGCCAATCGTCTTCCGACACGACCCGGACGCCGTGCTTCTGCGCGTCCTTCAGCTTCGAGCCCGCGCCCGGACCCGCCACCACCAGATCGGTTTTGGCCGAGACCGAACCGGAGACCTTGGCGCCGAGCCGTTCGGCCACCGCCTTGGCCTCGTTGCGGGTCATCTTCTCGAGGGTGCCGGTGAACACCACGGTCTGGCCGGCGAACGCCGAGGCCGAGGCGGGGCGCTCCAGCGGCTCGACCTCCACCTCGTCGAGCAGGGCCATGACGGCGTCGGCATTGTGCGGCTCGGAGAAGAACACGATCAGCGCGTCTGTGGCCACCGGGCCGATCTCTCCGTCGTCGGCGAAGAGCCGGTAGGCATCGCCCGGTCGCTGACCCGCCGCCCGCTCGACCGCCGCGCGCACCGCGTCGGCATCACCGTAATGGGCGAGCAGGTTCTCGCGCTGGACGGCGCTCACGCGCGCACGCTCCTTGGCCGGCTCTTTGGCCTGCTCCTTGGTCGTGTCGTCCTGCGGGAAGCCCAGATCGAGCAGCCGGTCCCGGGTCGTCGCGCCGACCCGCGGCACGGCGGTCAGCTCCACCCAATCGGGCCCGGGTTGGGCGGCCGTCGCCTCACGGATCGCCGCGACGAGGGTCGGCATGTCGAGGAAGCGCTTCGCCAGCGCCTTGGCGGTCGCCTCGCCGATCTGCGGGATGCCGAGGGCGAAGAGCAGGCGATTCATCGGCACCCGCCGGCGCGCCTCGACGCCCGCGAGCAGGTTCTTGATCGCCTTGTCCTCGTCGTCGCCCTTCTTCTTGGTGGCTTTCTTCGGCGGTTCGGTCGCGCCGGATTCCGCGCGCCGCTCGGCCGAGAGCGCCTCGCGCCGCGCCACGATCGCGTCTTTCAGCTTCTCGAAGTCGAGCCGGAACAGGTCGGCGGGCTGGTGCACGAGGCCCGCCTCGAACAGCACCTCGATGTAGGTCTCGCCGAACCCCTCGATGTCGAAGCCGTTGCGCGAGACGAAGTGCTTCAGCCGCTCCACCCCCTGCGCCGGGCAGATCAGGCCGCCGGTGCAGCGGCGCACGGCGTCGGGCCGGCCCGTGCGCGGGTTGACGGCGCGGACGGCGCGGCTGCCGCAGGCCGGACAGGCCTCCGGGAAGGCGTAGGGCCGCGAATCGGCCGGGCGCTTCGACAGATCGACGTCCATCACCTTCGGGATGACATCGCCGGCCCGGACCACCGTCACCGTGTCGCCGACACGGATGTCGCGGCCGTCGCGGATCGGCTCGCCGTCCGCCCCGACGCCCTTCACATAGCCCTCGTTGTGCAGGGTGGCGTTCGACACGACCACGCCGCCGACCGTCACGGGCCGCAGCTTCGCCAGCGGGTTCAGCGAGCCGGTGCGGCCGACATTGATGACGATGTCGTCCACGACCGTCGTCGCCTCCTGCGCGGCGAATTTGTGCGCCAGCGCCCAGCGCGGCGAGCGCGAGACGAAGCCGAGCCGGCGCTGGAGCGCGAGGTCGTCGACCTTGTAGACGACGCCGTCGATGTCGTAGCCGAGCCCGGCGCGGTCGGCCTCGATGCGCCGGTAATGGGCGAGCATCGCGTCCGTGTCGGTGAAGGTCTCGGTCCGCGGGTTCACCGGCAGCCCCCAGGCGGCGAAGCGTTCCAGCGTCCCGGACTGCGTCCCGGCGATGGGTGCCGACAGCTCGCCCCAGGCATAGGCGAAGAATCGGAGCGGCCGGGACGCGGTGATCGCCGGGTCGAGCTGGCGCAGGCTGCCGGCGGCCGCGTTGCGGGGGTTGGCGAAGAGCGGTTTGCCGGCGGCCTCCTGGCGGCCGTTGATGGCGGCAAAATCGGCGTGCGACAGGTAGACCTCGCCGCGCACCTCGCAGATTGCCGGCCAGCCTGAGCCCGCGAGCGTCGCCGGGATGTCCCGCACGGTGCGGGCGTTGGTCGTGACGTTCTCGCCGATCTCGCCGTCGCCGCGGGTGGCGGCGGTCTCGAGGCGGCCGTCGACGTAGCGCAGCGACAGGGACAGGCCGTCGATCTTGGGCTCGGCCGTGAAGGCGAGAGGCGCCGCGTCGGACAGGCCGAGGAAGCGACGCACCCGGGCCACGAACTCGGCGACCTCCGCCTCGTCGAAGGCGTTTCCGAGGGAAAGCATCGGCACGGCGTGCCGCACCTTCGCGAACTTCTCCGAGGGTTTCGCACCCACCGAGGTGCTGGCCGCCCCCGTGCCGGCGAGATCGGGATAGCGGGTCTCGAAGTCCTCCAGTCGCCGGCGGAGGCGGTCGTATTCCGCGTCCGAGATCTCGGGCGCATCCTCCTGGTAGTAGAGCCGGTCGGCTTCCAGGATCGCGTCGGACAGGCGCGCGTGCTCGGCGCGCGCCTCGTCGGCGGTGAGGTCGAGATCGGACGGATCGGTTTTCGCAGCGGCCATGGCGGGGTTCTAACGCATCGGTGGCCGGCGGGGAGTCGCTTGAGGCGCGGCGTCCCCGGTTCCCTCAATCCTCCCGGTCGAGCAGATCGCCGCGGCCGGTCATCCGGAAGGCAGCCAGGAAGACGATCGCCACGAGGGCCGCCACGGCGTGCAGCGGCAGGACGGGCGCCAGCCAGCCGGCCAGGGCGGTGCCGACCACCGAGCCGAGATTCATCGCCGCCATGTAGACCTCGAACTGCGTGGCCGCCCCGGCCCGCCCGCGGCTCGCCTGGAGGAGGGTCGGCATCAGTGCGACGATCAGCAGACCGGGCAGCATGTTGGTGAGCGCGAGGATGACCGGGCCCGCCGGGCCGACGAGACCCAGGCCGATCAGCCCACCGGCGAGGACGAAGGTTGCCGCGCTCGCGAGGAGGAGGGCGCGCAGCGGGCGCACCGGCCCGGCCCTGTCCGACCAGACGCCGACCGCGACCGCCCCGGCCGTGCCGCTCGCCAGCGCCAGGGCGGCCTGGAGGCGCGACAGGGCGGCCGGGTCCCAGCCCTGTCGCTGAAGGAGATCGACCGAGAAGGGCAGCTCGAACAGGCCGAGCGCACCGTCGAGGCCGAAGCAGAGGGCGAGGAGCCTCAGCGCGCGCGGTCGCCTCAGGGATGCGGCGAGCCGCAGCAGGAAGCGCCGGAACGGGAGGGGACGCCGCGCGCCTCCGCGCCGGGCAAGCGCGACGAGTGCGTCCGTCGGTGCCTCGCGGATCAGCAGCATCGGCAGGCTGGCCAGGATGACGGCCACGAGGAGCCAGCGGACGCTCATGGCGACACCGGATGTCGCCAGCAGCCACCCGAACAGTGCGGCGCTGGTGCTGGTGCCTGCCACGAAGCCGGCCCGGGTGCAGGCGCTGACCCGCCCGAGTTCGGCCGCCGGGACGTGGTCCATGATCATGCGATCGCAGGCTGTGTCGAGCAGGGATGCGAACACGCTGTGGGCGAGGAAGATCAGGCCGAGGGCGCCGATCCCGCCGGCACCGGGGAGCAGCAGAAGCGCGAGCGCCCCGTGGCATCCGAGGATCCCCGCGACGGCGAAGGGCCGGCGCCGCCCCATCCGGAAGTCTCCGGCGCGATCGATCAGGGGTCCCCAGAGGATGGGCTGCAGGGTCCAGGGCAGACCCGCCAGGGCGAAGTGAAGCCCGATCTCGGCCGCGGAGACGCCCTGGACCGCGAGGTGGTTGGCCAGCGCCGTCAGGGAGAATCCGGCGACCAGGCCCTGATAGAGATAGGTCGCGAAGAAGACGCCGTAGCGCGCGCGGCGACCGGCGAGGCTCGGCAGGCCCCGGGCGCCGAGGGGAAGGCCTGCCGCGCCCGGCGCGTTCAACCCGGGTGCCCCTTGTCGGCCCGGTGCCGGACCGCGATGCTCGTCATGCCGTCATCACCGGGGCCGTTCGCGTGAAGCTTCACAGAGACGACGTTAGCCTGTGCCTCCCGCCGCGGCGAGCGGGCGAAGCCGCGCAGCACTGGTCGTGCGGGTCGCGAGGGGACGCGTGTCCTCTCACACAGGACATCGCGTGACCGCGGTCTCGGCTTGGCTCGTCGATCTCGCGCTTCCGCCCGCCCGGCTCGACCGCTGCAGCGAGATCCTCGACGCGGCCGAGCGCGACCGCGCCGACCGGTTCCTGCGGGCGGCGGATCGCGCGCGGTATGTGGCGAGCCACGCCGCGCTCCGGCTGATCCTCGCGGAGCAGCTCGCCCTCGACCCGACCGAGATCCGTCTCGCATCGGGACCGGGCGGCAAGCCCGAACTGGCCGGCACGGACCGGGGGATCCTGGCGTTCAACCTGTCGCATTCCGGGGACCGCGCGCTGGTCGGCCTGACGGCGGGCGCCGCGATCGGCGTCGACGTGGAGGCGATCCGGCCGATCCCGGACGCCGTGCAGATCGCGCGGGGGCATTTCGCTCCCGATGAGGCGGCAGCCTTGGCGGCACTGCCCCCGGACGCGGTCGAGCCGGCCTTCTTCGGCCTCTGGACCCGGAAGGAGGCGGTGGTGAAGGCGCTGGGAACGGGCCTGTCGCTGCCGCTCGGCCGGTTCAGCGTCACCCTGCCGCCCGCGCCGCCGCGCCTCCTGCGCATGGCGCCCGGCGGCGCCTGGACCCTGGCGGCGCTCGATCCCGGGCCGGGCTATGCCGCCACCGTCGCGGTGCGGGCGGCCGACGCGGCGATCGTGTGCCGCGGCATGGCCGCCGATTGGCCGGATCGACTTGGCTGAAACCGGCAAGACCGCGCTTGCGGCCCGGGAACGGCGCGGCTATAAGCCCGCTCACCGGCCCTGGCGGACACGCGGGACGGTCTTCGGAGTGTAGCGCAGTCTGGTAGCGCACCACGTTCGGGACGTGGGGGTCGCAGGTTCAAATCCTGCCACTCCGACCAGCTTTTCCCGAGAGCCCAATCCGAAGCTGGCAAGAGCAACAGACCCATTCGGGGCGGGCCGGCGTCGGTCCGCTCGGCGATCCGTGCCTTGCGGCGGGCTCGCGGAGGGCGTTTATGCCTCCCGCTCATGGCCGGACTCTCGCCAGAACCACGCCGCTCTCTGAACGCCTCCGCGCTCTGGGCCGCGTTCGCGCGGAGTTTCGTCACCTGCGCCATCCTTGTCGGCGCCGCGGTGCTGCTCTTCATCGCGGCGATCGACCCGTACGGCCTGCGCGCGGCGCCCGGGCGGCCTCCGGGTCCGATCATGGACGCCAACCAGCGGCTCTCCTACCCGCAGATCGCCCGCGGCGGCCCCTTCGACGCGGCCGTGTTCGGGACCTCGACCGCGCGGCTTCTCGACCCGGACGCCCTGGACGCCGCCTTCGGATACCGCTTCGCGAACCTCGCGGTGAACGCGGCGACGCCGGACGAGCAGATCCGGCTGGCGCAGCTGTTCCTGGCACACCGGACCGTTCGGGCGGTCCTGTTCGGGCTCGACGCGACGTGGTGCGCCGCGGATCCGCCGCCGCGGACCGCCAACGCCTTTCCCGACTGGCTGTACGCGGACGGTGCGCCCTGGGGCGTGCTGCGGCAGGTCAGCCTGCGATCCGTCACGGTCGCGGTGCAGGCCGGTCTCGCCCGGCTCGGCCTGACGCGCCCCCGGATCCGCCGCGACGGTTACGCGGTCTTCACGCCGCCGGAGGACCGCTACGATCCGGAGCGCGCCCGCGCCCACATCCGCGCCGGCGCCCTCGATCCGGCCGCCCGGGCGGATGCGCCCGACGAGCCCATGCCGGCGCTGGCGCGGCTCGACCTGCTCCTGACCCGGGTGCCCGCGGACGCGCTGAAGCTCCTCGTCTTCATGCCGGTCCACGCGGCCGCGCAGGGGGCTCCAGGAACGCCGGCCGGCCTTCGGGAGGAGGCCTGCAAGGCGCGCGTCGCGGCGCTCGGGGCCCGTCACGGCGCGGTGGCTGTGGATTTCCGCCGCGTGTCGCCGCTGACCAGCCAGGACGCCCATTACTGGGACGCCTTGCACTACCGCCTGCCGGTGGCGGCCCGCGTCGTGGCGGATCTCCAGGCGGCCGTCGCCCACGGAACGGACGATCCCGGCGGCGATTATCGGGTGCTCACGCCCCGTTGAGACGGCTCAGGCGGTCGTTGAGGCGGCGCGCTCGGCCCGGGCCCAGCCCTCGCGGGTGCTGCCGCAATAATCGGCGAACCGGCCGTCCCGGATGGCCGCGCGGGCGCCGGCCATCAGGTCCTGATAATAGGCGAGATTGTTCCACGTCAGCAGCATCATCCCGAGGATCTCGTTCGAGCGGACCAGATGATGCAGGTAGGCCCGGGAGTAATCCCGCGCGGCCGGACAGGACGAGGCGTCGTCCAGCGGCGCCGTATCCTCGGCGTGGCGCGCGTTGCGCAGGTTGACGCGCCCGTGCCGGGTATAGGCCAGACCGTGGCGGCCGGCGCGGGTCGGCATCACGCAGTCGAACATGTCGATGCCGCGGGCGACCGCTCCCAGAATGTCGTCCGGCGTGCCGACACCCATCAGGTACCGCGGCTTGCCCTGCGGCAGATGCGGCTCGACCGTCTCGATCATGGCGAACATCACCGCCTGCGGCTCGCCCACCGCGAGGCCGCCCACGGCGTAGCCCTTCAGGTCGAGGTCGGTCAGCGCCCGGGCGCTCTCGACCCGGAGCGCCGGCACGTCGCCGCCCTGGACGATCCCGAACATCGCCCGGCCGGGCTGCTCGCCGAAGGCGACCCGGCAGCGCTCGGCCCAGCGCAGCGACAGGTGCATCGCCTTCTCGATCGCGCCATGCTCGGCCGGCAGGCGCACGCACTCGTCGAGCTGCATCTGGATGTCGGAGCCGAGCAGACCCTGGATCTCGATCGACCGCTCCGGGCTCATGTGGTGGGCCGTGCCGTCGATATGCGAGCGGAAGGTCACGCCCTGCTCGTCGATCTTCCGCAGGGCCGAGAGCGACATGACCTGGAAGCCGCCGCTATCCGTCAGGATCGGCCGGTCCCAGTTCATGAAGCGGTGGAGACCGCCGAGGCGCGCCATGCGCTCGGCGCCCGGCCGCAGCATGAGGTGATAGGTGTTGCCGAGCACCACGTCGGCGCCCAGCTCCCGCACCTGCTCCGGATACATCGCCTTGACGGTGGCGGCCGTACCCACCGGCATGAAGGCCGGCGTGCGGATCGTGCCGCGCGGCGTGACGATCTCGCCGGTGCGAGCCGTGCCGTCCTGCGCCCGCAGGGTGAAGCCGAAGGGGACAGGGTCGGTCATGGTGCATCCGCGCCGGGGCCCGGGAAGAGCAGGCTGGCGTCGCCGTAGGAGTAGAACCGGTAGCCGCTCCGGATCGCGTGCTCGTAGGCATCCCGCATGGTCTCCAGACCCGAGAAGGCCGAGACCAGCATGAACAGCGTCGAGCGCGGCAGGTGGAAGTTGGTCACCAGGGCATCGACGGCGCGGAACCGGTAGCCGGGCGTGATGAAGATGTCGGTGGCGCCCGAGAAGGCCGACAATCTGCCGTCCGGGCTGGCGGCGCTCTCGAGGAGGCGCAGGGCGGTCGTGCCCACCGCCACGATCCGGCCGCCGGAAGCCCGGGCGGCGTTCAGCGCCTCCGCGGTCTCCGCGTCCAGGATGCCGACCTCCGCGTGCATGCGGTGACCATCCGTATCGTCCGCCTTGACGGGCAGGAAGGTGCCGGCGCCGACATGCAGGGTGACGTGATGGCGGCGCAACCCGGCGGCGTCGATCGCCGCGAGCAGCGCCTCGGAGAAGTGCAGGCCGGCGGTGGGGGCCGCGACCGCGCCGGGCCGGCGGGCATAGACCGTCTGGTAGTCGGTGGCGTCGCGCGCGTCCGTGGGGCGCTTGCCCGCGATGTAGGGCGGCAGCGGCAGGGCGCCCTCGGCCGCGATGGCCGCGTCGAGCGCGGCGCCGGCCCGGTCGAAATCGAGCACGACCTCGCCGGCCTCCGCCTTCTCGACGACCACGGCGGTCAGGCCGCCGAAGCGCAGGACGTCGGCGACGCTGAGCCGTTTGGCCGGGCGGGCGAAGGCGCGCCAGCGGGCCGGCGCCTCGCGCAGGTGCAGCATCACCTCCGTCCGCTGGCCCGGGGCGCCGGGTCGCGTCCGCACCCCGTTCAGCCGGGCCGGGATCACCCGCGTGTCGTTGAAGACGAGGACGTCGCCCGCCCGCAGCGCCCCGGGCAGGTCACGGACGTTCCTGTCCGTCGGCGGCGAGCCTGGACGCACCACGAGCAGCCGCCCGGCATCGCGCGGCTCGGCAGGACGCAGGGCGATGCTGGTTTCCGGAAGGTCGAAATCGAACAGGTCCACGCGCATCGCGGGCTGCCTGCACCGAACGGCAGCGGGTTTCAACCGCGGAACCGGTTCGGGGCCTGTCCGTTTCTCGCCTCACCGAGACGCGAGACGCCCTGCCGATGCCCTGGTACGCCGTACGACCTCGAGACGCCGCCGATCCGCGCTGGCCGCTGCCGGGAACGGAACAGATCGTCCTGAAGGCGGACGACCCGGACGGGGCACGGGTGAAGTTCGCGCAGGCCTATCCGAGCCAGCCCTTCGGCAGCCCGGCCGCACCTGTGCCCGATGCCGGCATCGGCGGCTTCCGCGCGGAACCGGACGCGCTGATCGTGTCCGAGACGGGCGAGCCGCCCGCGCCGCGGGAGTAGGGCCGGTGGCTACGGCCCGCCGACCCGGGCGGATCACCCTGGATGGCCAGCTCCTCAGTTACTGGGAGCGCGAGGCCACGCGCCTCGACGCCCTGGCCGCGGCAGCGAGCTTCGGCTGGCAGCGCCGCCGCTATCAGCGGAAGGCGGAGGCGGCCCGCGCGAAGGCGCAGCGCAGCCGAGAACGCGAGGCCGCCCGCGGCGCGGCCGGGCCGGACGCACCAAACGAGACGGAGACCCGATCGATCTCCCCGCCGGAGACTTAGCCTGGGCTAAGACATTTTCGGCTCCCTTGAACCTTTGCCGTGGCCTTGGGCGTCGATGTTCCCGTATGGGGCCGCCGACACACGAACGGCGCAGGCCATGGACCGCACCCAGAAAGCCGCTCTCCTCAGCGCTGCGATCGGCTTCGCCGTCACGGCCCTCAAGTTCTACGCCGCCTGGATCACCGGAAGCCTCGCGCTGTATTCCGACGCGCTGGAGAGCATCATCAACGTCGTCGCGGCGATCGGTGCCTTCGTGGCCCTGCGGGTGGCGGCGCGTCCCGCCGACGAGGACCATCCCTACGGCCACCACAAGGCCGAGTTCTTCTCCGCGGTGATCGAAGGCGCGCTGATCGTCGTCGCGGCGCTGATGATCCTGCGGGATGCGTATGTCGGCCTGCTCGCCCCCAAGCCCCTGGACGCGCCGGTCCTGGGCCTCACCATCAACTTCTTCGCGAGCGTCATCAACGCGGTCTGGGCCTTCGCGCTGATGCGGTGGGGCAAGACGTGGCGGTCGCCGGCCCTGATCGCCGACGCCCGGCACGTCTTCGCGGACGTGATCACCTCCTGCGGCGTGCTGGTCGGCGTCGGCGCCGTGCTGGCGACCGGCTACCCGGTTCTCGACCCTGCCGTGGCCGGATTGGTGGCGCTGCACATCCTCTGGTCGGGGTTCCGGATGGTCCGGGAATCCGTGGACGGCCTGATGGATCGCGCCGCCTCGCCGGAACTGATCGGCGAGATCCGCGCGCTGATCTCACGACACGGCGCGGGCGCCCTCGAAGCGCACGACGTGCGCACGCGCTCGGCCGGTCAGGCGACCTTCATCGATTTCCATCTGGTCGTCCCGGGGACCATGACGGTGGAGGATTCGCACGCCATCTGCGACCGTCTGGAAACCGCCCTCGAATCGACGATCTCGGGCGCCGTCGTGACGATCCATGTCGAGCCCGGGGCGGAGGCCAAGGCCCACGGATTGCCGGTTCTGTAGGCCGCCGCAGCCGGAAGCCGCGGCGGCGGGGCGGCGGTCAGCTCCAGGCATGCAGGGGCGGGTTTACGCCGTTCAGCGCGTGGTTGCCGATGATCGCGTATTTCCAGCGTAACGGATCGTGAAGTGTGTGCGTGCGGGCGTTGCGCCAGTGCCGGTCGAGATTCTCGGCCGCCAGCGTCGAGCGGGTGCCCGACAGTTCGAACAGCTTGTTGGACGCCGCCAGAGCGACCTCGGTGGTCAGGACCTTCGCCTCGGCCACGGCGAGCTGCGCCGCCGCGACGCTCTCGGCCGTGGGATGCGCCACCGCCGCGTCGAGGGCCAGACCGGCCCGGTCCAGCAGCGCCTCGGCGGCGTGCTGGCGGATCGTCAGGTCGCCGATCGCCTGGATCGTGTAGGGATCGTCCGCGGCGCGATCCTGCCCGCTGTCGATCCAGGGCCGGGCCTTCTCGCGCACGAAGCGCACCGTGTCGTCCAGAGCCTCCCGGCCGATCCCGGCATCGATCGCGGCCTGGATGATCTGGAATACGGCCCCGTCCGCGGTCGGAGCCTCGTAGCCCTTCCAGGCGGGGACGAGATGCGTCTTCGGCACCCGCACATCCTCGATCAGCACGGTGCCGCTGGCCGTGCCGCGCTGGCCGAAGCTCGACCAATCATCGATCACCGTCAGACCGGGCGCATCCCGCTCCGCGATGGCGTACCAAGCGCGCCCCTCGGCATCGAGGGCCACGATCGGCACGAGGTGGGCCAGCAGCGCCCCCGTGGCGTAGAATTTCTGGCCGCGCACGATCACGGCGTCGCCGGCATCGGTGAAGCGGGTGTCGAACTCGGCTGCCCGCTTGGTGCCCCGCTCCGAGAAGGCGTTGCCGAACCGCGTGCCGCGGAGCACCTCACCGAACAGGAACTGCCTCTGCGCCGCGTCCGAAACCGTCCGTATCGCCGCCACGATACCGAGGTGGTTCTGCGCGATCTGCGCGATGGCAGGGTCGGCCGCCGCGAGGATCGCGATCACCTGCGCCAGGGTGCGGTACGAGACCTCGGGACCACCCTGGGCCCGCGGCACGTTGATCGACCACAGACCGCTCTGTGAGAACGCGTCGAGTTCCGCCAGCGGGCGCGCGGAGGCGCGGTCGCGCTCCGAGGCGCCGGTACGAAACGCGGCCGCGAGCCGTTGGGCCACGGCGAGCGCCTCGTCATCGTCCTGGATGACGTGCGCGGGGGAGGGTGGGCGCGCGGGTCCGGGGACACCCTGGCGGCGCTCCGGTTCAAGCGTGCGCGCATCGACGGCGATGTTCATGGCTCAACCCCAGCAGGACAGGATCTACGGCCCGACGGCGGCGCTCAGGCCGCCTCGGCCCGGCTCTGGCGGCCGGCTTCCAGAGCGCGGACGCGGGGGATCACGTGTTCGCCGAAATACGCCACGTCCTCCTGGAAATGCAGGAAGGCCAGCAGCGCGAGGTCGGCGCCCGCGTCCTTGAGGGCGAGGATCCGCTCGGCGATCTGGTCGGGCGTCCCGATCAGGTTGGTCTTGAACCCGTCATTGTACTGGACGAGATCCTCGAAGCTGGATTTCGCCCAGTTGCCCTCGCCCTCCGGCGAAGCCTTGCCGGCATTCTTCACCTCGTGGCCGAAGGCCTTCACGGCCTCCGGATCGGCGTGGTCGATGATTTCCTGGAGGACGGCACGGGCTTCCTCCTCGGTGTCCCGGGCGATCACGAAGGCATTCACCCCGATCCGCGGCCGGTTGCCGGTCTCGGCCGCCTTGGCCCGGATGTCATCCACCTGAAGGCGGATGTTCTCCGGCGTATTGCCGTTGGTGAAGTACCAGTCGGACACGCGCGCGGCCATGTCGCGCGCCGCGCGCGACGAGCCGCCCTGGAAGATCTCCGGCAGGGGCTCCGCGGGTTTCGGCTTCAGGCTGTAGTCACGGTAGCGGTAGAAGTCGCCCCGGAACGTGAAGCTGTCCTGGGTCCAGATCCCCCGCAGGCTGCGGATGAACTCCTCCGACCGGCGGTAACGCTCGTCATGGTCGAGCCACGGTTCGCCGATGGCGCGGAACTCGCCCGAGAACCATCCCGAGACGATGTTGACCGCGATGCGGCCCTCCGTGAGCTGCGAGATCGTCGCGATCTGCTTGGCGGCCAGGGTCGGGTTCCACGGCCCCGGAAGGAGCGCCGCGATGACCTTCAGCCGCGTGGTCGCCGCCAGCAGCGCGTGACTGAACGCCACCGATTCGTGCTGGTACTCCGCGCCGTAGCCGGCGGTGAAGCGGATCTGCGTCAGGCCGTAGTCGAACCCCGCCGCCTCGGCGATCTGCGCCAGGCGCCGGTTGTACTCGGCGTCCCATCTCGTCCGCTGCGGGATCTTGCTGATCACGAGGCCGCCCGACACGTTGGGGACCCAGTAGGCGAAGCGGATCGGCTCAGGCCGTGCTGCGGGGGGATGGGGGCTGGTCATCTGGCGCTACCTCGCATGTCCGACGCTGGCGCGCCGTGTCTTCTGCGGGAGATCGCCCTGAACTGAATACAACATGCAGAACCTGGGCGATCACTGAAGAACACCGAAAGTATTTCGGCGTGATCGCGTCGGGTCAAAGGAACGCGCTGCTGTTTTTCAGGCCTAATCGACGGCGCTGTCCTTCGCGGCGGCGTCTTCGCTGCTCGTTTGTTCTATGTCGCCCGCGCAGGCTCCGAATCGTGCAGGCGCCGCCACGCGAAGACCGAGAAGACGCCGATCAGGCACGCGGCGAGGCCGAACCACGTGAACGCGTATTGCAGATGGTTGTTGGGGAGGTCGACCCGCAGCTGGCCGCCCCGCGGCCACGTGGTCTGGCCCGGAACGGCATCGGCCTCGATCAGGTAGGGAGCCGCATCCTTGAGGCCCCGTGCGGCCGCGATGCCGGGGATGTCACGATTGAACCATTCGCCGCGGGCTGGATCCGGCTCCGGCACGAACAGGCCCCTGACTTCGCTGGCGCGGAGAATGCCGGTGACGGTGGTCTCGCCCTCGATCAGGCCGTCCCGGCGATCGCCCTGTGCCTTCAGCTCGGTCGGGACGAAGCCGCGGTTGATCAGCACCGTGCCGCCTTCCGGGCGGACGAGCGGGGTGAGGACATAGTAACCCTGGAGCGCGCGGCCCGGCGTCTCGCCCGGAGCGAGCCCGTGGACCAGGGTCTCGCGGTCGTTGAGGAAGCGCCCGGTGACGCGGACATGGCGGAACTCGTCCCGGGCCGGGTCCCAGGCGTCGGGCGCCGGGGGTGCCACCGGCTCGGCGCGGCTCTGACGCAGGATCCGGGCGATCAGATCCTCCTTCCAGGCCCGGCGCTCGAGCTGCCACGTTCCGAGGCTGAGGAGGATGGTGAGCGCGACGAGCGAGGCGAGGCCCGGCGCGATCAGGTCGCGCCACGCTTGCCGCGATGTTGCCGACAAGGTCACCGCTCGAAGCGTCCTTCCTCGGCCTTGTTGCTGTACTGGAGCGCGATGAGCATGCCTTTGAGCGGGCGAACCAGGATCAGGCTGAGTCCGATCGAGAGGGTCGCCGCCACAACGGCGTGAACCCAGATCGGCGGCTCGTAGGTGATCTCCATCCAGAGGGCGAGCCCGACCACGATCAGGCCGACGATGGACATCACGAAGAAGGCCGGCCCGTCGGCCGAATCGAAGCTGGCGTAGTCCAGGCCGCAGACCTCGCAGGAGGGCCGGAGGGTCAGGTACCCCTTGAACAGGTGGCCCTCACCGCAGCGCGGGCATCGACCGCGCAGGCCCGTTGGGACCGGAGGCGGGCTCGTGTAGGTGCGTTGGTCCACGGGCGAACTCCAGACCGATCCGGGATACCGCGCACGGGCGGCGCCCGACGCGTCCTATCGATATGGGGATTTGGTCGGGTCGGCACGAAAAAGGGCGGCCGGAGCCGCCCTTCGCACAGCCGCCATGCGCTGGCGGGATGGATCGGCCTCAGTGGGCGCCGCCGCCGTGGAAGACGCCCGAGCCCCACACGTAGATGGCGGCGAACAGGAACAGCCACACGACATCGACGAAGTGCCAGTACCAGGCGGCGAACTCGAAGCCGAGGTGCTGGCGCGGCGTGAACTGGCCGGCATAGGCCCGGAACAGGCAGACCGCGAGGAAGATCGTGCCGATGATCACGTGGGCGCCGTGGAAGCCCGTCGCCATGAAGAAGGTCGACGAGTAGATGCTGCCCGAGAAGCCGAACTCGGCGTGGCTGTACTCGTAGGCTTGGCAGGCGGTGAACAGCACGCCGAGGATGATGGTCAGCCACAGGCCGTACTTCAGGCCCTTGCGGTCGCCCTCCAGCAGCGCGTGGTGCGCCCAGGTCACCGTGGTGCCCGAGGTCAGCAGGATCAGGGTGTTCAGAAGGGGCAGGTGCCAGGGATCGAACGCCTCGATGCCCTTGGGCGGCCAGACGCCGCCGGTGAACTCCACGCGCGAGACCTGGATCGGGTCGGCGGTGTAGAGGGCGGCCTCGAAGTAGGCCCAGAACCACGCGACGAAGAACATCACCTCGGAGGCGATGAACATCATCATGCCGTAGCGGTGATGGAGCTGGACGACCCGGGTGTGGTCGCCGGAATTGGCCTCGTGCGCCACGTCCTTCCACCACGAGAACATGGTGTAGAGGACGCCGATCGTGCCGGCGCCGAAGATATAGGGGCCCGGGGACAGTGTGCCGATCTGGAGGCTCTTCATCCAGAAGACGGCGCCGAACGCCATCAGGAAGCCCGAGAAGGCGCCGATCAGCGGCCATGGACTCGGGTTCAGGATGTGAAAGTCGTGATTCTTGGCGTGCGCCTCGGCCATCGTCCCGTCGCTCCTCACCCTCGCGCCCTGCGCCGTTCCCGGCTTACGGCCTTACGCTGCTTGCTGTTGGCCGGGCGCGGCACGGACCACGCCCAAGCTTGTCGGCACCTTTAGTCGCTGCGGCCCCGTGTTGTCACGGTCCCGCGATCACAAATCGCCCTTCGTGCCCGAAGACGCCGAATTCGCCACAGGTCCCGTCACCGGCTGGCCGTTCTTGGCGGCGAAGTAGGTGTAGGACAGGGTCATCTCCGAGAGATGCGCAGTGTTCGAATCGTCCCGGACCGCCGGATCGACATAGAACACCACGGGCACGTCCAGAGTCTCGCCGGGCTGCAGCGTCTGCTCGTTGAAGCAGAAGCAGGCGATCTTGACGAAGTAACCGCCCATGAGGCCGGGCTGGACGTTGAAGGTCGCTACGCCCGTCGACGGCTTCGTGCCGGTGTTCTGCACCCGGAAGAACACGGTCTTGGTCTCACCGAGCTTCGCTTCGACGCGGTTCGCCTCCGGCGCGAACTTCCAAGACAGGCCCGGAGCGACGTTCGTGTCGAAATGAACGACCATGCTGTCGTCGCTGCGCGCCGCGGACGCCGCGAGGGCGGGGCCCTGGCGGGGGGTCCCGTCGTAGCCGGTCGCCTTGCAGAACGCGTCGTAGAGCGGGACCGACGCGAAGGCGAGCCCGACCATGCCGACGGCGAGGCCCCCGCAGGCGAAGGCGGTCCGCATGGCGCCGCGTCCGAGGTCGGCACGGGGAGCGGTCATCGCGGTCTCCTCATAACGGCCGGCTGAGGATCTGCGGCCCGAGCTTGACGATCGTCAGCACGAAGAACAGCAGGACCCAGGCGCCGAGCGCCAGCGCGATGGCGATCGACCGCTTGCGGCGGCGCGCCTCTTCCGCGGGCGTGAGCGGACGGTACTGGACCTCGTTATCCGCCATCGCGTCAGCCCATGACCGGACGGAACAGGCCGAAACTCTGCTCCGCCAGCAGCGCCGAGAACAGCGCGAACAGGTAGAGGATCGAGAAGCCGAACATCCCCATGGCGGCCTTCTTCTCGGCCTCGCCTTCGCGGTTCCGGAGGACGCGGATGCTGAAGGCGACCATGCCGAGGCCACCGACGACGCCGATCACCGCGTAGATCAGGCCGCCGAAACCGAGCGCCACGGGCACGAGCCCGAGCGGCGCGAGGAGCAGCGAGTACCATACGATCTGGCGGCGGGTAGAGGACGGCCCGGCGACGTTTGGCATCATCGGGATACCGGCTCGGGCGTACTCGTCGGCCTTGATCAGGGCGAGCGCCCAGAAATGTGGCGGCGTCCAGATGAAGATGATCGCGAACAGAATCAGCGACTCGACGCCGATCGATCCGGTCACGACGGCCTGACCGATGACCGGCGGCAGGGCCCCGGCGGCGCCGCCGATGACGATGTTCTGCGCGGTCGCCCGCTTCAGCCACATCGAGTAGACCACCGCGTAGAACACGATGGTGAAGGCGAGGAGCGCGGCAGCCAGGAGGTTGGCGGCGAGCCCCAGCACCACCACCGAGGCGACGGAGAGGAACAGCCCGAAACCCAGCGCCTCCTCGGAGGTGATCCGGCCCGACGGGATCGGCCGGGTCGCGGTCCGGCTCATGACCGCGTCGATGTCGGCGTCCCACCACATGTTGAGGCAGCCGGACGCTCCGGCACCGACCGCGATGGCGAGGAGCGAGATCGCGCCGATCGCCGGCTGGACGTGGCCCTGCGAGACCACCATCCCGACCAGCGCCGTGAAGATCACGAGGACCATCACCCGCGGCTTCAGCAGGGCGAAGTAGTCCGGAACGTCTCCGCCTGCCGCCGTGAGGGCCGGGGCCGGACCGTCCCGGCCGATGCTGTTCGTCAGGCTCGTCATCGCGTCTGCTGCTGCTGTGTCGGCGCCCGGCCACGCGCGTCACGGCCGGGTCGAGTCTCGAATTCGAAATGTTCCAAGAGACGGCGTGAGCGGGGCCCAGGATCTACCCGGGCCCGTGCGGATCGCCCTCAACGCTCGCCCTTGCCGGGAGGCCAACACCTGGCCTCCGGGGAAGGGCGAGGGCCGCCGATGCGGCCCTCGCGGGGTTTGTATCAGTGCACGCCCGGCTCGTCGACGATGCGGGGCAGCGTCTCGAACTGGTGGAAGGGCGGCGGGGAGGGAAGCGTCCACTCGAGGGTGGTGGCGCCTTCGCCCCACGGGTTGTCGGCGGCCCGCTCCTTGGAGCGGAAGGCCAGGACCACGCCGATCACGAACACGAACATGCCGAGGCCGAAGATGTGGCCGCCATAGGTCGAGACCTTGTGCCACTGGGCGAAGGCGTCCGGGTAGTCGGCGTAGCGGCGCGGCATGCCGGCGAGCCCGAGGAAGTGCATCGGGAAGAACAGGACGTTCGCGCCGATGAAGGCCAGCCAGAAGTGCAGCTTGCCGGCCCATTCCGGGATGATGTGACCGGTCATCTTCGGGAACCAGTAGTAGACACCGGCGAAGATGATGAACACGGCACCCAGGGACAGGACGTAGTGGAAGTGCGCAACCACGTAGTAGGTGTCGTGCAGGTACTTATCGACCGCCGAGTTGGCGAGGACGACGCCGGTGACGCCACCGACGGTGAACAGGAAGATGAAGCCCACCGCCCAGTGCATCGCGGCGGTGAAGCGGATCGAGCCGCCCCACATCGTGGCGATCCACGAGAAGATCTTCACGCCGGTCGGGACCGCGATCACCATGGTGGCGAACACGAAGTAGGACTGCGTCTGGAGCGACAGGCCGACCGTGTACATGTGGTGGGCCCACACGACGAAGCCGACCACGCCGATCGCCACCATGGCGTAGGCCATCGCGAGGTAGCCGAAGACCGGCTTGCGCGAGAACGTGGCGATGATGTGCGACACGATGCCGAAGGCCGGCAGGATCATGATGTACACTTCGGGGTGACCGAAGAACCAGAACAGGTGCTGGTACAGGATCGGGTCACCGCCGCCGGCCGGGTCGAAGAAGGTGGTGCCGAAATTGCGGTCGGTCAGCAGCATCGTGATGGCGCCCGCGAGCACCGGCAGCGACAGGAGCAGCAGGAACGCGGTCACAAGCTCGGCCCAGGCGAAGAGCGGCATCTTGTGCAGCGTCATGCCGGGGGCGCGCATGTTCAGGATGGTGGTGATGAAGTTGATGGCGCCGAGGATCGAGCCCGCGCCCGAGAGGTGCAGGGCGAAGATCGCGAAGTCGACGGCCGGGCCGGGATGGCCGGCGGTCGAGAGCGGCGGGTAGACGGTCCAGCCGGTGCCGGCGCCGGACGCGCCGGGGGCGCCTTCGACGAACAGCGAGCACAGCAGGGAGCAGAAGCCCGCCACCGTCAGCCAGAACGAGATGTTGTTCATGCGCGGGAACGCCATGTCGGGCGCGCCGATCATGAGGGGCACGAACCAGTTGCCGAAGCCGCCGATCAGCGCCGGCATCACCATGAAGAACACCATGATGAGGCCGTGGCCCGTGACGAACACGTTGTAGGTCGCGGGGTTCGAGAAGTACTGCAGGCCCGGCTGCTCCATCTCCATCCGGATACCGAAGGAGAGGAAGGCGCCGATCATGCCGGCGCAGAAGGCGAAGAGCAGATAGAGGGTGCCGATGTCCTTGTGGTTCGTCGACAGGAACCAGCGGGCGAAGAACGACGGCTTGTGGTCGTGGACCTCGTGGGCCTCGGCATGGGCTGCGGCTGTAGCCATGGATTCGGGTGCCTTGTGAGTCGGATGGGTTCTGTTCGGTCAGCCGGGGCTCAGCGCGCCTCGGCGAAGCTCGTGCCGTTGTCGATGCGGGCGTACTTGGTCTTCGCCTCCTTCAGCCAGTCGGCGTAGGCCTGCTCGCTCACGACGCGGACCACGATCGGCATGTAGGCGTGGCGCTGGCCGCACAGCTCGGAGCACTGGCCGTGGAAGGTGCCTTCCTTGTCGGCCTTGAACCACATCTGGTTCAGGCGGCCGGGCACGGCGTCGATCTTGAAGCCGAAGGCCGGCATGGCCCAGGAATGCAGCACGTCGGCGGCGGTGACCTGGATCTTCACGATCTTGCCGACCGGGACGACCATCTCGTTGTCGGTCTGGAGCAGGCGGGGCTGCTTGTCCTCGTCGATGTTGGCATCGAAGGTGAAGCCGCCGCCCGCCTCGGTCTGCGGGTACTCGTAGGACCAGTACCACGCGTGGCCGATGACCTTGACGATCATGTCGGCCTTCGGGTCCGAGAGCTGCGTGCGCAGCAGGCGGAAGGACGGGATCGCCACCGCGACGAGGATCAGCACCGGCACGATCGTCCAGGCGACCTCGATGGCGGTGTTGTGGGTGGTGCGCGAGGGGGTGGGGTTCCGCTTCTCGCCGAAGCGGAAGATGCACCACAGGATCAGGCCCAGCACGAAGACCGAGATCGCCAGCGACAGCCAGTGCAGGCCGACCTCGAAGCTGAGGATGTCGCGCGCGTTCTCGGTGACCGGGATCTGCCGGCTCATCTCCCATGGCACCGGCTGGCCGAAACCCGCGGCCTGCGCGCCTGTTAACGGAAAGAGCGAGGCGCCGAGAGCGGCGAGGCTCCAGAGTGACCGGTTGATCGTCCGCACCGTCCGCATCTGCCTCTCGTGGCTCCCCAAAACTGTCTGGCGGCTGCCGGACCGTCCCGTCTTGATCGCGTGCGGGATCGTACCGACGTGACGGAGTACCGGTTGTGTCACCCGGCATTATCCGACCGGCGCTTCAGACCACAAGGGCCGTCGAGGTGCAACCGCACAAGCGTCGCATGAGGCGCTTTCCCGACAGTTCCCCGCGCCTCGTGGCGTGTTCGCACCGCGAGGGTTCGGTAATTTTCGACCCGATTGCCCGACGGACCTGGCGGCGGATAGGAGTTCTTCCGCACATTGGAGCGCTGAATGCCGACCGCCCCGGAGAGCCCATCCCAGGACCTGCCCCCTGCCTCGGTGCGGGTGCCCATGCAGGTCGTAGCCTATACGGGATCCGAGCCGCGGCTGGATGCGCGAGCCCTCGCCGCGGAGGTGCCGGTCAACCTCGTGTACGGCAGCGTGCCGCATGCCGTGATGATGTGCACGCCCGCAGATCTCGAGGATTTCGCCTACGGGTTCAGCCTCACGGAGGGCATCGTCGAGGCTGCGGAGGAGATCCGCGAAACGCGGGTGGAGACCGTCGCCGACGGGCTGCGCCTCCATATCGAGCTGGCGCCCGGACGGCTTCGCGAGCACCTCGCGCGCAAGCGCGCCATCAGCGGCCGCACCGGGTGCGGCGTCTGCGGCATCGAGGACCTGAAGGAACTGCCCCGCACGGATCGGCGGATGGATTCGGAGGTGCGGGTCGCCGTCTCGGCGATCGCCCGGGCCCTGTCTGCCCTGGACGAGGCCCAGCGGCTCGGAGCCGAGACCCGGGCCGTCCACGCCGCCGCCTGGGCGCGGCTCGACGGCACACTGGTCGCCGTCCGGGAGGATGTCGGCCGTCACAACGCGCTGGATAAGCTGATCGGTGCACTGATGCGGTCCGGCGCCGACACGCGGGCCGGCTTCCTGGTGATCACCAGCCGCTGCTCCTTCGAGATGGTCGAGAAGGCGGCACGTCTGGGTGCCGCGATCGTGGTGGCGATCTCGGCGCCGACGGCTCTGGCTCTGGACCGTGCCCGCGCCCACGCCATGACGCTCTGCGCCATCGCGCGGGCCGATACCGTCACGGTCTTCGCCGGCGCGGATCGGCTGATCACCGCCGGGTAGGGCTACTGAGCGGCGCCCGGTTCCTTCTCGACGGTACCGGGGACGATGGTCGCCCCGCCGATGACCCGCACGGGCTTCTTGTCCGTGGGCGGATCCTTCCAATCCTTGGAGTCCGGCTTGGGCGCTTCGGCCACGACCTTCTCTGCGGGCTTCTCCGCGGTGGGCGCCGGGGACGTCGCCGGCTGCGCCTTCTCGATCGACGCGTCCCGCGTCTCCGGCTTGCCGCCCGTCTTGGTGTCAGCCTTCGCGTCCGTTCTTCCCGAATCGGCGGGAACGGCCTTCGGCGCGGGGACCTCGGGGCTGTTCCGGAGCGCCGGGCGCAGATCGGCCGGCCGCGCCGGCGCCGCGCGCGCGACCTTGCGCGGAGGGGCGGTCCGGCCGACGCTATCGGGATTGACGCCGTCCGGATTCGGCTCCGGCCTCAGGGCTTCACCGGCGGGCCTGCGCTGAAGCCTCAGGGCCGGCGGCTCGTCGAAGGGCGAGGGCCGCACGACCCGACGGGGCGCGGCGTCATCCTCGGTCCAGCCGAAGCCGGGCGCCGGGCGTTCCAGCCGCGCGTAGGTCTCCGGGGCGCCGACTCGCTGCCGGCCGATGATCGCGCCGCCCGTGGGATCAACGAGCAGGCGGACCGGGATGCCGGCCGGGTTGACCGCGTCGACAACGTAGACACGCCCGTCGAAGCGCGGACGGCTCAGGCCGGTGAACCCGCGGTCGGCGAGGCGCCACGCCACCACGCGCGGCGGCAGGATCTCCTCCTCGAAGGCGAATTGCGCGCTGGCATGGCCGCCGAGACCCAGAAGGGCGCCGCCTGCCACGACGGAGGCGCAGAGCGCGCGGGTCATCGTGGTGCGGAGGCGCGCGGTCGATCTGCTCGTCATCGTCACTCTTGTGCGTTCTCGGTCTGGAGACCCGGCAGAGTGTCCGGTTCCGGCATGGTCCGGGCCGGTGAACCCGGACCTCGACCATGCCGGCGAGGTCGTTGCCCCGCATGCCGCTTGTGCTCGGCCCGTCGGGTAGACCGTGAGATTCGGGCGACATTGCGGAAGATGCGGAGCCGCGCTGGCCCGCGATCGGCAGCATCCTTGACGCAGTGGACGGCAGTCACTTGCTGAAAGGATTGCGATCTGGCAATTTCGCGACTTAGGACAGCACAACTGTCCCATCGGCCGTGCATCCCGGCCGTCGCCGTCTCGCGCGCGGGCGAGAAATACGGCAGACGGACACGGGCACGCCAGCGCACCGTTCCCGGAGCGGTCCGGGTCCTCGACGAATGCAGGCCGGCGGACGCGTCCCGAGCGGGACCGACCGGACGGCCTGCGACACGAGGTCGGAGCGCGGGGCGCCGACGACCCGTGGGCATGAAACATGCTGGCGGGTTCAGCGGCGGCGGACGGTATCGAGGGAAGGACGAGACGAAGCATGTCACAGCGCAGACCCGCCGACGAGTTTGCTGCTTCCACGGTCCAGGCTGCCGCGCCCCGCGGCGGCGCGATGCCGCTCATCGTGCGCGATCCCGCTTTGCCGAAAGCGCAGGGCGCCTACGATCCGGCCCAGGAGCGCGACGCGTGCGGCGTCGGGTTCATCGCCGACATGCACGATCGCCGCACCCACGCCATCGTCGAGCAGGGTCTGAAGATCCTGGAGAATCTCGACCATCGCGGCGCCGTGGGCGCCGACCCGAAGATGGGCGACGGCTGCGGTATCCTCACGCAGATCCCGCACGGCTTCTTCGCCGAGGAATGCTCGCGCCTCGGATTCGAGCTGCCGCCGGCCGGGGACTACGCCATCGGCCAGTTCTTCATGCCGAAGGCCGAGGAGCCGCGGGCGATCATCCAGGAGATCGTCGAATCGTCCCTGGCTGCCGAGGGGCTGCCGCTCCTCGGCTGGCGCGACGTGCCGGTGGATCCCGAGGATCTCGGCGAGGCCGTGAAGGCGACCGAGCCGCATCACCGCCAGGTCTTCATCGGCCGTCCGGCGTCGGTCTCCGACCAGGACGCGTTCGAGCGCCGGGTCTACGTCGCCCGCAAGATGATCTCCAACAAGGTCTACGGGCTCGAAGACCCGCGGGTGAAGGAGTTCTATCCCGTCTCGGTCTCGACCCGGACCATCGTCTACAAGGGCATGGTGCTGGTCACGCAGCTCGGGAACTATTTCCTCGACCTGAGGGACGAGCGCTTCGTCTCGGCGATCGCCCTCGTCCACCAGCGCTTCGCCACCAACACCTTCCCGACTTGGCGCCTGTCGCACCCGTACCGGATGGTCGCCCATAACGGGGAGATCAACACGCTGCGCGGCAACGTCAACTGGATGGCGGCCCGTCAGGCGAGCGTCGATTCGGATCTCTTCGGCAACGACATCTCGAAGTTGTGGCCGATCTCCTACGAGGGGCAGTCGGACACCGCCTGCTTCGACAACGCCCTCGAGTTCCTCGTGCAGGGCGGCTACCCGCTCGCCCACGCGATGATGATGCTCATCCCGGAGGCCTGGGCCGGCAACCCGCTGATGAGCGAGGAGCGGCGCGCCTTCTACGAGTATCACGCCGCCCTGATGGAGCCGTGGGACGGCCCGGCCGCCGTGGCGTTCACCGACGGCCGCCAGATCGGCGCGACGCTGGACCGCAACGGCCTGCGCCCGGCCCGCTACATCGTCACGGACGACGGCCTCGTCGTGCTCGCCTCCGAGATGGGCACCCTGCCGATCCCGGACGAGAAGATCGTACAGTCCTGGCGCCTCCAGCCGGGCCGCATGCTGCTGATCGACCTGCAGAAGGGCCGCATCGTTTCCGACGAGGAGATCAAGGGCGAGCTCGCCGCCGCGCACCCCTACGCCGACTGGGTCAAGAACACCCAGATCGTCCTGGAGGACCTGCGCCCGGTGCAGCCGCGGGAATCGCGCGGCGATGTCGACCTGCTCGATCGCCAGCAGGCGTTCGGCTACACGCAGGAAGACCTCAAGCTGCTGATGCAGCCCATGGCCGTCACCGGCCAGGAGGCGGTCGGCTCGATGGGCACGGACACGCCGCTCTCGGCCCTCTCCGAGAAGTCGAAGCTGCTCTACACCTACTTCAAGCAGAACTTCGCGCAGGTCACGAACCCGCCGATCGACCCGATCCGCGAGGAGGCCGTGATGAGCCTCGTCTCGTTCATCGGGCCGCGGCCGAACCTGCTCGACATGGAGGGCGCGTCACGGCGCAAGCGCCTCGAGGTCCGCCAGCCGATCCTCACCAATGCCGACTTGGAGAAGATCCGCTCGATCGGTCATTTCGAGGACCGGTTCGACACCAAGACCCTCGACATGACCTACCCGGCCGAGACCGGCGCGGCGGCCATGGACGGGGCGCTCGACCGCCTCTGCGACCGCGCCGAGGCGGCGGTGCGCGGCGGCTACAACATCATCGTGCTCACCGACCGGGCGGTCGGGCCGGACCGGATCCCGATCCCGGCGCTGCTCGCCACGGCGTCCGTGCACAATTACCTGATCCGCAAGGGGCTCCGGACATCGGTCGGCCTCGTGGTCGAGTCGGGCGAGCCGCGCGAGGTGCACCACTTCGCGTGCCTCGCCGGCTACGGCGCCGAGGCGGTGAACCCCTACCTCGCCTTCGAGACGCTGCTCGCCATGAAGGACGAGTTCCCGCCGGACCTCACCGATGACGAGATCATCTACCGCTACATCAAGGCGATCGATAAGGGCCTGCTCAAGGTGATGTCCAAGATGGGCATCTCCACCTACCAGTCCTATTGCGGCGCCCAGATCTTCGACGCGGTCGGCCTGAACTCGACCTTCGTGGGCCGCGATTTCTTCGGCACGGCGACGACCATCGAGGGCGTCGGCATGGCGGAGATCGCCGAGGAGACCGCGCGCCGTCACCGCGACGCCTTCGGCGACGCGCCGGTCTACCGCAACGCGCTCGATGTCGGCGGCGAGTACGCGTACCGGCTGCGCGGCGAGACCCACACCTGGACGCCCGACACGGTGGCGACGCTGCAGCACGCGGTGCGCCTCAACGTGCCGGAGCGCTACCGGGAATATGCCGAGCTGGTGAACCGGCAGGAGCACCAGCTGAAGACGCTGCGCGGCCTGTTCCGGATCAAGTCCGCCGCCGAGCTCGGCCGCGCGCCGGTCCCGCTCGACTCGGTCGAGCCGGCCTCCGAGATCGTCAAGCGCTTCGCCACGGGCGCGATGTCGTACGGCTCCATCTCCAAGGAGGCGCACGAGACGCTCGCGATCGCGCTCAACTCGTTCGGCGGCCGGTCGAACTCGGGCGAGGGCGGCGAGGAGGTCGAGCGGTTCAAGCCGCTGCCGGACGGGCGCTCGCGCCGGTCCGCGATCAAGCAGGTCGCGTCCGGCCGCTTCGGCGTCACGACCGAGTATCTCGTCAATTCCGACATGATGCAGATCAAGGTCGCGCAGGGCGCCAAGCCCGGCGAAGGCGGCCAGCTGCCCGGCCACAAGGTCGACGCCAAGATCGCCAAGGTCCGCTACGCCACCCCGGGCGTCGGCCTGATCTCGCCGCCGCCGCATCACGACATCTACTCGATCGAGGATCTGGCCCAGCTGATCTTCGACCTGAAGAACGTGAACCCGTCGGCGGACGTCTCGGTGAAGCTCGTCTCCGAGGTCGGCGTCGGCACGGTCGCGGCCGGTGTCGCCAAGGCGCGCGCCGACCACATCACGATCTCGGGCTTCGACGGCGGCACCGGTGCGGCGCCGCTGACCTCGCTCAAGCACGCGGGCGGACCCTGGGAGACCGGGCTGGCCGAGACCCAGCAGACGCTGGTGCTCAACAACCTGCGCGGGCGCGTCGCCCTCCAGGCCGATGGCGGCATTCGCACCGGACGGGACGTGATCATCGCGGCGCTGCTCGGCGCCGACCAGATGGGCTTCTCCACGGCCCCGCTGATCGCGGCCGGCTGCATCATGATGCGCAAGTGCCACCTGAACACATGCCCGGTGGGCGTCGCCACCCAGGATCCGGTGCTGCGCAAGCGCTTCAAGGGCACGCCCGAGCACGTGGTGAACTACTTCTTCTTCGTGGCCGAGGAGGTCCGGGAGATCCTGGCGTCGCTCGGCTTCATGAAGCTGGAGGAGGCGGTCGGCCGCTCCGACGTGCTCGACAAGGTCGAGGCGATCGCCCACTGGAAGGCGCGCGGGCTCGATTTTACGAAGCTGTTCCACCGGCCGAAGGTGGCCGAGGGCACGGCGATCCGCCACGTCGATGTGCAGCACCACCCGATCGACACGGTTCTCGACCGGCGGCTGATCGAGAAGGCGCAGCACGCCATCGAGACCGGCGAGCCGGTGATCATCGCCGACACGATCCGGAACTCGGACCGGGCGGCGGGCGCCATGCTCTCCGGCGCGGTGGCGAAGGCGCACGGCCACGAGGGCCTGCCCGACGACACGATCGTGGTGAAGCTCGCCGGCACCGCTGGCCAGAGCTTCGGAGCGTGGGTGGCGGCCGGCGTCACCATCGAGCTAACGGGCCACGGCAACGACTACGTCGGCAAGGGCCTGTCGGGCGGCAAGCTGATCATCCGGCCGAGCGACGCGCTGAGGTCGCCGCAGGATCGGACCATCATGGTCGGCAACACCGTTCTGTACGGGGCGATCGCCGGCGAGTGCTACATCCGCGGCTCCGCGGGCGAACGCTTCGCGGTGCGCAACTCCGGCGCCATCACGGTGGTCGAGGGCATGGGCGACCACGGCTGCGAGTACATGACCGGCGGCGTCGTCGTGTCGATCGGCGACACCGGGCGCAACTTCGCGGCCGGCATGTCGGGCGGAATCGCCTACGTGCTCGACGAGGACGGCTCGTTCTCGGCGCGCTGCAACCTGTCGATGGTCGATTTGGAGCCGGTCGAGGAGGAGGACGACCTGATGCGCCGCTTCCACCAGGACGGCGACCTCGAGACCAAGGGGCGGGTGGACATCCTGGCCGACATGTCGGGCCACGACGAGGAGCGGCTGACGCAACTCATCAAGAACCATCTGAAATACACGGGCAGCCCGCGCGCCAAGGCGATCCTCGACGATTGGTCGGCCTATCGGACCAAGTTCGTGAAGGTGATGCCGGTGGAGTACCGCCGGGCGCTGCGCGAGATGGAGATGGCGCGGATGCCGGTCGCGGCGGAGTAGCCGGCCTTCAGGACCGGGCGGTCTGCCGCCCGGTCACGCACACGCGATACAAGACGACGCGGGCAGCGCAGTCAGAGACTGGCCGGCCCAGGGGCTGACCAATGGGCAAGATCACAGGCTTCCTCGAATTCGACCGGCAGGAGCAGAAGTACCAGCTCGCCGCCGACCGAGTCCGGCATTTCCGCGAGTTCACGCTGCCGCTCGACGAGCATGATCTCACGAAGCAGGCCGCGCGCTGCATGGATTGCGGCATCCCGTTCTGCCACGGCCCGACCGGCTGTCCGGTTCACAACCAGATCCCGGACTGGAACGACCTCGTTTTCCAATCGGATTGGGAAGAGGCTTCGCGCAACCTGCACTCGACAAACAACTTTCCGGAATTCACCGGCCGCATCTGCCCCGCGCCCTGCGAGGAAGCCTGCACGCTGAACCTGGAGAACCAGCCGGTCGCCATCAAGACGATCGAGCAGGCCATCGCCGACCGCGCCTGGAACATGGGCTGGGTCAAGCCCGAGCCGTCCGCGACGCGCACCGGCAAGCGGGTGGCGATCGTCGGCTCGGGCCCGGCCGGCATGGCGGCGGCGCAGCAGCTCGCCCGCGTGGGCCACGATGTCCACGTCTTCGAGCGCGAGCCGAAGGCCGGCGGCCTGCTCCGCTACGGCATTCCCGACTTCAAGATGGAGAAGCGCCACATCGAGCGGCGCGTGCGCCAGATGGAGGCCGAGGGCGTCGTCTTTCACTACAACCAGAACATCGGGGTGACGAAGCCCGTCGACGAGCTGAAGGCCGAGTTCGACGCCGTGATGTTCTGCGGCGGTGCCGAGGATCCCCGTAATCCGCAGCTGCCCGGTCAGGACCTGGAAGGCGTGCACTACGCCATGCCCTATCTCGTCCAGTCCAACCGGCGCGTGAACAACGAGCCGATGCGCGGCAACGGCGAATTGCCGATTCTCGCCAGCGGCAAGAACGTCGTGGTGATCGGCGGCGGCGACACGGCCTCCGACTGCGTCGGCACGGCCTTCCGGCAGGGTGCCCTGTCGGTGACGCAGCTCGACATCCGCCCGCGGCCCCCGGAGCGGGAGGACAAGCTGACGGTGTGGCCGTATTGGCCGACCAAGATGCGCACCTCCTCCAGCCAGGCCGAGGGCGCGGAGCGCGAGTTCCAGGCCGCCACTTTGCGGGTCGAAGGCAACAAGAAGGGCCACGTCACCGGCGTCGTCTGCGCCCGGGTCGATGCCAAGCGCCAGCCGATCGCAGGTTCCGAGTTCGTCCTGCCCGCCGACCTCGTCTTCATGGCGATCGGCTTCGCCGGCTCCGTGCAGAAGGGCCTCCTCGAGCAGTCCGGCATCGGCGTGAGCAAGCGCGGCAACGTCGAGGCGAACGAAGAGGATTACCGCACCTCCGACCCGAAGATCTGGGCGGCAGGCGATATGCGGCGCGGCCAGTCGCTCGTGGTCTGGGCGATCCGTGAAGGCCGACAGGCCGCGCGCGCCATCGACGAGGCGCTGATGGGCGCGACCGTCCTGCCGCGGTAGGACGGACCTTCGGACGTCAGCCGGGCGGCCAGCGGAAATCGTCGGCGCGCCCGGGCTGCGGCATCGGCGCGTTTCCGCGCAGCAGCGTCCGATCGGTGGTGCCCAGATTGTCGGCGTCCCGCGGCCGTCCGCTCAGCAACGTGCCGCCGGGTGAAACTTCCGTGCGGCTCAAGGGCACGACTGGGCCGGCCGCCGGCTTGACCGGCAGCGCCGGTACGCCCGGCGGCTCGGGCAGGCTCGGCAGCATCGCGGTGATCTGCCGGTCGATGGCGGCGGTGTCGTTGAGCTGGCCGCTGCCATCCAGGCTCGGCCCCGAAGCGGAGGGCGGGGCGAGGGGCGCCACGGTCGCTGCCGGCGGCTGGTCGGCCGAAGGGGCCGTTGTCCCCATCAGGCGCTTCAGCTCGACATCCGCGAAGTGCGCCAATTTCCGGTCGCCGGCCTTCGTGAAGTGGACACCGTCCGCGGTGCGGAGCTTCGCGATCTGACCTTCCGGATCGGGGCCGGAGGCGGCGTAGCGATCGCGATCGTCGACGAAGCCCGGCCAGATATCGACGTAGGTTGCGCCGGCCTTCGTGACGCTGTCGCGGATCATGTCGTTCATCGACGCGAGATCGCGGCTGAGCCCCTCGCTCTGCATCGGCGGAAGGCCGACCCAGATCAGCGGCACCTTGCGGTCGGTGAAGACCTTGATCAGCGCCTCGATCCGCGCCCGGTACAGAGCGCGCCACCGGTCGGTCAGCGGGTCGGCCGTCTCGTCGCCCTCGCGGATCGGCTGACGGTCGTTGGCACCGAGCATCACCAGGGCATAGCGCACTTTCGGATTGGCCTGCAGATAGTCCTGCGCCACCTTCGGCCAATCCACCACGTCCTTGCGGACGAGGCCGCTATCCCCCTTCGCGCGGTCGATGACCGCGACGTCGGCATTGTCCTCGAACACATCGTCGAGGCCCTTCGCGAGGTGGTCGGCGAGGGAATCGCCGAAGACCGCGATCTGGACACTCGGCTCGCTCTTGGCGACGGCCGGCTTCGGGGCGGCCGGGGCGCGGGCCGGGCGGACGCGGCGCTTGATCGCCGGCGGCGGGCGCTGGGCTTCGGTGGCGCCGTACGGGATGCGTTGACGCGGGGCGCGATAGGTCCGCTCCGGCTGAGGCGCGACGGGCTGGGGCCTGTCCTCCCAGGGCCAGTAGAACTGGCGCGGCGCCTCCTGCTGGGGCGCGTAGCGCGGCTGGCGCGCGGCGGATCCATCGTCACGATAGTAGGCGTCCCGCGGTCGCCGACGCGGGGGCGCCTCGTAGTAATTGCCGTTGCCGGGCTGCTGGTAGCCGTCACCCCACTGCGCCTGCGCGGGGAGGCTGCCCGACAGCGCCGAGCCGGCGATCCACAGGATGGCCGCAAGCCCGAACAGCGGCGGGTGCCCCGAGGCACGGCGACCGGCGACTCTCATGCGCATTCCGCACTCTCTTGCCGGGCAGAGGCCGTCCGGCGCGGACGTATTATAGGGGAAGCGGTCGACAGGTCGAAATGCCGTCTTCCGTCAGGGCCGGGACCCTGAACGGTCCTTGATCCGCGACAGGAGAGCCGGCGTGGCGTAGCCGTCGGCCGGCAGATCAGCGCTGATCTGGTAGCGTCGCACCGCCTCGCGCAGCCGGGGACCGGCGCGGCCATCCTGCGGACCTTCATAGAAGCCGCCGGCCGCGAGAGCGGACTGAAGCTCCCGCAATCCGGGCCCGTCGAGGCGGGCTCCCGCCGCAGGCCAGGGAGCGGCCAGAGGCGGACCACCATCGAGGCGGTCCGCGAGGTGGCCCACCGCGAGCGCGTAGGAATCCGAGGTGTTGTAGCCGCGAATGACCTCGAAGTTGTCGGTGATCAGGAAGACGGGTGCCCCCGATCCGCCGGGTAGGAACAAGCTGGCGCGCCCGTGCCCGGGGAGCGGCTTGCCGTCCGTCCGTCGGACCCCGCGCTTGGCGAAGTCGTCGATGTCCGCCGCGTAGCGCGACAGGTCGAAGCCTTCCGGCAGGGCTACCTCGTAGCCCCACGAGACCGCCGGATCCCAGCCGAGATCCTTGAGGTAGGCGGCGATCGAGGCCAGCGAATCCGAGTCGCTCGACCAGATGTCCCGGCGGCCGTCGCCGTCGAAGTCGACGGCGTGCGCCAGGTACGTGGACGGCAGGAACTGGACCTGGCCCATCGCTCCGGCCCAACTGCCGCTCATCCGCGCGGGCGTGACGTCGCCGCGCTGGAGGATCGTGAGTGCGGCGAGGAGCTCGTCGCGGAACAGGCTGCCGCGGTGTCGCGCCTCGGCCAGGGTCGCGAGAGCCCGGACCGTCGGAACACTGCCCGCGCTGGCGCCGAAATCGGACTCGATGCCCCAGAGCGCGAGGAGGACCGGCGCCGGAACGCCGTAGCGGTTGCGGATCTCCGCCAGGGTGGGCGCGAGGGCGGCGGCCCGCGCCCGCCCGCGCACGATCCGACCGTCCGAGACGGCGCCGACGAGGTAGTCCCACACGGGCCGCACGAACTCGCTCTGTTGGCGGATCCGCGCCAGCACAGCGGCGTCCGGCCCCGAGACGCCCCGGAATGCCGCGTCGAACGTCGCTGCAGAGACGCCCCGCGCGGCGGCATCGGGGCGCAGCGACTCGATGAAGCCGCGGAACGCGCCGGATCCGCCCGTCGCCGCATGGGCCGGGACGACGGCCAGGCACAGCGCCGCGGCACAGACGGCTCTCCGGGATTGCATCCGATCAGATCCGGTTGCGCTTGCCCAGCTGATCTTCCCAGGCGAGCGCCTGCGCGACGATGGCGTCGAGGTCGTCGTGCTCGGGCGTCCAGCCGAGCCGCTCTCGGATGAGCCCGGCCTCGGCCACGATCCGGGCCGGGTCCCCGGCGCGCCGGGGACAGAGGCGGACCTCGAAGTCGCGCCCCGAGATCCGCTTCACCACCTCGATCACTTCGAGCACCGAGTATCCGCGTCCGTAGCCGCAATTAAGCGTGAGGCTCTCGCCGCCCGCGCGCAGATGGTCGAGGGCGACCCGGTGTGCCGCGGCGAGGTCCGACACCTGGATGTAGTCGCGCAGGCACGAACCGTCCGGGGTCGGGTAATCGGTCCCGTACACGTCGAGCCGCGCGCGCTGCCCCAGGGCAGCCTGCGTGGCGACCTTGATCAGGTGCGTGGCGTTCGGCGTCGACTGACCGGTGCGCCCCTTGGGATCTGCGCCCGCGACATTGAAGTAGCGCAGGATCACGTACGAGAACCCGTGCGCGGCGGCGGCGTCGGCGATCATCCACTCGCTCATGAGCTTCGAGCGGCCGTAGGGATTGATCGGCGCGAGCGGCAGCGTCTCGGGCACCGGAACGACCTCCGGTTCTCCGTAGACGGCCGCCGTCGACGAGAAGATCACGTGCCTGACGCCCGCTCGCACCGACGCCTCGATCAGCGAACGGGTCTTCACGGTGTTGGCGAGATAGTAGCCCAGCGGGTCGGAGACCGACTCGGGCACCACGATCTTGGCGGCGAAGTGGGCGAGGGCGTCGATCCTGTGCTGGAGGATCGTCTGAGTCACGAGGGCTTGGTCGGCCACGTCACCGACCACGAGCTTGACACCTTCCGGAACGGCCCAGTCGAAACCCGTGGAGAGATCGTCCAGGACGACGACCTCCTCGTGGCCCGCGTCGAGCAGGGCCAGAACCATGTGGCTGCCGATGTAGCCGGCGCCCCCCGTCACAAGAACCGCCATCTCACCTCCCGAAGGTCGCCATCCACAATAACCACTTAGACGTGCGCAGACGGTATATTTACGGCACTCTGCCTCATAGTATCGGCGCACAGGCCTTGCGGCAGCAGGCCTCAGCCTGTCTCACTCGCCGCATCGTCGACCACGTCGTTTCAACCAGTGCCGGGGTTACCGTCCGATGAAACCCATCCGCAAGGCCGTCCTGCCCGTGGCGGGGCTTGGCACGCGCTTCCTGCCCGCGACGAAAGCGGTCCCGAAGGAGATGCTCACGGTCGTCGACCGGCCGGTTGTCCAGCATGTGGTCGATGAGGCGCGGGAGGCCGGCATCGAACACTTCATCTTCGTGACAGGCCGCGGCAAAGCGGTGATCGAGGATCATTTCGATATTGCCTTCGAGCTGGATCACACCCTGCAGGAACGGGGCAAGACGGCCGCCTACGAAGAACTCAAGAAGGATCTGCCCAAGGCCGGCCAGACAAGCTTCACCCGCCAGCAGGCTCCGCTCGGCCTCGGACATGCGGTCTGGTGCGCCCGCGAGATCGTCGGCGACGAGCCCTTCGCGGTGCTGCTCCCGGACATGCTCAGCCGCGGCTGCATGCAGCAGATGCTGTCGGCCTATGAGCGGCATGGCGGCAACATCATCGCCGTCGAGGAAGTGGCACCCGAGGACACGCACCAGTACGGAATCGTCAGCGTCGGTGAGACCTACGGTCAATCCTTTCAGATCACCGGAATGGTCGAGAAGCCGAAACAGGGCACGGCGCCGTCGAACTTCATCATCTCCGGGCGTTACATCCTGCAGCCCGAAATCTTCGGGATCCTCGAACACGGGAAGAAGGGCGCAGGCGGTGAGATCCAGCTCACCGACGCGATGATCGACCTGATGGAGAAGCAGGATTTCTTCGGCATGCACTTCGATGGCCGGACTTATGACACCGGTTCGAAGATCGGCTTCCTCACCGCCAACCTCGCCTATGCGCTGGAACGGCAGGATCTGGCAGGACCCTTGAAGGCCGAGATCGCCAAGCTCCTGAAGTCCCACGGCTGAGGGGGCGCACGGCGCTCGCGATAGGCCGGCGTGAATCAGGTATGCACGGCGCGCAGGCGAGACGCCGATTTCGGCCTTGCATCTTGTGCGCCGCACTTTAATTTGTGCGTTGCGAGATCGCGATGGCGTCGCGGTCTCGCTGCCCTTCTTGGGCGTTTCCTCCCTAGACTTCGGGCCGCTCCTTCGGGAGTGGCCTTTTTTGTTTCGATTGCGGGCGCGATATCGGCCGTGGCGAGCGGATGCCTACTCCGCGGCCATCCGGCTCGGCGTGAGATCGCCGAGGTCGGCCGCCACCTCCGCGATGATGGACTCGAGCGCGGCGACGAGGCTGGGAAAGCCGGCTGCGATCGCGAGGCTCACCTCGTTCATGTAGAGCGCCCGATTGACCTCGATCTGGAGCGCGTGCCTGCCGAAATTCGGCTCTCCATAATGCTCCGTGATGAAGCCGCCCGCGTACGGCTTGTTGCGCACGACGCGAAAGCCTCGTGCGCGGAAAGCCACCTCGACGCTGTCGATCAGGCTCGGCGCGCAGGCGGTGCCGTAGCGGTCTCCGAGCACGACATCGGCCTTACTGTCCGTGTCGCGGCCCAGGCTCGTCGACGGCATCGAATGGCAATCGATGAGGACACAGTGACCATGGCTCCGCACCGTGCGCTGGATGAGGCCGCGCAGCGTGCGGTGGTACGGTTTGTAGAGACCGTCGATGCGCGACGTGGCCTCACCCACCGGCAGGCGTCGGGCGTAGATCTCCTGCCCGTCGGCGACCACGCGCGGGACCGTGCCCAAGCCGCCCGCGACCCGCATCGACCGGGTGTTGGCGAAGGGCGGCAGCCGCCCCTCGAACATCCGCGGGTCGAGTTCGAACGGCTCCCGATTGACGTCCAGGAAGGCGCGGGGGAAGTTCGCGCGCAGGAGCGGCGCACCCAGCGTCACCACTGGGGCAAACAGGCGATCGACGTGGGCGTCCTCCGAGCGCCGGAGGGCGAGGGCGTCGAGCCGGGAGGCGGCGATGAAGTCCGGGGGGTAGACGGCTCCGGAATGGCCGGTATTGAAGACGAAGGGCAGGGTGTGCGCCGCCGGTTCATCGACCGCGAAGGCCGGGGCGAATCCGAAGGCGTCTGGCTTGACCGGTTCAGGCGCAGTCATCGGCTGGTGGACACCCCGGCGGTTGGGCGAGCGCGGCAGACCCGCACTGTGGTGCGCGATCGGCCGCCTGTCCACTCCATGGCTGGCGGCTCAGGCAGCCGCCTCGGGCATCGCGGTTCATTCTGCGGTTGCCATCCTAACACCTTGTTTACCATCGCCTCCCTTTATGGGATCAACTTCTCGACTCGAAGGCTCGGATCCGGCCGATGAAAATCCTGCTGGCGGAAGACGACAACGATATGCGCCGGTTCCTGGCCAAGGCGCTGCAAAACGCGGGCTACGACGTCCTGTCGTTCGACAACGGGCTCTCGGCGTACAACCGGCTGCGCGAGGAGCCGTTCGAGCTTCTGCTGACCGATATCGTCATGCCCGAGATGGACGGCATCGAACTCGCTCGCCGGGCGACCGAACTCGACCCCGACATCAAGGTCATGTTCATCACGGGATTCGCGGCCGTCGCGCTCAACCCCGATTCCAAGGCGCCGAAGGACGCGAAGGTGCTGTCGAAGCCCTTCCATCTGCGCGATCTCGTCAACGAGGTCGAGAAGCTTCTCGCTGCCTGACCGGATTCCTCGGACGATCTCGAAGCGCCGCGACCGGAGCATCGCTCGCGGAGTGCTGGCCTGTGACCACGCGGGCATAGGAATTTGCTGTCGCGCGCTCCTATATGAGCGGAGTTGAGGCGCGAGACGACCTATTCCATGCAGCCGGTCACCATCTATACGACGGCCTGGTGTCCCTATTGCTCGGCGGCGAAGAGCCTGCTGAAAGAGAAGGGGGCGTCCTTCCAAGAGATCGACGTCGAGCGCGTGCAGGGCGCGCGCGCCACGATGGTCGACCGCGCCAGAGGACGGACGAGCGTCCCGCAGATCTTCATCGGCGACACCCATGTGGGCGGCTGCGACGATCTTTACGCCCTCGACCGTGCCGGCAAGCTCGACCCGCTCTTGAGGGATACGGCCGATGCCTGAGTCGCGCTTCACCGCTGCCTGTGTCCAGATGCGTTCGGGCCGGAACCCGGAGGCGAACCGCGACGCGGCAGTCGCAGGCGTGCGGGAAGCGGCGGGCCGCGGTGCGGCGTTCGTGCAGACGCCCGAGATGACGTCCCTGGTGGAGCGGAGCCGGGAACGGCTGTTCGCCGAGGTCACCACTGAGGCGCAGGATCGAACGCTGGCGGCTGTGCGCGAGGTCGCGCGCGAGACCGGCGTCGTCGTGCAGATCGGCTCGATCGCGGTGCGGTCGGGCGACAAGATCGCCAACCGAGCCTACCTGATCGGCAGCGACGGTGACGTCGTCGCCTCTTACGACAAGTTGCACCTGTTCGATGTCGATCTGCCGAGCGGCGAGCGCTGGCGTGAATCCGCGACCTATACGGGCGGGGCCTGCGCGGTGGTCGCGCCCACCCCGTGGGCGATGCTCGGGTTGACGATCTGCTACGATATCCGCTTTCCCGGCCTGTACCGGGCGCTCGCCGAAGCCGGGGCCGAGATCCTCACTGCGCCCGCGTGCTTCACCCGCCAGACGGGCGAGGCGCATTGGCATGTTCTCCAGAGAGCACGGGCGATCGAGACGGGATCCTTCGTCATCTCCGCGGCGCAGGGCGGCCTGCACGAGGATGGGCGGGAGACGTTCGGCCATTCCGTGATCGTCGATCCCTGGGGTCGGGTGCTGGCCGACGCGGGCGGATCCGAGCCGTGCGTCATCCTGGCGGAGATCGACGTGGCGCAGGTCGCCGACGCGCGCGCGCGCATCCCGTCGCTCCAGCACGGGCGCCCCTTCACCGTTGAACGCGTCGGTCCGAAGATCCAGGCCGCGCAGTAAGCAGCACAGCAAGTTCCATCATGATCCGGTACAGTCTCGTCTGCGAGGCCGGCCACGGCTTCGAGAGCTGGTTCCCCTCGTCCGACTCCTATGATGCGCAAGTCGCCCGTGGGCTCGTCGCCTGCCCGGTCTGCGATACCGCGAAAGTCGGCAAGGCGCTGATGGCTCCGAGCGTCGCGCGCACCGATGGGGAGCGTCAGCCCGCTCACCCGCCCGCGCAAGCCGCCGCACCCGTGACCCTGGTGGCCGAGCCGGAGCGGCAGGTGCGGGCGATGCTCCGTGCCCTGCGCGAGCACCTCGTGGCCAATTCCGAGCATGTCGGCGCGCGCTTTCCCGAAGAGGCGCGCAAGATCCATTACGGCGAGGCGGAAGGCCGCGCGATCTACGGCGACGCGAGTCCCGCGGAAGCGCGCGCGCTGATCGACGAGGGTATCGACGTGGCCGCCCTGCCTCTGCTGCCCGACGACCGCAACTGAGACCTTGTGCCAGCTTGCTCCGGACGGCCCGCCCCGGTCAGGCCCGTGCGGCCGCGCTGCCGGCCAGGGAGGCCAGGACAAAGGACGCCAGGGCGTTCCACCCGGCGAGGGAGACCCCGAGGACCCGCAGCGCCGCCACCGAGCAGTCGACCACCTTGGTCGATTGGAGCGCGTTGAGGAATTCGCCGATCTGCCCCGGATTGGCGCCGGTGCCGCCCCCGCAATCGGCGGGCCCCGGCCAGAAGCCCCATTCGGCTCCGGCATGGTAGATCCCGATGCCGGTCCCGTAGAGGAAGCCCAGCGCCGCGAGCCCGAGAGCGATCCGCCCAAGACGCTCGGGCGCGAACAGCGCGATCAGGCCCAGCGGCACGGCGGCGTAGTAGGGGAGGCGCTCGGTGAGGCACAGCTTGCAGGGCGCGTAGCCGTATCCGTACTGCATCACGAGGACGGCGCCCACGATCAGGCCGGCCAGGATCGCGAGCCAGAGGCCCGCCGTCTTCACACGCAGTGCAGCCGCCGTGTTCATCGCTACAGGATCACCTTGAAGAGCAGGAAGCCGAGGATGATGACCGCGACGGAAATCGCCGCCACGGCATTTAGATGCCGGTCGAGCACGCCGCGGATCTGAACGCCGTATCGACCGAGCAATCCGGCGAGGATGAAGAACCGCGCGCCTCGGGTGAGGATCGACAGCACCGTGAACCAGAACAGGCTGTAATGGGCGAAGCCCGACGTGATGGTGACGAGCTTGTAGGGGATCGGCGTCAGGCCCTTTAGCAGGATGACCCAGTGCCCGTACTGGGCATACGATTCCTGGAAGGTGGCCGCGGAGTTCTGCAGGCCGTAGAGGCGGATCAGCCACGCACCGACGGAATCGAACAGAAGCGCCCCGATGGCGTAGCCGACGAGACCGCCCAGCACCGACGCCACCGTCGCGATCGTCGCGTAGAACCAGACGCGATCGGGACGGCTCACCGCCATGGGCACGAGCATGGCGTCGGGCGGCACCGGGAAGAATGAACTCTCGGCGAAGGCCACTGCGCCGAGCGCGTAGGGCGCAGAGGGCCTGCCGCTGAGGGCCAGGATCCACGCGTAGAGCCGGCGGAGCATTCAACCTACCGTATCGAACAACCGGCCGCCCTTTGAGCATAGGCGCCTCGCCTTGGCCAGATCGGCTCACTGGACAACCGAGCCGTTCGGTCCCTTCAGCCCTCTCCCGACGTGCGCCGAGCAACATCCTGCCGACCTCGCGGCGGATTCCGGCGCCGCCATAGTGCGGCGGTCGAGCGACCGGCGAAGCTTCTGCCTCCAGTGTAAGGCGAGACGCCGATCGCAGCTCGTGGCGGGACTCCCGGTCGGAGGCAAACTGCGCTAGGAGCAATCGGGTCGCCAACGCGACTCGATGCGGGTGTGGTGGAATTGGTAGACGCGCCGGACTCAAAATCCGGTTCCGCAAGGAGTGTCGGTTCGAGTCCGACCACCCGCACCATCAGTCCCGGCCCAGGAACCAAGCGCCGCATCGGCCATGACGCGCCTCTCGCTGCGCGAACGCGCGGATTTCTTTCCCGGTCGGCGAGCTTGAGAATTCCGCTACCGCTGGGTCGCCCCAGGTTCGGACCTGCTGACCTCGGCTCCTGGCGGAGTCCCGCGACCGCGTTCGCTACGGGCAGAGCGGCCGCGGACTACCTTGACCGACTGACTCACCTGACGGAGAGGGCCTCAGCGTCAAGCGCGCAGCCGGCGGTCTACGACGCGTCCTGATCGCGGCAGTGCAGGTAGGTGGGGTCGAACTCCGCCGCCGATACCAGTCCATTCCAGTCGTGAACCGTGAGGCGGCGGCTGCGTAGCGTGATCAGGCCGGCGGCCTTGAGGTCCCGGATGGTCCGGTTCACATGGACCGGCGTGATGCCGAGGGCGTCCGCGAGTTCCGGCTGGGTCATGGGGATGTCACAGGTCCGGTCCGGAGCGAGCCCGACCGCGCCGAGGCGGATCACCAGTTCGCAGAACAGGTGGGCCATGCGGGCGAAGGCTTCCCGCCGGCCCGTATTGAGCATCCACTCCCGCACGATGGCGGCGTCGATCAGCGTCGCGCGCCAGAACACGTCGTTGAGCCGTGGGTGCGCGCGCAGCATGGCGCGCGCCGCTTCGTGCTGAACGAAGCCGAGGCGGCATGCGCTGACTGTGGCGATGCTGATGTCGAGGGTTTCCAGGTGGAGGCTCAGGAAGTCCGGCACGTCGCCGGGCACGTGATAGCCCATGACCTGTCGTTTTCCGGACCGCGTCGACTTGTACGTGCAGGCGATGCCCTCCAAGACCGCGAAGCAGCGGGACGGGCGGTCACCTTCCCGGACGATGTCCCGGTTAGCCTCGATCGTCGCCATCTGCATGGGCAGAGCATTCAAGGCCGCGAGCTCCGCCTCGCTCGGTCTGAACAGGGCGAGGCTCTCGATTTTGCGCAGGAACGGATGCCTGCTCGACTGATGCGTTGATCCTGTCATCGGGCCTCGGCTGTCAGGCGGCGTCGCCCGTCCCCGCGGCCACCCGGATGCCTACAATGTGCAGTGGTCAGTAGGATAGGGCCGGGTCTCGAGCCCGACTAGTATGTTTCAACCGGTCAAGCAGCGGGCTCGGAACGGTACGGCACCGGCCGCGGCTCCGCCCTATACCGACGACACTGAGCGGCGGAACGGGCGTCGAAACCCGATCGACCAAGCCGCCGGCCAGTCCGGACGCGGGACATGGTGCCGGCACCAAGCCGGAATCTTGCCGCAGATGTCCGCGGTGCCCGCCGGGGACTGGAAATCTCCGGTCGCTCCGCGCACACAGGCGCGGCGGCGTGATCGCCGCGCAGTCTGACGGACAGCCCCGATGAACACGGCCGACCTCGTTCCGCACGCACATCAAGTTCTGCGTGAGGCGACCCTGCCCGAACTGCCGAACCACTACCGGGGCAAGGTGCGGGACAATTACGACCTGCCGGACGGGCGGCGCGTGCTCATCACCTCGGACCGTATCAGTGCCTTCGACCGCGCGCTGGCCGCGATCCCCTTCAAGGGGCAGGTGCTGACCCAGACCGCGCGCTACTGGTTCGAGAAGACGGCCGATATCTGCCCGAACCACGTGATCGCCTATCCGGACCCGAACGTGGTGGTCGGCCGTCGCCTGGAGATCCTGCCGGTCGAGGTGGTGGTGCGCGGCTACCTCGCGGGCACCACATCGACCTCGATCCTGACACGGTACCGGGCGGGCGAGCGCGACATGTACGGTCACCGCTTCCCGGAGGGCATGCGGCCGAACGAGCGCCTGCCCCGGGCCATCATCACGCCGACCACGAAGGCGTTCGACGGCGGCCACGATGAGCCCCTGACCGAGGGCGAGATCCTGGAGCGCGGGCTGCTGACGCCTGAGCAGTGGCGAACGGTGTCGGAGGCGGCGCTGGCGCTGTTCGCCCGCGGGCAAGCCCTCGCGGGGGAGCGCGGGTTGATCCTTGCCGACACGAAGTACGAGTTCGGCACCGATCCGGACGGCCGCATCGTCCTGGCCGACGAGATCCACACGCCGGACAGCAGTCGCTACTGGTTCGCCCAGAGCTATCCCGAACGCTTCGCGTCCGGCGCGGCCCCGGAGAGTTTCGACAAGGATTTCGTGCGGAACTGGGTCGTCGCGCGCTGCGATCCCTACACGGACCCGATCCCGGAGATCCCTGCCGACGTCGTTCTGGAAACGGCCGCGGTCTACATCCGCGCCTACGAGACCATCACGGGCGCGCGCTTCGTGCTGCCCGATCCCGCCGAGGAGCCGCTCGCCCGCATCCGGCGCAATCTCGCGGCCTATCTCGGGACGCCCTCACGCGCCTGACAGGGATGGGGCGGCGCGCCGGGCGCCGCCCCCTGGCTCTGTCTCAGGCCGCTTGCGCGATCGGCGCCGGGGAGGGGGCATCCATGGCGCGAAGGTAGACGTCGAGCAGGGTTTCCTGCTCGTCCCGCTCGTCCTTGTCCTGCTTGCGGATCTTCAGGATCTCCTTGAGCACCTTGACGTCCAGCCCTTCGCCCTTCGCCTCGGCGAAGACCTCCTTCTTGGCCTCCATCAGGTCCTTGATCTCCTCCTCCAGCCGCTCCACGCGCTCGATGATCGAGCGGATGCGGTCGCCCGCAACGCCTACGGTGTCGGTCATGTCGGTCATGCGTTCCCTCGTCGGATGACCGGATCACCCTCGCCGGGACAGGGTAAGCGGCGGGTTAAGGCCGGCGCTTCCCGGGCTGTGCGCCGGTCCGGGCTTCGATCCAGCCGACGATCGCGTCCGCCACTGCGTCGCTGTTCGACTCCAGCATCATCATATGGCCGTTGCCGTGGATGCCCTGCTCGGCCAGCGCCAACCGGTCGGGCTTGGCCCCAGCCTGCGTCAGGAAGGCGGCGGTGCAGTCATCCATCGTGGCGCGGAACGACGCCTCGGCCGTCACGATCACGGCCGGCACCCTGGCGAGGTTCGGGAGGGTCCGCGCCGGCTCGGCCTGCAGCCAGCAGCGGATCTGATCCGGACGCGCTGGCTGATCGGCCTGGACCACCGTGAGGTCCGCGGGACCGCTCACGGGCGGCTCGAAGTGCAGCGGAACCCGGGTGATGCCGTAGGGCCGGGCGCGGGCGTCGCCGACGCGCTCGTACCAATCTGTCCCGCCCTTGAACCGGATATCGTAGAAGGTCGGTCCGTTAGGCTCCACGGCGACATGCGCCTTCACGAGGTCGGGCCGCTGATCGGAGACGGCCCAGCCGAACACGCCGGCCTGGGAGTGGGTCAGCAGGATCGCCGGCCCGATCTTTTCCAGGAGCGCGATCAGCGCCGGATCGACCAGTTCCTCACTCCTGAGGGCGCTCGCGATGTAGGGCACCTGCGACTGGTAGAACTGGTCGAAGGCGCCGTTGCCGCGCATGCCCGGTCCGCCGGGCCACTGCGTGTGCAGCTTGGCCTGCGGATAGAGGGAGAACCGCTCCTGTCCGGTGAAGACGGTCTCCAGATCCTCGACCGGCAGGCGGGCGTAGGGACCGTAGGTCTCCGCGTCGCCGCCTGATCGGCCGCGGCCGACCTGATCGATCACGTAGGTCGCGAATCCCTTGGCGGCGAAGCGGTCCGCCCAGCCGGGCCGCCCGTCGGGCGTGCCGAGGAAATTGGTCCCGGTCTGCGCGGTGCCGTGCACGAGGACGATCGGGTAAGGCTGCGTGATCCGCGCGGGCGCGCGGTACTCCACGAACATCTGCCCGCGGGCGAATGTCTTGTCCTTCGCCGTCTCGTAGCGGCCGCCGACGAAGAGATAACCGGCGGGTTGCGTCGGCCTGAACGGCGCCGCGTCCTCCGCGCGGGTTTTGCTGGTCGCGACGAGACCGAGGATGGTCAGGGCGCCGACCGCGGCGATCTTGAGCATCGTATCCTCCCGCGGGCGTCTGGCGCGCCCGACAGGAGGCATATCATCGGGAAATGCCGCACCGGTCCAGCCGGGCGGCCCCACTCAGGCGTGGGCGAGGCGCGGCTTCTTGCCGAGCGCCTCCTCGACGGTCCCGGCGCCGTCGAGATAGCCGTGGACCTTCGGGTTCGGCATGATCAGCGAGGCCACGAAGGCGATCGCCATCAGCACGGTCACGTACCAGAAGAACGTGCTTTCCATGCCGTTGTCCTTGAACCACAGCGCCACGAACTCGGCCGTGCCGCCGAAGGTGGCGTTGGCCACCGCGTAGGACAGGCCGACGCCGAGCGCGCGCACGTTGGTGGGGAACAGCTCCGCCTTCACGATGCCGCTGATGCCCGTGTAGAACGACACCACCGCGAGCCCGAGCGTGATCAGCGCGAAGGCGAGATAAGGGTCCTTGTTGGTGCCGAGCGCCGTCATCAGCGGCACCACCATGAGCGTGCCCAGCCCGCTGTAGAGCAGCATGTTGGCCTTGCGGCCGATTTTGTCCGACAGCGCGCCGAAGATCGGCTGGATCGCCATGTAGACGAACAGAACCACGGTCATCACCTGCGAGGCCGAGGTCTTGGGCATGCCGGCGGTGTTGACGAGGTATTTCTGCATGTAGGTCGTGAAGGTGTAGAAGCTCAGGCTGCCGCCGGCGGTATAGGCCACCACCACCAGGAAGGCGCGCCAGTGCTTGGACAGCTCGGCGAAGGTGCCGGCGTTCTCCTTGTCGCTGCTGTCCTTGGTCTCGGCCAGAGAGCGGCGCAGGTAGAGCGCAACGACGGCGAGTCCCGCGCCGATAAAGAACGGGATGCGCCAGCCCCAGGCGGTGAGTTCCGGTCCGCTCATCACGGTCTGGAGCAGGACCAGGACCAGCGAGGCGAGCAGCTGGCCGCCGATCAGCGTGACGTACTGGAACGAGGCGAAGAAACCGCGTTTACCCTTGATGGCGACCTCGCTCATGTAGGTCGCCGAGGTGCCGTACTCGCCGCCCACCGACAGGCCCTGGAGCATGCGCGCGAGAAGCAGCAGGACGGGCGCGAGGGTGCCGACATGCTCGTAGGTCGGCAGGATGCCGATCAGCAGCGAGCCGAAGCACATCATCAGGACGGAGATGACCATCGAGGTCCGGCGCCCGACGCGGTCGGCGATGCGTCCGAACAGCCAGCCGCCGATCGGGCGCATGAAGAAGCCGACCGCGAAGATTCCGGCGGTCTGCAGCAGCTGGCTGGTGGAGTCGCCCTTGGGGAAGAAGGCCGGCGCGAAGTAGAGCGCGAAGAAGGCGTAGCAGTAGAAATCGTACCACTCGACGAGATTGCCCGAAGACGAGCCGACGATCGCCCAGATCCGGCGCTTCCGGTCCGCGGCCTCGTCGAGCGCGCTCGTCGGCGCGATACCGATCGTGTCGTTTCGCGGGGCGGACATGGCGTCTCCGTCGATCAGTATCGGCGCCGGCAGCGGCCGGGCTCTTCTTCGTGCGGCGGGACGTTACAGAGGCCGCTCCTGATCGCAAGTCCGTGATGGCGCTTTGCCGAGGACAGAGCACGACGGTGTCATCCCGTCTGTTTGGGCCTCCCGACGGAACGGTTTGGCCCGAGGGCCCGTTGCGGCCCGGCGCGGGCGTCGCAGGCGCTCCCACAATGCGCTCCCACAATCGCAGGAGGAGAGGCCATGAAGCGGATACTCAGGGACACGGTCGCGGCCGTCATCGTCGTCGCGGGCGCGGCGACCGCGTTCGCGCAGGGCGGCCCGGGCGGCGGTGGCGGCGCGGGCGGCGGTTTCCCGACACGGCCAGGGCCTGCGCAAACTGCCGGGCGATCGGCGCCTACACGGCGGGGGCCATCGCGGCGATCGCCTTCGACCGGCCTGAGGCCGCCGTCGACGGTAACGTCGAGCGGGTCTTAAGCCGCGCTTACGCGGTGGAGACGCCGCTCCCGGGCAGCCGTCGCCCCGCCCGTCTCCGCCAGAACCTTCGTGATCGCCGCCGTCAGCGACGTCTTGCCGTGGTCAACGTGCCCAATCGTGCCGATGTTGCAGTGCGGCTTGGTGCGGGAGAACTTTTCCTTGCCCATGATTCCCATTCCTGCGGCGGGGACCACACGGGGGCCCCGGATCCTGGTCGGCCGCCCCGAACTCGGAAAAAGGGGCGCAAAACGCGGTCCGCTTAGAGGGTCGGCCGCCTTGGATCAAGGTCCGGCGCGCACGGGGGCGCCCCGCGCGGCGTCGCTGTCAAGCCACATCGGTCGATCATGAACCGGCGGAATACCAATGCCCCAGAGTAACCGGTCGCTTTCAAGTCACGGTGTGGCACGCAGGGCATAGCGAAACGGGCGCTGCGGAGCTTAACTGTTCGCAACATCGCCCAAGCTCCGGATTCCCGCCCCATGTTCAAGAAGCTCCTCCTCGCCAGCGCCGCGACGGCTCTGGTCACGACGGCTGCCTCGGCCGCCGACCTGCCGCGCCGGGCCGCCCCGCCGCCGGTCTTCACCCCCGTGCCGGTCTTCACCTGGACGGGCTTCTACGGCGGTCTGGAGACCTCCTACGTCTTCACCGACAGGCAGCGGATCAACACCCTCGGCATCTCGCCGGTCAACGCGTCCAATGTGGCGACCGGCGCCCGCCCGGCGGCGACCTCGATCTCCGATGACGGCTTCGCCAACATCGGCGGCACGGTCGGCTACAACTATCAGTTCACCCCCGGCTCGGGCATCGTCGTCGGCGTCGCCAACAGCGTCGACTGGACCGATCTGAACCGCCGGCGGTACTACCTGGGCACCACCAACGCGCTGAGCGCCTTCCGCCAGAGCACCGACTGGGTCGGCACCCTCGTCGGCCGCGTCGGCTACGCCTTCGATCGCGTGATGGTGTACGGCATGGGCGGCCTCGCCTACGGCGGCGTCCTCTACGACGCGCGCTTCTTCACCCCGGGCGGCGCCCTCGCCTTCGCCGGCCGCCGCGACGACGTGGAGACCGGATTTGCCTACGGTGGTGGTATCGAGTTCGCGCTGCCGACCGACAGCTTCCTGAACACCTTCGCGATCGGCCGCTACCTGGGCCTGCGCTACGATGCCCTGACCATCAAGGCCGAGTACATCCACTACGACCTCGGCAGCAAGAACGTGCTGGTCGGCTCGGTCCCGGGCGTCGGCGCCGGCACCGGCTACGTGTCGCGCTTCCGCACCGAGGGCGACATCGTCCGCGCCGGCTTCAATTACAAGTTCGGCGGGCTCTGAGGCTCGCGGACGTCCGGGATCGAACCTCCCGGACCGGTTTTCTGAAGGCGCGCACCGGGACCGGTGCGCGCCTTTCTCGTGCCGGGCGCTCAGCAGGCGCGCAGATGCGCGATGAGCCGATCCGCCGCGGTCTGCGGCGCCCCGACATTGACGAGGGACAGGTCGGCGTCGACCTGCCCCTCGCGGGCGAGACGGGCGGCGAGGTCGCCGTCCTCCGCACGACCACGGGCCTCGAGGCGCCGAGCCAGGATCTCGGCGGGCGCCGTGATCTCGACGACGCTGACCCGGGGGATGGCCGCGCGCGCCTGAGCGACGACGCGGCGCGAGACGTTGCAGACCACCACATGGCCGCGGGCCGCCAGCACTCCCGCCTCGGCCGGCAGGGCATAGCCGAGGCCGTGCGCGCGCCAGCTCAGAGTGAAGCGTCCCGCCGCGTGACCGGCCGCGAAGGCGGCCTCGTCGATCTCCGCGTTGTCCTCGTCGGCCGAGGGGGGCCGCGTCACGAGGCGGCGGGGGAAGACGTAGCGCGGGTCGTCGGCCAGGGCCGCCCGGGCGAGCCGGATCAACGTGTCCTTGCCGGCGCCGCTCGGACCGACCACGAGGACGAGGCAGCCCGGCATCAGGCCACACGCCGCCCGGTGCGCCAGACCTCGCGCACCACCGGCACGCCCTCGGCGAGCTGCACGCGCACGAGGTCGGCCCGCAGGCCGGTCTGCAAGGCGCCGCGGTCGGTCAGGCCGGTGGCCTGGGCGGGGTTGGCCGTGACGGTGGCGAGCGCCTCCGGGAGCGTGATCGACGGCGCCTGCTCGGGCAGCAGGAAGGCCGCCATCAGCAGGCTCGCCGGCACGTAGTCCGACGACAGGATGTCGAGATGGCCGGCCTCGGCCAGCGCCAGCGCCGCGACATTGCCGGAATGCGAACCGCCGCGGATCAGGTTGGGCGCCCCCATCATGACGGTGATGCCGCGCCCGTGCGCGGCCCGGGCCGCCTCCAGGGTAGTGGGGAACTCGGCGAGCCGCACGCCCTCGCCGACCGCCAGTTCCACGTCCGCCAGGGTGGTGTCGTCGTGGCTGGCCAGCGGGATGTTCATCTCCCGCGCGAAGTGAACGAGGGCCGGGCGATTCCGCGCATTCAGCGCCTGGCCGTCGCGGATCTTGCGCTCGGTGTTGGCGCGGATCTCGTCCATCGGCCGGCCGCCGCGGGTGGCGTACGTGTAGTACTTCGCCATGTCGCGGAACTGCCTCTGGCCCGGGGTGTGATCCATCAGCGAGATCAGCCCGACGGGATAGCGGGCCACGAACTCCGCCACCGTGTCGAGCACGTCGGTGGACGGCAATTCGCAGCGCAGGTGCGTGAAGTGCTCGGCCCGGAACAGGTCCCGGTCCCGGGCGGCGGCGATGGCGCCGGCGAGCTGCTCCAGCTCGGAGCCGAGGCCGCTGCCGTCGGGATCGCTGCCGGCACGCAGGGAGTCGAACACCGTGGTGATGCCCGAGGCGGTGATCTGCGCGTCGTAGGCCAGGACCGCGCCGAGCGGGTGCCAGCGCACCTTCGGGCGCGGCGCGTAGTGGCTCTCCAGGTGATCGGTGTGCAGCTCGATCAGGCCGGGAATCAGGTGATCGCCGCCGAGATCGAGGCCGCGGGCGGGCGGGCGGCCCTCGCCGATCTCCGCGATGGCCCCGTCGGAGACCGCGAGCCAGCCGCGCTGCACCCGGTCGGGCAGGACCAGGGTCGCGTTCTCGATGATGAAATCGTCCATCGCGTCGGTCCTCAGGCTGCCCGGGCGTGCGGTGCGAAGCGGGTGACGTCGACCACCCGAGTCGCCACAGCATCGCGCATCTCGCTGTCGTGGAAGATGCCGAGCACGCCAGCTCCGGCCGTCAGCTTCTCGCGTACGAGGTCGGCCACCACCGCGCGGTTCTGCGCGTCGAGGGAGGCGGTGGGCTCGTCCAGCAGAAGCAGCGGCCGGTCGGCGATCAACCCGCGGGCGATGTTGACCCGCTGCTGCTCGCCACCCGAGAAGGTGGCCGGCGGCAGGCCCCAGAGCCGCTCCGGCAGGTTGAGCCGGGCCAGCAGGTCCCTGGCCCGGGCGCGCGCCGTCTCGGCGTCGAGCCCGCCCTCGCGGCCGGCGGCCTCGACCACGTCGAGGGCGGCGACCCGCGGGATCACCCGCAGGAACTGGGACACGTAGGCGATGACCCGCGCCCGCAGCGCCAGGACCGCCCGCGGGTCCGCCCGGACGACGTCGACGACCGCGTCGCCGTCGCGGACCAGGATGGCGCCCGCGTCGCAGCGGTAATTGCCGTAGGCCATCTTGAGGAGCGAAGATTTGCCGGCTCCCGACGGGCCGCCCAGCACCACGCACTCGCCGGGCTCCACGGACAGGCTGACGCCGCTGACCACCGGCAGCACGATCCCGCCGCGCAGGTGCAGGGTGAAGCTCTTGGCGACGTCCCGGAAGGTGAGGAGCGCAGTCATGCGGCGAGCACCGAGGAGACGAGGAGCTGGGTGTAGGCGTGCTCGGGATCGTCGAGCACCCGGTCGGTGAGGCCGGTCTCGATCACCCGGCCCGCCCGCATCACGGCGATCCGGTGCGAGAGCAGCCGCGCCACCGCGAGGTCGTGGGTGACGATGATCACGGCGAGCCGGAGTTCCGCCGAGAGGCGCCGGATCAGGTCGAGGAGCCGGGCCTGGACCGAGACGTCGAGGCCGGAGGTCGGCTCGTCCATCAGCACCAGCCGCGGCCCGGTGACGAGGTTGCGGGCGATCTGGAGCCGCTGGCGCATGCCGCCGGAGAACTGGCTCGGCGGATCGTCCACGCGGCCCGCCTCGATCTCCACCCGCCCGAGCCAGTCCAGCGCCTGGCCGCGGATGCGGCCGTAATGGCGCTCGCCCATTCCCATCAGCCGCTCGCCGACATTGCCGCCGGCCGAGACCGCCATGCGCAGGCCCTGGCGGGCATCCTGCCGGACGAAGCCCCAATCGGTGCGCATCAGCCGCCGGAGGTCCGCCGGACCGAGATCCGCGAGGCTGCGGGTCTGCCCATCGCGCAGCCGGTAGCGGACCGCGCCCGAATCAGGCGCCAGCTCGCCGGCGAGCAGCGACAGGAGCGTCGACTTGCCCGAGCCCGATTCGCCCACGATGGCCAGCACCTCGCCCTCGGTGACGTCGAGGTCGATGCCGGCACAGGCGAGCCGGCTGCCGTAGGCCTTGGTCAGGCCGTGCGCGGAGAGGAGCGGTGCGCTCATCGGGCCGCCTCCGCGACGCGGGTCTCGCAGATGTCGGTGTCGGAGCAGATGAACATCCGGCCGCCGACATCGTCGGTGACCACCTCGTCGAGGTAGTGGCCGCGCGCCCCGCACAGGGCGCAAGGATGCGTGAATTCCTGCACGCGGAACGGGTGGTCCTCGAAATCGAGGCTGCGCACCCGCGTGTGGGGCGGCACCGCGTAGATCCGCCGCTCGCGGCCCGCGCCGAAGAGCTGGAGCGCCGGGCAATCGTCCATCTTGGGATTGTCGAATTTCGGCGTCGGCGACGGGTCCATCACGTAGCGGCCGGCGACCTCCACCGGGTACGCGTAGGTGGTGGCGATGTGGCCGTGGCGGCTGATGTCCTCGTAGAGCTTCACGTGCATGGCGCCGTACTCGGCCAGCGCGTGGAGCTGCCGCGTCTCGGTCTCGCGGGGTTCGAGGAAGCGCAGCGGCTCGGGGATCGGCACCTGGTAGACCAGCGTCTGGCCCTCGGTCAGCGGCGTCTCGGGGATGCGGTGGCGGGTCTGGATGACCGTCGCCTGCGTGGTGCGCGTGGTGGTGGCGACGCCGGACGTCTTTGCGAAGAAGCGGCGGATCGAGACCGCGTTGGTGGTGTCGTCGGCGCCCTGGTCGATGACCTTGAGCACGTCCGACCGGCCGAGGATCGCCGCCGTGACCTGCACGCCGCCGGTGCCCCAGCCGTACGGCATCGGCATCTCGCGGGAGGCGAAGGGCACCTGGTAGCCCGGCACCGCGATCGCCTTGAGGATGGCCCGGCGGATCATCCGCTTCGTGCCCTCGTCGAGATAGGCGAAGTTGTAGCCGGATTGCGGGGCGGTCGGCTCCGCTTCTCCCCCTCCCCCTCTGCGGGGGAGGGTGGCCCCTGCGTCAGCAGGGGTCGGGAGAGGGGAGCGACGTGTCCGGAAAGCTCGCGCCGGGAGCCGAAACCCACATCGTCGCGCTGCCCCTCTTGCGGGACTACGTCCCGACCCGACCCCCTCCGCGGGCCACCCTCCCCCGGAGAGGGGGGAGGGAGAACCGTGTGCGTCGCGCTCATTCCGCGGCCTCCTGCATCTCGACGAATTCGGATTTCCGCGCGAACTCGGCGCGTAGCCGGCGAACCAGTTCCAGCTCGGCCTGGAAGTCGACATAGTGGGGCAGCTTCAGGTGCTCGACGAAGCCAGTCGCCTGGAGGCTGTCGCAATGGGCCAGGACGAATTCCTGGTCCTGGGCCGGGCTCGCCACCGGCTCGCCGAGTTCCTCAGCGCGCAACGCCCGGTCGACGAGGGCCATCGCCATGGCCTTGCGCTCGCTCTGCCCGAAACTCAGCCCGTAACCCCGCGTGAATTGCGGCGGCGCCGCCCCCGAGCCCTTGAACTGATTGACCATCTGGCACTCGGTGAGCCGGACCCGGCCGAGCGGCACCGCGAAGCCCAGCTCCTCCGGCACGAACGCCACCGCCACCTCGCCGACCCGGATCTCGCCGACGAACGGGTGGGTGCGGCCGTAGCCGCGCTGGGTCGAGTAGGCGAGGCTCAGGATGAAGCCCTCGTCGCCCCGGGCGAGGGCCTGGAGGCGCAGGGCCCGGTCGGCCGGGTAATCCACCGGCTCGCGGGTGAGGTCGCCGACGGGCGCGCCATCCTCCTGGGGCGAGGGCTCGATCAGACCGTCCTGCGCCAGCAGGTCGGTGACCCGGGGGCAATATCCGGCATCGGCCCGCGGCTCGGCCTCGGCGGCGGTCTCGACGGGGCCCTCTCCATCCTCCCCGGCGGCCAGCGCGAAATCGATCAGCCGGTGCGTGTAGTCGAAGGTCGGCCCGAGCACCTGCCCGCCCGGCAGATCCTTGAAGGTGGCGGAGACCCGCCGCTCCACCGCCATGGCGCCGGTCTCCACCGGCGCCGAGGTCCCGAACCGGGGCAGCGTCGTCCGGTAGGCGCGGACCAGGAACACCGCCTCGACCACGTCGCCGCGGGCCTGCTTGAGGGCGAGCGCCGCGAGGTCGGGGTCGTAGAGCGAGCCCTCGGTCATGACCCGGTCGACCAGCAGCGCCATCTGCTCGCGGATCTGCGCGACCGAGAGGTCCGGCACGGCGGGGTCGCCCCGGCGCGCCTCGGCGAGGAGGCGGTGGGCGTTGTCGATGGCGGCCTCGCCGCCCTTCACGGCCACGTACATCGGCTAACCCTCCGTCACGACGGTGGAGCGCGGCAGGCCGGCGACGCGGCCCGGTGCGGTGAGGATCAGGTCGACGCCCAGGGGAAAATCCGCGCGGTTCTCGGCGAGCTGCGCCACGAAGTCCGCCGGCACGGGCTCGGGCGCCACGCGGGCAGCGCCCCGGATGCCCGGGCCCGACAGGTGCAGCCCCTCCCCCGGAATGAGGGAGTCGAGGGCCAGCACCAGCGTCGTGGAGGTATCGGGATAGGCCGGCGTGCCCGGCGCGAAGCGGCGGAGCGGCGGGCAGCGCGCGGGCTCGCGGACGAGCGCGAAGGCCGCTCGGGCCGGGTCGTCGGTGAGCGGCGCCCCGGTGTGGAAGCGCAGATACGCCGCGACGTCCGGCACGGCCGCCAGCGCCGCGTCGAGCCAGACCGGCGTGTCGGCGTCGGTGAGCGTCAGCGCGACGGCGGCGAGTTCCGGTGTCAGGGGCGCGGGCGGCGCGAGGCCGGGGACGAGCGGCCGCGGCTGCCCGGGTCGGGCCAGCGCGTCCATCACGGCCCGGAAGGTCCCCTGCGCGTCGTGGACCGGATCGGCGAAGCCGGGGGCGAGCATGCTCAATCCTCCCCGCGGGCGAGGGTCAGGAAGTCGACCCGGGTCGCGGCGGTGCGCCGGGCGGCCTGCCGGCGCGCGGCCTCGATCCGCCGGGCGACCGGCGCGAGCGCCTCCTCGACCCGGCCGCGCCGGCCCGGATCCTGCCAGAGACCATCGAGGATCGCGGCGAGCCGCGCCTTCGCGCGGTCACGGCCGAGATGGTAGGCGAACCCCGTGCCGACCCCGTCGAGCCGGATCGCGGCCCGCGTCACGCTGACCTCACCCAGGTTGAAGGACCGCCCGTCGCCGCCGATCCGGCCGGTGGCCATGACCAGCCCGGTCTCCGGGGGCCGCAGATCCTCGGCCGCCGGGACCTCGAGCGTCGCGACCGCAGCCTCGAGATCGTCCCGCCCGGCGTCGGCGCAGAGCGCCATCATGTCCTGTCGCGCGGCGATCTCGCCGACCGATCCCCTGCTCGTCGTCATCGCGAATCTCTCCGCCCCGCGGTTGTCTAATCGTGTAGACAACTGGCGTAAGGGGCGCAAATGAAGTTTGGATGACGGGATGGATGCGCAGCTGCAGACACCCGGCCTCGTCCGGGGCGAGGGGCTGACGGCGTGGCGGCAGATCGCCGACGCGCTGACGGCCGACATCGCGGCGGGGCTTTACGCGGCGGGCCAGCAGCTCCCGACCGAGTCCGCCCTGGCGGCGCGCTTCTCCGTCAACCGCCACACGGTGCGCCGGGCGCTCGCCGCGCTCGCGGAGGGTGGCTTGGTACGCGCCAGCCAGGGCCGCGGCACGTTCGTGGAGGGGGCGCCGCTGTCCTACCCGATCGGGACGCGCACCCGCTTCTCCGAGATCGTCTCCGGGGCGGGGCGCGAAGCCTGGGGCGACCTGCTCGCGGCCGCCACCGTGCCGGCCGCGCCCGAACAGGCGCTGGCGCTGGCGCTGACGCCCGGCGCGCCGGTCTTGGAACTCCACACCGTCCACCGGGCGGACGGCGCCCCGCTGTCGACGGCGCTGACGTGGCTGCCGCTGCCGCGGTTCGCCGGTTTCGGCGAGGCCTATGCGGCGCGCGGCTCGATCACCCGGGCCTTCGCCGAGTGCGGCGTTCCCGACTACACCCGGATGTCGACGCGCGTCCGCGCCCGCCCGGCCGACGCCCAGGAGGCAAGCCGGCTCGACATCACGCCGGGACGGGTCGTCCTCGTAGTGTCGAGCGTCAACGTCGATCCCGCGGGCGTACCGATCCAGGCGAACCGGACCCTGTTCGCCGCCGACCGGGTGGAGCTGGTGATCGGCGGGTGACGCTGCGGCGGCCGTCTCATCCCACCCCCTCATCCTGAGGCGCCGCAGCGCCGCGAAGGCCTCGAAGGAGGGCTCCAGGGATCGCGGCAGTGTCTGGAGGGCTCCTTCGAGGCGGCTGCGCCGCACCACAGGATGAGGTCGCGGGTCGGAGGCGAGCTCGGCCGGCGTCCTCAGCGCGCCGCGGGCCCGATGATCGCCCGGCGCAGGCGGGTCGAGACCCAGTCGATCGCCGCGACGGTGGCGAGGATCATCAGCACCAGGAAGGCGACCTGCCGCAGCTCCAGCACGCGGATCAGTTCGGTGAGATACTGGCCGATCCCGCCGGCCCCGACGATGCCGATGATCGTGGCCGAGCGGGTGTTCGACTCGAAGAAGTACAGAACCTGGCTCGCCAGGACCGGCAGGACCCCGGGGATCAGTCCGAAGCGGATGCGGTGGAGGGCCGAGCCGCCCGAGGCGACGACGCCCTCGCCGGCGCGGCGGTCGCAGGTCTCGATCGCCTCGGAGAACAGCTTGCCCAGCGCGCCGACGTCCGAACACGCGATGGCGAGCATGCCGGCGAAGGGGCCGAGCCCGACGACGTTGATCCAGATGAGCGCCCAGATCAGCACGTCCACCGAGCGCAGGACGTCGAGGCCGCGGCGGACCGCGAAGCGCGCGAACGGGTTGGGCACGACGTTGCGGGCGGCCAGGAACGCCACCGGGAAGGCCAGGAATGCCGCCGTGAGCGTGCCGAGGAAGGCGATACCCAGGGTCTCGCAGAGCGCGTGCAGGAAGGTCCAGAGATGGCCCTCGGGAGACGGCGGCAGCATCAGCACCGCGAAGGAGCCGAGCCGCCCGAGCCCGTGGAGGATCCGCGCCGCCGACATGTCGAGGCGCCAGCACGCCAGGACGGTGAGCGCGATGAGGGCGCCGAGTGCGAGGACCCGCCGCGCCCGCGCCGGCCGGTCCGCGCGGAACTGGGCCGGGTAGCGGGCGCGCAGCCGCGGGAGGTCGGCCCGGGCCGCCGCCCGCAGGGCCCCTGTGCGCGCCGCGCTCATCGCGCCACCTCCCCGATGAGCCGGTGGCGGACCCGCTCGGTGGCGAGGTCGATGCAGAACACCGTCAGGATGATCAGCACGAGAATCGCGCTCTCGTCCGCGTAGTAGAAGTTGCGGATCGCCGCCAAAAACTCCTGGCCGATGCCGCCCGCGCCCACGAAGCCGAGTACAGCTGCGCCGCGCACGTTGATCTCGAAGCGCAGCAGGCCGTAGGAGGCGAAGTTCGACAGCACCTGCGGCAGCACCGCGAAACGCACCGTCTCGACCCAGCTGGCGCCCGAGGCGGAGAGCCCCTCGACGGGGCGCATGTCGATGTTCTCGACCACTTCGGAGAACAGCTTGCCCAGCGCCCCCGTGGTGTGGATCGCGATGGCCAGCACGCCCACCATCGGCCCGAGGCCGAAGGCGATCACGAAGAGCAGCGCGAACACCACGTCCGGGACGGTGCGGCACACCTCCAGGACGCGCTTGGCGAGGATCCGCAGCAGCCGCGACCGCACGAGATTGACCGCGGCGACGAAGCTGAGGGCGAAGCCCGCAAGCGCCCCCAGCAGCGTGCCGAGATAGGCCATCAGCAGGGTCTCGCCCAGCAGCGCCAGCCAGTGCGGCAGCCCCCAGTACCAGGCGCGCACGTCCTCGACCGGGTGGTCGAGGCCGACCGGCGGCAGGATCTGCCGGATGTAGGCGGTGAACGTGCCGATGTTCTCGGCAAGGACCAGCGGCCGCACCTCGGCGGCGAGCCCGGCGAGCACCGCCAGGCCGGCGACCACCGCGAAGCCCGCGAGCGTCCGGCGGCGCGCGGCGCCGGTCGCCGCCGCGTAGAGGCCGGAGAGGGTCGCTGCCCGCTCCGGCGGCAGCTTCGTCAGGCCGCGCATGGTCGGGGCCGGATGGCCGCGTCCCGATCAGGACTTCTTGCGCTGCTCGTCGTTGAACCGGAGCATGTCGATGATCGGCTGGTAGTCCTTGAGGGTCACCGGGGTGAGGCCCAGGTCCTTGCCGTCGGAGAGCCGGTCGAAGGCGGCCTTGTCGTCCTTCGGCAGGGCGACGAAGGCCGCGCGCAGCTTCGCCTTCAGGTCGTCCGGCAGGGTGGCCAGCATGGCGTAGGGCCCTTCCGGCAGGAAGTCGGACTTGAACACCACCCGGAAGTCGGAGGCCTGCATCGGCGTGCCGTCGGGCTTCTTCAGCAGGCCCTTGGTGATCATGCGGGTGACGATGGTGTCGGTCTCGGAGTTCCAGAGGTTGGCGGCGGCCTCGACCGTCCCCTGGGTCAGCGCCAGGACGGCGTTCTCGTGGCTGCCGGCGAAGACCGCCTTGCCGAAGAACCTGTCCACGTCGTAGCCGGCCCGCTTCAGGAAGAAGCGCGGCGCCTGGTTGCCGGAGGTGGAGTTGGGATCGACCAGGGCGAGGTTCTTGCCCTTCAGATCCTCGATGCTCTTGTACGGGCTGGAGGCCAGCGCGTAGATCACCGAGTAATAGCCCGCGGCGCCGGTCTCGTGCTGCGGGCTGACGATCGGCTCGACCTTCACGCCGGTCATCGCGGCGCGGGCGACGGAGGCCGGGCCGTAGAAGGCGAGCTGGATGTTGCCGGCCCGCTGGCCCTCGATCACCGCGGCGTAGTCGCTGGCAACCCGCAGCTTCACCGGCACGCCGACCGCCTTGGTCAGGTAAGCCGCCAGCGGCGTGTAGCGGTCGACGGTGCCGCTGGCGTTCTCCATCGGGATCACCGCCAGGGTCAGCTCGGGATACTGCGCCTTCCAGTCCTGCGCGGCGGCCGGCAGGCCGAGGAGGGCGAGCGCCGCGGCGGCGGCGAGGGTGCGTCGGGTGATCATGGTCTCATCCTTCGTATCGGCGTCTGCCGCGTGCTCGGCCGACCTTCGGCCGGGCGCATTCCGGTCTGTCTCTGGTCGCGGCTCAGGCGCTGAGGGCGGCTTCCCCGACCGGGCGCGCCGGCACGAAGCCGGGACGACCCGGCATCGCCGCCCGCTGCTCGGCCTCGCGCTGCGCCGCATCGTCGAGCACCTCGCCGGCCTCCAGGCCGTAGAGCCGGCGCGCGACCTCCTCGGTGAGATCGAACGGGCCGCCCTCGAACACCACGCGGCCGGCGCTCAACCCAACGAGGCGGTCGCAATAGGCGCGGGCGAGATCGAGGGAGTGCAGGTTGCACAGCACCGTGATGCCGTAGCGCCGGTTCACGTCCGCGAGCGCGTCCATCACGAGGCGCGTGTTGCGGGGATCGAGGGAGGCGACCGGCTCGTCGGCGAGCAGGATCTCGGGCTCCTGCACGAGGGCGCGGGCGATGGCCACGCGCTGCTGCTGCCCGCCCGACAGGCCGTCCGCCCGCTGGCCGGCGAACTCGCCCATGTCGAAGCTCTCCAGGGCGGCGAGCGCCATGGCCCGGTCCTCCTCGGACCAGAGGCGCAGGAGCGACCGGTGGCTCGGTACGTGGCTGAGCCGGCCCATCAGCACGTTGGTCATCACGTCGAGCCGGCCGACGAGGTTGAACTGCTGGAAGATCATCGCGCAGCGGGTGCGCCAATCCCGCAGGGCGCGGCCCCGCAGGCGCGTCACGTCGCGTCCGTCATGGAGAATGCGCCCGGATGTCGGATCCGCCAGCCGGTTGACGAGCCGGAGCAGCGTCGATTTGCCGGCGCCGGACCGGCCGATCACGCCGACGAAGCTGCCGGGCTCGATCTGCAGCGAGACGCCGTCCACGGCACGGCGGGCGCCGTACTGTCGCGTCAGATCTTCGATGACCAGCATGCATCCATCCGCCGGGGAATGGCCGCAGCTAAACGCGTCTTACACGACGATTGGATGACGAATACGACGCAATAATGTTTGCCGGCGCATTATCTACTTCGGGAGATCTGCCCGGTCCCGGCCCCGCCCTCGTACAGGTCGAGGAACGCCTCGACGGGCAGAGCGCGGAAATCCGGGAGCGCGGCGCGAAGCCTCGTGTGCTCCCAGTCCCACCAGGCGAGGCGCTCCAGCCGTGCCGCGACCGGCTCGGGGAAGCGGCGGCGCACGGGCCTGGCCGGGTTACCGACCACGATCGTGTAGGGCTCGATATCGCGGGTGACGATCGCGCCCGCGCCCACCACCGCGCCGGTGCCGATGGTCCGGCCGGGCAGCACCACCACGCCGTGGCCGATCCAGACGTCGTGGCCGATCGTGACCGGACTCGCCCGGCGCCGGTCGAAGAAGGCCGGCTCGTCCGCCTCCTCGGGCCAGTAGGCGCGCGCCCGGTAGGTGAAATGTGCCTGGGACGCCCGCTCCATCGGATGGTTGCCCGGGTTGATCCGGACGCTGGCGGCGATGGAGCAGAACTTGCCGATGGTGGTGTAGATCACCTCGCCGTCCTGGGCGATGTAGGAATAGTCGTCCAGAATCGACTCGGTCAGGCGGGTGCGGGCGCCGATCTCGGTGTAGCGGCCGAGCCGACATGCCTCGATCCGCGCGCTGGGATCGACGGCCGGTTCGAGGCCGAGGGCGCGCTCAGTCACGGGTGCTGCCTCCGCCTGCTGCGAAGGGCAGGCGCGCCAGGAGCCGGAACCGCCCGGACCCGTCCTGGGCCAGGAGGCACACGGCGTCGATCGTCACGGGCTCCGGCGCGGTGGCGGCATAGGCCTCAGACAGGCGCGCGAGCCAGGTCTCGCGCTCGGCCTCCAGCAGGGCGTCGGTCAGTGTCATGTGGAACCGGAAAGCCTCGAAGACGAACGGATAGCCCCAACGGTCGAGCAGCGCCCGTCCGCGCGCGTCGAGGCGGTCCGGGCGGCGTTTCGCCCGCTCGGCCTCGGTGAGCGGCGCGCGGAACGGGTCGAGGGCCGCCACGCACTCGGCGGCCAGCAGGCCGAGCGACGTCGGCGGGGCCTCCGGCACGAGGGCGAGGAACGGCCCGAGCGCCGCGACCCGCAAGGGGCCGACGGCCACCGGCGGGTGCGCGGCCGCGAGGTCCCGGGCAGCGCCGACGAGGTCGGCCTCCGTGCCGCCGGCGGCGAGGCGCAGCGGCGCCTTGAGGGTGGCGTGGAAGCCGTAGACCCGGGCTCCCCCGGTGACGGCGGCGAGGCCGCTCAGATCCGCCGGATGCGCCACCGCCTCCCCCGAGACGGTGTCGTAGCCGAGCACGGCCCGGCCGAAGGCTTCGAGGCGGGAGCCCGGGGCGGGCAGCCAGTACAGGGCGTAGCGGCGGGTCACGTCTCGGCCTCCGGGGTGCCGCGGTCAGGCTGACCGCGCGTAGGGACGGTCATCGGCCGCCCGGCGCGGGCGCACATCCATGGCGTTGCCGCGCCACACGATGGCGCTCTGGACCCAGGCGCCCAGCCAGATCGCCGGGATCAGGGCGTCGCGCACCAGGAAGGCCGCCAGCATCCGCGGCGAACGGTGCCAGCCCGCGCGGGCGGCGAGCCGGTCCTCGGCGCCATAGCACAGGCCGGCCAGCACCGCAGCGCCCGCGAGTCCCGTCAGGCTGCCGGCCCAGAGGGCCACCAGCAGCGCCGGCAGCAGGACGCCGCTGCCGATCTCCGGGGCGAAGAACAACGGGAAGGTCACCCGCCGCAGCCGCGCCCAGCGGAGCTGCCGCGCCCAGACCTCCCGGAGGCAGCGCGGCCCGAGCGGCTGCTCGAACGGACTCGCCACGAGGTGGACGCGCTTGCCGGCGGCACGCACGAGCTTGGTGGCGGCCGCGTCCTCGGCGATCTCGGCGGCGAGGGCCTGGAGGCCGCCCCGCCGATCCAGGAACGGCTTGTGCCACAGCATGCTCTTGCCCTGCGCGAAGCCGAGACCGAAGGCCTCGGCGGCGTATTGCCAGCGCGCCTGCAGGGAATTGAGGAAGGCGCACTCCACCTCGGCCATGAAGCTTCCGGGGCGTGCGCCGGCCGGCGTCGAGCAGACCACGCCGGTGTCGTCCCGCCACGCCGCCTGAAGGCGCTGGAGGTAGTCCGGCGGCATCGCCACGTTGGAATCGGCCAGGACCAGCCACTCGTGGGCGGCGGCGCGCCAGCCGCGCAGGCAGTTGTTCAGCTTGGGGTTCTCGCTGATCCGCTCGTCGCCGACGATCAGGCGGGCGGGCACGTGCGGGTGGGCGGCGATCAGGCGCCGCACCGTCGGCACGATCGGATCGCCCGGATCGGCAACGCAGAAAATCAGCTCGTAAGCCGGGTAATCGAGGTGGAAGCTGCGGGTGAGCATCTCCTCGCTGTAGGCCTCCAACCCGTGGAGCGGCCGCACCAGCGAGACCGGGGCCCCCGCCGGGAACCGCGACGGCCCGTCGATCCGGCCCAGGCGCCGCCCCGCGATGACGATGCTGCCGATCTGGACGAGGGCCAGGAGCGCACCGAACGACAGGGCCGGAACCAGGGCGTCACTCATGCGGGTCTCTCGTTGGCCGTCGCGCGGCCCGGTCGCTAGCGGCCGGACCGCGTCAGTCGTGTGACAGCCGGCCTGCCCCGGCGGCGGATGCGGCGGTCGCGAGGGGAGCGCGTGACCGTTGATGGCCTTCGTCGGAATCCCGCGGGCCGGATGCTGATACCAGGCGGACAACGGGGCGTTGCGTCACCGGACCGTCATGCGCGCATTTTAATCCCGCCTTCACCATCAGATTTGATTCCGCGCGAGGCTGCATGTCCGATTCCGCCGTCATGCCCTCGGGCCTCGCGCGAGGCCGGCCCGGAGGCGGCCCCCGGCTCGACCACGGGATGCACCTGGGGGGCGTCGTCGCCTTCCTGCTCGTGCTGGTGGCGGGGCTCGGCTACGCGGTCGTGAGCCTCATCGCCGACATGAACGCGGTCGGCGAGGCGCCGCTGGCCTACGGCGCCTTCGCGCTCCTGGGGCTCGCCCTGCTGATCGCGCTGGCCTTCGAGTTCGTGAACGGCTTCCACGATACCGCCAACGCGGTCGCCACGGTGATCTACACGCACTCCATGCCGCCGCTCGTGGCGGTGGTGTGGTCCGGCTTCTTCAACTTCCTCGGCGTGATGCTCTCCTCCGGCGCCGTGGCCTACGCCATCGTGACGCTGCTTCCGGTGGAGCTGATCCTGAATGTCGGATCGGGAGCCGGCTACGCGATGATCTTCGCGCTGCTCCTGGCCGCGATCCTCTGGAATCTCGGGACCTGGGCCTTCGGCCTGCCGAACTCCTCGTCCCACGCGCTGATCGGCTCTGTGCTCGGCGTCGGCCTTGCCAACCAGCTGATGAACGGCGGCGACGGCACCGCGGGCGTCGACTGGAATCAGGCGCTCAACGTGTTCAAGGCGCTGCTGTTCTCCCCGGTCTGCGGCTTTGTGCTGGCGGCCCTGCTGCTGCTCGCCCTGAAATTCGCGGTGCGCCGGAAGGATCTCTACGAGGCCCCCAAGGGTGATACGCCCCCGCCGCTCTGGATCCGCGGCCTGCTGATCCTCACCTGCACGCTGGTCTCCTTCTTCCACGGCGGCAACGACGGGCAGAAGGGCATGGGCCTGATCATGCTGATCCTGATCGGCGCCGCCCCGACCGCCTACGCGCTGAACCGCACCATGGCGGACGACACGACCCCCGCGTTCGTGCAGGCCTCGACGGCGGCGAGCCAGATCTTCTCCGCCCGGGCCGCCGGCACGCCGCAGCCCGAGGCCGCGCAGGCGCGCCGGACCGTCACGGAGGCGCTGAAATCCAAGGACCTCAATCAGCCGCCGGTCTACGCCGCCCTCGCGGCGCTCTCGAACGACATCGCCGCCAGCGTGAAGAATTACGGCGCGATCCGCACCGTGCCGGCCGCCCAGACGCAGAACCTGCGCAGCGACATGTACCTCGCCGCGGACGCGGTGCGGCTGCTCCCGGGCGCCGGGGCGGAGCTCTCGGAGGCCGACAAGGGCACGCTCAAGAGCTATTCCGGGTTGCTCAATGCCGGTACCCGCTACATCCCGGGCTGGGTCAAGATCTGCGTCGCGCTGGCCCTCGGGCTCGGCACGATGGTCGGCTGGAAGCGCATCGTGGTGACGGTGGGCGAGAAGATCGGCAAGACCCATCTCACCTACGCGCAGGGCGCCTCGGCCGAGATCGTGGCCGCCGGCACGATCGGGCTGGCCGAACTCTACGGCCTGCCGGTCTCGACCACCCACATCCTGTCGTCGGGCGTCGCCGGGACGATGGCCGCCAACGGCTCCGGGCTGCAGGCCTCCACCGTCCGCAACATGGCGCTGGCCTGGATCCTCACCCTGCCGGCCGCCATCACCCTCGCCGCGGCGCTGTTCTTCGTCCTGCGCCACGTGTTCTGATGCGGCCGGGCGGGCAGCGCGTCCTCCGCCCCGGGTCGGAAGGGGCGGCGCCCGGCCCGGCCTCCTGAGGTGCCCCCGCCCCTCAGGAACTCGCCATTGCCCGGACGAAAGCCAGGCACGTGCGGCGCGCGGCCGGGCTCGTGATCGCCGCGAAGGCGGCGACGAGATCGGCGGCCTGCGCGACGGTCGTGTCAGACTGATCCCGATCGGGGAAGAAGCTCGCGATCGGCACGCCGAGGGTCCTGGCGATACGCTCCAGGGCCTCCGGTTGTGCCGGCTCCGGGCCGAGCGTCGCCGCCGGAGCCAGGGTGTGCGATTGACCGGGCATCGCCAGTCAGGCGGCCTTGTGGCCGAGCTGGATCGCCTTGGCGATCTGCGAGCGCCGGGCGGCGTAGCCGGGGGCGACCATCGGGTAGTCGGCCGGCAGGCCGTACTGGGCCCGGTAGCGCTCGGGGGTGAGCCCGTGCGCCGTGAGGTGGCGCTTCAGGGTCTTGTAGGACCGGCCGTCGATGAAGCTGATCAGGCCGTCCTGATGGATCGAGGCCTCGACCTCCGCTGCGGACAGGCCCGATCCGTAGGCGCCTCCCGGCGGGTCCTTCAGGACCGCGATGGCCATGTGAACCTGATCGATCAGGCTCGGCAGTTCCGCGACACCGATCGCGTTCCTGGACACGTAGGCGGCGACGATGGCGCCGACCTGCTGCAACAGGGAAGGCGCGGAGATTTCGTTCAGGTGGTTCATGTTCGGCTTCACTGTCTAAGAATGCGCTGCGGCACACCGGCAGCTACTGCGCGATCGACCCGATCGCCCCTTGGGAAATGGGCCGAACTGGAAGCCCCACGCGACGCGCAGGACCAATCTTACCTCAAGTTGCCCCCTCGGCAGTTCTTGAGCTTGCAGATAATATACAATATGGGAGCGGCAGCGTTTGTCCGGCGGCGCGAGGTTTTTTGCCCGGCCGCGCGACCGGCGCGCTGAAGGCAAAAATTTACCAATGCAGGCCCGGTTTTCGTTCGCCAGCACCGAACTCCGAAACAGTTTCCAGGGTCGGCCCGATGTGGCGGGCAGCCCGACTGCAGCGGTTCGCATCCCTCCCGCCGGGCCGAGCGGAGCGTGCCCGCCGCATCCAGCCAGCCGGACAGCCCGGCCCTATCGGTCCGTGGCTGGACGCTCCCCACCTCAGGGCGCGCTCCAGCGGATCGGTCAGCGCAGGCCGACCGTTCCCGCCTCCGCAAACCGCGCGCCGAACCTCTGCCGATCGACCCGGCCGCCGCTCGGCACGCGGACGCGCGGTACGAGACAGGGCGGCGGCTGATGCTGCCGCTGTTCTCGACATCCGGACGTCCCGCTCGGAACCGCTTCAAAGCCTGGCGTGAGGGGCTGTTCGAGCGGCTGGTCCCCGTCGGGATCGAGCAGCGCGACGACCCATCCTTCGCGGGCCGACGGGACGTGACTGCGATCGCGGTCCTCACCGTCTCCCGGGTCTCGCAGGATGCACTGCGCTGCGAGACGACGCCGGACACATAGCGGCCGATGCGGACGCTCTTCTCGACGGACGGGATCCATCCCCGAAGCGCCTTCCGCCGCTGGCGGGACATGATGTGCGATCAGATGGTGCCGAACGAGATCCGGAACCTCGCGGCGGGACCGTTCCAGGGCCGGATCGAACTGGCCGCGTTCGGATGTCTGCCGATCACGCGGAGCGTTCAAAGCTCCACGCGCACGGAGGTGACGCCCGACGCGGTTCGACGAAACGGCCGGGGCGACCGCCTGTACGCGGTCTTCACCCAATCCGGTCGCCACGCTGTGCAGCAGAACGACCGCGCGGCGGTGGCCCGATCCGGCGACTTCGTCATCCTCGATCATCGTCCGGGCGTCAGCGAGATCGAGACCGGCAGCTCGCTGATCCTTGACCTGCCGCGCGCGCGCCTGGAGGGCGTGCTGGGTCCATCCCGTCTGTTCACCGCCCTCACGATCGGGGCCGACCTCGCCTCCACGACCCTGGCGAACACCTATATCGCGGAGCTGATCCGGGTGGGCGATCAGCTCAGCCCCGGCAGCGCCGCGCGCATGTCGTTGATCGGGGTCGATCTGATCGTTGCCAGCCTCGCGGAGCGGCTGGCGCGGGAGGTGCCGCGCTCCGTCCACGGCAATGCCACGGTCCAGCGGGCCAAGGCCTATGTCGAGGCCAATCTCGGCGATCCGACCCTCGACCCGCCGCATCTCGCCGCCGCGGTCGGCGTGTCGCTGCGCCGGCTGCAGGAGCTGTTCCACGAGCGCGGCCGGCACATCTCGGACTACATCTGGGAGCGCCGCCTCGAGGCTGCCGCTGCGCGGCTGGCCGACCCGGCCTGTGCCCACCTGTCGATCGGGATGCTGGCCTATGGCTGCGGCTTCCAGAGCCAGGCTCATTTCGCCCGTCGCTTCAAGGACCGCCACGGCCTGACGCCGCGGGAACACCGCCAGGCCGCCTTCGGAGGCGCTCCGTGATCCGCCGCCCCGGTCGCACCGGGGCGGCGGCCCGTCTCACGCCACACGGTCGCTGCGGCGCAGGCTCGCCGGCATGGCGAAGAGCGCGAGCCCGGCGGCGACCAGGCAGAGCACACCGATCCCGTAGAGGGCCGGCGTGGTCGAGCCGGTGAGGTCCTTGACCCAGCCGACCATCACGGGGCTGACGATGCCGCCGAACTGGCCGAGCGTGTTGATCAGCGCGATGCCACCCGCGGCGCCCACGCCGGTGACGAGCTTGGCCGGCAGCGTCCAGAAGGTCGGGATCGACGCCACGATGCCGGCGCCCAGCAAGGCCAGGGCAAACATCAGCGGCACGATGTGCTTGTCGAACAGGCCGGCGCCGAAGAAGCCGAGCGCCGCCGCGATCGCGAGGCCCGCGACGAATTTCGGCCGCTCGCCGGAGGCGTCGGACAGGCGCCCGATCACCACCATGCTGATCGCCCCGCAGATGTAGGGGATTGCCGTCAGGAAGCCCACGGACGCGGCCTGCCCGCCGCTCGCGGTCTTGATCAGGTCCGGTCCCCAGAAGTTCAGCCCGTAGGAGCCGATCTGCAGCAGGAAGTAGATCAGCGCGATCATCAGGAAGCCCGGCTGCTTGATCGCCCCGAGGAGCGAGTGGTCGCCGATGTCCCGATTGTGGTGGGCGATGCGACTCGACAGGAGATCCTTCTCGGGCTGGGACAGCCAGCGGGCGTCGGAGATCCGGTCGTCGAGGCGGGTCAGCACGAGGATGCCGAGCACGAGGCAGGGCAGGCCGCCCGCCAGGAACAGCCACTGCCAGCCGGCGAGGTCCCAGACGCCGTTCAGACCGCCGAGGATCAGGCCCGCCACCGGCGCGCCGAAGATGCCCGAGAAGGCCGAGGCCACGAACATGAACGAGGTGATCCGCCCGCGGTGCGAAGCCGGGAACCACAGGGTCAGGTAATAGAGGATGCCCGGCGCGAAGCCCGCCTCCATGGCGCCGATCAGGAAGCGCAGCGCGTAGAAGTGCCACTCGCTGCGGATGAAGATCATCAGCGCGGTGGCGATGCCCCAGGAGATCATGATGCGGGCGATCCAGCGGCGCGCCCCGACCCGGTAGAGGAAGAGGTTCGAGGGCACCTCGAAGATGACGTAGCCGATCACGAACATGCTCGCGCCGAGGCCGTAGGCGACGTTGCTGAAGCCGAGGTCGCTCTGGAGCTGGAACTTGGCGAAGCTGATGTTGATGCGGTCGAAGAACGCGAACATGTAGCAGATCATGATCAGCGGCATGAGCCGCCACGCGACCTTGCGGACGACGGCGTTCTCCGTCACCGCGCCGGCCTCGACGGCCGCCGGCGCGCCCGACAGGACTGCGGTCATGGGTTTCCTCCGTCTTCTTGGGATTGGGGGAGCAGTGCCGCCTTCGGGTGGGCGGCTTTTCGCGGTGAACAAAGGCGATGGACCGGTCGCGGCGCGTCTCCCCCCCTCTGCGGGGAGGGAGCGCGGCGCGTTCGTCAGAGCCGTCGGCGCTTGAGTGTCGCGGTGATGGCCGCGGCTCACGCCGCCCTGGCGGGCGCCGGATGCAGGTCGCAGGGGCGTCCGGCCTTGGCGACCTGACCGGGAACGTCGTGCCCCACGAGGCGGGGCAGGTCCCGCGACAGTCCGATCAGCGCCGGCAGATCGAGGCCCGTGGGCACGCCAATCTCGTGGGCCATGCTGACGAGGTCCTCGGTACAGATGTTGCCGGTGGCACCCGGCGCGAACGGGCAGCCGCCGAGGCCGCCGAGCGCCGCGTCGAAGCGCCGGGCGCCGGTGTCGAAGGCGGCCAGCACGTTGGCGAGGCCGAGGCCGCGGGTGTTGTGGAAGTGGAGCGTCAGGCGCCCGGCGCCGACGAGCGGCAGCACGCGGGCGACGAGGCGCGCCACCTGTCGGGGGTTGGCCATGCCGGTGGTGTCGGCGAGCGTCACCCCGTCGACGCCGAGCGACAGGTAGCGCTCCACCTGCGCCACCACCGTGTCGACCGGCTGGTCACCCTCGAAGGGGCAGCCGAAGGCGGTGGCCACCGTGGCGTTGGTGCTGACGGGCGCGCCGCGCACCGAATCCATGATCCGCGCGAAGCCGGCGATGGAGTCGGCCGGGCTCATGCCCATGTTGGCGCGGTTGTGGGTCTCGCTCACCGAGGCGACGAGGTTGATCTCGTCGACCTTGGCGGCGAGCGCCCGCTCGGCACCCTTGGGGTTCGGCACCAGGGCGACGTAGACCGTGCCGGGCCGGCGCCGGATCCCTGAAAAAACCTCGGCCGCGTCGGCGAGCGCCGGAACAGCCTTCGGCGACACGAAGGACGAGACCTCGATGCGGCTGAAGCCGGCCTCCGAGAGCGCGTCGATCAGGCGGATCTTCTCCGCCGTCGCCACGAAGACGGGCTCGATCTGGAAGCCGTCGCGGGTGGCGACCTCCTGGACGATCATGGCGTCGCCGCTCATGCCACCGCTCCCTTCTCGCGCAAGGCGGCGATGCGGTCGGCGTCGAGGCCGAGCTCGCCGAGCACCGAATCCGTGTGGGCGCCGAGCGCCGGACCCTGCCAGCGCACCGCGCCGGGGGTGTCGGACAGCTTCGGCACGATGCCGGGCATCTTGACCTGGGTCCCGCCGGGCAGCTCCGCCTGCAGGATCATGTCGCGCGCCTGATAGTGCGGGTCGGCGACGATGTCGGCCACCGAGTAGATCCGGCCGGCCGGCACGTCGGCCGCGTCGAGGGCGGCGAGCGCCTCCTCGACGGTCTTGGTCCTCGACCAGTCGGCGATGAGGCCGTCCAGCATCGCGGATTGCTTGGAGCGGCCCTCGTTGTTGCGCAGCGCCGGGTCGTCCGCGAGGTCGGGACGGCCGATCGCCGTCATCAGGCGGCGGAAGATCGGGTCGCTGTTGCCGGCGATGACCACGTAACCGCCGTCCCGCGTGGGATAGGTATTCGAGGGCGTGATGCCCGGCAGCGCGCCGCCGGTGCGGGTGCGGACCTCGCCCAGCAGGTCGTATTCGGGGACGAGGCTCTCCATCACGTTGAACACGCTCTCCACCAGGGAGACGTCGATCACCTGCCCGGCGCCCTGCCCGGTCTTGACCCGCAGGAGCGCCATCAGCGCGCCGATCACGCCGTGGAGGGAGGCCAGGGTGTCGCCGATGCTGACGCCGACGCGGGCCGGGGGCGCCTCCGGGCTGCCGGTGGTGAAGCGGATACCGCCCATCGACTCGCCGATGGCGCCGAAGCCGGGACGGTCGCGGTAGGGGCCGGTCTGGCCGTAGCCCGAGATGCGGACCATCACGAGGTTGGGGTTCAGTGCCGAGAGCACGTCCCAGCCGAGGCCGAGCTTCTCCAGGCCGCCGGGTCGGAAGTTCTCCACCACCACGTCGGCGCTCGTGGCGAGCTGCTTGACGACGTCGAGACCCTCTGGAGACTTCAGATTGACGGCGATCGACTTCTTGTTGCGCGACTGCAGGTACCACCAGAGGGACGTGCCCTCGTGCATCTTGCGCCACTTGCGCAGGGGATCGCCCTCGCCCGGGGGCTCGACCTTGATCACCTCGGCGCCGAACTCGGCCATCAGGCGCGTCGCGAACGGCGCGGCGATCAGCTGACCCAGTTCAAGAACACGGATACCGCTGAGCGGACCGGACATTCTCTCCTCCATGACTTATTGATTGTATGAATACTGTCGTTCGGCATTTTAAGTCCAAAACGCCATGCACTAACGTGCGTTCGCGAGCGGAGAACGCAGCTCCCCAGGACGCGGCGGATCGCGAGCTTATGTGACCGCGATAAGCCTGCGCCTCGAAGCATCCATCCCGTCCTTCCGGGGCCCCGAAGGCGAGCCCGGACTCCAGAGCCGCAGGCAGCAGCCGAGCAAGGCACCCGTCGCGGTTCTGGAGTCCGGGTCCTGCGGCGCAGTCCCGGAATGACGGTGCGGGTGCGGTGTTGCAATCGACGCCAAGAGGCGGCGCGATCTGTCATCATGAATCCTCAGCCCTGCTGGATGCAGCCCCCCCGAAGATGGTCCAGCAACAGCGTCGCGGCGGGCGTCAGGGACCCCGGCCGGACCACGAGGCGCAGGGTGCGCCGCGCCCAGGGATCCGTGAGCGGGACGGCCGCGAGGCGCATCGGCGGTCCCAGCAGGGCGTAGACATGCTCCGGGACAGTGCCGAGTCCCATCCCGACCTGGGCCATCCGGCAGATCGCGTCGAAGCTCGGCACGTGCATCCGCAGCCGCAGGGGACGGCCGAGGCGCCGCGCCTCGTCCCGCAACGCCGCGTAGATCGAGCTCGCCGCGTGCATCCCGACATGGTCGTAGTCGAGGGTGTCGGCCAGGGCGACGGCGTCCCGGCCGCTCAGGGGATGGTCCGCCGGCATCACCAGGACGAGGCGGTCGGACCGATACGGATGGGCCGAGAGGGACCGGGTCTCGGTGCCGCCCGCGCAGATGCCGAGATCCGCGAGCCCCTCCTCGACCCCCGCCACGACGCCGCCGCTCGGACGCTCCTCCAGATCGAGCCGGATCGCGGGCTGCACCGCCAGAAAGGCCTGCAGATCCTCGGGCAGGAATTCCACGATGGCCGAGAGGTTGGCGAGCACCCGCACGAAGCCGCGCACGCCCCGGGCATGCTCGGCGAGTTCCAGGGCGATCTGCTCGGCGCTCGCCAGCATGCGGCGCGTGTGATGCAGCAGCGTCTCGCCCGCGGGCGTCGGGCGCATGCCCCGGGGCTCCCGGGTGAGCAGGGTGCAGCCGAGGGCGTGCTCCAGTTCCGCGAGACGCTTGCTCACCGCCGATGGGGCGATGGCCGCGCGACGGGCCGCGCCGTTGAGCGTGCCCTCCTCGCAGATCGCCGCGAACAGGCGCAGCGTCTTGAGATCGAGGCGGCTCAGAATCGCGGCGGCGGGCAGATCGGCGGACACGGGCTTCGCGCTCGACGGCCGCGGCTCAGTCCCGGGACCCGACCGGCTGGCCATGGGTGCCGTAGCCCAACTTCGCGGCCTTGCGGTTGACCACACCGAAGCGCAGCACAGCCCGCTCCAGGCCGTCGATCGCCGACACGAGGCGCGCGCGCGCCGCCGCGATCTCGTCCTCGCCCTCGTCGAGGGGGGTCTCGGCGAGCTTCACGGCGGCGATCAGGACCTGATCGCGCTCGTCCTCGAGCCGTGGATCCCGCTCCACGTGGCCGCGCACCACGGCGTCGTACGCCTCGATCACCGACCAGGGCAGCGCGTCCTTGCCGGAGGGCGCCACGAAGGCCAGGGCGTGACGCCGCGCGACCGCTGTCGCGGCCCTGAGGTGACCGGCGAGTTCTGCTTCCATCCCTGGGCTCCGCGCATCCGCGCCTGTCGGCTCGACCCGTGTCGAACGCGCACCCGTCCGAGCCGTTGCGCCGCGCATGTCCCGACGGTTCTCGCGGCACGCCGCGCGGAGGGCTTAACCGTAGGCGTTGCGGGACCTATCTCTCGGATCTGTGATCGTTGGGCCGGGCGTGTCCCGGCCGGGAGGGGCACGACATGAATCCGAGTCTGTATGCCGGCAACCTGCGCCGGCCGCCCGCGATGGCCCGCCTCCTCGCGGTGCTGACGATGATCCTGGTGGCCACGGGGCTCTCGGGCTGCGGCGCCATCAACCGGGTGCCGACGCTGCAGGAGCAGGCGAAGTCCGCCTGGAGCGAGGTGCAGAACCAGTACCAGCGCCGCGCCGACCTGATCCCCAACCTCGTCGAGACCGTGAAGGGCTACGCCCAGCAGGAGAAGGACGTGCTGATCGGCGTGACCGAGGCGCGCGCGAAGGCCTCGAGCGTGAAGGTCGACGCTTCCACGGTGAGCGACCCGCAGAAGTTCAAGGAGTACCAGGACGCCCAGAACCAGCTCTCCGGCGCCCTCGGGCGCCTGCTGGTGACGGTGGAGAAGTATCCGGATCTCAAATCGAACCAGAATTTCCTGGCCCTGCAATCCCAGCTCGAGGGCACCGAGAACCGGATCGCGGTGGCGCGGCGCGACTATATCGGGGCCGTCCAGGCCTACAACACCGAGGTGCGCACGATTCCGGGCCGCTGGATCGCGGCGTTCCTCTATCCCGACGCCAAGCCCATGGAGACCTTCACGGCCACGCCGAACGCCGACCGGCCGCCGAACGTGAAGTTCTAGGGTCGGCCCGTGGGCTGGAGCATCCCCGTACGGGTGCGGCTTGCCCTGGCGCTCGCCGTCATCGCCGCGTGTCTCGCGGTCTACGCGGTCGGCGCGCTGGCGGCGGAGCTGAGCTTCCCGACCCTCACCGGCCGCGTGGTCGACGCGGCCGGGATCCTCACGCCCGATCAGCGCGGCGCGCTCGAAGCCAAGCTGAAGGCGCATGAGGACAAGACCTCGGATCAGGTGGTCGTGGCGACGGTCCCGAACCTCCAGGGCACGACCGTCGAGGACTACGCCAACCGTCTGTTCCGCGCGTGGAAGCTCGGGCAGGCCAAGACCAACAACGGCGTCCTCCTCTTGGTGGCGCCGAGCGAGCGCAAGGTCCGGATCGAGGTCGGCTACGGGCTCGAAGGCGCGCTGACCGACGCGCTCTCGCGGGTGATCATCGCGAGCGCGATCACCCCGCGCTTCAAGACCGGCGACTATTACGGCGGGCTGGACGCGGGGGTCGACGGCATCCTGTCGATCCTGGCGGGCGACGCGCAGGAGTGGCAGCGCAAGCCGCAGGTGCGCACCGACGAGGTCGATCCCGCGCAGGTCGCGCTGTTCATCGGTCTGTTCCTGATCGTCCTGTTCGTCGCGTGGCGCATGAACCGGGCCGGCGGACGGGCCGGGTTCGGGCGCCGCGGCGGCGTCGTGATCCTGCCGGGCCCCGGCTCGGGCGGATGGGGCGGCGGCTTCTCCGACGGCGGATCATCCGGCGGCTTCGGCGGTGGATTTTCCGGCGGGGGCGGCTCGTCGGGCGGCGGGGGAGCATCCGGTGACTGGTAGGAGCGCCGACGTGCTGACAGCCGATGCGCAGGCGCGCCTCGCCCGGGTGGTGGCGCGGGCCGAGGCCGGCACCTCCGGCGAGATCGTCGTGATGGTGTGCCGGCAGGCGGGCGCCTATCGCTCGGTGGTGCTGCTGGCTGTGCTGGTGGCCGCGCTGATTCTGCCCTGGCCCCTGATCGCGCTGACCGCCTGGAGCGCGGCCTCGATCCTGCTCGCCCAGGCGGCCCTGGTCGCCTTCCTGCTCCTGGCGAGCCAGCAGGAGCGGCTGCGCCTCGCCCTGGTGCCGCGGAGCCTGCGCCGCGCCCGCGCCCGGGAGGCGGCCCGCCGCGCCTTCTGGTCCCGCGGCCTGAGCCGGACCCGCGCCCGCACCGGCGTGCTGCTCTACCTGTCGCTCGCCGAACGGCACGCCGAGATCGTCGCCGATCTCGGCGTTCTGGGACGGATCCCGCAGGAGGTCTGGGACGGCGTCCTGAACGACCTCGTGCCGGCCCTCGGGCGCGGCGAGGTCGAAGCCGGACTGACGGTGGCGGTGGAACGGGTTGGCGCCCGCTTGGCGGACCATCTCCCGGCCGGGCCGGACGATCCGGACGAGTTGCCGAACCGGGTGATCGTGGTCGATTGACGCCGCCGGTCGCAGCAGCGCCCCCTCATCGCGTGCGGAGCGGAGCGGCCGAGGGAGGCGCGGAAGCGCGGCGGAAGGCGCCCGCCGGCTGGCTTCGCTCCGCTCCGCAAAGTCGGCGGCGCGACACGATCGAAGGCCACCTCCAGCGGCCCGAATTGTGCGTCGCCGCACGAAGCCTGTGTCCGGGCGTAACCATGTATCTTGGCGTGCGATTGCTCTGTTGAGGCCGCCGCGGGCGCGCCTCAGGCGCCGGACGGCGCCAGGACCATGACGAGGAGCCAGGCCGGCCCCGCTGGCCTCGCTCGAGGAGCCCGAGATGAAGATCCTGATCGCCGCATCCCCCCTCACCGGCCACGTGAACCCGCTGCTCGCCATCGGCCGGGCCGCCGCCGCGCGGGGCGACACCGTCCTGATGCTGAGTGATGCGGCGTTCCGCGGGAAGATCGAGGCGGCGGGCCTGCGCTTCACGGATTATCCGGACAACCGGTCCGCGGAATACCGCGAGACCGAGCTGCCCGCCGGCCCGGAGCGCTACCGGCGCGAGTTCGAGCGGCGCTTCGTCGATCCCATGCCGGTGCAGGCTGCGACCCTCCGGCGCCTGATCGCCGAGGAGGCGCCGGACGTGATCGTCGCCGGCAGCATGTTCCTCGGCGTGCTGCCGCTCCTCCTCGACACGGCGCCGCGGCCGCCCATCGTGACCGTCAACGTCAGCTTCCTGTTCCTGGAACGGCCCGACCACGCTCCGATCGGCCTCGGCCTCCCCCCGCCGGCGACCAGGCCGAGCGGGTCCGCTACGCGGCCATGAAGGCCGGCATGGATGCGGCCTTCGCCAACCCGGTCCGCGCCTACGCCGACGGCCAGCTCGCCAAGCTCGGCCTGCCGCCGCTGCCGGCCTCGCTGCCGCACTCCATCGTGGTGCTGCCCGACCTGTTCCTCCAGCCCACCGTGCCGGGCTTCGAGTACGATTACGGCGCGTTGCCGCCGGGCGTACGCTTCATCGGGCTGCTGGAGCCGCCCGCGCCGCCGGCTCCCTTGCCGGATTGGTGGCCGGAGCTGGAGGCGGCGAATGCGGCGGGCCGGCCCGTCATCCTGGTGACGCAGGGGACCTTGGCCAACGCGGATTTCGGCGAGCTGGTCGAGCCGACTCTCGCCGCCCTGGCGGGTCGCGACGACCTCCTCGTCCTGGCCACCACCGGCGGGCGCCCCGTCGACGCCCTGCGCGGGCCGATCCCGGCCAACACCCGCGTCTCCGAGTTCCTGCCGTTCCGCGATCTGCTGCCGCGGGTCAGCGTGCTCGTGACCAACGGCGGCTACGGCAGCGTCTCGCAGGCGCTCGCCGCCGGCGTCCCGATCGTCTCCGCCGGCCTCACCGAGGACAAGGCGGAGGTGAACGCGCGCATCGGCTGGTCCGGCGTCGGCCTCAACCTCGCGACCAACACGCCGAGTTCGGACGCGATCGGCGCGGCGGTGGCGCGGGTGCTCGACGAGCCCGGCTTCCGGCAGCGCGCCGGTACGATGCGCGACGCCTTCGCGGCCCGGGACGCCATGGCCGGCATCATGACGGCGATCGACGACCTTGCAGGCACGGGCCCGGTGCGCGGCATCGGTGCGGGTCTCGCGGTGCCGCTGATGAGGTCGGCGTGAGCGCGCCGTCCGGTCCCGGGGTCGGGGGCGGGCCCCTGCGCGTCGTCGTCGATCTCAACCGCTGCCAGGGCTATGCCCAGTGCTGCTACGCGGCCCCCGACGCATTCGTGCTGCACGGCCACGAGATCCTGTTCTACGATCCCGCGCCGCCGGCCGAGCGGCGCGGGGCGATCGAGCGGGCGGTCCAGGCCTGCCCGGTCCGTGCCATCCGCCTCCAGGCCGGCGCGGATGACGGAGAGACGCCGTGACCCCTGAGCCTGCCGGCATCGTCGTGGTTGGCGCCTCGCTGGCGGGCCTGCGCGGCGCGGAGGCCCTCCGGCAGGGCGGCTACGACGGCCCCCTGACCCTCGTGGGTGCCGAGCCCTACCGCCCGTACGACCGTCCGCCCCTGTCGAAGCACGTCCTCGCCGGCAAGCTGGAGGCCGGGGCGACGCGGCTGCCGGAACTCGCCCCCCTGCGGGCCCGCTGGCGGCTCGGGAGCGCCGCCGTGTCCCTTGATCGCGAGGCCCGCACGATCCGGCTCGCCGACGGTTCCGCCCTGGCATACGAGAAGCTCCTCATCACGACGGGAGCCGAGGCGCGGTCGTGGCCGACCGAGGCCGGGGGCGACCTCGCTGGCATCCACACGCTCCGGGGCCGCGACGATGCGGCGGCTTTGCGGGCGGCCCTGGCCGCCGGCCCGCGCCGGGTTCTCATCGTCGGCGGCGGCCTGATCGGGTGCGAGGCCGCCTCGTGCCTGCGGGACCTCGGCCTACCCGTGACCCTGATCGACCCGAACCCGACGCCCCTGGCCAACGCGCTGGGACTCTATGTCGGACGCGTGATCGCCGAATGCTTGCGCGATTCCGGCGCGGATTTCCGTCCCGGCGCGATGGTCCGGGCCTTCGAGGGCGATGCCGCGGGCCGGGTGGCGCGCGCCCGGCTGGCGGACGGACAGGCCCTCGAGACCGACCTCGTCATCGCGGCCCTGGGCGCAACCCGGGCCACGGGCTGGCTCAGCGGCGCCGGCCTCATGGCAGATCCCGGCGGCGTGACCTGCGACGAGGCCTGCCGGGCCCGCGATGCGGGCGGCACGCCCTGCCCCGACATCTACGTGGCCGGCGACGTCGCACGCTGGCCGATCCGGCTCTACGGCGGGCGATCGGTCTCGGTGGAGCATTGGAGCAACGCCGTCGAGCAGGCCGCTCACGCCGCCCGCAACATGCTGGCCGGCCCCGGAGACCAGCGCGCCTACGAGCACCTGCCGGCCTTCTGGTCGAGCCAGTTCGGCATCAACATCAAGCTGGTCGGCTTGGCCGGAGGCGCGGATTCGGTCGCCGTGGTGCAGGGCTCGCGGGCGTCCCGGCGCTTCCTCGCGGTCTACGGCCGCGCGGGGCGCAGCATCGGGGCCGTGTCCTTCGATCAGGCCCGCTGGCTGCCGGCCTACGCGGAGGCGATCCGGGTCGGCGCCGCGTTTCCGCCGATCGCGGACGCCACCGACCAGCCCCGCATCGAGACCGCCGTCCCCGGCTTCCCGGTGCCGCGGGCGACCGTTCCGGCGGCGCTTCCCGCCGAGGTCACGCATGCCTGACGACACGCTCTTCTCCGCCGTAATGGACCCGGCCAACCGGGCCGACCCATACCCGCTCTACGCACGCCTGCGGGAACGACCGGTCGCCCGCCAGCGCGACGGCAGCTACGTGGTGAGCACGCATGCGGCGATCCGCACCGTGCTCTTCGATCCGCGGCTCAGTTCGGAGGATCTACCGCCGTTCAAGCGCCCCCCCACCGGCAATCCCATCCGCGACTGGATCCTCAACCCGATCCGCAGTCGCATCGCCACCGCGCACCGGCCGCTGATCTTCCGCGATCCGCCGGACCACGACACTCTGCGCGCGGCGGTGATGCGGGAGTTCACCATCCCGCGCGTCCAGGGCCTGCGCGATCGTGTGGCCCGGGAGGTGGACGGCCTCCTCGATGCATGCCGCGGCCGCAGCGAGATCTGTCTCGTGGACCACCTGTCCTATCCGCTGCCCGTCTCGGTGATCTGCGAACTGCTCGGCGTGCCGGAATCCGACGAGCCCCGATTCCAGTCCTGGGCGACGCAGCTCGCCACGGCCCTCGAGCCGGACGCGCGCGGCGACGTCGAGACCCGCCGACGCACGGTGGCGGCCTTCGACGCGATCTCCGGCTACATGCGCGATCTCATCCGCGAGAAGCGCCGGCATCCGGCCGCCGACATGCTGAGCGGGCTCGCCGCGCCCGGGCCTGGCGGCCGGAAGCAGATGAGCGACTTCGACCTGATCGCCACCGCGATCCTGCTGCTGGTCGCCGGCCATGAGACGACGGTGAATCTGATCACCAACGCGATGCTGACCCTGCTGCGCCACCCTGCGGAGCTGGAGCGCCTGCGCGCCGATCCCGAGCGGGCCCCGCGGCTGATCGAGGAGGTCCTGCGATACGAGCCCCCGGTGCATTTCCGGACCCGGAAGGCTCTCGGGGCGATCCCGCTCGCGGGGGAGACGATCCCGAAGGGCGCGCCGGTCATTCTGCTTTTCGCCGCGGCGAACCGCGACCCCGCCCGGTTCGACCGGCCCGACCGGTTCGATCCCGATCGCCCGGACATCGAGCATTTCGGTTTCGGCGGCGGCCTGCACTACTGCGTCGGCGCGCCCCTCGCGCGGATCGAGGCCGAGATCGCCCTCGTGGCGCTGAGCCGCCGTCTCGTCGCGCCGCGGCTGATGCGGGATCCGCCCTACCGGCCCGGTGCCTCCCTCCGCGGTCCCGAACAGCTTCATATCGGCATCGACGGGATCGCCTGACAGGGCATCCGTCGACGGGCTGAACCGACGCCATCGGGGAAACGGGATCGATCTCCGTCCCCTCGCCCTGGTCGAGGTGGCACCCCGGCTTGCTTCGTGCCGCTCGCGAAAACGGCGATGCCGCGATCCGGGTGCGCCACCGGGCCTGGTCGAAGCAGCCTCTTTGGTAAACCCGACGTGAATGGCGACGTTTCACGTGAAACATTCGTAAACCATTCGGCCGGGAGCGGACCGTGTCCGCCGATCAACGGCGCACCGGCACCGGCCCGTGCAGGCCGGGCCAATCGGAATAACCGTTCGCGCCGCCGCCGTACCAGTACGCCTTCGGCGCCTCCGCGATCGGCGCGCCGGTTGCGAAGCGCTCCACGAGGTCCGGATTGGCGAGATACGGCCGACCGAAGCTGAACAGGTCGGCCCGGCCTTCCGTCAGCTCCTTCTCGGCCAGATCCAGGGTCAGGCCGTTATTGCCGATATAGGCGCCCTTGAACCTGCGACGCAGAGCGGTGAGATCGACGCCGTCCGGCGCGTCGCGGGTCTGCTGCGTCACACCCTCGATCGCGTGGACGTAGAGCAGGCCGAACCCGTTGAGCGCGTCGAGATAGGCGCCGTAGGTGGCATTCGGATTGGAATCGAGGGGCGTCTCGCCCGGCTGCGTGGTGGTCGGTGAGATCCGGATGCCGACGCGCTCACCGCCGCCCCAGACTTCGGTGACGGCCCGAACCACCTCCAACGGGAAGCGCAGGCGGTTCTCGACAGAGCCGCCGTATTGATCGGTGCGCCGGTTCGTCGAATCGCGCACGAATTGCTCGAGCAGGTAGTTGTTGGCGGAGTGGATCTCCACGCCGTCGAACCCGGCGCGCTTGGCGTTCTCGGCGGCCCGGCGATAATCGGCCACGATGCCCGGGATCTCGTCGGTCTCCAGCGCCCGGGGCGTGACATGCGCCTTCATGCCCGCGCGAGTGAAGGCGGTGCCTTCGGGCCGGATCGCCGAGGCCGAGACCGGCACACCGCCGCCCGGCTGGAGGTCGGGGTGCGAGATCCGCCCGGTATGCCAGAGCTGGAGAAAGATCAGCCCGTCGTTGGCGTGGACCGTCCGGACGATCCGGGTCCAACTCTCGACCTGCGCGTCGGACCAGATCCCCGGCGTGAAGGCGTAGCCCGCGGCCTGGGGCGAGATGTTGGTCGCCTCCGCGACGATCAGGCCGGCGCTCGCCCGCTGCCCATAATAGTCAGCGGCGAAGTCAGGCGGCACGCCCGCGTCGTCGGAGCGGCTGCGCGTCAGGGGCGCCATCACGACCCGGTTCTTCAGGTTCAGCGCGCCGATCGTGACGGGCTGGAGGACAGGGCTGCTCGGCATGGGGACTCGCGGGAGGATGGATCGGATCGTCGGGACCGCGCGGCGCGCCCTGGGACGCTGGGGTCTGGGACCCAAACGCGATCGGCAAGCGCGAGCGCGCGGCGGCCCGCCGGGCTGATAACCGGCGATGGCGACGGTCGGGTCCCGCATGGACCGGCTCGGGCAGGGGACTGCCGTCGCGCCCGCATCGGCCGGAACTTGGCCGTGCCGAGCCGGGCTTACTCCGTGAGATGGCTGGCTCCCAGCCATGGCATGATGACCTCTGGAGACGCCTGCCATGAAGGCCCTGTGCTGGCACGGACGGAACGATATCCGCTGCGACACGGTCCCGGACCCCGTCATCGAGGATGCCCGCGACGTGATCATCAAGGTGACGAGCTGCGCGATCTGCGGCTCGGACCTGCACCTGATGGACGGGCTCATGCCCACCATGGAGAGCGGCGACGTCCTCGGCCACGAGTTCATGGGCGAGGTGGTCGAGGTCGGTCAGGGCTTCACCAAGTTCAAGAAGGGCGACCGGATCATCGTGCCCTTCAACATCAACTGCGGCGCGTGCCGCCAGTGCAAGCTCGGCAACTACTCGGTGTGCGAGCGCTCGAATCGCAACGCCGAGATGGCCGCCGCGCAGTTCGGCTACACCACCGCCGGCCTGTTCGGCTACTCGCACCTCACCGGCGGCTACGCGGGCGGCCAGGCCGAGTACGTGCGCGTGCCGATGGCCGACGTGGCGCCCATGAAGGTGCCCGACGGCATGGACGACGAGTCGGTCCTGTTCCTCACCGACATCCTGCCCACCGGCTGGCAGGCCGCCGAGCATTGCGAGATCCAGGGCGGCGAGACCATCGCAATCTGGGGCGCCGGGCCGGTCGGCATCTTCACCATCCAGTCGGCCAAGATCATGGGCGCCGAGCGGATCATCGTCATCGAGACGGTGCCCGAGCGCATCGCCCTGGCGAGGAAGGTCGGCGCCACCGACATCATCGACTTCATGAATGAGGATGTCTTCGAGCGGATCAAGGACATCACCAAGGGCCAGGGCGCCGACGCGGTGATCGACTGCGTCGGCATGGAGGCGAGCGCCGGCCATGGCGGCATCACCGGCATGCTGTCCACCGTCCAGGAGAAGCTGACCGCCACCGAGCGGCCCTACGCGCTCGCCGAGGCGATCAAGGCGGTACGGCCCTGCGGCATCGTCTCGGTGCCTGGCGTCTACGGCGGTCCGCTGCCGGTCAACATGGGTTCGATCGTGCAGAAGGGGCTGACCATCAAGAGCGGCCAGACCCACGTGAAGCGCTTTCTGGAGACGCTGACCAAGCTAATCCAGGAGGGCAAGTTCGACATGACCTCCCTGATCACGCACCGATCCGAGAACCTTGCGGACGGCCCAGACCTCTACAAGACCTTCCGCGACAAGAAGGACGGCTGCGTGAAGGTGGTGTTTCACCTCTGAGGTGCGGCCGGGCGGTCGCACGCCGCCTGGCCTTACCGAGCCCCCGGGATGTCCGAAGCCCCGACAGGCTTGTGGGCACGCCCGGAGTTTGGTTGGGCGTGGGCCGCCGACCGGCGGCTGAGCCGATCATGGAGCGACGTTGACGCTTCGGCCGTCCGCGCCGAGAACGGCATCGAAGCTTGGCGCACGGCTGCGCCCGGATCGGCGGACGGTGCCATGTGCAACCTCTACAGCCTGCGGACCGGACCGGCGGATCTGCGCCGGGCCTTCGGGATCACAGAGGACCGCACCGGAAACCTGCCGTTGTTGCCGGCTATCTTTCCGGACCAGCTGGCACCCGTGGTGCTGAACGGCGCGTCCGGCCGGGATCTCGTCATGATGCGCTGGGGCATGCCGGGGCCGAAGGCGTTCGGCGAGCATCCGGTCACCAACGTGCGCAACGTGGCGAGCCCGCACTGGCGCCCGTGGCTCGGGGTCGCCCACCGCTGCCTCGTGCCGGTGACCGCCTTCAGCGAATACGCCGACACCAAGCCGCGCAAGACGCCGGTCTGGTTCGCCCTGGACGTGGATCGGCCGCTCTTCGCCTTCGCGGGGATCTGGCGCCCGTGGACGGGCGTGCGCGGGACGAAGCGCGAGAACCCCGACCGGGTCGCCGAGGAGCACCGGCTGTTCTCCTTCCTGACGACGGAGGCGAACGGCGTCGTCGGTCCGGTCCATCCCAAGGCGATGCCGGTGCTGCTCACGAAGCCCGAGGAGTGGGCGACCTGGCTCGAAGCCCCCACCGCCGAGGCCCTCCGCCTCCAGCGCCCGCTGCCGGATCTGGAGATGCGGGAGGTGGCCCGGGGGGCGCGGTCGGACGAACCGGAGCCGCAGCCCGCGGATTGAGCCGGGCCGATCCGCGCCGTCAGCCGCCCGCGCGCTCCGTCGCCAGCGCGGCCGCGGCGCCGCTCGGCGCCCATCCGCGTGCCCGCCAGCGCGCCACGACGGCGGTGTTGAGCCGGGCGATGCGGGCCCGATGAACCTCCCAGAACGAACGCGGGGCCGCCGGAGCAGGCGCCGCCCGGCCGTGCCGCGGGTCGGCCGCAGCCACGGCGGCGAGCCGCACCGGAACGGCCGACCGGCCGGGGCCGAGGCGCCCCTCGGAGTCGGACAGGATCGCCTGGGCGCGGGCGCAGTAGAGCTGCGACAGGCGCGACATCACCTCCGACCCATGGCCCGCCCGGTACTTCATCAGCGCGCGGCACAGGTCGCCGTCGGCCCGGCGCCATGCCTCCGCCAGGTAGCGCACGCCGTAGCGGACGTTGATCTCCGGCGCCGCCAGGTCCGCCACCGTGCCGCGGAATCCCAGCATCGCCGCGGTGGTGGGCCGGACCTGCATCAGCCCGACCTCGCCGACGCTGCCCACCAGCGCCGGATCGTAGCCGCTCTCGATCCGGGCGACGGCATCGGCCACGGCGACCGGAAGGCCGGTACCCGCGGCCTCGCGGGCGATGAGCGGGAGGAAGCGGGTACGCCCCTCCGGCACTGGCGCGGCGTGCGGCGGGACCGACGGCAGCGCCGCCATGCCGAGGGCATGCACCGCCAGGAAGGTCGCGGGCCGGGCCTGCGCGGGCGCGCCGGCAGCCAGCAGCACGAGGAGGACGGGAGAAGCGCGCATCGGCCGCCACGCGGGAAGGGCGGCGTCAGGGTTACGCGCGGCGTCTCAACGAAGCCTTAGCGCGCGGAGGCATCGGATCCCGGAGGATCGACCCCGGTCACTGAACCGCACCGCCATCCCGCGCCTGCAGCAGGCGCAGAGCCTCCCCCAGCACGGAGTGAAGATCCGCGACGCCCTGCGGCGAGAGGGGCAGACCCACGCGCTGGCCGTGTATCGTGTCGAGCACCACGACGGCGAGATCCTCGCCGACCAGCAGGCTGGGCCGTGGCAGGCAGAGCGGGAGGACGAAATCGCCCTCGGTCTCGCCGAGGGCATCCACCGCGTCCGTGGCGCGGAAGGGCGGCTTCGGATCGGTCATCGCACCCTGTCCTCGCGTTCGCCTCCGGGGCGGCGGCCCGGCAAGCGTGCCCTGGGGTCAATCCTGCTGCGGCGTGCGCAGCGACCGCACCGTGAGCGTGTCGATCTCCAGCGATCCGACCTTCAACGACCCGACCTCCAGGGAACCGACCCGGGCACGCGCCACCGACAGGCGGCCGATCGCGAAGGCGCCCAGCGCCACCGCGCCGATGGCCGCGACCCCGACGGCGAGCGCCCCCAGCGCCGAGGCGCCCAGGGCTCCCGCGCCGACGGCGCCCGACCCGAGCGCCGCACTCTCACGGGTCGCCACCGACCCGGGCGGGATCGCGCCAACCGCCTCCTCGGGGATCCTGGACGCGCTCATACAAGGTCCTTCAACACCCGACTCGCATAACGATGCTATACCCGACGTTAACCGCGTTTTCACGCCGCCCGCGGACGATCCAGGCCGGCCCGGACAGGCTTCCGCGGCCCGAGAGGACGGCGCCCGTGCAGCATCTGTTTCAGGCCATCACGATCTTCGCCTGCGGCTGCGTGCTGATCCATGCCGGGCGCGCCTATGCCCGGGCGACCACGGTGCTGCTCTCGACCACCGCATTGATGCTGAGCCTGACCCTGGGCACCGTGCTCTGCCAGCGGATCGGTCTGCCCACGGGTTCTGCCGAGGCCGGCGCCCTGTTGTACGGGCCGCCGACCGGCCGGGCCGCTGAGCGGGCCGTTCAGGAGAGCCGCGTGCGGTAGGCCTCGGCGATCGTGGCCCCCGCCTCCGGGCGGGCTTCGTGCATGGGGATCCCGTGGCGGTCGCGCCTGACGGGTGCGGCGATCGCGGTCCCGTCAAGCCGGATCAGGGCCAGACGCGGATCGCCACGGGGCGGCGGACCAAGTCCCGGTCGGAGGTGATCGTGCAGCCCTCGACCCGCAGGCTCGCGTAGGTCAGGAGCGCCGTGTCGCCGACATCGTCGAAATTGCGCCCCTTGGCATCCGGATCGAGGAGCGACGGATAGGCGATCAGCGGGGCGGTCGCCGTGCAGGGATCGTCGTAGAGCGTGGCGCCCTCCACGAGCAGGCGCGGCGTGTCCCAGGCGAGGAGATCGCGGGAACTGGTCCAGTAGAACCCGGACCGCGCGAAGCCCTCGCCCGCCTTGGCCATGAACACGGCGATCCAGGCTCCCGAGCCGCGATGGCGGACCACGGCTCCGACCGGCCCCGGGAACGGCCCCACCGGCCGGCAGGTGGCCCGGTTGGGATGCGTGGCCCGATAGGGATCCGGGAAGGCTGCGGTGAAGCCGGTGCCGGTCCAGGCCCGCCAGCGCGTTGGGTCGGCGGGATCGTCGCTGCGGAACAGGCAGACGCCCGCCTCCTGATCGCTGCCGGGTCGGGTCCAGCCCGTGGTCGAGGCCAGGAAATACCGCTCTTTCCCGTCCGCGACGATGTTCGACGGGTTGAAGAAGCCCCGGTGATGCCCCTGGTCGATGTCCTGCCGGAACGGCGCGCCAGCGACCACCACGGGCGGGGTTTTCCGGAGGAAGCTCCGGCCGCCGTCCAGGGAGGCGGCGGCCGTGATCGTGTTGTACCAGCAGGCCATGTAGGTCCCCGCGGGACAGCGGCCGGGATGCTCGTTGGCCTGGTACTCGTGGTGGAGGAGCGCGGCCACGCGGCGGCCGTCTTCGGTCCAGGTGGCGGTGATCCAGGAGCGGTCATCGTAGGCCGCCGGATCGGACTTCTCGCCGGAATCGAGCACGACCGTGCAGTCGAGCCTGAGATGGCCGAGATCCGGGCCGCGGAGCGCCCGGTTGCGGTAATGCATGCCGTAGAGCGCCACGGCGCCGGAGGCGTCGCGGAAGGCGCGGGCCGGCGCGTCCGGGACGTCGGCGCCGTCGCAGGCGTCGCGACCGGCCTTGAAGACGATCGCGGGCGGGCCGACCAGGGTCAGGGCCGAGAGCGGCGGATCGGACGCGGCGGGGGCCGAGACAGGGAGAAGACCGGTCAGGATTAGCAGTGCCGCGCCTGCGACACGCGACGCCCTCCCTCCCCCCTCAGCGGGGGAGGGTGGCCCCCGAAGGGGGTCGGGAGAGGGGAGCGACGGTGCGGGATGTGGCTGTGTCCGTCTTGAAGGTCGCGCCTTCTCCTGAAACCGCGCTCCCCTCTCCCGACCCCCGCTGACGCAGCGGCCACCCTCCCCCGCAGAGGGGGGAGGGAGATCCCGCAGCACTGTTCCGCCAGATCTGATGAACGACGCGACAGCGCCTCTGCAGCTCCACGCAGCAATCCTGATCGTCCAGTTCATCGCCGCCATCCGGCTGCGTCCCGGCCGCGCCTGGACAAACAGGACGAGATTCGCTTGAGAACCATTACAGAGTGCTTGCCGCCCGGCGGCACGTCGGCGGGATCCCCATGCTGCTCCTGATCCTCGGTCTCGTGCTGTTCCTCGGCACGCACGCTTTCTCGATGGCCCGCACCCGGCGCGCCGCGATCGTCGGCCGGATCGGCGAGAACCGGTACAAGCTCGGCTACACCGCCCTGTCGCTGCTGGGCCTGGTCCTCATCGGGATCGGCTTCCACGATTACCGGCTCGCCGGCTACATCCCGGTCTGGGATCCGCCGGTCTGGACGCGCCACCTCGCGCTCCTCCTCGTGTGGCTGGCCTTCATCAGCCTCGCCGCCGCCTACCTGCCGGGCCATATCCGCGCCCGGGCCAAGCACCCGATGCTGCTCGCCGTGAAGATCTGGGCGACGGCCCATCTCCTGGCGAACGGCGACCTGGGCTCGATGCTGCTGTTCGGCGGTTTTCTCGCCTGGGCGGTGGCCGCCCGGATCAGCGCCAAGCGCCGGGCCCTCGCGCCCGGGGCGGTGGCGGCCCAGCACGCGGGCCCGGCGGTCGCGCCGCACGGATGGCGCAACGACATCCTGGCCGTAGCGATCGGCACGGTCGCGTGGTTCGTCTTCGCCCGCTACCTGCATTATCCGGTGATCGGCGTGCCCGTCTGGCCGGGCGCGATGGCCTGAGACGCCGTCTGAGACACGGCCTGTCGCCAACCCGGCGCCCGTGTGTTAGGCGCGGGGCCCCATCGCGGTACTGAGGCGGCCGGCCGACAGAGGCAGGCCTGGAGACAATGGCCGAGAACAACGAGTTCCTTCGCGAGGTCGACGAGGATTACCGCCGCGACCGGATCCTCCAGATCTGGAAGCGCTACAGCGGCGTGATCATCGCGCTCGCCGTGCTCGTGGTCGCGGGCGTCGCGGGTTGGCGATACTGGCAGGCCCAGCAGCGCGCGGCGGCCGAGACCGCCTCGGTGCAGTTCGACGACGCCAACCGCCTCGCCAAGGACGGCAAGGCCGCGGAGGCCGACAAGGCCTTCGACGCCCTCGAGGCGCAGGGCCCGGCGGGCTACCGGCTCCTCGCCCGGTTCCGTGCGGCGGCCGAGACGAGCAAGCGCGATCCCGCGGCGGGAGCAGCGGAGTTCGACAAGCTCGCCGACGACAGCAGCCTCGGCGACGGGATGCGCGACCTCGCGCGCCTGCGCGCCGCCCTGCTGCGCCTCGACGGCCAGAACCCGGACGCGGCGCTGACCAATCTCCAGGGCTTGGCTGCCGGCACGCCGTTCCGCCACACCGCCCGCGAGATGCTGGGACTGGCCGCCCTGAAGAAGGGCGACTACGAGGACGCCGGCCGCTGGTTCGACCAGATCGTCGCCGATCCCGACACCCCGCGGAACCTGCGCGAGCGCATCGAGGTCTACGCGGCGATCGTCGCGGGCGGTCCCGTCACGGTGACCGAGGCCAAGCCCGAGCCGGCCGCGCCGCCCCCGCCGATCACGCGCTGATTTCTAACCGAACTTTTCGAGACCTATCATGGACATGCCGACCGTCGCGATCGTCGGGAGGCCGAACGTCGGCAAGTCGACCCTGTTCAACCGCCTCGTGGGCAAGAAGCTCGCGCTGGTCGACGACCGTCCGGGCGTCACCCGAGACCGGCGCGAGGGCGACGTCGCCTTCGGCGGCCTCCACTTCCGGGTGATCGACACCGCGGGGCTTGAGGAGGCGGACGAGCGGACCCTCACCGGCCGGATGCGGATGCAGACCGAGGCGGCGATCCTCGCCGCCGACGTGGTGCTGTTCGTGATCGACGCCCGCGCCGGCGTGCTGCCGACCGACCAGCCCTTCGCCGAGCTGGTGCGTCGGGCCGGCTGCCCGGTCATCCTGATCGCCAACAAGGCCGAGGGCGGCACCGGCCTCGCCGGCGCCTACGAGGCCTTCACGCTGGGGCTCGGCGACCCGATCCCGTTCTCGGCCGAGCACGGCGAGGGCGTGGGCGAGTTGCACGAGGCGCTGAAGGGCGCCCTGCCCCAGCGCGAGGACGACGAGGACGCGGACGAGGATGCCCCCGGCGGCCGCGCCCTGAAGGTCGCGATTGTCGGGCGCCCGAATGCCGGCAAATCCACGCTGATCAACCGCATGCTCGGCGAGGAACGGCTGCTCGTCGGCCCCGAGGCCGGTATCACGCGCGATTCGATCTCCCTGGACTGGGAATGGCGCGGGCGCCGCATCAAGCTGCACGACACGGCCGGCATGCGCCGCCGTGCCCGGATCGACGACAAGCTCGAAAAGCTCGCGGTCTCGGATGGCTTGCGCGCCGTGCGCTTCGCCGAGGTGGTGGTGGTGCTCCTCGACGCCACGATCCCGTTCGAGAAGCAGGATCTCACCATCGTCGACCTCGTGGAGAGCGAGGGCCGCGCCCTGGTGATCGGCCTCAACAAGTGGGACCTCGTGGCCGACCAGCCCGGCCTCCTGAAGCAGCTCCGCGAGGATTGCACCCGCCTGCTGCCGCAGGTGCGCGGCGTCTCGGTGGTGCCGCTCTCCGGGCTCGCCGGCGACGGCGTCGACAAGCTGATGCAGGCGGTGGTGCAGGCCTCAGAGGTGTGGGACCGGCGCATTTCGACGTCGCGCATCAACGACTGGCTGAATGAGGCGACCTCGCGCAACCCGCCCCCGGCGGTGTCGGGCCGGCGGATCAAGATCCGCTACGCCACGCAGGTGAAAAGCCGGCCGCCGCATTTCGCGCTGTTCGGCAACCAGCTCAACGCCCTGCCGAAATCCTACACGCGCTACCTCGTGAACGGCCTGCGCGAGACCTTCGACCTGCCGGGCACGCCGATCCGGCTCTCGCTCCGGACCTCGCAGAACCCCTTCGACAAGGGCTGAGCCGGAATCCGGATCAGCCGCGCCGTCGTTGCGAGCGGAGCGAAGCAACCCAGGCAGCGCGCCATCAGCGGCCTCGCGCAAACCTGGGTCACGTCGCGGCGCTCGTGATGACGATGCGGGTCTTCCACCCGAGGGACCGCAGGACCTCAGCGGGACGCCTCGGCGATCCAGTCGACCGCCGCCGCGAGGGCCGCGCGCTCGTCCTTCCCTTCCCGGAGCGCCGCCTCGTAGGCCGAGACCTGCCGGTCCGCGCTGGTCCCCTCGCCGACGATCGCCCGGGCACGCATCACCTCGGCGGCGCAGCCGAGCGCATCCGCATCCTCGGCCACGAGGGCGAGCACGTCTTCCAACGCCTCGGCGAACGGCACGGCCTCGCCCCGGGCCTCGTCGATCAGCGTCGCCCGCACGCCGCTGTGCTGGGCGCGCCACAGGTTCTCCGAGGCCAGCGCCCGCGAGACGCCGTCGAGCCCGGCATGGAGATCCGGCCGGCGCACACACAGGCGCACGAGGCAGCGGAACAGGGAGGCGAGGCACAGGGAATCGTCGAGGCGCGTGCAGGCATCGGCGATGCGCAACTCCAGGGTCGGGAACTTGATCGAGGGGCGCAGCGACCACCACAGGAAGCTCGCGTCTGCGATGGCGCCCGAGCGGGTCATGATGTCGACGAACCGCGCGTGGGCGGCGGCATCGGAAAAGATCTCCGGCAGGCCGGTGCGGGGCAGTTCTCCGAAGACGCTGAGCCGGTAAGCCCTGAGACCCGTCGCCTCGCCCTGCCAGAACGGCGAGGAGGCCGAGAGCGCCAGCAGCAGCGGCTGGAACGGCAGCAGCCGGTTCATCAGATCGACGCGGGCCTCCGGGTCCGGCACCTCCACGTGGACGTGCATGCCGCAGATGAGCGCCCGCCGGGCCGCGATCCCGACATCGGAGAGGATGCCCTTGTAGCGCTCGCCGTCGGTGGCGGTCTGTCGGGCCCAGCGCGCGAGGGGATGGGTGCCGCAGGCCAGCAGGCTCAGGCCGTTCTCCGCCGCGATCCCGGCGAGCTGCGCCCGCTGGCCGCCGAGGTTGTTCCGGGCGACCCGCGCGTCGCTGAGCGGCGGCGTGCAGACCTCGACCTGCGCGGCGACGAGTTCGCGCCCGGTCTCGGGCAGCTCCGCCTTCACCCGCGCATGGAAGGCCGCGAGGTCGCCGCGCGGCGTCCCGCGGGTCTCGGCATCGGCGAGGAAATACTCCTCCTCGATGCCGAAGCGGTAGCTATGGGCGCTCATCGTGGTCTCCGGAAACGCGACGCGTGCGCGCCAACGCGCCGGCCCACAGGAAGGTGCCGCTCAGGCCGCGCGCAAGGGGCCGCCCACCAGCCAGGCCGGGTCGAACCACCGGTCCGCCTCGCCGTCATAGGGCAGGCGCGTGATGTCCCAGTTCTGGATGTACTTCGCGTAGACGTTCCACACCGCGATCCCGCCGCCCACGAAGATCCGCCGGCCCGGATAGCGCCTGAGCACCGCTTCCGGATCCTCGTGGCTGCGGATCACGTCGATGGTACGATCCTTGAAGGCGAAGTCCGGCACCGAAGCCACCGTCTTCGGGCCGGCGATCAGCACGTGGCCCATGGTCAGCGCGAAGAAGCGCGTCACATCCTCCACGAAGAGCGGGTCGGTGTTGCCCTCCCAGGGCAGGTGGCCGTTGAGGCCGAGCTGGCCGCGAAGGCCGATCGCACAGATGCAGCGGACGTCGATCATCGTGAACAACTCAGAAGAACAGACCGGTCGGATCTTTCACCCGCCACCTCAGGATGAGGGGGTTGGTTGGCAGAACCCGAACCGATAACGGCCGGTCGGCTCATTCGGGTGCGCGGAAACCCAGCACCCGGTCGGTGGGAAAGTCGTAGAGCTTGCCGGTCTCGGTCCAGTCCGGCGCGGCGAGGCGCACGAAATGGGGGGCCAGCTCTTCGGGCGTCCGAAGCGTCTCCGGATCCTCGCCGGGCATGGCCGAGCGGCGCATGCCGGTGCGGAGGGGGCCCGGGTTGAGCAGCATGGCCCGGATCGCGGTGCTCTCGGTCTCGGCCGCGTAGGTGCGCACCAGGGCCTCCAGCGCCGCCTTCGAGACCGAGTAGGGACCCCAGTAGGGACGGCACTTGGAGGCCGCGCCCGAGGAGACGAAGATCGCGCGTCCCGCATCCGACATCCGCAGCAGCGGGTCGAGGGACCGGATGAGGCGCCAGTTGGCGGTGACGTTCACGTCCATCACCTGCCCCCAGATCTTCGGGGTGATGTGGCCGATCGGCATGAGCGCGCCGAGGATGCCGGCATTGGCGACCAGGATGTCCAGGCGCTTCCAGCGCTCGTTGATCGCTGCGCCGAGCCGGTCGATCGCCTCGTAATCCGACAGGTCGAAGGGTACGAGGGTGGCGCTCGAACCGGCGGCTCGGATCGCGTCGTCCAGTTCCTCCAGGGCGCCGACCGTGCGCGCCACCGCGATCACGTGCGCGCCCGCGCCGGCAAGCGCCAGGGCGGCGGCCCGCCCGATGCCGCGGGATGCGCCGGTGACGACCGCGACGCGGCCTTCCAGGGGTCTCTGAGACTCAGCCATGCGCCGGACCTAGCGCATTTCCGCGCGACGGGTCGAGGAATCGGTTTCAAAAGGTCTGTGACCCAGCCCTTTTAAGGTGTTTAAGCTGGGCCTAGGGACCACCACCCGTTGCTCGACCCGAGTGACAGGAAAAGCACTTCCCCCCTCCCCTTGCGGGGAGGGTCAGGGGGTGGGGTGGTGCAGAAGGCACCGTTGCGCGCGATCCTGCACCACCCCCACCTCCAGCTCCTCCCCGCAAGGGGGAGGAGAGCGCGCTCCGCCAGTGTCCCAGCGCTTCCGCAAACAGCTAAAAGGGCTGGGCTGAAGCCGTTTGGGATCCCGAAACCTCAGTCCGCCTCGGCCAGCATGGCGAAGCGCTTCGGGCCGGCGATGGAGAGATCCGTCAGGCCGGTCGGGTAATCGCCCGTGAAGCAGTGGTCGGTGTATTGCGGGCAGGCGGTGTCCCGCGCCTCCTCGCCCATCGCCCGGTACAGGCCGGGGATCGACAGAAAGGCCAGCGAGTCCGCGCCGATGTACTTGCGCATCCCCTCGAGGTCGTGGGTCGCGGCGAGCAGCTTCTCCCGCTCGGGCGTGTCGATCCCGTAGAAGTCCGGATAGGTGATCGGCGGCGAGGCGATCCGGAAATGGACCTCCGCGGCGCCGGCCTCCCGCATCATCCGGACGATCTTCACCGAGGTCGTGCCGCGCACGAGGCTGTCGTCCACGAGGACGATGCTCTTGCCCTCGATCGCCGCCCGGTTGGCCGAATGCTTCATCCGCACGCCGAGCTCGCGCACCGACTGGGTCGGCTGGATGAAGGTCCGCCCGACGTAGTGGTTGCGAATGATCCCCATCTCGAACGGGATGCCGGTCTCCTGCGCGAAGCCGAGCGCCGCCGGCACGCCGGAATCCGGCACCGGCACGACGACGTCGGCGGCCACCGCGGCCTCGCGGGCCAGCTCCCGGCCGATCGCCTTGCGCACGCCGTAGACGCTCTTGCCGTTTACCACGGAGTCCGGCCGGGCGAAGTAGATGTACTCGAAGATGCAGGGCCGCATCGGCACGGCGTCGGCGAAGCGGATCGACTCGATCCCCTCCTCGGAGATCACCACGATCTCGCCGTTCTCGATGTCCCGCACGAAGCGGGCGCCGATGATGTCGAGGGCGCAGGTCTCGGAGGCCAGCATGTAACGGCCGTCGAGCTCCCCCAGCACCAGCGGGCGGATGCCCAGCGGGTCGCGGGCGCCGATCAGCTTCTTGTTGGTCAGCGCCACGATCGCGTAGGCGCCCTGGATCGCCTGCAGGGCGTCGATGAAGCGCTCGATGATCCGCGGCTTCCGGGACCGGGCCGCGAGGTGCAGGATCACCTCGGTGTCGGAGGTCGACTGGGTGATCGCGCCGTCGCGCACGAGGTCGCGGCGGATCGACAGGGCGTTGGTGAGGTTGCCGTTGTGGGCGACCGCCAGCCCGCCGCTGGCGAGCTCGGCGAAGAGCGGCTGGACGTTGCGCAGGATCGTCCCGCCCGTGGTCGAGTAGCGCACGTGGCCGATGGCGGCGCGGCCCTTGAGGCGGGCGATGGTCTCGCCGTCCGAGAAAGAATCGCCCACGAGGCCGGGGCGGCGCTCGGAGTGGAACACCGCGCCGTCGAAGGAGACGATGCCGGCCGCCTCCTGGCCGCGGTGCTGCAGGGCGTGCAGGCCGAGCGCCACGATGGCGGAGGCTTCCGGGTGCCCGAAGATGCCGAAGACGCCGCACTCCTCGCGGAGCGTGTCGCCGTCGAGATCGAAATCGGCGGTGGGATTGGCGGCGTGTGACATGAGGCGGTCGATCACTCACGGGTCCCGGCGGCGACGGGCCGGCGCGCCGGCTGTCGCGGATGCAATCCGTTCGTTACCGGACCCGCTATCTAGGCGTTCCTGGCGAGGCGACCTACGGCGAATACCGCAGATCAGCGTCGCGTCGGGGTCGGCGCGGTCTCGGTCCGGCGCTGGGGCGCCGGGTCGGTCTCGGCGGGGGCGTCGGCGGCCTCGTTGGGCGGCGCGACGGCCTTCGGCTTCTTGAACTGCTTCAGGAAGCCCTCGGGATTCTCAGGGAGCTGCGCCACCAGGGCGTCGCCGGACTTCTCCAGCATCGGACGCGTGCGCGCCTGCGCGGCCCAGTCAGGCACCTTGCCCTGAACCAGCCAGGACAGGAACACCCACCCGATCACGCAGATCAGGAAGCCGCGCGCCGCCCCGAACAGGAATCCGAGCGACCGGTCGACGGCGCCGATCCGCGAATCGAGGACCACGTCCGAGATCTTCACCGTGATGATCGACACGATGATCAGGGTGCCGAGGAAGATCGCCGCGATGGAGGCGACCAGCGCCACGGTGTCGCTGTTCACGTGCTGCTTCACGGTGGGAAGGAGCATCGGGTAGAGCGTCCAGGCGACCGCGGCGGCGGCCACCCAGGCGACGATCGCCAGCACCTCGCGGGTGACGCCACGCACGGCCGCGAGCAGCGCGGAGACCGCGACGATGCCGAGCACGACGAGATCCAGGACGGTAAACGGCATCGTTGAGCTTTTTGGTACCCGAGGGGATGGCGCGTCGGCCGTGCGGCTCCCCCGGACCGCGGTGGATTTATACCAAGCCGGACCTCGGCCGTCACCCTGGCGTACGCGCCTCGGCCCGGGCCTGTGCCGTCGATGCATCAGCCCCGCCCGGCCATGACGCCGGACCGACCCGCCGGGGGCTCTGTTTACCTCGTTCCGATCGCCGGCCTGTTCGGCGCGGTGCTGATGATCTCGCTGGTGCTGGCGGGCAAGATCGTCGCGGTCGGCGGCCTGACCTTCACGGCGGCGGTGATCGTGTTCCCCGCCTCCTACCTGTTCGGCGACGTGCTGACCGAGGTCTACGGCTATGCCAGCACCCGCGCCGTCGTCTGGACCGGGTTCCTCGCCCAGGCGCTCTGGATCCTGGCCTACTGGACGGCCGCGGCCTTGCCGCCGGCGCCGTTCTGGCCCCACCAGGAGGCGTTCGAGGCGGTGCTCGGCGCGACCCCGCGGCTCGCCCTCGCCGGCCTCACCGCCTATCTCGCCGGCGAGTTCCTGAACGCCTACGCTCTGGCCAAGCTCAAGCTGCGCCTCCGCGGCCGCTGGCTCGCGGTGCGTCTCGTCGCCTCGACGCTGATCGGTCAGGGGGTCGATTCGGTGCTATTCATCGGGCTCGCCTTCGGAGGCCTCTATCCGGCCGCCGACCTGCTGGCCCTGATCCTGTCGGTCTGGATGCTGAAGGTCGCCTGGGAGATCCTCGCCCTCCCGCTGAGTTTGCCATTGATCGGCTTCCTGAAACGGGCCGAGGGACGCGACGCCTTCGATGCGGATACGGACTTCAACCCCTTCCGCCTGCGCGGGTGAGCCGCCCGCGTGAGTCGGGACGGCCGGGCTCCACCCGGGCGCCGTCCCGGTGCTATGGGTCCGGCTTGTGCTTCCGGGAGTCCCGACGTGAGCGGAAGGAGGCGGCCTGCGTGACCGAGGCCGGAACCGTGATGGATATCGGCGCGCACGGCGCCCGGCTGACGATCGACCTCGGGGCGATCGTGGCCAACTGGCGGACCTTGGCGGCGCGGGGCGCGGGCGCCGCCTGCGCCGCCGTGGTGAAGGCCGATGCCTATGGCTGCGGGATCGGCCGGGTCGGGCCGGCCCTGTGGACCGCCGGCTGCCGGACCTTCTTCGTCGCGCACCTGTCCGAGGGCGTCGCCGCCCGGGCCGCCCTGCCGGAGGCCGCCATCTACGTGCTGAACGGTCTGCCTCCGGGCGCCGCCGCCGCCTTCGCGGCGCACGGATTGCGTCCCGTCCTCGGCAGCGTCGAGGAGCTGTCGGACTGGGCGGCGTTCTCGCCCGTCCGCCGGCCGGCGGCGCTCCACGTCGACACCGGCATGAACCGCCTGGGCCTGTCCGTGTCGGAGGCCCTGGACCTCGCGGGCGATCCGCTGATCGCGGCCTCCGGAATCGATCTGCTCCTCAGCCACTTCGTCAGCGCCGAGAAGCCGGACGACCCCGTCAACGGCCGGCAGATCGCCGATTTCGGCCGCGTCCGGGCGGCCTATCCCGACATGCCCGCTTCCCTGGCGAATTCGTCGGGCGTCTTCCTCGCGGGTGCGCAGCACGACCTGCTGCGGCCGGGCTACGCCCTGTTCGGCGGCAACCCCACGCCGGGCGCCGCGAACCCGATGCGGCCGGTGGTCCGGCTGGAGGCGATGATCGCGCAGGTGCGGGACGTCGAGCCCGGCGCCAGCGCGGGCTATAATGGCCGCTGGACCGCCCGCGCCCCGAGCCGGCTGGCGACCCTGTCGCTGGGCTACGCGGACGGCTTTCCCCGGGCGATCAGCGGACGCGGTCAGGCGCTCGTCGGCGGCGTTTCCTGCCCGGTCCTCGGGCTCATCTCGATGGACCTGATCATCCTCGACGTCACGGCAGCGCCCGCGGCGCGACGCGGCGCGACCGCGGTGCTGATCGGCGACGGCCTCGACATCGATACGGTCGGCCGCGCCGCCGGCACGATCGGGTACGAGATCCTGACGGGTCTGGGTTCTCGTTATGTTCGAACTTATGTAGAGTCGCGCTGAGCCTTCCGTCGCGCATGACGGCCGCCCGACGATCCGGGGCGCCGCAGGCGAGCCCGGAATGCAGAACCGCCGCCGGTACCAAGTCCTGGCAGGTCGGCGGCTCTGGATCCCGGGCTCCGCGCTGCGGCCCCGGGAGACGCGATCCTATCGACGGCGCGACGCACGCATCGCGGACCTGACCGAGCCATGGCCAAGATCCACCAGACCTTCGTCTGCCAGTCCTGCGGGGCAGTCTACAACCGCTGGCGCGGGCGCTGCGAGGCCTGCAACGGCTGGAACACGATCGTCGAGGAGGCACCGTCGGCACCCGGCCAGTCCGGGCCCGCCGCCACCCGGCCGTCGCGCAACCGCGGCCGCGTGTTTCCGCTGGAGGGTCTGACCGGCGAGGCCAAGGAGGCGCCGCGCATGCCGTCGGGGATCGGCGAGCTCGACCGGGTCACCGGCGGCGGCTTCGTGCGCGGCTCGGTGATCCTGCTCGGCGGCGATCCCGGCATCGGCAAGTCGACCCTGCTGATGCAGGCCTCCGCGGCCATGGCCGGGACGGGCGAGCGGGTCGCCTACATCTCGGGCGAAGAGGCGGTGGGGCAGGTTCGCCTGCGGGCCGAGCGGCTGGGCCTGAGCGACCGGCCGGTGCAGCTCGCCGCCGAGACCAACGTCGAGGACATCGTCGAGACCCTGAGCCAGGGCCGGCCGCCCGCGCTGGCGATCATCGACTCGATCCAGACCATGTGGACCGAGACGGTGGATTCGGCCCCCGGCACGGTCACGCAGGTGCGCTCCTCCGCGCAGGCGCTGATCCGCTTCGCCAAGACCACCGGCACGGCGGTGATCCTGGTCGGCCACGTCACCAAGGACGGGCAGATCGCCGGCCCCCGGGTGGTGGAGCACATGGTCGACGCGGTCGCCTCCTTCGAGGGCGACCAGGGCCACCATTTCCGCATCCTGCGCGCGGTGAAGAACCGGTTCGGGCCCACCGACGAGATCGGCGTGTTCGAGATGACCGACGCCGGCCTGAGCGAGGTGCCGAACCCCTCGGCGCTGTTCCTGGCGGGCCGCGACCATCAGGCCGCAGGCACCGCGGTCTTCGCCGGCATGGAGGGCACGCGGCCCCTGCTGGTCGAGATCCAGGCGCTCGTAGCCCCCTCCTCCCTCGGCATGCCGCGCCGCGCCGTGGTCGGCTGGGACCCGAACCGTCTGTCGATGGTGCTCGCCGTGCTGGAGGCCCATGGCGGCATCCGCCTCGGAAGCCACGACGTCTACCTCAACGTCGCGGGGGGCCTGCGCATCACCGAGCCGGCGGCGGATCTGGCGGTGGCCGCCGCCCTCGTCTCGTCGCTGTCGGGGGCGGTGCTGCCGCCCGAGACGGTCTATTTCGGCGAGATCGGGCTGTCGGGGGCGATCCGGCCCGTGGCGCAGGCCGGCTCCCGGCTGAAGGAAGCGCAAAAACTCGGCTTCGCCAAGGCGCTGATCCCGCAGGGGCGCGGCGAAGGCGAGAAGGCGCTCGCGGTGGAGACGCTGCGCCACATCGCCGATCTGGTGGCGGGGATCAGTGCCGGGGCGCCGCGAAAGGGATCCGGCCAGCGCGGCCGGCAACAATCGCGCTACGCCGACGAGGAGATGTGAGCGCTACCCCCCGGTCACGCTCATGTGCCGCGGCACGGCCGCCGGGCGCTGGCGCTCGATGACGAAGTCGTGGCCCTTGGGCTTGCGGGTGATCGCCTCGACCACCGCCGCCGCCAGCACGGCATCGTCCTGAGAGGCGCGCAGCACCGCCCGCAGGTCGGCCGAGTCCTCCTGACCCAGGCACATGTAGAGCTGGCCCGTGCAGGTCAGGCGGACCCGGTTGCAGCTCTCGCAGAAATTGTGGGTGAGCGGCGTGATGAAGCCGAGCTTCCCGCCGGTCTCCTCGACGCGGTCGTAGCGCGCCGGGCCGCCGGTGCGGTCGGGTAGCGGCGTGAGGGTGTAGCGGGTCTCCAGGCGCTGCCGGGCGACCGAGAGGGGCAGGAACTGGTCGGTCCGGTCGGCCTCGATCTCGCCCAGCGGCATCACCTCGATCAGCGTCATGTCCATGCCGAGGCCGTGCGCCCAGGCGATCATGTCGGGGATCTCGTCGGCGTTGACGTCGCGCAGTGCCACGGCGTTGATCTTCACCTTCATCCCGGCGGCCCGCGCCGCCGCGATGCCGTCGAGCACCACCTTCAGGTCGCCGCGGCGGGTGATTGCCCGGAACTTGTCCGGGTCGAGCGTGTCGAGCGAGACGTTGATCCGGCGCACGCCGAGGCTCGCCAGCTCGTCGGCGTAGCGGGTGAGCTGGGTACCGTTGGTGGTCAGCGTCAGCTCTTCCAGCGCCCCCGAATCGAGGTGGCGCGAGAGCCGGCGGAACAGGTGCATGATGTCGCGGCGCACCAGCGGCTCTCCGCCGGTGATCCGGAGCTTGCGCACGCCCCGGGCGATGAACACGCCGCAGAGCCGGTCCAGCTCCTCCAGGGTCAGCAGATCGCGCTTGGGCAGGAACTCCATGTGCTCGGACATGCAGTAGGCGCAGCGCAGGTCGCAGCGGTCCGTCACGGAGATGCGCAGGTACGAGATCGCCCGCTGGAACGGGTCGATCAGCGGCGCAGGCCAGGCGGGCGCATCGGCCGCGAACATCCGCGGCGTCGGGGAGCTGTCATCGCGCATCGTCCGGCATATGATGCCCTAAACGGTCGTGGGCAAGCAGGTCCCGGGCCGCAGCCCCAGATTGCGTGAGGAGTGTGACCCGTGACCGAGGATCTGTGGCCGACCGAGATCCGCCTGTCGGCCGACCGGCGCGTGCTCAACGTCGCCTTCGAGGACGGCGCCCGCTACGCCCTTCCGGCCGAGTACCTGCGGGTCTCGAGTCCCTCCGCCGAGGTGCAGGGCCACTCGCCCCTGGAGCGCAAGGTGATCGGCGGCAAGCGGTCCGTAGCGATCCTGGCGGTGGAGCCGGTGGGTAACTACGCGGTGAAGCTCGGCTTCGACGACATGCACGACACCGGCATCTACGGCTGGGGCTACCTGCACGCGCTGGGCCGCGAGTACGAGGATCGCTGGCAGACCTATCTCGGCGAACTCGCCGAGCGCGGCCTCGACCGCGACACGGCGCGGCAGGTGCCGGTCAAGTCCGGCGGGGGCTGCGGGTCCGGCTCGTGCGGGTGCCATTGAGGGCGGCGCGCAATATACCTCGGACCCGGCGCCGTCTTTGCGAGCGAGAGCGAAGCAATCCAGCAGCGCCACGCCTGTCGAGGACGCGCTGCCCTGGGTCGCTTCGCTCGCGATGACTGCGGGCCGAGCAGAGCCGCGGAAAATAGGCCGGCGGCTTGCATCGCACGACCGTCAGCCTGTCGCTCGGAGCCACCATGGCCTTCACCTGCACCATCCCCGCCACGCCGACGATCCAGCAGGATGACGCCACGGTGCGCATCACCCGCTGGGACTTCCCGCCCGGCGCGGTGACCGGCTGGCACGAGCATGGCTGGCCGTATTTCGTGGTGATGCTGGTGGACGGGGTCCTGCGCGTCCACGACGGCGCGGCGGTCAGCGAGACGGCGCTGGCGGCCGGGCAATCCTACACGCGCCCGGCCGGCATCCGGCACGACGTCATGAACGGCTCCGACCACCCGATCGCGTTCATCGAGATCGAGGTGAAGCGTCCGGACGCGCTGGTCACCCTGCCGGAGACCTGAACGCAGAAGGGCCAGCCTCGCGGCCGGCCCTCCCCCGAAAGTCCCGAAACAATCAGCGCTGGACGACGACCTTCGTGCCGACCTTGGCGCGGGTGTAGAGGTCCGTCACGTCGTCGTTGGTCATGCGGATGCAGCCCGACGAGACGGCGGTGCCGATGGTCTCCGGCTCGTTGGAGCCGTGGATCCGGTAGATCGAGCCGCCGAGATACATCGCGCGGGCGCCCAGCGGGTTCTCGAGGCCGCCCTTCATGTAGCGCGGCAGGTCGGGCCGGCGCTTGAGCATGGTCGACGGCGGACGCCAATCCGGCCACTCGCGCTTCATCGTGATGGTCTGCACGCCGCCCCAGGTGAAGCCCGGGCGGCCGACGCCGACGCCGTAGCGCAGGGCCTGGCCGCCGCCCATCACGTAGTAGAGGCGCCGCTCGGCCGTGGAGACGACGATCGTGCCGGCGCCGTAGGGGCCGTTATACGCCACGACTTCCCGCGGGATCGCCGACATCTGCGGCACCGCCGCATCCTGGTCCATCGGGTCGGCGGTGTTGAGCGCGGCGTTGGCCACCGGCACCGCGACGGTCTCGACGGCCTGCGGGCGCACGCGCACGGTCAGCGCGTCGTTCAGCGGCTGGCGGGTCAGCGGATCGATCTCGTAGGCGAGAGCCGGCGCGGCGCAGGCGGCCACGCCGAAAAGCCCGATCAGGGCGGGGAGAATACGACGCATCAAAGCCTCTCGGGGCAGGCGCAGACTATGGTGGGAACGCGGCGAATACCGGGGCACGATGCCGTGCCGATCCTCGCCAAGGGGTAAACGCTCCCATCCCAAAGCCAAGCCTGAAACCGCCCCGATGGGGCGGTTCCGGAAACCCGTGACTCGATGGCAACACTGTGGCAGCTTGGCCGTAAGACGAGGGACGATTTCCGATCGTCTCGGGTATCAATGCCCTCGATTTGCAGGCGAATTCCCGACCTCAGGCCTCGTCGGCGGCGAGCCAGATGGCCGTCTCCCGGGCGACCGGGCGGAGCGCCGTCGGCGCGGCCGGCAGGCCGCGGATCTGGGCGAGCTCGGCGAGTTCCGGCGCCTGGCGGGTGTCGTCGGCGTTGAGGAACAGGCCCCGGGCCCGGGCGAAGCGGCCGAGATCGGCCCGGCTCGTCCAGACGCTCTGGGCGGGGCTGGTGAGGAGCGCCAGGGCCAGCGGCGCCATCCACAGGGTGAGCCACAGGTTGCCGGCCATCGCCAGGGCGAAGCAGATCAGGCTGCCGACCACGACCGCGTCGGCCTGGAGCCGGAAGGCCTCGGACCAGGAGACCTGCCGGTCGTCTCGGTCCTGCGTCTCCCAGCGCACCACCCGGCCCAGGAAGGTCGAGACCACGGCTCCGGCGGTGAACAGGGTCAGGACCGGCCACAGGACCACCCACACGGCCTGCTCCAGGGCGGCGCTCGCGAGCAGCGCCCGGGTGCCGCCGAAATCCGCGCGCCGCTCCGGGGACGCGAGGACGTGGCCGAGGCTCAGAAGCTTCGGCAGCGCCAGCACGGCGACGCTGAGGGCGGCCAACGCGTGGGCGGCGGCACCCTGTCCGGTCAATCCGTAGGCGAGGAGGCCGAGATCCCCGGTCCGCGCGGCCTGCCAGGCGGCGAGGCCGAGGAAGGCGATCCAGAGAGGCAGCACGCCGTAGGAGAGGATGCCGACCAGCAGGTGCCAGCGGCTCGCGCCGTGCAGGCCGGCCCAGGGCAGGACCCGGAGGTGCTGGAGGTTGCCCTGGCACCAGCGGCGCTCCCGGCCGAGGAGGTCGATGAGGTTGGTGGGCATCTCCTCCCAGGTGCCGCCCATCTCGGGCAGCAGCCGCACCTCCCAGCCGGCGCGCACCATCAGCGCGCCCTCGACGATGTCGTGGCACAGGATCTCGCCGCCCAGCGGCTCCCGGCCCGGCAGCCGGGGGAGCTGCGCGTTCTCCGCGAAGGCCTGGATCCGCAGGATCGCGTTGTGGCCCCAGTAGCTGCCCTCCGGCCCCTGCCAGGTCTCCAGGCAGCGCAAAGCCAAGGGCGCGTAGAGGCGCACGGCGAATTGCTGGATGCGGGCGAACAGGGTGTCCCGGCCCGCCGCGTACGAGACGGTCTGGATCAGGCCGGTGCGGGGGCTCGCCTGCATCAGCCCGACCAGCCGGGTCATGGCCGCGCCGGTCATGAGGCTGTCGGCGTCCAGCACGATCATGAAGGCGTATTCGGCACCGTAGCTGCGGCAGAACTCGCCGATGTTGCCGGCCTTGCGGCCGACATTCTCGGTCCGCCGCCGGTAGCGGATCCGCGGCAGCGCCGGGTCGGCCGCCGCCCAGGCCTGGATGCGGGCGAATTCGTGCTCCTCGACGGCGGCGATCGCGCCGTCGCGCGTGTCGGACAGGACGAAGATGTCGATGGCCTCGGCGTTCGCGCGGGCGAGCGACCGCGCCATCACCCGCAGGCGGGCGAAGACCGCCACCGCATCCTCGGCGTGGATCGCCACCACGGCGGCGGTGCGTCCTTCGCCGGCCGCTACGATCTCCGCATCCTCGGAGCGGCGCTCCAGCGCCGACTTCGCCCGGGTTGCCAGCAGGTCGGCCACGAGGCCGTAGGCGTACTGGCAGGCGACGAAGGCCTGCCAGCCCATGACGAGGCTGAACAGGATGAGCACCGCCCATCCCAGAGGGCTGACCCCGGCCGGGTAGGCCAGCGCCGCGAGCCACGCGAGGCTGCCCGCGGTGACGAGGCTCGGCACTGCCAGGGCGAGGCGCCGGACGCGCAGGACCCGTCCCGCCCGCAGGCCGGTCCAGATCTCCCGAAGCGTCACCGGCGCCGACGGATCGGATAGGGACGGACCCGCGTTCCGGTGCGACGGCTCGGCGGAGGAAGTGACGCGTGAGGACATGGGGCGCGAAGAGATGGGACGAGGGGGCATGGCGCGAGGAACTCGACCGTGGAAGGCTGCCGGCCGCCCCGCCGCCTGAGGCCGGGAACCGATGACCGTGGATACCGATGTGCGGGGTGAGGACACGGAGCCGAGCCGGCCGCACGCGCAGCCGGAAGCCGAACGGATCGATCCCCCCTCCCGACGCCGCATTCTTCGAAACGCCCTGACCGCGGCTGCCGGCACGCTCCTACCTAGCGCGGCCGATCTGAATGGGTCCAGAACGTGGGCCGGGTCGGCGCTTCAGCCGCAGGCGGGCGCGATGACCTTCGAAGTCCTGTCGGCCGAGGCGGCGCGCCGCGCCGCCGCGCCCTACGCGGAGCCGGCCGAGGACCTGCCGCCCGCGCTCGCCGCCCTCGACTATGACGGCTACCGGGCGATCACCTTCCGCCCGGACGAGGGCATCCGGCTCGGCGAGACCTTCAGCGCGCAGCTGTTCCACCGCGGCTTCCTGCAGCGCAAGCGGGTGGCCCTCTACCTTCAGCCCCGCAGCGGAGCCGCGCGCCCGATCCCCTACGCGAGTCGGCTGTTCGATCTGGGCGCGGGACTCGCCGGGCAAAGCTTTGCACCGGATCTCGGCTTCGCAGGCTTCCGCCTGCACTACGCCTCCCCGGAGACGCCGTCCTGGCGGCCGAAAGGATTTCAGGAGGAATTCCTGGTTTTCCTCGGCGCCTCCTACTTCCGTCTGCGGGCCGCGAACCAGGAATACGGTCTCTCGGCCCGCGGCCTCGCCATCGGAACCGGCGCGCCGGAGGGGGAGGAATTCCCCGATTTCGTCGCCCACTGGATCTGCGAGCCGGAGCCCGAAGCCCGCAGCCTGACGGTGCTGTCGCTCCTCGACAGTCCCAGCGTCGCCGGTGCCTACCGGTTCGCCATCACCCCCGGCGACCCGGCCCGCATCGCGGTCACGGCGGAGCTGCATCCGCGCCAAACGGTCGCGAAGCTCGGGCTGGCGCCGCTCACCAGCATGTTCCTGTATGGCGAGAACGGGCCCGGTGCCCGGGACGCCAAGCCGGTCGACGATTTCCGGCCGCAGGTGCACGACTCGGACGGGCTGTGCGTCGCTTCCGGTGCCGGTGCCGGTGTCGATCCGGCGCGGATCGACCGGATCTGGCGGCCGCTCGTCAACGGGCGCGCGCAGCCGCAGATCTCGGCCTTCGCGGCTGCGCCGCTCGCGGGCTTCGGCCTGCTCCAGCGGCAGCGGAATTTTGCCGCCTATCTGGATGTCGAGGCGCGCCAGGAAGCGCGGCCCGGCCTGTGGGTGTCGCCGGAGGCCGGCGGCTCTGCCTTCGCGGCGGGCGCCGTGCAACTCTACGAGATCCCCTCGGTCGAGGAGTACATGGACAACATCGTGGCGGCCTTCGTGCCGGCGGCCGCGGCTCAGCCGGGCGCGCCCCTGCGGCTCGCCTACGGCCTGACCACCGTCGGAGCGGAGCCCGTCGCGGCGATTCCCGAGGCGGCCCTCGCGCGGGTCACCTCGACCCGGTTCGGCTCGGCGGAGCGGCTGCGTCCCACGAAGCCGCCAAGTCCGCAGCGGCGGCTCTGCGTGATCGACTTCGAGGGGCCGAGCCTGCCGCACGGCCCTGACGATGCGATCTCGGTGGATGTCTCGGCCAGTGCGGGCACGATGCACGAGCCGGTGGCCAATTTCGTGCCGCAGACCGGCGGATGGCGCATCTACGTCGAGTGGCGGCCGCCGGAGCCGCTCCCGGCGGGCGACGTGGTGCTGCGCGCCCGGCTGATCCGCGGAACTATGCCGCTCAGCGAGACCTGGGACGCCGTGGTCTAGATGCCGTCATCGCGAGCGCAGCGAAGCGACGCAGGGTAGCGTGACCACGGTGAGCGCGGCGCTTCCGGATGGCTTCGCTCAGCGCAGAGACGAGGCGACTCAAGCCGTGCGGCGCTCCTGCTCCAGGCGGCGCGCCAAGCGGGTCTCACCATAGACCTCGCTCAACCGGCGCCGGGCAGCGGAGACGGGGGGGGCCTGCCGCTCGTCGTGAGCAGCGGCGATGACGCGCAGGGCGGCGGCGACCGACCGCTCCATGCGGCGCTCGGCCTGGACGGCCGCGTCCCGGTTTGGGTCGAGCATCTGATGGTCCCTTGTGCTGAGCCGGACCCAGCCCTCTGGCGGGGCGGTGATCGGCGGCGCAGGCAGGGTCCACCTCGGGCTTGACGGTATCAAGGCAGCTTGGCCGTAAGCTGTGGACAGCTTCACCGCAGCTCCTCGTGCCACGTCCGGCCGTCGCGCTCGATCAGCGCGATGGCGGCCGTCGGCCCCCAGCTCCCGGCGGGATAGGGCCGCGGTGCCTCCGGCCGGTCGGCCCAGGCCTTGAGCACGCCGTCCGCCCAGGCCCAGGCGGCCTCGACCTCGTCGCGGCGCATGAACAGGGTGGCGTTGCCCCGCACCACATCCATCAGCAGCCGCTCATAGGCGTCCGGGTAGCGCTGCTTGAAGGTCTCCTCGAACGAGATGTCGAGATCGGTGGGGCGCAGGCGCAGGCCGCCGGGCCCCGGATCCTTGGTCATCACCTCGAGCTTCATGCCCTCCTGCGGCTGCAGGCGGATGACGAGGCGATTCGGCTCGCGGCCGAAAGCCTCCTCGGGGAAGATCGAGAACGGCGAGGCGCGGAACTGCACCACGATCTCCGAGAGCTTCCGCGGCAGGCGCTTGCCGGTGCGGAGATAGAACGGCACGCCGGCCCAGCGCCCCGACTGGATCTCGACCTTCATGGCCACGAAGGTCTCGGTCCGGCTCTCGTGGCCGAGTTCGGCGAGGTAGCCCTCCACGGGTTGCCCGTCGACCGCGCCGGCCACGTACTGGCCGCGGACCGTGGCAGACTGGATGTCGTGGGCGGTGATCGGCTTCAGGGCGCGCAGCACCTTCAGCTTCTCGTCGCGGACGGAGTTCGCCTCGAGATTGAGCGGACTTTCCATGGCGGTGAGGCAGAGCAACTGCAGGATGTGGTTCTGCAGCATGTCGCGCATGGCGCCCGACGTGTCGTAGTAGCCGGCGCGGCCCTCGACGCCGACCGTCTCGGCCACGGTGATCTGGACATGGTCGATCACGTCCGAGGTCCAGAGCCGCTCGAAGATGGTGTTGGCGAAGCGCAAGCTGAGCAGGTTCTGGACCGTCTCCTTGCCGAGATAGTGGTCGATCCGGAAGATCTGCGACTCGGGGAAGACTTCGCCCACGGCGTCGTTGATGGCCTTGGCGGATTTGAGATCCTTGCCGATCGGCTTCTCCAGCACGACGCGGGATTTCGCGCCGACCAGCCCGTGGGCAGCGAGGTTGCGGCAGATCGAGCCGTAGAGGTCGGGCGAGGTGGCGAGATAGTAGGGTCGCACTTGATCGGGCCGCTCGTCGAGCTTGGCCACGAGGTCCCCCCACCCGCTCTCGCCGGCGCCGTCCACCGCCACGTAGTCCACGTGGGCGAGGAACCGGGCGAGGGCGTCCTCGGTCAGGTCGGCGGCGGGCACGAAGCGCTTGAGGGCGTCGCGCGCGTGTTCGCGAAAGGCGTCGACGGACAGCTCGGAGCGCGAGGCGCCGATGATCCGGCTGGTGTCCGGGATCTGACCGTCCCGGAAGCGGTAGAACAGGGCGGGCAGAAGCTTTCGCGCGGTCAGATCGCCGGTCGCGCCGAACACGACGCAGTCGAAGGAGGCGACGGGGATGATCGTGGCCAAGGGCGGCTCCCGGTTGGCGTGCGCTGACTCGTGCGGTTGCTGCGTCGCACTCACGTAACCTGGGTGCAAGGGTCTCGCCAGAGGAGAGGTAAGGCCGGGGGCAATCGAGAGGTCCCAGGTTCGCGGACCGCTCCGTCTTTGCGAGCGCAGCGAAGCAACCCAGTGCTCCGCGCCAGCGACGAGGGAGCACGATGCGTGAGCCGGCGGTCTCCATCATGGCCAGTCGCCGAAATGGTACGCTCTACACGGGCGTGACCGCCAACCTCGCAAGACGAGTCTACGAGCACCGCGAAGCGCTCCTTCCGGGCTTCACCAGCCGGTACGCCTGCAAGCGCCCGGTCTGGTACGAAGGTCACCCGACGATGGCCGAGGCGATCACGCCCGAGAAGCAGATCAAGGCGGGATCCCGGAAGGACAAGCTCGCGCTGATCGAGGCGATGGATCCGGACTGGCGCGACCTGTATCTCGATCTCGCGTGAACACACTGAGCGTCGCGCTACCATGGGTTGCTTCGCTGCGCTCGCAGAGACGGTGGGTTTAGCGGCGCCTATCCCGCCATGAACCGCTTGAACGCCTCGGCATGATCCGGATGCCAGCGCGACAGGGCGGGTCGGTTCTCGATGATGTCGCCGGCCGCCCAGGCGATCCGCTTCTCGTCCTGCCCGCGGGTGGTCTCGTTGTCGGGACAGAGGATGTAGAAGTCGCCCGCCGCCAGACGCTCCAGCATGAAGGTGACCGTCTCCTCCGGCGTCCACGCCCCCGCGGGCTTCTCGGCGACGCCGCGGGCCTTGGTCAGCCCGGTATAGACGAAGCCCGGGATCAGAAGATGCGCGGTGGTCTGGCAGCCCTCCCGGCTGCGCAGCTCGTGGGCGAGCGCCTCGGTGACCGCCTTCACCCCCGCCTTCGAGACGTTGTAGGGCGCGTTGCCCGGGGGCGTGGTGATGCCCTGCTTCGAGCCGGTCACGATGATCGCGCCGGGCTTGCCCCCGTCGATCATGCCGGGCGCGAAGGCGTGGATGCCGTTGACCACGCCGCCGAGGTTGGTGCCCAGGATCCGCGCCCAGGTGTCCGCGTCGGAGAACAGCTTCCCGCCGGCCTCGATCCCGGCGTTCAGCATCACGACGGCGGGCGGGCCGGCCTTCGCGACACCGGCGGCCAGGGCTTCCACGGCCTCCCGGTCCGAGACGTCGGCGGGGACCGCGCGGATTTCCACGGCGGCGAGTTCGGCCACCGCGGCCCGGGCCGCCTCCAGCGCCGGCCCTGGCCGGTCGACGAGCCAGACGTTCATGCCGGCCCGCGCGAAGGCCTGCGCCGCGGCGAGCCCGATGCCGCTCGCCCCCCCGGTGACGACCGCGCTGCGGCCGGGGCTGATGGCGGGGTGCTGACTCATGACACGGTCCTCGGCTGGATGGCGCCCTTCAGATGGGGCAAACCGTGATGAAGGCGAGTTGGGGATGCCGCCGGCTCCGGCAGACGGCGCGGATCGCATCCGGCGCCGGCCCGTGCTCTGGTGGCCGGTGATCGCGCCACGAACGCCCCGCCGAAGGCCAGCCCCAACCGCAGGACCCGGCATGCCGACCTTTCCGAGCCGCCGGTCCCTGCTCGCCGGCGCCGCCTGCGCCGGGCTCGCCTCGGCGGCGCGGGCCGCGAGCCCGACCGGATTCGGGCCGCTCGGCCGTCCGTCCTGGTCGGGCGACAGCCTCCAGGCGGCCGCGACCGCCAAGGGGCTGATGTACGGCTGCGAGGTGCCGTTCCACCGCTTCGAGGCCACGCCGGCCTATCGGCAGGCGGTGGCGCGGGAATGCGGCCTCCTCGTCTGCGGCACCGAGATGAAGATGGAGGAGGTGCTGCCCGCGCCGGGCCAGACCGATTTCGCCCGCGGCGACGCCATCCTGCGCTTCGCCCGCGCCAACGGCCAGCGCATGCGGGGCCACACCCTGGTCTGGCACGCCGCGCTGCCGCCCTGGGTCGCCCCGCTCCTCGGCCGGGCCACCCCGACCCAGGCCGAGGACTTCCTGCGGCGCTGGATCGAGACCGTGGCGGGGCATTACCGCGGCCAGATCGTCGCCTGGGACGTGGTCAACGAGATCCTCGGCAACGAGGCCGATCCGGACCGGGGCGGAGGCCTGCGCGACTCGCCCTGGCTCGCCTCGATCGGGCCCGGCTACGTGGACCTCGCCTTCCGGATCCTGCACGAGACCGACCCGGCCGCCGCCGGGACCTGGAACGAGGACGCGGTGGAGCAGGGCGTGCCCTGGATGGAGGCCAAGCGCACCAAGGTCCTGCGCCGGCTGGAAGCGATGCGGTCGCGCAACGTGCCGATCCGGCGCTTCGGCCTGCAGTCGCACCTCACCAGCACAATCCCGATCGACCAGGGCCAGCTCCGGCGCTTCCTGCGGGAGATCGGCCAGATGGGTCTCGGTATCGCGATCACCGAACTCGACATCGACGACCGCGCCTTCCCGTCCGACGTGGCGACCCGCGACCGGATGGTGGCCGACTTCGCCCGGCGCTTCCTCGACGTGGTGCTGGACGAGCCCGCCACGCTCGACGTCGTCACCTGGGACATCTACGACCCGGACACGTGGCTGAACGACCACCCCTACCGCAAGCGGCCCGACGGCCTGTTGCAGCGGGCGCTGCCGCTCGATGCTGCGTTCCGGCGCAAGCCCCTCTGGCACGCGATGAAGGCGGCCTTCGAGGCCGCGCCGGACCACAGGGCGGCGCGGGACACGCTCAGGCGGGCGTGACGCCGGCCCGGCGGGCGCCGTCCGCCAGCACCGGCTCGGGCGGACGGTCCGCCAGGAGCCGGCGCCGCAGCCGCGCGCAGGGGCGCTCGACGAGGCCGTACATGGCCCAGCACCAGAGCAGCGTGACGGGGAAGGCGGCCAGCATGAGCGGGAGCCCATGCAGCCCGGGGCTCAGGTGCAGCACGAGCGCCACCACGGTCATGTGCGCGAGGTAGAAGCTGTAGGACCAGAGCCCGAGCTGGCGCATCGGCCGGCTGGCGAGCAGTCGCACCGCCGGCCCCTCCCCGTGCAGCAGGTAGGCGAAGGGCATGAACAGGGCCGCGCTCTGGAGCGTGTAGCGCATGCTCTCGCGGAAGGCGGGATCGCGCACCGCGAGCGTGCCGAGGATGACCGCGAGGCTCAGCGCCACGTGCCACGCCCTGGGCCGCCACGCCCGGTCGGCCGGGATCACCGGGTTGTTCCACAGGCCCAGGCAGCAGCCGAACAGGATCGCGTCGATGCGGGTGTGGGTCCAGCTGTAGTTCAAGCTGTAGTCCGGCAGCCGCCAGACGTTGAGGCACCGGATCGCCAGCACCGCCGCGCAGACGCCCAGGCAGGCGAGCGCGGCCCGGCGCGGTCGCAGGCGGCCGAGCCACAGGACATAGGCCAGAGGGAAGACGAGGTAGAAGTGCTCCTCGATGGCGAGGCTCCACAGGGGCACCGGCAGCACCGCCTCGGTGCCGAACAGGCCGGGATAGTTGGTCAGGAACGTCGCCTGCCCCAGCACCGCCGCCGGCGCGACTTCCATCCAGTCGAGGAGACCCGCCGCGTAGAGCAACCCGGAGACCAGCAGGGTCAAGTACATCGGCGGCAGGATGCGCAAGGTCCGCCGCAGGTAGAAGGCGGGGAGCGACACGCCGCCGGCCCGCGCCCGCTCGATCCGCAGCAGCGTGGTGATCAGGTAGCCGCTGAGGAAGAAGAACACCGTGACGCCGAAGCCGCCCGGCACCACGTGGCTGTAGCCGCAATGGGCCGCGAACACGATCAGGATGGCGAGCGCGCGCACCCCGTCGAGCTGCGGCAGGTAGGGCATGGCCGAGGGACGCGGGTCTTCGGGATCCGGCATGGCGGGGGCCGATCTCCTGTTGGGGCCTGTCTGGCCGTGTCGGGTCCGCCCTACGGTTTGCGCGTGGCGGCCTCGGTCGAAGCGGCCCCGGTCATCACGTTCGCAGCGTAGGATCCAGGGCAGCGCGCCGCCTGGACCGCTCCGTTCCGCGCGCAACGACGGCGGTACCGAGGCCAGCACATCACGAAATGTATAAGCGCCCTTTTCGCGCCGGCCGACATCCACACGAAGTCTCAGGCGGATGAACCAATCGCAGGATGGTGAATCCGGGCCGGCAACCACCATTTCGAGCGGAGGAGATTGGTAACCACGGCAGCCCATCATCCCGGCCGACCGCGCCGACCCGGGCGCCGTCGGGAGTGTCGCGTATGGTCCCGGTCCAATCCCGCCGTCATCTTCGCCCGCGCGCCGCGTTCGGCGCGGGCCTGTCGCTGCTGACGCTGCTCGCCGCCGTGGATGCACGGGCCCAGGCGGTGGGCGTAGGCGCGCCGACGGGTGGCCCGAACGCAGCGCCGTCGCCGGCGCCGTCGCTGTCCGCCCCAGCCGCCCCGCCGCCCGTGCTTCCAGCTCCTGCACCGGAGGCCGCGGTCGCCAAGGGGCAGGAGGCCAAGGGGCAAGAGGCGAAGGGGCAGGAGGCGAAGGGGCAGGAGGCGAAGGGGCAGGAGGCGAAGCCGCAGGAGATCGCGAAGCCGCAGGAGGCGAAGCGACCGGAGGCGCCCCCCGCCGAGCCCAGATCCGCGGAGGTGCCTGAGGCGCGGCCTGCCCCCGGCAAGCCGCAGGAAGCAGCCAAGGAAGCCGTCAAGAAGACGCGCGAGCCTGCGCCCCTGGTCTACGCCAAGGTCTCCGCCGATCCGAACCCGACGCTCACCGCGCGCACGTTCCTCGATACCCTCCGGGCTGCCGAGCGCTACGCGGCTTTCGCGGAAGCCGGCGGATGGGAGCGGTTGCCGGAGGATCTCGCGCGCCTGAAGCCGGGCGAGCGCAGCCCGGCCATTCCGGCGCTGCGCCACCACCTGACCCTCACCGGCGACCTGCCCGCGGACGCACCGCCGAGCGATCGCCTCGACCCGCCGCTGGTGGCGGCGATCTCGGCCTTCCAGGCCCGCCACGGCCTGCCCGACAGCGGTATCCTTGGCCGGCTCACCATCAACGCGCTGAACGTGCCGGCCGAGACACGCCAGCGCCAGCTCTCCGCCTCCGCGGCGCGGCTGATGGGCTCGAAGTTCCCGTTCGGCGAGCGCTACGTCGTCGTCAACATCCCGTCGGCCGCCGTCGAGGCCGTGGAGAACGGCGCGGTGGCGCGCCGCTACGTGGCGGTGGTCGGCTCCCCCGACAAGGCGACGCCTGCCGTCGAGACCCGGATCACCGACATCAACTTCAATCCGACCTGGACCGTCCCGGCCTCGGTGGTGAAGAACGAGATCATCCCGCAGATGCGCAAGAACCCGGGCTACCTCGCCCGGAACCACATCCGCATCCTGGGCCCGACCGGCGAGGTGGACCCGACTCATATCGACTGGGCCGGCGACAAGGCCGTCAACTACATGCTGCGCCAGGATTCCGGCTTCGACAATTCGCTCGGCCAGGTACGGATCGACATGCCGAACCGCTTTGCCGTCTACATGCATGACACCCCGGCGAAGTCGCTGTTCGCCGCGAGCGTGCGCTTCCACAGCCACGGCTGCGTCCGGGTCGGCCAGGTCAAGGAGCTGGTCGGCTGGCTCCTGCAGGGCACGGACGGGCCGAACGGTCCCGGCACGACCTGGGGACCGATCGAGATCGAGACCGGCATCGCCGACGGGGAGCGGCGCGACATCAAGCTCGTCAAGCCGGTGCCGGTGACCTTCGTGTACCTCACGGGCTACGCCACGCCCGACGGCAAGGCGCATTTCCGCGACGACATCTACAAGCTCGATGTGCCGGCCGGCGAGCCCGCGGCGACGGGGGCCATCCCGCCGGCGGCCCCCGGCCCCGCCGCCTCGCCCGTCGCGAAGGCGTCCCTGGGCGCTCCGTCGGTGAAGCCAGCCGCTGTTACCAGGCCTGCGCCGAAGCCTCCGAAGCCCCGGTCCTCGGCGGCATCCGGTAGTTTGGAATCAATCGAACCCATCCGCTAAACCCAACCCAGCCATGTGTTTCCTGACCCAGAGGAACAATGGATCCGGCCGTTCATTGGCGGGATGAGAGCGCGGCCGCACGTCCCCGGGACATCTGGAGAGGCTCCCCGGCGCGCAGCTCCGCACCAGCCGATTGGAGACGACCATGGCCAAGGCCAAGCCGAGCAGCCGCTTCGAGAGCGCACGGCTCAACACCCCGACGGATCTCGATCCGAACGACGTCAAGAAGATCGCCGAGGGTCTGACGATCCTCAGCTCCGACCTGTTCGCCCTCTACATCAAGACCAAGAACTTCCACTGGCACATGAGCGGCCCGCATTTCCGCGACTATCACCTGCTGTTGGACGAGCAGTCGGAGCAGATCTTCGGGATCATTGATGCCGTCAACGAGCGGGCCCGGAAGATCGGCGGCACGGTGCTGCGGTCGCTCGGCCAGGCCAAGAGCCTGACGCGCGTGCCCGACAACGATGCCGAGTACGTCTCGCCCCTCGAGATGCTCAAGGAGCTGCGCGACGACAACAAGGCGCTGACCGCCCACATGCGCGAGCTTCACGGGGTTACCGACGAGGCCGACGACGTGGCGACCACCTCGCAGCTCGAGGAGTGGATCGACCAGTCCGAGGAGCGCACGTGGTTCCTCTACGAGATTACCCGCGACGCGACCGACAGCGGCCACTGAGCTGCTTCATGCGGGCAGAGCTTCGGGACGGCAATCTGGGACGCCTCCCTTCCTCGGATGCCACGCTCACCGTCGTTCCGGGCGCCACAGGCGAGCCCGGAACCCGGAAACACCGCCTTGGCGAGAGACTGACGCGTCGGCGGGTCTGGATCCCGGGTTCCGCTCCGCGGCCCCGGGATGACGACGGGGCCTTGGCGACTGGAGCACATCACACCCCCGCCAGATCCAGCCGCACTTTCACCAAGCCCGGATCCTCCGGGTCCCGCCCCTGCGCGAAGCCGAGACGCCGGCAGACGGCCAGCATCGGCCTGTTCTCGGAGAGCACCGTTCCCTCGACCCGGCCGATGCCCTCGGAGCGCGCCCAGTCGATCATCAGGCGCATGAGGGCGAAGGCGAGGCCCGTGCCGCGGACATCGCGGCCGACGGCGATGGCGTACTCGCCGCTCTCGTGATTGGCGTCGGCGTGCAGCCGCACCGCGCCCAGCATCCGTTCGCCTCCCTGCGGCTCCTTCTCGGTGGCCACGAACGCGATGGCGCGGGCGTAGTCGAGCTGTGTCAGCCGCGCCAGGAATGCGTGGCTGAACGCGCGCACCGGCCCGAAGAAGCGCAGCCGCAGATCCTCTGGATCGAGTCCCTGGAAGAAGGTCAGGAACAGCCCCTCGTCCTCCGGCCGCACGGGCCGCACGCAGACGGTGCGGTCCTTGAGGTTGAGGGTCCGCACCCACTCCACCGGATAGGGTCGGATGGCGAAATGCGGGTGCCCACGGCCGTGCCGCCCCCGCTCGGCGCGCGCGATCCGCACCCGGGCGTCGAGCGCGACCACGCCGGTCTCGTCGGCCAGCAGCGGGTTGATGTCGAGTTCGCGCACCTGCGGGAGGTCGGCGGCGAGCTGGGACAGCTTCACCAGCGTCAGCGCGATGGCCGGCAGATCGGCCGCCGGCACGTCGCGGTAGGCTTCGAGCCGCCGCGCCACCCGGGTGCGGCCGATGAGGTCGCGGGCCAGGGTGAGGTCCAGCGGCGGCAGGCCGAGCGCCCGGTCGTCGATCACCTCCACCGCCGTGCCGCCGCGCCCGAACACCACCACGGGACCGAAAACCGGATCCTCGGCGAGCCCCGCGATGAGTTCGCGGCGCTGGCCCCGGCGGACCATGGGCTGCACGGCGAAACCGGTCACCCGGGCATCCGGCCGCTCCCGGCGCGCCCGGGCCAGGATGCGGCGCGCCGCCTCGCGGACGTCGGCCTCGCTGGTCAGGTCGAGATGGACGCCGCCGATATCGGACTTGTGCACGATATCGGGGGAGACGACCTTGAGCGCCACGGTGCCGCCCGCCGCGATGATCGGCCAGGCCGCGGCCGCGGCGGCCTCCTTGTCGGGGGCGAGGGTGATCGGCACTGTGGGGATCCCGTAGGCCTCCAGCAGGCCGTTCACCGCGATCGGGTCGAGCCATGCCGCCCCCTGCCGCAGGGCACCCGCGACGATCGTGCGGGCGCGGGCCGTGTCGGGGGAGAAGTCCCGCGGCAGCGAGTCCGGCGTGCGCATCAGGTCGTCCTGCGCCTCGCGATAGCGCACGAGGTGCAGGAAGCCCTCGATCGCCTCGGAATCGGTGGTGAAATGCGGGATCCCGGCCTCGGCGAAGGCGTCGCGCGCCGCCTCGGCATCGCCCAGGCAGACCGCGAAGACCGGCTTCTTGCGCGTCTGTCCGGCGCGGGCGGCCTTGACCGTCCCGGCAATGGCGCTGGCCACGGCGCCGGCCTCAGAGCGGGCGGTGGGGACGTGGATCGCCAGGACCGCGTCGCTGACCCGGTCGGTCAGCAGGGGCTCCAACGCCGCCGCGAAGGCCGGTCCCGCCGCGTCGATGCCGAGATCGAGGGGATTGCCCGCCGGCCGGCCCTCCGCCGCGGCGATCCCCGCCAGGGTGCCGGACCGCTCGATCAGACGGTCGGCGGCGAGGAGTCCGATGCCACGGCCGTTCGACACGATCGCAAGCCGGTCACCGGGGAACGGGCGCTGCCGCCCCAAGGTCTCCACGGCGGAGAACATCTCGTCGAGGTCCTGCACGGCCAGCAGGCCGGCCCGCCGGAAGGCGGCGGCGTAGACCGCGTCCGGCCGCGCCAGCGCGCCCGTGTGGGTGACGGCCGCGCGCGTGTCGGGCCGGTGGCGGCCGGCGCGCAGGACCACCACGGGCTTGGCGCGGGCGGCGGCGCGGGCGGCCGACATGAAGCGCCGGGCATCCGCGACTCGGTCGAGGCAGAGCAGGATCGCGCGGGTGCGGTGGTCGGCGGCGAAGTGATCGAGGCAATCGGCCACGCCGATGTCGAGGACGCTGCCCAAGGACAGGACGGCGGAGAAGCCCGTGCCGTGGCGCGCGCCCCACTCCACGATGGCGGCCGCCACCGTGCCGGATTGCGACACCAGTGCCAGATCGCCCGCGTTGGGGGCGTGGGCGAATAGGCTGGCGTTGAGCCGGGCGCCGGGCACCGCGAGGCCGGCGCTGTCGGGACCGAGGAGGCGCAAGCCCTGCGCGCGGGCGATCCGGTGGGCGGCCGGCCCGGGATCGTCCGGCCCTGAGCCGAGTCGCGCCGTGAGGATCACCGCGGCACCAGCCCCGGCAGCCGCCGCCTGGGCGACCACCTCGGGCACGTTCGGAGGCGGCACCGCGATCAGGACGAGATCCGGCACGGCAGGCAGGTCGGCGATCTGCGGCACGCAGGCGAGGCCGTCGACGTGCGCGTGGCCGGGCTGGATCGGCAGGATCGCGCCCGGAAAGCCGGCGCCGCGCAGGGAGTCCAGCACGCTGCGGCCCAGGGAGCCCTCGCGCGCCACCGCCCCGACCAGCGCGATGGAGCGCGGCGCGAGCAGCTTGTCGAACCGGTAGGTGCTCACGGCCGGCCACTCATGGGGCCGCCGTCACGGGGTAGAGCCCCGCAAACCGCGCGTGCCGACGTGCATGTGGTGGTCCTTCGCTGTCGGCGAGATCGCACGGGATCACGCGGGATCCCTCGAGCCGCTCACCGGCATACAAGATGGCGCGCGCCGTCGCGTCCGCAATGTCCGAGCGCCTCGCATCTGCGGGCGCCACACAGGCCCGGGTCGGGATCACCGGCGGTACGCATTGTGGGTAATATCCAGCCGCCTTTATCCTCCGCAAAACGGCACTTGTGGGTCGATGTAAATTGGTCTTGCCATTAAATTCGCAGGACCATAGTAACTGCGCGTTAACCCCCCTGTATCGGGCTGACCAGAAACAGATTCCGGCGTTCCGCCCGATCCGCGGCGGAACAGCCGGGGTCGCGAGGAGGATCGAGGATGGATGCCACGGTTGAAGGGCAACCGGACTATCTCACGTTGTCGGTCGATATCGTGTCGGCCTTCGTGAGCAACAATCCGGTGCCCGCGCCGGAGTTGCCGGGACTGATCGCGGCGGTCCACGCGACGCTGCACGGTCTCAGCCAGCCCCAGGCGGCGCCGACGGAGGAGTTGCGGCCCGCCATCTCGGTCCGGCGCTCGGTCCAGCCCGACTACATCGTGTGCCTGGAGGACGGGAAGAAGTTCAAGTCGCTCAAGCGCCATCTGCGCACGCACTACAACCTGACCCCCGACGAGTACCGGCAGAAGTGGGGCCTCGCCCCGGACTACCCGATGGTGGCGCCCAACTACGCCGCCGCCCGGTCGGATCTCGCCAAGAGCATGGGGCTCGGCCACCAGCGACGGAAGGGCTGAGACCGGCACCTGCGTCCACAGATTTCCGGCTGCGGTTAGGCATCGGGCAAGCGGATCCTGCGAGGGTTCAGCGATCGTCCACGCCAACGCTCCCCGATGCCCGGCAAGCCCAATCTCGTCGCCCGCCTGTTCTGGACGGCCGTGATCGGCTGCCCGTTCGCGCTCTGGTACGGCCGGCCCGCTCTGGCGGCGACCGGGTTCGCCCTGGTCTTGGTGGTGCTGCGCCATCTCGGGCGCCCGCGCCGCTTCCGGGCCCGGGTACGCCGGATCGCGCGGGCGCATCGGGAGACGCTGGCGCTGCGGCGTCGGCAGGAGAGCTTCAGCGACGCCTACGGCAACTGGATCGAGGATGGCTGGCTGCGCGAGCGGGACTATTTCATCGACCGCACGGTCCTGCCGCAGATCGGGTCTCGCTACGCCGATCTCGCCGACGCGGAACGCGCGCGGATGCTGGCGATCGTCGAGGCGGAAGCGGCCGCCGTGGCCCTGCCCGAGGAGGAGGACGCGCCGGAGGACGGCCTCGATTACGAGCGGTTCTGCGCGGCGCGCCTCGTGCAGGCCGGATGGCGGGCCCACCGGACGCCGGCGAGCGGCGATCAGGGCGCCGACATCGTCGCGGTGCGCGACGGACTGCGCCTCGTGGTCCAGTGCAAGCGGTTGAGCAAGCCGGTCGGCAACGCCGCCGTGCAGGAAGCGGCCGCCGCGCAGCGCTACTGGTCGGGCGACCGGGCCGCGGTGGTCTCGAATGCCGGCTTCACGCCGGCCGCCCGCCGGCTCGCCGCAGCGACCGGCGTTCTCCTCATCCACCACGACGCGCTGGACGCGATCGACCTCGCGGCCGCGTGAGGCGGTTCAGGCGAGGGGGCCGGGGATCGCGAGTTCCGCCTCGTTGAGCAGGCGCGCCTCGTGCCGGCGCACGAACAGCCACAGGGCCAGTCCGCCGAACACGACGAGCGCCAGCAGCGTCAGCCCGACCGGTCCGACGATGTGCTCGATCTGGCGCCCGCAATAGTAGGAGCCGATGCCCATACCGGCCGCCCAGACGATGCCGCCCAGCGCGTTGAAGGCGAAGAAGCGGCGCGCATCGAGGCGGTTCACGCCGGCCAGCAGCGCCGCGTAGGCGCGCAGCATCGCGGTGAACCGGCCGAAGAACACGATCTTCCCGCCGTGCTGGCGGAACAGGTACTGGCCGAGCTTGAGCCGCCCGTGATCGAGGGCGATGAGGTGACCGTAACGCAGGAGCAGGGGCATGCCCCAGCGCCGCCCGGCCCAGTAGCCGACATTGTCGCCCAGGATCGCGGCCCCCGCGGCGGCGGCGATCACGAGGCCGATGTTCAGGTTGCCGGTGCTGCCGGCATAGACGGCGGCCGAGATCAGCACCGTCTCGCCCGGGCACGGCACCCCCGCGCTCTCCAGGGTGATGATCACGAAGATGGCGATGTAGCCGTAATTCGCGATCAACTCTGCGATAGGAAGGTCGTGCAGGAAGGCCATACGATCCTCGAGGCCGGTCTTCGGGCGAAACGCGGCGACTGAAGCCGGCGGAACGTGGCCTTAAGAGGGCCGAGCTGCGGCGCGGGCCGGCTCAGAGGACCTTCAGCAGCGCCTCGGCCCCGGAAGCCTCGGCCTTCGACGGGGTCTCCTCGACGTTGAGGTTGCGGACCACGCCATCCTCGACCACCATCGAGTAGCGCTTCGAGCGGATGCCGAGGCCGAAGCCCGTGCCGTCCATTTCCAGGCCGAGGGCCTTGGCGAAGTCGGCATTGCCGTCGGCCAGGAACTCCAGGCCCTCCGCGCCGCTGGCCTTGGACCACGCGTCGAGGACGAACACGTCGTTGACGCTCGTCACCGCGATGGCGTCGATGCCGCGGCCGAGGATCTCGTCCTTGTGGGTGACGAAGCCCGGCAGGTGGTTGCGGTGGCAGCTCGGGGTGAAGGCGCCCGGCACGCCGATCAGCACCACGCGCCGGCCCTTGAACACGTCGTCGGTGGTGCGGGCGATGGGGCCATCCGGGCCGATCACCCGGAAGGTGGCCTGGGGCAGATGGTCGCCGACCTGGATCATCGCGAGGTCCCTCGTTGCCGCGCGCTGGGATCGCACGCGTGAGCAGCGCGCCTGACCTAGCGTGGCGGCGTGGGCCTGTCGAGGATCGCGGGCTGACGCAGCTTCACGGCCCGACGAGCTTGATGAAGGCGGCTCCCGTACCGACCAGGGCGCCCCGGCCGTCATGCCGGACAGTGCGCCTTGGCAGGGCGCGAGGCTCCGGTCGCGCCCGAGCTTGGCGGTCTCAACCGCGAGCTTGGTCTTCTCGGCGGCGAGCTTCGACTGCTCCGCGATCAGCTTGTGATGCCCGGCGACGAAGCTCCGCGTCTCCTGATGGACGCGCTCGATGGGCGCGCTCGATCCGCGCGCGCTGCGCCTCAAGATCGAAGGTGGTCGGAGAGGCGGAACGCGCCCCGATCATCGCGCCTCGAAGAGTCACCGGGACGCGCGCGACTCGCGCCGGCCGCCCATCCTTCCGCACGGGATCGGACCGCGCAAAGCTTGCAGCGCGCTTGCCGCGTCCCTTTTGCCCGCTGGACAACCGGAGGACGCGGCGTAGCATAGTGTCATGGCGCCTCCTCTGCACCGCAAACCGGATTCCACACCTCCGGCTCCTGCACGGGCCGGAAAGGGCGCCGGCCCGCAGCAGACATCCCTGTCGGGACCGGACTTTCTGGACGGTCAGTTCCTCGTCGCGATGCCCGGGATGGCCGACGAGCGCTTCGCCCGCTCGCTGATCTATGTCTGCGCCCACTCGGCCGACGGCGCGATGGGCATCATCGTCAACAAGGCGGCCACCGACATCAGCATGCCGGACCTCCTCGTCCAGCTGGACGTGGCGCCCGAGGCGGACGCGATTCGCCTGCGCGAGCGGGTCGGGCACATGCCGGTCTTGATGGGGGGGCCCGTGGAGGGGCGGCGGGGCTTCGTGCTCCACACCGACGATTTCCACATCCAGCAATCGACGCTGATCATCGACGACGGCATCTGCCTCACGGCCACCGTCGAGATCCTCCGGGCCATCGCCAGCGGCGAGGGACCGGCGAGCGCGGTCTTGGCACTGGGCTATGCCGGCTGGCAGGCGGGCCAGCTCGAGAGCGAGATCATGGCCAACGGCTGGCTCAACTGCCCGGCCGACCCGGCACTGATCTTCAACGCCGACTTGGACGCCAAGTACGATCTGGTCCTGCGCGCCAACGGCATCGATCCCGCCATGCTGTCGATGACCGCCGGCCGCGCCTGAGCCCGCCTGAGGTTTGGCGGGGCGGCACCCCGTCCTTGCGAGCGGAGCGAAGCAACCCAGAACCGCCGGGCAGCGGCGAGGCCCCGATCGGCGCGGCCGCCTATTCCGGAGCGACGTCGGCGCCGACGCCCGCATCCGGGTTCATGCCCTCCACGGCGGGCTTCGGCCGCGGCCTGCGCGGGGCGACCGCGGCCGTGGGCACCGCCGTGTTGGCGCCGAGGCGCGTCGCCAGCGCCAGCGCCCGGTTCTCGGTGACCCGCAGGTGGCAGAACCCGTGCGCCCCTTCTCGCGCGTAGGTCCGGCAGAGCTGCTCGCGATCCGACGAGAAGGCCGCCTGCTCACTCACGATCGGCCGCACGTCCTCGCGCCGGGCGCGCTGGGTCATGAGCTTGTAGTTGTCGCGCACCGCCTTGTCGGCGACGCCCCGCGCCGTGTCGAACTCGCCCGCCCGCGGGATCAGGGTCGCGGCGGGCGGGCCCCACAGGCCCGTGGGCGTCGTGGCGCAATCCGCGGCCGAGAAGGTGCAGACCGGACCGGAGGCGAGCGTCGAGACCAGCACTCCGCCCTCTGTCACGTCGAAGCGCAGCGGGCACTCCGCCCCGGCCGCCTCGAAGCGCGGCACGCCCTCGGGCTTGCCCTCGGTGCTCAACGCGATGGGGTTGCCGCCGCCGAGCGGCACCGTGCAGGACTCCGCCGGCTGGGAGATCTTGGTGCCCGGCAGCTTGATCCGCGCCGTCACGGCGGTCCCGGACCGCTCCAGCTTCAGGTTGCCCGACAGGCCGTTCAACTGAAGGTCCTGCCCGAGCACGCCGTCTTCCGACGGAGTCTTGAGCACCACGGGCCGGGCGGGCTGGGGCGCAGGCCGCGGCGCCTCGGCGGCCGGAGGCTGACCCGGCTCGCCGGGTGCCGCCGGGGCGGGCGCGGGGGTCGGGGCTTCGGGCACGCCGCGGGGCGGCACCGGCGGCCGCTCCGGCTTGATGCCGAACAGACGCTCGAAGAAATTCTGCGCCTGAGCCGGCGGCGCGACGAGCATCGCCGGCGCCGCGACCGCGGCAGCCAGGAACGGGAGCAAGAGGCTGCGGTTCAGACGCATCGTTCTCTACAGGGACACGAAGTGGCGGGGCCACATGCAACCCCTTGTCGAAACGTTAACATGCTCTCGATGGCGCGGACGTGGCAACGAAGCAACAAAATGCGATCACGCCATCCGGCGCGGCCGTGGCCTCCAGCGGCATTACTGTTTAACCACAACGGGATAGCGCCGGCACCTACCTCCGGTCGCAATGCGCAGGCTTCGCCTTGCGAGCCCGGAAGGCGCTTCTTATATCGCCCTCGACGCGGGATTGCGCGCTGGGTTTCAGCCGTTCACGGCCCTTGATCCGGCCCGGGTCCCATACTCACATCACCCCTGACACCGCCATGGGCCGAGCTGCTTCGGGGCTCGGCGGTCTGCTTGAACGCGACAGAAGAGGGATCCCACCATGGGTAAAGTTATCGGCATCGACCTGGGCACCACCAATTCCTGCGTGGCCGTGATGGAAGGCACGCAGCCCAAGGTTATCGAGAATTCGGAAGGCGCGCGCACCACCCCGTCGATCGTCGCCTTCACGGACGACGGCGAGCGGCTCGTCGGCCAGCCGGCCAAGCGCCAGGCGGTCACGAACCCCGAGCGCACGTTCTTCGCCATCAAGCGGCTCATCGGCCGGACCTACGACGATCCGATGACCCAGAAGGACAAGGGCCTCGTGCCCTACAAGATCGCCCGCGGCGACAACGGTGACGCCTGGGTCGAGGCGGACGGCAAGAAGTACTCGCCCTCGCAGATCTCCGCCTTCACGCTGCAGAAGATGAAGGAGACCGCAGAGTCGCATCTCGGCCAGCCGGTCACGCAGGCGGTCATCACGGTCCCGGCCTACTTCAACGACGCCCAGCGTCAGGCCACCAAGGACGCCGGCAAGATCGCGGGCCTCGAGGTGCTGCGCATCATCAACGAGCCGACCGCGGCGGCGCTCGCCTACGGCCTCGACAAGAAGAAGTCCGGCACGATCGCGGTCTACGACCTCGGCGGCGGTACCTTCGACGTCTCGATCCTGGAGATCGGTGACGGCGTGTTCGAGGTGAAGTCGACGAACGGCGACACCTTCCTGGGCGGCGAGGACTTCGACAACCGGATCGTCGAGTACCTGACGGCCGAGTTCAAGAAGGAGCAGGGCATCGACCTGACCAAGGACAAGCTCGCGCTCCAGCGCCTCAAGGAGGCCGCCGAGAAGGCGAAGATCGAGCTGTCCTCGGCCACCCAGACCGAGATCAACCTGCCCTACATCACCGCCGACAACACCGGCCCGAAGCACCTCGCGCTGAAGCTCAGCCGCGCGAAGTTCGAGTCGCTCGTCGACGACTTGGTGCAGCGGACGATCGAGCCCTGCCGCAAGGCGCTCAAGGATGCCGGCGTCTCGGCCTCCGAGATCGACGAAGTGGTGCTGGTCGGCGGCATGATCCGCATGCCGAAGATCCAGGAGGTGGTGAAGGCCTTCTTCGGGAAGGAGCCCCATAAGGGCGTCAACCCGGACGAGGTCGTTGCCATCGGCGCCGCCGTCCAGGCGGGCGTGCTCCAGGGCGACGTCAAGGACGTGCTGCTCCTCGACGTGACCCCGCTGTCGCTGGGCATCGAGACGCTGGGCGGCGTGTTCACCCGGCTCATCGACCGCAACACCACGATCCCGACCAAGAAGTCCCAGACCTTCTCGACGGCCGAGGACAACCAGAACGCCGTCACGATCCGGGTCTTCCAGGGCGAGCGCGAGATGGCGGCCGACAACAAGCTGCTCGGCCAGTTCGACCTCGTCGGCATCCCGCCGGCGCCCCGCGGCATGCCGCAGATCGAGGTGACCTTCGACATCGACGCCAACGGCATCGTCAACGTGACGGCCAAGGACAAGGCGACCAACAAGGAGCACCAGATCCGCATCCAGGCCTCGGGCGGCCTCTCGGACGCCGATATCGAGCGCATGGTCAAGGACGCCGAGGCGAACGCCGAAGCCGACAAGAAGCGGCGCGAGCTGGTCGAGGTGAAGAACCAGGGCGAGAGCCTGATCCACGCCACCGAGAAGTCGGTGACCGAGTACGGCGACAAGGTCCCGGCCGCCGACAAGGGTGCGATCGAGACCGCGATCACCGCGCTCAAGACCGCGCTCGAGGGTGAGGACGTCGAGGCGATCAAGGCCCGCACCACGGACCTGATGCAGGCCTCGATGAAGCTCGGCGAGGCGATGTACGCCGCCAACCAGGCGGCCGGCCCGGATGCCGGTGCCGAGGCGGCGGCCGCCGAGAAGAAGGACGACGTCATCGACGCCGACTTCCAGGAGGTCGACGAGAAGGACCAGAAGAAGCGCGCCTGAGGCGCGCGAGTCTGATACGACCGCGCGGGGCCGGAGCGATCCGGCCCCGCGTTTGCGTGCGCTGCTCATCTGAAGGCTCCGCTGTTCCGGGTACGCGAAGCGGAGTCCGGGATGACGGTGCGATGGTAGATACGTCGCGATCCGGAGGCCGGACCGGGACGGGAAGGCACCTGAGGGCGGGATGTCGAAGCGGGACTATTACGAGATCCTGGGGGTCACCAAGACCGCCACGGACGGCGAGATGAAGGTCGCCTTCCGCAAGCTCGCGATGACCTATCATCCGGACCGCAATCCCGGCGACAAGGACGCCGAGATCAAGTTCAAGGAGATCAACGAGGCCTATCAGTGCCTCTCCGACGGCCAGAAGCGCGCCGCCTACGACCGGTTCGGCCACGCGGCCTTCAGCCAGGGCGGGGGCGGCGGACCCGGATTCGGCAACGAGTTCGGCGACTTCATGTCGGACATCTTCGACAACTTCTTCGGCGACGGCCGCGGCGGGGGCGGCGGTGCGCGCGGGCGCGGCGGCGCGCCGGGGCGCGAGCGCGGGGCCGACCTGCGCTACAACCTCGAGATCACCCTGGAGGAGGCCTTCGCCGGCAAGGCCGAGACGATCAAGATCCCGACGTCGGTGACCTGCGAAGCCTGCGACGGCTCCGGCGCCAAGCCGGGCTCGAAGCCGCGGACCTGCCCGACCTGCGCGGGCTACGGACGGGTGCGGGCGGCGCAGGGCTTCTTCGCCATCGAGCGCACCTGCCCGAACTGCCACGGCCGTGGCGAGATCGTGGACGATCCCTGCACCGCCTGTCAGGGCGCCGGCCGGGTCAACCGCGAGCGCACTCTCTCGATCAACGTGCCGGCGGGCGTCGATGACGGGCTGCGCATCCGGCTCGCCGGCGAGGGCGAGAGCGGCTTGCGCGGCGGGCCGGCGGGGGACCTCTACGTCTTCCTGTCGATCAAGCAGCACGAGTTCTTCCAGCGCGACGGCGCGGACCTCTTCTGCCGGGTGCCGATCTCGATGGTGACCGCGGCGCTCTCCGGCGAGATCACCGTGCCGGTGATCGACGGCTCGCAGACGCAGGTCCGGATCCCGGCGGGGACGCAGACCGCCAAGCAGTTCCGCATCAAGGGCAAGGGCATGCCGGTGCTCCGCTCGCGGGAGGTCGGCGACCTCTACATCCAGGTCTTCGTCGAGACCCCGCAGAACCTGACCAAGCGCCAGCGCGAGCTGCTCCAGGAGTTCGACCAGTCGGCTTCCCCGGAGAACCATCCCGAATCCGCGGGCTTCTTCTCGAAGGTGCGGGACTTCTTCGGGGGCGCGGTCCGGCCATGAGGCCGGATCCGAAACGGGGGCAGACCTGTTATGCATCCGGCCGGCGTGGCCGGCGCACCCTAGGCGCCGTCCCGGCTTGACTGTAAGACAACGCCGTCCCTAGCCTTTCATTCTCATCCGGCATCAAGGAATCCAGGACTTGCCGCCGCTCCGCCGTCCCAACGCGAATGCTCCTGCCGCCAGGAGCGCGATTTTCGGGCCGCGGCGCGACCCCCTGGAGGACGAGGCCCGGTTCCTCCGCTCCTGGCTGGAGCGCCCCCTCGTCACCGGCGCGGTGACGCCCTCGGGCAAGATGCTCGCCCGGACCATGGCGTCCTACGTGGATCCGCGGCTTGAGGGGCCCGTGGTCGAGCTCGGCCCCGGCACGGGCCCGGTGACCGAGGCGCTGATCCGGCGCGGCATCGCCCCGGAGCGTCTGATCCTGGTCGAGTTCAACCCCGATTTCTGCCGGTTGCTGACCCATCGCTTCCCGGGCGTGACCGTCATCCGCGGTGACGCCTACGACATGCGCAGCACTCTTCGAAGCGTGCTCGACCAACCCGCCGCAGCGACGATCTCCAGCCTGCCACTGTTCACCAAGCCACTGGAGCAGCGGCTAGACCTGCTCAACGCGGCCCATGACCTGATGCGGCCGGGCGCGCCCTTCGTGCAGTTCACCTACGCGGTGGTGCCGCCGATCCCGGCCCGATGCGAGGCGGGCAGCTACACCGCCGACCGCTCGAACCGGGTCTGGCTCAACCTGCCGCCCGCCCGGGTCTGGGTCTACCGCCGGCCCTGACCTGAACACGGCCTGAGCGAATGGATCACGTTTGCGTCAACTTAAGGCGCGCAAACCTGTGACACGGCCGGACGCGGCATCGCGCCCGGCGTGGAGCAGGAGGACGCCGATGTTCACCAAGACCGCACGTATCCGCTGGGCTACCGCACTGGCTTTCGGAGGGCTCGCCGTCGCGGGGCCGGCCGTGGCGGCGCCACTCAGCCGGGATGCCGGACTGCAGCAGGGCTCCGACATCACCACTGTCCAGTATGGCTACGGCCACCGCCACGGCGGATGGGGTCACCATCACGGCTTCGGCCCGCGCCATCATCATCACGGCTGGGGACGCGGGCACCATCACGGCTGGCGCCACCACGGCTTCGGCCCGCGTCACCACCATCACCACGGCGGCTGGGGCCATCGTCACGGCCACGGCCGCTGGTAAGCCCGACAGTGCCGTCTCTGATCCGACGCGGGGACGTGCGCTGAGACGAGAACGCCGCGCCCGGTCATGCCCGGGTGCGGCCCGCCCCCGGTGCGGTGGGCTATCGGGCGCCGACAGCCTCGATCACGGCCGGTCGCGGGGCGGCCGCCTCGCCCATCCTGTAGGCCTTGCGCAGAGCCGCCTCGCCCCGCTCCGCCGACGCCGCGTCGGCCGCGTGGACGATCCCGAGCAGACCGTCCGCCGAGCCGTGTCCGGCTAGGTCCGTGAAGCCGACACGCGGGTCGATGCGATCCTCCGGCCGGGTCCGGCCCCCGCCGAGTTCGATGACAGCCAGACCGAGCGCGCGGGTCGCGATGCCCGCCACGGTCCCGTCCTGATGGACCGGCCGCCGCACCGGCGCCGCGGGCAGATGCTGACCCGGCTTGTCCAATAGATCGGCAGGCCCGCCGAGGGCTGCGACCATGCGGGCGAAGCGTTCGGCCGCTTGCCCCGACGCGAGGCTCCGCTCCAGCCGCTCCGCGGCGGCGGCGCGGTCCGCCGCGAGCCCCCCGGCGACCAGCATCTCGGCCCCGAGCGCCAGCGTGACCGCGTGGAAGCGCGGCTCGCGGCGCGCGCCGGTCAGGTAGTCGATGGCGTAGGCGACCTCGACGGCGTTGCCGGCGGCGCTGGCCAGCGGCGCGTCCATGTCGGTGATCAGCGCGGCGGTGCGAAGCCCGGCCCCCTCCGCCACCGTAACGATGCTCCCGGCCAGCGCCCGCGCATCGGGGAGGGTCGCCATGAAGGCGCCGGACCCCTGCTTGACGTCCATCACCAGCCCGTCGAGGCCGGCGGCGAGCTTCTTCGACAGGATCGAGGCGGTGATCAGATCGAGGGATTCCACCGTGCCGGTCACGTCGCGGATCGCGTAGAGGCGGCGGTCCGCGGGGGCGAGGTCGGCCGTCTGGCCGATGATCGCGCAGCCGACGTCGCCGACGACCCGGCGGAAGGCGTCGAGCCCGGGCGTCGCGTCGTAGCCCGGGATGCTGCCGAGCTTGTCCAGCGTGCCGCCGGTATGGCCGAGGCCCCGGCCTGAGATCATCGGCACGTAGCCGCCGCAGGCCGCCACCATGGCGGCGAGCGGCAGGCTCACCGTGTCGCCGATCCCGCCGGTGGAGTGCTTGTCGAGGACCGGCCCCGGCAGATCCCAGGCGAGGACGCGGCCGGATTCGGCCATTGCCCGGGTCAGCGCCACCCGCTCCGGCAGTGTCAGCCCGCGGAAGAACACCGCCATGGCGAAGGCCGCCGCCTGCCCCTCCCCCACCGCGCCGTCGGTGAGCCCGCGCACGAAGGCTTCGATTTCCTCGGGAGCGAGGGGCAGGCCGTCGCGCTTGGCGCGGATCGTCTCCTGGGGCAGCCGCACGCTCACAGGTCCCGGGCCTGGATCAGCGTCTCGAACAGGCTGCTCGCGCCGAGCCGGAAGGTTTTGGGACCCACCCAGCCCGGCCCCATGATCCGGTCGGCCAAGTCCAGATAGATTCCGGCATCGGCGACGCTGCGCAGGCCCCCGGAGACCTTGAGGCCTGCGGGCCGACCGCTCGCCCGGATCTCGGCCAGCATCGCCTCGGCGGCCTCCGGCGTTGCCGAGACCGGGCTCTTGCCCGTGGAGGTCTTCAGGAAGTCGGCGCCCGCCTCCAGGGCGAGCCGGCTGGCCTCCCGGATCCGCCCGGGATCGCCGAGTTCGCCGGTCTCCAGGATCACCTTCAGGGTCGCCACGCCGCAGGTGTCGCGCACGGCCTCCACCATGTCGCGGGCGAGGGCCCCGTCACCCCGCAGGAGGGCGCGATAAGGCAGGACGAGGTCGATCTCGTTGGCCCCGTCGCGCAGGGCTTCGGCGGTGTCGTCGGTGGCGCGGGCGCAATCCTCGCCGCCGGCGGGGAAGTTGATCACCGTGGCGACCCGGATGCCGGTGCCGGCGAGCGCCCGGGCGCCCTGCTCGACGAAGCGCGGCCAGACGCAGATCGCCGCGACGGCACCGCGCTTCGCGTCCCGGCAGAGGGCATCGATCTTGGTCTCCGTGCAGGTCTCGCCGAGATCGGTGAGATCGAGGAGCGGCAGCGCCCGGCGCGCGACGGCACCGGCTTCGGCATCAGTCATCGGCCGTCTCTCCCTCGGGCAGGCCGGCCACGAAGGCCCGGACGAGGCGTCCGAGATCCTCCGCGGCGCGGGCCGCCATCGCCTTCGTCTCCGCGTGGTGCGGTGCGCCCCCGGCGATCCCGGCCGCGAGGTTGGTCACGACCGAGATCGCCGCCACCGGCAGACCCAGGAAGCGCGCCAGGATGACCTCGGGCACGGTCGACATGCCCACGAGGTCGGCCCCCAGGATGCCGGCCATCCGGACCTCCGCGGGCGTCTCGAAGCTCGGACCGGAGAACCACGCGTAGATCCCCTCCCCCAGCGGCAGGTCGCAGGCTGCGGCCGCCGCGTGCAGCCGCAGCCGCAGATCCGGATCGTAGGCCTCGGTCATCGGCACGAAGCGCGCGTCGCTCGCCTCGCCGATCAGCGGATTCAGCCCGGAGAGGTTGATGTGATCGGCGAGCAGCACGAGGCGACCGGGGCCGGCCTCCGGCCGCAGCGAGCCGGAGGCGTTGGTGAGCAGCAGGCGCCGGGCACCGAGACCGTGTGCGCAGGCGAGCGGCACCCGCATCGCCGCCGGATCGCCGCGCTCGTAGGCGTGCGCGCGCCCCTCGAAGACCAGGACGAGCCGCCCCGCGAGGCGCCCGCGGTGCAGCCGGCCGCCATGGCCGCTGACGCCCGGCCCCGGGAATTCGGGGATCGCCGCGTAGTCGAGGGCAGTCGCGTCATGGAGGGCCGCCGCGACGCCGCCGAGCCCGGTGCCGGTCACGAGCGCGCAGGCATAGGGTCCGGCAAAGCCCGCGGCGCGCAGGGCCGCGAGGGCGGCCGCCTCACTCACCCAGCGTCTCCGGACCGAAGGATTCCGGGAGCAGTTCCGCCAGCGTGAAGGTGCGGGCGACACCGTCAGGCCCGGCGGCATGGATCGGCGTGTCCGGCCCGGCAAATTCGCGGATGCGCTGGCGGCAGGCCCCGCAGGGCGTTACGAGGCCGACGCCGTCCCCGCAGACGAGGATCGCCGCGATGCGCCGCCCGCCGGAGGCCACCATGGCGGCGATCGCCCCGGCCTCCGCGCAGGTCCCCACCGGATAAGCCGCGTTCTCGACGTTGCAGCCGGCGTGGACCCCGCCCCGGTCATCGCGCAACGCCGCACCGACGCGGAAGCGGGAATACGGCGCGTGCGCCTGCGCGCGGACCGCGCGGGCGGCCTCGAACAGGGCCGTCAGCCCGTCACCTGCCCGTTCCGAATCCGCGGCCTGCATGGGCCGATCATTGGCACCAGCCGGGGTGCGCTGTCGAGGGTCCCCGATCAGCCTCAGCGTGCGCTCAGCGCACCGCCGTGCCCGCGCCGAGCAGGCTGGCGGCCTGCCGCAGATCCGCGTCGTCCCGTGGGCCGCTCAGCGCGTAGGCGGTGTCGCCCGCGTTCCAGGACAGCACATCGCCGTCGTCCGAGCCGGTGAGCGTCGCCGGGCCGCCGCGGATGCCGCGGGTCGCGAACAGCGATGCCTCGCCGAGGTCGCCGGCATCGAGGGCGATCTCGATGCCGGTCCCGTGCCGGGCCGGGAAGATCTGGATGTCGCGCACCCGCCAGCCGTCCGGAAGTGCCGGAAGGTCAATTCCCGTGACGGTCCGCAGCCGCGCCCGGTCGTAGACGGGGCTGTTGCCCTGGTTGGCGATGCTCTTGCGCAGCTGCGCGACGGCGCGGGCCTGTTTGGCATCCGCGATCAGGGCCGGGTCGGGCGTCGCCGCGAGCGTGTCGGGGATACCGAAGCGGCCGATCTCGTCATGAGCGAGCCAGCCCGCGCCCACCAGCACCGCGATGGCCGCGGCCCGCTTCAGGCGCGACGCGACCCGGCGCCAGCGCAGGTTCCGGTCGAAGCGGCGCGCCAGCACGACGTTGCGATCGGGCCCGGGCCCCAGGACCGGCGTGAAGCAGGCCCGCAGGGCGTCGCGGTCGTGCATCTCGGCCATGACCCGGGCCGCGCTCGCGGGATCGTTCGCCAGATGAGCCTCCACCTCGAGGCGGCGCATCGGGTCGATCTGCCCGTCGACGAAGGCGATGAGATCGTCGTCTGTGATCGGATCCATCATCGTGAAGTCCTCGAATCCAGCGTGCCCTGGAGGCGATCCGCCGGCTCCAGTCGTTCGATCGTACCGGCACCGTCGGCGCCGGGCTGTTGCTCTCAGTTCTCTCCGGCCGCGCGGCGGAGAGGCCATCCGGACCGGCCCTTCGGCTCGTCCGACACGACGAGCCTGAGGGCGGAGGGCGGCCCGCGCCGCGCGCCCGGGGCGCTCGCGCCGGGCTCGGCCTCGTCGGTCGGCCGGTCAGCACGCCCGCCCTCCTCGAAGGCCCGCAGCGCCGCCCGGCCTCGGCCGAGGCGGGACATCAGCGTGCCGATCGGGATGCCGAGCACGGCGGCGGCATCCGCGTAGGCCATGCCTTCCAGGGTGACCAAGTGAAGCGCCGCGCGCTGTTCTTCGGGCAGGGTGAGGAACGCCTGCCGGATCTGGGCGAGGCGCACCCGCCCCTCCTGGGCGGGGGGCGCCATATCCTCGGCCATCCGCACCAGGGTGTCGGCGTGACGTGCCTCGACCTGTCGGCGGCGCTGCTCGTCGATGAAGGCGTTGTGCAGCACCGTCATCATCCAGGTGCGCAGGTTGGTGTTCGGGCGCAGGGAATGCTGCATTTCCAGCGCGCGCACCAATGTATCGTGCACGAGGTCGTCCGCCCGCAGCGCGTCGCGGGTCAGGGACCGCGCATAGCGCCGCAGAGGCACCAGCAGGTCGATAATGTCCGGGCGCTTCTGCTTGTCCAATGTCATAGGGTGTGAACGCGGGGGCGCCGGCCTTTAATCCCGCCTCCCGGACTCGCGGCGTCTCAGGCCTGTTCGAGGGCGCCCGCGATGCCCGCGATCATCCGCGGATCCGTGGGCTCGACCTGCGTGGCGAAGGCCGCCGCGAGGCTGCCGTCGCGGGCGATCAGGTACTTGTGGAAGTTCCAGCGCGGCGTCTCGCCCGGGCGCTCCGCGGCGGCCCAGCGGTAGAAGGGATGAGCGCCCGGCATCTTCACCCGGGTCTTGGCGGTGAGCGGGAAGGTGACGCCGTGGTTCTTCCGGGCGGCCTCCGCGATGGCCGGCCCGTCCAGCGGCTCCTGATTGCCGAAATCAGGGGACGGCACGCCGATCACCGTGAGCCCTCTGTCGCCGAAGCGGGTCCACAGGGTCTGGAGCCCGGCGAGCTGGCCGGCATAGCCGCAGGCGGTGGCGGTGTTCACCACCAGAACCGGCTTGCCCGCATAGGCGGCGAGCGGCATCGGCGCGCCCTCGGCCGTCTCGAAGGCGAAGTCAGTGGCCCGCGCGGCCTCGGCGGCGCGGGCACCCCCTGCGAGGCCGGCACCGATCAGGATCAGGGCTTCGCGGCGCAGCATCGTCATGGCGTCGACCTCCTTGCCGGACCGGGCCGGACCAAGCCGGGCCGGACGCTTCCGCTCGCGCGCCAACGCGCCAAGCCCACCATCGTTTCACGGGCCGGGGCGGCTGAATGGACGCAGAGCCGCCGGCCGGCGGAAGCGAAGGTCTGCGGGGCCAGCCTCAGGCCGCCCGGACGGTGTCGAGGAAGCGGCGCATCTCGGCGTCGAGCTGCCGGGCCTGCCCCGACAGGCCGGAAGCCGAGTCGAGCACCTGCGCGGCGGCAGTCCCCGCCCCTCCGGCGGCATGTGCCACGGCCGCGATGTTCGACGTGACGGCTCCGGTCCCGAGCGCCGCCTGCCCGACGTTCCGGACGATCTCCTGGGTCGCCGAGCCCTGTTCCTCGATCGCCGCGGCGATCCCGCCGGAGACCGCGCTGATCTCGTTGATGCGGCTGACGACCGCGGCGATCGCCTGCGAGGCGTCTCCGGTCCAGGACTGGATCTCACCGATCTGCCGGGCCACCTCCTCGGTGGCCTTGGCGGTCTGGCCCGCCAGTTCCTTGACCTCGCTGGCGACAACCGCGAAGCCCCGTCCCGCCTCACCGGCCCGGGCCGCCTCGATGGTGGCGTTCAGCGCCAGCAGGTTCGTCTGCGCGGCGATGCCCGAGATTAGCCCGACCACGTCGCCGATCCGCATCGCGCTCTCGCGCAGGCTGCGCATCAGGTCCGAGGACTTCCCGGCCTCGGAGACGGCCGTGTCGGCGAAGCCGGCCGCCGTCTGCACCTGACGGCCGATCTCGTTGACGGTCGCACCCAGCTCCTCGGCGGCGGCCGCCACCGTGTTGACGTTCGAGGCCGCCTGCTCGGCCGCCGCCGCGACCGCGGTGGATTGGTCGGCCGTCTCGGTCGCGGCGGCGCTCATGCGCGCGGCGGCGGATTCCAGCTCGGTCGCCGCCGCCGAGACGGCGCGGACCACGCCGCCGACCGCCGTCTCGAAGCCGTCGGCCATCTCCGACATCGCGGCCCTGCGCTGCGCCTCCAGGGCGACGCGCGCCTGCGCCGCCTCCGCCTCCAGGGCCGCGGCCCGCACGAGGCCGTCCCGGAAGACCTGAACCGAATCGGCCATGGCGCCGATCTCGTCGCCGCGTCCGACGCCGGGGACCTCGGTCTTGAGGTCGTTGCCGGCCATCCGGGTCATCGCGGCCGTGATGGCGCGGACCGGCTTAGCGATGCCGAGTTGCAGGAGCGTCAGCCCGACGAGGCCGATGCCCGCCATCAGCCCGAGCCCGGTCAGGATGGCGGAGCGCGTCGTGGCGATGGCCGCCGCAGCGGCATTCGCCCGCTCCTGCATCAGCGCGCGCTCGGTCTGGGCGATCTCGGCCGTCTTCGCGCGCATCTTGTCCATGACCGCCTTGCCGACGCCCGTGAGCATGATCCGGCGGGCCTCCTCCCGGGTCGCCGCGTCGCCCATCAGGGCGATCTCGCGATCCGCGAACTCGCTGCCCCAGCGGTCGGCCAGGGCCTTCAGGTCAGCCAAGCGGATCTGCTGCGCGGAATTGTCCGCCGTCAGCCGCCGCACCTCCGCCCAGGCGGCCGCGAAAGCCTCGCGCCCGGCCGTCTCGGGTTCGAGGAAGCGCTGCTCCGCGGAGAGCAGGTAGCCGCGCAGGCCCGTCTCACGGTTGACGATCGCGAGGTTCAACCGGTCGACGTGTGTCAAGAGGGTCTGCGTGTGCCCGATCCAATCCTGCGTGTCCCGGATCTCATCGGTGTTCCGCAGGGTTATGGCGGCGACGATCAGCGTAACGACGAGCATCGCACCCATGACCAGCGCAATCTTGATGCTGATCCTGTAATCAGACATACGAAGCGACATGTTTCAGCACCTCCCCAAAGTGACGGACGCGCTATTCTGCGATGTGCGCCCCATCCCGGTGCGCGTAACGGAGGTTCGTGAAGAATATATGTAGTTGTGTTTCTGGAAATTTAGGCGGAAAAATATAGCCAATTGCCTTTTTTAGATATGCGTTCGCGAGGTCTGGGCCTTTTCTCGCCTAAAAATCTTCGCGAACGCGATCAAGATATCAATCATGCCGCTTCCGGCCGATCGTCTCGGCGGCGCCATTTGTACGAGCGCGGCGAAGCGGTCCGGCCGGCGCCACGCTCGTGGTTATCGCACCGTCCTCACGCCTTTTCGCTGCGCGCGATGATGGAGCGGTCTTCACCGACAGGAAGCTTCGACTGGAGACCGCTTCGCACGTTCGCGATCAGCGGCCCGTGTCACTGATAGGCTTGCTGCAGATCGACCGTGCAATCCCGGCCGATCCGCTCGTAGTTCTCGGCGAGCCAGGTCTGCGCGGCGCCGCGGCCCTTGTCGCGCAGGCGCTTGAACACGGTCCAGCGGGCATCGAGCTTGGAGGCGGCGTTGTAGTCCTCCAGCGCGTCGGTCCCGTCGATCCGGTGCACCAGGACCCGGCGGTACTCGCCCTGACCGAGGACGCCCTCCTCGATCAGCCCGTCGAGGAAGTCGATCGCCCGCAATTCCCGCATCAGGTTGGCGTTGAAGGTGATCTCGTTGAGACGGTCGCGGATCTCGTTCTCCGTGCGGGGCGTCTCGCGCCGCTCCACGGGGTTGATCTGCACCAGCACGATGTCGCGGGTCTGGGCGCCGCGGTGAAGCGGGTAGAGGGGCGGGTTGCCGAGATAGCCGCCGTCCCAATAGGGCACGCCGTCGATCTCGACCGCCTGGAAGACGGTGGGCAGGCAGGCCGAGGCCATCAGGTGGTCGACGGTCAGTCGCTCGCGCTCGAACACCGCGAGCTTGCCGGTCCAGACATTGGTGGCCGAGACGAACAGGCCCGCCGTGTCGGCCTCGCGCAGGCGGTCGAAATCGACCTGCTCGGCCAGCGCCTTGCGCAGCGGGTTGATGTTGAGCGGGTTCGACACGTAGGGGCTCGGCGCCAGCATCTTGGCCCAGAACTCGGCCACCGGGTTGCCCTTCCACAGGCTGAACAGGCCGCTGACGAGGTTGCGCTGGGCCGGCCCGAGATCGCCGTCGAGGCTGACCTCGCGCCAAAAGCGCTCCAGCCCCTCGCGGGCCCCGTCCGGTCCGCCCTTCAGCCAGCCGTCCACGAGGACGACGGCGTTCATCGCGCCGGCGCTCGCCCCCGTCACCGCCTCGAAACCGAGCCGCCCGTCCTCGATCAGAGCGTCGAGGACGCCCCAGGTGAAGGCGCCGTGCGCGCCGCCGCCCTGTAGCGCCAGGGCGACCGGCTTCTCGGCGCCGGGACCAGCCAGCATGTGACCCGGCGCGTGGGCGGGGGGCGCCTCGATTGCGTCCGAAACGGGCGCCTCCGGTACCGCGGTGGCGGGATTGTGCGGCTCGGCGCCGCCGGACTGCTCGCTCATATGGGCCTCCTGATCAGCCCGCTAAGATGGGATGCTGCAATGCAGCATCAACCGGACGCCAGGGATGCACCCGGCGGATCGCGCTCCACCCTGCTCGAGCGAATCAGCAACAGAGGGGGATGAAAACTCTGTCTCGCGGTCGGCAGACGCCTGCGGGACGTGCAGCGAACTCGACATCCGCGCGCGGATACGACATGACAGCCGCGATGCTGTCATGCGCGATGCTGCCCCGCGCGGCGCCGCCTTGACGCGGCGCCGGGTCATCCGCAGCTAACCCGCGGCAGCCCCGAAGTTCCGGCGAGGCGTGTCCCCGGGACCGGCCCGGCAGCCGTCCCGGCTCCGGCACCCCGCGAGGCGCGCACGCGAAGGTCCACGATGGAAGTCATGGAAGCCACCAACCCCTCCGAAATCCCCGCCGAGAACCCGCTGGCCGGCGGCGGCCCGGAGATCGCCGGCCCCGCCCCGCGGCACCGCACGGTCGGCGTCACGGTCGGCGAGGGTGAGGGCGCGGTCACGGTGGGCGGCGGTGCCCCGATCGTCGTCCAGTCGATGACCAACACCGACACGGCCGACATCGACGCCACGGTGGCGCAGGTCGCCCAGCTCGCCCGGGTCGGCTCGGAGCTGGTGCGCATCACGGTCGACCGGGACGAGGCGGCGGCCGCGGTGCCGAAGATCCGCGAGCGCCTCGACCGGATCGGCGTCCACGTGCCGCTGGTGGGCGACTTCCACTACATCGGCCACAAGCTGCTCGCCGACCATCCGGCCTGCGCCGAGGCGCTGGCCAAGTACCGGATCAATCCCGGCAACGTCGGCTTCAAGGCCAAGAAGGACACGCAGTTCTCGGCGATCATCGAGCAGGCGATCAAGCACAACAAGACCGTGCGGATCGGCGCCAACTGGGGCTCGCTCGACGGCGAGCTGCTCACCCACCTGATGGACGAGAACGCCAAGTCGCCGCGGCCGATCGATGCCCGTGCGGTGATGCGCGAGGCGATGGTCCGCTCGGCGATCAGCTCGGCCGACCGCGCCGTGGCGCTGGGCCTGCCGCAGAACAAGATCATCCTCTCGGCCAAGGTCTCGGCGGTGCAGGATCTCATCGCGGTCTACCGCGAGGTGGCGCGCCGCTCGGACTACGCGATCCATCTCGGCCTCACCGAGGCCGGCATGGGCTCGAAGGGCCTGGTCGCCGCCTCGGCCGCCATCGGCGTGCTGCTCCAGGAGGGGATCGGCGACACGATCCGCTACTCGCTGACCCCCGAGCCCGGCGGCGACCGGACCGTCGAGGTCAAGGCCAGCCAGGAACTCCTGCAGACCATGGGGTTCCGCACCTTCGTGCCGATGGTGGCGGCCTGCCCGGGCTGCGGCCGCACGACCTCGACCACGTTCCAGGAGCTGGCCCGCGACATCCAGAACTGGATCGTCACCTCGATGCCGGAGTGGAAGAAGACCTATCCGGGCGTCGAGGGGCTGAACGTCGCCGTGATGGGCTGCATCGTGAACGGCCCGGGCGAATCGAAGCATGCCGATATCGGCATCTCCCTGCCCGGCACCGGCGAGACGCCGACCGCGCCGGTCTTCATCGACGGCAAGAAGGCGATGACGCTCCGCGGCCCGACGCTGGCCAAGGACTTCGAGACGATCGTCATCGACTACATCGAGCGCCGATTCGGCCAGGGCGGGACGCGCACCGCGGCGGAGTGACGACGGGCGCATCGCGCCCGCGTCCCTCAGCCTCGCCGCGCCGAGACCCAGCTCCGCGCCCTTCGCAATGCAACACGGTTTCCGGCCGCACGCGGCCGTGGTAGCAACGCGCCACGATCCCGTGAGCGGTCGGCCCGGTGGCCGGCCCGCGCGGTTCGGCGGAGTCTTCGCGTTTTCTGCCCGGCCCCGACTGGCCCCTGAGCCGAACCGCGAAGCGCCGGCCACGCCCGAGCTTCCGACATTCCCATGAGCCAAATCTTCGCACCCGGCGTCGCAGCCCAGCCCGCGTCCGACGCCCGCGACTCGGCCCCAACCAGTGACGCGGACGGTCAGGGCCCGTTGCAGGGGCCGGCCACCTCCGGCACCCTCGACGCCCCCGAGAAGGCCGAGACCCAGCACGGCCATGCCGGGTTCTGGACGCTGCTGGTCGGCTCGGTCGGCGTCGTCTACGGCGACATCGGCACGAGCCCGCTCTACGCATTCCGCGAGGCCCTGGGCCCGGCCCGGACGGACGGGATCCTGCTGCCCGAGGAGGTGATCGGCACCGTCTCGCTGATCCTCTGGGCGCTGTTCATGATCGTGACGGTGAAGTACGTCGCGATCCTGCTGCGCATGGACAACAACGGCGAGGGCGGCATCCTCTCGCTGATGGCGCTCGCCCGGAAGGCGCTCGGCGGCTCGCGCATCGTGTTCATGCTGGGGCTGCTCGGCGCCTCGCTGTTCTACGGCGACGCGGTGATCACCCCGGCGATCTCGGTGCTCTCGGCGGTGGAGGGCCTGAAGCTCGTCACGCCCGCCCTCGACGATTACGTCCTGCCGATCACCGTCGTGATCATCGTCGCCCTGTTTCTCGTGCAGAACCGCGGAACCGGCAAGGTCGCGGCCTTCTTCGGGCCGATGACGATCGTGTGGTTCCTCGCCATGGCGCTGGCGGCGCTGCCGCACATCGCCCTGCACCCGGAGGTGTTCCGGGCGATCAATCCCGTGCACGCGGTGGTCTACCTGCTCGGCCACGGCACCGGCGCGCTGGTGGCGCTGGGTGCCGTGTTCCTGGCTGTGACCGGGGCCGAGGCGCTGTTCGCCGATCTCGGCCATTTCGGCCGCAAGCCGATCCAGGTGGCCTGGATCGGCCTCGTCTTCCCGGCGCTCGCCCTCAACTACCTCGGCCAGGCCGCCCTGGTGCTGGAGAAGCCCGACACCGCCGATCCGTTCTTCCAGCTCGTGCCGGCCTGGGGCCTGCTGCCGATGGTGCTGCTCGCCACGCTGGCCACTGTGGTGGCGAGCCAGGCGGTGATCACCGGCGCCTTCTCGCTGTCCCGGCAGGCGATCCAGCTCGGCCTGCTGCCGCGGCTGGAGATCCGTCACACCTCCGAGTCGCATGCCGGCCAGATCTACCTGCCGCAGATCAACTCGCTGCTGATGATCGGTGTCGTCCTGCTGGCCGTGCTGTTCAAGACCTCGTCGTCGCTCGCCTCCGCCTACGGCATCGCGGTGACCGGCACGATGCTGCTCACCGCCTCGCTGACCTTCCTGGTGATGTGGCGCATGTGGAAATGGTCGCCGGTGGCGGCCGCGGCCGTGATGCTGCCCTTCATCGTGCTGGAGTTCCTGTTCCTGCTCTCCAACCTGATCAAGGTGGTGGAAGGTGGCTACGTGCCGCTGCTGCTCGCGGGGGGCCTGATCATCCTGATGTGGACCTGGGTGCGCGGGGTCACGATCCTGTTCAACAAGACCCGCAAGACCGACGTGCCGCTGGTCGAACTGGTCGGCATGCTGGAGAAGAGCCCGCCCCACCACGTGCGCGGCACCGCGGTGTTCCTGACGAGCGACCCCGAGATCGCCCCGGCGGCGCTGCTGCACAACCTCAAGCACAACAAGGTGCTGCACGAGAAGAACGTGATCCTCACCGTCGAGACGGTGGACACGCCGCGCTCCAACGAGGCCGACAAGGTGCGGATCGAGCCGGTGGGCCCGCACTTCTACAAGGTCGTGATGAAGTTCGGCTACATGGAGACGCCGAATATCCCGAAGACCCTGGTGCTGCTGCGCCGCCAGGGCTTCAAGTTCGACATCATGGCGACGTCGTTCTTCCTGTCGCGCCGCTCGATCCGGCCGGCGGCGCATTCGGGCATGCCGCTCTGGCAGGACCGGATCTTCATCACGCTGGCCAAGAACGCCAACGACGCGACGGACTTCTTCCAGATCCCGACCGGGCGGGTGGTGGAGGTCGGGACGCAGGTGACGGTGTGAGGATCGCGCCGCCATGGTCATCGGCACGCGCATCTTGACCATCCGGAGTCCGGACGCGGATATTTCCGTTCCGGTCCGGCTCTGCGCGCCGGAATATGACGACGGCCACTGGATCTGCCGCTACACGATCGGTTGGCCCGGAGAGCCGCGGGACAGCTTCGGAGCCGGCGTCGATGCACTGCAGGCGCTCCATCTGACGATGCAGAAAATCGGCATCGACCTCTACGTCTGCGACGCCCACAAGGCCGGCACTCAGATGTGGGACAAGCCAGGCGATGGATACGGCTTTCCGATCCCGAAGAACGGCCGCGATCTACTGATCGGCATGGACAAGATCTTCGAGGGGTGAGGCAGGTGACGGCAACGTGCCAGCCGCTGGTGTAGATCGACGCGCGGGACTATCTACATCGGGCAACGAAGGCGAATCCCCATGGCGATCAACGTCAACAATCCCGAAGCCGACGCGCTGACGCGCCGGTTCGCCGCCATGGCGGGCGTCGGCATCAGCGAGGCGATCGTCATCGCCATGCGGGAGGCGATCGAGCGCAGGCACCGGGCGGAGACGCCGCGGGAGACCGCGGCCCGGTTGCGCGCACAGCATGGGATCACGCTGGGCGACACCGCCCGGGAGCCTCTGCCGCGGGAGATCTACGACGCAATGTGGGAAAGCCGCTGATGTTCGTGGATGCCTCCGCGATCGTCGCCCTGCTGGCGGACGAGCCGGAGGCCGACCGGATCTCCGCAGCGCTCGCTTCGGCCAGTCAGTGTCGAACCTCACCTGTTGCGGTTCTCGAAACTGTGCTGGCGCTCGCGCGGCCCGACAAGTTCGACATGACAGTCGAAGCAGTCGAACCAATCGTCCTCGAATTTCTCGATGCCAGGGGCATCGAGATCTGCGATCTCCCGCCGGCCAGCGAGACGACGGCGCTCGCCCTTTCGGCCGCGCATCGATACCGGGCCGGCCGCCACGGACTCAATCTCGGCGATTGCCTCCACTACGCGGCCGCGCGGTTCTTCTGCATGCCGATCCTCGCCACGGCCGACGAATTTCGCAGGACGGATCTGGAGACCGTCCCGTAAAGACATCAGTTCTCAAGAGCGGTCTTCGGCACAGCGGGCGGACAACGATAGTGCTCCGCCCGCCCTCAGTTTGGCGACCGCCGTCCCATGATCCGACTGTGTGCGCCACCGCACGCGCCATACCCGGAACGCAACCATGGCAGGATGACTATCCGGATCCCTGCGTTGCACTCGGCCCAAGGCCTGCTTTAGAATATTTATTATTCTGAGCTTGAGCGTTTGCCCGGCGATCTCCTCCGCATCGGCACGCGTGAGCCGGCAATGCCGGCCTTGGCCTCAGGCCTGGCTCGAACCCGACTGAACGCCGCTCCGGCGCTGCCAGACAGGACGCATCGATGATCAAACTCACCGTGAACGGGGCTGCGCGCAGCTTCGACGGCGACCCCGACATGCCGCTGCTGTGGTACCTGCGGGACGAGCTCGGGCTCACCGGCACCAAGTTCGGCTGCGGCGTCTCACTCTGCGGGGCCTGCACCATCCACCTCGGCGGCGCGGCGACCCGCGCCTGCATCACGCCGGTCTCGGCGGCCGCCGGCCAGGAGGTCGTGACCATCGAGGGGCTGTCGCCGGACGGCAACCACCCCGTGCAGGTGGCGTGGCGCGACCAGAACGTCGCCCAGTGCGGCTTCTGCCAGTGCGGCCAGATCATGCAGGCCGCCGCGCTCCTGAAGGACACGCCCAAGCCCACCGATCAGGACATCGACGACACGATGAGCGGCAACATCTGCCGCTGCGGCACCTATCCGCGCATCCGCACCGCGATCCATCAGGCCGCCGGACAGGCGGCACCCGCCAGCAAGGGAGAGCGCCTGTGATCCACGACGCGAAGATGATGGCGGACATGGCCACGGCCAAGCCGGCCCTCGAGAACGTCAGCCGCCGCGGCATCCTCGGGGGCGCCGGCGCCCTGGTGCTGGCTCTCTCCCTGCGTCCGGCCCGGGCCGACGAGACCCAGACCGAGGAGCAGAAGCAGCAGAAGTTCGGTGCCGACGGCATGCCGCATGGCTGGCGCGACGATCCGAAGGTCTTCGTCGCCATCGCGCCGGACGGCACCGTCACGGTGACGAACCACCGCTCCGACATGGGCCAGGGCATCCGCACCTCGGTGGCTTTCACGGTCGCCGACGAGCTGGAGGCCGACTGGTCGAAGGTGAAGGTGGTCCAGGCCTGGGGCGACGAGAACCGCTTCGGCAACCAGGACACGGACGGCTCGCGCTCGACCCGCCACTTCTTCCAGCATTTCCGCCACGCCGGCGCGGCCGCGCGTCTGATGCTGATCCAGGCGGCGGCCAAGCAGTGGGGCGTGCCGGCCTCCGAGGTGACGGCCGTCAACCACACGCTGACCCACGCCAAGTCGGGCCGCACCCTCGGCTACGGCGCGGTTGCCAAGGCCGCCGCCGAGCTGCCGGTCCCGACCGACGTCAAGCTGAAGGACCCGAAGGACTTCCGCTACATCGGCACCGGCAAGGTCGGGCTGATCGACAATGTCGACATCACCACCGGCAAGGCGATCTACGGCCTCGACACCAAGCTCGACGGGATGCTGTACGCTGTCGTCGCGCGCCCGGCCGTCTACGGCGGCACGGTGAAGTCCTACGACGACAGCGAGGCCAAGAAGGTCCCGGGCGTCGTCAAGATCTTCAAGATCGACGGCGGCGAGATCCCGTCCGAGTTCATGCCGCTCGGCGGCGTGGCGGTGGTCGCCAAGAACACGTGGTCGGCCATGAAGGCGCGGGACGCCCTCAAGATCACCTGGGATGACGGCCCGAACGCCGGCTACGACACCGACGCGTTCCGCAAGGAGCTGGAGGCCGCCGCCCGCAAGCCCGGCAAGGTCGTGCGCACGCAGGGCGACGTCGACGGCGCCATGGCCAAGGCCAAGACCAAGGTGCAGGCTGAGTACTTCGTGCCCCACCTCGCCCAGGCGCCGATGGAGCCCCCGGCGGCGGTGGCCCGCGTGAAGGACGGGTTCTGCGAGGCCTGGGCCTGCGTCCAGGGTCCGCAGGCGGCCAACGACCGCCTGATGAAGGCGCTCAAGCTGCCCGACGACAAGGTCAAGGTGAACGTCACGCTGCTCGGCGGCGGGTTCGGCCGTAAGTCGAAGCCCGACTACGTGGTCGAGGCGGCGCTCTGCTCGCAGGCCGTCGGCGGCGCGCCGGTGAAGCTCGCCTGGACCCGCGAGGACGACATCCACCACGGCTTCTACCACACGATCTCGGTGGAGCACCTGGAGGCCGGCCTCGACGACAAGGGCATGCCGATGGCGTGGCTGCATCGCTCGGTGGCGCCGACGATCGGCTCGATCTTCGCGCCCGATCCGAAGCACGAGCTGCCGTTCGAGCTCGGGATGGGGCTGGTCAACACGCCGCTCGACATCCCCAACATGCGGCTGGAGAACCCCGAGGCCGCCGCCCATGCCCGCATCGGCTGGTTCCGCTCGGTGTCGAACATCCCGCACGCCTTCGCGATCCAGTCCTTCGTGTCGGAGCTGGCGCACGCCGCCGGCCGCGAGCCGAAGGAGTACCTGCTCGCGCTCATCGGACCGGATCGCAAGATCAGCCCGACCGAGATCGGCGACGTCTGGAACTACGGCGAGGATCCGAACCGCTACCCGATCGAGACGGGCCGCCTGCGCGGCGTGATCGAGGCGGCCGCCAAGGGCGCGGGCTGGGGGCGGCAGATGCCGAAGGGCACCGGCCTCGGCATCGCAGGCCACTACAGCTTCGTCACCTACACGGCGGTGGCGGCCGAGGTGGAGGTCGACAACAAGGGCCAGGTCCAGGTGAAGGCGATCGACATCGCGGTCGATTGTGGTCCGCAGGTGAACCCGGAGCGCATCCGCTCGCAGATGGAGGGCGCCGTGGTCATGGGGATGGGGCTCGCCCTCACCTCCGAGATCACCTTCAAGCAGGGCCGGACGGTGCAGAACAACTTCGACGGCTACGAGGTGCTCCGGATCGACGCCGCCCCGAAGGCGGTCCGCGTGCACCTCGTGCCGAGCGGCAGTTGGGACGGACCGCTCGGCGGCGTCGGCGAGCCCGGCGTGCCGCCGGTGGCGCCGGCCATCGCCAACGCGATCTTCGCGGCCACCGGCCGGCGAGTGCGGCAATTGCCGATCCGCGATCAGCTGAGCGCCTGAACCGTCACCAGCCGCAAGGCGTTGGGGCCGTGGGGGAACCCGCGGCCCCATTCTTTTGGAAAGTACCCGACCCGATGATGCGTCCCGCCCTGACGGCCTGCCTGACCCTGATGCTGACGGTCCCCGCCCTCGCCTCGCCGTGCGGCGATCGGATCGACGGCGTGTCGAAGCGGGTCCAGTCCGAGCTGACCCAGTCGATCTCCGCCTCGACCAGCGGCCAGGGCAACGCCGCCAAGCGCGGTGGCGAGGGGGTCACGGGCACGGAAGGCCAGCGGGCGAACGAGTCGCCGCAGGCACCCCCGGAGAAGTCGGCCCAGGCCGGCCAGGGCGCGGACGCCGCCCAGCAGGCCAAGGTCGCCCTGGAGGAGGCCCGCACGGCGGATTCGAAGGGCGACGCGAAGGGCTGCGAGGCGGCGCTCACCCGCGCCGAGCAGCAGCTGAAGAAGGCGCCGTAAGAGGCTGATCCGGCTTTCTGCTCTGCTCGCGCCGTCTTTGCGAGCAGAGCGAAGCAAACCAGGGCAACGCTAGCTCTTCGAGGTCGCGCTGCCCTGGGTCACGTCGCTTCGCTCGTGAGGACGGAAGGAGCGACACCCGCCGAAGACACCATCTGGTCTGAGCGGCTCTCGAGGATCGCGCCAGGTCCCGGACGTCAGGAAGGCGGCGGAGGGCTGGGTCAGCGGCGCATCGCCACCTCACAGAAGCATCTCAAATCTTGTTGTGCCGAATCCCGGGCCGAGCTCCACCGAAGCTCCATGCACCTCGGAAAAGGCAGCCTACCGCCCCAGCGCGCTGATCTCGATCACGAATTTCCGCCGCAACGCCTGGGAGAAGTCACCGTAGCCTGCCGCCGCGAGCAGGAACGCCCCAGGCCCCCCGATCACGTGCGCGCGATACCATTGCTCCAGGCTCGTGCGCTCCTGCGGCAGCGGGGTCGGGAGCAGGCCGTAGCCCGGCGCCCGGTAGGCGCCGGCCCCGACCACGTCGTTCTCGCCGGACACCAGGATCGGCAGGCCGTTGACGGTCGCGCCGGTGGCCAGCAGCGCCGTATGCGCCTCCGCGAGGCTGTCGGCGTCGGTGCAGTTGTCGATCCCGTCACCCGAGACGTCGACCACGACGCGGTCCGCCGGCATCGGCAGCGCCGGCAGCACGGCGGCGGTGACCGTCCGGAACATCTGGCCGAGGCAGGTGAACTCGCCGGCCTGGCGGGGCGTGGCCCGCACCAGGGCGGCGGTGGCGGCGGCGTCGGCACGGCTGGCGATCCGCCGCCATCCGACCGCGAGGTTCGCCCGGTCCGCCCAGGTGACCATGGCGAACAGGATCCCGCCCGGATTGCCGGTGATCGCGCCGACCACGGAGGGATCTTCCAGGGCCTCGGCGATGCCCTCCATCTGCAGGCGGAAGCGCGTGTCGTCGACGGATTGCGACACGTCCACCGAGACGACGAGGGCTGTGGCGACGCTCTCGGGCGCGGCAGCGGCGGGGGCGAGGCCAAAGAGCAGGATGCCGACGACACGCATCACGCCGCGCCGGAATCCCCCCGAGCCCGTCCGCATCGTCGGCATCCGTGTTCCCGGACCTCGCGCGGCCGGAGGACCGTCGCGGGCCCGTTAGGGCACGTTTCTCGGCCGGATCAAACCGGCCTTTCGGGGGGAGTCCCGGCCGCGGCGACCGCGGCGGGGATGATGAAGACCCGGGGGTCGCGCCCGGGTCCGGCGAGGGATCCGCCTCCGGCGGCACTGATGCTCATCTCGGAACGGATTGCCTCGGTTTCGTCCCGCGCCTCCGGCGGGACGCGCGGAGCGGCGCGCTCAGGCGGCGGTGGCCGCCAGCGCGTGGCGATGGCCGTTCAGGCCTGCGCAGAGATCGTCGATCTCGGTGAGGTCCAGGGCATCGCCGGTCTGGCCGGCGATCGTATCGATCAGATGGTCCTGGCGCGGGTCGAAGGGGTGACCCTGCATCCGGTAGAACTGGTAATAGCGCAGCGCCGCCAGGACGGTGTCGCGCTCGCGGTCGGTTACGGTGAAGTGCTGCATGGGTCGTGGCTTCCCCTTGTGGCTTCAACGAACGCCCGGGCGGGCCGCGACGCCGAACCCGAGCTTGACTGTTGTAACCGGTGGGCAACGGCCCGGCCAGTTCTTGACAGGTCGCGCGGATGTGATTCGCAGCAATTGAGACTTTGGTCCTGGCAGGGGATTCCCGGCGACGAGTCAGAAAAGCCAGGCCGGCTGGTGCGTTACGGCCGATCCGATCCTCACAGCCCCAGATCCGCCAAGTAGCGCGGCAAGGCTTCGCTCGCGGGACCGTAATGCGCCGCGTCGAAAGCATCGGCGTTGTCGGACGGTTCGAGGTTGATCTCGCAAGTCGGTATGCCGAGGCTGCGGGCCTGCCGCACGTAGCCGGCGGCCGGGTAGACCGCCCCCGAGGTGCCCACCGCCACGAACAGGTCGGCCTCCGCCAGCGCCGCCTCGATCGCGTCGAGGTGCATCGGCATCTCGCCGAACCACACCACGTCCGGCCGCATCCGGGCGGGGGTGCCGCAGGCGGGGCACGCATCCGCCCGTCCGAGGTCGGCGCGCCACGGTATGACGGCCCCGCAGGCGCAGCAGCGGGCCTTGAGCAGCTCACCGTGCATGTGGGTGACCGACCGGGAGCCGGCCCGCTCGTGCAGGTCGTCGACGTTCTGCGTGCACAGGAACAGCCGGCCGCCCCTGTCGGCGAGCCGCGCCTCGGCCCGCGCCAGCGCGCCGTGCGCGGCGTTGGGAACGGCCGCGATCAAGCCCCGGCGGCGATGATCGTAGAAGTCGAGCACCGTGTCGGGGTCGGCCGCGTAGGCCTCGGGGGTGGCGAGCTTCATCGGGTCGAACCGCGCCCAGATCCCGCCGCGGTCCCGGAACGTGCCGAGCCCGCTCTCGGCCGAGACGCCGGCTCCGGTGAGCACGAAGATCGTCCTGGGTGAATCCGCCACGCGCCGCTCCTGCTCGGTCAAGGTTGGCCGGATATGTCCGGTGGTTGGCGGAGCGGTTTCTTTCGCGCTCGACCGGTCCGGTCGATTGTGCGGCTGCCTTCACCGAGCGGGAAGCACGAAATGTCCGATGTTGCGCTGCTGGTCATCGATGTCCAGGAATCCTTCCGGCACAGGCCCTTCTGGGACGACGCCGATGTCCCGCGCTTCACCGAGCGGCTGCAGGGGCTCATCGACGGCGCCGCCGCGCGCCGGATCCCGGTCCTGCAGGTGTTCCACGTGACCGACACCGGACCGTTCGCCCACGCCTCCGGCCATGTCCGCACCCTGGAGCCGGTCGCGATCGCGCCGACCGCCACCTTCCACAAGCACCGCCACAGCGCCCTGGTCGATACCGGACTGGCGAGCTGGCTGACGCAGCACGGCATCCGCCGGCTGATCGTCTCCGGGATCCGGACCGAGCAGTGCTGCGAGACGACGGCGCGCCACGCCTCCGACAGCGGCTGGCAGGTGGATTATGTCACGGAGGCGACCCTGACCTTCGCCATGACCCATCCCGACGGCCGCCGCTTCGGCGCCGACGACATCAAGGCCCGGACCGAGCTGGTGCTCGCCGACCGCTTCGCCCGCATCGCCACGGTGGCGCAGGCGCTGGCCGGCCGGGACCTTCCAGCCGCCGCATGAGCGGACCCGAGCGCCGCATCCCGGTTCTGGTGGTGCTGCCGCCCCGCGCGCTGCTGCTCGACCTGGCCGGTCCGGTGGAGGTGCTGCGGATCGCCGGGGCGGTGCAGGACCGGGTCGCCTTCGACCTGCGCTACGCGGCGCCACAGGGATCGACGCGCAGCTCGGTCGGGCTGGATCTCGGCGGCGCCGGTCCGCTGCCGCCGGAGATCGCTCCCGGGACGGTTGTGCTCCTGCCGGGTTCGACCGAGCAGCCGCTCGGCCCGGATCGGGACCGGGAGGCCGAGGCCGCCGCGGAGGCGCAAATCGTGGCGTGGCTGCGCGCGGCGATCCGTCCGGGCCACATCGTCGTGACCGTCTGCGAGGGCGCGCTGCTGGCCGCGCGGGCCGGGCTGCTCGACGGCTACGCCTGCACCACGCATCACGGAAGCTGCGCGCGCCTCGCCGCAACGGCACCGCGGGCCGCGGTCCTGGAGAACCGGCTGTTCGTGCAGGACCGGGACCGGTTCAGCAGCGCCGGGGTCACCGCCGGTATCGACCTGATGCTGCATCTCGTGGGGGACTGGGCCGGCCCGGGGGCGGCCGTCGCGGTGGCCCGCACCCTGGTCGTGTACATGCGCCGGGGTCCGGACGACCCCCAGCTCTCGCCCTGGCTGGAAGGCCGCAGCCACCTGCACCCGGCGGTGCACCGGGCGCAGGATGCCATCGCGGCCGATCCGGCCCGGGACTGGTCGCCCGCAACGCTCGGCCGGATCGTGGGGGCGAGCCCGCGCAACCTCGCGCGCCTGTTCAGGCTGCACGCGGGCATGACGCTGACCGATGCCGTCAACCGGTCCCGGATCGCGCTGGCCCGGGACCTGATCGCCCAGTCGGACCTCGGCCTGGAGCAGGTCGCCGCGCGTGCCGGCTTCGGTTCGGCCCGGCACATGCGCCGCGTGTGGGGCCGCATCCACGCGGCGGCGCCGTCCAGCCTCAGGGCCAGGGGCGCGGACGGACAGGGCCTGGACAAGGCTGGACAAGGGCTGGACAAGGGCTGGACAAGGGCTGGACAAGGGCTGGACAAGGGCTGGACAAGGGCGGGCTCCGCGTTCCCGCGCCCGGGCGCCGCGCAAGCCGCGCCCCGTAGGAAATCCTGCCGCTGAAACCCCGCGACTCCACCTCCGCTTGAAACCAGCCCCGGATCCGGCGACACCCATCCTGGAAAAGATCCAAGTTAGACCGGGGCGGAAGCGATGGGCGTCTACGAGCCCGGCACCGAGGCGGAAGCCGGAGAGATCGTGCGGGCGGCCGCCGGGCGCGGCGAGGGCCTGCGCCTCGCCGGTGGCGGCACAGCCGCGGGGCTCGGCCGGCCCGCGCAGGACAGCGCGACGCTCTCGGCCAAGGCGCTCACCGGCGTCACGCTCTACGAGCCCGCCGAGATGGTGGTGGCGGCGCGCGCCGGCACGCCGCTCGCGGAGATCGAGGCGCTGCTGGCCTCCCGGGGCCAGATGCTGCCCTTCGAGCCGATGGACCTGCGCGGCCTCTACGGCAGCACCGGCGAACCGACGCTGGGGGCCGTGGCGGCGATCAACAATGCCGGTCCCCGACGGATCAACGCCGGCGCGGCCCGGGACAGCCTGATCGGCGTGCGCTTCGTCAATGGCCGCGGCGAGGCGATCAAGTCGGGCGGACGCGTGATGAAGAACGTCACCGGCCTCGACCTCGTGAAGCTGATGGCCGGCGCCCACGGCACCCTGGGCTTCCTCACGGAGGTCACGTTCAAGGTCCTGCCGGCCAGCGAGCGGGTCGCCACCCTGGTCTTCCCCGGCCTGGATGACTCCCGGGCCGTCACGGCCCTGGCGGAAGCCCTCGGCTCGCCCTTCGAACTCACCGGCGCGGCCCATCTCCCGGACGGGATCGGCGCGGCCGGGGCGCGGACCCTGATGCGCCTCGAGGGGTTCTCGGAGTCCATCGACTACCGCACGGGCGAGTTGCGCCGTCTGCTGAAGCGTTACGGCCAGCCCGAGATTCTCGACGGCGAGGCCGGCGCCGCCCTCTGGCGCGGGGTGCGCGACGCCGCGCCCCTGGCCGAGCCCCGGGACGCCGCGCTCTGGCGGATCTCCACCGCCCCGACCCGCGGGCCGGCCCTGGCGGCGGCGGTCGCGGCGGAGCGCGCCGCGCGCTGGTTCTTCGACTGGGGCGGCGGCCTGATCTGGCTGGCCACCGGCTCGGAGGGCGATGCGGGCGCCGAAACGGTGCGGAAGGCGGTCCGGGCCCAGGGCGGCCACGCCACGCTGGTCCGCGCGCCCGATGCTGTTCGCGCCGCCGTGCCGGTCTTCGAACCGCTGGCCGAGCCGCTGATGCGGCTCACCGCCGGCATCAAGGCGGCGCACGACCCGAAGGGCGTGCTCAACCCGGGCCGGATGTACGCCGGACTGTAGTTTCCCCTCCCCCTGTGGGGAGGGGCCAGGGGCGGGGGTGGTGCAGGAGGCAACGCATCGCTCGATCCTGAGCCACCCCCACCTCCGCCTCCTCCCCGCAAGGGGGAGGAGAGAAGGCAGGAAGAGACCGTGCAGACCAACTTCGCTCCCGCCCAGCTCGCCGACCCCGCGATGGCGGCCTCGGAAAAGATCCTGCGGACCTGCGTGCATTGCGGCTTCTGCACGGCGACCTGCCCGACCTACCTGCTGCTGGGCGACGAGCTCGACTCCCCGCGCGGCCGGATCTACCTGATCAAGGACATGCTGGAGGGCGGCAAGCCGGCCTCGCCGGAGGTGGTCAAGCACGTCGACCGCTGTCTCTCCTGCCTGTCCTGCATGACCACCTGCCCGTCCGGGGTGCACTACATGCACCTCGTCGACCACGCCCGAACCCACATCGAGAAGACCTACGCGCGACCCGCCGGCGACCGGTTCCTGCGCGCGCTGCTCGCCCAGGTCCTGCCCTACCCGAACCGCTTCCGCCTCGCGCTGGGCGCCGCCAAGCTCGGGGCGCCGTTCCGGGGGCTGGTCGCCCGGCTGCCCCGGGTCGGCAACCGCCTCGCCGCCATGCTCGACCTCGCCCCCGCCGGGATGCCGCCCAGCGAGCCGACGAACCGGCCGGGCCGCTTCCCGCCGGGGACCGGACAGGCGACCAAGCGCGTCGCCCTGCTGCGGGGCTGCGCCCAGAGCGTCCTGCGGCCGGACTTCAACGGCGCGGCGATCCGGCTGCTCAACCGGCACGGGGTCGAGGTGGTGCACGCCAACGAGGGCTGCTGCGGGGCGCTGACCCACCACATGGGCAAGGAGCACTCGGCTCACGCCCACGCCAAGCAGGCGATCGACGCCTGGGACGCGGAGATCGCCAAGGGTCTCGACGCGATCCTGGTGACGGCGTCGGGCTGCGGCACGACCATCAAGGATTACGGCTTCATGTTCCGCGACGATCCCGCCTACGCCGAGAAGGCCCGGCGGGTCTCGGGCCTCGCCAAGGACGTCACCGAGTACCTCGCGCTGCTCGATCTGGCGCCGGTGGCGGAGAACGACCTCGTGGTGGCCTACCACTCGGCCTGCTCGATGCAGCACGGCCAGGGGATCCGCACCGAGCCGAAGACGCTGCTTAAGCGGGCCGGCTTCACCGTGAAGGACGTGCCCGAGGGCCATATCTGCTGCGGCTCGGCGGGGACCTACAACATCCTGCAGCCGGAGCTGGCGGCGAAGCTGCGCGCCCGGAAGGTCGCCAACATCGAGCGCGTGCGCCCCGACGTGATCGCCACCGGCAACATCGGCTGCGCCACGCAGATCGGGAAGGGCACCGGCATCCCCATCGTCCACACGGTGGAGCTGCTCGACTGGGCGACCGGCGGCCCGAAGCCGGCGGCGCTGGCCGGCTTGGCGCCGCGCCTCGAAGCGGCGGAGTAGAGGGCGGTTCGGCTCTGGCATCGGGGGATCCGCTGCGGACGCACCTAGGCGCTTGGCACCCTGAACGCGTGATCCCACCCACCTCCTCATCCTGAGGCGCCCGCGCCAGTGGGCCTCGAAGGAGTCCTCCAGAAGCCTCTGCGATCCCTGGAGGCCTCCTTCGAGACCCGCGCTGCGCTCCGGCACCTCAGGACGACGAGGTGGGTTGGACGATCGATCCGGGCCGGTTCAGCACAATCGGCGTGCGCCTCGCCGTCCGCCGCAGGATGGACTCCGGGCCGCCCGGGACACCCGCGCCGGTCATAGACAGATCACCGGGCAAGGCGTCGGGTGACACCTCCGTGACATCTATTCCCACTTGACCCTTGCCAAATCCGCGCAGCGGTCTGTAATGATGACGACCCCTTTCCGGTCCCGTCGGCCGCCGCAACGGCCCGCGGACGCGGCCGAATTCCTCGCGAAAACGGGCGCGGTGTCGCGGCGGGCCCTGTCGGTCCGCCTGGCGGCGACGGGTGTCTTCCCCGATCGGGCAGGTGTCGCACGTCGCGGCGGAGATCCTCCGTCGCACCCCAGGAATTCACGGCCGGTCCCATCCGGCCGAGAGTGTTTCGCGAGGTCGGGACAACGATGGACGGACGCACGGCCCAGCAGAGCGCTGCGCGTGCCCCGGAGGCGCAATCGGTGCGTCGTCCCGGTCCGTCCCTCTACCCGGCCTGTTTCAACCCCAGGCGCCAAAGGCGCCGAACGGCGGTTGACGGCAATTTCCCCTCGAATCCATCCGCCTCGGCGACGAGGCCGGCACCGCGCCCGACAGGTTTGACGTCGGGCGAGGCGCCGCCGGGACCACGGGCACGGAGAACGACGTCGGCCGCCATGCCGAGAGTCCGACATGGCCAACAAAATGCTGATCGACGCGATGCACCCGGAAGAGACCCGGGTCGTCACGGTCCACGGGTCTAGGGTCGAGGAGTTCGACTTCGAAGCCGCCAACCGGCGCCAGCTGCGCGGCAACATCTACCTCGCCAAGGTCACCCGCGTGGAGCCGTCGCTCCAGGCGGCCTTCGTCGAGTACGGCGGCAACCGCCACGGCTTCCTGGCCTTCAACGAGATCCACCCCGACTATTACCAGATCCCGCTCGCCGACCGGCAGGCGCTCCTCGAGGAGGAGGCCCGGGACGCCGAGGAGCACCGCGAGCGCGAGGAGCGCCGCCGCCGCTCGCCCCGCCGCTCCCGCGGCCGCCGCGCCGAAGCCCGCGCCCGCAGCACGGACGAGACGGTGAGCGCCGAGGACACGTTCGAGGATACGACCGACGCGCTGCAGGTCGACGTGCAGGCGGCGGATCAGGCCCCCGAGGAAGCCGCGGTCGCCCCCACCGGCATGCCCGACACCCTCGCCGAGAATCCCGAGGCGGTGCAGGAGGCCCTCGCCTCCGAGACCGCGGCCGCCGACATCGCCGAGCCGCAGGCCGAGTCGGCCCCGGCCGGCGAAGCGGTCCACGAAGCGGCCCCCGAGGCCGGCAACCCCGCGCCGACCGAGGCGCAGCCCGCCCACGCCGCCACCGACCAGGACAGCCCGGCCGAGCCCGAGGCCCGCATCGCCGTGGCGGAGGCCCTGACCGTGGCGGAGGAGCCCGCCGAGGCCGTTGCGGAGGATACCGCGGACGCGTCCGGACTGACCGCGGCGCCCGTGGGCGAGGCCGACGACCTGTCCGACGAGGAGGACGAGGAATCCGACGAGGAGGATGAGGACGAGGACGAGTCTGAGGACGACGAGGACGAATCCGACGAGGACTCGGACGAGGAATCCGACGATCCCGACGCCGAGCCCAAGATCGCCCAGGTCGGCGGCAACGGCGACGCGCTGGCCGAGATCCCCGAGCGCCCCCGCCACTACCGCCGCCAGTACAAGATCCAGGAGGTGATCAAGCGCCGCCAGATCATCCTGGTGCAGGTGGTCAAGGAGGAGCGCGGCACGAAGGGCGCGGCGCTCACCACCTACCTGTCGCTCGCCGGCCGCTACTCGGTGCTGATGCCCAACACCGGCCGGGGCGGCGGCATCTCCCGCAAGATCACCTCGGCGGCCGACCGCAAGCGCCTCAAGGAGGTCGTGCAGGATCTGGAGGTGCCGGAGGGGATGGGCGTCATCCTGCGCACCGCCGGCGCCTCGCGCTCCAAGCCCGAGATCGCCCGGGACTTCGAGTACCTGATGCGCCTGTGGGAGTCGGTCCGCGAGTTGACGCTGACCTCGATGGCCCCAGCGCTGGTCTACGAGGAGGGCTCGCTGATCAAGCGGGCCATCCGAGACCTCTACAACAAGGATCTGGACGAGGTTCTGGTCGCGGGCGAGGACGCCTACCGCGAGGCCAAGGACTTCATGCGGATGCTGATGCCCGGCCAGTCCAAGGTCGTGAAGCCCTACCGCGACCCGACGCCGATCTTCGCCCGCTTCGGCGTCGAGCAGCAGCTCGACGCGATGTTCTCCACGCACGTCTCGCTGAAGTCCGGCGGCTACCTCGTGATCAACCCGACCGAGGCTTTGGTCTCGATCGACGTGAATTCGGGCCGCGCGACCCGCGAGCACGACATCGAGGACACCGCCCTCAAGACGAACCTGGAGGCCGCCGAGGAGGTCTCCCGCCAGCTCAGGCTGCGCGACCTCGCGGGCCTGATCGTCATCGATTTCATCGACATGGAGGAGAAGCGCAACAACCGCGCCGTCGAGAAGAAGCTTAACGAGTGCCTGAAGAACGACCGCGCCCGCATCCAGGTGGGCCGGATCTCGCCCTTCGGCCTCCTGGAGATGAGCCGCCAGCGCATCCGCACGGGCGTCCTTGAGTCCTCCTCGATCCCCTGCGCGCATTGCGGCGGGTCCGGCTTCGTGCGCGCCACCGCGTCGGTGGCGCTCCACATCCTGCGCTCGATCGAGGAGGCGCTGCTCAAGTCGGCCTCCCACAACCTCGTCCTGCGGACCCGCACCGAGGTGGCCCTCTACATCCTCAACCAGAAGCGCGGACACCTGCGCGAGCTGGAGGTGCGCTTCGGCGTGACGATCACGATCGCGGCCGACGAGCGGCTCGCCGCCACCGCCGCCTTCCAGCTCGACCGCGGCGAGCCGGCCCAGCGGGCCGAGGGCCCGGTGACGGGCGTACGCGCCCAGGCGATCTCGCCCACCACCGAGTTCGACGACGAGGACGAGGAGGTCGATGAGGCCGAGGCCGAGGCGGACGTCGAGGGCGAGGCCGAAGAGGGCGGTGCCGAGGCCCGCGAGGACGGATCCCGCGACGAGGGCGACGGCCGTCGTCGGCGCCGTCGCCGCCGCCGCCGCGGCGGCCGGCAAGAGGGCCGTTCCGAGGACGAGCGCCAGGGCGGCGAGCGTCCGGAGGAGGACGACCGCGAGGACGGCCGGGACGAGGATTGGGAGGGCGAGGACGCGGCCGAGGCCGGGGAGCCGTCCGAGCCTGCGCCGGTCGCCGCGGCCGAAGCCCGGGAGCCCGACGCGGCGGTGGCCGGGCCGGACGAGTCCGCCCGCGCCGAGGACGAGGGCGGGCGACGCCGTCGCCGCGGACGCCGGGGCGGACGCGGGCGCGGCGAGGGCCGCACCCGGGATGCGGCCGAGGCGGAGGATGCCCCCGAGGCGACGGGCGATACGGTCGCCCTGTCGGCGGAGGAACCGGTGAGCGCGCAGGCCGTGGCGGAAGCCGTTGAGGCTGTACCGTCGGAAGGCCGGGGCGAGACCGCGGTCGATCGACCCGTCGCTGCCGCGCCGGAGACATCCGCGACCGGGGGTGCCGACGCGGCACCGGACCGCGCGGCCGCTCGCGGGGCTGAGCCCGAGCCTGCCCAGGAAGCGGCCGGTGAGGCGGCCCGTGAACTTGACCTTGAGCCGGCGCCGGAGCCCGTGGCGGTTGTGCTGACGCCGCCCGCCGATCCGGACCGGCCGAAGCGCGCCGGATGGTGGTCCCGGACGAAGGCCGCGCTCACGGGCGAGTGAATACGGGCGTCCGGAAAAATTCGCTCCGGGAGCACCATCAAACCTCGGTCCGTTCGGCGATAAGCTGCAGCACAGCCGCTTATCGCCGGCGATGTCGCGGGATCATCTTTCACCATTGATTGAAGATTCCGTGCGACTTTCGCTCTGATTGAAAGGGCGGAGGTTACAGCATGTTCAGCTTGCGCCGGCGGCGTCAGAACCAGGGCGCGGCCGATCCCATCGGGCTGGCGCGCGTCCCGGCCGAGGCGATTGTCGCGCCGGCCGTCACGGCGCCGGTCTCGGCGGCCCCGAAGCCCCCGGCCGCCCCGGCGGCGAGCCGCGCTTGGCTGCCGCTTCTGGCGCGGCTCTCCGCGTCGGCCTCGGATGCCGGCGTCTCGATCGGCTGGATGACCCACGACGCCTCCGGCACCGCCGAGCAGGCCCGCCTGATCGCCGCCGCCAGCGAGGAGCTCGCCGCCACCACCGGTGAGATCGCCGCGCGCTCCTCCTCGGCGGCGGAGACCGCCGAGACGGCGCGCGCCGGCATCGCCACCTGCGTCGGCGATCTCCAGCGCGCCTCGGACGGCATGCGCGGGATCGAGGAGGGCACCGAGGAGATCGGCAGCCGCCTCGACAGCTTCTCGGCCGCGGCCCTGCGCATCGAGGAGATGGCCGGGACCATCGCGGCGATCTCGGCGCAGACCAACCTGCTGGCGCTCAACGCCACCATCGAGGCGGCGCGGGCCGGCGAGGCGGGTCGCGGCTTCGCCGTGGTGGCCGCCGAGGTGAAGACCCTGTCGGCCCAGACCGCCAAGGCGACCGACGAGATCCGCGCCCGGGTGAACGGCCTGCGCGAGGAGATGGCCGCGATGCAGGCGGCCGTGACGCGCAGCCGCAGCGCCGTCGAGACCGGCGCCGCCGCCATGGTGCGGGCCAATGCCCGGGTCGAGGCCGAGAGCGGCGCCGTGGCGACGGTCGCGGCGCAGATGCGCGATGCCTCCGAGATCATGACCCAGCAGATCCAGGCGACGGGCGACATCGCGCGCAACGTCGGCCAGATCGCGCAGGGCACCGACAAGGCCCGCCGGGAGATCGGCGATGCCCTCGCACAGCTCGAGCAGATCGAGGATCTGAGCCGGACCCTGCTCGACCAGCAGGAGCGCGAGGGCGCGGACCTGCTGGTCGCCCGCATCCCGGCCGATTGCGCGGCCTGGCGCCGGGCAATGGCGGCAACCCTGGTCGGGATGCGCTCGGCGGATGCGCCGCCGCCCGGAATCCCCGCCGATCCGGCGCGGCCAGCGGCCGTGGAGGCGCCCCTGGCACAGGCGCGCGAGCAGGCGGCGGCGCTTGCCCGTCACGTCCGCAGCCAGGCCTGGGACGACGCCACCAAGGCGTTCATGGCCTTCGAGGCCGCGGTGGCTGAGGCCCGGGCGGCGGCCGGCTGACTGGCCGGCCCGGCGATCGCGGGCCAGCACGACCGTCTGCCGCCTCATACGATGTCGGGTTGAACGCTCCGGTTGACGCCGCCCTCACCGTCATCACGAGCGAAGCGACGTGACCCAGGGGAGCGCGACCTGCAGGTGGCGCCGACTGGGTCGCTGCGTTCCGCTCGCGTGGACGGCGACGCGGACGGCATCGACCGGACACGCATCCCGGGCGTCGCAGGAAGCCCGGATCCGCGAGAGCATGCTGAACGCGGGCGGTCCGGAACGGCGCCCCGCCCTGCCCGCAGAGCCGCTCCGGAGTTCAGGCCCCATTGTGCCGGCTCGGGACGGCGGGTTCACCCTCCCGATGCGCGGGCCGATCCCGGTACCCCGCCCGGGATGATCCGGCCAGCCTGATCGGCCGCTAGCGCGGCGGCTTGGACCCGGAAGGCGCCGGCTCGTCGTCCGTCCGGCGCTCCCGCTCCTTGCGCAGTTCCCGCTCGGCGAGGAGCCAGAACTCGATCTCGAACCCCTCCGGGCGGTGATTGCGCTCCCACAACTCGTAGGCGCGTTCACGGATCTGCTCGAAGGTGATGCCGCCCGGAGCCGGCACCGGAGCGTGTGTGTCGTCGGGCACGGGCGGATAGCCCGGCTCAGGAGGCAGGCGTGGATCGGACTTCACGGGGGCTACCCGCCGGATCAGGAGGCCGGCTTGTCGAGATAGGCGGCCACACTGGTGATCCGGCTGCCCACCATCGTCACGGCCTTGCGCAGGCGTTCCTCGCTCACGCCGAAGCGCTGCGCCCACGCCTCGCGCGTGGTGCGGTCATAGATATCGATGTGCGTCTTGCCTCGGGATTCGGTGGACATGCTGTGCCCGCTCTGATGATCGATGAGCCGCGGCCGCGCCGGGCTGTCTGTCGAGACAACAGGACGTCCTCGATTTCGGTTGCCGCGCCCGATGCGCGGCCGGCAACGCGGGTGGACGGGTCAGTGCGGCCGTGTCGCGGGCCGTGGGGCCGGATCCAGAAGCGGCTCCGGCTGGGCGGTCTCCTGCCGGACCCGCGCGGCCACGAAGGCCGTCAGCAGCGGCACGAGCAGCGCCGTGACCACTACGCTCGCCGCCACCAGCACGGTCGCGGGGCCGGCGGCCTCCGCGTAGGCCGGGTTCGCGGCCGCGATGATCGCCGGCACGGCGGCGGCGTTGCCGGCCGTTGACGCGGCGGCCACGCCGGCGACGCCGTTGCCGCCCGTGAGCCGGTCGGCCACGAACAGGGCCGCTCCGGTCACCGCCACCACCGCCACGCCGAGCCCGATGCCCAGGAGGCCCGCCTGCCAGATCTTAGCGAGGTCGAGCCCGAAGCCGAGCGCGAAGGCGAAGAACGGGATCATCACCGGCGCCGCCCCCGACAGGAAGGCGCGCATGTCGCGGTCGAGGTTGCCCAGCACCATCCCGATGAGCAGCGGCAGGATGCTGCCCACGAGGGTCGGCCACGGGAAGGCGGAGAGGCCGGCGAGGCCCAGGGTCACCATGGTCAGGAACGGGCCGGATTCCAGGCTCATGATGGCGTAGGCGCCCGCATCCTTCGGACGGCCGAACTGACCCATGAGGGCGAGGTAGAGCCCGCCGTTGGTGTCGTTCATGGCGGCGACGATCGCGAGCGTCGAGATCCCCGCGAAGGCGCCGCCGACCACCGGTGCCTCGCCGAGGACGTGCCCGAACACCACGCCCATGATCGCCGCCATGCCGACCTTGGCGGCCAGCAGGACGCCGCCCTTGCGGGCGATCGCCGGAGTGGCACGGAAGTCGATGCCCGCCCCCATGCAGACGAAGAAGACCGCCAGGATCGGGAGGGCGCCGTTGAACAGGGCGCCGGTGAAGGACCCGAAGAACGTCGCGGTGTTCGGGAACAGCGTGTGGAGGATCGCGCCCAGGAACAGCGGGACCACCATCAGGCCGCCGGGGATACGCTCCAGGGAGCGCTTGATCGGAATCTGCATGGGCCGTCCTCCGGTGTCGCCCGCATCCCAGGTCTGACACCCGCCGTCCCCCCCGGCGCGCCTGCTACAACCTTTCGCCGAGCACGCGCAACACGCACACAACACTTGGCAGGTGCCGGGATTTCATTGACAAGCCGGCGGGTTCATCGCTTGTAAGCGCGATAACAAGCTGACAATACGCGCCGCTGTGCAAGCCGTCCGGCAGGGCCGGCCCGAACGCGCGGATCGGAGATCGGGGATCCGCCTCCCGATGATCGTCCTGCCTTAGCCCCGTCATGACCCGCCTGCGCCTCATCGCCGACGATCTCACCGGTACCCTGGACACCGCGGCCGGGTTCACCGGCCTGTGCGGGCCGATCCCGGTGGCGTGGCCGGAACTCCTGTCGGCGGAGGCTCCCGGATGCCTGGCGATCGATTCCGGCACCCGAGAGCTGTCGGCGGACGTCGCCGCCCGGGTCGTCGGTGATCTGGCCCCTCGGCTCCACGGCGCCGACGTCGCATTCAAGAAGGTCGACAGCCTGCTGCGCGGCCCCTGGGCGGCGGAACTCGCCGCGGTGATGCGCCTGGGTCCCTGGAGCCGCTGCGTCGTGGCGCCCGCCTTCCCCTATCAGGGCCGCCGCACGGTGGACGGCCGACAGCTAGCCCGGCGCGACGGCGTTTGGGACGCGGTCTCCGGCGACATCGCCGAGGCCCTGCGCGCAGCGGGTCTGCCGGCGCGCAGCGCCGCCGCGGCCGACGGCCCCGTGGCCGGCGTGGCCATCTACGATGCGGCGAGCGACGACGATCTCGCCCGGATCGCGGAACTCGGCGACGACGGTCCGGTCCTGTGGTGCGGGAGCGGCGGCCTCGCGGCGGCCCTGGCGCGGGGCGCGGCGCCGCCGAGCGACCACCGCCTCGCCGGTCCCGTGCTCGGCCTCTTCGGCTCCGACCGGCCCGAGACCGCGGCGCAGCTCGCGGCCTGCGGCCCGCACCACCGGATCCTCGCGCCCGACGATCCCGACCATGCCGGATCGCTCGCGGCGTCCCTCGACCGGAACGGGGTCGTGCTGGCGAGTCTCGCGCTGCCCCGGGGCACGGCCCGCGAGGCCGCGGCGGCGCGGATCGCCGAGACCTACGCGGGCGCGGTCGGCCGGATCGCGAGGCCGGGCACGCTGCTGGTGGCCGGCGGGGAGACGCTGAAGGCCCTCTGCCTCGCCCTCGGGGTCGAGCGCCTCGACGTCACCGGCCAGATCATCCCGGGCCTGCCGCGCTCGACCCTGCGGGGCGGCCGCTGGGACGGGCTCGCGGTGGTGTCGAAATCCGGCGCCTTCGGAACGGAGGGCGTCTGGCGCGATCTACTTCACAGCAACGGATTCCCGCCCGACAGGAGCGACGCGTGACCTCACATCTGGCCATCACCATGGGCGATCCGGCCGGCATCGGCCCGGAGATCATCGTCAAGGCCGCCGCCCGGCTCAAGGATCGGATCGATGCGGGCGACCTGAAGCTCATGGTCATCGGCAGCGCCCCGGCCCTGCGCCGGGCGGAGGAGGCTCTGGGGCTCCTCCCCGGGCGCATCCCCGAGGTGTCGGAGGATGGCGACTGGCCGTCTCTGTGTTGCCTCCAAGCCGACGCGGAGGGCGCGCCGATCGAGCCGGGCCGGCTCTCGGCCGATGGCGGGCGCTTCGCCTACAAGGCGATCGAGGCCGGGGTCCGCCTCGCCATGGCTGGCCGGATCGGCGGCATCGTCACGGCGCCGCTCAACAAGGAGGCGCTCAACCAGGCCGGCTACCACTACGCCGGCCACACCGAGATGCTGGCGGAGCTGACCGGCGTGCGCGGCTCGGTGATGATGCTGGCTCACGGCAACATGCGGGTCTCCCACGTCACCACCCACGTCGCCCTGGAGGACGTGCCCAAGCGCCTGACGCCGGAGCGCCTGCGCCTCGTGATCGACCTCACCGACAAGGCGCTGAAGGGCCTGGGCCTCGCCCGGCCCAAGATCGCCGTGGCGGCGCTCAACCCGCATGCCGGCGAGGGCGGCCTGTTCGGGCGCCAGGACATCGACGTGAGTACCCCAGTGATCGCGCAGGCCAATGCCGACGGTCTCGACATCCACGGGCCGGTGCCGGGCGACACGGTGTTCGTGAAGCTGCGCGCCGGCCAGTACGACGCGGTAGTGGCCATGTACCACGACCAGGGGCATATCCCGGTCAAGCTCCTGGGCTTCGAGATCGACCCGGCCACGGGGAAATGGATGGACCTGTCGGGGGTGAACATCACCCTGGGCCTGCCGATCATCCGGACCTCGGTCGATCACGGCACCGCCTTCGACATCGCCGGCAAGGGGCTCGCCAACGAGCGCAGCCTGATCGAGGCGATCGAGTTCGCGGAGCGGCTGGCGGCCAACCGCGCGGCGTGAGGATCTGGGGATACGGGGGCGGGCCGTCGGATAGGAACGACCGCGCGTCTCCGAGCCGCGCCCTCATCCTGAGGTGCCGGAGCGCAGCGAAGACCTCGAAGGAGCCCTCCAGCCGGCTGCCCAATCCCTGGAGCCCTCCTTCGAGGCCTGCTGATGCGGGCACCTCAGAATGAGGGCGCGGATGCGAACGGCGGTCTGCTGGGAGTCTGCACGCGATTGGGACTCTTCCGGCACGTCCATGCAGCGCGATGCTCGCTCGGCGAGACGTGTTTCACGTGAAACAAAACCGGAACACAAGCGTCAACGCGCGTCGGCCTCCTCCCCGACCCCCTCACAGACGAAGGGCGAGGGCGGCGCCTCGACGCCGCGCCAGCGCGCGTAGGCCCAGGGCCGGTACCAGGCCGCGTCGTCGGGCAGGCGCTCCGGCACGAGGTCGATGCCGTGGGTGCCGAACGGCCCGCACCGGCAGATTCGCGCGAAGCCCATCCAGCCGCCGGGCCACAGCCCGTGCCGGGCGATGGCCATGTCGGTGTATTCGGAGCAGCTCGGCCAGTGGCGGCAGTGGCGGCCGATCAGGCCCGACAGGGTGAGCTGATAGGCCCGGATCGCCCAATGCGCCGCGCGCCGGACCATGCCCTCACGCGGCCTGCCGCTTGGCGGCGATCTGGTCGAGGGCGTCCACCACCGCGTCGAAGGTCAGGAGCGTCGAGGCGTGGCGCGCCTTGAACTCCCGCACCGGCTCCAGCACTGCAAGGTCTGCCCAGGCGCCCTCGGGCGCCGGGCCGTTCTCCTTGAGCATCGCCCGCATGGTCTCGCGGACGCCGCGGAGCTCCTCTGCACTGGCGCCGACCACGTGCCGGCCCATCAGCGACGAGGAGGCCTGACCCAGGGCGCAGGCCCGGACCTCGTGGGCGAAGTCGGCGACCCGGCCGTCCGCGCCGAGCACGAGGTCGACCGTCACGGTCGAGCCGCACAGGCGGGAATGCGCGGTCGCGCTCGCGTCCGGGTTCTCCAGGCGGCCGAGCCGCGGGATGTCGGCGGCGAGTTCGAGGATGCGGCGGTTGTAGATGTCGTCGAGCATCGGATCCTCGGCCGGGGGGCGCAGAGCCCTCAAGTTCTTCGGGACTCTGCCACGCCGGACGCGCATCGTGTGCGCATTGCGCGTTGCCCCGCGAACGATGATATAGGCCCCCTGCGGCCACTTCGCGAGGAGGCGGGCCGTTGACCAGGGTCGCGCCCACGGCCACGGTGGATTCTACGGCTTTTCGTCCATCCCGGGGCGCCGGCTTGAAACCTTTTCGAGCCCGGGACCTTCCCTCGAACGCCCGACGCGATCCGACGATGTACGCCAAGCCCGACAGCACCCCGATGAAGTCCCGCATCGCGCGGGCCGGAGATGCCATGGATGCCGCGCTCAAATCCCTGTCGTATCAGGGCGACGGCCAGGGTTTCGACCGGAACGGGATCGACGGGCAAGGTCTGAACGGCATGCGCAATGACAATCGGCCGGCGGATGACGGCCGCGCCGTCGATATCGCCCCGGAGCCGGCCTCCGCCACCCGGGTCCCGGACGGGATCGAGACCGGCCGCCCGAGCCGCGCCGAGGCCGAGGCTGCGGTTCGCACGCTCCTGCGCTGGGCCGGCGACGATCCGGCGCGCGAGGGCCTACTCGACACCCCGGCCCGCGTCGCCAAAGCCTACGAGCAATTGTTCGGCGGCTACGCGGTCGACGCCGAGAAGCTGCTGGAGCGCGTCTTCGAGGAGGTCGAGGGCTATTCGGACATCGTTCTGGTGCGCGACATCCCGTTCCATTCCCACTGCGAGCACCACATGGTGCCGTTCATGGGGCTCGCGCACATCGCCTATTACCCGACCCGGGGCGTGGTCGGCCTGTCGAAGCTCGCCCGGGTGGTCGACACCTTCGCCCGTCGCCTGCAGACGCAGGAGACCATGACGGCCCAGATCGCCGACGTGATCGAGAGCATCCTCAAGCCCCGCGGCGTCGCCGTGATGGTGGAGGCCGAGCATCTCTGCATGGCGATGCGGGGCGTGCAGAAGGCCGGCGTCTCGACCATCACCAGCCAGTTCCGCGGCGTGTTCAAGGACAATGCCAACGAACAGGTCCGCTTCCTGACCCTGGTGCGCGGCGGCGCCAAGTAGTCTACAGCACGCCCAGATTCGGGGATTGCCGCTTCACGCCATGACCGCGCGCGACACCGCTTTCGACGCCCCCGGCACCCGGGCCGCGGTCGAGGAAGGCGCGGCCTTGACGCCCCGCTTCGACCGGGACGGCCTCGTCGCCTGCATCGCGGTGGACGCGGTGGACGGCCGGGTGCTGATGCTCGCGCACATGAACGCCGAATCGCTGGCGCGCACGATCGAGACCGGCGAGGCGTGGTACTGGTCGCGCTCGCGGGGCGAGCTCTGGCACAAGGGCGCCACCAGCGGCCAGATCCAGCGCGTCGTCGAGATGCGGGTCGATTGCGACCAGGACGCCCTGCTGATCCGCGTGGAAGTCGGCGGCGATGGCGGCTGCTGCCACACCGGGCGGCGGGACTGCTTCTACCGCCGCGTCGTCCGCGGGCATGACGGGCGTGCCCGGCTGGAGCCCGTCGGGGCATGAACCCGTCCCTTGCCACCCGGTGGCAAGAGTGTCCGGCCGTCGTCCATTTCCAGCCCGGCACCGTCGAGCCGGTCCGGCCTCCGCCCAGGGCCGGTCCGCGGATCGGGCTGGCACTGGGCGGCGGCTCGGCCCGGGGCTGGGCGCATATCGGGGTGATCCGCGCCCTGGAGGAGGCCGGCATCCACCCGACCGTGGTGGCGGGCTGCTCGATCGGCGCGGTGGTGGGCGCCTGCTACGCGGCCGGGCGGCTCGACCGGCTCGAAGCCTTCGCCCGGGCGCTGACCCGGCGCCGGGTGGTCGGGCTCATCGACCCGCGGCTGCCGGGGTCCGGACTGATCGCCGGCAACCGCCTGCGCCAGCGGCTTGCCGCCGATCTCGGCGAGCGCCGCATCGAGACCCTGCCGATCCGCTTCGGCTGCGTCGCCACCGAGTACGGCACCGGCCACGAGGTCAGCCTGACCGAGGGGCCGGCGGTGGATGCGGTGCGCGCCTCCTACGCGATCCCCGGCCTGTTCCCTCCGGTGGCCCATGACGGCCGGGTGCTGATGGACGGGACGCTGGTCAACCCGGTGCCGGTGGCGCTCGCCCGGGCGCTCGGCGCCGATCTGGTGATCTGCGTGAACCTCAACGGCGACACCGGCGGTCCGGTGGTGCGCGAGGCGCCGCATCCGCCGCCGCGCCGCAGCGTCCTGCAGCTGATCCGCGGGCGCCTCTCGGGCGCTGAGCGGCCGGAGCCCGAGATCCCCGTGCCGGGCATCGCCCGGGTGGTGCTCGACGCCTTCAACACCACGCAGGACCGGATCTCCCGGTCGCGGCTGGAGCGCGACCCGCCGGACGTGGCCATCGGCCCGGATCTGGCGGCCTTCGGGCTGTTCGACTTCCACCGGGCCGCGGAGGGGATCGCCCTGGGGTACCGGGCGGCGCGGGCCGCCGTACCGCGGATCCGGGCGGTGGTGGAGGGAGCAGCGGCGCGGGCATGAGGCCGTCATCCCCCTGTCGCGCCCGCCTGCCAAGGCCACCTTACACACTGGAGGCCTTCCAATGTCCGCAAGCCGCCGTCAGATCCTGCTCTCCGGAGGCGCCGGCCTCGTCGGGCTGGTCTCCGGCCTCGCCCGCCCGGGCCTCAGCCGCGCCGCCGACCGGCCGGTCCTGACCCACGGCCTGCAATCGGGCGATGTCGGCACCGACTCGGCAATGGTCTGGGCCCGCGCCGACCGGCCGTCCCGCGCGATCATCGAGTGGGCCACCACCGAGAGCTTTGCCGAGATCCGCGGCGGCGTCTTCGCCGACGCCCTTCCGGAGACCGACGGGACCGTGAAGGTGGCGCTGACCGGCCTGCCCGCCGGCCAGGACGTGTTCTACCGGGTCCGCCTCCAGGATATCGCCGCGCCGACCATCGTCGGCCAGGGGCAGGTCGGGCGGTTCCGCACCGCGCCGGCCGACCGGCGCTCGGTCTCGTTCTGCTGGTCGGGCGATACGGCCGGCCAGGGCTGGGGCATCGACGAGGCCCGCGGCGGCATGACGATCTATTCCGCCATCCTGAAGAACCGGCCGGACTTCTTCATCCATTCCGGCGACACGATCTACGCCGACGGGCCGATCCAGGCCGAGGTGAAGCTCCCCGACGGCAGCCTCTGGCGCAACCGCGTCACCGAGGACGTCGCCAAGCCGGCCGAGACCCTCGCGGAGTTCCGGGGCCGCCACAAGTACAACCTCACCGACCGGAACGTGCTGGCGATGAACGCCGCCGTGCCGATCCTGGCGCAGTGGGATGACCACGAGGTCACCAACAACTGGTGGCCGGGCGAGCCCCTCACCCGCGCCGAGCACCTCAAGAAGAAATACACCGACCCGAACGCGCTGGCCCTGCAGCTGCGGGCGTCACGCGCCTTCCACGAATACATGCCGATGCGCTTCGAGCCGGCCGAGCCCGGCCGGGTCTACCGGAAGATCGGCTACGGGCCGCTGGTCGACGTGTTCATGCTCGACATGCGCTCCTACCGGGGCCCGAACGGCGACAACACGCAGACGGCGTACGGGCCCGAGTCCTACTTCCTCGGGCCGCAGCAGCTCGCGTGGCTGAAGCGGGCGCTGCTCGACTCGCGCGCCACCTGGAAGGTGATCGCCGCCGACATGCCGCTCGGCCTCGTGGTCACCTACGACACCGACCGCAATTTCGGCTCGGAGGCGGTGGCGCAGGGCGACGGGCCGCCGCTGGGCCGCGAGCTGGAGATCGCCGACCTGCTGCGCTTCATCAAGAGCGCGGGCATCCGCAACACGGTCTGGCTCACCGCCGACGTGCACTACACGGCCGCCCACTACTACGACCCCGGCAAGGCGCAGTTCCAGGATTTCGATCCGTTCTGGGAGTTCGTCTCCGGGCCGCTGCACGCCGGCACCTTCGGGCCGAACGCGCTCGACAACACGTTCGGGCCGCAGCTGCGCTACGTGAAGGCGCCCGACAAGGGACAGGTGAACCTGTCGCCGGCCGCCGGCTACCAGTTCTTCGGCCACGTGGCGGTGGACGGCGCCACCGAGCAGATGACCGTGACGCTGAAGGACGCCGCCGACACCGACCTCTGGCACGTCACGCTCGATCCCGCGAAGGCGTGAGGCGGGCACCCCTGCAAGCGTGCGAATTCACAGGACGCCTTGCAGCTCGAACGAAGGCTTGGAGGCGGGAATCCCCGCGCCCCGCTCGCGGGGAGAGGGCCGCGTCTCCCCCTTGCTGGGGAGCGCGGCGAGGCGGCAGCCGAGGGTGAGGGGGCGGTTCAGGACGAGCCTCTTCCTGAGGCGCCCCCTCACCGCCGCTCCGGCTGCGCCTCCGCTTCCCGCGCGGACGACGAGGTCCGCGCGGGCCTCTCCCCGCAAGCGGGGAGAGGGGGAACGTCCCCCTACGCCATCGTGATGTAGTCCCGCAGCGCCTGATGCTCGGCCTCGACGGTGGCGATCTTGCGGGCCACCACGTCGCCGATCGACACGAGGCCGATCAGCCGGCCGTCCTCGCAGACCGGCACGTGGCGGAAGCGGCCCTCGGTCATCAGCGTCATGACCTCCTCGATCGTCGTGCTCTTGCCGCAGGTGGTGACGTCCGCGGTCATGTGGGTCGAGGCCGGCGCGTCGAAGGCCGAGCCCCCGTGCCGGGCCAGCGCCCGCATGATGTCGCGCTCGGAGATGATGCCGGCCACCGCCCCGTCCGGATGCGCCACCACGAGGGCGCCGATCCGCTTGTCGGCCAGGATCTGGATCACCTCGTCGAGGGTCTTGTCGGGGCTCACGGTGACGACGGAGCTGCCCTTCTCGGCGAGGATGCGTGCGACGGTCATGGATCTCTCCCTTGTGACGCGGCCGGTGCGCCGTCAGCCCGCGGCGCCTTGGTTACGCTGGTGTCCGGGTGAGCCCGGCTTCTTCACATTGTGGCGAGTGTGTGTCCGATCCGCCGCGTTGGCAAGGTGCTCAGTGCGGCCGCGCCTCCCGCGGGTCGAGCAGCGGGAACAGCAGGAAGCCCACGATGAAACCGCCCAGATGCGCGTCCCACGCGATGGCGGCGTTCTCGCCGACGAGGGGCACGCTGACGAGGCCGAACAGCAGGTTGGTCAGCAGCCAGATCGCCAGGAATGACACGGCGGTCCGGTTGCGCAGGAGCTCCGGGATCGTCTCGGCGGCCCGGTGCGGCGGCAGCTGCCAGGACGGGCCCCGGTAGCCCGAGGCCGGCGGCTGGAACACGAACCGGGCGGCGGCGGCCATCAGGGCCGAGATGCCTGCCGAGGCGCCGACCAGCGGCCCCGCGCTCAGGGGATCGACCAGCACGTGCAGCACGCCGCCGGCCGCCGTGCCGGCCAGGGCCAGGGCGCCGAAGCGCAGGGCCCCGCAGCGCCGGGCCACCGGCGATCCGAAGGCGGCGAGCCAGACGCTGTTGAAGATCACGTGCATCCACGAGCCGTGCAGCAACGCGTAGGTGACCAGCGTCCACGGCTGGAGCGCGTGCTCGCCCACGATGTAGCGGGCGAAGGCTTCGCGCGCAGCGTCCAGGCTGGCATCGCCGCCATCGGCCGCCGCGCGGATCACCTCGGAGGCCCGGCCGGGATCGAACCACACCGTCCAGCGGGCGGGGACGAGGGCGAGATCGAGGACGACGCGGATGTCGAGCGTATCCGGCAGCAGGAACTCGCGCACCGCCTGGATCAGCAGGAGCAGCCCGATCGAGAGCGTCACCACCCCCGGCATGTTGAAGACGGGCACGCGGCTCTGCCGCGGAAATTCGGGGGAGGCATCCATCGCGGCACCATGTCGGGGCTCGGGGCGGATGGGCAAGCCCCGGCGATCTATTGACGCTCGCGGATGAAGACGGCGCGTCTCAAATTCTCAGTCGATATAGGGTTAACAGCCAAGCTGTCTTGGAACTCAGCAGCTTCGCGGCCTCCGCCGGCTCGGATGCGCGATGCCGGCGACGCCGGCGCCCAGAACCTTGTGGCGCCCGGAATCCGATTCAGCCACAAGCCGCCCCCGGACAGCGTCCGCGAATCGAACGGCACGGGGCGTGCGCGGCGACGCCGTGAGAGCCCGGTTCGGCCGGCCACAGCCTCGCGGATGTGCCAGATCGACCCAGGGATGAACAACAGGCGTTTAGAGTCGGGACACCGATGAAGAATCCCACCAGCCGCATGCTTCACGCCTACTGGGAGCGTCTGCGCGGCGAGCGTTCCGCGCCGGAGCGGGCCGAGATCGAGCCGGGCGAGATCCGCCACCTCCTCGCCGACAGCCTGATCCTCGAGCTCGACATGGCCGCGCGCGCCGCCACCGTCCGGCTCGCCGGGACGCGGGTCTGCGCCCTCTACGGCCAGGAACTGAAGGGCGCGCCCTTCGCCCGGCTCTGGGGCTCGCAGGCGCCCGACCCCTGGCGCATCGTGGAGATCGTCGCAACCGATACGCTCGGCGTCGTGGCGGGCCTGCGCGCCACCAACACGGCCGGCGAAGCCGCGGACCTCGAACTCCTGCTCCTGCCGCTGCGGCACCGCGGCCGCACCCAGGTCCGGGCGCTCGGCACCCTCAGCCTCGACGGCGCGCCGCCCTGGATCGGCCTGCGCCCGCTGGTTCAGGCGGAGACCACGTCCCTGCGCATCCTGCCGAGCCGGAGGCCGGAGGCCGGACCGCCTGCGCGGCCGGCGGTCCGATCCGGGGCCGGCTATCCGGGACCGGTGCGCCGCGGCCACCTCTTCGTCCACGCGGGCGGCCGGATTTGAGGAGTATTCCTGACCTAGATCAATTCGAACCCCCGATTATGACTATTTTACACGAACAACAGAGATCACAGCATCGCAGTCACTCGGCCGGTCTGCGGTGGTGCTTGATCGCCGAAATATCCGCGCGAAAGGCGCGGAACTGAAGGAGGAAAAGGGTTTCGTAACCGTCGGATTCTAGTCTGCAGCTTCGATTATCGCGGCGCAGGGCCAATTTCTGGATGATCGCGGTCGACGCCACCGCCAGACGAGAGTTTCGCGCGGCCCCCGAGCCGGCGCGCGGTGCCGCCGATGCGCGCCGTCACCAGCGGGTGCGGGTCGCCGTCCTCGGCCGCTACATGCTGGCCGACCGCCGGGAATATCCGTGCCAGACGGTGGACATGTCACCGGGCGGCGTGCGCCTGACCTGCGCCGTGCTGGGCGAGGTCGGCGAGCGGGTGGTGCTGTACCTGGAGCATATCGGCCGGATCGAGGGCACGATCGCCCGCCACTGCGCGGACGGGTTCGCGGTCCAGCTCAACGCCACGCCGCGCAAGCGCGACAAGCTCGCCTCGCAGCTGACGTGGCTCGCCAACCGGGAGATCCTGGGCCTGCCGGAGGGGCGCTCCCACGAGCGCCTCGTGCCGACCCACACGGCGGTGCTCCTGCGGCTCGACGGCGGGCGCGAGATCCCGGCCCGGCTCATCGACATCTCGATGTCGGGCGTCGCGATCGCCTGCCCGGCCACGCTGCCGCTCGGCGCCGCCGTGACTGTGGGCAGCACCCCGGGGCGGCTGGTCCGCTACTTCGAGGGCGGCTTCGGCGTCCAGTTCCTGCTGCCGCTCTCCCCCGACCGCTTCCACGCCGGGATGACGCTGTAGGGCGTCCCCGGCCGGTCGTCGCCCGGGTGCCCGACCTCAGATCTTCTTGGCGAGCTGCGCCGCGGTGTCCTCCGCCGGGCGCGACAGGTCCAGGGCGCCGAGGAAGCGGTTCCGGGCGTCCATCACGTAGACCAGGGCGGTGTGCTCCATCGTGTAGTCGCCCTCCTTGCCGGGGACCTTGCGGGCATAGGCGCGGTAGGCCTTCTCGGCGGCGGCGACCTGCTCGGGGCTGCCGGTGAGGCCGGTGATGCGCGGGTCGAAGCTCGACAGGTAGGTCTTCAGGCTCGCCGGATCGTCGCGCTCGGGGTCAACCGTGATGAAGGCGACCCGCATCCCCTTGCCCTTCGGCCCCAGGGCGGCCAGCACGTCGGAGATCTGCTGCAGGGTTGTCGGGCACACGTCCGGACAATGGGTGAAGCCGAAGAACAGGAGATGCGTCGCCCCGGCGAAGTCGCGCTCGGTGACCGTGCGGCCGTCCTGATCCACCAGGGTGAACGGGCCGCCGACACCGGGCACGCCCACCGGCGCCTTCTCGGGCAGGAAGGCGAACACCGCCGCGCCGGTCAGGCCGACGAGGCCGAGGCAGAAGGCGAGAAGCGGGACGAGGGCGCGGCGCATGGAACAGGTTCCGACCTCCGGACGGGGGCCGGCACAGCACAGAACAGCGCGTCGAGGCAAGCCGGCACGGTGCCGCCTTGCCTTGGCGTGCTGCCGTCAGGGCTTCCGCGCCGTCTCCCCGGCGGGGCTGGCGGGGGCGGCGCCCTTCGGCGGCTCCTTGCCGAGATAGACGTATTCCGGCGCGGCGCGGAGCTGGTCCTTGGTCGTGTCGATCCGGGCCTGGAGGGTCTTGTCGTCGGTCCGGTCGAGCTTGAGCACGGAGGGATCGACCGCGACGTATTTCGAGCCGATCCCCAGGAAGCCGCCGACCCCGATGATCCAGGCCTTCACGGCGCCCTTCTGGTCCAGGACGAAATCGGCGATCTGCCCGATCGTCTCGTTGGCGCCGTTCACGACGCTCGAACCGATCAGCTTGCTGGCCACCATGTCGTCGGGGGTCTGGGCCACGAAGGTCGGGCGCAGGCTGTCGGCCATGGTGGCGGGCTGGCCGGGCACCGGGGTCGCGGCGCTGCCGCCGTCCGCGTTGGGGCCGGCATTCTGCGCCGCGGCGGTGGCGAGGCCGGCCAGCAGGAGGGCCGAGGCGAGGAGCGGGATGCGCATCGGAGCAGGTCTTTCGGACGGGAGCCGCGGACGAGGGTCGCGCCGCCTCAAGGTTCCGGCGGGGTTTAAGTTCCGCGCATTCTCGCGGGACTTCGGCGGGTCTCGGGGCCGGCGCGGCGGTTTGCCGGCTGCGCATCGGCGATGCCGGACTTTGACGGTCGGGCGTCCGGCCGCCACAAGGCCGGTGCCATGCTCCGCCTCGCGATCTACCAGCCCGACATCCCGCAGAACACCGGCACGATGCTGCGCATGGCCGCCTGCCTGGGCCTGGCGGTGGAGATCGTGGAGCCGGCGGGCTTCGACGTCTCGGACCGGCACCTGCGCCGCTCCGGCCTCGACTACCTCGACCACGTGGCGATCACCCGGCACCGCTCCTTCGCGGCCTTCGCGGCGTGGCGGGCCGAGGCCGGGATCCGGCTCGTCCTCGCCACCACGTCGGGTGCCCTGCCCTACACGGATTTCGCCTTCCGCCCGGACGATTGCCTGATGGTCGGGCGCGAATCCGCCGGCGTGCCGGAGGCGGTCCACGCGGCGGCCGATGCCCGGGTGGTGGTGCCGATCCGGCCGGGCCTGCGCTCCCTCAACGTCGCGGTGGCGGCCGCGATGATCGCCGGCGAGGCCCTGCGGCAGACGGCGGGGCCAGCGCGGCCTGACGTCTAGGATCCGCCTTCAGGATCCGCCGGCCGTGCGCGCAGCGGCGCGCGACCCTGCCCGGTCGTGTGGTGCAGATCGTGGGGTCTGCGCGGGCCGTGACGAACCGGCCGCGGCCCTTCGTCGGCGCACGGCGTATGCGCGATCGTCCGCATGCCGGCGGCCATGCCTGGAACCGGAAGCCCCGCGACGCCGGCTGATGATGCGCCGTCAGGCCGCGACGCGCGCGTGCCGGCCACGGCCCTTGCGCCGGAGAAAAGCGAAGGTCGCCCCAGCCAGCAGCAGACCGACGCCCGTGTTCACCGCGGGCGACGGCGCACCACCGGATCCGCCACCGGATCCGCTGCTGACACCACCGCCACCGCCACTCGGGATTGCGGCGAGCAGAGCCTCCAGGAGATTGGCGTTCGCCTCCAGCGTGGGCGCGCTGCCGGACCCACTGCCGGCTCCACTGCCGGCTCCTGGCGCCGAGGAGAACAGAGCCTCCAAGGACCCCGTACCCTGCGCGAGACCAAATTCGCCCGCGCCATTCCCGAAAGCCTGTCCACCAATCCCGTTAGGACTGGCGGTCGAATTACTGACACTGTAATATAAAGCATTCCCTCCATTGCCGATCGGCGAATAACCGGGATTTGCGCGGGTGAAGCCGCCGACGGATATATTATTTCCGCCCGAGACATAACCGCCGATATTCAAGCTGTAAGATTGCCCGATCAGATCATAAGGATCCGAGCCGGTCGATATCACCGTCGTGGCGGATCCACCCGCCGCCGAAAGGGTGCTGCTTCCATGGGCCGAACGTACCCCGAGATCCCGGCGTGCACGGGCCTTTTCGAGTCGGCCGTCGCTCCAGAGTTGAAGGGCGTTCATGTCGTCCGTCGCCAGCACGGTTCGACACGCCGAACTCGTCGTCGCGCAGGCGTTGAAGGTCCCGTGCAGCGCCTCGACGACGGTCCTGTCCTTTTCAGAAACGATGTGGACAACGGTGCCTCGGATGCCGATCGTCGCCAGGGGGGTCCGCAGCTGATATTTGTCGGCCGTGTGCGGGCCGCCGGACGCGATCCGCATCGCTCCGGAGAGAAGGCTCAGCCCGATCTGCAACACGGTCTTGTCCGCGTCGTAGACGTAATTATCGAGCTTGACTGTCGAGTTCGGAAAAATCTTCAGCGTCGTCTTATCGGTGAACTGAAGTATGACAGCACCGATGCCGCCGGTCTGCACGACGTCGTCTTTGAACACATCAATCCCGACCTGCAGACGTCGCTCCTCCTGTTCGACCGACGTGCTCTTGACATCGGGCACCACGAGTTCCGCCTTGCCGATATTCATCGTCCTCCCGAAGGCGGTGCCGTCGAGCAGAAGACCAGCCATGGCGGTGGCGCAACAGACTCGAACAGCGGGCTTCACGGGGCCTCCGGTCGAAGGGCGTCGAGATTCTTGTCGCCGATCTCTGCTCAGCAGATACAATCTTCCCGTTCAGTATAGCAGCGCGTACTCAGTGTCCATCGCGACACAGCGATTGCATTTCTGCTTTCAGCCGGATGGGCTTTCTCTCAAATCAATCAGCCAAGCTTCCCACGGGCTGCGCGACAGACACCGTCCCACGCGATGGGCGGAGGATCCGACATGGAGACCTCCGTCCATTCTCCGCAGGGGCGGTGCAGGCCATCAATGCGCACGCCTGTCGCAAGTTGCATTGCCGCGAGAGGGCCGACCGTCGCGAAACCGGTCGCCTCGGTCCTTCATGCACGCCGGCGCGACGGCCGGACCCGGCCGATCGCAGCGGACCTGATCTGCGGCCCTCCGGCTCGGTGGGCGCGTTTTCGGTGCGGCTCCGACGAACACCGCGGAGGGACCTCGACCGCGCCCTCAGTCCGGCCGGTCCAGACCCTGGTGGCGCGAAGGGGAGGCCGACCCGCCAGGGGCGGTCAGGGCGTCAGAGGGTTGTGGCCGCCCGCTGCCGTCGCGTCGGCTGGATCATCGCCTCCAGCTCCAGCAGCTTGTTGAGTTCCGCCTCGGTCAGCAGACCCTCCTCCAGAACGAGGTCGGCGACCGGCCGGTTCTCCTTCAGTGCGCGCTGCGCCACGCGCGAACTCGCCTCGTAGCCCAGCGTCGGGGCGAGCGCCGTCACCAGCCCGATCGAGCCCTGGACGAGGGCGCGGCAACGCTCCCGGTCGGCCTCGATGCCGTCCACGCAGCGCTTCGTGAGCGTATCCACCGCCGCCGTGAGCATGCGCAGCGAGGAGAGCACGCAGTAGCCGATCGTCGGCTCGAAGGCGTTGAGCTGCAATTGCCCGCCCTCGGCGCACAGCGTCACGGTCAGATCCTGGCCGATGACCATGTAGGCGACTTGGTTCACCACCTCGGGGATCACCGGGTTGACCTTGCCCGGCATGATCGAGGAGCCGGCCTGCACGGCCGGAAGCCGGATCTCGCCAAAACCCGTCCGCGGGCCGGACGACAGCAGCCGCAGGTCGTTGCAGATCTTCGACAGCTTGACCGCCACCCGCTTGAGCGTCCCCGAAAACAGCACGAAGGCGCCGAGATCCGACGTCGCTTCGATCAGGTTCGAGGCCAGCACCATCGGCTGGCCAGAGACGCGCGAGAGTTCCTCGACGGCGAGCGCGGCGTAGCGCGGATCCGCGTTGATCCCGGTGCCGATCGCCGTGGCCCCGAGGTTCACCTCGCGGAACAGCCCGACGATCTCGCCCAGGCGCGCCACATCCTCCTTGAGGGTGGCGTGGAAGCCGTCGAATTCCTGGCCGAGCGTCATCGGCACGGCGTCCTGAAGCTGGGTGCGCCCCATCTTGAGCACGTCGGCGAACTCCACCGCCTTGCCCTTGAAGGCGTAGGCGAGGTCATCGAGCGCCTTGATGAGCGGCTGCGTCCCGAAAATCACCGCCAGCCGGAGAGCGGTCGGGTAGGCGTCGTTGGTGCTCTGCGCCATGTTCACGTCGTCATTGGGATGGAGCGCGGCGTAGTCGCCCGGCTTCCGTCCCATCAGGCCGAGCGCCACGTTGGCGATGACCTCGTTGGTATTCATGTTGGTCGAGGTGCCGGCGCCGCCCTGGATGGCATCGACCACGAAGGCGGCGTCGTAGCTGCGGTCCTCGGCGACCACGGTGCAGGCCCGGTCGATCAGGTCGGCCTTGCCCGGCTCGAGGTAGCCGAGGCGTCGGTTCGCGCGGGCGGCGGCCTGTTTCACCAGGGCGAGCGCCCGGACGAATTCCGGGAAATGGCCGACCGGCACGCCCGTGATCGGGAAGTTGGTCACCGCGCGCTTGGTGTGGATGCCCCAGAGCGCGTCCGCCGGGACCTCACCATCGCCGAGCAGATCGTGCTCGGAGCGGGTCCTGGCGGGCTCCAGTTCCACGGTTCGCACGGTGGCGACCGCGATCTCGGCGGATGGGGCTGCCTGGGTCGGCGCGGCCGGCGCCGCCGCTCCCGTTCTCCGGCCCGCACTGGGATGCTTCCGCGCCATGTGACTGCCCCCGTTTCAGGTGTTCGCCTTGCGGTCTTCAGAGATCGCCCGCTCGATTATTGTCGTTCCGGCCGTCCTCCGCATCCGGACGCGCGTGCCGTCAGCGACAGAACCGGCATGTGCGTCGCGCCTTGGCGCCGCTCCCTCGGCGCCTCGGGCCACGACCGGGGCGCCCCAGACCTGCCGGATGTCGGCGCTCGCGCGGCGCCGAGCCTGCGGTCGGCGTTCCGGAGCTGCTCCTGCGTGGCCGGATCCTGTGCGGTCAGGGCGCTCTCTGCCGAAAGGGACGCCGCATCGGCGCCGGAGAGCGCGTCACGACAGAGGCGTGGAGTTGTGCCCGATGGCAACGCGCACGGTACGCGACAGGACCCAGTCGGACGGTGTTCCCGCGGATCCCACCCATCCCCGTCATCCTGAGGTGCGGCGCAGCCGCCTCGAGGGAACACTCCAGGGATCGCGCGGCTGGCTGGAGGGCTCCTTCGAGGACTCGCTGCGCCCCGGCACCTCAGGATGAGGAGGCGAACTGGACAGCCGAACCGAGGCGTCCTGGCTTGGGTCGTGTCCCGTGCGCAACGTGATCGGGCACGGCTTTAATAGCGGTCCTCCGCCGAAATTCCCGCGCCAGGGTTGAGCTCGAGCGGTGCTTCGACTGTGGCGTCCGGCTCGCGCGGCGGCGCGGGCCGGCGCGGCTTGTTCATGGGAGCCGCCGGCGCGGGGGCCGGCTTCGCTTTCGGGGTGGCTCCGGGCGGTCCTTGCGGTCCGCGCGGACCAGGGGGGCCGGCCAGACCATCGCTGCCCGGGGCACCGCGGGCACCCTGCTTCCCTTCCGGACCGGGCGGACCTTGGATCCCGGGCGCGCCCACCGGCCCGGTTTGGCCGATCGGTCCAGCTTCACCTTTCGGACCGGGCGGCCCGGGCGGCCCGGGCGGCCCGGCCGGACCCGCGAGGCTGGGTCCCTGCGGGCCGCGCTGGCCGCACTCGCCGACCACCACATCACGCGCCTCGCTCGCCGTGCGGAGCGCCACGATGCAGGTCGGGGGGTGATAGACGACGTGGAATTCGAAATAGCCGCGCCGGTCGGATTTCTGGGAAAAGCGTCCGTCGAGGAGAACTTCAGCGTCGAGCTCGTCGGAATGGCCCAAAATCCAAAGCTCACCGCCGGTGATCTTGGCCGCCTCGATCTTTATTTCTGCCGTCGCGCGCGAAATCTGCGCGAAGAACACCAGGATGCCGAGCGCAGCCGAACCATATTTGACGTGTCGCAGCATCGGCCGATCCAAAGCATATCGAACCCAAGATGCATAAAAATTGTGGCACAACAATAATCCAAGGCGTCGACCGAGGACTTCACCGGGGATTACGGACCCTCCACGCCGCGCTGCAGCGCACCCTGTGCCGGACCACGCCGCTGGAGGCGCGCGAGCCGCCAGGTCGGGTCGCCGGCAGTCTCGACGCGCGGAGCGCAGCGTAGCGGCGACGCGCGATGGTCCGCGCACGGGAGTCGGAACGCGGCAACGGATCCCGCCTCGCCCACTTGGTACGATAGACTCCGCCCACCGTGAGACGCACCCCGTGGAAGACCCCGCCTTCAGGCCCTCCCGGCGCCACGCCGATCTCGGGGCCGCCTTCTTCGATGCCGTGACGCCGGCCCGGTTCCCGCAGACGATCCTGCGCTACCGCAACCAGGCCTGGGCGGAGCGGGTCGGCCTCGGCGGCCTCTCCGAGGCGGACTGGATCGCCCATTTCGGCCGGTTCGAGCCCCTGCCCGGCAGCTTCGAGAGCCCGCTGGCGCTGCGCTACCACGGCCACCAGTTCCGCTCCTACAATCCGGAGCTCGGGGACGGCCGCGGCTTCCTGTTCGCTCAGCTCCACGACCGGGCGGACGGGCGCCTCCTCGACCTCGGCACCAAGGGCAGCGGCACCACGCCCTGGTCGCGCGGTGCCGACGGGCGCCTCACCCTGAAGGGCGGCGTGCGCGAGGTGCTGGCGACAGCGCTCCTGGAGGCGCAGGGCGTCTACACCTCGAAGAGCTTCAGCCTGATCGAGACCGGGGAGGATCTCGTGCGCGGCGACGAGCCCTCGCCGGCCCGCTCCTCCGTGCTGGTGCGCCTGTCCCACGGGCACATCCGCATCGGGACCTTCCAGCGCTTCCTGGCGCTCGGCGAGACCGACAACATCGCCCGGCTCCTCGACCACACCATCGAGACCCACCGGCCGGAGCTCTGGCGGGAGCGCCTGGAGGACAGAGGCGTCGCCTTCCTGGAGGACGTCGTCGCCCGCGTGGGCCGCCTCGGGGCGCAGTGGGCGGCCGCGGGTTTCGTCCACGGAGTCCTCAACAGCGACAACATCAACGTCACCGGCGAGAGCTTCGATTACGGCCCCTGGCGCTTCCTGCCCCATTTCGACCCGGACTTCACCGCGGCTTATTTCGACGAGACAGGGCTCTACAGCTTCGGCCGCCAGCCGGAGGCCTTGTACTGGAACCTCTGCCGGCTCGCCGACTGCCTGCTGACCCTGGCACCCCAGGCGCGTCTGGAATCCGCGCTCTCGCGCTTCGGGCCGGCCCTGCAGGAGGCCTTCGCGCAGGCTCTGTTCCGCCGGCTCGGCCTCGCCGCGGCGCCGCAGCCGGAGACCGACCGGTTGGTGTCCGCGGTCTGGCGGTTCCTGGCCGAGACGCAGGCCCCCTTCGAGCGGTTCTTCTTCGACTGGTACGGAGGCCTCGCGAGCGCTGATCGCGCGCAGGCCGGGCCGTCCGCGACCCATTACCGCGCCGAGGCCTTCGCGCCGGTGCGGACCGCGCTGGGGCCGCTCGCGCCCGCGCCGGGGGCGCGGCTCGACCACCCCTACTTCGCGGAGGCGCCCTGCACGCTCCTGATCGACGAGGTGGAGGCGTTGTGGGCGCCGATCGCCGCGGCGGACGACTGGTCCCAGTTCGCCGCCAAGCTCGACGCGGTGGCCCGGATGGCCGAGGCCTGCGGCACGGCGCCCGCATCGGCCTGAGCCGCCTCCTCCGCCAGGCGGCGGCGCTCCTCCGCGTAGCCCCCCGCGATGGCGAGGTCGACCAGCCGCCGGGTCAGCCGGAAGGCCAGCCAGAACAGGGCGAGGCAGACGAACGTCGCGGCGGCAGCCTTGAGCGGGTCCACGGGGTTCCTCCGGTGATCTCCCTCCGATGACGGGGTCCTCATAGAGCCGACGTGGCGCGGGACGCAATTCGACTTCGTGCCGAGATCAATTTCGAAGCCGTCATCCGGCAGGGCCGAGCACCCGTGCGAGCGGAGCGATCCGACCCCGCGCCCTCGTGAGTTCGGGGCGCTTCCGCGTTGCCTCGCGCTGCCTGCAAAGTCGGTCTGCAAGGCCGTGTGCAAGCCCGTGTGCAAGCCCGGGCGGGCAACCGGGGGCCGACACGACACCGGATCATGCTATGCCGCGCCACGGCCGGACCACCCGATCCGGCCGTTGAGGCCCACCGATCAGGCGATCCCCTTGCGCGAGACCTTCCACATCGAAGTCCTCGGACCGGATCCGGACGAGATCCAGACCCGGATCTCCGTGCGCGTCGGCAGCCTGGAGAGCGCGCAGGAGCGGGCGCTGCGCCTGTTCGCGCGGGCCCGGGTACCCCAGCGCGCGGGCGAGCCGGCCGAGGCCGTCCGGGTGATCGACGGCGCCGGCCGAGAGGTCTTCTATCGCACGCGGTTCGACGAGGGCGACTGAGGCCCGGGAGGTCGCGGATGCGCTGGAGCCTGATCCCCCTCGGCCTCGTCCTCCCGGCCGGCGCGCTGTTCCTGCGCGGCTAGACCCTGCCACCGGGCGCCCGACCGGAGGGGCGGCACCACGCTCCTGCTGACCTGGCCCAACCGCCCGGCCTCCGGCAGCCCCCGCGCCGACTGCCTCGCCGGGTCGGCGGATCAGCCGGTCCTGCCCTGCCTGATCGCCTCCGTCGTCCGGGGGCGCGACGACGGGTACGTGCTGATGCCATGCCCCTTCCGCGACCTGCTACGGCCTGTCCGGCCGGATCGCCGTCATGGGGCAGGATGCAGCGGCGGCGCGGGCGCGGCTGGAGCCGATCGCCCGGTTGAGCTGGTGAGCTGGGCCTCGCGCGCCCGGGCCGCCCGCGCCTTCGCAACGCGTTCCCTGGCCCGCTCCAGCGCCCGGGCCAGCGGGAACAGCGGATCGCGCCCCGCCTCCACCAGAAGATGGGCGATGTCGCGCCGCTCCATCCAGAAAGCGGAGCCGAGGGCGAAGTCCGGCGGCGCGCAGGAATCGATCCGGTCGATCGGCCAATCGCCCGCGGCCACCGCCTCGGTCAGGCGGTGGACGAGCTGGACGCCGGGCGCGGCCTCCGGCCGCGTCTCGTCGTGCGCGATCTTCAGGACCCAGGCCTCGGCGCCGGTGACCGGCAGGATCATGGCGGCGAGCGTCCGCTCGCCGCGGCGCAGGCGGGCGACGCGCACCCCGCCCTCGGCGCCGAGATCGGCCAGCGCCGCGCGCAGGAACGCCACCTCCTCCGGCCGGTGCCCCAGCCCCGTGCCCGCCCGGTCCTTCCAGCCGGCCGCCTCGAGGGCGACGTAGGCGTCCAGGGCGGCGTCGATGGCGGCGGGCGCGTCGAGGATCTCGAACGCCACCGGACCGTCCGCCTCCAGGAGCGCGCGGGCGCGGCGCAGCTTGCGCCGACGTTGGCCGGACAGGTGATCGAGATAGGCGGGCCGGTCCTCCGGCGCGCGCGCGGTCAGGTCGAGCATCCCGCGCGCGTGGGGCCAGTAGCCGGCATGGCGCAGGCCCAGATCCGTCAGAAGGTCGGCCAGCGGCCCGTCGGCGGGCGCGTTGGGCAGGAGGAGACGCGGCGGCAGGCCGAGCGCCCGCGGGGCGGCGAGCAGGGCCGCCAGGGCGGCCGCCGGATCGGCGCGATCGAGGAGCGGCGCGCCGAACGGGCAGTAGCCGTGGGTCCAGCCCATCAGGAGCGGCAGCGGCACGCCCCAGCGCCGCCACGACACCCGGAACGGCCAGGCGGCGCGGAGCCGGACTCCGGCTGCCTCGGGGGACCGGTCGGCCACGATCAGGAGCCGCACGCCGGCCCCGAACGCGTCGCGGGCGGCCAGCGCGTAGCCGGCCTCGTAGAACGGGTTTCGCACCATCGCGGCCGCGCCGAGGGCCCGCCAGGCCGGGATCCAGGGCTGCCCCGGGTCGAGGGACCGGACCGCCGCCACGAGGCCTCCGGCAAGCGTGGCGGTGGTGCGCATGGGCGATCCTCAGGCGGCCAGCCGGTGGCGGATCGCGCCGGCGAAGCCGAGCACGTCGTAGCGCCACGCGGCCGCGCCCGCCGCCACGGCGAGGAGGACGAGGCGCAGCACCTGCCCCGGCACCATGAGTCCGCCCGGCACGAGGCCGATCCCGGCATTCACCGCGGCGCACGCGAGGGCGATGCCGGCGATGCCGGCCATGTCGGCCAGGGGCAGCGGCATCGTCGTGCCGGCCCGCCGGGCGCCGAGCACCAGCACGAGGCAGGCCGCCGTCTGCCCGCCCGCGAAGGCGAGCGCCGCGCCGGCGGCGCCGAGCCGCGGGATCAGCAGCAGCGACAGGGCCGCCACCGCGACGAGCGTCGCGAAGGCGGCGGCCGCCTCGAGCCGGCTGGAGCGGGTGAAGTAGATCACCTGCCCGAAATAGTAGGCGCGGAACATCATCAGGATGCTCGCCAGGATCAGCACCGGGGCGAGCTGGCGCGCCTCCGCCCGGTAGTCCGGCCCGAGCAGGATCGTGACGACGACGTCGTCGAAGGCGAGGAAGAACACCGCCCCGAAGGCCGCGATCAGCGTCATGGCGCGGGCGGCGTCGCTCAGGACGCCCAGGGCGCCGGCCATGTCGCCCGCCCGGGCCTCGCGCTTGGCGATCGAGATCAGCGACAGGGCGATCGCCTCCCCGAACACGATGAAGCTCTGCCGGAGGAAGTCGGCGAGCGCCCCATAGGCACCGAGCCCGGCCGGCCCCACCGTCTTGGCGATGATCAGCCGGTCGAGGCTCTGGGCCAGCGCCGCCGTCCCGAAGGAGAGCACCAGCGGCCAGCCGTAGGCGAACAGGCGCAGGGCCTCGGCCCGGCTGCCGCGCCCGGGCATCATCGGCGCCGTGGTGGCGGCGGCCGGCAGGGCCGCCAGGGCATTGGCGGCGGCCACCGCGTAGGCGAGGTGCAGCGGATCCTCCGAGAGTTTCAGTGCGAGGCTGCCGAGGCCGAGGATCAGCACGGCGCGGCTCATCACCGAGGCCGCCACCGCGCCGGCCTGCAGGCGCGTGCGGGCGATCTCGGTGGAGCCCTCGAACAGGGTCGTGCCGAAGGCGAGCGCCAGGATCGCCGCGGCGGTCCCGGCCGACACGAGGCCGAGCGCGACCGCGAGGGCGCTGCCGAAGCCCGCGAGCAGCAGCGTGCCGGCGAGGATCCGCACCACGGTGCCAACCTGCGCGGGCGCGCGGGCCTCGTCGTAGAGGGCGAAGAACGCGAATTTCGGCCACTGGCAGGTCGCCCCGTAGAGCACCAGCGCCCAGGACACGACGTACAGGTAGCTGCCGTAGCTCTCCACCGGCGCGAGCCGCGTGAACACCGCCACCGAGGCCATGTTCAGGCCGGCGGCGAAGCCGCGGGAGCCGACATAGATCAGGCTGTGCCGGGCGATCATCGGTCGGGCATCAGCACCGGACTTGGCCCCCGGCGGGAGAGGATGGGGGCGACGGACGGGACATTTCCGGACAGGTCACATCCCTCACCCGGCTCTCCGCGCACGCAGCACTGTCCCAGCGGTCCGCGGGCCTTGCCGAGACCCGCGCCCCACGCGTCCGATCTTCCTCCACGTCCCTTAAGAAGACGGCCACCCTGCCGGCGATTGCGGACAGATTCCACTCCGTCCCGGGACGGATCGGTCCCGCGGCGGGACAGAGCGCGAGGGTTTCGGGCATGACGGCCTGCCCGGTGCAGCCGTTATGCCGGACACCATGCCGGGGCGCCTCAGCGCCCTCCGCCTCGCCGGATCAGCGAGGTGCCGGTCATCTCCGGCGGCCGGTCGAGGCCCATCAGGTCGAGGAGGGTCGGCGCCACGTCGGCCAGACGACCGTCGGCGAGCGACACGCCCCCGACGCCCACCAACGTCACCGGCACCGGGTTGAGCGTGTGCGCGGTGTGGGGATCGCCGGTCTTCGCATCGCGCATCACCTCGCAATTGCCGTGGTCGGCGGTGACCAGAAGCGCCCCGCCCTGCGCCGTCACCGCTTCGACGACGCGGCCCAGGCAGGCATCGACCGTCTCCACCGCCGTCACGGCGGCGGCGAGGCTGCCGGTATGGCCTACCATGTCGGGATTGGCGAAGTTCAGGATGATCAGGTCGTAGCGACCCGCGCCGATCGCCTCCACGGCGCGATCGGTGAGCTCCGGCGCCGACATCTCCGGCTGCAGGTCGTAGGTCGCCACCTTCGGCGAGGGCACCAGGATCGCGTCCTGCCCCTCGAAGGGTTCCTCGCGGCCGCCGTTCATGAAGTAGGTGACGTGCGGGTACTTCTCGGTCTCGGCCATCCGCAGCTGCCGGAGCCCGGCCCGCGCCACCGTCTCGCCGAGGCCGTTCGGCAGGTCGAGGGGCCCGAACAGGGTGTCGGCCAAGGCGTCGATCTCGACGCTGTACTGGACGATGCCCAGCGCGGCCGCGAACCGGACGGTCTGCGCGCGGGGGAAGCCCGCGAAGGCCGGATCGAGCAGCGCCTCCAGGATCTGCCGGGTGCGGTCCGCGCGGAAGTTGAAGCTCAGGATGCCGTCGCCGTCCCGCATGCCGGCGTAATCGCCGATGATCGCGGGCCGCATGAACTCGTCGGAGACATCCTCGGCGTAGGAGGCGGCCACCGCCTGCCCGGCCCGGGCGAAGCGGGTGCCGCGCGCCGCCGTCAGGGCGTCGTAGGCGAGCTGGACGCGCTCCCAGCGCGTATCGCGGTCCATCGCGTAGTAGCGCCCGCACAGGGTGGCGATCCGCGCCCCGCTCGGGAGCGCCGCCGCCACCGTGGCGACGCAGGCGGCGGCGGAGCGGGGCGGCATGTCCCGCCCGTCCGTGAAGCCGTGGAGCCGGACCGGCACACCGGCCGCCACCACCGTGCGCGCCAGCGCAACCGCGTGGTCCTGGTGCGCGTGGACGCCGCCCGGGGACAGGAGGCCGACGAGGTGGCAGGTGCCGCCGGAGGCGCGCAAAGCCTCGATGAACCGCACGAGGGCCGGGTTCTTCGCGAGCGAGCCGTCCGCGATGGCGGTATCGATGCGGGGCAGATCCTGCAGGACCACCCGGCCCGCGCCGATGTTGAGATGCCCAACCTCGGAATTGCCCATCTGCCCCTCGGGCAGGCCGACATCGGCGCCGAAGGTCCGCAGCTGCGCCCGGGGGCGATCCCGCATCAGTCCGTCGAAGACCGGGGTCCGGGCCTGCTGGACGGCGTTGTCGGCGACCTCGTCCCGGAGTCCCCAGCCGTCGAGGATCACGAGCATCACGGGGCGCGGGGTGCTGTCGGGCACGGTCACAATTCTCCTGCACGTCCGCACGACGTGTGCGGGCGGACCTTCCGGGCGCCACGTGGCCGGCCCCGTGCGCGTGTCGATAATCGGCTTGGCCACGCGAGACTACCGCGGCGGGCGGGTAAAAGGCGACCGCCGTGAGAGAGCCTCCGCATTCTGACATGCCACGCCCTCCGATCGGGTTCGGGCAACCTGAGGGAAGCGGGAGCCGGACGCAGCGCAAAATTCAACGAATGAACTGAATAAAAAGCAACCTGATTGAGTGACGGCCGACAAATACCGTGCTAATTCAGTAAAACTGTACGTGACGGGAAACCAGTCGCCGTGTTGCCGCCCGAAGCTCCGCAGACCGACATGAGCGCGACCCTGGCGCTCGACATGATCGGCCGCGCCTATCTGGCGCTGGCGCTTCTGTACGAAACGGCACATCCCGGCGAGTTCGGCGACGTCCAGCAGAAGATCCGCGCCTACGTGGAGGACAATTTCCGCATCATCCAGGAGACAAGCCGGGCCGGAACGCTCGGTCTCGGGACGGTCGATGGCGCCTCCCATCTTGTGAACAGCGTCCTCACCGAGGTCGAACACAAGATCGCTACGATGATCAGGCCTTCACGATATCTGCGCGGAGAAACGACTGCTTGAAACAACGTTCCCCCGTCGGCGAGTGTGGCCGTCAAGCCATAAGACCCCGAGAATTGGTCGAACTCTGGAGCGTTCTATAATCGTCCCCCCCGATTTCATCGACAGTCTTAACCGGGCATGTTACCCGGCGGGCGGGTAGCAATAAAATATAAGCGGGACGATGGGCAGCGACGATTGTCACCAGGTCACGCGCAGCGCGGATGTCGCGCTGGAGGTCCTGGTCCGGGCCTATCATGCCCTCGCGGTGGTCTACGAGCTCGCGAGCCCGGGCGCCTACACGGCGCTCCACGACAAGATGATGCCCTACCTGCTCGACAGCTTCCGGCAGGGAACGTCGCACGGGATCGCCGATCCGCAGACGGCCGAGTTGATCTCCCGGGCGCTGGAGCGCGTCCGGACGGTGCTGGACGATGTCGGGACCGACGTGGCGGCCGTCCGGCTCAGCGGGGACGAGCGCAACCGGTAAACCTCGCCCGCGCGCACGCCGGGACGGTCAATGGAAAAGGGGCAGGCCCGCCCCGATGATGACGAGGCCGAGCACGACCAAGCCGCCGCCCGCGCTTTCGAGGGCCGCCTGCTGGACCGAGCGCCGCGGCGCCATGCCGGCGAGCGCGGTGCCCGAAGCCAGGCAGATCAGACTCAGCAGGGTCATCACGGTGTTCCTACGCCCCGGGCCGGGCTCGTCTCGCCCGACACGCCCGGGCGAGACGCCCGAGGTTGAGGCAGAGCCCTTAACGAATGCCCCACCCGCACGGATCCGCCGCGCGCGACAATCCTGAGCGGCGCGTCTCACAGGCCGCACCGCACGCCGGCCGGAGATGCGCAACGACCGCCGCGGAGAACGAGACCTGTCCAACGATCATCCGCTTCGGGCATTGGACCGAGAACGGCCGCGTCGGTGTCCTCGGGGACCTTTCGCCTAGCGTGCGCCCATGAAGAACGTGGCGTAGCCGTCCTCGTGGACCCGGTCGAGATGCGCTCGATACGGACCGTAAGGCGGCTCGTGCGGAGCGACGCGTCCGTAGCGCGTCTCCGCCGCCGTATCCTCGGGCAGCAGCGCGAGCGGGGCCGCGGCCGGCGTGAGCTGCGTGCCGCGGCCGGCATGCAGCGTGGTGAGGATCCCGTACATCGCACCCTGGATGTTGGGACGGCACAGCACGGCGAGACGATGCTGCCCGTGCCAGTTGGTCACCAGGTAGATCATGCCCGATTGACTCGGTACGGCGACGCTGCCGGACTGGGCGAAGGGCGCGTCGATCCGCTCGGCCTCGCGGAACACCAAGCGCGCGCTGGCCGCGTCCCAGGCGATCTCGGTGCGGTAGGCGAAGATCGCCCCCGCGGCCTCGAAGGACGGGCGCAGGGTGAGATAGCGGCCCTCGAGCCAGGACACGCCTTCCCGCGCGTAGGCCCCGAGTTCGTCGGGCGCGTGCCGCGGCAGATCCGGAAGCGGGGCCTGCCCCGCCGGCTGCCGGAGGGACTGCCCCAGCGCCTCCTCCAGCCGGATCGTGGTCGCCAGGGTGAAGGGCCGGCGGCCGGCCAGCGCCTTCTCCAGGGTCGAGATGCTGATCCGGGCCTCCTCGGCCAGCGTCTGCCGGGAGATGCGCCGGCGGGCCAGCGCCTCGCGCACGGTCTGGGCAATGGCGCGGCTCTGCGCCTCCGACAGTTCGATCTCGCTCACAGGCACGGCTCGCACGGGCTCGACCCGTACAGATCCGCACGAAACCGCACATTTGCGCAAGCACGGCCAAGCCGACCGTCATGGCAATCGCTTCAGCGACGGTATTGCCGAACACAGCCGCGAAATCTCAGGCTTATGCTGCCACCAGTTCCGGTCTGCAGGCCAAGCGACCACCCCCGTCATTCCGGGACGCCGCAGGCGAGCCCGGAATCCAGATCCACCGACAGCGCAAGGTTCTGATCCCGCTGCGTTGATGGATCCCGGGCTCCGCCAGGCGGTCCCGGGATGACGGGGCGAACGCTTCCGCGTCGAGGCCACACCCGAACCCGAGGACGCACGAGATTCTCTGAACCGATTGCCCTGCTCCGGCCCTCCACGCCGACCCGTCAGGGGGGCACTGCCTCCGAGGCCAAGTCGGTCTCGACGATCAGCCGCAGCGGACCCGCCTCAAGCGCCTCCAGCGGCCAGCAGGTGACGAGGTCGAGATGCCGTCCGGGGGCTTGCGGATCGATGCCCGCGGCGTCCCAGTGCGCCACCCGCGTGCCGGTGACGCGGAAGCGCAGGGTCCGGCCGTCGCGGCCGGTCACCGTGACGAGATCGCCGGGAGCGAGTTGCCCCAGCACCGCGAACTGCGTGTCGCGGTGGGCAGCGATGACCGCGGTGCCGGGCGCGCCGGCCTCCGGGGTGCCGTCGAGGTGGCCGGGGCCGAAGGCCAGGGCCTGGCCGCTCCCGCCCCGCAGCACCACGAAGCTGCGGCCCGCGACGGTGAGCCGGGCGACCGGCTCGGTGTCGGCCCAGGGCCAGGGCCGGGCGGGCCGTCCTCCGGCCAGGGTACGGGCGAAAGCGCGCTCGAGCAGCACCTGGGCCAGGGCGGCCTTGGCGGGAATCCAGGCGGCCTGCGCCGCCAGCCCGAGCCCCGCGAGGGCGAGGAGGGCGGCCAGCGCCCTCCCCGTTTGGATGGCCGGACGGCGGCTCATCGCGCGGCCCCGGTCCGCCGGCCGCCGATCGTCAGGCCGGTGCCCAGCAGGAGGCCCAGTAGGGCGAGGAGCAGGCCCAGGCCGAGCTGCGCCAGGATCCCGGCCCCGGTCTGCGGCAGGTCGATTGCCGCGCCGTCGGCGCGGATCGGCACGATCCGGGCCGCCCCGTCATCGGCGGGCGCGGCGCCGGGCCGGTCCGTGCCGAACACCTGGGCGAAATCCCAGCCCGCCGGCAGGTTCAGCGGCAGGTCGGCGGCGACGAGGGGCGTGCCGGGCGCGCGGCGCGGCGTGGCGTCGATGGCCACGAGGCTGGTCAGCCGCGTCGTCAGGCCGTGCTCCAGAGCCAGAGCCAGGATGGCGGCGTCGGCCGCGTCCGCGCCGAGGCGCCCGGTGATGCGCGCCGTCTCGGTCTCGCCGATCCGGGAGCGCGCCCAGACCTTGGAGATGCCGGAGCCCGCGCCCGCCTCGGCGAGGGAAAGCGTCCGTGTCCAGGTCCGGCCGCCCACCCGTCCCGAGACGGTCACGGTGCCGTGGGACGTGCCCGCGGCCGCCTGCGGCAGTAGCGCGGCGAAGACCAGCGGCTCGCCGCGATACAGATCGGGCAGCGCGCCCGGCGTGACCGCGACGCCCGGGACCGAGAAGGTCGCGGTCAGATCGGTGACGGCGGGGGATTCCAGCTTCTCGTAGAGCGCGCGGGTCCGCTCGCCGACCTGCGCGAGGTCGTGGATCTCGGTGAAGCTGCCGCGGCCGATCTCGGCGGCGTGGCGCATCAGGTGGCCGTTGGGCGCCGAGCCGATGCCGACCATGAACAGGCGCGTGCGCCCGAGACCGGCGTGGATCGCCGCGAAGATCCGCTCCTCGTCGCCGACGGCGCCGTCGGTGAGGAACACGACCTGGCGGACGCGCCCGTCCTCCGGATGCGGATCGGCGAGCGCCGCCTTGAGCGGCGCCAGCATCTCGGTGCCGCCGCGGGCCTCCAGGGCGGCGACGAAGGCTTCGGCCCCCGCCAAGGCGTCCGGCGTTGCCGGGACGGGCTCCGGATGGAGCGCGTCCCAGGTGTCGTCGAAGCGGATGACGTTGACGCGGTCCTGCGGGGTCAGGCGGGCGAGGCCGGCCAGCAGCCCGGCCTTGGCCTGCCGCATCGAGGCGCCCGACATCGAGCCGGAATTGTCGATGACGAAGGTGACGTCGCGCGCCGGCCGGGCGGCCGCATCGATCGAGAGCGCCGGCGGGTTCACGGCGGCCAGCAGGTAGGTCCGGCCCGCCACGGTCTCGCGGAACAGGCCGAGGCCGGGCACCCGGCTCGGGACCGGCGCCCAGGTCAGCTCGAGGTCGCGGTCGGCCGGCACGACGCCGTCGGCGAGCGTGACGGTCCGCGCCTCCGGGCCGGTCTCGGTCACGCGGATCGCGTGGGTCGCGCTGCGGACGTCACCGACGGGGAAGCCCGCCTGCAGCCGCACGGTGACGGCGACCGGGTTGGTCGGCGACGACAGGGCCGGGTCGAGCACCGGCGGGCTGATCCGGGCGCGATCCGGAACCGGGTCGCGGGCCGCCCCGGCCGCGCCGTCGAGGGAGACCGCGTCCACCGGGGCGGGGGCGGGATTGTAGCGGGGCGCGACCACCAGCGGCAGGTGCAGCGTCCGCGTCTCGCCGGAGACGGGGATCGTCTGCTGATAGGTGATCTGGACCAGCACCGTCTCGCCGGGGCCGATATTGGCGACCGCGTTGGTGAAGACGTTGGGGCGCTCCTGCGCGGTCAGTGCCGCCGACTGCCCGGCCGCCTTCGCGGCCTCGTAGGCGCGCTTGGCCGCCGCTCGCTCGCGGATGTCGGCGACGATCACGCGGGCGCCGACGACGAGCTTCATTCCGTCGACGGCCGCGTCCTCCGGCAGGGGATACATGTAGGTGCCCTCGACCCAGTCCGCCGTGACGTTGCGGAAGGCCTGGGTGACGGTGGCCCGGGCGGTCGGGCCGCTGACGTCGACGCTGATGTCGGTCGCGAGCTGGACGGCCTCGACCGGCGCGGTGCCGGCCGGCCCGCGCAGCGTGAGGCCGGCTCGCGCCGGCCCAGGCGCCGCGTGGGCCGAGGCGAGCGTGACGACGAGCGCCAGCAGCGCGAGGAAGAGCGGCGGCAGCGCGGCGTTGCGGGGTGGCTCGACCGCGGATCGTGGGGCGAAGAACGGCATCGGGGAAACCTCCTGCGCCGGCGGATCGAGGCCGGCTCGCCGCTGAAGCTCCCGCGCCCACCGCCGCGCCGCCACGAGAAGCTTCGCCCTTTTCCGGGCGCGGACCGCACGTGCCGGCCGCGCCCGGGCGGATCTGTGCGGAGCCGGTGCGGCGCTGTGCGCCCGGCGGCGGCCCGTGACGGCACGCGCCGCCGCCTTGACATATGCGCAATCTGCGTCTTAGTTATGCTCAACTTGAGTAGAAATGATCGATGACCGAATCCGAGTTCCTGGCAGGCTACGATCCTGCGGCCTACGAGCGGCCCGCCCTGGCGGTGGACCTCGTCCTGCTGGGAATCCATGCGGGCCGGCTCGCCGCCCTGCTGCTGCGGCGGAGCCAGCAGCCGCAGGCCGGCCTCTGGGCGTTGCCGGGCGGATTCGCGGGCATCGCCGAGACCCTCGACGCCGCCGCGGAGCGCGTCCTGCGCGACAAGGCCGGGATCGGGCGGGCGCGGCTCGAGCAGCTCTACACCTTCGGCGCCGTGGACCGGGATCCGCGGATGCGGATCGTCTCGGTCGTCTACCTGGCGCTGCTGCCGGAGGCGGCCTTCGCCGAGGCCCTGGCGGGCGCCGCCGGGCTCGCGGCGGCGACGCTGGTCGTGCCGTGGGCGGGTGAGGCCGGCGGCCCGGTCTCCGCGGTCACGGAGGACGGCGCCCCCCTCGCCCTCGCCTTCGACCACGCCGACATCCTGGCGCTCGCTGTGAAGCGGCTGCGCGGCAAGCTCGACTACACGGATGTCGGCTTCGCGCTGCTCCCGGAGCACTTCACCCTCCGGCAACTCCAGGACGTGCACGCGGCGATCCGCGGCGCGCCCCTCAACAAATCCGCCTTCCGCCGCCGCATGCGCGACCGGGGCTGGATCGCGCCGACGGGCGCCCGCGAGGCCGGGACGGCGTTCCGCCCCGCCGAACTCTTCCGCTTCGACAGGTCGGGTTCATTCTGAGGAGACCACCATGGCCACGGTCCGCAACATCGGCGTGCTCGCCCAGCTCCGGAGCGAGGCGAGCAGCCACATCATCCGCTTCCGCAACGGCCGCGTCCGGCAGAGCGGGCGCGGGCTGGTCTTCTGGTTCCGGCCCGAGACCGCCAGCGTCAGCGAGGTCCCGGTGGACGACCGCGAGATGACCCTGTTCGTCCGCGGCCGCAGCCGGGACTTCCAGACCGTCGTGGTGCAGGGGACGATCGGCTGGCACGTCGTCGATCCGGAGCTGCTGGCGAGCCGGGTCGACTTCTCGATCAATCTCCGGACCGGACGCCTTCAGGGCGAGCCGATCGAGCGGATCGAGGCGCGCCTCGGCGGCATCGCCAGCCAGGCGGCCCTCCAGTATCTCGGGGCGAGCCCGATCGGCGCCCTCCTCGACGCGGGGCCGGAGGCGCTGCGCGCCGTGCTGGAACAGGTGCTCTTCGCAGCCCCGGCGCTGGCCGAGATCGGCATCGCGGCGGTGTCGGTGCGGCTCACCAACCTCGCGCCGACCAGCGAGCTGGAGCGCGCCCTGCAGACGCCGACCTTCGAGGCCCTGCAGCAGAAGGCCGACGAGGCGACCTTCGCGCGGCGCGCCCTGGCGGTCGAGAAGGAGCGCGCCATCGCGGAGAACGAGCTGGCCACGAAGACCGAGCTGGCCCGGCGCGAGACCGTGCTGATCGCGCAGGAAGCCGAGAACGCCCGCGACCGCGCCGCCGGCGTCGCGGAGGCGCGGGGCCTGGAGGCGGCCGCGGAGGCCGAGCGGATCCGGCTGGTCGAGGGGGCGCGCGCCGAGGCGGAGCAGCGCCGCGCCGCCGTCTACCGGGACATGCCGCCCGCCGTCCTGCTCGGGCTGGCGGCCCGGGAACTCGCCGGTAAGCTGGAGACGATCGAGCACGTCAACGTCACGCCGGACCTGCTCGCGGCTTTCCTGGGTCAGGTCCGCGGCGCGCTGCCGGCGCCGCGCTGAGGAGGCACCCGATGCCCGCCGTGACGCCCCGCGCGGTCTTCGTGGTCCGCGACACCGACTACGAGCTGCTTCTCGCCCGCCACGCCACCCGCGGACAGGTCCGGTTCTTCCTGGAGAGCCGCGGGCAGGCGATCGACGCGGTCGAGGCGCGCCACGCCCAGTTCCACGCTGCGTTGGCCCAGGCGCGGACGGCCGTGCCCCCGGAGTGGCGTCAGGCGCTGGTGCGGCGCCCCGATCTCGACCGCTTCCTCTTCGCCCCCGAGGACGTCGTGGTGGCGGTGGGGCAGGACGGGCTGGTGGCCAACGTCGCCAAGTACCTGGACGGGCAGCCGGTGGTCGGCGTCAATCCGGCGCCCGACCTCTACGACGGCATCCTGGCCCGGGCCCGGGTGGAGCATCTGCCCGCCCTTCTCCCGGCCAGCGCCGCCGGCGCCGTCCCGCTCCAGCGGCGCACCATGGTGCAGGCCGTGCTCGATGGCGGCGCGCGGCTGCTCGCCCTCAACGAGATCTTCGTCGGCCACCGCAGCCATCAATCCGCGCGCTACCGGATCGACGACGGCGCGCGGGCGGAGGATCAATCGTCGAGCGGGCTGATCGTGGCCACGGGGACCGGCCTGACCGGGTGGGCGCGCTCGATCAGCGACGCGACGCACCTGACGCTGGCGGTGGGCGTCGAGGAGGCGGCCTTCGGCTACTGGGTGCGCGAGCCGTTCCCGAGCGTCGCCACGGGCACGGACCTGCGCGCGGGCAAGTTCGCCGGCGCGCCCCTCACCGTGGTCTCGCGGATGAACGAGGGCGGCGTGGTGTTCGCCGACGGGATCGAGCAGGACTTCATCGCCTTCGACTGGGGACGGCGCGTGGAGCTCTCACCCGCGGCGCGAACCCTGAACCTCGTGGACGCCTGAGGCGGTGTTGGTGGGCTCGCCAGATCCGGATGTCGTGAAGGTCCGGCCACACTCTCGACGCAAAAGCCGAGCTTGCCAGGGGAGCCGAGGCTTGTCAGTCTCAGCTTAGCCGTACGGGCGACCGGTACAGGCCGCAGCGTATTCTCATTTGGCTGCACGATGTGGGAAGGCCGGGCTCATGAACAGGGACGATGAGAGGGCCGCTGGCGGCGCGATGGACGGGACCGCCGCGTTCCGGCGCCGGGCGGCGTTCCTCAACCGCCGGTCGTTCCTGGCCGGTTCGGCCGCCGGCGTCGGCGTGCTCGGCCTGGCCGGCTGCGGCACCTCCGACAGCCTGCTCCTCGCCGAGGCGTCGAAGACCTACGGGCCCATGCCGAACGAGAAGTTCCCGATTCCGGCGGTCGACATCAGCAAGGTCGATCCGAAGTATTACCGGCGTACGGTGAGCTACGAGACCAAGGAAGCCCCGGGCACGATCATCGTCGATCCCGGCAAGTTCTACGTCTACCGCGTCGAGGGCGACGGGACGGCCACGCGCTACGGCGCCAATGTCGGCCGCGACGGGTTCCTGTGGAGCGGCGACGCCTATGTGGGCCGCAAGTCCGAATGGGCGACCTGGACCCCGCCCAAGGAGATGATCCGGCGCCAGCCCGAGGCCGCGAAATACGCCCGCGGCATGCCGGGCGGCCTCGACAACCCCCTGGGCGCCCGCACCCTCCACCTCTACAAGAACGGCGCCTATACGCTGTACACGATCTACGCCAGCAGCGAGCCCGACACGATCGGGTCGGGCATCACCAGCGGCTGCGTCGGCCTGCTGACCCAGGACATGATCCACCTCTACGCCCGGACGCCGGTGAAGACGAAGGTGGTCGTCCTGCCCGCCTAGGGAGGCGCCGTCGGCCCGCTACCAGGGTACCGTCGCGCCCGTGTAGTCGAGGAACGCGCAGCCGCGCTGGCCCAGCCGCGCCTCGATCACCGCCACCATGCCGCGCGCGCTGGTCTCGACATCGAGCGTCGCCCGTCGGCCGCCGAGATCCGTTCGCACCCAGCCGGGATGCATGAGGAGGACACCCCAGGGCGCTCCGACATGCTGGCCCGCGAAGGACCGCGCCAGGGTGTTGAGCGCCGCCTTGCTGGCCCGGTAACTTCCCCAGCCGCCGCCGCGGTTCAGGGAGACCGAGCCCAGCTTCGACGTCATCAGCACGATCAGGCCATCCCGGGCGACGCGCGCGTGGAACGCCTGCGCGAAGCGGATCGGGCTCAGGGCGTTCGTCTGAAACACCGCCCCGGCGACGTCACGGGGCATGAGGCCGGCCGGGGTGCCGGCCTGCGTCGCGACGCCGGCGACGACGAAGATGAGGTCGAAGTCCGGCGCATCGGACAGGGCGGTTCCGAGACGGGCCACGGCCTCGTCGTCGTCGATATCGAGGCCGGCCTCGATCCGCAGGGGACCGGCCTGGGCGAGATCGGCCAGCGCCGCCGAGGGGTGACGCACGGTGGCGGTCACATCCCAGCCCTGCGCGAGGAACCGGGCAACGAGGCCGCGCGAGGCCCCGACGATCAGGGCACGGCGCCGGCTCACGGGACCCGGGCCTCCGCGCCAAAGCCGAGGCCGGACGCGAAGCGGTTCCAGGTCTCGACCCGCACCTGGCCGCCGGTGGCGCGCCTGTGCCCCTGCGCGAAGTGATCGTCCGGGCCCAGCGGCGGCGCACGGTCCTGAAGGAACGCGATCAGGTCCGGCACCGAGGCGCTGCGGACCGCGAAATGCACGAAGCCCGGCCGGAAGCCCGCGTTGGCGCCGATCACGACCTGCCGGCGCAGGCGGCCGGTCCAGGACTGCGCGACGAGCGGGTGGATCTGGCAGGGTGAGTCGCAGCGGACCAGCGCCACGGGCCCGGCGAAATGGGGCGGCAGCTTGCGGGCGGCATCCAGCGCCGCCTTCACCTCGGCGCGCGCCGCGTGCAGCGCCTCGGCCTCCGGATCCGCGGCGGCGAGGATGTCGGCCGGCCCGGATGCCCGGAGCAGCAGGCGCAGCGCCGGCCCCGCGTCGCCCGAGGCCGAGCGCCGCGGCGCGTTGACGAGGCTCACGGCCTCGCGCAGCGCCTTGGCGGTATGGGATTTTCGCAGCGCGGCCATGACCTCGGGGAAGTCGCGGCCCGCGCCGCGCTCGCCGAGATCGCCGACGAGTCCGATCCCCGCGAGCCACGCGAGGTCGTCCGCCGGTCCTAGGGCTTCCGCGCCGGCAAGCGCCAGCAGGCTGGAAGTGGGGATCGGCGTGTCGGCATGGCCGCTGATCACGGTGGCCTCGGACGCGTCGGGCCAGGAGCGCGGCACGTGGTGATCCACCAGCACCGTCGGCACGCCGGGAAGGATGGCACCGGCCTGCACGCCCAGGTCGGTGACCACGAGGCCTCCAGGCCCCTGGCTCGCGAGTTCGCGACGGAGGGCATCCGACCAGGGCGACTCGCCGCGGCCGATCACCCGGACCCGGCCGGGCGACCGTCCGGCGCGCGCCAGGGCGCGGCCCAGGAGGGCGCCCGCCGAAAGACCGTCCGCGTCGTCGTGGCAGAGCACCACCGGAGCGCCGGGTCCGAAGCCCGCAACCGCCCGGGCGAAGGCGGCCCCGTGCGCGGCGAGGGCGGTCACGACGGCCGGCCCCGTGCGATCCGGCTCAAACCCCGTCGGCCTGCTGCATCCGCGCGGACCGGCAGTAACTGCTCTCGGGCCTGCATCCATCGCCTCGGATGTCGGGGTCGGTTCCGGGCGGCAACCGCCCTACGCGCGGCCGGGTTGCCGCGCCCCTTGTCGCAGGCGGGCTGCGACGCGAACGCGACCCAAAGATCTTGAGCGCGCAACGCCCGCATGGTGCGGCGGTTACGTCGCAGTCCGAGGCAGGAACAGCAGTATCACGGTGGCGTTTGCCGGCAGAACCCAATACAACTTGGAGCTACGACTGCATGGCCAGCACAGATATCGCTTCGATCTACGCGAGCGCCCTCCGCAATACCCGTGCCCTGGAGAAGCAGGGCTTGGAGCAGATGGAGCGTCAGCTGTCTGGCCTCGGGCGTTATCCGGATTATGCCGCCGTCCTGCGCCGGCATGTCGAGACCACGCGATCGCAGCTCGACCGCCTCGACAAGGCGCTGGCGGCGGTCGGCGAGAGCCCGTCGACGCTGAAGGAGACGGTCACGAGCGTCGCCGGCTCGATCGGTGCCGCCGTCCACGCGACCGCCCAGGACGAGACGCTCAAGAACCTCTACGCGGGCTACGCCTACCAGTACGACCAGATCGCCGCCTACCGCTCCCTGGCGGTCATCGCCGAGCGGGCCGGCAAGTCCGACCACGCGTCCGACTTCCGGGCCGCGGTCGAAGAGGAGACCAGGGGTGCCGAGGAGATCGCGGCGCTGATCGAGCCGGTGACCCGGACCTACCTCGATCTGACGCTGAGCGGCGCCAAGGCCGACAGCTGAGACGGGGTGGTCCGCCCCGACGACCTGATCCACCTGCGCCCCGGAGCCGATGAGATGGACGATCCCACGCCCATAGCCGTCACGGTCGAGGCCTGCGGCGAGGACCGGGCCCGATTCCGCTGGCACCTGACGGACGCCGACGGCGTCTCGATCCGGGTGTCGCCGGAAACCTATGCCTCGTCCCAGGACGCGGACGCGGCCGGCCGCGCCGCGCTGGATGCGTTCGGGGCGGCGTTCCCGGCCTGATACCGTGTCGGGTCGGCGCCCCGCCGATGGGCCGTGCGCCGACCGGTATCGACCTCTGGACTCGCGGGAGTCCGGAGGCGTCAGGGCAGGAGGCCGTCCGGAAACACAGGCTCAGTCCGCCGCCTCGCGCAGCAGGCCCGGCACCGCGCCCGGCAACTCCCGGGCGAGGAAGCCGACCGGACCGACCGTGGCGGTCAGGCGCCTGCCGGCCTCGCCGTGCAGGAACACGCCCCAGAGGGCGGCCTGCAGCGGGCCCACGCCGCGCGCCAGCAGGCCGACGACGATCCCAGCCAGGACGTCGCCGGAGCCCGACGTCGCGAGGCCGACGCCGCCGCCCTCGTAGAGCCAGCGTTCGCCCTGGGGGTCCACGATCCAGGTCCGCGCGCCCTTCATCACGACCACGGCCCGCAGCAGCTCGGCCGCCGCGAGCGCGGCGTCGAGGGGATCCGCCTCCACGGCCTGGCGGCTCCGATCCAGCAGCTGCGCCATCTCGCCCGCATGGGGCGTGATCACCGCGCGTCCCTGATGCCGCGCGACCTCGGCGGCGTGCGGGGCCAGCCCGCAGATCGCGGACGCGTCGAGGATGAAGGTGGCGGACGGCAGGGCATCCAGGAGTTCGAGCGCCAGCGCCGCCGTCGGCCCGTCCTCCACCATGCCGGGCCCGACCAGGAGCGCATCGCAGCCTGTCGCGATCTTGCGCAGACCCTCCGCCGCGCGCGCAGCGTCGACGCCGCCCTCCGGGGTCTCGGGAAGGCCGACGACCATGGCTTCGGGCACCGCCAGCGCCAAGCCGGTCGCCGCGCACCCGACGGTGGCGATCTTCAGCTTCCCGGCACCCGCCCGCAGGGCCGCGACCCCGGCCAGTAGGGCCGCCCCCGGGACCGAGGCCGAGCCTCCGATCACCAGGGCGCTGCCGCGCTCGTCCTTGCTGCCCTCGTGGGGAACCGGGAGCGGATGCGCCTTGAGCGCGGCGGCGGTGAGGCTCGAGTGGGTCATCGGGCTGCCACGTTTGCGTCGGGCTCGGACGTGACGGGCGCGCCCGCCTCGGCGATGGGGGCGACGAAGTTGTAGCGCTCCAGCGCCAGGACGCCGTCCTTCCCCGCCTGGCTGCGGAAGGCGTACTCGGTCACCGAGCAGTTGGCGACGTCGCCCGCGGCATCGATGGCCAGGATCTCCGCCTCGGTCATGTCCTCGATGAGGTAGCGCAGGCACAGCACCACGACCTGATGGGCGACGATGAGGACCCGCCGCTCGCCGTGATGCAGCGAGACCGTGTCCAGGGCGCTCCTGAGGCGCAGGATGACGTCGCACCAGCTCTCGCCGGACGGCGGCCGGTGGTAGAACTTGCCGAGGCGGCGGCGCATCTCGGCCTGCTCGGGGTGCAGTTGCTCGACGCCGGTCCGTGTCAGCCGGTCGAGGAGGCCGAGCTCCTTCTCGCGCAGGCGCTCGTCGGCGAGCGGGTCCCTGGCGTCCTGCATCAGGCCGCCCGCGGCGCGGATGCGGTCCGACGTCTGCCGGGCTCGGAGGTAGGGCGACGTCAGCACGATCTCGGGCCGGCCGTCCGCCGGCAGGCCCGCGAACCAGCGTCCGACCGCGTCGGCCTGGCGCTCGCCCCGCGTACTGAGGGGAACGTCCACGTCGCGCTCGGCGATGTCGATGTGGGTGCGGCTCGCCCCGGAGGCGGCCTCCGCCGCGACGTTGCCGGCGCTCTCGCCGTGCCGCACGATCCACAACCGGCTCGGCCAGCGCTGCTGCATGTGGCGTCATCCCCCCGTCGTGTCGGGCAACGCCTGCCGGGCCCGCCGGTTCGCACCGGGACTGAAGGCCTCGGCCTGCCGGGTCATCCGCCGCACCCACTGGCGGCAGTTGGAGCCATCAACCGGACCCGGAGCCGCCGCGCGGCTCGCGCCGTCACCGGCGCGTCGGGCGGGCGACAGGATGCGCGCGGGATCAAGGCTTGATCCGAGCGGGGGCAGGGGCGGATCAGGAACTTTCGCCCAGGACACGTGCACCGACCCCAGCTCGCAATGCCGACGGCACCGCCTTGGGGGCTGAAGCGCCCTGCGGTCACGCCGTCGCGGTCGGCGATTGAATCGGTCGTGCCGCTCGCCAGCCACCATCACGGGATGCAGCGGCGTCGACGATCTGACCGTGATTGTGGAAGCCTGTGGCGCGCCCGAAAGGATTCGAACCTCTGACCCCCAGATTCGTAGTCTGGTGCTCTATCCAGCTGAGCTACGGGCGCCTGACACGGCGGCGGGCTCTCGGCTCGCCGGTGTGAGGGGGCTTCTAGAGGCTCGGATCGGGCTTGGCAAGACACCTTGCGCGACGCCGGCCCATCACGCGGGACTACAGGATCCGCGCGCTCGCCTTCACCCGCTCCTCCGCGGCCCGGATCGCCTCCGGGGTGCCGACATGCAGCCACTGGCCGTCGAGGCGCATGCCGAACAGCCGGCCCTTCGTGATCGCCCGGTCGAACAGCAGGTTGAGCGAGAAGGCGCCCTCCGGCGTGTCGGCAAACAGCGCCGGGTTCAGGATCGCCACGCCCGCGTAGATGAAGGGCGCCACCTCGCGCTCGCCGCGCCGCTCCAGGCGGCCGTCCGGATCCATCACGAAATCCCCGGCGCCCTCGTAGCCGAGGCTCGTGGCGGTGGGCGCCACCAGCAGGAGACCGTCCATGCGCGCGCCGTCCCAGGTCTCGATCAGCCGCCGCAGGTTCGAGGCCGGCCCTTCGAGCCAGAACGAGTCCGAGTTCAGCACCACGAAGGGCGCGTCCCCCAGCATCGGCAGCGCCTTGCGGATGCCGCCGCCGGTCTCCAGGAGCGCCGCCCGCTCGTCGGACACGCGCGTGGCCGGTCCTGCGGCGCCCCCTTCAGCCCGGCGGGCGAGATGGCCCTCGATGAGGTCGGCGAGATAGTGGACGTTGACGATCGCGGTCCCGATCCCGGCCTCGTCTATCCGGTCCAGGGCGTGGTCGAGGAGCGCCTTGCCGGCCACCTCCACCAGGGGTTTCGGCACCGTGGCGGTCACCGGCCGCATGCGCTTGCCCAGGCCCGCGGCCAGGACGAAGGCGCGGCTGACGGCGGGAACGGGCTCGCTCATGCGGTCAGGGTCCGGTGGTCAGGGTTCGGGGGCGGGGGCGACGAGGCCCGGCAGATGGTCCCCGTGCCAGGCCCGCAGCCCAGCCAGCGCCGGATGGGCGAGGTTGCGCGCGAGGTAACCCTCGATCCGCGGCAGGTGGGCGAGGTAGCCGGGCTTGCCGTCGCGCCGATCGAGCCGGGCGAAGATGCCGAGGATCTTGGTGGCGCGCTGCGCGGCCAGCAGCGCGTAGGCGGTGGCGAAGGCGCCGACATCGAAAGCCGGATCCTTCCCCCGGCGCTCGCGGGCGTAGAGGCCGAGCAGCCGCAGCTCGAACTCCGCGCTGGTATCGACCCGGGCATCCTGCAGCAGCGATGCGACGTCGTAGGCCGGGTGGCCCATCACGGCGTCCTGGAAGTCGATCAGGCCGACCCGCTCCAGCCCGTCCCGTTCCGGCAGCCAGATCAGGTTCGGCGAGTGGTAGTCACGCAGGGTCCAGGTCGGCCGGTCCGGGACCGCGCCCTGCAGGGCCTCGCGCCACAGGTCCACGAAGGCGCCCCGCGCCGCCGCCGACAGCGTGACGTCGCGGATCGCCGGCGCGTACCAGTCGGGCATCAACTCCGCCTCGAACAGCAGGGCCTCGACGTCGTAGGGCGGCAGCACGTGCTCGATCCCGTCCGCCACCGGCAGGACCGAGGGCAGCGGCGTGGCGTGGAGCTTGGCGAGCAGCCGCACGGCCTCGGAATAGCGCTCGGGCCGGGGGGCGCCGGCCTCCACCACGGGCTCGGTGCCGAGATCCTCCAGGATCAGCAGCCCCTCGGCAAGGTCCTCGCCGTAGATCCTGGGCGCCGAGAAGCCGAGCGCCCGAAGGCCGCGGTCGAGGGCCACGAAGGCGTGGACGCTCTCGGCCAGATGGACGATCGCGCTGTAGGTCTTGCCGTCGCGCACGGGCGGCCCGTCCGGCCGGGGCGGCGCGATCATCAGCACGGCGCTGGTACCATCGGGCTTGGTCAGGCGCTCGTAGGCGCGGGAGGAGGCGTCCCCCTGCATCAGCGTGCGCTCGGCGATGTCCCAGCCGCTCCGGTCGAGGAGCCGGCGTACCGCCCGGGCCCGGTCCAGGCGCGCGCGCATGCCGCCGGTGCCGTCGACCCGGGCGAGCCGGGCCTCGGGTCCGAACTCCGCCCGCAGGGACAGGTCGACGGTGAGCACCGGGCCGTCGCGGGGCGGCATCCGGTCCGGCCACTCGATCAGGGTGATCGCGCCTTCGGCCATCTCGTCGAAGCCGAGCTCCACCAGCTCGTCGGGGTCGCGCAGCCGGTAGAGGTCGGCGTGGATGATCGCGCGGCCGTCGCGGGCCGTGTAGGGCTGGATCAGCGTGAAGGTCGGGCTCGGCACCTCAAGCCGCGGCGCGCCGGCCAGCTCGCGGATCACCGCGCGGGCGAGCGTCGTCTTGCCACCGCCGAGGCCGCCCGAGAGCGCCACGACGTCGCCCGGCAGCAGGAACTCGGACAGGAACAGTCCGAGATCCTCGGTGGCCGTCTCCTCCGGCAACACGAATTCCCACGGGGCCGGCGGCGCGGATGCGCCCGGTGCCCCGTCGGCCGTGTGCCCGTCTTGTTCGTCTCCGCCCAACGCCCGCCTCCGAGACCCGAGGGCGCATGGTCCGGAAACACGCCACGGATGCAAGCGTTTCCGGCCACGGTTGTGCGCTTCCCGCCCGCCCGGTGCACCGAAAGCACGCTCGTGCGGGCCCGTCACCGATCGCCGTCGGAGTGCCGCGCTTGGCACACGCCTTGCCGAGGGGCGCGGGCGGGGCGCCTTGATGCCCGTCCGTGATCAGGCAGGGAGAGAACGATGAAGCGCGAGGACCTCACCGAGAAGCTGCTCGACATCAAGCGCGAGAAGGGCTGGAGCTGGAAGCACATCCACGAGGCGATCGGCGGCCTCTCGCCGTTCCTGATCACGGCGGCCTGCATGGGCCAGATGAAGCTGCCGAAGGCACAGGCGAAGCGCGCGGCCGAGCTGTTCGGGCTGACCGAGGCGGAGGAGCGGATGCTCAACGAGCCGCCCTACCGCGGCTCGATCCCCACGATGCCGCCGACCGACCCGCTGATCTACCGGTTCTACGAGCTGGTGATGGTCTACGGCACGACCTTCAAGGAGCTGATCCAGGAGGAGTTCGGCGACGGCATCATGTCGGCGATCGACTTCAACATGGACATGGCCCGGGAGGCCAACAACAAGGGCGACCGGGTGAAGCTCACCATGTCGGGCAAGTTCCTGCCGTACAAGTATTACGGCAACGACGATGAGACGCCGGAATACGGGTTCAAGGAGGGCTGAGCGGTCCGGAGGGCTTCTCCATTCGGCACCAACGCCATTGAAGCAGGGCGCTTTTCCCCTCCCCTTGCGGGGAGGGGTCAGGGGTGGGGGTGGTTCAGGATCGAGCGGTCCGGTGCCTTCTGCACCACCCCCACCTCCAACTCCTCCCCGCAAGGGGGAGGAGAGAGCGCCTCGGCCTACGAAGTGTGAATATCAGCTCTGCGGGGAAGGGAGATGCGGTGGAGGCCGTATCGCCCTACCCCGCCGCCGGCTGCCCCTCCGGCTCCAGGTAATCCTGCACCGGCTGCGCCGTCCCGCCGCGCATCAGCACGTAGAGGAACGGCACCAGCAGCAGCGTCGCCGGCGTCGCGAAGGCGATGCCGCCCATCACGGCGCGGGCGAGGGCGGCGTTCTGCTCGCCCCCCTCGCCGGTGCCCAAGGCCATCGGGATCAACCCCAGAAACATCGCCGAGGCGGTCATCAGCACCGGCCGCAGCCGGGTCTCGCCCGCCGTGATCGCCGCCTCCAGGGCGCCGCAGCCCGTCTCCTCCCGGTGCTCCTTGGCGAAGGTCACGAGCAGGATCGAGTTCGCCGAGGCGATGCCCACCGACATGATCGCCCCGAAGATCGACGGGATCGAGAAGGTCGTGCCGGTCACGAACAGCGCGAAGGTGATGCCGCAGAACGCCATCGGCAGGGCGGCGATGACCACGAACGGGTCGCCCCAGCTCTGGTAGTTCACCGCCATCAGCAGATAGACGGCGATCAGCGCGATGCCGAGGCCGATCTCCAGCCGGAAGAAGGCCGAGCGCATGTTCTCGATCTGACCGCGCACCGCGATCTTGTCGGGCGCCTCCAGGTTCTTCTGCTCGTCCTGCACGATGGCGTCGATGTCCCGCGCCACGGATCCGAGATCCCGGTCCTGCACCGCGGCGTAGATGTCGAAGGTCGGCTGGATGTTGACGTGGCTGATCATGGTCTGCGTCGGCGTCCGGCGCAGGTCGGCGAGGCTGGAGAGAAGCGTCAGCACCCCGGGGCCGGAGCCGGAGGTCGCGGCCGCGCGCACGAACATCGGCGTGTTGCGCAGGTCGTTCAGCGAGCTGTTGCGGTACTCGGGCGTCTGCACCCAGAGCTGATAGGGGATGCCGGTCTTCGGATCGGGCCAGAAGTTGGGCGTCACCTGGTAGCTGCCCGAGAGCGAGATGTTCATGTTCTGCGCCACCTGCTGCTCGGTCAGGCCGAGTTCGGAGGCGAGGCGCCGGTCGACATCGACGTAGAATTGCGGCTCGTTGACGATCTGCTGCAGGTGGACGTCCACCAGTCCCTTGGTGTGCTTCAGCCGCTGGACGATGCGCTGGGCGACCTCCAGGTCCTTCTCCTTGTGCCGCCCGGAGACCTGCACGTCGATCGGCGTGATGACGCCGAAGTTCAGGATCTGGGTGATCATGTCGGCGGGCTGGAAGTAGACGACCATGTCGGGGAAGCGCTTCATCAGCACCGCGCGCAGCCGCTTGGTGTAGCCCGCCGCCGAGCCGTGGCCCTCCTTGAGGCTGATGAGCATCTGCCCGTCGTTGTAGGAGACGAACGAGCCGTCCGAGAACGCGAAATTGTAGTTGTTCGACGGCAGGCCGAGGTTCTGGAGGATCTGGTCGACCTCGCCGGGCGGGATGACCTCGCGGACCGTGTCCTCGACCTCGGCGAAGACCTGCCGGGCGGTCTCGATACGCATGCCGGTGCGGGTGCGCAGATGCATGGTCATCTGGCTCGCCTCGATCTGCGGGAAGTAATCCTGCCCGACGAAGGTGAACAGCACGCCGGTCATCCCGAGCACGAAGCCGGCGACCCCCAGGGTGACGATCCGGTGGCGCAGTACCGCGTGCAGCAGGCCGACATAGCTCCTGTGAAACCGCGCGAACCCGCGCTCGAAGGCGCCGTGGATCCGGCCGGCGAGCCGCATCACCGGGGCGCCGATCAGGCCGACGGCGCGCGCGATCCGGCCCCGCCGCGGCGGCTCATGCTCACTCCGATCCTTGGCGTGCTTCTGCCGGTATTCCGGCGCCACGATCACGTCGATGAGCAGCGGAACCAGGGTCCGGGACAGCAGGTAGGAGGTCAGCATCGCGAACACGACCGCGAGTGCCTGCGGGGTGAACAGATACTTCGGCGTGTCGGTCAGGGCGAACACCGCCGTGAAGGCCGCGCAGATCGCCAGCGTCGAGATCAGCGCGGGCTTGGCGATGCCGGCGGCGCCGTGCACCACGCTCTCGCGGAACTCCTCGCCCTCCTCGAACAGCCGGTAGGTGTTCTCGATCGCCACCGTGGCGTCGTCCACCAGGATGCCGACCGCGAGCGCCAGCCCGCCGAGCGTCATCACGTTGATGGTCTCGCCGAGCGCCGCCAGCACAGCGAGCGAGGTCATCACGCAGAGCGGGATCGAGATCAGCACGATGATCGTCGAGCGCCAGGAGCCGAGGAACAGCAGGATGGCGAGGCCCGTCAGGGCCGCCGCGGTCAGCGCCTCGTGCAGCACGCCCTCGATGGCGTTCGAGACGAAGACCGACTGGTCGAACAGCTGCTTGATCGACAACCCGTCGGGCGCCGCCGCGCGGATCGTCGGCATCGCCGCCTTGACGTTGTTGACGACGTTCAGCGTCGAGGCGGTGCCGTTCTTGATGATCTGCATCAGCACGGCCTGCTGGCCGTCGGCGCTGACCACGTTGACCTGCGGCGGGCCACCGTCGCGGACATAGGCCACGTCGCGCACCAGCACGGGCTGGCCGGCCACCACCTTGATGGGCGCGGTGTTGAGGGTCTCGATCGAGGGCGGCGTGGCGTTGAGCTGGACCGGGTATTGCTGCTCGCCGATCTTGGCGAGGCCGGACGGCACCGTCAGGTTCTGGGCCGTCATGGCGTTGGTGACGTCGAGCGGCGTCAGGCCGAGCGCCTGCAGGGCGTTGAGGTCGAGATCGACCATGATCTGCCGGGGCGCGCCGCCGAAGGGCGACGGCAGGGTCGAGCCCGGCACCTGCGCGAGCGTCTGGCGGATCCGGTACTGGGCGTAGTCGTAGACCTCGTTGAGGCTCTGCTTGGCGGAGGTCAGGGCGAGCTGGATCACCGGCACCGAGGAGGCCGAGTAGCGCACGATCACCGGCGGCTGCGTCCCGGGGGGCATCACGGCGCGGATCGAGTTGGTGGAGGAGACCACCTGGGCGATGGCGAGATCGAGGCTGACCGAGGGGTCGAAGTAGATCCGCTGGACCGCCGTGCCCTGGAGCGTCGTCGACTCCATGCGGCGGATGTTGTTGACGTTGTTGGAGATGCCGTACTCGGCATAGGTCGTGACGCGCTGTTCCATCTCCGGCGCGGACAGGCCGGTATAGGTCCAGACCACCACGACGACCGGGATGTCGACGACCGGCAGCACGTCCTTCGGCGTGACGATGATGGCGCCGACGCCGCCGAGCATCATCAGCACGGCGAGCACGTAGGTCGTGATCCGGAACTTGAGCGCGTAGAGGACGAGGCCCATGCGGTCTCCGCCGGCCGGCGGCGAGCCGGCAACTCCGCGTTGTGTACCGGCGAGCCGCTACACCCGGACTGTTTCGCTATCACGTCCGGGCAGGCAAGAGGCGGGCCGCGTCGCCGCAGGGCGGCGTGTCTCCCACCGAACGGATCGATCCCAACCTCGCCCTCAGCGTGAGGTGCCGGAGCGCAGCGCAGGCCTCGCAGGAGACCTGCAGGGATCGCGCAACCGGCTGTGGAGGGTTCCTTCGAGGCCCGCTGATGCGAGCACCTCAGGACGAGGCGCGGCTGGAACGCGTCTCGGCCCTGGGACGCCGCGCCTCCCGGATCAGCGCAGCAACGCCGTCTTATCGACCTGCAGCGCGCCCGCGATCTCGTCGAGCGCCTTGTGCTCGACCTCGCTGATGCCGTCGATGTCGGCCACGTCGGCGCCGATCAGGAACACGTCCTGGCGCTGCTCGATCGGCCGCTCCGCGATGGCACCGACCTGGCGCAGGTTCTCCAGCCGCCCGGCGCGGGTCTTGGCCCGGGCGATGGCTTCGTAGAGTTCCTGCTCGACGCGCAGCGTGTCGTAGGACTTCTCGAGGATCGGGTTGGCGCGGATGCCGCTGATCGCCGACTCGATCTCCTCCTCGCCCACATCCCCGTCCGCGACGATGACGTTGGCGGCCGACGAGACCGCGGCCTGCAGGAAGACCGCGTCGCCCGCATACGACATGATCGTGCGGCCGAAGCGAAGGATGGCGTCCTGGAAAATGCTCATGCCCACCTCCTGTCAGGTCGGAGATGGCGGATATTGTGGCGGCCGAGTCAAGATGCGGCCGAGCTTAAGCCTGGGATGTCGGCTTCACGTGGCCGGCTCGTGGCCGGGCCAGTCCCGCCCGAGATGGGCCGCCACGCGGGCCGGTTCGTCCCCCACCGCCACCACCGCGGCCTCCACCTGTTCCACCGGCACCATGAAGCGGCGCGCCCAATAGGCGCGCTCCCAGGCATGGGCGATGTTGACGGCCCTGGGTTCAGGGGGATCCTGCACGCTGTCTTCGGCCATCGGCCCTCCGCGTCTGGCGAGGGCCGGGCGGCCCTCCGGCGGGGAGAACGCCGTTCGGGGCAGATCGGGTCCCCTCAGCAGCAGCGGAAGCCCGAGGTGTTCCCCACCCCGAAGCGGGCGTTCTCGCGATTGCGAAAAAACTCCACCTCGGTCATCGGCGCCCGGTCGGGATGGGTGCGGCGGATGTGCTCGGCATAGGCCGCGTAGTCCCCCTGGCCCACCATCAGCCGGGCGCCGTCGCAGACGCATTTGGACAGCGTCCGGAGGCGGTCCCGCAGGTTCGGCTGCTGCTGCATGCGCCCTACTCCGCCGCGACCATGCGGGGCTCGGTCTCCAGCGCGGTCCAGCGATCGGCGCGCCACGCCTTCAGGCAGGCGGCGATGCCGAAGCCCGCGATGGCGACGACGAGGCCGATGAACAGCGCCGCCAGCACCGCGTCGATCCGGTCGTTGAGGATGATCTGGCTTATCTGGTCGGCGTTCTTGGCCGGGGCCAGGATCTTGCCCTCCGCGGCGGCGGCCGCGTAGCGCTCGGCATGGGCCAGGAACCCGATCTTCGGATCGGCGGAGAAGATCTTCTGCCAGCCGGCCGTGAGGGTACACAGGCACAGCCACGCGGTCGGGATGATGGTCACGAACGCGTAGCGCTCGCGCTTCATCTTGAAGATCACCACCGTGCACAGCGTCAGCGCCACCGCGGCCAGCATCTGGTTCGAGATGCCGAAGAGCGGCCACAGGGTGTTGATGCCGCCCAGCGGGTCGGTCACGCCCTGGTACAGGAAGTAGCCCCAGGCCCCCACCGAGATGGCGGTCGCCGCGATGCTCGGCCCCCACGACGTAGTGTTCTTGAACGACGGGATCGCCAAGGCGACGAGATCCTGCACCATGAACCGGCAGGCACGGGTGCCCGCATCCACCGCCGTGAGGATGAACAACGCCTCGAACAGGATCGCGAAGTGGTACCAGAAGGCCATCATCGCCTTGCCGCCGATGGCCGACGAGATGATGTGGGCCATGCCCACCGCGAGCGTCGGCGCGCCGCCGGCGCGGGAGATGATCGTGTGTTCGCCGACGTCGGCGGCGGTCTGGCTGATCACCTCCGGCGTCGTAGCGAAGCCGAGCTTGGTCACGGCCGCGGCCGCGGTCTCGGGCGTGGTGCCGATGAGGGCCGCGGGCGAGTTCATGGTGAAGTAAACGCCGGGGTCGATCACGCAGGCCGAGACCAGCGCCATGATCGCCACGAAGGATTCCATCAGCATGCCGCCGTAGCCGATGAAGCGCGCGTCGGACTCGCTGGCGATCAGCTTCGGGGTGGTGCCCGACGAGATCAGGGCGTGGAAACCCGAGACCGAGCCGCACGCGATGGTGATGAACAGGAACGGGAACAGGCTGCCGGCCCAGACCGGGCCGGTGCCGTCCACGAACTTGGTGATCGCCGGCATCTGCATGTGCGGGGCGACGAAGGCGATGCCGAGCGCCAGCCCGACGATGGTGCCGATCTTGAGGAAGGTCGACAGGTAGTCGCGCGGGGCCAGCAGCAGCCAGACCGGCAGGATCGAGGCGACGAAGCCGTAGCCGATCAGCATCCAGCAGAGCTGCGGGCCCGTGAAGGTGAAGGCCGGGCCCCAGACCGGGCTCGCCGCCACCGAGCCGCCGGCCATGATCGCCAGCATCAGCAGGACGAAGCCGAGGATCGAGACCTCGCCGATCTTGCCGGGGCGGATGTAGCGGGAATAGACGCCCATCAGCATGGCGATCGGGATCGTCGACATCACCGTGAAGGTGCCCCAGGGGCTCTCGGCGAGCGCCTTGACGACGATCAGCGCCAGCACGGCGAGTAGGATCACCATGATCAGGAAGGTGCCGAACAGGGCGATGATGCCCGGCACGGTGCCGAGCTCGGCCCGGATCAGCTCGCCGAGCGAGCGCCCGTCCCGGCGCATGGACACGAACAGGACCATGAAGTCCTGCACGGCGCCGGCGAGGACCACGCCGGCCAGGATCCAGAGCATGCCGGGCAGATAACCCATCTGGGCGGCCAGCACCGGGCCGACCAGCGGGCCCGCGCCCGCGATCGCCGCGAAGTGGTGGCCGAACAGGACGCCCCGGTTGGTGGGCACGTAGTCGAGCCCGTCATTGTGGCGCACCGCAGGCGTCGCGCGCTTCGGGTCGAGCTGCATCACCTTGTCGGCGATGAACTTGGAATAGTAGCGGTAGGCGATCAGGTAGACGCAGACCGCGGCGACCACGATCCAGAGGGCGTTGATGGTCTCGCCGCGCTGGGTCGCCACGACCGCCAGCGCCGCGGCGCCGAGCGCGCCAACGAGGGCCCAGGGCCCATGCCTGCCGAGCGCCGTACCCATCATTCCGCCTCCCTGACCGAACGCCTCGCGCGCGAGGGCCACGGGGGCCTCCGGCTGGGACTCGCGGGTCCCGGGCTACACGGGCGGTTTATCCTCTTCGTCCGACGTTGACGCAAGCGATCCGAGCTGTGATGCAGCTCTGGCGGCGGCACGACGCCCAATCTGTCACATCGGGTCTCCGGCACGGCCCCGCCCAGCGTCGCGGGCCTGCGGCCGAGTCCCGTCCCCGCCTGCCGTGAGCGAAGGAAGAGCGCCGGCGCGATCCGGCCCTGCGAGGAGCGGACAACCATGGCGAAGGTCGCATTCCTGGGTCTCGGCGTGATGGGCGGCCCGATGGCCGGCCACCTCGCCAAGAAGGGTGGCCACGACGTCACCGTCTACAACCGCACGACCCCCAAGGCGGAAGCCTGGGTGAAGACCTATGGCGGCGCCTTCGCGCCCACGCCCCGGCAGGCCGTCGAGGGCGCCGAGATCGTGTTCGCCTGCGTGGGCAACGACGACGACCTGCGCAGCGTCGTGCTGGGCGACGACGGGGCGCTCGCCGGCATGAAGCCCGGCGCGGTGTTCGTCGACCACACCACGGCCTCGGCCGAGGTCGCCCGGGAGCTCGCCGCGGCGGCCGAGGCCAAGGGGCTCGGCTTCATCGACGCCCCGGTCTCCGGCGGTCAGGCCGGCGCCGAGAACGGCGTGCTCACCGTCATGTGCGGCGGCGACGCGGCGACCTACGCCAAGGTCGAGGCGGCGATCGGGTCCTTCGCGCGGGCCTGCCGGCTGATGGGTCCGGCGGGGGCCGGCCAGCTCACCAAGATGGTCAACCAGATCTGCATCGCGGGCCTCGTCCAGGGCCTGTCGGAGGGCGTCCACTTCGCCAAGCGGGCCGGCCTCGACGTCGAGGCGGTGCTCGACGTGATCTCCAAGGGCGCGGCCGGTTCCTGGCAGATGGAGAACCGCGGCAAGACCATGAACCAGGGCCAGTTCGACTTCGGCTTCGCGGTCGACTGGATGCGCAAGGATCTCGGCATCCTGCTGGACGAGGCCCGCCGCAACGGCGCCAAGCTGCCGGTCTCGGCGCTGGTCGATCAGTTCTACGCCGAGGTGCAGGCCATGGGCGGCAACCGCTGGGACACGTCGAGCCTGGTCGCGCGGCTGGAGCGCTGAAGGCTCTTTTCGCGGTCAGGAAGAGACGGAGGCAGCTCCGCGCGCTCCCTCTCCCCTCTGGGGGAGAGGGTGGCCCCCGAAGGAGGTCGGGACGAAGTCCCGCGGGGGGAGCGACGGTGCAGAACGTAGCGTCGCGCCGCGTGAAGGCCTGCCCTTTCCCGACCCCGGGTTCCCCCCCTTGCGGGACTGCGTCCCGGCCCGACCTCTGCTTACGCAGGGGCCACCCTCCCCCGCAGAGGGGGGGAGGGCTCCCGCGGAAGCCTCACAGCTCGACCTCCGCCCCCTCGGGATCCATCCACCACCACCCCTCCCCCATCTGGTGGCGGAACCACGTGAACTGGCGCTTGGCGTAGGCGCGCGTATCCGCCTGCCCCCGCATGATCGCCTCTTCGAGGCTGATCGCCCCGTCGAGATGGGCGATCAGGCCCGGCACGCCGTGGGCCCGCATCACCGGCAGCATCGGATCGAGTTTTCGCGACCGCAGGCGGGCGACCTCGTCCAGCGCGCCCTCCGCGATCATCGCCCGAAAACGGGCGTCGATCCGGGCGCGCAGCACCGCGCGGTCGGGCGCGAGGAAGATTTTTTGGAGCTTCCATCCGGCGAGCGGACCCGGCACCGGGTCGCCGAAGAAGCTCGCGATCGGGCGGCCGGTGGCGGAGAAAACCTCCAGGGCGCGCATCACCCGCATCCGGTCGCTCGGACGGAGCCGCGCCGCGCCTTCGGGATCGTGCCGGGCGAGCGCGGCGTGCAGCGCCTCGGTCGGGCGCCCCTCGGCCTCCGCCCGCACCTGCGCCCGCACGGCGTCCGGCACCGGCGGCAGCTCAGAAAAACCCTGCTCCAGGGCCCGGAAATACAAGCCTGTCCCGCCCACGAAGACCGGCAGGTGACCGTCGAGCGTCGCGAGCAGCGCCGCCGCGTCCCGCGAGAAGTGCCCCACGGAGTAGTTCACGCCACCGTCGACATGGCCGTAGAGCCGGTGGGGCACCCGCGCCTCCTCGTCCGGCTCGGGCCGGGCGGTGAGTCGGCGCAGATCGGCATAGACCTGCATGGAATCGGTGTTGACCACCACGCCGCCGTGGCGCTCCGCCAGCCGGGCGGCGAGCGCCGACTTGCCCGACGCGGTGGGCCCTGCGATGAGGATCGCCGCCGGGCGCCCCCCGGCCTCTCGGTCTGGCAAGGCGAACCTCCACGATGCTGGTCGCGGTCCTGATAGCAAACTCGGATCGGCCGTCCATCACCGACGCGGTGCTGGCCGAGACCCGCGCCGTGCTGCGGACGGAGCACCAGCCGCGGATCCTGCACGGGGAGATCGCCGCCGAGGTTCTCGTCCCGGGCGAGGCTGCCGCGGCGGCCTCCCTCACGGAGCGGCTGCGGACCGCGCTGGCCGGCGAGCCGATCGACCTTGCCGTCCTCCCCGCCGACGCGCACCGGCGCAAGCGCCTGTTCCTGGCCGACATGGATTCCACCATGATCGAGCAGGAATGCATCGACGAGCTCGCCGGGACGCTCGGCCTCAAGGACCACGTGGCGGCGATCACCGAGCGGGCGATGCGCGGCGAGATCGCCTTCGAGCCGGCGCTCCGCGAGCGCGTCGCGCTCCTGAAGGACATTCCCGTGGAGGCGGTCGACGGGCTGATCGCCGAGCGCCTCACGCTGACGCCGGGCGGCCGCACGCTCGTCCAGACGATGCGGGCGCACGGCGCCCGAACCTGCCTGGTCTCGGGCGGCTTCACCCTGTTCACCGGCCCGATCGCCGCGACGATCGGCTTCCAGGAGCACCGGTCCAACGTGCTGGGCGTGGCGGACGGGCGGCTCACCGGCGTCGTGGAGGACCCGATCGTCGGCAAGGCGGAGAAGCGCGCGGCCCTGATCGAGCTGCGCGGAACGCTGGGGCTCGGACCCCCGGACACGCTGGCGGTGGGCGACGGCGCCAACGACCTCGACATGCTGCAGGAGGCGGGCCTCGGCGTGGCGTTCCGGGCGAAGCCCGCGGTCGCGGCCGCGGCGCAGGTCCGCGTCGAGCACGGGGACCTCACCGCGCTCCTGTACCTCCAGGGCTATGCGGCGGCGGAGTTCGTGGGGTGAGCGCTCAGTGGATGGTCCGGGTCAGGGCCACCACGGCGCCGAGCACGGCGAGCGTCTGAAAGCCGATCGCGCCGACGAGCCAGCGCACCGTCTCGACCTTCGCGGCGGCGATCGCGCCCTTCACGGTCTCGATGTCAGCCTTGGTCGTGAGCCGCAGCGCCTCGATGTCGGCATGAGTCTGGACCTTCAAGGTCTCCAGTTCGCCGCGGACAAGCCGAATATCCGCTTGCACCTCACGAATGTCGGCCTTCGTGGCGAGGTTTCCGTCGAAGACATCGACCAGCGCGTCGGCCAAGCCCTCGGCCTGCTCCGGCGACAGCTTGGCCTTCTCCCGCAGCGCGCGGGCGAACTTCAGGGTGTCGAACGCAACGGCCGTCATGGGTCCAGGATCGTCCGAGCCGCACCGACTCGCAGCACCAGTGTGCCGCCCCACGGCGCCCCGTCAATGCGAGCTCTCCGAATGCACGAGGGCCGCCGCTCCGCGAGGAGCGGCGGCCTTCGACGTTGCGGATGATGCCGCTCAGTCGAGCCCGATGGCCACGAAGCGCACGTCGCCCGTCGCGCTGGCCACCAGCAGCAGAACCGACTTGCGTCCGTCCTTCTTCAGGGCGTCGACGCGCTTGGTCACGTCGGCCGGGCTGCTCACCGCCTCCTGGCCGACCTCGACGATCACCTCGCCGGGCTGGATCCGCTTGTCGGCCGCCGTCGAGTTCGGATCGACCCGGGTGACGACCACCCCCTTCACGGTGTCCTTGATGGAGTACTTCTTGCGCAGCTCGTCGGTGATGCCGGAGAGGTTGAGGCCGAGCGCCTGACGGGTCGCGCTCTCGGGTTCCGGCTGGCGCAGATTGGCGAGCTGCGGCTTGTCGCCGTCCTCCAGGCGGCCGAGGGTGACGGGCTTCGTCACCTCCTCGCCCTTGCGCATGACCACCACGTCGACCTTCTGGCCCACCGGCGTCGAGGCCACGATCCGCGGCAGGTCGCCTGAGGCCTTCACCGGTGCGCCGTTGAACTTCAGGATCACGTCGCCGACCTCGATCCCGGCGGTCTTGGCCGGCCCCTTCTCGTCGACGCCGGCCACCAGCGCGCCCCGCGGCCCGCCCTTGAGGTTGAGGGCCTCCGCGGTGGCGTCGTCGACGTTCTGGATGCGCACGCCGAGCCAGCCGCGGCGGACCTCGCCGAAGTCGCGGAGCTGGTCGATCACGGGCTTGGCCGTACCCGACGGCACCGCGAAGCCGATGCCCACCGAGCCGCCGGTCGGCGACAGGATGGCGGTGTTGATGCCGATCACCTCGCCGTCCATGTTGAACAGCGGACCGCCCGAATTGCCCTTGTTGATGGCCGCGTCGGTCTGGATGTAGTTGTCGTAGGGTCCGGACTCGATGTTCCGGCCCCGGGCCGAGACGATGCCGGCCGAGACCGAGCCGCCGAGGCCGAACGGGTTGCCGATGGCGATGACCCAGTCGCCCGGCCGCATCTTGTCGGAATCGCCGAACGGCACGGCCTTGAGGGGCCGCTCGGCCGTGGGCTTCACCCGCAGCACCGCGAGGTCGATCTTCGAATCCTTGCCGACGATCTCGGCCTTCAGCTTCGTGCCGTCGTGCAGGATCACCTGGATGTCGTTGGCGTCGCCGATGACGTGGTTGTTGGTCACCACGATCCCGGACGCGTCGATGATGAAGCCGGAGCCCAGGGAGTTGGACTTGCGCTGCTGACGCGGCGTGTCGTTGTCGCCCCGCTCCCCGCCACCGCCACCGCCACCGCGGCCGCCGCGCCGGTTGAAGAATTCCTCGAACAGGTCCTCGAACGGCGTGCCGGGCGGCACCTGCGGTCCGGCGCGGTTGCTGCGCGCCTCGACCGTGGTGGAGGCCGAGATGTTCACCACCGCGTCGGTGACCTGCTCGGCGAGGTCGGCGAGCGAGGCCGGTCCCTTGGCGAAAGCCGGGACCGGGAGGGCCGCCGTCGCCACCGAGGCGCCGATCAGGATCGACGCCATCAGGGTGCGGGCGCGGGAGCGGGGCTGCGCCTTGGCGCGGCCGAAGGGCGCCCCGTGGGCGCTCGCGACGGGGTGCATGGTCGACCTCTTCAAGAACGCGTTTCCAGGTTTGCGGGCCCGCGACCCGAGATCGGGGCCCGCTTCTTGTCGCGCAAGGTAGTCCTCGAGCGCCGCTCCGCCAACACGCGGCCGGTCAGCGCGCCGCCCCGGTCGTCGACCCCGTGGTCGCGCTCGGATCGGCGGGCCCGCGCGGGGCGCGGGGGGCGGCAGACGCCGCCGCCCGGCCCTGCGGGTCGCTGAAGTACCGGAAGAAGTCCGAACTCGGGCTGATCACCAGACGCGTGTCGGATCCCTTCAGCCCCACCTCGTAGGCCTGCATCGACCGGTAGAAGCTGAAGAAGTCCGCATCCTTGCCGAACGCCTCCGCGAGGATGCGGTTCTTGTCGGCGTCGCCCTGACCGCGCAGCTGCTCGGATTTCTGCGTCGCCTCGGCGAGGATGACCGTGACCTCGCGATCCGCCTTGGCGCGGATCGTGGCGGCGATCTGGTCGCCGTTGGCGCGGATGTCGGCGGCCTCGCGCTCGCGCTCGGTCTTCATCCGCTTGTAGACCGCGGCCGAGTTCTGCGCGGGCAGATCGACGCGGGTCATGCGCAGGTCGACGATCTCGATGCCGAGCGCCTTGGCCTGCCGGTTCACGTCCTCCTGGATCTGGTGCATCAGCTGGCCGCGATCGGTCTTCACGATGGCGTCGCGGGTCGAGCGGGCCAGCACGTTGCGCAGGCTCGAATTGGTGAAGCTCGCGAGCCGCTGGTTGGCCAGCCCGATATTGCCCACCGCCTGATAGAACCGCAGCGGATCGAGGATCCGGTAGCGGGCGAAGGCGTCCACCTCCAGGTTCTGCCGGTCGGCGGTGAGCACCGTCTGCACCGGCAGGTCGAGGTCGAGGACCCGCTTGTCGAAGATCACGACGTTCTCGACGAACGGGACCTTGAAGTAGAGGCCGGGCTTGTCCTCGCCGGTGGCGTTGAGCACGGCGCGGACGCGGCCGAACTGCAGGACCAGCGCCTGCTGCATCTGGCCGACGGTGAAGATCGAGGCGTAGAGGCCGATCGCCACGATCGCCGCGATGGCGATCAGGCCTGTGCGGAGCGCCTGTTTCATCGGGCGGCTCCCGTCTGGCTCTGGGCGCGGGCGCCGAATTCGGAGAGCGGCAGAACCGGCAGCACGCCGGCCGCGCTCGCCGTCCCGGGCTGCGCCCCGTTCTGGTCGATGATCACCTTGTTCACGGAGCCCAGAACCTTCTCCATCGTCTCCAGGAAGATCCGCTCGCGGCTGACGGCCGGGGCGGCCTTGTAGGAGGCGTAGACCTCGCTGAATCGGGCCGCCTGGCCGGTGGCGTCGGCGGTCGCCTTGGTCCGGTAGGCCTCGGCCTGCTGGACGATCTGTGACGCCTTACCGCGGGCCTGCGGCACCTCGCGGCTCGCGTAGGTCTTGGCCTCGTTCTGCGCCGTGTCGGCGTCCTGCTGGGCGGCGTTCACGTCGATGAAGGCGGGGCGCACCTCCGGCGGCGGGTTCACCGAGACGAGCTGGACCACCTCGATGCGCACGCCGGCGCCGTACTCGTCCAGCGCCTTCTGGACCATCTCCTTGACCTCCTGGGCGATGCTCGACTGCTCGTTGGTGAGGATCGCCTGGATGTTGCGGCGGCCGATCACCTCGCGCATCGCGCTCTCGGAGATCGCCTTGATGGTGCCCTCCGGGTTCTGGAGGTTGAACACGAAGTCGGAGGCCTTGAGCGGGTTGACCCGCCACTGCACCTCGAAGTCCAAGTCGACGATGTTCTCGTCGCCGGTGAGCATCAGGCTCTCGTCCGGGACGTCGCGGTTGCGGCCCTGCCCGCCGGGACCGGCGCGGAAGCCGATCTGGATCGAGTTCTGGGAGCCGACATCCGGCTTGACCACGCCGCCGATCGGATAGGGGAAGTTGTAGCGCAGGCCCTCGCCCTTCGTGCCGACGTAGCGGCCGAAGATCGTCTCGATTCCGACCTGGCGCGGGTAGACGGTGTAGAAGCCGGTGGCGAGCCAGATCGCCACGGCGAGCGCCGCGATCACCGCCGCGCTGCGGCCGCCGCCGACACCCGTCGAGCCGCCGCCGCCGTAGCCGCCATTCCCGCCGCCGCCGCCCGGAATCAGGTTGCGCAGACGGTCCTGTCCGCGCCGGAGCAGGTCCTCGAGGTTCGGCGGCGTCTTGCCGCCGCCGCCGCCACCGCCCCAGGGACCGCCGCCGTTGCCGCCGGGCCGCCCCCACGGGCCCCCGCCGCCGCTCTGATTGCTCCAAGGCATCCTAGCCGTCGTCTCCCGCCTGTCCGCGCCCGGCCTGTATCCCGGACGGCGCCCCGATGCGCGCGCCGATGCGCGCCCCTTGCCTGAACGGCCACGCTCGCCCGCCTAGTCCCGTCCGCCGGCAGACCGCGACGCGGTCCGGCCCGATCGACGGCCTAAGAGCCTGCGCGCGCGCATCTTCCTGCCCGACCGGCACCCGGCCCGAGCGCGCCCTCACTGGCACCTGCGGGCGCATGCCCCGTGCTGTCAAGGCTGGCAGGTGGGCACGCGGGACGCGGAACGCAAATGCGGCGGCGCGCCTCAGCGGACGCGCTCCCAGTCGACGAACGCGAAGGCGTGCTCGTCGCGGGGACCGGCCGGGTGCGCCTCGCGGAAGGTCTCGCGGAACCGGGCGCGGTCGAAATCCGGGAATCGCACGTCGCCCTCCGGGTCGGCCGCGACCTCGGTGAGATGGAGGCGGTCGGCCTCGGGGAGCGCGAGGGCGTAGATCTCGGCGCCGCCCACCACCATCAGTTCCTCTCCGGACGCGGCCGCCAGCGCGTCGTCCCAGCCGTGGACGACCTCCGCCCCCTCGGCCCGGAAGCCGCGGTCGCGGGTGAGCACCAGCGACCGCCGTCCCGGCAGCGGCCGGCCGATCGAGTCCCAGGTGCGCCGGCCCATCAGCATCGGCTTGCCCATGGTGAGCGCCTTGAACCGCTTCAGGTCGCTGGAGAGGTGCCAGGCGAGGCCGTTGTCGCGGCCGATGACGCCGTTGCGGGCGACGGCCACGACCAGGGAGACGCGCGGCCTCATACCGCGACCGGGGCCGCGATGGCCGGGTGCGGGTCGTAGCCCTCGACGGCGAAGTCCTCGTACCGGAAGGCGAACAGGTCCCGCACCGCCGGGTTGAGCCGCAGTCGCGGCAGGGGGCGCGGCTCCCGGGTCAGGAGGGTGCGGGTCTGCTCCAGGTGGTTCCGGTAGAGATGCGCGTCGCCGAAGGTGTGGACGAAGTCCCCCACCCCGAGGCCGGCCACCTGCGCGATCATGTGGGTCAGGAGCGCGTAGCTCGCGATATTGAACGGCACCCCGAGGAAGACGTCCGCCGAGCGCTGGTAGAGCTGGCAGGAGAGCCGCCCCTCGCTCACGTAGAACTGGAACAGGCAGTGGCAGGGGGCGAGCGCCATCCGGTCGAGGTCGGCCGGGTTCCAGGCGGAGACGATCAGCCGGCGGGAATCGGGGTTGCGCCGGATCTCGTCCAGCACACCGGCGATCTGGTCGACGGTGCCGCCGCCGGGCTTCTCCCAGGAGCGCCATTGCTTGCCGTAGACCGGGCCGAGATCGCCGTTCGCGTCGGCCCACTCGTCCCAGATCGTCACGCCGTTCGCCCGCAGCGCGGCCACGTTGGTGTCGCCGGCCAGGAACCAGAGGAGCTCGTGGATGATCGAGCGCAGGTGCAGCCGCTTCGTGGTGACGAGGGGGAAGCCCGCCGACAGGTCGAAGCGCATCTGGTGGCCGAAGACCGAGAGCGTCCCGGTGCCGGTGCGGTCGTCCTTGGCCACGCCCTCGTCGAGGATGCGCCGGAGCAGGTCCTGATAAGCGTCCATCGGCCATTCCTGCGCGTCGGCGCGCCGGCCGGCAAGCGCGCCGCCGACATCTGTCCACCGCCGTCACCCCATGCCTTCAAGCCGGCCACAGAAGGTAGCTCACGAGGGCGAGGTTCGACCAGCCATGCAGGGCGATGCAGGGCCAGAGGCGGCCGGTGCGCCATCGCAGCCAGCCGAGCGCGAGGGCGAGCGGCAGAAGCGAGACCGGCCGGGCCAATCCCCAGGACGAGATGTGGGCGGCCGCGAAGACGATCGCCGTGACCAGGATCGCCCCCACGGGACCGACCGCGGCCTGGGCACGGGCGAAGGACTCGCCGCGCAGCAGCAACTCCTCGGCCACCGGTGCCAGGATCGCCAGATAGGCGAGCCACGCGGCCACCGCGGCCTGGCTCATGAACGGCGACAGCCGCACGTGCTGTCCGAAGCTGGCCCCGAACAGCTCGGCCGTGCCGGTCACCCAGGCGATGTGCAGCACCGGCCAGACGAGGAGCAGGACGAGCAGCGCGACGGGCCGCATCCCGTTGGGGCGCTCCCGGTCCAGGGCGAGGCGGCGGCGCCAGCCCGCCCGATCGCGCCACCACGCGCCGCCGAGCACCAGCAGGGCGAGGAAGACCTGCCGCAGGGCGTCGACCGCGAAGGCGCGGTGGGCGAGCTCCACCGCGCCGAGGAAGGGCCGCCGCTCCGGGGGCAGGAACGGGTCGATCCCGTTCCACAGGTCGAACCCGACGCGCACACTGGCGAGCGAGAGCAGGCTCGCCGCACCGAGATAGAGGATGACGAGGGCGACCAGGGCGCCGAGACGCCAGGTCGCCGACCAGATGCGGTCGAGCCGCCCCGGATCCGGCGGCGCGTCGAGGCGCGGCTGCGCGCTTCCGGCAACAGCCTCGCCCGGAGGCTCCAAATGAGACAGCGGCGCGACACGATCGGGCTTCAAAACCGGACCGATCCCCTCTATATCTCGGGAGCCGGTCGCGAGGCCGGCTATGGCGATAAACGTTCTTCGCAATAAACCTATCGGACCCGGGGGCGGTACCCGGCGCCTCCACCTGAGCCCAGGACATGCTGCCGCAAGGCGCGTGACACCGGCCTGGGCTTCGGCGGGGGCGAAATAGGATCGACGAGGGCGTAAAGGTTGAGCTTTCGCTCGGCATGGTTCCGCCGTTATCGGGCCTTTGCAATAGTTGCCAACGACAACTTTGCTCCGGTAGCGGTGGCCGCGTAAGCGGTCCCCAATACCGACCTGAAGTCCTAGCGGGTAGCACCGCATAGGCGGGGTTCGGAGGCACCTGGCAACAGAAGCCTCTACGTGAATCTCTCGGTCCGGCCATCCGCGGCGGGGCGCCGGGCAGTCCGGGGCAAGAGCGCGACCGCAGATGGCAGACGACCTGATCCGCTACGATCTCTTGGTGCAAGACGCCCTGCGCGGCGTGGTGCGCAAGGTGCTGACCGACGCGGCCCGCGAGGGGTTGCTGGGCGAGCACCACTTCTACGTCTCGTTCCGCACCGAGGCGCCCGGCGTGCGGATGTCGCAGGCCCTGCGCGAGAAGTACCCGCAGGATATGACCATCGTCCTGCAGCACCAGTTCTGGGACCTCAACGTCACCGAGCACGCCTTCGAGGTCGGCCTGTCCTTCTCGGGCGTGCCGGAGCGGCTGCTGGTGCCGTTCGAGGCCCTGTCGGGCTTCTTCGACCCGTCGGTGCAGTTCGGCCTGAAGTTCGACCTCAGCGAGGCGGGCGAGACCCCAGAAGAGGCGAACGCCGCCCCGGCCAAGGCCGGTCCGCGCGGCGCGGGCTCCGAGCCCGGCGAGGTCCGCCCGAAGGGCGGCGGGCTCGCCACGATCGGCGCGGGCGCCCCGAAGGGTCTGCCAGCGCCTGCGGCCGACAAGCCCGACGAGAAGGCACCCCGCCCCGCCGCCAAGAAGGAGGGCGAGGAGGGCAGCGCCGAGGTCGTGAGCCTGGACGCGTTCCGCAAGAAGAGCTGAACGCGCCGGGCTGAATCGACGGCCCGAGGGTTCAGGAAGGGACGAGAGTCCTGCGCAGCCGGGCCTGTCGGCGAGCGCGCGCGAAGCGCTTCGACGAAGGCGTGAAACTGACCGCGTCATTTTATAGCCACGGCGATCCTGCGCTGGGACGGCGTTCATCACGCCGCCCGTCCAGCATCCCCCAGATATGCTGACCAACAGGGGTTGGACTTCCCGACGAGCGGCCCTGCTCCCGCATCCGATCGGACGGACCGCGATTCGGTTGTTCCTTCGGACTGAGGATTCGCCGGATGCGCCCTTCGTCATCACGAGCGAAGCGAAGTGACCCAGGGCGGCGCAACCTCGAACAACGAGGCGCCGACTGGATTGCTTCGCTTCGCTCGCAAGGAAGGGCGCCGGTGCAACGAGCCGCGTAGAGATTTCCGAATCGTGTCGATGCCGGTCGTCCAGCAGTACTCTCACAAACCGGCAGGACTCAGATGATCACGGGCTCAGTAGTTTGACGAAGGCCGCCCCCGCGCCGAAGAAGGCGGCCGCCGCCGCCATGCCGGCGAACGCGATCGAGAGCGGGGCCAGGACGCGGTCCCGACCGAGCTTCAGCGTCTCGGCGTGCAGCTTCGCCGCCTCCGCCTGAAGCTTGGTTTGCTCGTCAATCAGCTTGCGCTGCTCGGCGACGAACTTTTCTGTCTCGGCGTTGGAGCGCAGGACGCGGGCGACCTGCTCGGCGTAATCCAGCGTCGCGGGGGCAGCGGTATCGGCCATCGCGGGTCGTGCCTAATTCCAAGCCACGGCGACTCTCTCGTTCCTCGTCGCAATGTGCGAACCCACAGGGGTCCCGTCAACGCGCTCAAACCCGCCCCTCGGCCTCCATCCGCAAGCCGTGCTCCGGCCGCAGCGTCACGCGGTGGAGCGGCGTAACCGGCGGGTGATCCTCGGGCAGACGGAAGCGCACCGCCCGGACGATATGCGCCAGCAGAATCACCGCCTCCTGAACCGAGAAACTCTGGCCGATGCAGACCCGCGGTCCCGCCCCGAACGGCAGGTAGGCGAAGCGCGGGATGCTTTCGCGCGCGCCCGGCAGGAAGCGCTCCGGCACGAAGGCTTCCGGATCCTCCCAGAGCAGGTGGTGGCGGTGGAGCACCCAGGGCGCCACCAGCACCATCGAGCCCCGCGGTACCTTGATCCGGCCGAACCGATCGTCGCGGACCGCCTGGCGGCTGAGGAACGGCACCGGTGGGAACAGCCGCATCGCCTCCTCGATCGCCGCCCGGGTGAACGGCAGCCGCTCCGCGGCGAAATCACCGGGCCCGGCGGCGTCGACCTCGGCCTCGATCCGCGCCTGGGCGGCCGGATCCTGCGAGAGGCAGTAGAGCGTCCAGGTCAGGGAATTGGCCGTCGTCTCGTGGCCGGCGGCGATGAAGGTGACGATATTGGCCTTCACGGCGAGATCCGAGAGGCCGTTACCGGTCTCCGGATCCTGCGCGGCGAGCAGCAGCGTCAGCAGATCCCGGGGGGCCTCGCCCCGGTCCATCAGCGCCTTGCGCCGGGCGATCAGTTCGTCGACCACCTCGGCGAAGAAGCGTCCCGCCGGGCGGGCACGCAGGCGGCCGATTCGCGGCACGAATTCAGGCACGCCGAACACGTCGAGGGGGTCGATCGGCCCCACCGCCTCCAGGAAGCGGGTGATGGCGCGCCCGAGGGCGTCCGGGTCGCTGGGCAGGCCGTGGGTGAAGATCGTCCGCTCCAGCACATCGAGGGTGACGCGGGTCATCTCCAGGGCAACGTCGACCTGCTTGCCCGCGCGGCGGGCAAGGCGGCGCCCCAGGCGCGCGCCGGCGGCATTCATCGCCTCGGAGAAGCCCTGCACCGTGCGGGCGTTGAAGATCGGCGCCAGCGTCCGGCGCTGGAGCCGCCACTCGTCGCCCTCGGCGCTGAGCAGGCCGTTGCCGAGGCCCGGGGCGAGCACGCGCCGCTGGAGATCGTCCTTGCGGTAGTTCTCGGGGTTCTCGATCAGCAGGTAGCGGATCAGCGCCGGATCGCTCACCACGGTGATCCGGCCCATCGCGCCCTCGGCCGCCACGACCGGCAGCTTGAAATGCGCGTCCATCCAGGTGGTGATCGGATTCTTCCGCGCAGCCTTCAGGAACGCGAACAGGCCGAGCGGCTCGCGCAGGGGCGGCGGCACGGCGGGGCGGAACCGGGTGGCGGGCTCGGGCAGGTCGATCGTCGCGCTCATCGGCTCCTTATCCGGCGGGAACAGAGCCCCGCCCTTGTCGGCGCGCCGGGAAAACCGGCATCGCGATTCCCCCGCGCCTCATTTAAGTAGGCACCGCACTGCACCAGACGTAGAGGCCACGATGTCGCCCACCGAGACCGCCACCCGCACCGAGTCCGACACCTTCGGGCCGATCGAGGTTCCGGCGCATCGCTACTGGGGCGCGCAGACGCAGCGCTCGATCCAGAACTTCAAGATCGGTACCGACCGGATGCCCGCGCCGCTGGTCCACGCCCTCGGGGTGGTGAAGCAGGCCGCCGCCCTGGTGAACAAGGATCTCGGCGCCCTCGACGCGAAGCTCGCCGACGCCATCGCAGCCTCGGCCGCCGAGGTGGTCGAGGGCCGCTACGACGACGAGTTCCCGCTGGTCATCTACCAGACCGGCTCGGGCACCCAGTCGAACATGAACGCCAACGAGGTGATCGCGAGCCTCGCCAACGAGCGGCTCGGCGGCCAGCGCGGCGGCAAGTCGCCGGTCCACCCGAACGACCATTGCAACCGCGGCCAATCCTCCAACGACACCTTCCCGACCGCGATGCACATCGCGGTGGCGCGGGAGATCCAGGGTCGCCTGCTGCCGGCGCTCTCCCACCTGCACGGGGCGCTCGACGCCAAGGCCAAGGCGTTCGACGCGATCGTCAAGATCGGCCGGACGCACCTGCAGGACGCCACCCCCGTCTCGCTGGGGCAGGAATTCTCCGGCTATGTGGCGCAGGTGGCGCTCGGCGGCTCGCGCATCGCCGCGACCCTGCCGGGCGTCCTGGCGCTCGCCCAGGGCGGCACCGCGGTCGGCACCGGCCTCAACGCCCATCCGGAATTCGCCGAGCGCTTCGCCGCCAAGGTCGCGGAGCTGACCGGCCTGCCGTTCACGTCCGCCGAGAACAAGTTCGAGGCGCTCGCCACCCATGACGCCCTGGTGTTCACGCAGGGGGCGCTGTCGGCGCTCGCCGCCGGCCTGTTCAAGATCGCCCAGGACATCCGCTTCCTCGGCTCGGGCCCCCGCTCCGGCCTCGGCGAGCTGTCGCTCCCCGAGAACGAGCCCGGCTCCTCGATCATGCCCGGCAAGGTCAACCCGACCCAGTGCGAGGCCCTGACCATGGTCTGCGCCCAGGTGATCGGCAACGGCACCACGGTGAGCTTCGCCGGCAGCCAGGGCAATTTCGAGCTCAACGTGTTCAAGCCTGTGATCGCCAACGCGGTGCTGCAGTCGATCCGGCTGCTCGCCGACGCGGCGGTGAGCTTCACCGACAATTGCGTGGTCGGCATCAAGGCCAACGAGGACAAGATCGCCGACCTGATGAGCCGCTCGCTCATGCTGGTGACGGCGCTGGCTCCCTCGATCGGCTACGACAAGGCCGCCGAGATCGCCAAGACGGCGCACAAGAACGGCACCACCCTCAAGGAGGAGGCCCTGCGCCTCGGCTACGTCACCGAGGCGGAGTTCGAGCGCGTGGTCCGGCCGGAGACCATGCTGGCGCCGAGCGCCGATTGAGGTTTGGGATTCGCCGGCGCGGGGTTTCCTGCGCCGGTCACGGGAGGCGATCCATGGCCGAGATCATCAACCTGCGTCAGGTCCGCAAGGCGAAGGCCCGCGCCGAGGCCGACACGAAGGCCGACTCCAACCGGATCGCCTTCGGCCAGCCGAAGAAGGCCAAGACCCTCCAGCAGCGCCGCAAGGCCCTGGAGACCGAGCGCCACGAGGGCCACCGCCTGGAGCGGCGCGAGCCGGACCCTGACCCGGCGGGCTGAGAGCGGATCCGGATGCAGCAGCCCCACCGTCTGTGCGCGCGGCGCGAAGCAAGGACGGAACGCGTCGCCGCCTCGCCATGAGCGCCGGCATCACCAAGCGCTCCGTGATGATCGCGGGTCACCGCACCAGCGTGTCGCTGGAGGATCCGTTCTGGGCCGCGCTGCGGGAAATCGCGGCGGCCCAGGGCCAGTCGGTCCAGGCGCTCGTCGGCAGCATCGACGCCGGGCGCGGCGCGCAGAACCTGTCCTCGGCGATCCGCGTGTTCGTGCTCGATGCGGTGCGCGGGGGCGCGATCCCGGAAACGTGAGCGCTTCCTGCGCGCTTCGCGCTTCTGATCCCGGATGCCTTGTGACATCTGCGTGACAAAACCACGCAGGAAGGACATCCCATGGCCAACCGAGAGCCGCTGCTCAGACCCATCCCGATCGCGGAGCTGCGCCCGACGCAGATGACCGTGGGCTGCCGGGAGGTAGCGGAGAAGCGGAAGCGCTGGCGGGAGTACGACGGGGAGAAGAAGAAGGAATTCCTCGGCGCCCACATGATTCCGACCCTGCTCGGGCCGAAGAAAAACCACTACCTCATCGATCACCACCACCTCGCCCGCGCCCTGCTCGAAGAAGGCGTGGAGCACGTGCTGGTGACGGTGGTGGCCGACCTGCACGACCTCGAGAAGGAGGCGTTCTGGACGGTCTGCGATCACAAGTCCTGGGTGCATCCCTACGACGCCGAGGGCGTGCGCCAGCACTTCAAGGACATCCCGAAGTCGATCGACGCCCTGGCGGACGATCCCTACCGCAGCCTCGCGGGCGAGCTGCGCCGGGCCGGCGGCTTCGCCAAGGACACGACCCCGTTCAGCGAGTTCCTGTGGGCCGATTTCCTGCGGCGCAACATCAAGGAGAAGCGCATCGAGAACGACTTCTCCGACGCGCTGGAGAAGGCCCTGTCGCTGGCCAAGTCCAAGCACGCCGGCTACCTCCCGGGCTGGTGCGGGCCCTCGGGCGGGTGAGCGGCCGTCGCGCTCAGATCCCCCAATACGGCGCGGCGTCGTAGTAGCGGTGGATGCGCTCCTCCCAGGCGCCGTCCTCGGAGGGTTCGGTGCCCTCTGGGGTGCGGGCGGGGGCGGCGCGCAGCTGCGCCTCCGTGATGTCGACCACATAGGCGTCCTGCCGCGGCTCGAAGCGCAGCACCGACCAGGGCAGCGTGTAGAACTCCTCGCCCAGGCCCAGGAACCCGCCGAAGCTCATCACCGCGTAGGCCACGCGTCCGGAAGCCTTGTCGAGCATCAGGCGCTCGATCCGGCCGACCCGGGTCCCGTCCGGACGGCGGACATCCGTCCCGATGACGCGGTCGCTGGCGATCAGGCTCCGGGGCTGCCGGGCCGTGGATGGGCCGGGTGCCGGATCCCCGGTCGCGGCGCGTCCCGTGGCGGATTGACCGGTCGCCGTCATCGTCGCCTCCCTGCGGTGATCGCCGCGCCCGAGAGCCCGGCCCGTCTGCCCGAAAAACGCCCCGGCGCCGGGCGACGTTCCGGTGCGCGCCCGCGCCCGCCACCTCCAGCTGGACGAACAGCCCCCGCATGCCGATGCCGCGTCTCGCCCACAGCCTCGCGCTCGCCGCCCTGCTCCTGCCCGCCGCCGCAGGCGCCCAGGACCGCGGCAGCGTCAACCCGAAGCCGCTGCCGCCGCTGGAACATCCGGACGCGCCCTCGACCCCCGCCAAGGCCCTGTTCGGCCGGGTCAGCCGGGCCTCCTCCGGCCCGGCGCATATCTACGGCTTCTACGCCAAGGGCTGTTTCTCCGGGGGCGAGGCCCTGCCGCTCGACGGGCCGAACTGGCAGGTCATGCGCCCGTCCCGCAACCGGATGTGGGGCACGCCCTACCTCGTCGATTTCATCGAGCGGCTGTCGCAGAAGGCCGCCCGGGTCGGCTGGCCCGGCCTGCTCGTGGGCGACATGGCCCAGCCCCGGGGTGGCCCGATGATCACCGGCCACGCCTCGCACCAGATCGGCATCGACGCCGACGTCTGGCTGACGCCGATGCCCGACCACCGCATGAGCCGGGCGGAGCGCGAGGAGACCTCGGCCACCGACATGGTCCGCCGCGACCGCCTCGACATCGATCCGGAGGTCTGGACGCCGACGCATCTGCAGTTGATCAAGCTCACCGCCGAGCAGCCGGAGGTGGAGCGCATCTTCGTCAACGCGGCGATCAAGAAGGCGCTCTGCCGGGACGCGTCGGGCAGCCGGTGGATGTCCAAGGTGCGCCCGATGTACGGGCACAACTACCACTACCATATCCGCCTCTCCTGCCCGGCCGGACAGGAGGATTGCCAGCCGCAGGGCGCGCCACCCTCGGGCGACGGCTGCGACGACCTCGGCTACTGGTTCTCGGACGCGGTGCTGCACCCGAAGCCCCCGAAGGTGCCGCCGAAGCCGAAGCCCGCCATGACCATGGCGGCGCTCCCCGCCGCCTGCCGGGTGGTGCTGAAGGCGCCGTAGGCGCGGGCCGAGAAGTCGGGTCGACGAGACTGGGCCACCTTTGATCGGCAACCCCGTCATTCCGGGACTGCGCAGCAGGGCCCGGAATGCCGGTGGGGTCGTCAAACGGACATTGACACACCGAAGCGTTGCGATGCGTGAGCCCGACTTAGTAGCCCTGGCCGTCGGTGCGCGACCGGTTCGGCTCTCTGCCCCGATGTGCTAACGCCCCGGGATGCCCCGCTGGCTCTTCATCCTCCTCGCCGTCGCCGTCGCCCTCTCGGTGCTGGGCAGCGTGCTGATCGTGCTGCGCAGCCCGAACAGCACGCCGCCGCTGGGGACGCACGCGCCGAGCCCCGCCGCGCAGCCGCGGCCCGGCGGGAACCCGTGACGGTCAGGCGGCGACGCCGGTCCCCACCGGGCAGCTGACGCCGGTGCCACCCAGGCCGCAATAGCCGCCCGGGTTCTTGGCGAGGTACTGCTGGTGGTAGCCCTCCGCGAAGTAGAAGTGCTCCAGCGGCTTGATCTCGGTGGTCACGTCCGGGAAGCCGCGTTCGCGCAACGCCTCGGCATAGGCCTCGCGCACCGCCCGCGCGGTCGCCTCCTGCGCGGGGCCGTTCGTGTAGATGCCCGAGCGATACTGCGTGCCGACATCGTTGCCCTGGCGCATGCCCTGGGTCGGGTCGTGGCTCTCGAAGAAGGTCCGCAGCACCGAATCCAGCGGCAGCACCGCCGGGTCGAAGGCCACCAGCACCACCTCGTTGTGGCCGGTCTGGCCGGTGCAGACCTCCTCGTAGGTCGGGTTCGGCGTGTAGCCGCCGGCATAGCCCACCGCGGTCACGAACACGCCCGCGGGCAGTTGCCAGAATCGGCGCTCGGCACCCCAGAAGCAGCCGAGGCCGAGCACGATCGTCTCGGTGCCGGGCGGATAGGGACCTTTGAGCGGGTTGCCGTTCACGTAATGGGTCTCGGCGGTGGGGAGCGGCGTCGGGCGCCCCGGCAGGGCCTCCGCGGGGCTGGGCATCTCGGGGCGCTTGCGGAACAGGAACATCGGCTTGCCTTCCGGTCTCTCGATGTCCCAGATATGGGGAGTCCGACGCCCGCGAGAAAGCGGCGCGGGACCGATCAGGCGCCCCGGTCCATCGCAACCGCCTTGAAACCTGTGGTGAGGGGCTGGACCTCGCACGCAATTTCCGGCTTGTAACGGCAGCGGGTTACGGCCAACGTGCCGCCGCGAGGGGCTGAAACCGCATGGAACTGGGCTGGACCACCACGAGTCACGTGCTGGACAACCTCAAGGCGGATTCGCATCCGGGGGACCCGTTCGCCGCCGCCGTGCGGGCGACGCGGATGCCGATGATCGTCACGGATCCGCGCCAGTTCGACAACCCGATCGTGTTCGCCAACGACTCCTTCCTGAAGCTCACCGGCTACACGCGGATGGAGGTGACGGGCCGCAATTGCCGGTTCCTCCAGGGGCCGGAGACCGACCTCGAGGCGGTCGACCGCCTCCGGGAGGCGATCCGGCAGGAAGTCGACATCAGGGTCGATCTGCTCAACTACCGCAAGGACGGCTCGACCTTCCACAACGCCCTGTATGTCGGACCGGTCAGGGACGCGGAGGGCAAGCTCGTCTACTTCTTCGCCTCGCAGGTCGACGTCAGCGAGCACTACGCGCTCACGGCCGAGATCGCGCGGCTCAGGGACGAGCTCGCCGAGGCCCGGGCGGGGCGCGGCGACCGGTAGGGCCGGACGCGGGCCATCCCGTCAGGGCTTGGTCAGGAAGCCGATCGGCTCCCGGCCGGGCTGGCCGAGCCAGAGCAGCACCGCGCCGAGCCCCAGCCCGATCAGCGAGGCCGGCGCCAGGGTGAGCGGCAGGCCCAGGATGTGCCAGAGCCACGGCGCCGCCCCCTCCACGCTGCCCTGCAGGGCGCCCGCCCTGTCCTTGAACAGGATCGCGATCACGTCGGAGAGGGACGTCACCCGCAGGCCGTTGTTGGCGATCGAGCGGGCGCCGTCATAGACCAGCGCGACGAAGCCGCCGGCCATCAGCAGGAAACCCAGGACACGGGCCAGGAAGCGGAACATCGCGGGATCTTCTGAGCCTTGCCGTGCGAGCCTTGCCGTGCGTGCCGTGCGGTCCGGCTGCCGCTGCGTCCGTCAGGGAGTATGGGCCCGCGCCGCCCGGCGCAAGCGCTGCCATCATGCCTCGGCCGCCTGCGGTTGCCGGTGCGCCGGGCCCGTGCCACAGCAGCGCCGGCGGCGGCGGGCCGTGCGGGAATGGTCGGCCTTGGACGCGCGTGCGACGAAACTCGGCCTCGTGATCTTCGATTGCGACGGCGTTCTGGTCGACAGCGAGCCCCTGAGCCTCGCCTGCCTCACCGCCGGCCTGAACCGCATCGGCGTGCCGATCGACCTCGCCACCGTGCGGGCGCGCTTCACCGGCACCTCCATGGTGTCCATCATGGGGCACATCGCCCGCGATTACGGGATCACGGCGCCGGCGGACTTCGTGGAGGGTGTGAAGGCCGAGACCCTGGCGCTGTTCGATGCCGAGCTGCGGGCGATGCGGGGCGTCGCCCAGGCGGTGGCGTCGCTGCACCTGCCGGTCTGCGTGGCCTCGAGCAGCGATCCGGTGCGGCTGCGCCATTCCCTGACCCTGACCGGATTGCTGCCGCTGTTCGGCGACCACGTCTTCTCCTCGGCGCAGGTCGCGCGGGGCAAGCCCTTTCCCGACCTGTTCCTGTTCGCCGCCAGCCGCATGGAAGTCGCGCCCGCCGGGTGCCTGGTGATCGAGGACAGCGTGCCGGGTGTCACGGCGGCGCGGAGCGCCGGCATGCGGGTCGCCGGCTTCACCGGCGGCGGCCACTGGGGCCACGATCCCGCGGGCGCCGACCTCCTGCGGGCGGGCGCGGACCGGATCTTCTCGGATTTCTCCGACCTCCCCGCCGTGCTCGCCGCCGCCTGAACGGTCCAGCCTCCCCGAGCCCCGGACGGGACCAGCTTCCTGCCAAGCGCGGCCGCAAAATCGGAAGTCCGTTCCGTTGACGGTCCGCGGCGGCGCCTCCATCTTCAGGGATGCCCGGCGCCGATGAATGCAACCCTGCGTCGTCCACCCGGGCCGCGGTGATTTGAGAAGCGTAGCTTGCGCCGCGTCATCAAACGCTAAAGCACTGCGACGGCCCCGCCCCGCGCGGTCCTTCAGTCTGGAGGACATTCGATGGTGATCCGACTCCGTTCGTTCGCACGCTCCCTCGCGACCTGCTCCCAGGCCTGGCGCTGTCGACGCTGACGCGCCGACCATCACGCAGCCTTCATCGCGATCCGGCATGGCTTCACGCCGGCCCAGGGAGTTCCAAGCTCATGTCCAGTCTCTCAGCAGAGTTGGCGCCCGAAGACCGCTTCGACGCCGCCGAACCCGCGCGGGTCATCGAGATCGGCGAGATCACCGCCGGGATCGCCGTGCCGGAGGGCCGCGGCGTGCGGTTCTTCTCATCGGCGCGCGATTTCGACGGCCTTGATGGCGCGGTGTTCCGCACGACCGCGCAGGCGGCCCGCGCCGCCCGCGAGCGCGTGAGCGCGCGCGCGCCGTCGACCGCCCGGCCGGATCGGGCCCGCCTCCGCCGCGCCTGATCGGCGCGCCACTCGGGCCTGACCGGCGCGCTACTTGGCGCACTCGTCGCGCGTGCGCTTCATCGCCTCCGCGAACCCGCCGAGGGCGTACTCGTCGCTCGTCGGGTTCCCGCGCATCGAGGTGGTCTTGATCACGAGCTTCGGGTTGCGGGCGCTCATCTCCGAGACGACCCGCGCCTCCTCGGCCGGGTTCTGCAGCCACGCATTCCCGTCCTTCACCACGAGGCCGTAGCGGCTGGCGCCGAGATTGAGGCTCGGATCGGTCGGCGCGGCGGCGGAGCCGGGTCTCGTTTGGGAGGCCGCGGGCTTCGACGGGAAGCCCAGCATCACCGCCACCTCGTTCTGCACGTTCTCGCCCTTGCGGACGCTCACGAACAGGTAGGCGGTGTCGCGCTTCAGGGTCTTGGGCGAGCGCGTCTGCGGCTGGGCGATGGCGTAGCAGAGCTTGTTCCGGCCGTCGCCGTTCACGAACACGTTCCAGTCGCCGAAGATCGCCACGGGGGTGGCCTGCTGCATGCCCGGCGGCGTGCTCGCCTTCCTCTCCGCCGGCCGAGCCCGCTCGCGTCCGCGCCGCCGCCCACGGCGGGCGGGCGCCGCATCCTCGGCCCCCGACGCGGGCGCGGCTTCCTGGGCCGAGGCGGCTGTCACGGACAGGGGCACGCCGCCGAGCCCTCCGACGAGCGCAGGTGCGAGCCCCGATGCGAGCAGGGCGAGGGCTCCGACCGGGTTCAGGCGGGTGACGCGGACCATCTTCACTTCCTAACGACGGGCGGCACCGCGAGGCGCCGGACCGGGGTTCGGGATTAGTGAAGCTTGCGTAAAGCGTCGGCAAGATGGCGGTGGGCGTTACGCCCCCGGGACAGCGCGGACCGGCGCCTCAAAGCGCGCGGGCCTCCGTGGCCAGGGCGGCGATGACCGCGGCCGGCACCGCGATGGGCTCGACCACCGGTCCGGCGGGCGTCGCGATCGCGTTCGGCTGGGGTGGCGCGGCGCGCAGGGGGATCGGTTCCCTGCGAGGCGGATCGTTGTAGGGGGTGTTGTAGCCCTTGCGCACGGCCGCCCAGTAGGAGTCCCGCGTCAGGCCCGAACCGGTCAAAGCGGCATCGATCATGGCCGTGGCGTGTGCCGCGTAATCCGGCACGTCCTCCGGGTTCAGCCAACTCTCGACAGGCATCCTGCGAACTCCGATCCAAACGGCGAAGCTTGTAGCTGAGTGGACTTAGCCAGAGCCTGAACGCGCGGGCCGGGAGATGGTTGCAATGCACAATTCCGGTGGAGAGCTGTGGGAAAGTCGGCGTTACCGATCACCGGACGATCGCCGCGCCGTCACGGCCCGCATCCTCCAGAATGCGCAGCGCAGGCTGTTGCGGCTCAAGGAGTCACAGGCGGCCGCAGCTTCCGGCAACCGCGGGGCGGCCCCGCCCAGGGCCCGGGAGCTGGCCGTGATCGCCCGCCGGTTCGCCCATAGCGCGGGGGGATGGCACGGGGGATGACGCAGTCGCGGAGACGCAGCCGGACTTGGTGTCGCCCGCCGTGGTCGAGGCCGCCGCGCGGATGAAGGCCGAGGCCTCGGCCGATGCCGGGAACGCGGTCGACGCGGCGGCAGGCAGGCCGCGGTGGCGTTCACATGCGGGATTGCCCGGCCTGACGGGTCAGACCGGGTGCCGGATGCAGCCGCGAACCGCGGCCCCTGCGCTGTGAGCCCACACGGTCATGGTTCCGCCCTGCCGCCCGCCGGGGCGGTGTCGCCAGACCGTCTCGCACGCCGGCGGCGCGGTCAGGCCAGCCGCTCGATCCAGCCCTGCGCCTGGGCCCGCACGTTGTCGGGCGCGGTGCCGCCATGGCTGGTGCGGCTCGCCACGGAGTTCTCGACGCCCAGCACCGCGTAGACCGCCTCGGTGATCCGCGGCTCGGCCTCCTGCATCTCGGACAGCGACAGCGCCTCCAGGCCCACGCCTCTGGCGGAGGCGGCGCCCACGAGGCGGCCGGTGACATGGTGCGCCTGCCGGAACGGCAGGCCGAGTTCGCGCACCAGCCAGTCGGCGAGGTCGGTGGCCGTAGCGTAGCCCGAGCCGGCGGCTCGGCTGAGCACCGCGGCGTTGGGCTCCAGATCCTTCACCATGCCGGTCATGGCGGCGAGGCACAGGGACAGCGCCTGGAGCGCGTCGAACGTGCCCTCCTTGTCCTCCTGCATGTCCTTCGAATAGGCGAGCGGCAGGCCCTTCATGACGATGAGCAGGCCGGTCAGCGCGCCGATGATCCGGCCGGACTTCGCCCGCACCAGCTCGGCGGCGTCGGGGTTGCGCTTCTGCGGCATGATCGACGAGCCGGTGGTGAACCCGTCCGACAGGCGGACGAAGTTGAACTGGGCCGAGGTCCAGACCACCAGCTCCTCGGCGAAGCGCGACAGGTGCACGGCGCAGATCGAGGCCGCCGCCAGGGCCTCCAGGGCGAAGTCGCGGTCGGCCACAGAATCCAGGGAGTTGGCGGTCGGCCGGTCGAAGCCCAAAGCCGCCGCGGTGGCGTGCCGGTCGATCGGGAAGGAGGTGCCGGCGAGCGCCGCGGCGCCGAGCGGGCACTCGTTGAGCCGCGCCCGGGCATCGCGGAACCGGCCGCGGTCGCGGGCCAGCATCTCCACATAGGCGAGGCAATGGTGGCCGAAGGTCACCGGCTGGGCCGACTGGAGATGGGTGAAGCCCGGCATCACGGTACCGGCGTGCTGGAGCGCCTTGTCGGCCAGGGCGCGCTGCAGGTCGGCGGCCTGCTGGTCGAGGGAATCGAGGGTGTCGCGCACCCAGAGCTTCATGTCGGTGGCGACCTGGTCGTTGCGGGAGCGCGCCGTGTGCAGGCGGCCGGCCGCCGGGCCGACGATCTCGGTCAGCCGGCTCTCCACCGACATATGGATGTCCTCGAGCTCGCGCTTGAACACGAAGCTTCCGGCCTCGATCTCGTCGCGCACGGACTTGAGCCCGGCCTCGATCGCGGCCACATCCTCCGGCGGCAGGATGCCGGCTTGGCCGAGCATCGCCACATGCGCCAGCGAGCCGCGGATATCCTGGGGCGCGAGGCGCTTGTCGAATCCGATGGAGGCGTTGATCTCCTCCATGATCTCCGCCGGGCCGCTCGCGAAGCGGCCGCCCCACATCCGGTTGCTCATGTCGATCCTTCCGCGCCCTGACCGTCCCGAGGCCCGAGCCTGATGCCCGGCCGCACGCCCATCCTGGCCGGCGCGGGCGTCGCCGCGCTCGCCGTCCTCGGCCTCGCCCTATACGGGAGCGGTCTCCTGCCCGGCAACACGGGCGGCGCCCTCCAGCCCTGCGCCGCCGCCAAGCCGGCGCTCGCCCGGGTCGACGCGGCCGCGAAGGGCGAGGTCGCCGCCATGCAGGCCCCGCCGCAGGCGCGGCCCGCGCCGGACATCCGGTTCAAGGGGCCGGACGGCGCCGAGACCGGCCTCGCCGACCTCAGGGGCCGGCTGCTCCTCGTCAATCTCTGGGCGACGTGGTGCGCGCCCTGCAAGGCCGAGATGCCGGCCCTCGACCGGCTCCAGGCGCAGCTCGGCGGGCCCGATTTCCAGGTCGTCGCCATCAACGTCGACACGCGCAACCTCGAGAAGCCGCCGGAATGGCTGAAGCAGGCGGGTATCCACGACCTCGCCTTCTACGCCGATCCCGGCGGCCGCGTGCTGCCGATCCTCCAGCGCGACACGCAATCGCCCGGCCTGCCGACCACGATGCTGGTCGACGCCCAGGGCTGCACGATCGGGGTGATGAAGGGGCCGGCCGCGTGGTCGAGCGCGGACGGGCTGGCGCTGATCCGCGCGGCCCTGGGGCGGACGTCGTAGGATCTTCCTCCGGGCGCTTGCGCGCCCCCGCGATGCGCGGCAAGGCCTGCCGCGATGACGTCGCCCACCCCCGAAAGCACCCCGCCGAGGCGCGGCCCGCGTCCCCTCTCGATCATCCGCACGCTGCTCGCCGGCGAGGCGGCGGGCGGGCTGATCCTGATGGCGGCGGCGGCCTTGGCGCTCGTCGTGGCCAACGGGCCTCTGGCCGAAACCTACGCCCACGCCCTCCACACCGCCCTCGGGCCGATGAGCGTCCAGCACTGGATCAACGACGGCCTGATGGCCGGGTTCTTCCTGCTGGTCGGGCTGGAGATCAAGCGCGAGGCGCTCGACGGGCGGCTGCGGACCTGGCCCGACCGGGTCCTGCCCGGTATCGCGGCGCTCGGCGGCATGGCGGTGCCGGCCGGATTCTACGCGCTGGCCAATCTCGGCGCCGGCACCCTGCGGGGCTGGGCGATCCCGGCCGCCACCGACATCGCCTTCGCGCTGGGCGTCCTGGCGCTGCTCGGGTCGCGGGTGCCGGTCTCCCTCAAGATCTTCCTCAGCGCGGTCGCCATCGTCGACGACCTCGGCGCCGTGGTGGTGATCGCGCTGTTCTACAGTTCCGGCCTCGACCTCACCATGCTGGGCCTCGCCGCCCTCGTGCTGGCCGCCCTCTACGGCCTCAACCGGGCGGGGAACGGGTGGCTTCCGGCCTACGGGCTGCTCGGCCTCGTGCTGTGGGTCCTCGTGCTCCGCTCCGGGATCCACGCGACGATCGCGGGGGTGCTGCTCGCGCTCACGATCCCGATCCGGGTCAGCCCGGGCCGGCCGGAGGATGCGCACTCGCCCCTGCACCGGCTGGAGCACGCCCTCGCGCCCTGGATCACCTACGGGGTGGTGCCGGTCTTCGGCTTCGCCAATGCCGGCGTGGACCTCTCCGGCCTCACCCCCGAGGCCCTGCTCCAGCCGGTGACGCTCGGCATCGCGGCCGGGCTGTTCCTCGGCAAGCAGGCCGGCGTGTTCGCGAGCCTGCGGCTGGCGGTGGCGCTGGGATGGGCCAAGCGCCCGGCCGGGGCCGGCTGGGGGCAGGTCTACGGGGTCGCGGTCCTGTGCGGCATCGGCTTCACCATGAGCCTGTTCATCGGCGGCCTCGCCTTCCCGGACCCGGAGCACGAGACCGCCGTGAAGCTCGGCGTGCTCGCGGGCTCGGCCCTGTCGGGACTCGCCGGCGCGGCGATCCTCCTCGTCGCGAAGCGCCGCGTCACCCCGCACTAGCGGGCGGCCGTCGGCTTCTCCGTCCTTGCGAGCGGAGCGAAGCAAGGACGAGGGGCACCTCGCGCACGTGCCGGGCTCCGTCCGGCGCGAAAATGCGCTACCCCCCGTGGACATGCGCTTCTATCTCGGCCTCGCCACCACCTTCCACGACCCGGCCCTCGCCCTGGTCGGGCCCGACGGCACCCTGCTCTTCGCCGAGGCGGCGGAGCGCGCCCTGCAGTACAAGCGCGCGCCGAACTGCGAGCCGGACGCCCCGTCCGCGATGGCGGCGCTGCTGAAGGCGCACGTCCCGCCGGGATCCGAACTCGTCGTCGCCTCCACCTGGGGCCCGCAATTCACCGACTTCCTGCGCGGCCAGGCCGGCGCCGGCGCCTTCGACCTCATGGCGCTGTCCGCCCACACCACGGCGCTCAACCGCTCCTATGTGCCCGAGCAGGCCGAGCGGGTCTTCATCGCCGACCTCCACGGCGCGCAGGAGCGGGCCGGGCACGGCACCCTGCTGGCCCTGAACCAGGAGGCGCGGATCACCGGCGCGGCGCCCCGGGCGATGATCGCCGGGCAGCGGCGCTACCCGCACCACCTCTGCCACGCCGCCTACGGCCTGTGGGGCAGCCCCTTCGAGACGGCCACCGCCCTGGTGGTCGACGGCATGGGCGAGACCGGCGCGGCGGCGATCTACCGCCTGGAGGACGGCCGGATCACGGAGCTGCGCCGCCACCGCGGGCGCGGCTCGCTGGGCTTCCTGTACGGGCTGATCACCGACCTCGCGGGCTTCGACCAGGTGAAGGGCGAGGAGTGGAAGATCATGGGGCTCGCCCCCTACGGCCGCCCCGACCCGGATCTCGCCGCGCTGCTCGGCCGGCTCTGCACGGTCGAGGGCCACCGCCTGCGCTACGCCGACGCGGAGACGATCCGGGCGGTGGCCGCGGAGATCCGCGCCCGCCGCCCCTCCGATGCCCTGGAGAACGGCTGGGCGGACCTCGCCCGCTGCGGCCAGGACCTGTTCGCGACGCTGATGGACGCGCTGGTGGCCGAGGCCCACGCGCTGGCGCCCTCCGAGAACCTCGTGATCGCCGGCGGCTGTGGGCTGAATTCCTCCTATAACGGCCGGGTGCTGGGCCGGTCCGGCTTCACGCGGCTGCACGTCCCCTCGGCGCCGGCCGACGACGGCAACGCGGTCGGCGCCGCGTGGCTCGCCTACGCGGAGGATCATGCGGACTGGGCCGGACCGCCGCCCGATCAGCGCCCGCTCACGCCCTATCTGGGTTCGGGGGTCTCCACCGCGCCGATGGAGCGGCTCGCCGAGCAGGAGCCGCGGGCCCGGCGCGTCGGCCACGCGGCGGCGACGCGCGCGGCGGCGCAGATCCTGGCCGAGGGCGGCCTCGTCGGCTGGGTGCAGGGCCGGGCGGAGTTCGGGCCCCGGGCGCTGGGCAACCGCTCGATCCTGGCCGATCCGCGCCCGGAGGGCGCCAAGGACGCCCTCAACGCCAAGGTGAAGTACCGGGAGGCGTTCCGGCCGTTCGCGCCGTCGATCCTGGCGGAGGCCGGGCCGGACTGGTTCGAGGATTACGCCGACAGCCCCTACATGGAGCGCACCCTGGTCTGGCGCGAGGCGGTCCGCGCCCGCGTGCCGGCGGTGGTCCACGCGGACGGCACGGGCCGGCTCCAGAGCGTCACGGCAGGGCGGAACCCGGCCTACGCGGCCCTGATCGGCGCCTTCGCGGAGATCACCGGCGTGCCGATCCTGCTCAACACGAGCTTCAACGTGATGGGCAAGCCGATCCTCCACGGCGCGGAGGACGCGATCCTGATGTTCTACACCACCGGCCTCGACGCCCTGGTGGTCGAGGATTGGCTGGTGGTGAAATGAGATGCGCCGCGCCCCGGAGGGACGCGGCGTGGACGTTCAGGCCCTGCGGCCGGTGAAAATGGACGCGGACGTTACTCGCAGACTTCGACGCGGCGGTAGGTGAACTCGCCGTCGCCGAGCCACTCCTTGCGGCGCTCGTAGTGGCAGATCGGGCCGCGGCGCTCGCGCACCACGACGGTCTCGGGCTCCTCGACCACGACGCGGCGCGGGCGGTACTCCGGCGGCGGAGGCGGCGGCGGGTTGTTGGCGCCGTTGACGAGGGCGCTGCCCACCACGCCGCCGACCACGCCCGCCGCGAGGCCGCCGACGATGGCGCCGGTCTGGTCGCGGGCGGCGGCCGGGGCGACGGCCCCGAGCACCAGGGTCGCGGCGAGGGCGGCGGCCCCGGCGCGGATCATCGTGAAGGAACCGGTGACAGACACGCGAAACATCTCCCGTTCGTGTTGAGGATGATCCAACACCGGGAGGATTAAAAATCCCCGAAGTCGCCCATTGAATTGTGTGCCGGATATGGCGAGCCCGCGAGCGGTCCGGCAACGGCGAGACGCGGTCGTCCTTGCGAGCGGAGCGAAGCAACGGAGGGCAGCGCGACATCGGAAATCGTGGCGCGGCCGGATTGCTTCGCTCCGCGCGAAGACGGCGCGGCCATAGCCCTGTCGACGTATCGACGCCGGCCGTTTCTCGGATCGGGCCGGCCTCAGCGGACCGCCCGTCAGAGCAGCCCGTCGAGGGATCCCACCACCGACGTGGGCGCGAGGTCGGCGTACTCGTCCGGCAGACCCCTCCGGTTCACCCAGGCGGTCCGGAAGCCGAAGGCCCCCGCCCCCGCCACGTCCCAGCGGTTCGACGAGCAGAACAGCACGTCGCCCTGCCCCACCGCCAGCCGGGTCAGGGCGATCCGGTAGGCGTCGGGATGTGTCTTGAACACCTGCGCGTCGTCCACCGAGAGAACGGCGTCGAGGTGGTCGGCCAGCCCCGCCGAGGCCACGGCCCGGTCGACCATGGCGGCGTTGCCGTTGGTGAGCACCGCCGTACGGATCCCGCGCTTGCGCAGGGCCGCCAGCACGCCCGGAACCTCGGGATAGGCGTCGAGGTCGCGGTAGGCGTCGAGGAGTTGCTCCCGAAGGCCGGGGTCCACGTTCGGGTGGGTCGCGAGGGCGTAGTCGAGGGCCCGCACGGTGAGGTCCCAGAAGGCCGCGTAGTGGCCCATCAGCGACAGGGTCCAGCTGTATTCGAGCTGCTTGTTGCGCCAGACCTCGGAGAGGTGGGCCGCGTCCGGCCCCACCGCGTCGGCGTAGCGCTGGACCGCGGCGTTCACGTCGAACAGCGTGCCGTAGGCGTCGAACACCGCGGCCTTCACGCCCGCGAGGGGTCCTGATGCGTCGGTCATGGCGTTCCTCACTGGGTGCTCTCGCCCGATCTGGGGCCGGACCCGCGCGGCGGCGAGCCCGGCCGGGTCACTCAGGCCCGGCGCAGGCGCAAGCCGAACAGGTGCAGCAGGCCCGCCAGCAGGCCGCCGTAGACCAGCGCCCCGGCGAGGCCGAGCACCGCCAGGACGACGAGATCGCGCCCGTGCGGCAGGGCCGGCACCAGCGCCTGGACGAGTCCCTGGCCGTAGACCGCGACCGCCGCCAGCCCCAGGCAGGCGAGCGCGACCCCCGCGACCGTGAGCCCGAGGGTGCGTCCCGGCGCCGTCCAGTTCCGGCGTTTGGCCAGGACCAGCAGCAGCAGCAGGTTGACCCACTGGGCGACGGCGGTGGCGAGCGCCAGACCGGTGACGCCGTAGGGGCCGGTGAGCCAGAGCTTCAGGACGACGTTGACGGCGATCGCCGTCAGGGAGGCCCAGAGCGGCGTCCTGGTATCCTGGCGGGCGTAGAAGCTCGCCACGGCGCTGCGCACCAGCACCACGGCCGGCAGCGCGAACCCGTAGGCCGCCAGCACCGAGGCCGCCCGCGCCGCGTCCTCGGCGCTGAAGGCGCCGCGCTGGAACAGCGCCGCCATGATCAGGCCCGGGATCGTCAGGAACGCCACGGTGAATGGCGCCGACAGCGCCAGGGAGAAGCCCGCAGCCCGATTCTGCGCCGCGTGCGCGCCCGCCACGTCGCCCGCGGCAATCCGCCGGCTCATCTCGGGGAGCAGCACGGTGCCGGCCGCGATGGCGATGACGCCGAAGGGAAGCTGGTAGAGCCGGTCGGCGTAGTAGAGGGCCGAGACCGCCCCGGTGGGGAGCCAGCTCGCGATGATCGTGTCGGCGAAGGTGGCGATCTGGAAGCCAGCCGCGCCGATCACCGCGGGCCCGAGCACTGTGAAGAAGCGCTTCAGCGCCGGATCGAGGCGCGGCACCGCGAGGTCGGGCATCACCCGGGCCCGGCGGCAGCCCCACCACAGCAGGCCGAACTGGAGCACGCCCGAGACGGCGACGCCCCAGGCGGCCGCGTAGGCGGCGTTGGGGAACAGGAAGCTCAACGCCAACGCCGCCAGCATGGCGAGGTTGAGCAGGACCGGCGCGCCCGCCGCCACAGCGAAGTGCCGGTGGGCGTTGAGGATGCCCGACAGCAGCGTCACCAGGGTCATGAACAGCAGATACGGGAAGGTGATGCGGGTCAGCGCAACGGCGAGCTGGAAGCGCTCGCCGTCCTCGGCGAATCCCGGCGCCAGGGCGTGGACCACCCAGGGCATCGCCGGCAGCGCGAGGTTGAGCAGCACCAGCTGCACGATCAGCATCAGGGTGAAGACGCGGTCGGCGAATTGGTGCGCCGCCCCGGGCGCGCCGGCCTCCGCGAGCCCGGCATAGGCCGGCACGAAGGCGGTGTTGAACGCCCCCTCGCCGAAGATCGCGCGGAAATGGTTGGGCAGCCGGAAGGCGACCACGAAGGCGTCGGCCATGGGTCCGGCGCCCATGACCGCGGCCATCACCACGTCGCGGGCGAAGCCGGTGACGCGGGAGACCAGCGTCCAGCCGCCGACCGAGAGGATGGAGCGGATCATCGGGCGGGGCGCTCGCCCACCCCCTCCCCCGCAGCGGGGGCGGGCGGGAGCACGGTCGAAGCGTCGGGCGTGTCGATCGAGGGGGAATGGCCGGACCCTTCCGCACCGGGTCATCCGGCGTCGGGCGCATCAAGAGCCGCTTTCGTCGGCCACCTCAAGGGTGCCGCGGACACAGGGCCCGCGGCACCGGCGGAGATGCCTCAGCGGGTCGCCTCGGCGTACATCTTCTCCACATGCTCCCAGTTCACGAGGTTCTCGATGAACGCCTTGAGGTAGTCGGGCCGGCGGTTGCGGTAGTCGATGTAGTAGGAGTGCTCCCACACGTCGACGCCGAGGATCGGCTTGGCGCCGTGGACCAGCGGGTTCTCGCCGTTGGGGGTCTTCATGATCGCGAGCTTGCCGTCCTTGACGGCGAGCCACGCCCAGCCCGAGCCGAACTGGCCGACACCCGCCTGGATGAAGTCGGCCTTGAACTTCTCGGCGCCGCCGAGATCCTCGTCGATCTTCCTGGCGAGCGCGCCGGGGATGGCGCCGCCGCCGTTCGGCTTCATCCACTGCCAGAAGTGGATGTGGTTGTAGTGCTGGCCGGCATTGTTGAAGAGCGGCTGATTGGTGTTGTAGGCGGCCTTGACGATCTCCTCGACGCTCTTGCCCTGGAGATCCGTGCCTTCGAGCAGCTTGTTGCCCGTGTCGACATAGGCCTTGTGGTGCTTGTCGTGGTGAAACTCGAGGGTCTCCTTCGACATGTACGGCCCGAGCGCGTCGTATGCGTAGGGCAGTTCCGGCAGGGTGAAGGTCATCGCATCTGTCTCCGCTAAGCAGGGGGCGGCCTCGTCCCCGGCGGGGGGCTCCCGAGTCGAGAGCCCGCTAGGTAAGTCGGTCGCCGCGGGACGGCAACGCCGTGGCGGCCCGGCTCCACGCGAAGTTCCGGATCGATCCGGAACTTCGCGCTGCGGAACGGACCGCCGGGGTCCGCCGCCGGACGATCGCCGCGCCGGGTATCCCGGGCAATCCAGCGGCGTGGTTTTGCAATATGACGGCCAGGGCTTACTGTGCGCCACGCTTTGAGCGCCGGCAGTTAGCCGGCCTGTGCTAGAGAGTATCATGATCGCTGCGCTGTTCGCGCTCGCCGCTGCCATGGTCATCGGGGGCAGCGCCGCCGTGATCCAGGGCTTTCCGTATGTGCGCCTGGAGAGCGGGCTCGCGATGGTCATCGCGGGCTCGGTGGCGGCCTCCTCGGGGGCGGTCCTGTTCGGGCTCGGCGTGCTCGCCCTCGCCTTCCGCCGGGTCGAGCGGGCGGTCGGGCAGGTCCCCGCGTCCCGGGCCCGGGAGGCTGCCCCGGTCTCCGCTCCGGTTGCCGCCGACGAGGGCCGCTCCCGGCTGCCGCCGGTCTTGCCCGCCGCGCCCGCCTTCCTCGTCCCGCCCGTCGTGGAGCCGCCCTTCGACCCCGACCGGTCACGGATCGATCCGAAGTCGGAGCCCCGGCCCGAGGGTCTGCCGGAGCTGGCCCTGCTCGCGGCGGAGGCGGACAAGCCCGACGCGGCCCTGCCGGAGCCGCCGAAGCCGTCGAAGCCGCCCCGGGCGGAGCCGGACCTGCGGGTCCCGCCGCCGCTCGCCGCCCAGGATCCGGCTCCCCAGACCAAGCCGGACGCCAAGGGCCCCGGCGTGATCGCCCCCGAGGACGACCTGTTCGCCGCCCCCGAGGCGTCCCCGGGCGCGGAGGAGCCCCCCGCTTTGCGTTCGAGCCTCGACCCGGCGCCCGTGCCGGCCCCGAAGCCGGCGACGCGCACCGTCGTCGGGCGCTACGCCTCGGGGGGCAACACCTACGTGATGTTCGAGGACGGCTCGATCGAGGCGGAGACGCCGCAGGGCCGCTTCACCTTCGCGTCGCTGGACGAGCTGAAGGCCTTCGTGGACGGCGGCGGCGAATCCGGGACCCGCGGCGCGGCCTGACGCCGCCGGCGGGCAGGCGGCCTTCCCATCCGCGCCCTCCTCCTGAGGTGCCTGTGCAACCGGCTCACACCAGCGGTTTGAGGCTGTCGTTGCGCGGCGGGATCGGCGCGCGCATGGTCAGGGCGAAGCCGCCGGGGGCGTAGTCGGTCGTCACCTCGGCCTGGACCTGCGTGATCAGGACCCGCTGAAGCAGCCGCGATCCGAAGCCCTGACGGGTCGGCGGCTCGACCGGGGGGCCGCCGGTCTCGCGCCAGGAGAAGCGCAGGATCCCCGCCGGGCCGCCCGGCTCGAGCGACCATTCCACCGCGACCCGCCCGGTGCGGTTCGACAGCGCCCCGTACTTGGCGGCGTTGGTGGTGAGTTCGTGGATCGCCATCCCGATCGGCACCGCGATCTCGGAGGGCAGGTCGATCGCCGGCCCGTCGAGGCTGATGCGCCCTTCCGCGGCGCCGTCCGGCGCCACCTCGGCATAGGGCCTCAGCTCGTTGAGCAGGAGGTTGCCGAGCGAGGCCGTCTGCCACGTGTCCTCGGTCAGCACCGAATGGGTGTGGGCCAGCGATTTGATGCGCCCGACGAAGGCCTCGTAGAAGCTCTCGATGCTCGACGCCGTGCGCGCCGTGGAGCCCACGATCGCCTGCACGGTGGCCAGGGTATTCTTCACCCGGTGGTGCAGTTCGCGGATCAGCAGGCTCTGGCGCTCCTCGGCGAGGCGCCGGTCGGTCACGTCCGCCACAACGCCGATCAGGCGGCGCGGCAGCCGGTCGGGGGCGTCGCGCTCGAAGCGGCCGGCCATGTCGATCGTCCGCCACGCCCCGTCGGACTTGCGCCGGATGCGCCCGCCGATGTGCAGGATCCCGTCCTCCCGCAGCGCCTTGGAGATCGCCCGTCGGACGGCGGCGCGATCGTCCGGGTGCAGGATGTCGTTGAGGAACTCGTTCTTGCCGATGGTGCCGTCCTCGGGCGCGTGCCCGAAGATCTCGTACATGTGCTCGTTCTCCCAGATCGCCTGGTCCTCGAGCATGTGCCACTCGAAGATGCCGAGCTTGGCGATCGTGGTCGCGACCCGGAGCCGCTGGTCGCGGGACAGGATCTCGTCCCGGGCCTCGACCCGCGTGGTGATGTCCTGGAGGACGCCGACCATGCTGGCGGGCGTCCCGTCCGGGCCCGGCACGGCCTGACCGCGCACCCGCAGGATCACCGTGCGCCCGGCCACCGTGGTGGGCGTGTCGAACTGGTAGGGCTCGCCGGTACCGGTCGCCCCGGCGATGATCGCGCTCAGGCGGTCGAGTTCCGTCTGGGACAGGCCGGTCTTCAGTTCGTCCCACGAGACGGAGCGGCCCGGCGGCCGGCCCAGGATCCGGGCGGCGCGCCGCGACAGGGTGAGCAGACCCGTGGCCCGGTCCCAGCGCCATTCCCCGAGGCCGGCGGCCGCCAGCGCTTCGCTGTTCGCCTCGGAATGGGCCGCCGCGTCCACGTCGACGGACTCGACCACGAGGGTCGCCCCGGAGCGCCGCACCCGCACGTCGACGGCGCTGCCATCGGCCCGACGCCAGAACTGAAGGCCGTCACCGAGGCCCCCGGAGGCCTCGTTCAGCAGCGCGCCGGTCGGCCGGCCGGCCAGGGTGCCCGGCGCCCAGCCGAGCAGATCGTGCAGGGCCCGGTTGGCGGCGACGATGACGGTCGCGTCGGCCGACAGCACGACGAGGCCGATTGCGGCATCGTCGAAGCCGGCGCGATACGGATCGTGCGCCGCCGGTTCCTGACCCACCCGCTCATTCACTCGGAAGAACCCTCGAACGCGCGGTGGCGCGCCCCCGCAGGAGTAAGCCCCCTCCCCCGGCGCGATCCGGGACCGCGACGGCATATCAGGATGGCCTCCGAGCGTGACCGTTGCAAGGCGTTCCGGCGGGTTGCGGCGCGCCGCCCGCGGGCGCCGCGGCTGTCACCGTGGCAGCCGCGCGAACTCCAGGTAGGTCGGGCGCCGTCCCGCCGCCAGCGCCTTCGCCTCGTAGCGCGTGCCGGGCCAGCCCGGGAAGGGCTGCGTCCAGTCCCGCGCGCTCCGCGCCGTCCAGCGCAGGGTCGGGCAGCGGGCGGCCCGCGCCAGCGTCCAGCCGGCGTAGTCGTCGATGTCGCTGGCGAAACGGAACAGGCCGCCCTCCTTCAGGACCCGCCCGATCTCGGCCAGGGACGCCTCCGAGACGAAGCGGCGCTTGCGCTGGCGCCGCTTGGGCCAGGGATCGGGATAGAGCAGGTAGACCCGCTCCAGGCTGGCATCCGGCAGCCGCGCCAGCAGGGCGGTCACGTCCTCGTCGCGGATGCGGACGTTGCGCAGGCCCCGCGCCTCGACCGCGGCGAGCAGCTTGACCACGCCGTTGACGAACGGCTCGGCGCCGATGATGCCGATCCCGGGCTGGGCCTCCGCCTGGGCCGCGAGGTGCTCGCCGCCGCCGAAGCCGATTTCCAGCCAGACCGCCTCCGGCGGCGCCGGCATGGCCGGGAACAGGGCGCGCGGGTCGAGGGGCGCGCCGTCCGGCGGCAGGGTGACCCGGAGGGCCGGCAGCAGCTCGGTCAGCCGGCGCTCCTGCTCGCCGCGCAGGCGCTTGCCCTTGCGCCGCCCGAAGAAGGCGCGCTCCGGCTCGTCGTTCGCGTCGGGGGAAGGTCCTGGGGTGTCAGTGTCCAACGGCTCAGCACATCCCGGAGTGTGGACCGACCCTCTTCCCGGACGCCCGAGCGTCGACGGACGGTGATCCGGATTCAACGTCCGATTGGCCGCGAAGCGGCACGAGGCGGTAATTCGGCATCCGCGCGCAACGGCGCCCCGGCCGGGCGCTTCGCATCGTCCCGAACCGGGCGCCGGATCGCAATCCGCTGACGCTTCCTGCATCCGGGAGAGGGGCGATGCCGAACGCACCGCCCGCCCCTGCTCGCCCGGCCTCTGTTCGCCCAGCTTCCGTCCGCTCGCTGCGCGACGCGGCAGGCGGCCGGCCGGTGCTCGGGGGTCGGCCGCCTGCTACCCTCAGGCGAGCGCCGACTTCAGCTTGTCGGCGAGGTCCGTGCGCTCCCAGGAGAAGCCGCCATCGGCCTCCGGGGCGCGGCCGAAATGGCCGTAGGCCGAAGTGCGGGCATAGATCGGCTTGTTGAGGCCGAGCGCCGTGCGGATGCCGCGGGGCGACAGGTCCAGGGCGTCCATCAGCACCGCTTCGAGCTTGGCCTCGTCCACGTTGCCGGTTCCGTGCAGGTCCACGTAGATCGAGAGCGGCTTCGACACGCCGATCGCGTAGGCGAGCTGGATCGTGGCGCGGCGGGCGAGGCCCGCGGCCACGACGTTCTTGGCCAGGTAGCGCGCCGCGTAGGCCGCCGAGCGGTCGACCTTGGTCGGGTCCTTGCCCGAGAAGGCGCCGCCGCCGTGCGGGGCTGCGCCGCCGTAGGTGTCGACGATGATCTTGCGGCCGGTGAGGCCGGCATCGCCGTCCGGACCGCCGATCACGAACTTGCCGGTCGGGTTCACGTGCCAGACCGTGCCCTCGTTGACCCAGCCCTCCGGCAGGGCCTTGCGGATATAGGGCTCGACGATGGCGCGCACGTCCGCCGAGTCCAGGGACTCGTCGAGGTGCTGGGTCGACAGGACGATCTGCGTGACCTCGACCGGGCGGCCGTTCTCGTAGCGGACCGTGACCTGGCTCTTGGCGTCGGGGCCGAGCTTGGCGGCGTCGCCCTGCTTGGCCCGGCGGGCGTCGGCGAGATCCTTGAGGATCCGGTGGGCGTAGAAGATCGGGGCCGGCATCAGCTCGGGCGTCTCGTCGGCCGCGTAGCCGAACATGATGCCCTGGTCGCCCGCGCCCTCGTCCTTGTTGCCGGCGGCGTCCACGCCCTGCGCGATGTCGGCCGACTGGGCGTGCAGGTGGATGGCGACGTCGTTGTTCTTCCAATGGAAGCCCGACTGCTCGTAGCCGATGTCCTTTACCGCCTCGCGAGTCAGGGCCTCAAGGTCCTTGAAGGTCACCGAGTCGGGCCCGCGCACCTCGCCGGCGATGACGATCCGGTTTGTCGTGGCGAGCGTCTCGACGCCGAGGCGCGCCTCCGGCATCGCCGTCAGGTACGCGTCGACCACCGTGTCGGAGATCCGGTCGCAGACCTTGTCGGGGTGCCCTTCGGACACGGATTCGCTGGTGAAGAGGTAGTTGGAACGCGGCATCGGACGGACGGCCCCGGCTTCACAGGCACGCCGGTGCGATCACGGCGTTTGACCCTTCATGGGGCGGGGGTTCTCGCACCGGGCCCATGAAGGGTCAAGGCGGATCACCGGACGAATCCGGTAAAACGAACGAAGTGGCTGGACAATCGCCCGCCCCTTCGAGCGATCGGTGACGGGGACCGCAACTTCGGGCCGACGCGCCCGGCACCCCTGGTCAGGCCGGCCGCGAACCATCGGGCACCTGCATCGACGCGCAGTCTCGGCCCGTCAGGCGCGGCGGGACCGCGCGCTCCCGCACGCGACCTTCATACATGGGAAGCACTTATCGCGTCCGGCCCTCTCTCAACGCAGCGGAGCGGTACGACGCTCAACGCAGCAGATGTTCGGGCCCGGTGAAGCCGGCACGTTCGACGGGACCGCTTGTCAGCGGGGCCGGCGCGGCACTCTCAGCCGCCGAGCTTGCTCTCCAGCGCCCGAATGGCCGCGGCCACGTCCCGGCGCGCCTCCTCGGAGAAGTTCTCGGTGATGTGCCGGCCCACGATCTCGGCCAGGCCCTTGAGGCCGCCTTCGCTGAGGCTCGCCTGGTCCGGCTCGCTGAAGCCCGGGGCGGTGAAATCGTCGTTGCGCGGCATGCCCTTGAAGAAGTAGTCCATCGGCACACCGGTCATCCGGGAGAAGATGTCGAGATGAACGGCACTGATCCTGTTGGTGCCCTTCTCGTACTTCTGTAGCTGAGCTGCAGACATACCGAAGCTCTGCGCGACGCGGCGCTGCGTGAGGGACGCCTTGCGTCGCTGCTCGGCGATGCGCTGCCCGACATAGACGTCGCGCTGATCGGTTTTCTGACCCGCCATGAAGAGCTCGTCCACCCCCGTGCCGTGATTCCCTCTGGCAAAGCTTAGCGCCGCCCCGGGAACTTGTCACCGGCGCAGGCGTGACGCGGTGAACGATTTCCCGCGCTGCCGGAGCGGGGAGTGATCGCGTGGAAGATGGTGGTGTCCCCGGCAGGGCTCGAACCTGCGACCCCAGGTTTCATACCACTTCGACTTTCGCCGCCGCGTCCCCGAGGGGCCGCGTTCGTGGCCTGGACTATCCCTTCACCCTGGGCGGGGCTCGCGCCCGGCCTGTAGGTGCCGCCCGTCTAGTCTCTACACCTTCCCGCAGGCCGCGAGCGCGACGTGCGGGCTTGGCTCGGGATCGGCAGGGCCCGGACGAGCCGGCGCCTGGAGCTTTCCCCGACTTTGAGCGGATCCGCCGCGCGGTTTCCCGGCGCGACGCCCAATTCGACCTGATCTAGGAAACCTGTGCTCTGTCCAGCTGAGCTACGGAGACGACCGCCGGCTGCATAGCATCCTCCCTGCCGCAGGCCAACCGCACCCATTGGCGGATGCGCGCGCCCGGCGCATGATCTGCCCGTGCAGGCGATCCTCGCAACGGCGACCCGGCAAGTCGTGACGGTGCTGGCGGCGCTCGCGGCCGTGGGTCCGGCGCCGGCCCGCGCGGCCTCGCGCGCCGGCCCGCCGGCTTGTCTGGCGGGGCCGGTCCGCTTCGAGATCCTGGAGGCGGTCGGGCCACGCGGCGAGATCCGCCTGGGGTCGGGCGCCCGCGCGGTCCTGGACTCCCTCCGCTGGCCCGACGCGCCGGAGGCGGCCGCCGCCGCGGCGGCCTGGCTCGACGGGCGGCGGGGCGCCCGGGTCGCGGTGGTGCCGCGCGGGCAGCCCGACCGCTGGGACCGGCAGCGGGCCGACATCCAGCTCGCGGAGGGCGACGAGGATCTCGCGGGCGGCCTGATCGCGTCGGGCCTCGCCTTCGCGGAGTCCGGCGAGGCTGATTCGCTCTGCCGCCCGGCGCTGCGCGTCGTCGAGGCCTCTGCGCGGGCGCGGCGCGTCGGCCTGTGGCGGGAGCCGATTCCGGTCGCCACGGACGGGCCGGCGCTCCGGGCGCTGGCCGGACGCTTCGCGATCGTGGAGGGCGACGTGCGCCGCGTCGGCGAGCGCAGCGCCCGCACCTACATCGATTTCGGCGCCCGCGGATCGGACGCACTCACGGTCACGGTATCGAAACGCACTTGGCGAATGGTGCGCGCGCGTGGTTTGAGTGCGGCCTTGCTCGAAGGCCGGCGCGTGCGCGTGCGCGGCATCCTGGAGGTCTGGCGCGGCCCGACCCTGGAAGCCGACGCGGACGGGATCGAGCTCGTGGGCGAGACGGAACGGCCGGAGGCCGGACCGGAGAAGGAACGGGGGCTGCGGCGCTGATCGCGATGGGCGGGATCACGGGGCAATTTCGGTCGGCGGGGCGTCTCCTGGGCGGCGTGACGGCACTCTGTGCCCTGGCCACCCTGCTCGGCGCCTGCGTCGCGGACCAGACCGGGGCGGTCGTGCAGCCGGCGGTTGTCCGGGTGCCGGCCGAGGCGCCGCGCACCACCGGCCGGGAGCGCGTCGCGGATTCCGATCACCTCAAGCTCGTGGCGTCCTTCGGCGGCGAGGCGCGCGCCCCCAACGTGACGCGGATGCTCACGGAGGTGACCGACCGCCTCGTGAAGGCCAGCGACCGGCCGGACCAGGCCTACGCGGTGACGCTCCTCGACTCCCCCGTGGTCAACGCCTTCGCGCTGCCGAATGGCCGGCTCTATGTGACCCGCGGGCTGGTGGCGCTCGCCAACGACACCTCGGAGGTGGCCGCCGTGCTGGCGCACGAGATGGCCCACGTGACCCTCAATCACGCCACGGCGCGGAGCGAGCTGGAACTGCGCTCGGCCCTCGTCAGCCGCGTCGTGGCCGACGTCCTGAACGACCCCGATACCGGGGCGCAGCTCCAGCACCAGTCGCGCTTCGCGCTGGCGCGCTTCTCCCGGGAGCAGGAGCTGGAGGCGGATGCCACCGGCGTGCGCACCCTGGCGAAGGCCGGCTACGACCCGTTCGCCGCCGGCCGGTTCCTCACCGCCCTCAACCGCTCGACGGGCCTGAAAGCCGGCAGCGCCGCCGCGCCCGACATGCTGGCGACCCATCCGGGCACGGCCGAGCGCATCGTTCAGGTCACGCGCGCGGCCCGCCGCATCGGCGCCCCCGGGATCGGCACCGACGACCGGGCAACCTTCCTGGCGGCGGTGGACGGCCTCGCCTACGGCGACAACCCGCGCGACGGCGCGGTGCGGGGCCATCGCTTCATCCATCCGGGCCTCGGCATCGCCTTCGAGGTGCCCGAGGGCTTCGCCCTGGAGAATACCCGCTCGGCCGTGCTCGGCACGACCCAGGACGGCAGCCGGCGCCTGCTGTTCGACCAGATCGACGCGAAGGAGGGCCAATCCCTGGAGGCGGTGCTGAAGGCGAGCTGGAACGACGCCTTCGATCCGGCCGGCTTCGAGACCCGGGAGGTCGCCGGCCACCCGGCCGCCTTCGCGCTCTCGCGGGGCAAGGAGTGGACGTTCCGCCTCGCGGCGATCCGGATCGGCGACTCGACTTACCGGATGATCATGGCCGCCAAGGGCGCCGCCGATCCAGACCCTGCCTTCCGCCGCTGGACGGCGACGCTCGCGGCGGTGCCGTCGGACGAAGTGGTCCTGCGGCCCCTGCGGCTGCAGGTCGTGCAGGCGACCTCGACCGGCGCCGAGGATCTCGCCCGCCGCATGGCGGTGCCGGATCGCGCGCTCGACCGGTTCCTCGTCCTCAACGGCCTGGAGCGGGGCGCGCCGCTGGTGGCGGGCCGCAGCTACAAGATCGTGACGGAATAGCCGCCCTGCGCGGTTGCGGCTTGTGCCAGGCGAGAGCCCGGCGATCCTTCCGGCACCGTTCAAGGAGAGCGACGTGATCCGATTCTTCTACAATCTCAGCCCCAACCCCATGAAGGTTGCACTCTGCCTGGAGGAGATGGAGCTGCCCTACGAGGCGGTCCCGGTCGATACCCGCAGGGGCGAGCAGTTCGATCCCGCCTACGTGGCGGTCAACCCGAACGGGAAGGTCCCGGCGATCCGCGACGGCGACGTGACGGTGTTCGATTCGAATGCCATCCTGCTCTACCTCGCTGGCAAGACCGGCCGGTTCCTGCCCGAGGGCGAGCCGGTGCGGGGCGAGATGCTGTCCTGGCTGATGTTCGTGGCCACCGGCATCGGGCCGTTCTCCGGCCAGTGCGTGCATTTCCGCCACTTCGCGCAGGACGGCGGCGCCTACGCCACGGAGCGCTACACCTTCGAGGCGCGCCGCCACTGGGGCATCCTCGACCAGCGCCTCTCCGACCGGCCCTACATCCTGGGCGACACCTACACGATCGTCGACATGGCGGCCTGGGGCTGGGCCCGGATGGTGCCGTTCGTGCTCGGCGAGAACGCCTTCGCGGACCTGCCCAACGTCAAGCGTCTCCTCGACGCGATCAACGCGCGGCCGGCCGCGCAGGCCGCCGAGGCGCTGAAGGGCCGCCACAGCTTCAAGGCCGAGATGGACGCGGAAGCCCGGAGCATCATGTTCCCCGCAACGCGGAGCGCCGCCTGAGGGCGCCTGCGCGGCGACGGCCGCCCCTTCAGGGTGCGGGGGCGGTCACCGTGAGCATCGGCAGGGCGATAGAGAGGGTGTCGCCTGACGGCCGCACGGTGCCGAACGTCAGGCAGGCGGCGAGGCCGAGACACAGGGCGAGGCCGAGCAGAGAGGTCTCGAAGCCGCGGTAGACCCAATCCATGGCGGTCCCCTTTCACGAGGGACCGTCAGGATGCGCCGGCCGGGTTAACGGATCGGTGCGCCCGCGCGCGTTCCTCACCAGCCGGAGGCCACGAGGGCGGCCCCGGCGGCGATCAGCGCGACGCCGGTCCAGGCGGCGAGGCTCAAGGTCTCGCCGAGCAGGCTGGCGCCGAGGATGGCCACCAGCACGACGCTGAGCTTGTCGAGAGGTGCGACCCGGGCGGCGTCCCCCAGCGACAGCGCCCGGAAGTAGCAGAGCCAGGACGCACCCGTCGCGAGTCCCGACAGGATCAGAAAGACGAGGCTGCGGCCGGAGATCTGCGCCAGCCCGCCCGACTGCCCTGAGGCCACGACGATTGCGCCGGCGAAGATCAGGATCACCGCGGTGCGCACGAGGGTTGCGACATCCGACTGGACGCCCGAGACCCCGACCTTGGCGAGGATCGCGGTGAGCGCCGCGAAACCGGCGGCTGCGAGGGCCCAGAACCGCCAGGATTGCAGGAGGTGGCTCACGGGTGTCTCGCGCCGTTCCTGTTTGCTGAGCCCGGACGCATCATCGTCGGCGCGAGCGGGGCGCTGCAATCCAGCGGCACCGCATCTGTCATAGCCTACTATCTTGGATCGCATGGCTATGCGCGCGATGACAGGCCATCCGCATCGATACGGCGAGCCGCGCCGGTCCAGGGCGCGACGGAGCCGCCGAGTCCCGGGCTCGGCGCCCTCATCGGTCGATTCCTTGCAAGAGCGTCAATGTTTCCCGTGAAACATTCGCCACTCACAACAATTTGTCGGGGGTGATGGGGAGGCGGCGCACCCGCTTGCCGGTGGCGTGAAACACCGCGTTGGTGATCGCCGCCGCGACGCCGACGATGCCGATCTCGCCGAGCCCCTTCACGCCCAACGGGTTCGCCTTGTCCTCCTCGTCCACGAAGATGACGTCGATGTCGTAGATGTCGGCGTTCACCGGCACGTGGTACTCGCCGAGATTGTGGTTCATGAACCGGCCGATGCGGTGGTCGAGCATCGACTCCTCCTCCAGCGCCGAGCCGATCCCCATCACCACGCCGCCGAGGATCTGGCTGCGGGCCGTCTTCGGGTTCAGCACCTTGCCGGCCGCGATCGCCGAGACGACCCGGGTCACCCGGACCTGCCCCAACTCCTCGTCGACTTTCACCTCCACGAAAATCGCCGAATGGGTGTAGGCCTCATATTTCTGATTGAAGTCCTTGTCGGGACCCGCCTCCTCGACCGCCTCAACCTTGTCGACGCCGGCCGCCTGCAGCACCTCGACCAGGGAGACGCTGCGGCCGGGATCGCCCGCGACCGAGATGCGCCCGTCCGAGAATACGGCGCGGTCGAAATCGACGTTGGCCAGCGGGGAGTTCTCCATCGCGCGGGCCAGCTTGAACACCTGTTCGCCGACGTTGCGGCAAGCCTTCATCACGGCGGTGCCAGAGGAGGCGGCGGTCCAGGAGCCACCCGCGACCGGGGCCTCCGGCAGCCGGGTGTCGCCCAGCTTGGTGGTGACCGCGTCCATCGGCAGGCCGATTGTGTCGGCGGCGATCTGGGTGAGGATCGTGTAGGTGCCGGTGCCGATGTCGCCAGTGGAATTGCCCACCGTCAGCCGGCCGTCCGGCGTCAGGGTCGCGATGGCGCTCGACTGCATCATCATCGATTCCCAGATGCCGGTGGCCACGCCCCAGCCGACCAGCTCCCGCCCCTCGCGGGTGGAGCGCGGCTCGGGATTGCGCTTGGCCCAGCCGAAGCGCTCGGCACCGAGCTCGAAGCAGCGCCGCAGTTCCTTCGAGCCGAAGGGCTTGCCCTCGGCGGTGGCGTCCGATTCCGCGTAGTTCTTGAGCCGCAGGGCGATCGGGTCGAGCTTGGCCGCGTAAGCGAGTTCGTCCATGGCGGTCTCGATGGCGAACACGCCGGTGACCGCGCCGGGCGCGCGCATGTCACCCGGCGTCGGCGTGTCGAGCTTCACCAGACGGTAGCCGAGCGCGACGTTGTCGCATTTGTACAAGACGCCCGACCAGTTGACGACGACCTCCTGGTAGTCCTCGAACTGCGAGGTGCCCTGGACGGCGTCGTGCCGCAGGGCCGTCAGCGTTCCGTCCGGCTCGGCGCCGAGCGCGATCGTCTGCAGGGCCTCGGACCGGTAGGTGAAGCTCCACATCTGGTCGCGGGTTAGGGTCACCCGCACGGAGCGCTGCAGCTCCTGCGCGGCCAGCATCGCCAGGAACAGCTGGTATTGCGGGCGCAGGCCCGAGCCGAAGCCGCCGCCGAGATAGGGATTGAGCACCCGTACCTGATCGGGCTTCAGGCCGAACACGTTGGCGAGATACTGGTGGCTGTTCGAGACGCCCTGGATCTTGTCGTAGACCGTGTAGGTGCCGTCCTGCTCCACCACCACCGTCGAGGCGTGCGGTTCCATCGGGTTGTGGTGCTCGTCGGCGAGGCTGTAGGCGCCCTGGACGCGCACCGGCGCGCTGCCGAACGCCTGATCGGCGTCGCCCCAGGGCTCCGGCGGCGGCTTGATGCCCATGCGCTTGTAGGGCGGCTCGTAGGCGGTGCCGCGCAGGGCCTCCAGGTCGGTCCCGGGCTCCTCCATGGCGTAGGTCACGTCGACGAGGGACGCGGCGTAGCGCGCGGTCTCGAAGTCCTCCGCCACCACCAGGGCGACCGGCTGGCCGCTGAACACGATCAGGTCGTCGTAGAGGGCGCGGAACGGCGAGCCGGGGGGCGCCACCTGATCCTGGAAGTTCTTGTCACGCCACGCGGTGCGCGGCCGGTTCTCGTGGGTGATCACCTTGAGGACGCCGGGCACCGCCTCGGCCTCGGCGGAGTCGATGGCGGTGATCCGGCCCTTGGCGATAGCGCTCGACACGACATAGCCGTAGGCGAGGTCGGGGGCGGCGAACTCGCCCGCGTATTTGGCGAGGCCCGTGACCTTGGCGGGCCCGTCGATGCGGCTGCGCGGGCTGCCCACGAAGGTGTCGCGGCCGGTGGAGCTGAAGGTCTGGGTCATGGCGGGCCCTACTGGATGCGCTTGTCGCTGAGCGACTGGGGCGTGCCGGCGGCGGCCTGTTCGAGGCCGCGCACGATGGCGCGCCGGGCGAGATCGATCTTGAAGCCGTTCTCCGATTGGGGCTTGGCCTCCGCGACGATCAGGTCGGCCGCCGCCTGGAAGCTCTCGCGGGTCGCGGGCTTGCCCGCGAGCAGCGCCTCCGCCTCCCGGTTGCGCCAGGGCTTGTGGGCGACGCCGCCGAGCGCGAGGCGGGCGGTCTTCACCGTGTCGCCGTCGAGCTCCAGGGCGGCCGCCACCGAGACCAGCGCGAAGGCGTAGGACAGGCGATCGCGCAGCTTCAGGTAGGTGTAGTGCTGCGGGAAGCGGCTCTCCGGCAGGTCCACCGACACGATGATCTCGCCGGGGGCGAGGTTGGTGTCGGTCTCGGGGGTGTCGCCCGGCAGGCGGTGGAACTCGGAGAACGGGATCGACCGGTCGCCCTGCGGCCCGCTCACCTGCACGGTGGCCTCCAGGGCGGCCAGCGCGATACACATGTCGGAGGGATGGGTGGCGATACAGTGCTCGCTCGTCCCGAAGATCGCGTGGATGCGGTTCGTCCCGCCGATCGCCGGGCAGCCGGAGCCGGGCGCGCGCTTGTTGCAGGGCGTCGCGACGTCGTAGAAATAGTAGCAGCGGGTCCGCTGGAGCAGGTTGCCACCCGTGGAGGCGGCGTTGCGCAGCTGTGCCGAGGCGCCGGCCAGGATGGCGTTGCGCAGGAGCGGATAGCGCGCCGCGACCTGATCGTCGTACGCCACCTTGGCGTTGGTGGCGAGCGCGCCGATCCGCAGGCCGCCGCCCTGGTCCTCGATTTGGTCCAGCGGCAGCCGGGTGATGTCGATCAGCCGGCCGGGCTTCTCGACCTCGTACTTCATCAGGTCGATCAGGTTGGTGCCGCCGGCGATGAAGCGCGCCCCGGCCCCGAAGGCCTGCACCGCCTCCGCCACCGTGCCGGCGCGGACGTAATCGAAGCGGTTCATCGGGCGCCTCCCTGCATGACGTCCTCGATGGCGTCGACGATGTTGGTGTAGGCGCCGCAGCGGCAGATGTTGCCGCTCATCGCCTCGCGGATCTCGTCCCTTGTGTGGGCGTGGCCCTCGTTCATCAGGCCGACCGAGGAGCAGAGCTGGCCCGGGGTGCAGTAGCCGCACTGGAAGGCGTCGTGCTCGATGAAGGCTTCCTGGATCGGGTGGAGGGCGTTGCTGCCCGCCCGGTCGCCGAGGCCGGCGAGGCCTTCCACCGTGGTGATCTCGGCGCCGTCCTTCATCACGGCGAGCGTCAGGCAGGAATTTACCCGGGTGCCGTTCACCAGCACCGTGCAGGCGCCGCACTGGCCGTGGTCGCAGCCCTTCTTGGTGCCGGTGAGGTCGAGTCTTTCGCGCAGCAGATCGAGCAGGGTGGTCCACGGGGCGACCTGGAGCTCGCGCCGCTGCCCGTTGATCGTGAGCGTGATGCCGATGGGCGTGTCCGCCGACACGGGCGGCTGGGTCTCGAGGCGCATGGCGTGTCCACGGTCTGGGCCGGCCAGGGCCGGACGGGAACGGATCGGCACCCAGGCGGAACGTGCTGGCGCCGGCCTGACGATCTCGGTCGATAACCATTCCAATCTGCGCCTGTTCCGGGATGGTTGATCTCACGCCGGGATCGGAGGGTCAGGCTGCGGTTCCGCACCCATGCTGCTGGGTGGTGTGGATCCGCTTCGCGGCGAGTCTCATGCTAGGCCCCGGGTCGCATTCCGCTGGCGCTCCATGCGCCCGGGAGAAGGCGTCGCGTCTCACTTCGTAGCGCCACCCTTTCCCGGACAGGTGGAGCGACAGCGGAACCCGATCCGGGACCCAGCGCAGGAATACGCCGCGGAGCGGCTCAACATCCGATCTCTGCTCCCCGACGTTGCTCCCTCCGCCCCGCCTCGGCTAACCCTCGTTCCGCGAGAAAACCCCGGAGCCCCCGATGGCCGCGCTCGACGCGATCCTCAACGATATCGACACGAACCTGGAGAACGCCCTGGAGCGGCTGTTCGCCTTCCTGCGGATCCCGTCGATCTCCACCGATCCGGCCTATGCCGGCCATTGCCGCGAGGCCGCCGCTTGGCTCGCCCAGGACCTGACGGCGCTCGGGTTCGAGACCTCCGTGGAGGAGACCTCGCTCCACCCGGTGGTGCTGGCCCACAGGCCGAAGCCCGGGGCGCCGCACGTCCTGTTCTACGGCCATTACGACGTGCAGCCGGTCGACCCGCTCGACCTGTGGAAGACGTCGCCCTTCGAGCCGCACATCACCGATGGCGCGGGCGGCAAGACGATCGTGGGGCGCGGCTCTTCCGACGACAAAGGCCAGGTGATGACCTTCGTGGAGGCGTGCCGGGCCCACATCGCCATGAGCGGGGCGCTGCCCTGCGGCGTGACGATCCTGATCGAGGGCGCCGAGGAGAGCGGCTCGCAGGGCCTGCCCGAATGGGTCGCGGCCAACCGGGAGAAGCTCGGCTGCGACGTGGTCCTGGTCTGCGACACCACCATGTGGGACAAGACCACGCCGGCTATCACGTCGTCGCTGCGCGGCCTCGCCTATTTCGAGGTGAAGGTCACCTGCGCGGACCGCGACCTGCATTCCGGCTTCTTCGGCGGCGCGGCGCGCAACCCGATCCACGTCCTCTCCAAAATCATCGCCGACCTGCACGATGCCGACGGGCGGGTGACGATCCCGGGCTTCTACGAGGGCGTGCACGAGCGGCCGCCCGAGGTTCTGGAGCAGTGGCGCGGCCTCGGCCTGACGGCGGAGACGCTGCTCGGCCCGATCGGCCTGAAGGAGCCTGCGGGCGAGCGCGGGCGGATGCCGATCGAGCTGGTGCAGTCGCGCCCCTCCTGCGACGCCAACGGCATCATCGGCGGCTATACCGGCGAGGGCACCAAGACGGTGATCGCCTCCACCGCCTCGGCCAAGGTCTCCTTCCGCCTCGTGGACGACCAGGATCCGAAGCGGCTCGCCGAGAGCTTCGAGGCCTTCGTGCGCGCGCGGGTGCCGGCGGACTGCCAAGTCGAGGTCATCACCTACAAGGGCTCGCGGGCGATCAGCCTGCCCTTCGACATGCCGCAGCTCGGGGCCGCCAAGACGGCGCTGCAGGATGAGTGGGGCGTGCCGGCGGTGACCGTGGGCGCGGGCGGCTCGATCCCGATCGTCGGCGACTTCAAGCGGATCCTCGGGCGCGACACCCTGCTGATCGGCTTCGGCCTCGACGACGACCGCATCCACTCGCCCAACGAGAAGTACAATCTGACGAGCTTCCACAAGGGCACGCGCTCCTGGGCGCGGATCCTGGCGGCGCTCGGTCAGCGCTGACCTCAGCGGGCGGTCGCCGCCCGCATCTTCGCGTCGATCCAGGTCCACAGCGCCCGGACCTCCTCGGCGGCCGGGCTGCCGGGGGCGTATTCGGTGACGCCGAGGCCCGTGGCCAGGGCATCCTGGTGGTCGACCCGGTGGATGATGCCGGGCTCGGCCAGCACGCCCAGCGCCCGCAGCTGTGCCGCGTAGGCGCTGGTGCGCGGCGAGGGTGGCGGCGGGCACTGGTTCAGCGCGAGGGCGAAGCGCTGCCGCAGCCCGAGATTGACCAACGCTTGGAGCGTCGGGCGCGCGGCCACGATGTCGAGCCGGGACGGCCGCACCGGCATCAGCACGAAATCGGCGTCCTTCAGGGCCGGCGCGAGGCCGGCCGAACTGCCGGCGGTGTCGAGGACGGCGAGCGTCGTGCCCTGCGCGGCGAGGACACCGAGGATCTCCGAGAGCTGGCCCATCTCCCAGGGCTGCACCCGATCGACCGCGACGGACTCCTCCTGCCGCAGGGCGCCCCAGCTGGCGAGCGACCCCTGCGGGTCGAGGTCGAGCGCGGTCACCCGCTCGCCCGCCTCCGCGGCGGCGACGGCCAGGGACGCCGCCAGGGTGGTCTTGCCGGTGCCGCCCTTCTGCACCGCCATCGCCACGACCCGCAGCGGCCCGTCGGCGCCCCGCGGCGCGAAGTCCGGCCTCCCTCCGGATCCTTCAGGATCCATGCGCGTCCCACCTCTCCGATGTCATGCCCAGGCCCCGAGGCCAACGCCGGGACGCGGCCGGTCCTGGCACCGCCCCCGCCTCTCCCCGCGTCGCATGTAGGCCGGGCACATGACGTCGAGATCATGCGCACCGGAGGCCGGCACACGGGTGATCCAACATCGACACGGACTATCCTGGCGATGCGCCGAGATCTCGCGGGTCAGGACCCAATACCGGCGCGACCTGGACCCGCCCACATCACCACAGGGCTGATGCACAGGCAAATTCTGACGAGAAGATCGATTATTTATACTTCGGTCCTGTTAGCGCGCATGCAGCACTCGCGTCAAGTCGACGCTATTCGCGATCAATGATAGGTCTTTCATCGCATATTGATCATTATCTGTAAATTATTTCGCCAGCATCGGCCGGATCCGATCGGCCTATATTGATCTAATTTCCATCGTCAGCTTTGTCCGCGAGCGACCACTTCGGTCAAAAATTTCTGCCGGCTCTATCGTGGTCGGCGCGGACGGCCACATCCGCGCCCGCATGCCCGACAGCGCCCCGTGATCGGCCGCCGATGCGCGCCGCCGGGCCGGCGCGGGATCACCTGCCTTCGCGGCGCGTTGGCACGTCGCCCTGAGAGTCACCATGGGTGTCGCCCTGGGAGCGGCGCCTCGCGACCGCGAAAGCCGACGGGCCCGCCACGCCAGCCGTTGCCACGACAGGATACGCATGTCCCTCGACCGCCGCCGCCTGATCGGATCCGGCCTCGCCGTCCTCGCGGCAGGACCGGACCGGGCCGGAGCCGGAACGCCTCCCCGCCGCGAGCCGCCCGTGAGCCGGCCCGTCGGCACGCTGGACTTGGCGATCGCAGCGGACGCCCCCTCCACGCCCACCGGGCTGGCGATCGCCCGGGGCGGGCGAATCTTCGTGATGATGCCGCGCTTCACCGGAGCCGAGCCGGTGACCCTGGGCGAGGTTATGCCCGACGGCGCGGTGAAGCCCTACCCGGACGCGCCGACGAACCGGCCCGATCCGAAGGCGGCGCAATCCACGCTGTTCCATGTCCCCAACGGCGTCTTCGACCGCAACGACACGCTCTGGGTGCTGGATGCCGGCCTGCCCGAGGGCAAGGGCACGCCGGTGCCGGGCGGTGCGAAGCTCGCGGCGATCGACATCGCGCAGAACCGGATCCTCCGGACAATTCCCCTCGATGCCGGGGTCGTACCGACGTCGTCTCTGAACGATCTGCGGGTCGACGTGCGCGACGGCCGGGCCCGCGCCTACATCACCGATCAGGGTCAGGCCGGCACGGGCGCGATCCTGGCGGTCGATCTCGACAGCGGCCAGGTGGTGCGGCGGCTCGACGGGCATCCGAGCACCAAGTCCGAGGAGGGCCTCGTCAAGTTCGTGGAGCGCCGGCCGGTGATGGAGCGGAAGGGAGACGCGCCGCCGAAGAGTCCGAAGGGCGGCGCCAACGGCATCGCGCTCAGTCCCGACGGCACCCGCCTGTACTACGCCCCGCTCATGAGCCGGCGCCTCTACGCGGTCGAGACCGCTGCGCTGCGCGACCCGAACGCCTCCGGGGACGCGGTGGCGGCCGCGGTCCGGGATCTCGGCGAGAAGGGCATGACCGGCGGCCTGACCACGGATTCCCAGGACCGGATCTATCTGAGCCTTCAGGAGCACAACGCGGTCGGCCGCCGCCTTCCGGACGGCACCATCGAGGTGCTCGCCGCCGACGACAGGCTGGTCTGGGCCGACACGTTCTGGATCACACCCGATCGCTGGCTCTACATCTCCGCCGCGCAGGTCAACCGACGGCCGGAATTCAACCGCGGCACGGACCTGCAACAGCCCCCCTACGCGATCCTGAGGATGCGAATCGACGCCGATCCGGTCATCTAAAGCGTTCTCCGCCGCTATGGACCCCGGCTCGGCGCCGGGGCGCGCGCGCCAAGAGAGGCACCCGCCGGCCATGGCCGACCTGTCGCGCGACCCGGACTTCTTCGCCGTCCTCGCCGGCAGCTACGCGCGCCGCCTCGGCACGCCCCTGGTGCCGCCGGGCAGGGATGCCGGCTGGCTCTACGACGCGGCGCCCTTCGCGGTCCTCGCCCATGACGGCGGTGCGGATCCGCGCTTCGTCTACGCCAACCGGGCCGCGCAGGCCTGCTTCGGCTACGGGCGCGAGGAACTCATTGGCCTGCCGTCGCGGCTCTCGGCGGAGGCGCCCGAGCGCGCCGAGCGGCAGCGGCTGCTCGACGCGGTCACCCGGGACGGGTTCACCCGCGGCTACCGCGGCCTGCGCATCGCCAAGGACGGGCGCCGCTTCTGGATCGAGCGGGCGGTGGTCTGGCAGCTCGACCGCGACGGCGTGACGGTGGGTCAGGCGGCGACGTTTTCCGAGTGGCGCGACGCGTGAACGCCGGGGCGCCCGCCCGCTCGTAACGCCACGCTTCGCAAGGCCTGTCCGCGTCGCCGGAGAGGCATGCCCGACCTGGGTCGGCGTCGCGGCTTGCGGTGCCACGCCCCCGGCCCTGCATTGCGGTTTTTTAATCGTCCGGACATGCGACCAAGACGACCCAAGTCTATTATCTGAACACGGAATGAATAAGGCGAATTCAAAGCAAAGCCTTAGATCCGGCGCTCAGATGGAGACGAATGATGACTTACCACAAGTCTATGGCTGCGGCGCTCGTGCTCACCACCATCCTCGGCGGGACCGCCTTCGCGGCCGAGCAGGCGGCTCAGCAGAACAGCATGCCGATCAGCGCGAGCCAGAAGGCGGTCGACGCGGATGTCGGCGAGCTCTCGAAGGACGGCGCGCAGGGCTTCAGGGATCTCCAGCTCACGCGCATCGCCATCTTCGAGGCCGATCCCGCGCAGGCCAAGGACATGATCGGCAAGGCGCAGGCGGCCTTCGCCAAGGCGAAGACGGACGACGCGGTGTTCAACAGGGCGGAGGCCGACCTCAAGACGCCCGCCGACATGACCGGCAAGGCGACAGCGACGGCGACGGCGACGGCCGCGAAGGCCGACGCGAAGCCGGCGTCCAAGGATCCGGTCGCCTGGGTGCCGGTGGATGCGCAGCTCACCCTGGGCGACGACTTCGTGGCCACGCCCGCCAAGGCCTCGGCCGTGACCGAGGCGAACAAGAACCTCGCGCAGGGGGACCAGAAGGGCGCGCTGGAGAAGCTCAAGCTCGCCCACGTGGACGTCAACTTCACGATGGCGGTCCTGCCGCTCAACAAGACCATGGCGGACGTCGATCAGGCGGCGACGCTGATCGGACAGGGCAAGTACTATGAGGCGAACGCGATCCTGAAGACCGCGCAGGACGCGATGCGCTTCGACGTGATCGACGCCGTCGCCGTGCCTCAGACGGCCAAGGCCGCCACGACGTCCGCCACGACGTCCGCCACGACCGGCACGACGGCGCCGCAGGCCTCCGGCACGACGGCGAGCACCAAGGCCGGCAAGTGAACGGGTCCCGCTGACCCGAGCCCGTCCCGGCCGGCGCGGCGCGCCGGCCGACACCGGTCACCGGCACCCGCTGATCCGCAGAGGGTTTCGCGCAAACATCCTGCCCCACCGACCGAATGGAGGATCGATCATGCTCAAGAAGACGACGCGCGCTGCCCTGTGTTTGGCAACCCTCTGGGCGGTCACGCCGGCCCTGGCGGCGCCGAACGGGATGCCGCAAGGCAAGCGCGATCGGATGTCGATGAAGGACACCCGGCACGCGATTGCCATGCAGCGGAAGGAGAACAGGGAGGCCAACAGGAACGTCGACAGCCTCATCAAGAACCGCCGCTGAGCGGCTTCCGCTCGAGCCCCTTGGCATCGCCGTCCTCGCGAGGGACGCGACGCAATCCAGGGGTGGTGCGCCCGCGTCAGGTTGCGCCACCCCGGGTTGTTTTCCCGCGCCACTTCGCTTCGCTTGTGATGACGGGAGGGACGCAGCAACCCGAAGCGTTCAAACAGGACCTGTATCGGGTACTCCCGACCACGCCAGTCCGCCGTTGCAACGCTCGGCGACGGTGCGCAGGCACACCGGGCAGCCTCCGCGTCGATCAGGACCGGGTATAAAGTCGAGCACAACGGGCGACGGCCGCTTGCCTTTCGGACCGCGCACGACATTTGCTTGATTGAAGCCGAATCTCTTGGCTGAAATCTGGTCCCGACGATGCTTTTAGGAAGAACAATTCTCGCAGCAGTCCTATGGACTGTTCCGGTGTATGGCTGGGCTCAGGCCCTACCTTCGAAGATCAACGATTGTACCTTCCTGACAGATCCGACCGATCTGCGGTACTGCCTCTTCATCGAGCAAGGTGGCAGGCCGGCATTTCCCGTGACAATCTTATCGAATGGTGAAGATCCGTCATCGCTCGGGCCGTATTACAGGCGCGGAGGCTATCATCTGGCCGCTCCGGTCAACGCCGCCCCGGTCGCAAGATCCAAGGTGAGGGTGCGCCTGGGGCTTGCTGAGAGCGCCACGGTACCGCAGCAATTCGACTGGCGCGCATCGGCCGGGCCGGATCGCTACCGCGTTCACATCGAACAGGTTTCCACCTTCGGGACGACGAGGACTTGGCGTTCATCCGATCGCCGCGGCGACGTCTTCATCAGTCAGATCAACGCCCGGTAGTGCACCGGCAACCGACGACCTTGGCTCAGCATCGGATTCTCGATCCCCGGACAAGAGCGCAGACGGCCTGAATGCCATCACCGTCCGCGAGTGCCGCCGCGGGCGACATGGATCCGACATCGCGCGCTCCCGGTCAGGCACGCCCCTCCTGCACGGCATGGCAGGCGACGCCGTCGAGGAGCGCCGGCACCTCGGCGCGGCAGCGCTCGTTCGCCAGCGGGCAGCGCGGGTGGAAGGTGCAGCCCGGAGGCGGGTCGATCGGGTTCGGGATCTCGCCGGAGACCGGCACCCGGGCGCGGCCGACATGGGCGAGGTCGGGCACCGCGTCGAGGAGCATCCGCGTGTACGGATGGCGCGGCCGCGCGAACAGGTCCCTGGCGGAGGCGACTTCCACGAGACGGCCGAGATACATCACGCCCACCCGGGTCGCCATGTGGCGCACCACGGCGAGGTTGTGGGAGATGAACAGGTAGGTCAGCCCCAGCCGGTCCTGCAGATCGCGCATCAGGTTGAGGATCTGCGCCTGCACCGAGACGTCGAGCGCCGAGGTCGGCTCGTCGCCCACCAGGAACTCGGCCTCGCTCGCCAGCGCCCGAGCGATCGCCACCCGCTGGCGCTGGCCGCCGGAGAACTCGTGCGGGTATTTTCTGGCGTCATCCGCGTGGAGACCGACGAGGCCGAGCAGCTCGCTGACCCGGGCGCGGATTGCCCCCTCCCCCTGGATCAGGTCGAAGGCCCGGATCGGCTCGGCGATGATCTTTCCGACCCGCCAGCGCGGGTTCATGGACGCGTAGGGATCCTGGAAAATCATCTGGATGCGGGCGCGCAGGCGCCGCCGGGCGGCAGCCTGGCGCGGGTCGGTCATCGAGACGCCGGTGATCGTGACCTCGCCGGCGGAGGGCGGCAGCAGGCCGACCACCATGCGGGCCACCGTCGACTTGCCGGAGCCGGATTCGCCCACGATCGCGAAGGTCTCGCCCTTCTCGATCGCGAAGCCGACCCGGTCAACCGCGGTGAGGAATTTGCGGGGCTCGCGCTCGATCACCCGGTTGAGCCAGGGTTTGGAGACGTCGAACCGGCGGCGCAGGTCGGTGACCTCGACGTAGGCGCTCACGCCGCGCGCTCCGCTGCATCGTACAGGTGACAGGCGACCCGGCTGGCATCGACCGGGATCGGCTCGGGCCGCTCGACGCGGCACCGCGCGAAGACCTTCGGGCAGCGCGGGTTGAAGGCGCAACCCTTCGGGATGGCGGTGAGCCGCGGCATCGAGCCGGGAATCTGGCTGAGGCGGTCGGCCTCCTGCGACAGGGTCGGGATCGCCCCCATCAGGCCGACCGCGTAGGGGTGGTGGGGCTTGGCGATCACCGAGGCGACCGGGCCGATCTCGGCCACCCGCCCGGCATACATCACCGCCACCCGGTCGGCGGCCTCGGCGATCACCCCCATGTCGTGGGTCACCAGCATCACCGCAGTGCCGTGCTCGCGGCACAGGCGCTTCAGCAGCGTGATGATCTGGGCCTGGACCGAGACGTCCAGCGCCGTGGTCGGCTCGTCGGCGATGATCAGCTCCGGCTCGGCGGCGAGCGCCAGGGCGATCACCACCCGCTGGCGCATGCCGCCGGAGAATTCGTGCGGGTAGCCGTCGATCCGCCGCTCCGGCGCCGGGATGCCGACCTCGGCCAGAAGGTCGATGGCGCGGGTGCGGGCAGCCTTCGCGGAGAGGTCGGTATGGGTGCGCAGGGTCTCGACGATCTGGTCGCCGACGCGGAACAGCGGGTCGAGGGAGGTCAGCGGATCCTGGAAGATCATGCCGATGCGCTTGCCGCGCACCCGCCGCATCGCCTCCGGGGAGAGGTTGTCGATCCGCTCGCCGCGTAAGGAGATCTCGCCGCCGGCGATGCGTCCGGGCCGGTCGATCAGCCCGATCACCGCCGAGCCGGTCACCGACTTGCCGGCCCCGGACTCGCCGACGACGCCTAAAATCTCGCCGCGGCCGATGTCGAACGAGACCCGGTCGATGGCGGTGAGCGGCCCGCGGCGGGTGTCGAAGGCGACCGTCAGGTCGCGCACGGAGAGGATGGTCTCGGTCATTGCAGCTTCGGATTGAGCGCGTCGCGCAGCCAATCCCCCAGGAGGTTGATGGCGATGACGAGCCCGGCGAGCGCCAGCCCCGGGAAGGCGACGATCCACCACTCGCCGGAGAACAGGAACCGGTTGCCGGTGCGGATCAGCGTGCCGAGCGACGGCATGGTCTCGGGCAGGCCGGTGCCGAGGAACGACAGCGTCGCCTCGGTGATGATCGCGAGCGCGAGGTTGATCGTCGCGATCACGAAGACCGGGCCGGTGACGTTCGGCAGGACGTGGCGGACCATGATCACCGGCGGCGACAGGCCGATCAGCCGCGCCGCCTGGACGTAGTCCTTGCCCTTCTCGACCATCACGGAGGAGCGCACGGTCCGGGCGTACTGCACCCAGAAAGACAGGCCGATCGAGACCACGATCAGCCCGATCAGCGGCCCGACATCGAGGGCACTGCCGAAGCTCGCCTTGGCGACGCCGTCCACCACCAGGGCGATCAGGATCGCCGGGAAGGTGAGCTGCACGTCGGCGACCCGCATGATCAGCGTGTCGAGGAAGCCGCCCGCGTAGCCGGCGATCAAGCCGAGCGCGATGCCGAGGATGCCGGAGGTCACCACCCCGAGCACGCCGACGATCAGCGACAGGCGCAGGCCGTACAGCACGGCCGAGAGCACGTCCCGGCCCTGGTCGTCGGTGCCGAGATAGTAGGGCGCCTGCCCGTCCGCCTGCCAGATCGGCGGCAGGTTGGAGTTGATCAGGTCGAGCTGGGCTGGGTCGTAGGGGTTCTGCGGCGCGATCCACGGCGACGCGAAGGCGAGGCCGACCATCAGCACCGTGGCGATCAGCGCCGCCACGGCGGTTTTCGAGCGCAGGAAGTTCGCCAGCAGGTCGGACTCGCGCCAGCGCGCGAGCCGCGAGGGCTTCGCCTCCGGCAGCGGGACCGGCGGGGCGTCGCCCGCGTCGAGGTCGTATCCGCTCATCGCCCGCCCCTCACGCCGCCCGCCCGGCGGGCAGCCGCAGGCGCGGGTCCACCACCGTGTAGAGGATGTCGACCACGAGGTTGATGGTCACGAAGATCAGCGCGACGAGCAGCAGGTACGCCGACATGATCGGGATATCGACGTTCTGCACGGCCTGGACGAAGAGCAGGCCCATGCCGGGCCACTGGAACACCGTCTCGGTGATGATCGAGAAGGCGATCACCGAACCGAGCTGCAGCCCCGCGATGGTGATCACCGGCACCAGCGTGTTCTTCAAGGCGTGGCGCAGGTGGACGGCGCGGGTGGTGAGCCCCCGCGCCCTGGCGAAGCGGACGTAGTCGGTGCGCAGCACCTCCAGCATCTCGGCGCGCACCAGCCGCATGATCAGCGTCATCTGGAACAGGCCGAGCGTCACCGAGGGCAGGTTCAGCGCCTTGAGTCCCGAGGCGGTCAGGAAGCCGGTGGTCCACCAGCCGAGCCGCACCGTGTCGCCGCGCCCGTAGGAGGGCAGCCAGCCGAGCGTCACCGAGAACAGGTAGATCAGCAGGATGCCGATCAGGAAGGTCGGCAGGCTGATCCCGATCAGCGAGACCGCCTGGAACAGCCCGGCGAGCCAGGAGTCGCGGAAGAGCGCGCAGTACACGCCCATCAGGATCCCCACCACCAGGGCGAAGACCGTGGCACAGAAGGCGAGCTCCAGCGTCGCCGGCATGCGCTCGGCGAGCAACTGGGAGACCGGCTGCCGGAACTGGTACGAGATACCGAACTGGCCCCGCACCACGCTGCCGGCGTAGCGGACGAACTGGACCAGCACCGGATCGTCGAGGCCGAGATCCGTCCGGATCTGAGCCCGCTCGGCCACGGTGGTGTCGGGCCCGACGATCTGGTTCACGGGATCGCCCGCGAACCGGAACATCGCGAAGGCGATGAGCCCGACGACCGCGAGGACCGCGGCCGCCTGGATCACCCGGCGCAGGAGGAAGGCGAGCACGCCTCCGACCCTACTGCGGGTCTTTCGACACCCAGTAGAGCAGCAGCAGGTTGTCGGCGCGCTGCGTCAGGTGGACCTTCTTGGAGACGCCCCAGGCCAGAGCCTGCTGGTGCAGCGGGATGTAGCCCCAGTCGGTGTTGAGGACGTCGAACCCCTCCTTGATCAGCGCGTCGCGCTTGGTCTTGTCGGTCTCGGATTCGACCTTGTCGGCGATCTCGTCGATCTTCGGGTCGCAGTAGCCCGCGAGGTTCCAGCTGCCCCGGCCCGACTTGTCGCCGGGCTTCCGGCAGCCGACGATCTCGTAGAGGATGTTGTGGCTGTCCAGCGAGGACGGGGTCCAGCCCAGCAGGTAGAACGAGGTGTCGTAGGCCGGCGCCAGCACCTTGGCGAAGTACTTGGCCTTCGGCTGGGCGTTCAGGTTCACCTTGACGTTGATGCGGGCCAGCATCGAGACCACCGCCTGGCAGATCGCCTCGTCGTTGACGTAGCGGTCGTTCGGGCAATCCATGGTCAGCGAGAACCCGTCCGGGTAGCCCGCCTGGGCCATCAGCTCCTTGGCCTTCTTGAGGTCGGTGGCCGGGCGCTTGAACTCGGCGCCGCGGTCGTAGAGGGCCGGGGCGATCATCAGCGCGGAGGGCACCGCCTGCCCGCGCATGACGCGCTTGGCGATCGTGTCCTCGTCGATGGCGAGGTAGAAGGCCTCGCGCACCTTGATGTCCTTGAACGGGTTCTTGCCCTTGACGCTCGAATCCTTCAGCTCGTCCCGATCCTGGTCCATGCCGAGGAAGATCGTGCGCAGCTCAGGCCCCGCCATCACGGTGGCGGTGCCGCTGGCATTGACCCGCTGCTGGTCCTGCAGCGGCACGGGGTCGATCCAGTCGACCTCGCCGGAGAGCAGCGCGGCGACGCGGGTCGCCGGGTTGGCGATGGTGGTCAGGATCGCCTCGTCGAGGTTCGACTCCACCTTGCCCCAATAGCCGTCGAATTTCTTGAAGACGGTCTTCACGCCGGGCTGGTGCTCGGTGATCACGAACGGGCCGGTCCCGTTCTCGTGCAGCGTGGCGTAGCTCGGGCTGGTGGCGCTGGGGGGCGTCGGCTGGACGACGCCGTTCTTCTCGGACCACGCCTTCGACATGATCACCCAGGTGGGGAACTGGGCGATGGCGATGGGGTTCGGCTTCTTCAGCACCATGTCGACGGTGTAGTCGTCGACCTTCACGAACTCGGCGTCGGCCGGGACGTTGGTGGTGAAGTTCGAGCCCGGGGCCCGGACGCGCTGGGCGGAAAAGAGCACGTCGTCGGCGGTGAACGGCGTGCCGTCGTGGAACTTGACGTTCTTGCGCAGGTGGAAGCGCCAGCGGGTCGGCTCGGGCGTCTCCCAGGATTCCGCGAGGGCCGGCGCGAATTTCAGGTTCTTGTCGAGGGTGACGAGCGACTCGTAGGCCGCCTGCTGCATCCCCTCGGTGAAGCTCTCCTTGAGGGAGTACGGGTCGAGGGATTTGAGGTCACCCTGGAAGGCGAAGCGGAAGACGTTGGCGGCCTGCGCGGGCAGCGCGGCGAACCCGAACGTCGCGACCGCGACCGCGGACACGCCGCGGGCGAGGGTCTTCAGGGCTGAACGGGACAAGCGGATCTCCGAGACCGTGAATGCGCCACCGGCCAGCTACCCCGGCGGTGTCCACCGCGGCGTCAGCAAGCATCGGACCATCTGTATACAAGACGAGGACCGTGCCTGTCGCGGGCGAGTGACATTGGTCGACTTTCAAAGTGCGTTTTCCCCGCCCGATCATGGTTGACGCATCGCGGGATTGACGCGGCGCGACACGCGCACCCCGCCCCCTCTGCGGGCTACGACATTCCGACACCGCTAGCGGGGACGCGCTCTCCTCCCCCTTGTGCGGAGGAGTTGGAGGTGGGGGTGGTTCAGGAGGCACCGTCACGCGCGATCCGGCACCACTTCCACCCCTGACCCCTCCCCACAAGGGGGAGGGGAAAGTGCTATACTTCTTAACGTTTTAGTCTGGGCACACCGCGTACCGGCGATCGCCGCCTCACTCCGCCGCGACCCGCGCCGGCTCGTGCCGCGTCTGTGCCTCCGCCCGCTCGCCCTCGGTCACCGCCTTGCGCCGGAACAGGCGCATGACCACGACGAAGAAGACCGGCACGAAGAACACCGCCAGCACGGTCGCGGTGATCATGCCGCCCATCACGCCGGTGCCGATCGCCTGCTGGCTCTTCGAGGCGGCGCCGGTGGCGATGGCCAGCGGCACCACGCCGAAGATGAATGCGAGCGACGTCATCACGATCGGCCGGAACCGAAGGGTGGCCGCCTCGACCGCGGCCCGCACCACGGAGGTGCCGGGCTTCCAGAGATCCTTGGCGAACTCCACGATCAGGATCGCGTTCTTGGCCGAGAGGCCGATGATCGTGATCAGCCCGATCTTGAAGTACACGTCGTTGGGCATGCCGCGCAGGTACACGGCCGCCACCGCGCCGATGACACCCAGCGGGATCACCAGCATCACCGAGACCGGGATCGCCCAGCTCTCGTAGAGCGCGGCGAGGCACAGGAACACGATCAGCACCGAGAGGGCCAGCAGCAGGCTCGCCTGGCTGCCCGCCTGCTTCTCCTGGTAGGACTGACCCGTCCAGGCGTAGCCGAAGCCCTTCGGCAGCTGCAGCATCAGCCGCTCCATCTCGGCGATGGCGTCGCCCGACGTGTAGCCGGGGTTCGGCTCGCCGGTGAAGCGCACCGACTGGTAGCCGTTGAAGCCGACGATCTGGCTCGGCCCCATGCTCCATTTCAGCTCCGCGAAGGACGACATCGGCACCATCGTGTTGGTGGCGTTCTTCACCGCGTAGTTGAGGATGTCCGAGGCGTTCATGCGCTGGAGCTGCTCGGCCTGCACGTAGACGCGCTGCATCTTGCCCCGGTTGGGGAAGTCGTTCGGGTAAACCGAGCCCAGGTTGAGCTGGATCGTGGCGTTGATGTCCTCGAACTTCACGCCGAGCGCCGCCGCCTTCTCGCGGTCGATGACCAGCTCCGCCTGCGGCGTCGGCGGCAGGCCCTCGATCTTCACCTTCTGGAGGATCGGGCTCTGCGAGGCCAGCTTCAGGAGCTGCTCCTGGGCCGACAGCAGCGCCGCGTAGCCGCGGTTGGCCCGGTCCTGCAGGCGGAACGAGAAGCCCGCCGCATTGCCGAGGTTGTCCACCGGCGGCGGCTCCTGGGCATCGACGGTGGCGTCGCGGTAGCTGGCCAGCGCCGCGTTGGTGCCGGCGACGAGGGCGGCGGCCGAGTTCTTGGCGTCGCGCTCCGACCAGGGCTTAAGCGTGACGAAGGCCTGGCTGGTGCTCGGGGCCTGCCCCGAGAACGAGAAGCCGTTGAGCATCGTCACGGTGGCGACGCCGGGCTGCGCCAGCAGGTGCTCCTCGACCTTGCGCACCGCCTCCTGGGTGCGGTTGTAGGAGGCACCCGGGGGCGTCTGGATGTCGACCGTGAAGAAGCCCTGGTCCTCGACCGGCAGGAAGCCCTCCGGCAGGTTGACGAAGGCGTAGGCCGTGCCCGCCACCAGCGCGACGTAGACCAGCATCACCCGGCCGGACTTCCGGATGAACGCTGCGGTGCCGCGGCCGTAGCGGGCGGTCTCGCGATCGACGATACGGTTGAACATCCCGAACACGCCGCCCTTGGCGTGGCCGTGGCCCTTCTCGATCGGCTTCAGGAAGGTCGCGCACAGCGCCGGCGTCAGCGACAGGGCGAGCAGCGCCGAGAAGGCGATGGAGGTGACCATCGCGATCGAGAACTGCCGGTAGATGATGCCCACCGAGCCGGGGAAGAACGCCATCGGGATGAACACGGCGATCAGCACCAGGGTGATGCCGATGATCGCGCCGGTGATCTGCCCCATGGCCTTCTTGGTGGCCTCCTTCGGCGGCAGCCCCTCCTCGTTCATGATCCGCTCGACGTTCTCCACCACCACGATGGCGTCGTCGACCAGGATGCCGATGGCCAGCACCATGCCGAACATGGTGAGCACGTTCACCGAGAAGCCCGAGATCCACATCACCGTGACCGTGCCCATGAGGGCGATCGGCACCACGATGGTGGGGATCAGGGTGTAGCGGATGTTCTGCAGGAACAGGAACATCACGAGGAAGACCAGCACCACCGCCTCGACCAGCGTGTGCAGCACCTTCTCGATGGAGGCCTCCACCGCCGGGGTGATGTCGTACGGGATGTCCCACTTCAGGTCCGGCGGGAAGAACTGGGACAGCTCCACCATCTTGGCGCGGATCGCCTTGGCAGTCTCGAGCGCGTTGCCGTCGGGGGCGAGCGTCACCGAGATGCCGGCGGCGGGGCCGCCGTTGAGGCGCGTGGAGAACTGGTAGGCGTCGCCGCCGAGCTCGATCCGGGCGACGTCGCGCAGGCGCACGTTCGAGCCATCCGGATTCGCCCGCAGCACGACGGCGCCGAAATCCTCGATCGTACCGAGCTGCCCCTTCACGATGATCGGCACGGTGAGCGACTGCCGGGTCGGGCTCGGCTGCGCGCCGACCGAGCCGGACGCGACCTGGACGTTCTGGTTGCGGATCGCGTCGGTGACGTCCGAGGCGCTGAGCGAGAGGCCGCGCAGCTTGTCGGGATCGACCCAGACGCGCAGCGACCGCTCCGTCGAGTAGAGCGTCGCGCGGCCGACGCCGGGGATGCGGCGGATCTCGTTGATGACGTTGCGGATCAGGAAGTCGCCGAGGCCGACCTCGTCCATCGACCCGTCCTTGGAGACGAGCGTGATGATGTTCAGGGTCGCGGCCGAGGCCTCCTCCACCAGGATGCCCTGCTGGCGCACCTCAGCCGGCAGGCGCGCTTCCACGCGCTTCAGCCGGTTCTGCACCTCGACCGAGGCGAGCGACGGGTCGGTGCCCGGCTGGAAGGTGGCGGTGATGTTGACCGAGCCGAACGAGTCGGTGGTCGACTCGAAGCTCATGATGTTGGCCGCGCCGTTGAGCTCATCCTCGATGAGCCGGGTGGTGCCGATGTAGAGGCTCTCCACCGAGGCGCCGGGATAGGCTGTCGACAGTGCGATGGAGGGGGGCGCGATCACCGGGTACTGCGCCACCGGCAGGTTCGGGATGGCGAGGGCGCCGCCTAGGCAGATGAACAGGGCCACCACCCAGGCGAAGACCGGGCGGTCGATGAAGAAGCGTGCCATGATCGGGCTCTCCCGGGCTCAGCGGCGCGGCTGGACGGCGGCGGCCCGCGGGGCGGCCTCCGCCTTGTCGCCGGGATTCTGCTCGCTCGCAGCGTCGGGGGCCTCGTCCGCATCGTGCTTCGGGCCGGTCTCGCCGTGGACCGGGGTCTGGTCGAGGGGCTTCACCTTGGCGCCCACGGTGATCTTCTGGAAGCCGTCGATCACGACGCGCTCGCCGGCCTTCAGCCCCGAGCGGATCAGCCAGTTCTGTCCGACGACCGGTCCGACCTCGACGGGCTGGCGCATCACGGTCTCGTCGGCGCGCACGATCCAGACCTCGGCGCGGCCGTCGTCGGTGCGCTGGATCGCCTGCTGCGGCACCGCGATGGCGTCGGAGTCGATGCCCTGCTTGATCCGCGCCCGGACGTACATGCCGGGGAAGAGCTCGTCGTGCGGGTTGGGGAACTGCACCCGCAGGGTCACCTGCCCGGTGCTCGGGTCGGCGGTGACGTCCGAGAACAGCAGCCGGCCCGCCAGTGGGTAGAGGGAACCGTCGTCCATGATCAGGTGGACGTTGGCGGTGTTGTCTTCGAGCCGCGCCAGCTCGCCGCTGGCAAGGTCCCGACGCAGGCGGTTCAGCTCGCCCACCGACTGGGTGATGTCGACGTAGATCGGGTCGAGCTGCTGGATCGTGGCGAGCGCCCCCGTGGAGCCGGGCTCGATCAGGGTGCCCTCGGTGAGCAGCGCCCGGCCGATGCGGCCGGTGATCGGCGCGCGCACGTCGGTCCAGCCGAGGTTGAGCTGCGCCCGGTCGCGGGTCGCCTTGGCGCCGGCCACCTCGGCCTCCGCCTGCTTCTTGGCCGCGAAGGCGGCGTCGTACTGGGCCTGGCTGGCGGTGGCGCGGGTGAGCAGCTGCTCCAGCCGGTCGGCCTGCTGGCGGGCGAGCACGAGGGCCGCTTCCTGGCGGGCGAGGGCCGCCTCCGCGCTGGCGAGCTCGACCTCGTAGGGCGCCGGGTCGATCTTGTAGAGGATGTCCCCCTCCTTGACCATGCTGCCCTGCTCGAACAGCCGCTTCACCACGAGCCCGGAGACCCGGGAGCGGACCTCGGCGATGCGCATCGGGGCGACGCGGCCCGGGAGGTCGCGCAGGTACGGGATCGCCTGGGGCTCCACCTTCACGAAGCCCACCTCCGGGACGGGCGGGGTCGGCGCGGCGGCCTGCTTCGGGTTGCAGGCTGCGAGCCCGAGCAGGAGCAGGGCAGCGGGCAGGAGAACGGTCGCGCAGGTCGTCGCGCGGAACGAGGACAGGGTTTGGGCGGACAGAGTGCGGGTCACGGTTACCGACGCTCCTGGGAACATGCGTCTGAAGGCTGGCGCGGAGCAGGGGCCCGCGCATCGTCGAGTCGGATCTCGGGGCCGGTCAAGGGGCCGGCCGCGCGGAGATCGGGACAGGTGCGCCCCCGCCGGCCGTCAGGCCCGGACGCGCGTCAGGCCAGCCGTGGAGGCCGGTGCAACGTCCCGTCCGGCGCGGAGGCCGGCACGGTGTCGGACCTGTGATCGAACGATGCGGCGGCGGTGTGACGGGGCCGCGGCGCGTCGACAGGCGGGCGCGGCAGGCCCAGTTCGGTGAGGATCTCGCAATCGGCGGCGCAGAGATCGGTGCGGCCGAAGGCGGAGCGCTCGGCCTCGGGCTGCGCATTCGGCGCACCCGAAAGCATCGCCAGGCGCGGGCCCGCGATGGCGCAGGCCGGTCCTTCGGCCCGCGCGGATTCGGCGCACGCAGGGGCGGTGACCATCGCGGCCGTCGCGAGGACGAGCAGCGCCAGCACGGCGAGGCCCCGGACGAGGCGGTCCGGCGGGCCCGCGACGCGGCGGACCAGGAGGGCGGCGGATCGGATCACGATCCCGAGATAAGCATGGCCGTCGCCGGGCGCAATCACCCACAGCGTCGCGCCACCCGGCGAGTGTTGCGTACAGCACACAGCTACCCGCGGAAGTGCCCTCCCCCGCGGGCCGGCCTCAACCTCGCCGCGAAGTCCGGGCCGGGTCGCCCGGACGAGCGCGCAGCCTCAGCGAAGGTCTGCGCCACGACCGATGGAGGACGAAGACCATGTCGAGACGGATCGCGATGCTCGGGCTCGCGGGGCTGCTGCTCGGGAGCGCCCCCGCGGCGGCCAACCCGCTGGACAGGGGCCCGATCGCCGACTTCCTCAACATCTTCCGCAGTCAGGCGATCCCGCGGGAGACGGTGGCCTGGACCGGCAAGGAGAGGCCCGGCACCATCGTGGTCTCCACCCGCCAGCGACGGCTCTACTACGTGCTCGGCGGGGGTGCGGCGGTCCGCTACGGCGTCGGAGTCGGCCGGCAGGGCTTCTCGTGGTCCGGCACCAAGACCGTCACCATGAAGAAGGAATGGCCGGATTGGCGCCCGCCGCAGCAGATGCTGGCCCGCCGCCCGGACCTGCCGCGCTACATGGCCGGCGGCCAGGACAATCCGCTGGGCGCGCGCGCCCTCTATCTCGGCTCCTCGCTCTACCGCATCCACGGCTCGAACGAGCCCGAGACGATGGGCGCGGCGGTGTCCTCCGGCTGCATCCGCATGACCAACAAGGACGTGGTCGACCTCTACGACCGCGCCCGGGTCGGCACCAAGGTGGTCGTGCGCGACTGATCGTCGGCGATAGCGCGACCGGCGGGGTTCGCGAGGTCCCCGCCGTCGTGACGAAGGCCCGCGCTCCGGCACCCGCCGGGACGAGGGCGCCGCACCTCCGGCCGTCCGCGGCGGCCCACGCCGATTGCGAACCGGCCGCGGTCCCTGTGCTCTGGCGCGTCCCGGCCGGGATGCGGCGGGCTCGCCCCCCCTGCCCTGTTTCGGCCCGATGCCTTCGGCTAGCATGGCCGCATGAGTCGCCGTGCCGCTTCGCGTCCGTTCCGCCGCCGTGCCGCCGGTCTCGGCCTCGGCGTCGGCCTGCTTCAGGCCTGCCCGGCCGCGGCCCAGGGCCTGCTATGGCCGGGGATCGGGTTCGCGCCGCTGCCCGCCTTCGCGTGGCCCGAGCCGGCCGGGGACGCGTATGGCCGCTGGACCGGCTCCTACGCGCGGCTGTCGACCGGGTATGCCGTGACCACCTCCCGCCGTTTCGGCAGCTACGCGGGCCCCACGCTCGGCTTCGAGGGCGGCCGGATGTGGCAGGAGGGCCCGATCCTCTACGGCATCAGCGGCGGGTTCGACTATCTGGCCGGCCTCGACGGCAACCTGACGCCGGGCTTCGGGCGCCTGGCCTATGCCCGCGACTTCGCCGGCGCCCTGGAGGTGAAGGTCGGGACGCTGCTGACGCCGGACGTGCTGGTCTACGCCAAGGGCGGCGGCGTGGCCCTCCACGAGACCCTGCGCGTCGGGCCGACGCCGTCGACGCTGCCGTTCACCCGCCAGGACATCGCGGTGCGGCCGGTGGCGGGGGTCGGCGTCGAGTGGGCCGTCACGGACCGTCTCTCGCTGGGGGTGGAGGCCGGCGTGGTGGGGGGCGGTATCCGCTGAGGCACCGGGCTGTCGGTCAATCGCCTGCGCGCGCCCGCCGGGTGCCGCGCGCCGGAGGCCGGGAACCTGGATCCGGCGCGAGGGCCGCCAGCGTCGCGAGATCGCGCCAGCCATAGGCGACCTCCGTGAACCGGCCCTGGACGCGCAGTCCCACTTCCCCGTCGAGCGAGAGGCCACCGCAGCGCTCGTAGAAGCGCCGGGCGACCTCGCTCTCGCGCAGCACCCAGAGGCCGGCGGCGCGGTACTCAGCCCTCTGCAGACGCGTCGCCATCCGCGCCAGCAGGGCCTGGCCGACCCCGCGCCCCTGGAAGGCGCGCAGCACGTAGAGGCTGCTGATCTCGCCGTCGAAGCCCGCCGCCGCCAGCACCTCGGAGCGCTGGGCGTTGCACGTGCCGAAACCGACGGACTTCCCGCCGAATTCGGCCACGTAGGCCGCGCCGCCGCGCGTCGCCGGCGGATTGCTCAGAAGCTGCGCCCACCACGCCTGCCGCACCTCGACGGTGAGCGTGGAGATCATCTCGTCGGGAAGGAGGCCGGTATAGGTCTCGTGCCAGGCGGCAACGTGGATCGCGGCGATCGCGGCCGCATCCTCCGGCCCGGCCCGCCGCACCGCTAGGGCGGCCGCCCTAGCGCTCCTGGTCGCCGCCATGGGCTTCGGATCCGGGCGCCGCGCCGTGCGGGTCCGCGCTACTTCGGCACGAAGGCCCAGTAGTCGAGGTCGAGGATCACCGCCGGATCGTAGCCGTCGCCCGCGCGGTCCGGGAAGGCGCCGCAGGGCTGATTCTTGGTGGCGACCGTGCGCAGGCGCAGGAGCCCCACATCGTCGCGGCCGACATCGGCGGTGGCGAGCACCTCGCTCCAGGCATAGACCGTGTCGCCGGCAAAGAGCGGCGCCACGTGGCGGCCGGCATTGATGCCGGCGATCGCGAACACGTTGGCGAGCCCGTTGAAGCTCAGCGCCCGGGCGAGCGAGATGACGTGGCCGCCGTAGATCAGCCGCCGGCCGAACCGGGTGTCCTTGGCGGCCAGCCCGTCGAAATGCACCTTGGCGGTGTTCTGGAACAGGCGCGTGGCGATCTGGTGCTCGGCCTCCTCGACGGTCATGCCGTCGACGTGGTCGATCTTCTCACCCGCCGCGTAGTCGGCGAAGCGGTGCGGGCTGCCGGCCAGATCCGTGTCGTAGGCGGCCGCCGAGAGCTTCGGCAGGGCGCCCGCGAGATCCAGCGGGTCGACCACCTTGGCGAGGCCCGGCACGTGCTCCTCGGCGATCACGGCCTCGGGGTCGCGCTTTCGCACCAGCACCCAGCGGCAGTAGCTCAGCACGGTCTCGCCGCGCTCGTCGGAGCCGACCGAGCGGACGTAGACGATTCCGGTCTGGCGGTTCGAGCTCTCCTTGAGACCGATCACCTCCGAGACGGTCGAGAGGGTCTCGCCCGGATAGACCGGCCGCCGGAACCCGCCCTCGGCGTAGCCGAGATTGGCGAGCGCGTTGAGGGAGACGTCCGGCACGGTCTTGCCGAACACCATGTGGAAGGTGAGCAGGTCGTCCAGCGGGCTCTTCGGGTAGCCGAAGGCGCGCGCGAAGGCGTCCGAGGACTGCACGGCGAAGCGCGGCCCGTAGAGCCCCGTGTAGAGCGCCACGTCGCCGACCGTCACGGTGCGCGGTGTGGCGTGGCGGATGGTCTCGCCGAGGCGGAAATCCTCGAAGAAGCGGCCGGGATTCGTCTTCACGGGCGGGCGATCCTACTGCGCGTAAACGTAGGTGGCGGGCACGGCGTACTCGTGCAGCAGGCGGCTGATGAACAGCAGCAGCAGGATCAGGATGATCGGCGAGATGTCGACGCCGCCGAGATTCGGCAGCAGGTTGCGGATCGGCCGCAGCACCGGCTCGGTGAGCCGGTAGAGCACCTCGCCGATCTGCGCGACGATCGGATTGCGCACGTTCACCACGTTGAAGGCCACGAGCCAGCTGAGGACCGCGCTGGCGATGAGGACGTAGATGAAGAGCTGGACGACCGTGTCGAAGAGCCAGATCAGGGCGTTCATGCGGGTTCGCGCGCTATCCTCGGGGCGCTCGCGCCCCAGCGCCGGAGCGGCGCGCGGCGGGCGACGGTGAAACAGGAATTGACAGGCTGAGCCGCCCGCGCCTACAAGGCCGGCGCCTCGACGGGGCTGTAGCTCAGATGGGAGAGCGCCGCAATCGCACTGCGGAGGTCAGGGGTTCGAATCCCCTCAGCTCCACCAGGCTTTCCTGGTGACAAGTCGACGTTCTGCGCTTTCGGCGAAAGTTCTGCCGCGGTCGGGATTTAGCGGCCGTCAACGGCGGCTCCCGCGATCGTCGCTGGCCGTGGGTCCTCGGAATCTGCGGCTGTGCCGGGCCGTGCCCAAGGTCGGGCTCTTCGGCGTCCGGGACGTCCGCTCGCGCCCGTCCGCCCGTGCCCGCCCACCATGGGCGACCGAGGCCGCTTCACCACCGGTCCTGAGCGGGGCCGCCCGCAGGCCGGTCCGGCCTCGCCGGGGCTCGGATCACCCGTCCACCGTCCGGAGCGCGTGGCTCAGCGAGGCGGGTCGGCCTGCGCCTTTTGTTCGACAACGGAGCTTTCGGCCGCCGCGTTGACGATGACGGCAGCGTCCTCCGGCAGCAGAAAGCCGTCCGCCTCCGCCGCGCGCGCCGCGACGCGGACCTTGTTCACGTAGTCCTGCTGATCCGTGTACCGCTCGGCCAGGGACGCAGGCCCGCCCTCCCCCGGTGCCCGAACCCGCGCGAACGGCTGATAGGCGCCGACCAGCGAGCACGTGAAGGTCGTCAGGGGCGCGTTCTGACCGCCATGCGCGCCCAGCGGCACCGCGATGTCCGGCAGGCGCACGCCGCCCAGGGGATTCCCGTCCGCGTCGCGCTGCGGCACCTGCACGACGGCCTCCGGCAGGGTCCGCGGCGCCTGGAGCACGGCCGGGTCGTCCTTCGCAGGCTGGAGCGGCATCAGCCGCGTGGCGGGGGCGCCTCGTTGTGCGCCACCCATCCGTCGAGCCGCTGCAGCGTGGCGCGGGCGACCGGCGCCCAGTCGAGTCGCCCCGGCGGCCGCTCGCAGGCGGGGGCCTTCACGACGGTGACGTGCGATGCACCGGCGACATCGTACATCCGCACGCTCGGCGGCAGCGGCAGGTCGGCGGTGCCGTGCGCGCCGGTCCGGCCCAGGGAGGCGCGCAGCGACGCGTAATCGACCGTGGAATTGAGCAGCATCATCTTCGGCGGAACCTCGCCGCGGGACTCCACGGCGGCGGCGATCTCACCGATCGTGAGCGGCCCGTCATTGACGCCCGGGAAGTCCGGATCGGCGAAGTTCGGCGTCCTGTCGGCGCTCGAGTCCGGCCCGGTGCCCGATTGCAGAATCGGCAGCAGGCCGGCGCCGGAGACGAAGACGTGCATGCCGTCGAAGACGCGCCGCCCCTCCGCCAGGTTGAAGCCGTGGAGCAGGAACGTCTTGAGGAACCGGCCATCCTGCGATTTGCCGGTGGCCAGCGTCCGGCTGATCGTCCCGGCCAGCGGGTTCGGCGTCCCGGCCGTGTCGGACGCGGCGTGCGCCAGGAAGTCGGCCGCGTCACGCACGATGGCGAAGCCGACGCCCTCGACGAAGCGCCGCTTTCCGTCGGCGTCGGCGAAGGCGGGCAGGTCCGCTCCGCGGCCGAGTTCCCAGTACACCTCGGCAACGGCGTAGCCGCGATCCTCCAGGAAGCCGGTGCCGGCATCGAGATTGCCGGACTGCGCGGGACGGGTGCGCGGGCTGTTGTAGAGGGCGTTCGCGTAGGCCTTGCCGCGGTTGGGCACGTCGACCAGCAGCGCGCCGTTGCCCGCGGCGGGGTTGATGGGGATGAACAGGATGATGCGCGCACTGTAGGCGACCCGGCCAGCCGCGTTGCGCGTCGCCTTGTCGAGATCGGGGATGCCGGCTTCGTCGGGCGGAAGTTCCCCGGCGATACGCCCGTCGAGGCGCAGGTAATCCCCGGCCTTGAACGAGCCGTAGGCCTGCCGGGACGCGATCTCGAGACGCGTGACCTTGGCCTGGGCGCTCCCGCCCAGCACGGCGACGAGCAGCACGGCTGCACGCACCGCGCTTCGCTTCCGGGATGCCATGTCCATGAAAGCTGTCCTCAGGCGCTCAAGGCTGCCGGATCGATACACCTCCGAAGCGCGAAGTCGATACCGATCCTGCCGCAGCCTGCCACACACGATGACGCCAGCCCCGGTTTCAGCGGCGGATCTTCGCGCGCCGCTCGAAGGGCACAATCGAAGGGCACGGCCGCGATCCGCTCGCCGCGCACGGCCCGCGGAGCGCCGGACGGGCCGCGGATCCGGCGCGGAACCCCGGCTGGGGCGGCCAGTGAACTGGCCGTCGCGAGAGCCACCTCGGCGTCCGCGGCATGCCCATCCGTTCCGCTCGTCCGGAGACGCGGCGCCCTATTCCGGCACAACCGCCGGCGCGCGCGTGTCACGGCTGGCTAAGCCTCTCCCGGCATGATGCGCGCGGGCCGCGGCGCGATCGGCCCGACCGCCCGTGGGATCCGGCGCTCCCCGATGCGTGAGCGGCGCGGACCACAGCGGACGGCCCTGCACTTCGAGGAGGCGTCTCATGCCGGACCCGGAAAACCAGTCCCTGTCGGACGAGGAGATCGATCGGCTGGCGCGCAAGTTGTTCGCCGAGGTTCGGGCCGAGCATCCCGAGGCGAAGGCCGGGCGCGCCCTCGAGAGCGCCGGCGAGGTGGCCGGCGAGGTGATCCCCGGCTTGCCCGATTGGCTGCAGGAGGCGGGCGACGAGGCCGGCGACGGCGACGGTTGAAGATCCCCGCGGGCTGAGCCGGTCTCGCGACGGCGGCCCTCGGTTCCGCGACGACAACCTGCGGCCAACCGCATTTTCACGGACGAAGCGTCGGCCTGCCGAGGCAGATCTGCTCAGGCTCGACCGAAGTGCCGCATCATCAGCTGCTCTTGCCTGGGAAGCTTGGGCCCGGTCGGGTGCGATCTGGGTGCGCGCCCGACCAAGAGCGTGATGCCGACCAAGGCGGCAGATCCGACAAGGGCCACGATCGCGCACCACCAGAACACGACGTCAAGCATGGCGGGTCACTGCGCTCCGGTTGCAGGCCGATGCTTGTGAGCCCGTGGTAAATGGATCGTTAAGGCCGCGTCGCGGGGGGCTGGCCAAGAGTGGGCTGACGACCAGGTCGGCCGGTCGTCAGCCCACTCTTGGCCAGCCCCTTCCACGCGGACCCACCTGCAACCCAGCGTAGCCGTGGACGGTCTGTCGGAGCGGCGCCGTTCGGCGCCCGAGGCATCCAACCTGCTTCTGATCGCGTCGCTCATCGCGGGCACATTCGTGCGCGCCGGCTCATTCTCGCTGATCGCCACCGCAACGGACTGACGCGTCGTCCATCAAGCCGGTCCCCGAGGGCCGCCCACGGCGACGCTGCCGCCCCGTTCGACGTGGCGCGGATGCGTATCCGGCCAGCGCGACGTCGAGAGCCGATCGGGCGGCCGAGGGCGGATCGCCCTCGACCCGCGTGTCACCCGGCCTCGGCCGGCTGATCGGCATTGGACGCGACCGTGAATCCCTCACGGTCGAACACGGTGTACAGGACTTTGCTGGGATCGAGCCCGAGGTCCGCAATGTGGGCGATCGCCGCCTCCTGGGCCTCGGACAGCGTGCTGAACGGGTCGGGCAGCTGGTACATCCGCGCAGCCTGCTCCGCACCGTTCACTTCAACTGACGGCGTCGTGATCTCGACCGTGTAAGGCATGGTGCCGGCCCGCGCGCGCTCAGTGGAAGACGCCGAAGAACCACAGCAACAGGATGATCGGGAGCGGGATTCCCAACAACCATAGCAAACCACCGCGGAGCATTGACGCCTCCATTCTGTCGACTATCACACCGAAATATCGGTCCTTCGATGGTTCAAACGCGCGAAGCCGGAAAATCGATGCAAGATCGCAGCACGAATGAGGCAGATACATCCTGTGAGTATTGGAACGGATCGGCGCTCAGCCTGTCGAAGATCGCGCTCAGCCGCGCCGGCCTGGCCGGGCGACCCGATGCAAGGCCGGCGGCTGGATGCGCCGGGTCCTCCTTCGCGGGGGGCAGCCGCGGTTGAGGTCCGATTCAGCGGCGCGCGGTCAACGAGCCTCGTCCGGCCATGGACCGATCCGCCGTGGCTCCCGACGAGCCGGATTCGATCGGCCACGCCCGCTCCACGTCCTGCACCGGCCCGCCGTGGACGGGGATGCCGCACCTTGTGCCTTGACGAAGCGCCCCCAAACGTAGTCAAAAGCGCTTCTGACGCGCCGAAACCCTGAGCGTCTCCAATGGTTTCAGAGCGCCCGCCGGTGTAGCACAGCGGTAGTGCAGCGGTTTTGTAAACCGAAGGTCGGGAGTTCGATCCTCTCCACCGGCACCAGTCAGAACAAAGACTTAGCTTCATCTCACGCCGATCAGACGTTCCGCGACATCCGCTGGATAACAGACGCGGTAACGGGGGCCCGATTTCGTGTCGGCGAGACCGCACGCGCCGGATGCGGAACGGTGCCCGTAAGGCTGGGTCGGCCAAGCACGACCCTTGATCTACACCCTCGATGACGGGAAACCGCCCGTGAAATCCTGCGGCCTGACCATCGCCCTCGCGAATGGACTTATCGTTGCTGTGATGCACGCTGCCTTCGCCCAGGGCGCCGGCTCGGGCTCGGCTCCTAGCAGGGGGCTGTTTGCGGCGTGGCCCCGGTTGGGAGCCGGCACGTCGCCGTCGAGCAGTAGCGGGCTGGCGGAAACTCAGGCGGTGCGAACGGCCGGGGTAGCATAGGCGGCGGCGCAGCGCCGTCCGGGGGCGTTGGTGCCCGCGACGAACCTGCGGACCGGTCAGTCATCCTCGGCCTCGTCGCCGACCCCTTCCTTGCCGAGCCATCCCGGCCCCCTGGCCAGGCGTCGCGCCGCGATGCGCGCGTCTCAGGTTGCTGGCCAGAGGCACGTTCCGGTCCTGCGCCTCGGCCTGGCCCCTCAGGATGATGGCGTGCTGCACGGCGTCCGCTTCCCTGTTCCGGCTCGTCGGCACCACCTCCGAGGCCGGCGATGCCATTGGCATCCGCTACGGCGAGCAGCACGACGTCAGGCTGATGCTCGCCGACGGCGGGTTATGCCGAGATGGGCGAGCGGATCGTCTCCCCTTCCGTCGCACCTCGGGCCGTCACCGGTCCTCGAATACGGTGGCCCATTACAGCCGCTCCAACGACGCTGACGCCTGCTCCGGAGCAGACATCCAGCGGCGGTCCGGATCCATTGGACGGGTGCTGGGCCACGCGCGTCATGCGAAGGATCTCTGGATTGAGAAGCGGTGATCGCCTGGGCCGGATCCCGGGCAGGCCCGGGGCTTCGCGCTCACGGGTCGTGCGGCTAGAGCTGCCTCCCGCCTCGGGGCGCGCGTTCGAGCCGTGGTGGCACGCTGGGCTGCGGCATCCGGAACGAACGGTGCTGTGCGCGCGCAGCAAGCCTCCGGCCGCGCCTCGTGGAGGTCCCGATCCTGATCGGTTCCATCGGGATGGCATGCGGGAGTCTTTTGCGAATGAAGGATTGATGCATCTCAATGTTGCGGGACGTTGCCAAGATCAGATTGGGCCACCCCAACGCAGATCGAGCATGGGTCCTGCCGAATGCGCGCGCCGACTCCCCTGCCCGGAAAATCGCACCGCGCGACAAGGCCCTCGAATCTCAAGGCCGTACTGCCGAACTTCCTCATCGCGAAGCTGCAATGGTTCACGCCGCTGTCGGACGCCGACCGCCTAGCCCTCCACGGGGCGACCGCCAAGCGGCGGCAGGTCGGGGCGCGGGAGGATATCGCTCACGAGGGCCAAGCGCACGGGCCCGTCCGGATGATCCTGGATGGCTGGGCCTGCCGATACAGGCAACTGGATGACGGCCGCCGCCAGATCACCGCCATCCTGTTGCCCGGCGACCTGTGCGATACCCACGTGAACGTGCTTTGCGAGATGGACCATTCCATCGGAACGATCACCCCGGTCACCCTGGCAGAGATCGCCCGCGACCGGCTGGACGCCCTCGTCGGCAGCCGCCCGATCGTCGGCCGGGCGCTGTGGTGGGAGATGCTCGCCGCAGTCTCCGTGCAGCGCGAGTGGACGGTCAACATCGCCCGACGCGAAGGGATCGCGCGACTCGGCCACTTGTTCTGCGAATTGTTCCACCGGCTTCGGGCCGTCGGGCTGACGCGGGACTTCGGTTACGGGTTGCCGCTGCGCCAGTCGGAACTTGCCGACGCGTTGGGCCTGACCGAGGTGCATGTCAATCGCTGCCTCAGGGCGCTGCGCGACCGGGACCTGATCACGCTGCGCGGCCGCTGGCTGACCATCCTCGACTTGCCCGCGCTGGAGCGCGCCTCACTGTTCCGCCCGAACTATCTCCACCTCGGTCGTCGGAATGCGGCGAACGCCGTTGGCCCGGTCCCAGCCCGACCGCCGGAGACCTACCGCTATGGATCGAGCCATTACCAATCTGCCCGATAGCGTCGTCCTCTGCACCGATGCCACGGGTCAGCAGCCTCCGTACGCTCGGCCTCCATCCTCACCGTCCCCGAACCGAGCCCAACCAGGCCTCGAGAACATTTTGCTCCGGATGTTGGCGTGATCTCGGCGTGTCGCACCAGGATCTGGTTGGCAGCAGGGGGGAGGACTGGGCGTTGGTCGCATACAGTTGCGTCACGTCTCGGATGATCTGACCGTCGGGCGTTGCTGTACAGGGACATACCGGTCGAGTTCGTGATGGACTCAGACCGCGGCCTCGCTCGCATGCGAGAGGCGGCCCGGCGAACGGACGCAACGGAGGTCCCAGACCGCCTTCGCGGAGCTGACGGCAGCCTGCAATGCCTGCCACACGGCCGGCGGCGTGTAAGTCATACGCATCCAAACGCCGACCACCATGCCGTTCACGGACCAGAGGATTCAGCCGAGCGTCCCGTGAGCGCGGGCGTTCAGGGTACGATCTCCGGCGGCATCCCGCCCGGGATGCCGAGCGGCTCGTTCGCCGGCGGCACGTCTTCCGGCTCCGAGGGCGGCACGCCCAATGGCTCTGGCAGCGGGTTCTGACCCGGCTCCGGGGGGCGGACGGGAGACGGGGGCGGGAAGTCCGGCGCAGGATTGCCAGGGTTGCCCGGATCGGCCATCGCCACACCCTCCGGTCAGTGGGACAGCAGGCAGCAGACAGGCGCCTGCGTCAGCAGGTCACGCGTGACCCCTCCGAAGAACCACTCGCGCAACCGGCTGTAGCCGTACGCGCCGGTCACGATCAGGTCGGCGTCGAAATCACGCGTCGCCTTCCGGACGTCGTCCGCGACGGTCCAGCCCGAGGGCTTGGCCAGTTGCGCCGTCGCATTGACGTCGTGCAACGCCAGGTATCGGGCCACGTCCTCGACCTCGGCCCGGTCCTCGCCGTCCGACACGCGGAATACCTGCACCGCCTCGGCGCGTCTGAGCAGCGGCAGGGCGTCCGACACCGCCCGCCGCGTCTGGGGAGTGTTCTTCCAGCCGACGAGCACGCGCCTGGCCTCCAGGTGCTCGACGCCAGCCGGTACGACCAGAACGGGCTTCCCTATCCCCATCAGGACGTCGCCGGCGTCGACGGCTAAGCCGACCGTCACGCCCTCATCGTCTGCGTAGCGGCCGACCACGACGAGGTCGGCCGCCCGCGACTGCTGCTCGAGGAAATGCACGGGATGATCGAGGTCCGAGCGCCACTCGACGCGGTCGTTCAGGCAGGAGCCCTGGCTGAAGACCTGTTCGACACCCGCGATCCGGTCCAGTGCCGCTTGGCGGATCTCCTCGATGACCATACCCATGGGCACGGCGGTCTCGCCGTAGCCCCGGGGATAATCCGGGACGCAGGCGGCGGCCCCGACGAGGCGCGCGCTGAGGCGATGTGCCAACTCCGCGGCAAGGCGCACCCGTGCCGGCGCGTGACGCCCGTCGTCGACCGCGACCAAGATGCTCGCATAGGACATGGTGGTCTCCTGGGATCGAATCTCCGGCCGTCACTGTGCGGGCGGCCGGGTCGAGCGACCTTGACCTGCCTCAAGCCCGCCAGTCCTGGCCGGGGAATAGGAAGCGGTCCTCGTCGGCCGGGAGCGCCGCGAGGTCGCCGATAGCCGGCTCCGGGCGGGTGACCACGATGCGCGGGATCGCCCGCGAACCGGCCCAGCAGGCGCGCGAACTGGTGGTCCGCCTCTCTGGCGAGTGGGTTGGCCTTCGTCTCGTCGAGGACCGCGGCGGGTAGATCCCAGCGGGAAGTCGCGCCGCGCACCGCCGCGATGGCCCGGGCAAGCCTGACGAGCCCCGGTCCGGACAGCAGCCTCTGGGCCGTGATCCCGCCGTCGACGCGCCCCGCCACCGCGAGGAAGGCCGAGCGCGGCCGATCCACGTCATGCCAGGCGAGATAAGCCTTGATGGCATCGACCGGGCCGGTAAAGGCGGTCGTCGACACCGTCCAGATCGCGCCCGGACGCCCGTGCGGCACGGGCAGGACGAAGAAGCGGGCGCCGGTGCCACCGATGTCGGCCAGGCGCACGGGATAGGGCAACACGGCCGCGCCTCCGACCTGGATCTCGGGAGCCTCGGGATCGGGTTCGTCAAAGGCTCGCGGCTGCCGGCGAACGGTCAGCCGGTCGCGCCCCAGAGCACGATGCCCTGGTGGCCACGCGCGCAGTTGGCGACCCGACCGACGAGGGCATCGTTGACGCCGAAGAGGCGATCGCACTCCGCGTTCGTCAGGCGCGGTGACTGTCCGTCCACGAGGCCGTCGAGGGCGACCTGGAGAGCGGGGCATGCTTCGGTTGGTTGAGCCTTCGCCTCATTCGTCACCGCCCCTCCGAAACAGGCCTCACCGTTGTACGGCCTCTGCCTCCTTGAGGCTGAGGATGTAGTCGATGACCGCGTCCAGCTCGTCCCGGTCGAGCCGCAGGCTCGGCATCCGCCGATGGTGGCTCTGCAGGAAGACGTTGAGCGCCGGTCCGGTCGTCGAGGGCATGCCGGCGACCCGGAGGAACGCCGGCCCTACGAACTCGCCGGGCTGCGAAGCGCGGCCGATGACGTGACACGGACTGCAGAGCTGCGTGGCGATGGTCCATCCCCGGATGCGGTGGTCCTCGGCGGCACCGGCAGCCGAGGTGGCGGTACAGGCCGCCAGAAGGGTGACCAGGGCGGCCGCACGGGCGACGCGCGCCGGGAGCGTCATGGCCGCCTCGCGATCCGCAGCAGGGCCACGGCGGTCGCGATGGCCACGCTACCGAGCGCAACATGCGCCCACGTCGCTCCGTCATTGGCCGCGAACCCGAGCGCCCAGGGCGCGACGAGCGTCCAGGCCCCGACGAGAAGGACCGCCCGTTCGAGCACGGCCCGGAAGCGGATCTGGTTGACACCGTAGAGCGTGATGATGAGCAAACCCGGCACGAGCGCGGACCCGGCCGCGCGAGCATGGTCGGTGAAGACCAGCACCCACGCCGCCAGGAGCAGCGCGACGCCGGCCGCGTGCTGCAGGATGCCAACCAGGATCTCTTCCGTCCGCCAAGTCGGCGACGGCGTGGCCGTGTTCGTGTGGGACATGGGCTGCCTCCAAGGTTTCAGGCGTTGACCTCGGCGATGATGCGGCCGGGGTCGACCAATCCGTCGACGGGCGCCAGGACCGTCAGGCGGCCCCCGGCCGGCGAGGCGATGTCGTGCAGGGCTGCGCCGATGCGCACGGCGGCTACGGTCTCGCCGGCCCGCACCCGCGCCCCGTCCGCCACGAACCACCGCTCCAGGACGCCCTCGGGCAGCAGGCCCGTGGTCCAGAGTTCCTCCGCTCCCTGTACGTCGGCCATGGCCGCCTCCCGGGTCGGGACGCCGTCGCGGGCACATCCGCGGGCACCTCCGGAAGGGAAGGTCATCCGGCGGCAAGCCGCCTTGATCTGGATCACGGCGCGGCCTTCGGAGGCCTTGAGCCAGGTCAATGAGGCTCTCGGCTCCTGGTGCAGGCTCACCGACAGCATCCACCCGGTCCAGCGCCATGCTCCTCGCCCTCGCGGTCAGCGTCGTCCTCGTCGTGTCCACGATCCTGGTGCTCTACGAGACGCTGCGGCTAACCTCGGAGCACCTGTCCGAGCTGCCGGTGCCGCCGCGCGCCCGGATCCTCGCCGTGGTGCTGATGACCTTCGTCGGGCACACCGTTGCGGTCTGGATCTACGCTGGCGCCTACTGGCTGCTCGTGCTCCGACTGGGCGTCGGCGCCTTCGCGGGCGCTCCGGTGACGTCCTTCGAGGACTGCCTGTACTTCTCGGTTGTGGCCTACACCTCGCTCGGCTTCGGCGACCATTTCCCGACCTCGCACACCCGGCTGCTCGCCGGAGTCGAGGCGCTCAACGGTCTGCTCCTGATCGGGTGGTCGGCCTCGTTCACTTATTTGGCGATGGAGCGGTACTGGCCCTTGCACGGCAAGGCACACGCGCATCGAACCGCGCGGACCGGCCACGTCGTCAGGGCTGAACCAAGTCGGGAACGCTTCTTCCCGCCGGCACCAAGGGCCTGACTGCGCGCCGAGCGTTGCGCTGGATCAAGGCCGCCGGTCCGGTCGTCGCCCAGGGTCTCCGCACCATCGCGATCGGAGGCGCGCCATGCACAAGTACCTCGTCACCTTCCGCAAAGTCGTACCGGACGATAGCGGCCACGAACACCGTGCCCTGCAGCGGCAGGCCGTCGTCTCCGCGCACTCGGCGGCTGCCGCCGCCTGCGCGGCCCAGGCGCTGTTCTGTCAGACAGCGGGAATCGTCGACTGGCGCATGCGGGCCGACACCTGCGAGGTCGCCGAACTCGACGAGCAGGCAGCCTGAGGAGGTAGGGATGAGCCAGGGACTCACCGAACCCGTGCACTGGCAGGGACGGCAATGGGCCGTCACCGGCTACGGCATCGAGGCGCTCGATGGCATGTACCACGTGCCGTTCTCCGAGATCCCGGACGCCGAGGCTGGACGGCCGGAATGGTTGGATGGCCTCTGGCGGCGCTACGGGACGGACCGCAACGACCTGGATGCGGCCCTGAGGGTTGCGCGCTCCGTCCAGGGCGAGGGAGCCGGCCCGAACGCGGCGGCATGAGCGCGTCGGTCCGCCCCATCGACGAGGACGTCGACGACCCCGAGGTGGCGGGTCCGGCCGTCGGTCCCTCGACGTCGTGCCTGCTGCGGGTGCTCGGACCGGGCCTGATCACCGGCGCCTCCGACGACGATCCCAGCGGCATCGCCACCTACGGTCAGGCCGGAGCGCAACTCGGCTACGGCCTGTGCTGGACCATGCTTTACACCCTGCCGCTGATGGCGGCGGTGCAGATGGTCTCCGCCCGGATCGGGCGCACGACCGGCCATGGCATCGCCGGCGTGCTGCGCGAGCATTACCCGAACGGCCTGCTGCAGACCGTGGTGCTCCTGCTGCTCACCGCCAACGTCCTGAACCTCGGTGCCGACCTCGGGGCCATGGCGGACGCGCTCGACCTGCTCCTGCCGGGACCGCGCTGGCTCTACGTCGCGCTCTTCGCCGGCATCTGCGCCTACATGCAGCTCGTCCTGCGGTACGCACGCTACGTCGCCGTCCTGAAGTGGCTGACACTCAGCCTGTTCGCCTATCTCGGCGTGGTGATCCTCGCCCGGGTGTCCTGGTGGGACCTGGGTCTCGCCCTGGTGCAGCCACACGTCGACATCAGCGGCCCAGGGCTGACCACGTTGGTGGCGCTGTTCGGCACGACCATCAGCCCATACCTGTTCTTCTGGCAGGCGGCCGCGGAGGCCCAGGACCTGAACGCCTTTCCGCGCCGGCGCGACCTCTTGCACGCGCCCGAGCAGGGAGGCGCCGCTCTCCGCCGCATCGGGGTCGACACGGTCGTGGGCATGACCTTCTCCAACGTCGTGGCGCTCGCCATCATGGTCACCACCGCCGCCGTGCTTCACCCGCGCGGCATCACCGACATCCAGACCTCAGCTCAGGCCGCGGAGGCGCTTCGCCCCCTGGCCGGCCCGTTCTCCGCGACGGTCTTCGCGCTCGGCATCATCGGCACCGGGCTTCTGGCGGTGCCGGTGCTCGCGGGCTCCGCGGCTTACGCGGTGGGCGAGGCGCGGCGCTGGCCGGTGGGTTTCGGACGGCGCATCCTTGAGGCACGCGCCTTCTACGCGACGGTGGCGCTCGCCACGCTGATCGGCACGGTCATCAGCCTGGGCGCGGTCGACCCGATCCGGGCGCTCTACTGGAGCGCGGTGGTCAACGGAATCATCGCGGTGCCGGTCATGGCCGTGATGATGCTGGCCGCTTCCCGCTCCGACATCATGGGCGCCTTCGCGGTGCGCGGGCCGCTCCGGCTGATCGGATGGATCGCCACGACCTGCATGCTGCTCGCCGTTGCGGCCATGTTCGCCAAGGTTGCGCTGCCCTTGACCTAGCGCAAGGCGGACCGGTCCGCCCGGTCCATCCTCGCACCATCGCGACCGGGGATGAGTGTCGGGCGATGGACAACGGAACGGAGGTGCGGCCGGTCGTGCTGGTCGCTGAGCCGCAGGCGCTGCCGGGGATGTGGCTGGAGGATGTCCTGAAGGATGCCGGCTGCGCGGTAAGTGGTCCTTACGGCACCAGCAGCGACGCCACCGGAAGCCTCGACGGGACGCCTCCGGATTTCGCCATCGTCAGCGTCGACCTGATTGAGGGCCCGTGCTTCCCGCTCGCCTGCGCGCTGCGCCGACGGGGCATCCCCTTCGCCCTGATCGCGGGGAACGCCCGGGTTCCGAAAGCCTTCGCGGACGTGCCGCTGTTCGCCCGGCTGTTCGACGCCCGGGACATGGTCTCCGCCGTAACCGCCGGGTGCGCCGTCCCGGGCTGTCCCCGGGCCTGCCCGATGCTGCACCGGATCGCCGCCGGGGCAGAGGTTGCGCTGGATCAATGTCCGGTCGCCTGCCGGGCCTAGCGTCGGCCCCGGCCGGGCGTCGCCTGGACATCATCGAGGAGATCCGACGATGGGTGACAAGCTGATCCGCCAGAACGTCATCGACGAGCTCGACTTCGACCCCAGCATCGACGCCGCCCACATCGGCGTGGCCGTGAACAAGGGCATCGTCACGCTCACGGGCCACGTCGCCAGCTTCACGGAACGCGTCGCCGCCGAGAAGGCGGCCCAGAAGGTGCGCGGCGTCCGCGGCGTCGTCGAGGAGATCAAGGTGCGCTTCGGCGGGGAAACGCCGCCGCGCGACGAGGACTTGGCGCAACGCGCGGTGCAGATGCTCGACTGGTCCGCGACAGTGCCCAAGGCTGCCGTACAGGTGAAGGTGCAGAACGGCTGGGTGACGCTCACCGGTCGAGTCGACTGGCAGTACCAGAAGGAGGAGGCCTACCGGTCGATCAAGCGCCTCGCGGGCGTCGCCGGCATCATCAACACCATCGAAGTGGCGCCGAAAGCGAGCGCGCCCGACGTTCGCGCGAAGATCCTGGCGGCGCTCAAGCGCAACGCCGAGCTTGAGGCCGACGCCATCAAGGTGACGGTCAAGGATGCGCGGGTCGTCCTAGAGGGCAAGGTCAACGCCTGGCACGAGCGCCGCCTCGCCGAGTCCGCCGCGTGGTCGGCCCCAGGCGTGTGCGCCGTCGAGGATCACCTCACGCTCGGCTGAGACCATCAAGAGGGGCGAGGCCGCATGGCCTGCCCGCGGCCGTTCCATCGCCCTTCGACCCGGAGCCGTCCCATGACCTACGCGAGCATCATGGTCGCCGTCGACCTGACGGAGGGCGCGCGAAGCCGCGTGCGGCTGGCGGGACACCTCGCCGACGACTTTCGCGCCGGCCTGACCGGCGTCGCGGCGGAGATGCCGGATTATAGCTGGACTCCGGCCGGTCCGACGCCAGGAGGGGCGTTCGGCCTTTCCTCGATTCAAGAGGCGGTTCTGAACGACCTCCGGGTGGCCCACGAGGCCTTCGAGGAGGCCGTCGGCGGGCGCAGCCGCGTCGAGTGGCGCTCCAACCTCGACTTCCCGCTGGCATTCCTGGTCGCGCAGGCCGCGGCCGCCGACCTCGTGATTGTCGGACGTGAGACGGACCCTGGGCCCGCACTGATCGCGGTCGACCCGGCCGACGCGACCATGCAGCTCGGGCGGCCGGTGCTGGTGGTGCCGCCGGGCGTCGACCATCTCGACGCAAAGCGCGTCGTGGTCGGATGGAAGAACACACGCGAGGCGCGCCGTGCGATCCGGGACGCCCTGCCGTTCCTGAAGCGGGCGTCCGAGGTGCTCGTCGTCTCCGTCGACGACGGGGCCGGCTCCGAGGGACAGGACACCCTCCGTCTCCTCCAAGCCCATGACGTCTCCGCCATCCGCGTGCGCCGCGATGCGGAGGGCGTGTCCGCTGCGCAAGCGCTGGTCGAAGCGGCCGCCGAGCACGGGGCCGACCTGATCGTCACGGGCGCCTACGGCCACGGCCGCCTCCGCGAGTGGGCGTTCGGCGGCGTCACTCGCGACCTACTGTCCTACGCCCCCGTCTGCTGCCTCATGAGCCACTGATGCCCGGCCTTCTGCGGACCAGCGAGGCACGCGCAGCCCTCCTGTTTCTTGACGTGATCCTGGCGAGCGCGTCGCCCGCCCAGGCGCAGCCGACGGCCGGCTCGCCAGATGCGAAAGGGATGTTCGTCGAGCCGGCAAATGCGCCCCACCGCCATTGCGCGGGCGCCTGCCTGAGAAGCGGGACCCTGCAGTGGTTCTGCAAGCCCCACCAGACTTGCAGCCTGGATTGCGGCACGGCGCCGCCACGCATGCACTGCCACAATTCACGACGTTGAGGACGGGGCCGCCGGTGTCCTGGGATGGGGCAACCCATTTCAAGGCCACCCTGCAGGCTCGTTGCATCAGTGAGCCATGAGCACGGGAATGCGGGCGTTCTCGATCACGTGACGGGTGACGCCGCCGAGCAGGAACTCGCGCACGCGGCTGTGGGTGTAGGCGCCCAACGCCAGCATGGACGCGTTCCGCCGCTCCGCCTCGGCAAGGATGGCCGCGCCGACCGGTGTCTCATCCTCCACCGGCAGATTGACGGCCTCGGCCACGATGCCGTGCCAGCGCAGGTAGGCGCACAGGTCCGCCGCCCGCGCCTCCTCGAAGCGTTCGGTCCGGGCATGCACGACCGTGACCCTGGCGGCCTCGTGCAGCAGCGTGATGGACTGGCTGATCAGCCGCGTCGCCTCCAGGCTGCCGTTCCAGGCGACGACGACGTGGTCCAGCAGATCGTACGGAATGGTGTCGCCGACCATCAGCGTTGGACGGCCGACCGAGAACAGGGCCGTGTCGAGTGCCCGCCCGGTGAAGGATCGCGCCGGATCGGGCCGGTCGACGATGACGAGGTCGTTCACCCGCCCGGCCAGCGTCAGCAGTGGCTCGACCTCGCCCGCGTGTTCGGTCCAGGTCACGAAGGTGGCGTCCAGCCGTTCGGCCTTGGTGACCAATGGCACGCCCTCGCGTCTGCACCACGCTTCCAGGACCGCCTTGCCCTCGGTCGCCGCCTCGCGCGCACCCCGCGCGATGGCCTCGATGGTCGCGCAGTCCATGGGCACGAGGCTCGCCATGCCGGCGAGCACGTGCTCCGGGCCCGGCGCTATGAAGGCGACCCCGATGTGCGCCTGCAGCCGCCGCCCGAGGCGCAGGGCTGCGTCCAGCCGGTGGGTGGCATCGATGCCTGGGGCCGTGGGGACGAGGAGGCAGCGCAGGTACATCGAGGCTCTCCCTCAGCGCTCGAGCGACTTCAGGTAGGCGATCAGGTTTTCCGCTTGGTCCGGGTCGAACCGGAACTCGGGCATGCTCGGATGGCCGGTGCGGATGCCCTCGGTCAGCGCCTCGCCGAGATCCTCGACGGGGTAGCGCGTATGCAGTTCGCGAAAGGGTGGCGCGGCACGCAGCGGGCTTTCCCCGATGCGCCCGACCGCGTGGCACCGGGCGCAGTTGGTCCGGGCGAGGGTCTCGCCCTGGCGCACCTGCCGGTTCCAGGCCGTCGCGGGTGCGGCGGGCAGGCCCGACATGACCGCGAGGATGACGGCGAGGTTGGCGGCGAGGCGGGTGACCGGTCTCATCAGTGGCTCATCAGGCAGCTGAGGGAGGTGCCCTGCAGCATGTCCCGGGTCGCGCCCCCGAAGACCCACTCGCGCAGCCTGGAGTGGCCGTAGGCGCCCATCACGATGAGGTCAGCGTCCTCCCGCCGTGCGAACCGGAGGATCTCGTCCGCGGCGCCGATCTCGGGCTGGTGCAGCAGGTGGGTGGCGACGCTGACGCCGTGGCCCGACAGGTAGGCGGCGACATCGGCCACACCCTCTCGACGCGCGTCCGGACCCGCCACCGCGACGTGGACTTGGTCGGCCCGCACCAGGAACGGCAGGGCGTCGTGGACGGCACGGCGTGCCTCGCGGGTGTCCTTCCAGGCCACGACCATTCGCTTTGCCGCGAGGCGCTCGACGCCGGGTGGTGCGACGAGAACGGGACGCCCCACCTCCATCAGCAGAGCTCCCGCGGCGACACCCATCAGTCCGGGATCGCCGTCGGCCGGTCCCTGGCGGCCCACGACCACGAGGTCGGCGGCGCGGGCCTGTTCCACCAGATAGGCCAGAGGCTCCGCCAGCGCCCCCCGCCACGCGGTCCCGGCCCGTTCGCCGGCCTCGCGCACGAACAGCGCGCGCGCCTCGGCCAGCTCCTCCTTCGCCCGCGTTTCCTCGATCTCGAAGATGCGCTCCGACGCATCGGGGCTCTCGACCGGGATCATAGTGACGAGCTGCCGCGCGGCGACGCCGGTCAGGGTAGCCTCGAAGCGCCCGGCGATATCGGCGGCCAGCCGGACACGGTCCGTGGCCGCCGCCCCAAGGTCGACCGAGACCAGGATGTTGGAGATCCGCATGTCCGCCTCCGTCGCCGTGGTTCCGGCGCTACGGCGACCCTGATCCCCGCTCGCGGCATCCACCTTGATCCAGCTCAAGGGGATCGTTCACGCCGCGCCCGGCGCGAACGGGACCGAGTGCCTCCCAGCGCCGCCCGGGTCCCCGCCCTGGCTGCCCCGGAACCTCACCTGGCCGCGGGGCCCGAAGCGCAGGCGGAAGCGAAGACCGCTGAAGCCGCCCCGGAACCGATGCTCGCCCCGGGTCGGCCAGCGCGAGCGCCATCTCGGCCGCCTCGCGACGGCACCGCTCAGCGGTACGGACGGATCGAGAGCCTCCAGCTTCCTGCGGAGCCCGCCGGTCAGGCTCCTCAACCCAGCCGCGACCCGCGCGATGTGCTCCGCGCGGGAGCCGGGATCCGCGCCGGCCTCACGGCAGCGGCGGTCGAGCAGCGCCGGGCGGACTGCCGCGGCGTCCGGAGCGATGCCGGGCGGCACGGCGTCGATCATGTCGTTGCTTCGAGCCGCACGCAGAGTGGCGAGGTACCTCGCCGTCTCGCCCGAAGTTTCCGGCGAAGGCTTGGGCGTAGAGTACGACGTCAGCGCCCGACACAGCGCCCCAGAACGTGCCCCTGGACGCGCTCCTGCAATCCCAAGGTCGGCTCCACGCCCCCCGCCGCCACGGCATCAGTCTTCCGGGTCGACAAAGCCGACGGCGACCCCAGCGAGATGCCACACCGTAGGAATCCCCTCCGGCCTCAGGGTGTTGGGAGCTGCGCCGCGATGTCCTGCGGTGCATCCCGAACCGTGCGCAACTCGTACCAGAGGGCATTCAGGATGCCGGCGGCCGCGGCCAGTCCGAGGCCGAGAACCCAGGCGAAATACCACATCGTCGCTTCCTTCTCGGTTCGTAAGGGGACTTGTCGGGGCGGGGATACGCCTCAATAGGCCGGCGAGCCGGGAGCGGTGATGTCGCGCTCCGAGACCTTGCCCCGGAGCACCCGGTAGACCCAGGCCGTGTAGGCGAGGATCAGCGGCAGGAAGACCACCGTCGCGATGAGCATGTTGCGCAGCGTCGCTCGGCTGGAGGAGGCATCGAACACGGTCAGTGCGTGGCCCGGATGCGTGCTCGACGGCAGGATGACGGGGAACATCGCGAGGCCGACGGTCGCGATGATGCAGGCGATGCCGAGCGTCGAGGCCAGCAGCGTCAGGCCCGCCCGGCCGGCGCGGAAGCCCGCCGCTGCCAGAAGCGGGGCCATGACGCCGATGAGCGGCACGAGGGCCAGCACCGGCTGTGCTCGGAAGTTCGCGAGCCACGCGCCGGCCTCCGCGACGACCTCCTTGGTCAGCGGATTGGAGGCGCCGTCGCCGGGAAGAGGGGTCACGACGCGGTAGCCGCCGAAGGCGCCCGCCCAGATCAACACACCACCGAGCGCGAAGAGCGCCGCGGTGGCGAGCGCCGCCCTCGACCCGGCCGCGCGCGCGCGCACCGCGACCGGACCTTCCGCCTTGCGGGTGAGCCATGCGGCCCCGTGAGCGACCAGCATCGCGACCGAGAGGAGACCGCAGAGGAGGGCGAGGGGGTTGAGCAGGCCGAAGAGGGTGCCGCCATAGATCGGACGCAGGTCGTCCGTGAAGTGGAAGGGGACCCCCTGGAGCACGTTGCCGACGGCGACGCCGAAGATCAGGGCCGGCACCGCCCCACCGACGAAGAGGGCCCAGTCCCACGCCGAGCGCCAAGCCGCGCTCTCGTTCTTCGAGCGGTACTTGAAGGCCACGGGGCGCAGGATCAGCGCGACCAGCGCCAGGAACATGGCGAGGTAGAAGCCGGAGAAGCTCAGCGCGTAGAGCGCCGGCCACGCGGCGAAGATCGCGCCGCCGGCCAGCACCAGCCAGACCTGGTTGCCTTCCCACGTCGCGGAGACGGTGTGGATCGCCACCCGCCGTTCGACATCGGTACGGGCGACGAAGGGGAGGAGCGCGCCCACGCCGAGGTCGAAGCCGTCAGTGACGGCGAACCCGATCAACAGCACGCCGAGGAGCAGCCACCACGTCAGGCGGAGTGTCTCGTAATCCGAGAGGAAGGCGAACATCGGAGAAGATTCCTGTGCGAGGGCTATGGAGGGCCAGAGGAGGGAAGACGGACGCAGGCGGTCACTCGGCCGCGACCAGGCGCGCGCCGTCTCGGTTCGCGCCGACGCCCGGGAACAGCGCCGCCGGATCCTCGGCCAGCGTCTCGGGCCCCTTGGCGATGGCCCGCAGCATCAGGCGGACTTCCACCACCGCCAGCGCGCCGTAGACCAGGGTGAATCCGGCGATGGTGATCAGCAGGGAGGGAATTCCGAGTTCCGAGGTGGCGAGCGCGGTCGGCAGGACGCCCTCGATGATCCAGGGCTGGCGGCCGAACTCGGCGACGAACCAGCCGAACTCGATGGCGATCCAGGGCAGCGGCAGGGCGAGCAGTGCGGCCCGGAACAGCCAGCGCGGCGCCGCGGCCTCGCGCGCCGTGTACCAGAGCGCGGCGCCGAACAACGCGATCAGAAGGAACCCGCAGGCCACCATGGCCCGGAAGGTGAGGAAGATCGAGGGCACGTGCGGCACGGTCGACCATGCCGCCCGCTCGATATCCGCGTCGGTCGCCTTGCGCGGGTCGCCGATGAGCGGCTTCAGGAGCTGGGCGTAGCCGAGATCCTGTTGCGTCCGGGCGAAGATCGCCCGGGCGTCGGCGTCCGCGCGGTCGGCTTTGATGCGCTCCAGCGCATCGTAGGCCACGAGCCCGTTGCGGATCCGACCCCGGGCGTGCTCGACCAGTTCGGTGATGCCGGGGATCTCGGTGGACAGCGACCGCGTGCCGATCAGGCCCATGGCCCACGGGATATGGACCGCGTAGCGGGTCGTGCGGCTTTCCACGTCCGGGACGCCGACCACGGTGAAGGCCGCCGGTGCCGGCTCGGTGTGCCACATCGCCTCCATGGCGGCGAGCTTCATCTTCTGGTGGTCGGTGACGGCGTAGCCGCTCTCGTCGCCGAGCACGACGACGCTGAGCGCGGAGGCGAGGCCGAAGGCCGCCGCGATGGCGAACGAGCGCTTGGCAAGCTCCAGGTGCCGGCCCCGCAGGATGTAGAAGGCTGAGACGCCGAGCACGAACACCGCGCCGCAGACGTAGCCGGCCGAGACCGTGTGGACGAACTTCGCCTGGGCGACGGGATTGAGGATCACGGCGGCGAAGTCGGTCACCTCCATACGCATCGTGTCGGGGTTGAACAGGGCGCCGACCGGGTTCTGCATCCAGCCGTTGGCGATCAGGATCCAAAGTGCGGAGAAATTCGTGCCGAGCGCCATCAGCCAAGTGACGGCGCAGTGGGTGAGCGGCTTCAGCTTGTCCCATCCGAAGAAGAACAGCCCGACGAAGGTCGCCTCCAGGAAGAAGGCCATCAGGCCCTCGATGGCGAGCGGGGCCCCGAACACGTCGCCGACGTAGTGGGAGTAGTAGGCCCAGTTCATCCCGAACTGGAATTCCATGGTCAGGCCGGTGGCGACGCCGAGCGCGAAGTTGATGCCGAATAGCAGGCCCCAGAACTTCGTCATGTCGCGCCAGATCTTGCGGCGCGTCATGACGTAGACGGTCTCCATCATGGCGACCAGGATCGAGAGCCCGAGCGTCAGAGGCACGAACAGGAAGTGGTACATCGCCGTCAGCGCGAATTGCAGGCGCGACAGGTCGACGAGCAGCGGATCGGTCATGGAGGTCTCCTGGTCCGGCCGCCTCCCTCGCCCGGCGATGGGCCCGGAGCCTTGAGGCAGATCAAAGCCGGCCCGGGCGGTGCCCCGCACAAGGCGGGATGCACCGCCAGAGAACATCGCGCGCCGGTTCCAACCGCGCGCCGCTCGAACCCGCCGCGCTCGGCCTCGCCCGGAGGGCGGCGCGAGGGGGACTGCATCGCATCCACGGCCTCCATGCCTTGCGTACCGCCACGACGCTCGCCGGCGCCGTGGCGCTGGCGCGGCTCGCCGGCTCGCTGATCGAGACGGGACAGATCGATGGACCGGCGGTCGGCCTCGCCGCGGTTTGCGCCGTCGGTGGGGCTTGGCTGGGCGCCGTGACCGAAGCGCGTGGAGCCTGCCTCGAGGCGGAGGTCGGCGCGAGGCTCATCGACGCCGCGGAGGCGCACCTCGCGACCATGCCGGCGCGCGCCGCGTCGGCCCTGCCGCGCGGCGCGGTGGTCGCCGGGATGCTGCGCCATCCGAGCGCGCTCGCCCGTCTCGTCGTCGGGCATGCCGCGGCGCGCCGGATGACGGCGCTCGGCCCCATGCTGACGGCGGCGGCCGTCGCCCTGGTGTCGTGGCAGGCCGCGCTGGCCCTCCTGCTCGCGACGCCGGCGATGGTCGTCTTCTTCGCGCTCGTCGGGGGCATGATCCGAGACCGGGCCGCGGCGCAGGAGGCGGCGCTGGGCCGGCTCGCCACCCAGTTCGCCGACCGGGTGCGCACGCTGCCGACGATCCTCGCCGCGCACGGGCTCGCGCGCGAGACGACCAAGCTCGACCGGCGGCTCCGGGCCTATTCCGACGGCACCATGGGCGTGCTCGCGGTCGCCTTCCTCAACGCGGGCGTGCTCGACTTCTTCTCCTCGCTCGCCATCGCGATCCTCGCGGTCTTCCTCGGGCTCGGTCATCTCGGCCTCGCCGAGGTGCCGGGCTTTGCCCACCTGGCCCTGTGGCAGAGCCTGCTGATCCTGCTGCTCGCGCCCGAGTATTTCTCGCACTTCCGTCGCTACGCCGAGCTTTACCACGCCAAAGCCGAGGGCGAGGCCGCTGCCGCGGCCCTTGCGTGGGCGTTCGCGCAGGAGGAAGCGGCCGGTATTCCGGACCCGGGGCCGTGCCTGGGGTCACCGGGCCTCCGCGGCCTCGTCCTGCCACATGTCGGACCGGTCCCGGATCTCGACCTGCCGCCGACGGGGCTTGTCGCGCTGACGGGATCGAGCGGGGCCGGCAAGTCCACCCTGCTGCGGGTGCTCGCCGGGGTCGAGGCACCGCTCGCCGGCACGGTTCAGCTTCCGGCGGACGGGCCGAGGACGTGGGTTTCCCCCGAGACGCCCGTTCCGGCCGGAACGCTCCGTCACACGCTCACCGAGAGCTCGCCCGCCTCGCCCGAGGCGGTTGCGGAGGCTGCCGCGGCGGTCGGCCTCGCGGCCGATCCGCACTGGCCCGGCGGCCTCGACGCCCGGGTCTGGGCGGGCGCAGAGAACCTCTCCGGCGGCCAGCGCGTCCGCGTCGGAGTGGCGCGGCTCCTCCTGCGACCGGGAATCGCCTTCTGCGATGAGCCGACCGCCAAGCTCGACCCGATCAACGCGGCGCGGGTCCGGCGCGCCCTTCTGACCGCCGCCCGGAGCCGCCTCGTCGTCGTGGCGACCCACGATCCCGCGCTCATGGCCCTCGCCGACGCGCGCGTGACCCTCGGAACCGCTGCTCTCCCGGAAAGGCAGGCCGCATGATCCGCCTCGGCACCGACCCCGCCCCGGCCGGGCACGGCCGCGCATGGCACCGCGCAGGGAGCCGCGCATGGCGCCTCGCCCTCGCGCTCGCGGCGGTCGCGCTCGCTGCGAACGTGGCACTCGCCGGCACCGCCGTGACCTTCCTGGCCGCGGTGGCGCTGGTCGGCGTCGGGCCGGCGGCGTTCGGGTTCAACTTCCACCATCCGGCCGCCCTGGTTCGTCTCCTCGCGCTCCTGCGCACGGTCGCGCGCTACGGCGAGCGCATGGCCGGGCACAGGGCGGCGCTCTCCGATCAGGTCCGGAGCCGGGCGAGCCTGTTCGCAGCAATGGCGCGGGCGCCCGCGAGCCGAGCGGCGGGCTGGCAGCTAGGTCGTCCGGAGCGGTTGGCCGATTACATCGACGACGTCGCGGACGTCGATTACGCCCGGCTGCGGGTCGGGTTTCCCCTCGCGCTCACCGGAGCAGCCCTCTTCGCACTCCTGGCCGCGACCGCCTTCGTCGCGCCCCTCGCCCTCCTGCCAATCGCCGTGCTCGCGACGACGAACGTCCTCCTCGCGCGCCGCACGGCCGACGAACTCGTGGCCTCCGAAGCGCGGACGCGGTCGGCGCGCCGGGCGGCAGCCTCGGATCTCGGTGCGGCGCTCGCCGGCGCCGTGCCCCTCGACGCGGAGGGTCGACGCGCGATCGCACTGCGGAACGCACTCGACCCGGTCCGCGACGCCGAACGGACGATGGCCTATCAGCGGCGAGCGCTTGCCAGGTTGGAGGCATCGCTGGCGCTCGCCGGCCCGGCCGCCGCTCTCGCCGTGCTGCTGGTCGCCTGGAGCGCCGGGGCACGCGGCATGGGCCTTCTGCCCGCGGCCTTCCTGGCCTTCGCCTGGGTCGGGCTCGCGGAGCCGCTGCTCGCGCTTCCCCGCGCGCTCCTCGGCGCCGTCCGATCCCGCCTCGCGCAGGCAAGCCTTGCTCTCGAGGCGCGCGCAGGCGCGGAGACGACCCCCGCGCTTGGCAGGACGGCGGGGGCGCTGACCCTGCACGGCCTTCGGCTGCGAGCGCCGGACGGACGGGACCTGGGCCCGGCACCGGCCCTGTCGGTGGAGCCTGGCGTCGCCCTGAACGTCGCGGGCGCAAGCGGCTGCGGCAAGACCACCTTGCTGAAGTCGCTCGCGGGCTGGAGCGTGGATCGGCCCGGCGAGGAGATCCGGCTCGGCGGCACGGCCATCTCCGCCGCCCAGCGGCGCACGCTGACCTATCTCGGCCTGCACGACGCGGCGGTCCTCGCCGACACCGTGCGGGAGAACCTGTTCGCACCCGCGGCATCCGACGCCGACGCATGGGCGGCGCTCGCAGCGGTCGAGCTCGACATGCGCATCCGGTCGGCGGGGGGCCTCGACGCCTGGATAGGGGAAGGCAGCCTGTCGCTCGGCGAGGCCCAGCGCCTGAACCTCGCCCGCGCAGCCCTCTGCAACGCTCCCGTGATCCTGCTCGATGAGCCTGCCGAGCATCTCGGCGATGACCAGGCCGAACGCATCCTGCGACGTCTCCTGACGCGTTGGCGCGACCGTGTCGTCGTGTTCACGAGCCACCGTCCGGACCTGGACCTCCCGGCGCGCACCGTGGCGCTGGAGCCGCCGTCATCCGGGCTTAGCTGAGCATGCAAGCCTCGGGTTTCGGCGGTAAGCACCCGATGCCCCGGGGCCCGGCGACCGCTGCGGTCAGCGTCAGCCAGCAAAACGATGATCAGGGCACGAGAACGGCCACGCCTCTCAGGGTCGTGGACCGCTGCGCCGCGATCGCCTCGTTCACCCGAGCCAGCGGATACGTGTCCGTGCGGGTTACGATGCCGACCCGCGGGACCAGCTCGAAAAGGGGCCGTGCGTCGTCGCGGGTCGGGTTGGCTACCGAGAGCACCGTCCGCTCGCCCCAGAGCAGGGCATAGGGGAAGGCCGGGATGTCACTCATGTGGATGCCGCCGCAGACCACCCGGCCCCCCTTGCGAACGGGCTGCCGGGCCGCGGGCCCCAGGCTCCCGTCGGGCGCGAAGATCAAGGCCGCGGCCAGTGGCGCGGGCGGAGCCTCGTCCGACCCACCGGCCCATTCCGCACCGAGGGAGCGGGCGAAGGCCTGGGCTCTCCCATCGCCAGGGCGGGTGAGCGCCAACACGCGCCGGCCCTGCCAGCGGCAGACCTGGGCGACGATGTGGGCAGCCGCCCCGCACCCGTACAGCCCGACCGTGCAGGCATCGCCGGCCATCCCAACGTGCGCCAGCCGATGAGCCCCGCGCACAGGAGCGGCGCGGTCGCGGCCGCGTCGAGGTTCGCGTCGAGCGGGATCGTGAAGGCGGCGGCGGCCAAGAGAGGGGTCGCGAACCCGCCGTCGCGGGTGCAGCCGGTGAAGCCGGGCGCGTCGCACAGGTTCTCGCGCTGCGTCTCGCAGTAGTGGCAGTGGCCGCAGGCGTACCCGAGCCAAGGTACGCCGACCCGCGCGCCGGGCGACGGGCTCGTCACGGCCGCCCCGACGGCCTCGACGGTGCCGACGACCTCGTGGCCGGGAACGATGGGCTAGACGGCCTGAGGCCACGCGCCGTCGATGACGTGCAGGTCGGTGCGGCACACCGCGCAGGCCTCGACCCGGATGCGGACCTCGCCCGGGCCGGGAACCGGGTCCGTCCGCACCTCCGGTACGAGCGTGGCGCCGACCGCGCGCAGGACCATGGCCAGCATCGGACCGACCTCACGCGAGCGTCAGGTGGTCCTCGACGGCCCGCACGCCGGGGGCCGACCACGCGGCCCGCTCGGCGAGCTTGCGCTCGCTCCAGACGTCGACGCACCCGTCCAGGATCACTTTGTCCCCATCCACGTGGACGCGGATGGTATCGGGATCCCGGGCGCTGCGCCTCAGGGCGGCGCGGATCCTGTCCTTGACCTCGGTGGGTTGGACCGGCGGCTTAACCGCGATGACGTTGACGATGTCGGTGACGCCGGCCAGGCGCCGCAACGCCTTATCGACCGCCGCCTTCTGGTGGTAGTACGGCACGCATCCCTGGAGCGTGACGCAGCCCTTCTCGACCTTGAGCGAGACCGAGTGCTCCGGGATCTGCACGTCCCACTCCAGAACCCGGGCGCACCGCTCGGCCAGGGCCTCGTCGCCGACCCGCGGGTTCTCCGGGTAGCGGACCTCGATCCGCTCGATCACGGCCCGCACGCCGCGCACCCGGAACGCGATGCGCTCGGCGATAGTCCTTTCGGCGTAGCTCCGGACGCGGCCGGTGAGCGTCACGACGCCGTCGTCGACCGCGACACCGATCTGCGCCGCGTCGACCATGGGGGCGTATTCCAGCTCCTCGAGCACGTGCCGGCGCACGGTGATGTCGTCCATCGCGTGTCTCCTCGATTCGATGGGTTTCAGAGGGCGAGCCAGAGCAGCGCCGGCGTCACCACCGAGGCCGCGACAGCGAGCGCCAGCGCCTGAAGACTGCCGATGGACAGATACCGCGCCGCGTCCGTGACGACCCGGGGTTCGGCATCGTTCGTCGGCGCCAGCATAACCGGCACCCGCGCGCTGCGCACCGTCGTGATGAGGGTGGTTCGAAGAACCAAGGCCATCGCTCGCTCCCGTCTTGCTGACGGGAGGCATCCTGCCGCCCAACCCGGGAGCCGCCTTGATCCACCTCAACGCCACGGGCCCCGGCCGCCTGCACGGTCGCTCGGGATCCGCAACCGGGAGGCCGACATGGACGCGAGCCGCGAGCCGCGGAAAGCCCGCGAGGAACGCCGCGACCCCGAGCCTGCGTACGGCAGCCACGACCTGGCCTTCGTGCCTGGGCCGCTCGGGCCGGACGGGCTCAGGCGGATCGACGCCTACTGGCGGGCCGCGAACTACCTGTCGGTCGGCCAGATCTACCTGATGGCCAACCCGCTTCTGCGCGAGCCTTTGAGGCCCGAGCACGTGAAGCCGAGGCTCCTCGGGCACTGGGGCACGACGCCGGGCCTCAACTTCATCTACGTGCACCTGAACCGGGTCATCCGGCAGCGCGACCTCGACATGATCGCCGTCTGGGGGCCGGGCCACGGCGCGCCAGGGCTCGTCGCCAACGCCTACCTGGAGGGCACCTACAGCGAGATCTATCCGGACGTGGCGCGGGACGCGGAGGGGATGGGCCGGCTGTTCCGGCAGTTCTCGTTCCCGGGCGGCATTCCGAGCCACGCCTCGCCGGAGCTGCCCGGCTCGATCCACGAGGGCGGCGAGCTCGGCTACTCCCTGGCGCACGCCTTCGGCGCGGCCCTGGATAACCCGGGCCTGACCGTCGCCTGCGTCATCGGCGACGGCGAGGCCGAGACGGGGCCGCTCGCCGCGTCATGGCACGCCAGCAAGTTCCTCCACCCCGGGGCGGATGGCACCGTGCTGCCGATCCTGCACCTCAACGGCTGGAAGATCGCCAACCCGACCATCCTCGCCCGCATGCCCGAGACCGAGCTGCGCAGCCTCCTCGTCGGCTACGGTTACGCGCCGACCTTCGTGGATGGGAACGAGCCGGCCCGGATGCACCAGGCCATGGCCGCGGCCCTCGACGCGGCCCTCGACGCCATCGCGGAGATCCGAAGGCACGCCGGCCGCGGCGACGGTGGGCGCCCGCACTGGCCGATGATCGTCCTGCGCAGCCCCAAGGGCTGGACCGGACCGAAGACCGTCGAGGGCAATCCGGTCGAGGGGACGTGGCGCTCGCATCAGGTGCCCGTCGCGGCTACGCGGGAAAACCCGGCGCATCTCGCGATCCTGCAAGCCTGGATGCGATCTTACCGGCCGGAGGACCTGTTCGCGGAGGACGGCTCGCTGCTGCCGGCCCTGGCCGAGCTGCCGCCGCAGGGACCTCGGCGCCTCTCGGCCAACCCGCATGCGAACGCGCACACGAGTGCGCCGCTGCGCCTCCCGGACTTGAGGGACTTCGCCGTGTCGGTCCAGGGCCGGGGTCGGACCCGCGCAGAGGCGACGCGGGCGCTGGGCACCTACCTGCGGGACGTCCTGACCCTGAACGCGAAGGCCCGCAACTTCCGCATCATGGGGCCGGATGAGACCGCGTCGAATCGGCTGGATGCGGTGTTCGAGGTGACGGGCCGCGCCTGGCAGGAGGCGATCTTCCCTAGCGACGACCATCTCGCCCGGGACGGGCGCGTCATGGAGGTGCTGAGCGAGCACCTCTGTGAGGGCTGGCTCGAGGGGTATGTCCTCACCGGCCGGCACGGCCTGTTCGCGACCTATGAGGCCTTCGCCCACGTCGTCGATTCGATGGTGAACCAGCACGCCAAGTGGCTGAAGTCGTCCCGCGACCTGCCCTGGCGCCGGCCCGTGCCGTCCCTCAACATCCTGCTCTCGTCCCACGTCTGGCGGCAGGACCACAACGGCTTCAGCCACCAGGACCCGGGCTTCATCGATTTCGTGGCGAACAAGCGCGGTGACACGGCCCGCATTTACCTGCCGCCGGACGCGAACTGCCTGCTCTGCGTCACCGACCACTGCCTGCACACCTACGACCGCATCAACGTCGTCGTCGCCGGCAAGCAGCCCGCTCTCCAGTGGCTGAGCCTGGACGAGGCGGTGACGCATTGCGCGGCCGGCATCGACATCTGGGACTGGGCCTCGAACGAGGGCGAGGCGGAACCCGACGTGGTGATGGCCTGCGCGGGCGACGTGCCGACCCAGGAGATGCTGGCCGCCGTGGACTGGCTGCGCCGGCACGTGCCGGAGCTGAGGGTCCGCGTCGTGAACGTCGTCGACCTGATGACGCTGCCCGCGCCCGAGACGCACCCGCACGGCCTCGACGACCCAACCTTCGACAGCCTGTTCACGCGCGGCCGACCGGTGGTGTTCGCCTACCACGGCTATCCGTGGCTCATCCATCGGCTGACCTACAAGCGGACAAATCACGGCAATTTCCACGTGCATGGCTTCATCGAGGAGGGCACGACCACGACGCCCTTCGACATGTGCGTGCTGAACCGGCTCGACCGCTATCACCTCGCGCAGGCCGCACTACGGGCCGTGCCGGGTCTCGGGGCGCGCGCAGAGCACGCCGAGCAAGCGCTGCGGGACGCTCTGGCGGCCCACCGCGAGCACGTCCGCCGCACCGGCGAGGATCTGCCGGAGGTGAGGGACTGGGCTTGGCCGGAACGGCGCGCGCCCGAGGACCACGATCGTCGGATCGAGGGCGACATCATGCAGTGCGGCCCGACCGAGGCGGATGCGTCCGGGCGGGCTGAGGCCGTTGACGGGTGGACGATGGTCTCCTGAGGCCGGGCGATGATCCTCGTCCTCAACGCCGGTTCCACCAGCCTGCGTTGCGCTATGTTCGAGCCGGGCGCGGACCAGCCGGCTCGGCGAGCGCCGAAGTGTCCGGATGCCTGCCAACGCGGCTTGCCGGACAGGCGATAAGGCGGCGCTGCGCTGCCAGCTGGTCGTGGATCAATCTGGCGCGTCGGAACGGCCGCCCGCTGGCCCGTCGTCGACCGCCGGCATCCAGCGGAACAGGAAGCGGTCCATCTCGCTCGCCCAGGCGAGTGGAAGGTCGAGCCAGAACGTCCGCCACAGCGCAAGCCACGCCGCCTCGACCATGGCTAGGTCCGGCGGGAGCCCCCCAATCGGCGGCGCGAGTGGTCGGGCAGTCACGCGGGGCTCCCCACGCGGCTTACCGCGCCCGGCGCGCTCACGCGGGCGACCTTGAACGTGTGGTAGGCCTCGTCGTCGGCCTCACGGATCGAGACGTACTCGCCTTCGACGAAGGTGTGGGTGCCGAGGCGGTAGCCGGGTTCGTCGTCGTCGTCGGTGCGGTCGTCGTAATCGATCAGCCAGGTCGCGCCGCCCGCGCCGCCGGCCCGGTGCACGAGCCGGCCGTGGCGGTCGGGCTCGCCCGTCCAGAAGCGGCGGACGCGGCAACGGTCGCGGGTCCCGTTCCAGAGCACCGCATCGAGATGTCCATCCGTCCCAAGAGGCGCAACCACCTCGTAGCCGCGCCCGACGCTGCCGTCCGGATGCTCGGGGCAGCGCGCCAGCGTCAGGATCACCCGGCGCAGCGCGGCGGGGGCGCCGGTCCTTTCTGGAGGCGCCGGCTCGCCGTGAGCGACCGTCGGCCCGTGCGTTGCGTGAGACATGGCCGCCTCCTCAGCTCAGCGCGACGATGCGGTCCTCGACGGACCGGACGCCCGGAACCGACCAGGCCGCGCGCTCGGCGGCGTCCCGTTCCGCCCAGGCCGTCACCGCGCCCTCCAGCGTGACCTTGTCGCCCGCGACGGTGACCTTGATCCCATCGGCCTCGAAGAGGGCGCCCCGCTTGAACGCCTCCAGGATCTTGTCCTTCACGGCCGTCGGCGGAACCCGCGGCCTGACCTCGATGAGGTTGGTGACGCCGTGAACGCCGGACAGCTTCCGGACCGCGGCCTCGGCGCCGGCCATCTGGTACTGCCAGTCCACCATGCCGGTCAGCGTGACCCAGCCGCCGGCGACCTTCACCTGGATGGCACGCTTCGGAAGGTGCACGGACCAGTCGATGATGGCCAGGGCGCGCGCCGCGATCTGGTCGTCCGCGACCTTCTTCTCGTCGGCGTAGCGGACCTCGATCTCCTGGGCGATGGCGCGCACGCCCCGGACGCGCCGCACCGCGCGCTCCGCCTCGACCTTCTCGGCGTAGCTTCCGACGTGGCCGGTCAGCGTCACGACGCCTTCCGAGACGGCGACGCCGATGGCGCCGGCGTCGAGGCTGGGGTCGAAGTCGAGCTCGTCGAGAACGTCGCGGCGCAGGTCCTTGTCGGTCATGGCGTCCTTCCTCATGGCAAGTGTCCGATCCGTGCGGGGCGGCTGCCGGCGATCCTGCGCGGCCTAGACGGAGGAGCCTTGATCCAGCGCAACGCCGACGCGCCGCTCGGCCTGCGCCAGCGCGGTGCACCGCCCCATTTCCGTGCGCAGGCGAGCGGCCGTCGTCTCGATGCCGGCGGCTTTCAGGTCTGACCGAAGCCTCGCGATCAGCGTCTCGTCGTCGGTCACGACCGCCCACTCCGTGAAGGCGGTGACGTAACCCTCAGCCGTGGTACCGGTCAGGCGCATCCGCTCGCAGGCCCAGGTCGCGAGGAGCCGATTGCGCCGGTTGCGGGCGTGGAAGCGCGCTTCCTCCTCCTGGACGAAGCAGCGCTCGGCGGCCCGCTCGCGCTCGTCGAACATCGTGGTCATTGAAGCCTCCGTCTCAGTGCGGCGCCGGACCGTACCGGCGGCGGATCAGCCATCCTTCGACCGGCCCTGGCGGCCAGCCTTGAGGCAGATCAAGCTCCCGGACGTCGGCCCTGGGCGCGGTGTCGCGGGCGGACCACCCATGGCTTCACGGCCTCGACCGCCGCGAGGTAGGTGACGGTGATCAGCCCGATGGCGACCAGGATCGGCAGGGCGGGGGTCTGGAAGCCGAACCAGCTTCCCGCCGGGGAGAATGGAAGGGCCAGCGCGGCTGCCAGCGCGGCGAGCGAGGATCCGGCCACCGCCGCGCTCGGACGATCCTCCCAGGGGCGGCCGTTCGTCCGGATGACGAAGATCACCAGGATCTGCGTCGCCATCGATTCCAGGAACCAAGCGGTGCGGAACGCCTCGGCCGACGCGTCGAAGACGAGGAGCAGCGTGCCGAAGGTCAGGAGGTCGAACAGCGACGAGAGCGGACCCATCACCCCCGCGAACCGGAGGACCGCCGCCATGTCCCAGACCTGGGGCCGGGCGGTCGCGGACGGGGCCACCCGGTCGAAGGGGATGCCGACCTCGGAGAGGTCGTAGAGCAGGTTGTTGAGGAGGATTTGCGTCGGCAGCATCGGCAGGAACGGCAGCGCCACCGAGGCGACCGCCATCGAGAGCATGTTGCCGAAGTTCGAACTCGCCCCCATGCGGACGTACTTCAGGATGTTGGCGAAGGTTCGCCGTCCCTCCTCGACGCCGTCGGCGACGACCTCCAGGTCGGAGGCGAGCAGGATCATGTCGGCGGCCGCCTGCGCTACACCGGTCGCGCCGTCGACCGACAGGCCGATGTCGGCTTGCGCGAGGGCCGGCGCGTCGTTGATGCCGTCGCCCAGGAAGCCGACGACGGCGCCCTTGGCCTGCAAAGCCCGGACGACGCGCGCCTTCTGGTCGGGCGCCAGCCGCCCGAACGCATCCACCTTCCGGACCCGGACCGTGAGGGCCGCGTCGCTCAGTCCCGCGATTTCAGGGCCCGATAGGACCGTGCCGGCCCGCAGCCCGACGAGGCCCGCGAGCCGGCGCACGACCACAGGGTCGTCGCCGGACAGGATCTTCACGTGCACGCCGGCCCGCGCGAGCCGCGCGATGGCGGCATCAGCCGTCGGCTTGGGCGGGTCGGCAAAGGCGCAGAAGCCCTCGAAGACGAGGTCGATCTCGTCCGCGACACCGAGCGGGTGCGGGGAACCGACCCACGGGCGCGAGGCCACCGCGATGCTGCGTAGCCCATCTTCGGCCAGGGTCCGGACCTGCCCGAGAGCCTCGTCGCGACCTCTCGGGCCCATCGGTTCGATCCGCCCTCCGGCACGTCGCGCTTGGCAGAGGGCCAGCACGGCCTCGGGGGCGCCCTTCAGTATCAGCAGCGGCCCCTCGGGTCCCCGCGCGAGGACCGAACCGGAGCGGCGTCCGTAGTCGAACGCCCGCTGGCCGGCGAGTTCCCAAACCCTCCCGGCGTCCGGATGGGCATGCGCCAAGGCGGCGTCGAGCGAACCGCGGTCTCCGCCGAGGGCGGCCGCGACCGCCGCAAGCCTCGCCGGCCGCTCGTCCGGCCGGCCCGCCGGGTCGAGGCTGCGCGCCAGCGCGATCTCGGCTGAGGTCAGCGTGCCGGTTTTGTCGGTGCACAGCACGGTCATCGCGCCGAGGTCGTGAATGGCGGCCAAGCGCTTCACGATGACCTTGCGCGCGGCCATGCGCATCGCCCCCCGCGAGAGCGTCACGGTGGTGACCATCGGCAGCAACTCCGGCGTCAGGCCGACGGCGAGGGCGACGGCGAACAGGAGGGAGTCGACGACCGGCCGGCCCAGGACGACGCGGACCGCCAGAACGGCGAGCACCAGACCGAGGGTCAGCCGCGCGACGATCAAGCCGAATGCGTGCAGGTCGCGCTGGAAGGGCGAGGATGCCTGCACCTCGGCCAGAGCCGAGGCCGCGGCGCCGAACATCGTTGCCGGGCCGGTCGCGACGACGAGGGCTGTCGCCTCACCCGTCTGAGCGACAGCGCCGCGGAAGAGGGCGTTCGCGGCCTCTGCCGGCTCGGTGGCCGTCACGGGGCCCGGTCGCTTCCCGACCGGATAGGGCTCACCCGTGAGCGCGGCCTCGGTGGCGGTGAACGCGTCGCTCTCAATGACGAGGGCGTCGGCCGGGACGATGTCGCCGGCACGCACGCGCAAGATGTCGCCTGGCACAACCTGCTCCACCGGAACAGTGAGGAAGCCGCCGTCGCGCCGGACCTCGGCCTTCAGCGCAACCGCGTGGCGCAAGGCCTCGGCCGCCCTCTTGGCGTGGCCCTCCTGCACGGTGTCGAGCCCGATGGACAGGCCGAGGATGACGACGATAATCGCACCCCCGACGACCTCGCCGGTCAAGACCGAGACGAGCCCGGCCGCGAGCAGGATCAGGGCGAGCGGTTCGAGCAGGCGTCGCAGCACCGCCTGCCAAACGCCCGAAGCTCTCTTCCTGGCGTCGCTATTGGGCCCGAAGCGTTCGAGCCGCCGTCCGGCGTCAACCGAGCCGAGCCCGTCGAGCCCGCATCCGAGTTCGGCGCAGAGCGCCTCGGGCTCGCGCGTCCAGAAGGGCGCGGTGGCCGCGGCTGGCGGCAGGTCCGGCGGCGAGGAAGCACTCTGGGCGAGGGCCGGACCCGCGGTCTTTCTCATAGGGGTGGGTCCGACGCCTTCCGCTCGTGGCGGACGACATCATCGGCCGGCGGCGGGGTCGTTGCGCTGGATCAAGCCGTCGTCGCCGGCCTGATCGACTGCCTGAAGGCGCCTCAGGCCAGCGGTCAACTGTCGGTCCCGCGAAGGATCTATCAGGCCGTCCTCGACGATGCCGTCCTGCAGGGACCCGCCGCTCCCGAACCGCCTCCCCGATGGTCCACCGTCAACGCCGGCCACTGTGCCGTTCTTGGGCACCACGCAATCGGGCTCGATGCCGTTGCCTTCCACCCGGTGGCCCGCGGGCGTGACGACCCACGCCGTCGTCAGCCGCAGACCGCGCCCGCCCCGATGGGCATAGGTGGTCTGGACGGCACCCTTGCCGTAGGTGCGCGTGCCTATGACGGTCGCACGTCGGTGGTCCTGGAGCGCACCCGCGACGATCTCCGCCGCGGAGGCCGTGCCCCTGTCTACGAGCACGACGAGCGGCAGGCCGTCGATCCGGTCCTCGCCGGTCCTGTCCAGCGCGAACCGCTCGACGTTCCCGGAGCCGCGACCGACCAAGCGAACGATCTCGCCGCGCCCCAGGAAGGCCCCGGCCACCGCCACAGCCTGCACGACGAGGCCGCCCGGATTGCCGCGAAGATCCAGGACGAAGCCCGAGAGCCGGTCACGACCGATACCGGCCTTCAGGGTCGCGACTGCCTTGAGCAGCCGGCCGGAGGTGAACGCGTCGAAGTGGTCGAGCCCGACATAGGCGACGGTGTCCAGAGCCCGCATGCGGACCGGGTGCAGCGGCAGCCACTCCCGTGTCAGCACCACCTCGGACGGGGCACGTTCGCCCGGACGGACGACCCGCAGGTGCACGGTGGAGCCCGGCTCCCCCCTCAGGAGGTCGGCGACCTTGTCGGGTCCGAGGTTCTCGGCCGCGGCGCCGGCGATGCTCTCGATCACGGTCCCAGGCGCGAGGCCGGCCCGCGCCGCCGGGGCGTCCGGAAGCGTGCTCCCGACCGTCCCGCCTGCCTCGACCTCCAGTCCGACGCCGGAGTAGCTCCCGGTGTCCTGCTGGTCGAGCCGGCGGAACTCGGCTGCGGTGAGGTAGCGTGAATGCCGGTCCAGCGTGGCGACCAGCCCGGCTATCGCCGCATCGATCAACTGGCCCTCGCCACGCACGTCGACCGCCCGTGTCCGGATGGCGTGGAACGCGGCCCCGAAGGCGAGCAGATCGCGATATGGAAGCTCGTTGAAGCGGTTCGACCCCACGCCGGCGTCGGGTGACGCCGGCGTCGCGAGGACCGCGACGACAGCCCCGGCGACCCCGGCCAAGCCGACGATCAAACACCTGAATGCGCGACCGTGGGTACGCCGGTCGTGTGCCGGCTCGCCTGTGGTCGCTGTAAGAGGCATCGCCCGGCCCCGATTGCCCATACGAGGTCAGGGTGGCTGCCTGCATCCGGCATCGCCTTGACCTGCATCAACGGACGCACCGTGCGTGCGCCGTTCGACTTCCTACGGTCGGGATTTTTGGACCCGCTTCGGGCGGCCGGGCCGGCGGCCGCCCCACCTCGCCCCGACGCTCCTGTCGAGAGACAGGACGGTCGAGCCCAGGACGTCCAGCGGCAGGTCCGCCTGCAGACGAGGCCACGTGAGGGCGCCGCAGCCGCGCGCGACCTGGGCCGCCAGAACCGCCGCGGTCGCGTCCGAAGGGTTACCGACGCGCGACGCGATGCGGCTCGCGAGCGTCGCGGTCGGCGCCTCCAGCCAAACGCCGACGAACCCCGCGTCATTGTCCCGGGCGACCGCCTCGATGCCATCCCGTTCCGTACGGCGGTCGAAGACCGCATCGGCGACGGCGCAATGGCCCACGGCCAGGACCCGTGCGGCCTCCAGCCGGAGTGCCGCGTAGACGCGAAGCGACACGGCAGAGGCGTAGGCCGAGGCCGGCAGCCGGGTCAGAGCGCCGACCCCGTGCAGCCGCTTCCGGATGCGGTCGCTCGACAGGACCCGGGCGCCCGGGGGGGCGCCCATCCGGGGAGCGGCCGCCGCAGCGACGCTCGACTTTCCGGAGCCGCTGAAGCCACCGACGGCGAGGAGGAAGACGGGCCTGTCGGTCAGCAGGTTTTCCGCGAGCGCCAGATAGGCTTGCGCCTCCGAGGTCGTCGCGGCAGCGACATCGCCGGTCCCACCGGCGGCTTGCGCCGCCGTGACATGGGCGCGGATGACCGCGCGCAGAGCCATCAGGAACGGCAGCAAGCCGATCCCGTCAGTCTCGTCCGCCACGTCGAGGTAGCGGTTGAGCAGGCGGTTGGCGAGGTCGAAGCGCTCCCGGTGCCAGAGGTCCATGAGGACGAAGGCGAGGTCGTAGAGGACGTCGGTCGTCGCGATGGTCTCGCTGAACTCGATGCAGTCGAACGGCGTCGGTCTTCCCTCGAACAGGCAGATGTTGCGCAAGGTGAGATCGCCGTGGCAGCGACGGACCTTGCCGGCGGCGCGGCGGGCGTCGAGCAGGGGCGCGTGTCGCGCCAGGACCGCACGGAATCGGGCCGTCATCGACTCCGCCACGTCGGCCGAGGCGAGTCCTGTCGTTCGGAGCGCGACCCCGTTCATGTCGACGAGCGCCTCCATGGCGGCGGCGCCTCCGCAGTCGCGGTGGATCTCCGCGCCGGCATGAAAGGTCGCGATGACGTGCGCGAGGTCGGCGATGTGGTGCGCTCCCAGGCGACCATCCCGTGCCATGGCGTCGAACAGGTCCGCCTCCGGAAAGCGGCGCATCTCCACCACGGCGTCGACGAGGGGACCGTCTCCATCGAAAGCCAGGGTCCCGCCCGGTTCGCGCGTGATCCGCCGGGCCCCGAGGTAGAGCGCGGGCGCTGTACGGCGGTTGAGCGCCACCTCGGCCTCGCAGGCGGCCAACCTGCGTTCGGGCGTCGAGAAATCGAGATAGGGGAAGCGGACGACGCGCTTGAGCTTGAACACGCGATCCTCTGCCAGGAAGAGCCGGGAGATATGCGTGGTCGCGGTGTCCACTGTTCCCGCATCCGAAAGGGCGCGCGTCACGAATCGGACGACGGCGTCTTGGTCCACGGGCGACATGCACGCTGATCCTCGGACGGCTGACCTCGGAGACCACTCGGGTCGAGGGTGACGCGTCCCGGCGTTCAGATCGCGTGGCGGTCTGCAGGACGTGCCGGCCTGAGGATGGCGCGCCGACCGATATGTGCGCCAGGGCCGCCTCGCTGGCGTTGAGATGGGTCAAGGAAGCCGCAGCCGCGGTGGGGCACGCAGAGGCTTTGAGGAGGCCTCGATGACTGCATCCACCGACAAACCCGACCCGTTCGACCCGTTCGGTATCGCCGCCTCGATGGGCGAGTGGTGCTGCCTGTTGAAGGCCGCCCGGGAGCTCAGGGACATCGATGCGGAGATGATGGCGACGATGCTGGAGGCTGACGCCCCGGCTTCCGCTCCCCTGTCCTCGGAAGCCGCCGCGAAGGTCCGCAGCGTCGCGAGGCTGATGCGTAGCCTCGACCTCGACCCCGAGGCCATCCGGCGGCGGCAGCCCGAGGCCATGCGGGCGCTCGAAGCGGCCTGCCTGGGCTGCACGGAGCGCAGCCGGTGCACGCGCGAGCTATGGTCAGGGACGGCCGCCGACACCTACCCGGAGTTCTGCCCGAACGGCGTGTCCCTCGACCGGCTGCGCCATGCATGAGCCGGGTCTCGCCAAGGAACCTGGGCTGGCCGAGCCGGAGGACACGGCGGGCTGGCCGGCGGCAGGGACGAAGCCCATCCATGCCCTCCCGCTCGCGGAGGTCTCGAAGGCATTCGGAACCTCCCTGCACGCGGGCCTGACGGACGCGGAGGCCCGGCAACGGCGCGCGAAGGCTGGCGCGAACGTCATCGCCCCGAAGAAGAGAGCCGGCAAGCTCAGCCTGCTCCTGCACCAGTTCGCGAGCCCCGTCGTCTACCTGCTCGCGGCGGCCGGTGGGCTCTCGCTCTCCTTCGGCGATTGGCGGGAGGCGGTCGCCGTCATAGCCGTCCTCGCCGTCAACACAGGCCTGGGCTTCTTCACCGAGCTGCGGGCAGTCCGGTCCGTCGAGGGCTTGCGGGCGCTCGGGACCCGCTCAACCCGCGTTCGCCGCGACGGTCACACCCGGGTTCTGCCCGCCGAAGACCTCGTGCCGGGCGATATCGTGCTGGTCGAGGGCGGCGACGCGGTCCCGGCCGACATCCGGTTGGTCGAGGCGTCCAACCTGGGCGCGGACGAGTCGACGCTGACGGGAGAATCCGTGCCGGTCGACAAGTCGGTCGATCCGGTCGCCGCGCAGGCACGCCTTGCCGAGCGTTCCTCGATGCTGTTCCGGGGCACGCTGGTCGTTCGTGGGAGCGGTATGGGTGTCGTGGTCGCGACCGGCCCGGCGACCGAGCTCGGCGGCATCTCGCGGCTCGTGGAACAGGCCGCGCCCGACGGCTCGCCCCTGGAACGACGGCTGCAGCGCCTGTCCGGCCAGATGGTCTGCGTTGTTCTGACGGTGGCGGTCATCCTCGCCGGCCTCGGCATCGCGACCGGAAAGGATCTCCGCCTCATGACCGAGGCCAGCATCGCGCTGGCGGTGGCGGCCATCCCGGAAGGCCTGCCCATCGTCGCGACCCTGGCGCTCGCGCGCGGGATGTGGCGGATGGCGCGGAAGAACGCGCTGATCGAGCACCTGTCGGCCGTCGAGACCCTCGGCGCCACGACACTCATTCTGACCGACAAGACGGGCACGCTCACCGAGAACCGGATGACGGTGCGGCAGTTGTCGCTACCCTCTGGACAGGACGATCAGGCGGCGCGAGGCCTCCACGCCGCATCCGAGGCGGAACGGCTGCTCCGCGCCGCGGTGCTCTGCAACGACGCCTCGCTCGGGTCCGGCGCAGGAGAGGGCAGCGGCGACCCCATGGAACAGGCGCTGCTGCAGGCGGGCCGGTCCGCCGGCCTGGACCGCGCCACGGTCCTGCGAGACCGGCCTATGATCCGCAAGCGGGCCTTCGACGCCGCCACGCGCTTGATGGCCACCGGCCACGCGTTGGGATCCCACTACTTGGTGGTGGTCAAGGGCGCCCCGGAAGCCGTGCTCGCCGCCTCGCGACGCATCGGTGACGGCGAGCGCGACCGACCGCTCGACGACGGCGGCCGCGACCTCTGGCGACGCCGTGTCGAGGAACTGGGTGCGGGCGGCCTCCGGGTCATCGCCTGCGCCGAGCGGACGGTGGACGCGATGGATGTCCACCCGTTCGAGGAGCTCACCTTCCTCGGCCTGGTTGGGCTGGAAGACCCCGCCCGGGAGGACGTGCCGGAGGCGATGGCAGCCTGCCGAGACGCCGGAATCCGGGCGGTCATGGTCACCGGCGACCACGCCGTCACCGCCCGCAGCATCGCCCTTGCCGTCGGGCTTGCCGGTCCGCGTGACCGCGTCGTCGAGGGCGTCCCCGGCGCCGGTCCGCCGGGCGGCCTGGAGGATGTCGCCGTGTTCGCGCGGGTGAGCCCGGCCGAGAAGTTGGCGCTGGTCCGCGCCTTCCAGGAGAGGGGCGAGGTCGTCGCCATGACCGGCGACGGCGTCAACGATGCCCCGGCCCTCAGGCAGGCGGATATCGGCGTCGCGATGGGCCGGCGGGGGACGGACGTGGCGCGCGAGGCGGCCGCCATGATCCTCCTCGACGACGCCTTCCCGACCATCGTCGGCGCCATACGGGAGGGGCGGATCATCTTCGACAACATCCGCCGGTTCGTCGCCTACCTCCTGGCCTGCAACCTGAGTGAGGTGATGGTCGTCGGGCTCGCGGTCGTGTCGACGCTACCGCTGCCGATCCTGCCGCTGCAGATCCTCTACCTGAACGTCGTGACCGACGTGTTCCCAGCCTTCGCGCTGGCATTGGGGGAGGGCCGGGCGGACGTCCTCCGGCGTCCGCCGCGGGACCCGAAGGAGCCCATCCTCGGGCGGACGCAATGGACTCGGATCGGCCTGCATGCCGTTGCCATCACGGCGGCGACCTTCGCGGCCGGTGCCATCGCCAGGTTTCAGCTCGCCCTCGACCCAGCATCCGTCGTGACGGTCACGTTCCTGACGCTCGCTTTCGCGCAGCTCTGGCAGGTCTTCAACATGCGGGCCTCGGGCTCGCAGCTCCTCCGCAACGAGATCACGCGCAATCCCTGGGTCTGGGCGGCCCTGCTCCTGTGCACGGCGCTGCTCGTCGGCCCGGCCTACCTTCCCCCCGTCGGCAGCGTGCTCGGTCTCGACCCGCTCGATTGGACCGGCTGGTTGCTCGTTCTCTCGGCGAGCCTCGCACCGGTCGTGGTCGTCCAACTCGGGACCGCGGTCGCAGGCGCCACCGACGCGTCCCTGAGGAGCCCCCTGCTTGAGGTACGATGACCCTTCGCATGGGCGACGTCAGCGTCCCCGCGCGCTTACACCTGGCAGCGCGTGACCATGGAGCCGACCGCGGCGGATTGGGATGCACGGGTCGAACGCTTGACCGGCCGCCTCCCGGTGCGCGTGCGCGATGCGGTCACGTGGCTGAGACGACCGTCGCGACGCCCGGTGCGGTTGGTGGCGGCGCTCGCTCTGATCGGGGGCGGCGTGCTGTCGTTCCTCCCCGTCCTCGGCCTCTGGATGCTGCCCCTTGGCCTTGCTCTCTTGAGCGAGGACATCCCGGCGCTGAAGCCACGGCTTGAGGCGCTCGCCAGGGCGGTCGAGCGCGCCGTGTCCCGCCTCCGGAAGCCGTGACCGGGTCGGGTCGGGGTCTCGGGCGTCTACCGGGAGGCCCGACGTTGCGCTGGATCAAGGCAGGCCGGCCGCGCCGGTCGAGACTTGGGCGGCTAGGCAAGCCGGAGCCCCCATGTCTCTCCCAGCCTCATCGTCCCTCACCGGGTTGCGCGACATTCTGGTCGCCGTCACCGAGGAGGGCCGCGGCGACGAGCCAGGGACGGGGATCGGCTACGGCCTCACGCTCGCCGCCGCCTCGGGCGCCCATCTCACCGTCCAGTCCGCCGCTCGCCGCGTCACCATGGTCGGCGGGGCGGGATTGAGGTTCGTCGACGACCTCGTCGCGGGCGAGAACCGGCGGTTGCGGATCCTCGCGCAGGCCGTCGCCGAACGCGTCGGCGGCGACGCAGCCAGCGCGGGCGTGACCTGTACGACAGAGGCGCCCGCGCTCGCCTACCCGGATCTGATCGCGCGGCTCACCGCCCGCGCCCGGCTCGCCGACCTGACCATCCTGCACGCGGAGACGCGGGAGGTGGATCTCGACCGCGACCTGATCGACGGGGTCCTGTTCGGAAGCGGTCGCCCGCTCATCGTGGTGCCGCCGGGTTGCGCAGCGTTCTCCGCCCGGCGGATCGTCGTCGCTTGGGACGGCAGCGCCCAAGCCGCCCGGGCCGCCAACGACGCGCTGCCGCTCCTGCGCGCGGCTGAGGCGGTCGAGATCGTGTCGGCCATCGGCGAGAAGGACCTGCCGGCCTCGATGGCCGGCGCCGAGTTCGCGCCACACCTCGCGCGTCATGGCGTGACTGTAACGGTGAACGTTGTGCCGATCGTCGACAACGTCGCGGAAACGCTCAGGGCAGAGGTCGGCCTGTTCCGCGCGGACATGCTGGTGATGGGCGCCTACCGCCGCTCGCGCGTGCATGAATGGTTCCTCGGCGGCGTCACCCAGTCGCTCCTGACCCGAAGCTCGGTACCGCTGTTTCTGGCCCATTGACTGTTCTGGCGGCAAAGCCGCCACGGGCCCTCCTGCCTCAGCGACTTCGGCAGGAGCCTTCGAGGTCTTTCTCGCCTCCCGGTTCGAACCTTGTCCGGCCTGCCGGGGCAGGCCGACGCGCCTGCACGGCCGGCGCCCGCACCCACCCCTTCGAACTCGTGTGGATTGGGCCGGCGATGCGCCGGGGTCGACCCGGTTGGGGACGCATATCTCGGAAGCCTTCGGCAGGACGAAGCTCCGGCAACGACCGGTCGGGAGCGCCAGGCTCAATCTTCGACAATGCGGCGAAGTCGGGCGCGGCGAAGGCTGACCTGGCGCCCGCCCGTGCGCAGCAGCGCCCCGTCCTCCTCCAATTGCGAGAAGGTCCGCGACACGGTCTCGATGGTGAGGCCGAGGTGATCCGCGATGTCGCGCCGGGTCATCGGCAGGGCGAAGGTTCCGGTACCGCCAAGACGTTCGTCCACCTCCATGAGGAAGGTCGCGACGCGCTCGACCGCGGAGCGACGACCGAGCAGCAGCATATGGTCCTGGGCGTGGCGAAGGCCGCTGGCCGCCATGGCCCAGAGTTGGCAGGCTACCTCGGCGCTGCGGGTCGCGGCGCGCTCGACCCCGCGCCGGCGGAAGATCAGCACCTGTGTCTCCGACAAGGCCTCGGCCGTGTGCCGGTGCATCTCGCCCTGCTCCAGGCCGAACAGGTCGCCGGGCAGGTGGAAGCCGGTGATCTGGCGTCTGCCGTCGTTCAGAACCTTGTGGGCGCGCACCGCGCCGCTGACGACCTTGTAGACGAACTCGGCCTCCTCGCCCTCGCCATAGATCTCCTCCTCGCGGGCATAGGCGAAGGGGGTGCCGATGAGTTCGGGACAGCCGGCGAAGAGCGCGATCCCGAGCTTGCCGCCGCCAGTAGCGTTCGCGGTCACGCGCGAAGACGGGTGCAGGGTGATCTCGGCGGCCATCGCGTCTCTCCTCGTCCGCATTGGGATGGAGGGAAGATTGGCGGGGCCGGAACTCCGGGGAAATTCCGGTCGGTCTCTTACGCAGGTTTGCTTAAGGGCAATTACGTAGGCGCCCTCTCCCCCGCGTTCAGTGGCTTGCGGTCATCGCGAGGCCCCATGCACGCACGGGGTCGTGCATCACGAAGTGACCGTCGCGACCCGCGGCCAGCGAGCACAGAGCGGTGGCGAGCCCGTACGCCACGACCCCCAGCACCAGCGTCACGGCGTCTGCATTTCGCCGCAGAGCGTGGATGGCGACGCAGCCCGCGGTGAATGACGAAGCGACGAGGAATGCAGACGGGTCGAGAGGCATCGCGCCGCTCCGGATGGTGATCGGTCCACGGTTCTGGATGGGCCGCGCCCGGACGGCGAACCGCCGCCCCTCCGGCGATGATTGACGCCTCAGACCGAACGGGCCTGGGGCGACACGAAGAGCCGCCAGAGTTCGAACGCTGCCAGCGCGGCGACCGCGAGCCCGATGCCCACGTGCAGCCACATCGGGTATCGCGTGTCCGCGAACCCCAGCGCCCACGGGGCGATGGACACCCAGAGGCCGGCGGCGAAATGGATGTATTCCTCCCAGTCGTAGGACTTGGCGAGGGCGAGCACGGCGACGACGGTGATAGCCCCCCCGCAGACAAAAGCATTGCGCGCTGCGGCGGTCTCGCTGCCGAGCCTGAGGCACCAAGGTGCCATCAGCAGCGCGACGCCCAGGAGAGCGTTGAGCGCGTTCGGGATCATGTCCTCCGTCCGGTTTTCGATGGTCCGCATCGTCGCCTCCTGGCAGGAGTGGGAGCACCGGGGCCTGAGACACCGAACGCCGGGCCTGCGGCGGCGGATGGCCGGCCGCCTCCTGAGGCCGAGCATCCCGCCCTCTCGCATCGAAGCATTGATGTGGCTCAAGGGGAGCGAAGGGGAGCTGAAACCCTATCCCCGCGGTACGCAACCCGCGTGGGGCCGGCGTCCCGGCCCGGACCTGCTCATGCCGGAGATCGACGGTCGCGACGTGTGAAGCCCGCCGCGGGACTTCGCGGGCGCGGCGGCTTACGCGGAACGCCCCATGGCCCACGTTGAGGGGACAGCGTGTGCTTTCCTCGTTCCGGCTGGCTTCGGAGCTAGGGGAGAAGTCATCGCGCGGCCTTGATCTGCCGCAATCCGACTCCGGTGCGCGGATCAGGCCGGCTGCGCGGGGATCTCGCCAGGCGGGCGGCGGGCGGCGGACGCGCCCGGATCCGCCATGGCCTTCCCGCTCAAGCCTGAGGGCATGGGATCGCGCGCTTCTCTGGCAAGCAGGTCGAGTAACGCGTCGAACACCAGTGGTTTCTCGACCAAGGGCAAGCCCGCATCCCTGGCCCGCGCTCGGATGCCCGGGTCGGGATGGCCGGTGACCAGCACCACCGGGACTTTGGCGTCGAGCTTGCGAAGTCGGTCGAACACCTCAAGGCCGTCCATGCCCTTCATGACGTGATCGAGCAGGATCAACGCCGGGCGCGGCCCCGGGAAGGCCGCCAACAGGCCTGAGCCGTCGGTGAACGTCTCGACAGCATGGCCCTCGCCTTCGATCAGGAAGCGCGTGGAATGGAGAACGGCCGGGTCGTCGTCCACGACGTAGACGAGGCGGGGTGAAGCTGTGGTCATGGCTGCTGCCGGTCGGTGCGGTCCTCGATTGAAGATCGCCACCATGCGAGAACAGGCCGGCGGCCGCCTTGACCTGCCTCAAGCCGGTGTCAGGCCAAGCCGGTCAGCACCGACCAGCGCACCAGTTCCTGAAGGTTCTCCGCCTGCGTCTTGGCCATGAGCTTGGCCCGGTAGATCTCGACGGTGCGCGGGCTGATGTCGAGCGTTCGGCCGATCTCCTTGCTGGTGCGGCCGGCGACGAGGTGGTCCAGGACCTGCCGCTCGCGCTCGCTCAGGGTTCCCACGCGACGCACGAACTCGCGCAGCGTCGGATCGACCGCTCCGGTGACCTCGCCCCGCTCCAAGGCCGACCTGAGCGCTTGGATGAGCGCGTCGTCGTCGAACGGCTTCTCGATGAAGTCGCAGGCGCCGAGCTTCATCGCCTCGACCGCGAGCGGCACGTCCCCGTGCCCCGTCATCATCACCACCGGCAAGGCGTGCCCCGCCGCCCGCAGACGGCGCAGCAGTTCGAGCCCGTCGATGCCCGGCATGCGGATGTCGGTCAGGACGCAGCCCGCGGACGGTTTCGCCAGCCCATCGAGCAGGTCCGCCCCGGCCTCGTAGAGCCGGATCTCGAACCCCTCGGTTCCGAGCAGGAAGCCGACAGAGTCCCGCATCGCCGGGTCGTCGTCCACGACATGCACGAGATCACTTGCCATCGCGCGGGTTCCCCTCGTGGGCGGCCGGGAGCGTCAGCCGGAAGGTCGCCCCGCCGACGTCGTTGCGTTCGACGTCGAGGCGTCCGCCATGCGCCTCCACGATGGTGCGGCAGATCGAGAGCCCCACGCCCATGCCGCTTTGCTTCGTGGTGACGAATGGGTGGAACAACCTGTCCGCGATCTCTTCGGCAATGCCGGGACCGGTGTCCGACACGGCAATCTCGACCGCCCTCCGGCCGAGGGGTCTCGCCTCGACGGTCAGTTCGCGCCTGTCGCTCCGTTGCATGGCCTCGCGGGCGTTGCGCAGCAGATTCACCAGGACTTGCTGCACTTGGACCCTGTCGGCGAGAACGGAGCCGGCCCGCGGGTCGACAGCGACGCGCGTGACGATGCCCTGCTCGCGGGCCCCGACCAGCGCCAGCGCGCTGGCTTCCTCGATCAACCGCGCGACCGGCTCGACCCGCTTCTCGGTCTCGCCTCGGGCTACGAACTCGCGCAAGCGCCGTATGATCTGGCCGGCTCGCAACGCCTGCTCGGCGGTCTTGTCGAGGATCTCCATCGTCTTGGCGATGGCTTCGGGGCCGGTGCGCGCCAGCAGACGGCGGCAGCCCTTGGTGTAGTTCGCGATGGCGCCGAGCGGCTGGTTCAATTCGTGCGCGAGCGCGGAGGCCATCTCGCCCATCGCGCTGAGCCGGGAGACATGGGCGAGTTCGGACTGGAGTTCCTGGAGGCGCGCCTGGGTCCGCTGGTGCTCGGTGAGGTCGTTGATGAAGCCGGTGAAGTACACCTGCTCGCCCGAGCGCATCTCCCCGATGGCGAGCTCCATCGGGAAGGTCGAGCCGTTGCGTCTCTGGCCGGTTACGACCCGGTTGGTGCCGATGATGCGGCGCTCGCCGGTCCGGTGGTAGCGCTCGAGGTAGCCGTCATGCTCGCGCCGCATCGGCTCCGGCATCAGGATGCGGACGTTCTGCCCGACCGCCTCGCCGGCCGCGTAACCGAACAGGCGCTCGGCCGCGGCGCTGAAGGAATGGATGAGGCCCGCCTCGTCGATGACGACCATCGCTTCGGGCACGGTGTCGAGGATCGAGCGCAGGTGCGCCGCGCGTGCCCGGATGTCTTCCTCGGCCCGCTTCTGCTCGTCGATGCTCAGGACCACCCCGCGATGCCGTGCCGGCCGGCCGGCCGCATCAAGGCTCACCCGCCCGCGCGAGCGCAGCCAGCAGACGTGTCCGTCGGGCCGCACGACGCGGTAGTCGACCTCGTAGCTCCCGCCATCCCGCAAGGTCCTCTGGATGGCGTCTGCCCGGCCCTGTCGGTCGTCGGGGTGCACCAGAGCCTGTGAGTCGGCGAAGGTGGTCAGCCGCTCGGGCGGCACTCCGAACAGGCGCGCGCAGGTCGGTGAGATGGTGGCCCGCCCGGTCGGGATATCCAGCGACCAGACGCAGATGCCGACCTCGTCCAGGGTCTGCCGAAGCTCGTCACTCGCCGGCGTGACGTCTCGCTCAAGGCCGGCGCTGGGCATGTCGACGGGGTCCGTCATGAACCGCACCCGGAAAAATCCTGCGCGCGGCGGTCGTGAAACTGGCCTCTCTCCGCCTTCAGACCAGTTGCATCGCGCGTCCGGTCATTACTGCGATTCCGGTACAAGGAACAGCCGCCGACAGGTTTTCAAAGTCGGCGTCGGATAGTTCTTTGGGCCGAGCCGCTTGAGGTGGATCAAGGCCTCCCGGCGACGACGGGATGAACCATGGGGTCGATCCAGACCGGAGAACCCCCATGTCCAGACCCAGCCCTTCGACCAGCCCTTCGGCCCTCGCGGGCATCCGCGACGTCCTCGTCGGCACCGCCGTGGAGGGCGAGCGCGAAGGGGCCTCGTCGGCCATCGGCTATGGCCTGACCTTGGCCAAGGCCGCCGGCGCCCACCTCACCGTCCAATCGGCCTCGTGGCGCCTCTCGGGTGACGACGCTTGGCTCGGCGACTTCGATGACGAGGGCGTCGCGGTCATCGACCGCCGGCTCGACGCGCTGGCCCGCTCCATCGCGCAGCGCTCGGCCGGTGACGCGGCGCAGGCCGGCGTGATCTGCATGACGGAGACGCCGAGCCTGCCCTATCCGGAGATCGTGAGCCGGCTTACCGAGCGCGCGCGCCTGCACGACCTGACCGTCTTGGACATCGGCGCTCGGGCCTTCGACCTCGACCGCGAGATGATCGAGAAGGCGTTGTTCCACAGCGGGCGCCCGGTCATCGCGGTGCCGCCGGGACACGATGCCTTCACGGTGCGGCGGATCATGGTCGCCTGGGACGGCAGCGCCCAGGCCGCGCGGGCGGCGAACGACGCGTTGCCGTTCCTGCGCGCGGCCGAGGCGGTCGAGATCGTGTCCGTCGGCACCGAGGCGGAGATCCACGCCGAGGTGCCGGGGGCCGAGTTCGCGCCCCATCTCGCCCGCCACGGGGTGAACGCCACCGTCAACGACCTGCCAAGGGGCGAGAGCGTCGCCGCGACCCTGCGCGCCCAGGCCGGGCTGTTCCGGGCCGACATGATCGTGATGGGCGCCTACCGGCACTCACCCACACGCGAATACTTCCTCGGTGGTGTGACGCGCTCCTTCCTGAGGGGCAGCCCGGCCCCGCTGTTCCTCGCCCACTGAGCACGGGAGTTCGATGATGCCGAACCGGAGACCATCACGGGGCGGCTCGGTCCGCCGGGCAACGCGGATGCCGGGTTCCGCGCGTCCGCCGGACCAGCCTGGGCCGGCACCGTTGAAGCACGGCGAGCCGCCTGCCCAAGTGCGGGCACCGAACCGGCCAGAGTGGCCCGACCCGCTGAACGACGAGGAACTGCGCGCCCTGGAGGCCGGCTGGGGCTTCGTCGAGTGATGGGGCCGCGCGCACCGCTGCGCTTCAGGCTTGCGGGGCCGTCACAGCTGTGCCCGCGCGAGTTCCTCGATGGCCTGGATCAGACGGTGAAGGTCGGCCCGGTGCGGTTCAGGCGTGGCGCGCTCGGTCAGGGCCCCGATCAGCCCGTCGACGTAAACGGAAGCGCCGGAATAGGCCAGGGTCCAGTCCGCGAAGCGCCGCCCGTCGATGTCGTCGTAGACCAGCACCTCCACGCCGGTGTGGCGCGGGTCGCGGCGGATGCTGTCCATCAGCGCGTCCACCCCGGAGCGTGGACCCTCGAGGATCTGCGCGAACCTGCTCCGGGATGCGACAAGCGCACCCGTGATCCGGAGCCCGGCGTTCCTGGCCCTGGACGTCGCGACGATGTCCCGGACGTCAGCATCGGATGAGACCCGCCGGCTGACGTAGAGAAGCGATCCGTCCATGGTACCCGTTCCCTGGGCATCGGTGTCCCGGCGAACGTTCGTCCGCAGCACCCGTTCGCCGGCACCTCTACGTACGTCTCACCGCCTGAGCGTCCTGATGTAGGCCGTCAGGTCGGCGGCGTCGCGCGGACTGAGCCGGAAGTCCGGCATGGCCGGATGGCGGCGCTCGACGCCTTCGTCCAGGACGTCGGCGAGGTCACCGATGGGGAATGTGCCGGCGAGCGCGCGGAACGGCGGCGCCTCGCGCATCCGGCTCGCGTCCGTCGCGCGGACCGCGTGGCAGCGCGCGCAGACGACGCCCGCGAGGTCTCGGCCGCGCGCTGCCGAGACCTTCTCCGCCGCGGCGGGCTTGGCGAGCAGGCAGAGCGCCACGGTCGTGCCGAGGACCATGCCCCTGCCGGACATCAGTGGCACATCAGGCAGCAGAGGGGCGAACGGTCCAGAAGGTCACGCGTGACCCCGCCGAACATCCATTCCCGCAGACGGGAATGGCCGTAGGCGCCCATCACGATGAGGTCCGCGTCCCGTCGCAGGGCGAAGCCGACGATCTCGTCGCCGTCGCGTCCGGTCGGATCCAGGAGGTGGACGGTGACGTGGGCGCCGTGACGGGCGAGGTGGGCGGCGACGTCGCCGGCGCCCTCGCGCTCCCCGTTCGCGCCGACGGTCGCGACGAAGACGTGATCTGCATCGCGAATGAAAGGCAGCGCCGCTGTCACCGACCGCCGGGCCTCAGGCCCGTCCTTCCAGGCCACGACGATGCGGGCCGCGTTCAGGTTCATGAGCCGCGGCGGCACGACCAGGACGGGCCGGCCAGCTTCCATCAGCACCGGTCCGGGCGGCACGGCGAGGGGCCCGGGGTCCTCGTCATCCGGCCCGAGCCGGCTGATCACGACGAGGTCGGCCTCGCGGGCCCGCTCCACGAAGTGTGTGACGGGATCGGCGAGAGCCTCGCGCCAGTCCGTGCGGATCTCCGTCCCGGCGCTCCGCTCGAACAGGGCACGCGCCGCGTCGAGGATACGGCGGACGTCCGCGATGTTTCGTTCCTCCTGCGCGACGGCGTCGTAAGCGTCCCGTACCAAGAGCGGCACCGGCACCTTGTGGCCGGCCGCTCCCGTGAGGGTCGCCTCAAACCGTCGGGCCAAGTGGCCGGCGAGACGGATCCGGTCGGGCGCCGCGTCGCCGTGATCGATGGAGACGAGGATGTTCGCGTAGTCCATGGTCTCCTCCGTCGTGCCTCGATGCCGACGACGGGAAGCTTGCCTCGCCTGGGATGGGCCACCTTGATCCATCGCAAGCTCGCAGGGGCACCGTCGGGACCGGCCTCACGGACGGCGGGCGACACCTTATGCCCACCGCTGGCGGCCGCCCCGGGGACCGCCCAGCGCGCGCATGGCGTTGAGGATCACGGCGACGTCGATAGCCTCCTGCAGAAGCGCCCCTTGCAGGGGCGTGAGGTGGCCCAGCGCAGCCGCCATCATGCCGGCGACCGAAAGCCCCAGGCCTGCCCACACGCTCTGAAGCGCGATGGCACGGGTCCGCTTCGCGATGCGGATGGCATCCGACAACGGGGCTAGGCTGTCGACCAGCAGGACGACGTCTGCCGCCTCGGCAGCGGCTGCCGCGCCCCGAGCGCCGAGGGCCACGCCGAGGTCGGCGGCTGCCAAGGCGGGCGCGTCGTTGACGCCATCGCCCACCATCATCACGGGACCGAGCCGGCGCTCTGCGGTCACGGCGTCCGTCTTGTCTGTCGGGTTCAGGTCGGCGGCGACGGCGTCAACCGGCAGGCCGGCGACGAGCGCCTCCGCGACGGCGCGTCGGTCTCCGGTCGCGAGCACGACCCGCTCGATGCCGCACGCGCGCAGTTCGAGGAGCGCGTTGCCGCCGTCCGCCCGCAGCGGATCGGCGAACACCAGCGCGGCGGCGGCCGCGCCGTCGATGGCGACCAGCACGGTTGCCGCGATTGCCGCCATGCCTCCGCCCTCGTCCTGCGACGGGAAGTGGACTCCGTGCATCCGCATCAGGTGCGGTCCCCCGACAACGACGAGCCGCCCCTCCACCAGCCCGGCCATGCCTTCCCCGGGCGTTTCCTCGACGTCTTCGGGCTGCGAGAGCGTCAGGCCTCGTCGAGCCGACTCCTCGATCAGGGCGCGTGCCAGCGGATGACCGGAGGCCTGTTCGAGTGACGCCACGAGCCTCAGGACCTCGCTTTCGCCAAGGTCGCCCAGAATCCGTGCAGCGGTCAGCCGGGCGGCCCCGTCGGTCAGGGTGCCCGTCTTGTCGACCACCAGCACACGGACCTTGGCCAGCATCTCAAGTGCGCCGCCGCCCTTGATGAGAACGCCGATGCCGGCTGCGCGGGAGAGGCCGGAGACGAGGGCGACGGGCACCGCCAGGATCAGCGGGCATGGCGTGGCGACGACCAGCACAGCCAGCGTCCGAAGGGGGTCGTCGGTAGCGAGCCAGGTGCCCCCGGCCAGCAGCAGCGTGAGGAAGAGGAAAGCGAGCCCGTATCGGTCCGCCAACCGTGCCATCGGCGCCTTTTGGGCTCGCGCCGCCTCCACGAGCTGGACGATCCCGGCATACGTGCTCTCGGCCGCGCGCCGCCCCGTCATCAGGGTGAACGGCGTGCCCATGTTCACCGTGCCGCTCAGCACAGGTTCGTTCGCGCGGAAGGTGACGGGCAGCGCTTCGCCAGTGAGGCTCGACTGGTCGAGCACGGCGCGACCCGCGGCAACCCGGCCGTCCACCGGCAGGACGTCACCGACGCGCACCAGAATGCGGTCTCCCGGTTTTAGCGCGGCGATGGGGACCTCTCTCAACGCGCCTTCTTCCTCGCGCAGGGCGGTGCGCGGCTGGCGGGTGAGCAGCGCCGTCATCGCCCGCCCGGCTCGGCCAGCCGCGTAAGCTTCCAGCGCCTCGCCGCCCGCGTACATGAGGGCGATGACGGCGCCAGTCAGCGGCTGGGATAGGGCGAGTGCGCCGCCCATCGAGATCAGGGCGACGAGGTCGAGCCCAACGTCACCCTTCGTCAGACTCGCCGCGATCTGGATCAGGAGGGCGCCGAAGATCGTCAGGGTCGCAAGCGTCCACGCCCAGGCGGCGAATTCGGGATGACCCAGCGCGCGCAGCAGAAGGCCCACGCAGAGGGCAGTGAGCGGGAGGAGGGCCAGCCATTCCCGCAGCCGTGACGCCCACCCGGCGACCTTCGAGCATCCTGCTTCGGTTGAGCCTACGGCCGCAGTCGACATCCTCGGGGCGTCCTCGGCTTTGCGAGCCTCCTGACTGCGGCCGGGCTGTGCGAAGGGTTATGCGCTGGATCAATGCGTCCCTGCATTTCCGTCGCGGTCATGACCAAAGCCACACCGGCGTCCGCTTACCCATGTCCCGAGTTCGGAAGCAGACGGGCCGCGAACAGTCACAAGCCTTCATTGGCCACCGCTCGGACGTGGCGGCTATCGCGCCCTCATCGCGCGTGTCGGCTCGACAGCCACGATTGCCTCTCCGACATCGTCGGTCATGGTAAAATCCTCCGTGCAGATCGCGATTGGCGCAGCCCCGCCTCCGTGCTTCGGTCGGCTCGCCCGGCACCACGCATTCTCCACCGTGGCAGCGGCACGAGCCCGGACCGAGCGGTGACGCTTTCACTCGCGCAGCCGCTGTGATTAAGTGTCGTCAGATCGACCGTTGGCTCGATGTACTGGACGCCATGGGCCGCCCGCCTGTCGACGCCCCGAAGACCCTGCCGGTGTCGTTCCGGTTGCCGCTCGCCGTGCCGGCGGCGGTCCGGAGGGCTGCGAAGGATGAGACCCGGTCGGTATCCAGCCTCATGGAGAGGCTCCTCACCGAGCATCTGAAGGCGAAGGGCTATCTGACATGACACGTGTCGGCGATCAGCCCGACAAGATGACCGAGGTCGCCGGACTGGCGGCGGCGATCGCCGACCGCATCCTCGAACAGCACGAGGCGGCGATGGAGATCCCGCCCGAGCAGTTCCGGATGCTGGTTCGCGCAGCGCGGATGCTTCTGGACAACGACGTGCCTTGGCCGTCCTCCGTCGAGCAGGTCATCATGGAAGTCGCCCAGCGGGTCGAAGACGCCAAGGCGTCCGCGTCGGAGCTCTCGGCCGGTCCCGGCGGCGACGACGTCGTGATGCGCCTGACGCAGTCGCTCACCGGGCGCCCCCAATCCTGATGCTGTCGGCGCGACGACCGCCTTCCGGATCGCGCCGGCTCAGCAACCGATGCACACGTGCGGGTCCCATTTCGGCAGCGGTTTCAGCGGCGGCAGCGGCTTCGGCACCGGCTCGATCGTGGTAACGCTCAGCTTGGGCAGGGCGACCGGAGCAGAGTCCTCGCTCGCGGGCTTCGTCGCGGGAGCCGGAAGGGTCGGCGCCTCGAGCATGCGTTCCATGTCAGCGGGTTGATCGATGGTGCCAGCCTGCTCCAGTTCAGACGCCCGCGCAGCAAGGATGCTGAGCGAAACGGCAAGGGCTGCCGTGAGGAGGCGGGCGACGGTCATCAGGATGCTCCGCCCGCACAACGTCTTGCCCCTGGCGAAGTTCGATTGTGGCCCGCCTCCCGTCGGCGTGATCCCTTCGACGTCCTGACATCAGTGCCATCGGCCGGCGTCGGGGCGCCGAGCCGGACCGTGCGCTGCCCCTGCTGACGGCGCCCTGGCCCCAGCGCATGACAGGCGGCCAGAGTCGGTGCGGGAGAAGACCAGCGGGCCCTGGCTGTCCTGACGGACGCGGTGCGGGCAGCGCACGCCGTTCACCGCCACCCCGAGCCAGGCGTCACCGCACACCGATCGCGTTCGGCGCTTCACCGGCCGGTCGCCCGGTCGCGCCCCGAAGGCCGTCGAGGCCGCCGAGGCTGATGTGCTATACTTCTGTGGTCGACGAACCCGTGGAGGTTCCGATGGACAGAAAGCAGGCGTTCGAACTCGTCCTCTTCATCGTTACGGTCGTCCCGCTGGGCCGCAGCCTGATGCCGGCCTCGCTGCGCTCACGGGGATCCGACAGGCGCTCTTCGGAAAGTCGCGGCAGCGTCGGCGTCTCCGGTTCGGACGGCGGCTCTTGGTTCGGTTCCGATCACGGCGGCTGCCACGGGGGTGCCCACGGCGGCGACGGCGGGAGTTGCGGCGGCGGTGGCGGCGGTGACGGCGGTGGCGGCGGCGACTGAAACCGATGGGTAGGTCACGCTACGCCCGAGGTCAGATCCTCGCCCCCCGACGGCTTCGGCGAAGCGCGCGATCCACCATCATCGGCGCCCGTCTATCCCGCCCGATCCCCGCTCAGCCGCCGTTCAGCTGAGCCGTACGAAAGTCCCCACGGTCAAGGTAAGTACAAGTATTTCTGAATTGTATCTGCGATCAAGATTGCCAATTTATGGTCAAGCTCGCATTCTGCTAAATTAAAATTGGATGAATGCGCAATTCAGAACTGATTAAATCCGCCAGGCATACCAGCGCCGCCAGAAGGCGATGAGACGCGTTCTCGCCGCAATCGGCCGCAGGGCCGGCGCGGTGGGCCGCCATGCCCCTCGGGGCCGCATCGCGCACGGGACGGGGCGCGACCATGACCGGACACGAGGACGAGCAGGCGCCCCTGGCCACCGCCGGGATGGCGGAGGCGGCCGGGCCAGCCTCTGCGCGCCCGCGTCACCCGGCGGAGCCGCACCCCGCACCGCGCCGCGCCATCGACGGCGTAGCACGGGACCGGATCGGGCGCGGCCTGCGCCTGCACTATGCCGAAGTCCTGGCCCTGCCGATCCCGGACCGGCTCCGGACGCTGCTCGACGACCTCGCCGCCTGCTCGGACACGGAGGTCCAGCCATGACTCTGATGCTGCACGCCGCTCCCGCGGGGAGCGGAACCGGATCGGCACCCATGACCACCGCAACGGGCACACCGACCGGCACCGACACCGAGATGCGCGACCTCCTGCTCGCGGCGATCCCGGCCCTGCGGGCGTTCGCGTTCTCGCTGACCTACGATCTCGACCGCTCGGACGACCTTGTGCAGGACACGCTGGTCCGCGCCTGGATCAACGCCGCCAGCTTCCGCCGGGGGACCAACCTCACCGCGTGGCTGTTCACGATCCTGCGCAACCTGTTCTACTCGGAGCAGCGCAAGCGCAAGCGCGAGGTGGAGGATGCCGACGGCGTCCTCGCGGGCAAGCTGACCTCCCTGCCGGAGCAGGAGGTCCGGATGGAGATGGCGCAGTTCCAGAACGCCCTGAACCGCTTGCCCCCCGCGCAGCGCGAAGCGCTGGTCCTGGTCGGCGCCCAGAGCTTCACCTACGAGGAGGCCGCAGCCATCTGCGGCGTCGCGGTCGGCACCATCAAGAGCCGGGTGAGCCGGGCGCGCCTGCGCCTCATCGAGGTCCTGGGCATGGACGGGAGCGACGATATCGGTCCCGACGCGCAGACGCGGGCCGCCCTGGACAGCCCCTGAGGGCGGGTCCCGGACCGCTCACTTGATGAGCCGGACGATCTCGCGGAAGCGCGGGTTCCGGGCGCTGCCGAGCCACTCGAACACCACCATCTCGGTGGTGACGATCTCGGCGCCGTGGGCCGCCATCCGAGCCAGCGCCGCGTCACGGTTCGCGGTCCGGCGCGAGCCCACCGCGTCGCGGACGACATAGGCCCGCCGCCCGGCCTCCAGAAGCCCCAGGACCGTCTGCAGTACGCAGACATGCGCCTCGCACCCGGCCACCACGCAGTCGCGGTCGGCGGGCAACTGGTCGAGGAAGCCCGGCGCCCGCGCAGCCCCGAAGCTCATCTTCGGAAACGCGACGCCGCGCACCGGGGCGAGTTCCGGCACAGTCGGCCCAAGCCCGCCGGCATTCTGCTCGGTGAACAGGATCGGGACGTCGAGGCACTGCGCCGCCGCGGCGAGGCGGCCCGTCTGGGCGATCACCTCCGCCCCATCGGCGATCGTCGGCATGAGCCTGACCTGGAGATCGATGGCGAGGAGGAGCGAGCGGGTCGGGTCGATCAGCGGCATCGCGGTCAATAGGTCGCGAACAGCCGCGCCACCACCTCCGGCTCGCCCGTGACGGTCAGCGCCAGGGCGAGGAGGATCCGGGCCTTCTGCGGGGTCAGGTTGTCGGCGCTGAGGATGCCGCGACTGCGCAGGCGGGTCGTGAGGGGCACCACGCCGCTGCCGGCGCGGGTGGACATCACCACCACGAGCCCGGCGGCGGCCGCCGCCTCAAGGGCCTCGGCCTCGGCCGGCGGCGTCATGCCTGGGGCGAGGCCGGCGGCGACGAGACCGCGGGCCCCCGCGGCCCGGAACGCCCGCACGGCCGTGCCGTCGGCATCGGCATAGCCGTAGGCGATGTCGACCCGCGGCAGCGCCGCCAGCGGGCGGATGTCGAAGGGCGTGCCTGGCGCGGTCGCGCGCTCCGAGCGGCGATAGTAGCGCACGCTGTCGCCGTCGACGTGGCCGAGCACGCCAAAGTCCGGGGTCCGGAAGGTCTGGAGCCGGGCCACCGAGGTCTTGGTCACCTCGCGGGCCGCCTGGATCTCGTCGTTGAGCACCACGAGGACGCCGCGCCCTCGGGAGGCGGGCGCGGCCGCCACGCGCACGGCCGCCACGAGATTGAGCTTGGCATCGGTGGAGAGCGCGCTCATCGGCCTCTGCGAGCCGACCAGCACCACCGGCAGATCCACCGTCAGGGTGAGACTCAGCGCGTAGGCGGTCTCCTCCAGAGTGGCGGTGCCGTGCCCGATCACGATCCCGGCGAGGTCGGGGTGCTCGGCCGCGAGCTGCTCGCACAGGCGCACAAGGTCGCGCCACTCGGCGAAGCCGATCGCCGGGCTGGGGACCGCGCGGAACGGGACCGGCACCACGCGCGCCACGCCCGTCAGCTCCGGGACCGCCTCCAGGATGCCGCCGGCTTCGAGGCGCCGGTCGGTGGCGGTGTAGTCGAGGATGTCGAGGGCGTCGCGCCCGAGGGACGAGATCGTGCCGCCCGTGCCGATGAACGCGACCTTGGGCAGCCCGGTCCCATGGGCTGCCGCCTGTTCCGTCGCCGATCCTGCCGCCATGCCGTGCCTCCCGGCCGTCTCCGGCCGCGCGAATGCGATGGCGGTGTGATGCCGCGTCGGGCGGCCAGGGTCGACCCCGCCCGACGCAGGCGGCCGATGCGCCGGACGCGTCGGTCTCAGCTCTGGAAGTCGAACAGCAGCGCCGAGAAGGTGGTGCCGGTGCTGGTGCCGCTGGCCCCGTAGCGCGCAGCGCCGGACTGGCTGCTCTGAAGCTGCTGAATGAAGGTGGCGAGCAGATCGTTCGTCGATGAAGCACCGGGCCCGCTCGACGTGTCGGACGACGTCCCGTCCGTGGTGCTGCCGGAGGCTGAGATGCTCGGCGGCAGGCCGGGCGGGGGTCCCGGGGGCGGACCACCCACGCCCGCGATGCCGTCGTCGCCCGAGGCGATGTCGGAGGCCTGTGTGCTCCGGCCCTGGCCGGCGAACAGGGTCTTCAACGCGGTCGCTTGGTCGCTGGTCAGGGCGCCGCTGCTGACCTGATCGGAGATCAGGCTGTCGATCCGGTCCTTCAAGGAGGAGGGATCGAGCGTCGCCGGGCTCGTGCTGCTGCTGCCAGCCCCCGGCCGGTTGGCCGAGAGGCTCGCGTCGATGGACGACAAGGCGCTCGTCAGCGCGGTGGCGTCGGTGCTGCTCAGCGTGCCGGCCGACAGCGCGCTGCTGATCGTGGCGGACATCCGCGTCGTCGGGCTGTCCTGGGCGGACCATCGCGGCGCGTAGGGGTGCGATGTCGTGGGAGATGCAATGGTGCTCATGAAGGCGCTCGGGGCACGGATCTGCCGGAAACGCCCAGCGGCGGGTCCGTGTGCAAATTACCCACGCGCACCTTAAGGCCGCGTTTCACCGTCATTGTGCGTCATTGTGCAGGAGCCGTCGGGGCGAGCGAGAGCCGCGCCGCCATCTCCGCGAGCGGAACGAAGCCATCCGGCTCCGTCACCGATTTCGCGCGCTCCGGGGTCGCTCCGGCGCGCGCGATGACGGAACCGGTCGCAACCGCGAGACGGGGACCGGAAGCTCGGTCAGACGCTCGCGGCCACGCGCAGCGGCGGCAACACCTCGGCGGAACGCGCCGCGGGGACGGCGTGCCCGTAGAGGCCGCGATGCTTCGGATGCGGGCAGAGCCGGTCGGTCAGGCCGATCACCGTCTCGGCCGCTCCGAGCAGGAGCGCACCCTCCGGCGCCAGCTGAGCGGAGAGCCGCGCCAGGATGTCCGACTTGGTCGGTGCATCGAAGTAGATCAGCACGTTGCGGCAGTAGATCACGTCGAACTGGCCCAGCGACGTGAAGGTGTGCAGCAGGTTGAGCTGGCGGTAATCCACCATGCTGCGCAGGCTCTGGGCGATCTGCCACTGCTCGCCGACCTGGGTAAAAAACTTGATCAGCCATTGCACCGGCAGGCCGCGCTGGACCTCGAAATGACTGTAGAGCCCGAGCTTGGCCTTCTCGATAACCTCGGTGGACAGGTCGGTCGCCACGATCTCGATCTGCCAGCCTGCGAGCCGGGGCGCCGCCTCCTGGAGCAGCATGGCCAGCGAGTAGGGCTCCTGCCCGGTCGAGGCCGCCGCGCACCAGATCCGCAGCCGGCGCCGGCTGGCGTTGCGCACCATCAGCTCCGGCAGCAGCGTGTCGCGGAACAGGTCGAAGGGGATCCGATCGCGGAAGAAGAAGGTCTCGTTCGTGGTCATCGCCTCGACCACGGCGCGCTCGATCGCCCCGTTCTGGCCGAGCTTGAGGACGCCGATGAGCTCGCCGAGGCTGGCGAGGCTGAAGCGGCGGCAGACCGGTGTCAGCCGGCTCTCCACGAGATAGCGCTTCTCGGCGGTGAGCGCGAGGCCGGAGCGCTGCTTCAGGAAGCTGCGCAGGAAGTCGAATTCGAGCTCGGTCATGCCGGCTGCCCCGTGATCATGGCGCGCAGTGCCGTCGCCAGTTCGGGGAGCGGCAGGACGGCCTCGGCGAGGCCGGCCCGGGCGACGCTGCCCGGCATGCCCCAGACCGTGCTGGTGGCCTCGTCCTGGGCCAGCACCGGCCCGCCGGCCTCCGTGAGCGCCCGGGCTCCGTTGGTGCCGTCGGAGCCCATGCCGGTGAGGATCACGGTGGCGGTGGCGGCCCCGAACACGACCGCCGCATCCTTGAACAGCACGTCGACCGCGGGGCGGCAGAAGTTCACCGGCGGGCCGTCGGTGAGCTTGATGACGGGGCCGTTCGGCCCGGCGGCGAGGCCCATGTGGCGGCCGCCTGGCGCCACGTAGATCCGGCCCGGCTCGACCCGCTCCTCGGCCTTGCCCTCTGCGGCCGGGAGGCGGGTGCGGGTGGCGAGGTGCTCCGCGAACACCGCCGTGAAGATCGGCGGCATGTGCTGGACGATCAGGACCGGCACGCGGCGCAGGGCGGCCGCGCCGATCCCCTCCAGCATCTCGCCCACCGCCCGGGGTCCGCCCGTGGACGAGCCGATCAGCAGGGCACGCGGCTGGGTCCGGCTGCGCACCTTGGGGCGGAGGGTGAAGGGCGTCGCGGGGCGAGGCGCGGCGGCGGCCGCCTGCGGGGCCGGCGCGGCGACGGGCGTGGCGGGGAAACCCGTGGGAGCCGGGGCATGGGCCGGGGCGTGGGCCGGGACCGGGCGCCGAGCCCGGGCGCGGGCGGAGCCGAAGACCCGGACCCGCTCGATCAGGTCGGCCCGGAACGTGTCCGAGGTGGTGACGCCGCGGCTGCTCTCGGGCTTGGCGATGTAGTCCACCGCGCCGAGGGCGAGGCAGCGCAGGGAGATGTCGGCGTTGCGCGTCGTCAGCGTCGACATCATCACGACCTGGACGCTCGGGCTCATGGCAAGCATGCGCGGGAGTGCGGTCGTGCCGTCGAGTTCCGGCATCTCGATGTCGAGCAGGACCACGTCCGGGTCGTGCTTGGCGATCAGCTCAAGGGCGATCCGGCCGTTCGAGGCCGTACCGACGAGCTCGAACCCGGCCTCGCCGATCCAGCGGGCCACGAGGCCGCGCACCACGGCGGAGTCATCGGCCACCAGCACCCGGATCGCGGAGGCGGCGGACGTCGTCGTGCTCTGGGCGGCGGGCTGGGCGCGCAACGGGGCGACCGCGGGACTGAGGGCCATGATGCTTGCCTCGGGGACAGGTCGCGGGTGTCGGGGTGTCGGAGCGAAGGTGTCAGGCCGCGTCGGCGACGAGGCCGACCTGCTCGAGCTTGGCCGTCAGGATGTCGCGGTCGAAGGGCTTCATGATGTACTCGTCCGCCCCCGCCCGGAGCGCCCGGGCGATCGCGCCGATATCGTTCTCGGTGGTGCAGAACAGGACCTTCGGCGCGTCGCCTCCCTCGCTGCGGCGCAGGGCCTGGAGGAACGCGTAGCCATCCATGTTCGGCATGTTCCAGTCGAGCAGGATCGCGTCCGGCATGCTGGCCGCGCAGGCTTCGAGGGCGGCGCTGCCGTCCTCGGCCTCGCTGACGTTCATGCCGAGATCCTCGATGATCCGCCGGGCGACCTTCCGGATCACCGCGGAATCGTCCACCACGAGGCAGGTTGTCTGGTGCGGCGCCTTCATTGCCCTCTCCTCAAGCCGCCTTGGCGCCGGCGGTCGTGAAGCCGAGGAGCGCGTCCACGTCGAGGATCACCAAGAGCCGACCGTCGAGGCGGTGGACACAGGTGGCGAGGTCGCGGAAGCGCGAGTCCAGGTTGATCGGCACAGCCTCGCGGCTGTCGGCGCCGAGCTTGAGCACCTCGCCGACGCCGTCGACCACCAGCGCGAAGGTCTCGCCGGCCTGTTCCAGGCCGATCGCCATCTGGGGGTTGGCCTTGGTCCCGTCCGCCGCGGCCTCGGCGTCGGGCATGCCCAGGCGTCGGCGCAGACTCATGGCCGTCACCACGCGGCCGCGCAGGTTCAGGAGGCCGACGATCTCGGACGGCGCCAGCGGGACCGGCGTCACGCCCGAGGGGACGAACACGTCGTGGACCCGCTCGATCGCCAGCCCGAACAGGGTCTCGCCGACATAGACCGTCACGAAGTCGTCGGTGGCGCCCGTCTCGGCGGCGGTGGCGTTGGCGTTGGCAGCCTGCATCGGAACTCTCCGGATTCGATCGTCGGTCTCGACCGACTTGGTGCGTGCGGCGCGGCGATCAGGCGGCTTCCGACACCGCCGCGGCGCCGATCTCGGCGAGCGCCGCGATCAGGCCCGCCCGGTCGAACTTCGCCACGAGGTCGGTGATCGCGAGCGCCCGGGCGCGCTCCACCGCGTCGGCGCCGATCGCCCCGGTGAGGCCGACCACCGGAAGTCCCGCGAGCCGCGGCTCGGCCCGGCGCATGGCGGCAACGAGGTCGAAGCCGCTGCGGCCCGGCATCTCCAGGTCGGTGACCACCGCCTCGATCTTGGGATCGGCCTGGAGGGTCGCCAGCGCCGCGTCCGCGCTCGCCGCCGTGACCACTTGGTAGCCCGCCGCCTTCAGCACCGGGCTCAGCATGTCGCGGAAGAAGGCCGAGTCGTCGACCAGCAGGATCGTGGAGACCTGCTCGGGCCGCTTCAGGCCGCGCGCCCAGTCGTCGTAGGCCAGCGGCAGGAAGTGGGCGATGTTGATGATGTCGGTCGCCCGGCCCCGCAGCACCGCCGAGCCGATCAGGTCCGAACGGTCGGCCGCGATCTCGATGTCGAGCCGCTCCTCCACGATGTCGACGATCTCGTCCACCACGAGGCCCATGGCCCGCTCGCCGTCCGAGAACACCACGAGGGCCTGGGTCCCTTCCGACTTGATGGTGATCGCGGCATCCGCCGGGACCAGGGGCATCAGGCGCCCGCGATACTGGATCAGCGCGCGGCCGCCGAGCCACTCGACCTTGGCGCACTCGATCTCCTCGAGGCGGGTCACCAGCGACAGCGGCACCGCCTTGAAACTGCCCTGACCGCCCTTGAACACGAGCAGCGTGGTCTTGGTGTCGGCGACCTCCAGGGCTGCCTCGGCGTCGGCATCCCCGTGGCTGTTGCTGCCCTGGACGCCCTGCGCCACCTGGCGGGCCACGCCGTTCGGATCGACGATCAGCACCACGGCGCCGTCGCCCAGAATCGTGTTGCCGGCAAACATCGGGATGTGCCGCAGCTTCACCGACATCGGCTTCACGACGATCTCCTCCGTGTGGAAGACCTCGTCGACGAGGATCCCGAAGCGCTCGCGCCCGACCTGCGCCACCACCACGAACCCAGCCTGCTCCGTCTCGGCGCCGGCCGCGGCCTGTCCGAGCAGGCCGGTCAGCGAGACGATCGGCAGCAGCCGCTCGCGCAGCCGCAGCACCGGCGCGCCGTTGATGCGCTCGACTCTCTGCGCCCCGGCATCGACCCGCACCAGTTCCAGCACCGCCACCTGCGGCAGGGCGAAACGGTGCTCGCCGGCCCGCACGATCAGGGCGGCCACGATGGCCAGCGTCAGGGGGATCTTGATGGTGAAAGTGGTGCCGCGGCCCGCCGTGGTGGCGATGTCGATCAGGCCGCCGATGGTCTCGATGTTGGTCTTGACCACGTCCATGCCGACGCCGCGGCCCGAGACCGAGGTCACCGCCGCCGCCGTCGAGAACCCGGCGTGGAAGATGAACTTGGCGACCTGGGCGTCGGTCATCCGGTCGATGTCGGCCTGGGCGGCGAGCCCGCGCTCCACCGCCTTCTTGCGGATCGCCGCGAGGTTCAGGCCCTTGCCGTCGTCGGCGATCTCGATCGTGATCGTGCCGCCCTCGTGGTAGGCGGCGAGCCGGATCGTGCCGCGGGCGGGCTTGCCCGCTGCAACGCGCTCCGCAGTCGATTCGAGGCCGTGATCCGCCGAGTTGCGGACCATGTGGGTTAGCGGGTCCTTGATGACCTCGAGGACCTGACGGTCGAGTTCGGTCTCGGCGCCGACCATCACGAGGTCGATCTGCTTGCCGAGTTCGGCAGAGAGGTCGCGCACCACCCGCGGCAGCTTCTGCCACGCGTTGCCGATCGGCTGCATGCGCGTCTTCATCACGCCTTCCTGCAGCTCGGCCGTCACGTGCGACAGGCGCTGCAGCGGGACCTTGTAGCTCGAATCCTCGTGCCGCCGGGCGATCTCCAGGAGCTGGTTGCGGGTCAGCACTAGCTCCGAGACCATGGTCATCAGGTGCTCGAGCGTGTCGACATTCACCCGGATCGTCTGGTTCTTGGCGGCAGCGGTCGTCTCGCCCTCGGCGGCCTCGGCCCGGGCCGGCTCGGTCCGCTCGGCCTCGGCCGGCTCGGCCCGTGCCGGCACAGCTGCCGGGGCCGCGCTGACGGCCGGGGAAGCGGCCGCGGCGACCGAAGCGGGCACGGGCGGCGGCGCGGGCGGCGGCGCGGCGAAATCCGATTCGTCCGGTCCCGGAGCCGCCAGGAATGCGGCCTCCAAGTCCTCTAGGGACACCTCGCCGGGCTTCAGCTCGCGGGCCACGGGCTCGGGCAGAACCGGCTCCGGCGGCGGTGGCGGGGCGGCCTGCTCGGGCTCGCCGGTGCCCGCGGCCATGCGCTCCAGGGCCGAGATCAGGTCGTCGTCCGACCCGGCTGGCTCCGTGCCGGTGGCTTCCAGGTCGGCCAGGATGGCCTTGAGCCGGTCCAGCGTCAGGAGAATCAGCGTGACCGAAGCCGACGTGGCGGGCAGACCGTCACGGAACCGGCCCATCAAGGTCTCGGCGGCGTGCGCCAAGGCCTCGAGGCGCGGAAGGCCGAGAAATCCGCAGGTTCCTTTGATCGTGTGGACGAGACGAAAGATGTTCCGAAGAATTGTCTCGTTATTCGGATCCTGCTCGAACCGAACTAGTTCTGCGTCGACCGTATCGAGATGCTCCCCGCTCTCGGTCAGAAACTCGCGAAGCAGGTCGTCCATAAGCGCTACTCGTTACGCGGAGAAGGTCTCGCGCAACCTACTTACTCGCGCGGGGTTAGGGAAGCGTTTCCGTTCCGACCCCGCGCCGCTGTTTTGAAGAATCTTACGCGAGCGCCGTGTCCGAAGCTTCTCCATCACCCGCATCAAGTGTCGCGATCACTGTGGGCGTCGCGCTGATCGTCACTTCATCATCCTGGATGGCGAAACGAACATCCATGGCAGCGGCCCGGGCCACGAGGCCGGCGTAGAACGGCAGGATGCCGTGGGCGTCGACGGTGCCGCTCTCGGGCCTGCCGGCCATCAGCTCCTCCACGTGCGGGGGGATGCGGGCATGCGAGCCCTTCGCCTTGAGTACGAGGCTGGGCGCCTCGCCGTCGCCCGACACCACGACGTCGATCACCCCGCCGCGCGGGATCGCCGAGGTCGCGATCATCACGAGGTTCAGGAGCAGCTTGACCTTGTTCTTGGGAAACAGGGCCTGCGGCGCGCTCCAGGTCAGCTTGGTCTTGTCGTCGGCGAACATGCCCTTGGCGACGCCCTCGGCGTCGGCGAGGTCGATCGAGGCGCCGGCCGAGCCCGCCGCCCCGAAAGCGATCCGGGCGAATTTCAGCCGCGCCGAGGCCTGCCGAGCGCTCTTGCCGATGAGTTCCAGCGCGAAGGTGCGCATCGATTCGTCCTGGTCGTCCTCCAGGACTTCGAGCCCGTTCACGATCGCGCCGACGGGGCTGATCACGTCGTGGCAGACCCGGGAGCAGAGCAGGGCGGCGAGGTCGAGGCCGTCGAGGTCCAGGATGGGCGAGGTCGGGGAGGACGAGTTCGGGGAGGACATGGTGCGCTCCGGGCGGGCGGATCTGGAAGTCGGACGTCTGCGGGCCGGGATCCCGAACGGGCATGCCGGTTCTGGGCCGCCCGATGCGGCGGATCGAATCGCCCGAAGGGATCCCGCACGGCCTGCAGGTCGGACCGGGGGCGACGACCGGTCCGCACGGATAGACGCCACGTTCGGCTTTGAAAAGCGTTACCGGGCGGCACCGAGGGCCGGCGGCACCGTCGATTCGGGCCTGCGCCGCCAACCGTGATCGCGGCGCCGGACCGGCGGCCTACGCCCGCGGCGGCGTGAGCCAGGCCTGGCCGCCCCAGCCCGCCGCGCCCTGGGGAGGCGGCGCACCGGGGGGTTGGACCGGCGGCGCGATCGTGCCCATGTGCGTGCGCCCTGCCCTCTGACGCGGAGGTTCGCCCGATGCAGCCCGCCCCGACCCTGCGCGAGAGCCTGAGCCCCCGCCTGAGGCTCGCCGACCCGGACGCCGCGCGGGCCCGGCTCGCCGAGATCGAGGGCGCCTTCCCGCCGGGTTTCCTGACCCCCGCCTGCCGCGACCTGCTGCTCGGCCTCGCCGACCATTCGCCGTTCCTCTGGCAGGCCGCCACGCGCGCGCCGGACCATCTCGTCGCCCTGCTGAACCAGCCGCCGGACGCCGCCAGCCGGGACATCATCGCCCGGCAACGGGCGGTCGGGGGGGCCTGCGGGGCGAATCCCGATCTCGCCGAGGTCGGCCGGCGGCTGCGGCGCAACCGGCAGGCGCACGCGCTGCTGGTCGCGCTCGCCGATCTCGGCGGTTGCTGGGATCTCGACGCGGTGGTCCAGGCCCTGTCGGCCTTCGCCGACGCCTCGGTGAGCGCCGCCACCGAGGCGCTGCTCCGGCAGGGGATGGCGGCCGGGCGCTTCACGGCGGCGGACCCGGACAGGCCGCAGGACGGGTCCGGCCTGATCGTCCTCGGGCTCGGCAAGCTCGGCGGCTGCGAGCTGAACTATTCGAGCGACATCGACCTCGTCGTCTTCTACGAGGCCGAGCCCGCCGCGGCGGCGACGGGCGGGGATCCGAAGGCGTTCTACGTCAAGCTCGCGCAGGGGCTGGTGAAGCTCCTGGCCGACCGGACTGCGGACGGCTACGTCCACCGCATCGATTACCGGCTGCGGCCGGACCCGGGCTCCACCGCGGTGGCGCTCTCCACCGGCTTCGCCTTCGACTACTACCAGACGCTGGGCCAGAACTGGGAGCGCGCCGCCTTCATCAAGGCCCGGCCCATCGCCGGCGACATCCCGGCCGGCGAGGCGTTCCTCGCCGAACTCGCGCCGTTCATCTGGCGGCGGCACTTCGACTTCCCGGCCATCGCCGAGATCCACGCCCTGAAGCGGCAGATCCACATGGTCCGCGGCCACGAGACCATCGCGGTCGCCGGCCACGACATCAAGATCGGCCGTGGCGGCATCCGGGAGATCGAGTTCTTCGTCCAGACGCAGCAGCTCGTCTTCGGCGGCCGCAAGCCAGCCCTGCGGGGCCGGCGCACCGTCGCGATGCTGGGCTGCCTCGTCGCCGAGGGCTGGATCGACGGGCAGGCCCGGGACGAGCTGCGCGCGGCCTACGACTTCCTGCGCACCCTGGAGCACCGGGTCCAGATGGTCCGGGACGAGCAGACCCAGCGCCTGCCCACCGGCACCGAGGCGCTGACCGGGCTGGCGCTGTTCTCGGGGTTTCCCGATCTGGAGGCCTTCGAGACGGCCCTGCTGCACCATTGCGGCCGGGTGCAGGCGCATTACGCCCTGCTGTTCGAATCCGCGGAGCCCGAGGACGACACCCTCGTCTTCGGCGAGACCGAGCCCGACCCCGCAACCCTGGCAAGGCTCGGCGCCTTCGGGTTCCGCGACCCGGCGCTCGCCTGGGAGACCGTGCAGGGCTGGCATCTCGGGCGCCGCCCGGCCCTGCGGGCCGGCCGCGCGCGCGAGATCCTGGCCGAGACGCTCCCGGGCCTCCTGCGGGCGCTCGGCGGCACGGCCGACCCGGACGCGGCGCTGCTGGCCCTCGACCGGGCCTTCGCGCGGATGCCCGCGGTGACCGAACTCCTCGCCATCCTGCGCTCGCACGAGCGCCTGCGGCTCCTGTTCGCCGACATCCTCGGGACTGCGCCGCGCCTCGCCGACACGGTGGGCCTGAGCCCGCACGTCCTCGACACCGTCCTCGACGCGGACTTCGTGACGCCGACCACCGATCCCGACACGGTGCGCGCCCAGTACCGCGCCCTGGTGGGAGAGCCGGCGAGCCACGAGGAGTTCCTCGACCGCTGCCGGGACGCCACGCGGCAGATGACCTTCGTGACGGGCGCGCGGCTTCTCTCGGGCATCCTCACGCCGCGCCGGGCCGGTGAGGCCTACACGGCGGTCGCCGAGGCGACGGTGGCGCTGAGCCTGGAGGCGGAGGAGCGCCGCTTCCGGCTGGACCACGGCGCCGTGCCGAAGGGGCGATGCTGCGTCCTCGCCCTCGGCCGGCTCGGATCGCGGCAGCTCAGCGCCGAATCCGACCTCGACCTCGTGTTCCTGTACGATTTCGACCCCGAGGACCGCACCAGCGACGGACGGCGGCCCCTCGACGCCGTGGTGGCCTACAACCGGCTGGCGCAGCGCCTGTTCGCGGCGCTGACCACCGCGACGCGGCGCGGGCGGCTCTATGCGGTCGACCTGCGGCTGCGGCCCTATGGAAGCCACAGCCCGCCCGCCGTCCAGCTCAGCGGCTTCGCGGCCTATCACGGGGGTGAAGCGGAACTCTGGGAGCACATGGCGCTCGCCCGGGCGCGCGTCGTGGCCGGCGACGCGACCCTGGGCGAAGCGGTCACGGCCGAGATCGCCGGGATCCTCGGGCGTCCGCGCGACCCGGCCGCGGTCTGCGCCGAGGCGGGGGCGATGCGCGCGCTCGTCGCCCGCGAGCGCGGCCATGGCGGCTCCTACGACCTGAAGCTCGCGCCGGGGGCGCTGTTCGACCTCGACTTCCTGGCCCAGGCCATCGTGCTGAGCCATGCCGGTGAATGGCCGGGCTGCATCGGCCTCGGCGCCGAGGTCGTCTTCCGCGAGGCCGGGGCACGCGGTCTCCTGCCGGACGGCGCCGCGGCGCCCCTCGCCGAGACCTACGGGTTCCTCGACGCGGTCTATCAGTGGCAGCGGCTGGTGATGGCCGATCCCACCGCGGAACCGTCCGAAACCGCGGCCCGGCAGATCGCCAAGGCCGTGAGCCTGCCGGACGCACGCAGCCTCGCGGCGGAACTGCGCCGCCACCGGCGCCGGAGCCAGGCCCTGCTGGCGCGGATCCGCAGGACGGTGCGATCGCATTCTGAATCCTAGAAGTGCGGGTCCAGAACCCGCCGGGCTCGGTGCGTCGACCGAGCAGCCCGTCCCGACCGGTATCGAAACCCGTCGACATCGCCTCCGCGCTCGGGCATTCAGAGCGGTCTTGGGAGGAACCATGACGGGCGCGACGACGATCTCGGGGCCTGAGCGCGAGCGGATCGCCGCGGTGCTCGCCGAGATCGCCTGCGCGGCGGGCGAGATCCTGCGCCGCTATCACCGGGGCCCCTGCCCGCACGCCCTGAAGCCGGACGGCTCTCCGTCGAGCGCCGCCGACGTCGAGGCCGAGGACCTGATCGTCGCCGCCCTGACGGAGCGGTTTCCCGGCATCGCCGTGGTCGCCGAGGAGCGCGCCCAGGACGCGACGGCGCGCCCCGGGGACACCTTCTTCCTGGTCGATCCCCTGGACGGCACCCGCGACTTCCTGGCCGGAACGCCGGATTACTCGGTCAACATCGCCCTGGTGGCCGGCGCGCGCCCCGTGGCGGCGGCGCTGGCCGCCCCCGGCCTCGGCCGGGTCTGGTGGGCGGGTTCGGCGACGGTCGAGGCCGCGGTGATCGCGGGCCGGCCGGGCATCGGCCGGCCGGTGCACGCGCGCGCCGTTCCGGAAACCGGTCTCGTCGCCCTGGGCAGCCGGCGGCACGGCGATGCCGAGACCGCCACCTGCCTCGCCGCCCTCCCCGTCCTGGAGACGCGCCAGGTCGGTTCCGCCCTCAAGTTCGGCCTGATCGCGGCCGGCGAGGCGGACATCTACGTGCGCTGCGGCCCCACCATGGAGTGGGACACGGCGGCGGGCGACCACATCGTGGCGGCGGCCGGGGGCTGCGTGGTGGTGCCGGGCGGTGGCCCGATCCGCTACGGCGAGAACGGGCCCGACCACCGCAACGGCCCCTTCGCGGCGCTGGGGGATCCGGCACTGGCGTCCCGGCTCGCCCTCCCGTCGTGCGGAAGCCGGTCGGCGCAGCTCAGCGCGGCGCATCCGTGACCGGGACATCCTGCAGGCCCCGCAGGCCGGGCCAGGCCGCCTCCGCCTGCTCGGCCAGGCCCGGATCCGCCAGGAACCGCGCCCGGCGCCCCGCATCCCGGAACAGGTAGAGGCGCGCGCCGATCACCGCGAAGACCAGGGGATCCGCGTCCACGAGCCGCCCGTCCAGGATGCCGGCGGCGTCGTAGCCGCCGAGGCGCGGCGCGTAGGCCCGCGGATCGTCCCGGAAGGCCTCGCGGTTGGCGCCGTTGGCGAAGCGCCAGACCTGCCCGCCCCAGGACAGTTCGAACCGCGCCGAGCCCGCCGCAGGTCCGCCCTCCAGAAAGTAGCTGACGGGGTCGAAGCCGTTGAGCGTCAGGAGCGCGATCCGCGTCCCGGTCGGCTCGGCCCGGATCGGCAAGGCCGTTCCGAGTCCGGCGGCAAGGGCACCAGCGCAGGCAAGCGTGCCAGCAAGCATGCAGGCTCGCCGCGGCCCGCTTGGCCGGCCGGGTGCGGGGTCGGGACGCGTTAACCACATCTTGCGAATTCCCTCAGAAGCTGGTCCGACTCATTCGCCCGGGCCTCGTTGGACGCAGGCCCGAATGGATGACGGCGCCCAGGCCGCTCCGGGCCGCGGGTGCGGCCGCTGCCGACCGACGGGGCGGGAGCGGCACAGGTCCATCGCACGAACCGTTAATCGAACCGGGCGAGGAGACAACGATGACGGCACGAGACGATCGCGGCACCCACCGCCGCCACCTGCTGCGCGCGGGCCTCGCCCTGGCGCTCGGCTCTCCCCTCGCCGGCCTCGGCGCCGCGGGCGCGGCGCTGGCACGCGGCGAGGATCTCGACACGCCCGAGACCTTCCGCCCCGGTGAGATCGTGGAATCGGGCCACCGCTTCTTCGGCTCGGTGTCCCGCGGCCTCGCGCTCACCGTCGAGGAGGCGGGCCGGCGCTGGGGCGAGCCGAACGGCTACATCCTCGGCCAGGAGGGCGGCGGCGCGGTGGTGGCCGGCGTCCGCTACGGCGAGGGCACGCTCTACACGCGCAATGCCGGCCAGCGGCGTATCTACTGGCAGGGCCCCTCCCTCGGCTTCGACGTCGGCGGCGACGGGGCGCGCACCATGATGCTGGTCTACAACCTGCCGAACGTCCGGGAGCTGTACCGTCGCTTCGCCGGCGTCGACGGTTCGGCCTATCTGGTGGGCGGCTTCGGCATGACCGCGGTGGTGAACGACCGGATCATCGTAGTGCCGATCCGCAGCGGCGTCGGCGCGCGGCTGGGCATCAATGTCGGGTATCTCAAGTTCACCCGGGAGCCGACTTGGAACCCGTTCTGATTGTCCGGCGGGTTTCGATTTCACCCTCGCGGCCGACCTGGGCTAGAGTGGTGGCGGGCCGGGCCTTCCGGCCGGATGCGCGGGCTGTTCCCTCGTGATCGAAACGGTGATGATCTTCGCGCTGGGCTTCCTGGCGGCGAGCCTGTGCGGCTTGCTGCTGCTGCCGGCCCTCAACGCGCGCGCCACACGCCTGGAGCGGCGGCGGGCCGAGGCGCGCCTGCCCCTGTCGCCGGCTGAGATCGCCGCCGAGCGCGACTTCCTGCGGGCGCAGTTCGCCGTCCAGCAGCGCCGACTGGAGCGTCGTGTCGAGACCGCAGAGGCCAAGCGGCAAGCCGACATGGCGGCGATCGGTGCCGGGACGATGCGCGTCGCCGCCCTCACCCGCGACGTCGCGGCCCGCGACTCCAACATCGCCCTGGCCCAGGCCAAGTCCCGGGAACTCGAGACCGAACTCGCCGTCGCCCGTGAGGACGGGACGGCGAGCCTCGCCACCCTCCAGGCCCTCGAAGAGGCGCACGCGGACCTGCTCGACAGCCTCCTGGCGATGCGTCGGGGGGTGCATGCCCCGGCCGCCGGTGCGGAGGCCGGTGCGGACGCCTTGGCCCTGGCGGCCGAGCGCGACGACCTGCGCGCCAGCCTGAAGGCAGCGGAGGAAGCCCTGGCCCTGACCTTGGCGGACCGGCAGGCGGATCGGACTGAGGAGCGGTCCGCGGGCCATCACGCCGGCATCGAGCGGGAGAACGCGGATCTGCGGCGGCGAATCGCGGAAGTCGCCGACGCGCTCACGAGCCCCGGCCGGATGCCGCGGGCCGCCTACCCGGTTCCGCAACCCGAGCGCGTCTGACCGCTTCCGCATCCGGGATCGAGCCCATTCGGGACGGTCCGGTACGGTGGCGCGCGACGACGGCCTTGTTTCGACCACGCAAAGGCATCATCGCAGCCCGGACTTGCCCCCATGTTTCACCTTCGACAAACGGTACGGATACCCATGCGCCTGAAGCCGATCGTCCTCGCCATCGCGGCGGCCTTCGCCCTGACGCTGCCGGCGGCGGCACAGCAGTCGAAGCGGGGGAACGAGACCCTCAAGAAGTACTGCACCGGCGATTACCTGACCTACTGCGGCAACCTGGCTCCCGACGATCCGGCCACCGATGCGTGCTTCCAGAAGAACTGGAAGAAGCTCAGCGAGAATTGCCGCCGCGCCATCGACGCCTACGAGGCCGAGCAGGAGCAGAGCGCGCCGCCCAAGGGTCGGCAGGGGTCGCAGGGCGGCAAGGAACGCCGGGGCTGAGGGTCGTGGCCGCCCTGTGGCGGCTGCGCGCTCGCGCCGGGGCGTGGCAACGGCTAAGGTAGCGCTTCCGCCGGCCCTCGCGGGCCGGCGCCGAGCCCGCCGGACCCTCGCGCGATGTTGTCGACCCCTGCCCTGAAACGTCTGGCCGTGTCCGGCCTCGTCGCCCTCGCGGTCTCCGCCTGCGGGCGGCGCGGAGCCCTCGAACCGCCCCAGACATCCGCTCCCGCCAAAGCCGCCGCGCAGGCGGGCACGGACACGGTGAGCGGCCGCAGGACGCTGCCGGTCTCGGTGGGTCTCGGCGGCGGCGCGCCCGAGCCGGACCCGGCCGCGGTCCGCGCGGGCGACGAGCTGTCCGTGGCGGCCGTGCCGCCGGGCGGCACCGACGCGCCGGTGGAGACCAGCCGCGGGGCACGCCGCCGCTACCGCGTCCCGAAGGAGCCTTTCATTCTGGACCCGCTGCTGTAGAGGGCGGGGGCCGGAGCGCCGCTCCGCGCCGTCGTGCCGTGCCGCCGGGAACCCGGAACGCGCGTCGGCCCGCGGCCGGATGTTTCACGGGAAACAGCCCAGCGCCCCGGCGCCAGACGAGAACACGGCCGAGATGCACCACTTCCAGTACCGCGACGGGCACCTGCACGCCGAGGATGTCGCCCTGACGAACCTCGCCGCGGAGGTCGGCACCCCGTTCTACTGCTACAGCACCGCCACCCTGGAGCGGCACTACCGCGTCTTCGCGGAGGCCTTCGCGGGCGACGATGCGCTGGTCTGCTTCGCCATGAAGGCGAACTCGAACCAGGCTGTCCTGCGTACCCTCGCGGGCCAGGGCGCCGGCATGGACATCGTCTCGGGAGGCGAACTGCACCGGGCCCTGGCGGCCGGGGTCGATCCCGGCAAGATCGTCTTCTCGGGCGTCGGCAAGACCCGCGCCGAGATGGAGGCGGCGCTCGCTGCCGGCATCTTCTGCTTCAATGTCGAGAGCGAGCCGGAGCTGGCACAACTCTCCGAGGTCGCCGTGGGCCTCGGCCTCAAGGCACCGGTCTCGATCCGGGTGAATCCGGATGTGGATGCCGGCACGCACGCCAAGATCTCCACCGGCAAGTACGAGAACAAGTTCGGCATCCCGATCACCCGGGCCCCGGCGGTCTACGCCGCGGCCGCGTCGCTGCCGGGCCTCGCGGTGCACGGCGTCGACATGCATATCGGCAGCCAGATCACCGACCTCGCTCCCTTCGCCGACGCGGCGCACTTGCTCGCCGACCTCGCCCGGCAGCTGATGGCCGCTGGCCATCCCCTGCGCCACATCGATTTCGGCGGCGGCCTCGGGATCCCCTACCGCGACGACAACGCCCCGCCGCCGGACCCGGCCGCCCTGGCGGCGACCCTGCGGCCCCACTTCGCGCCGCTGGGTTTGCGGCCGGTCTTCGAGATCGGCCGGATGATCGCCGGCAACGCCGGGATCCTGGTGACCCAGGTGCTGTACGTGAAGCACAGCGAGGGGCGCACGTTCGTGATCGTCGACGCGGCGATGAACGACCTGATTCGCCCGACCCTGTACGAGGCCTATCACGGCCTGCGCCCGATCATCGAACCCGGCCCGGAAACCGCGCATCACGTGGTCGACGTGGTCGGCCCGGTCTGCGAGAGCGGCGACTATCTCGCGCTGAACCGCGAGATGCCCGCCGTGAAGGCCGGTGACCTGATCGCCGTGATGACCGCTGGCGCCTACGGGGCGGTCCAGTCCGGCACCTACAACACCCGGCCGCTCGTGCCGGAGGTCCTGGTCCGGGGAGACCGTGCCGCGATCGTGCGGCCGCGCGTCGACGTCGAGGCCCTCGTCGCCCTCGACCGCCTGCCGGACTGGCTGGAGTGAGGGGGGCTCGGACGGGCGGCGGCCTCGCCGGACCCGCCTCCGCGATGTCGGCGGGTCCGGCCAGTCCCCTACCCGTGTCGGTGTTCATCATCGCCCACAACGAGGTGGATCGGCTCGGGGCGACGATCCAGGCGGTGCGCGACCTGACCGACGACCTCGTGGTGATCGACTCCGGTTCCACGGACGGGACGCAGGCGCTCGCGGCCTCGCTCGGCGCGCGGGTGATCCACAATCCCTGGCCGGGCTACGGCCCGCAGAAGCGGTTTGCCGAGGATCAGTGCCGGCATACCTGGCTCCTGAACCTCGACGCCGACGAGGTGGTGCCGGAGACGCTCGCCCGGGAAATCCGTACCCTGTTCGCCTCGGGCGAGCCGCGGCGGCCGGCTTGGCGGGTCGGGATCGCCGAGATCTTCCCGGGTGAGCGCCGCCCGCACCCGCTCGCCTACACGCTGACCCCGGTGCGGCTCTATCGGAAGGATCGGGGCCGCTACTCCGCCTCTCCAGTCCACGACCGCGTCGCCCTGGAGCCCGGCGTGACCCCGGGGCGGCTCAAGGGCGTGATCCACCATTTCTCGGTGCGCTCGCTGGGCGACCAGCTGGACAAGCTCAACCGCTACTCGGACCAGCAGGCGGACGATCTCGAGGCGCGGGGCGTCGTGATCCCGGACTGGCGCGTCTTCGTCGAGTTACCGGGCAACTTCCTCAAGGCCTATCTCGGCCGCCGCCATTTCGTGCGCGGCACTTACGGCTTCCTGACGGCGATGAACTACGCGATCTCGCGTCACCTGCGCGTCGCCAAGCACGTGGAACGCCGCCGCCTCGCCGCAGCCCGCCGGGATCGGGTTGACCCGCCCGATCCGACCTTCTAGAGCCAGAGCGCCGGAGACGTGGCCGAGCGGCTGAAGGCACTCGTTTGCTAAATGAGCATACCCAGAAATGGGTATCGAGGGTTCGAATCCCTCCGTCTCCGCCACTCGCCCCGCAAGTGGCTTAAACCCAAAAAGCTTATTTTTCTGAGATAGTTGCGGAGCGCCGGGTGGTACACATGGGTGCTACACCATGGTTCTCCCGCTGTCCCGCCCATGGCGGCCCCCGAAGTCGGGCGTCTACTGGTATAGGTGTCGCGTTCCGAAGGACCTGAAGCCGCTCCTTCGAAGGAGCGAAGTGAAGGAGTCTCTCGGAACCAAGGACCCGCTGCTGGCGCGCGTTCGATTCCTTCGGAAGGTCTGTGAGGTCGAAGATTCCTGGTCCAACCTGAGGGGCGGCCATTCCTTCGAGCAGGCCCCCCGCCAAGCGTTCCTCGCAATCGCGAACGGCGGATCGGAGGTATCGCCACCTCATGCTTGAGGCGGCCGGAACCCGGCGCCTCGTCGCCGGACGCATCAATGTCGGTCGCACGCGACACCGGCACTGGCCCGCCCGTACCTTGGCGCCGTTTGCTTGCGGCCTGTGCCGCCGAAGCGAATCTTGCGCCCGCTACGGTGAAACGATGGTCGGGCGTAATGGCCGAATTGGAAGCCGCTCTCGGCCGCGACGATCTCGCCTCGGTCTCCCGCCGTGATCTCATCGACTGGAAGGAGAAGCTGCTCGGTTCCGGTCGATCGGCGAATACGGTCCGCACGCCGTACCTCAGTGCGGTGAAAGCCATCATGAATTACGGCGTCGCGGGCGGTCGCCTGGAAGCCAACGTGGCCACGGGCGTGGTCGTGAAGACGCCGAGGCCGGTGCTATCGCGGGACCGGGACTTTACCGACGACGAAGCCCTGACGATCCTGCGCGGCTCCCTACAAGAGCCGCCCGCCAAGCTCTCGATCGAGCATGCCGCTGCCCGAAGATGGGTCCCGTGGCTCTGCGCCTATGACGGCGCCCGCTTGAACGAGATGACCCAGCTGCGTGGGAGCGACGTCCGACAAGTACACGGGATCTGGATCGTTCGGATCACGCCCGAGGCCGGGTCGGCCAAAACGGGCCTTTGGAGGGACGTTCCCTTGCATCCGCATCTCGTCGCTCAAGGCTTTCTCTCGTTCGCGGGTTCGAGAGGTTCGCGACCGCTTTTCCAGGATCCGGCCCGAACCCGCGGCTGTTCCAAAGCCCACCCGATCTACAAGAAAGTCGGCGAGCGGCTGGCCGCATGAGTGCGCTCGCTCGGCGTGACGGATCTAGGGGTTGATTCGGACCTTGGCTGGCGACATCGCTTCAAGACCGTTGGCCAGCGAGCAGGCATCGATCCGGCTGTGCTCGACGCCATACAAGGCCACGCACCTAGAACCGAGGGGGAGCGATACGGCCGATACCCCATCGAGATCATGTTCGACGCGATCCGTCGGATCCCGGAGTATCAGGTCGATTTCACCTGTGATTGAGCGATTCCGGTCATCGGCAGCCGCCGCGCTGTGGCCGGTCCGCTCGACAATCGCCGCAGCGGCAGCGCCCAAGCGAGCAGTGCGTTCATTAGGGGGAAGATCGCGATAGACAGAAAGGCAAGGGAAACGCCGCGGGCGAGTGGGAGCCGGAACGTCCCGGGCTCGTAGTGCCAGATCGTCGCCCGAGCCCAGTCCGCCGAGCCATCGGCCCCGAGCGGCGCCTCCGCGCTCAGCAGATCCCCGTCCCAGCCATACGCCGTCCCCACGGGACCATCGCTCGCCGCAGCGTCCGACCTCGTATCCGTGCGCCGCATCCACAGCCGCCGCCCGAACGGATCGTAGCCTTACGCCCACATCTCGCCCACGGGCGTCGTACAGCCGACCAGGCGGTCCTCGCCGTCCCACCGGTAGAGCCACTTACGCGGCCGGAACCCGTCCCGCTCCAGCACCCGCTCGACCACGCGCCCGCAGACATCGTGCCGGTACGTCACCCGCTCGCCCGAAGGACCATGCGCCGTCTCTATCCGGCCTCCAGGCGTGCCACGCCACGCTCGAAGCCCACCTGTCGGATCCCGCCCGTACGACACTGCCTGGACCAGACCACTCGCAGGTCCCGCCCCCGCCTCCGCGAACTCCGCCACGTTCAGGGCCGCGTCGTAGCCGTACCGCTCCGCAGACCCGTCCCCGTGCCGGCCCTCGACCACTTGGCCGTTGCGGTCGTACCGATATCCGCCCCGGCCCCAGCGCAGGTCGGACACCGACACCGGCGCGTACGCCCGGTCTCAGCCATACACCCGCTCCAGCACCTTCCCGGCACCCGAGCCGGAACTCCGCCCCCGGCCGCCGACCTGCCGCACCAGCTGGCCCGCCGCGTCCCAGGTGCTCTCCAGCACGAACCCCGCCGCGCTCGCCCGGCGCAGCTCCCGCCCCGCCGCGTCGTGATCTAGGGTGAGCGGGCCGTGCCCGGCGATCTCCAGCGCCGTCAGCGCACCCAGCGGGTCGTATCGGCTCTCCACCCGGCCGCCGAGCCCCGCCCGTTCCACCCGTTTGCCGCAGCAATCGTACCGGCTCTCGACACGCCGCCCGTCCACCGTCTCGGCCACCACCCGGCCGAGCCCGTCCCACTCCAGCAGAACCTCCGACCCGCCCCCCGCGCCGCGACCAGCTGACCGGCCCCGTCATAGGCGAAGGTCGTGACCTACGGCTCGGCCGCCCCCGGCACCGTCACGGTCTCACCCGTCAGCAGCCCCGCGGCGTCGTGCTCGTAGGTCGTGCGCGTGCCATCCGCCGCCAGCTTCTCGGTCAGCCGCCCGGCCCGGTCGTACCCGTAGGTCGTGCGCAGCCCGTCGAAGTCGGTCTCGGCCACCACGCGGCCGGCCGCGTCCCGCTCGAACGTCCAGGCTCGCCCGAGCTGGTTCTCCACCCGCTCCAGCCGGCCCAGCCCGTCATGGCCGAAGCGCAGGCGCCCGCCCTTCGGGTCCTCGATCTCGGCTAGGAGCCCATAGGCGCCGTAGCGCTCCACCGTCCGCCGCCCCTCGCCGTCGACCCGCTCCACCCGCGTGCCGGACCGATCCCGGGTCAGGCGGCTGACCACCCCGTCCGGCCGCGTCACGCTGCTCGGCTGCCAGAACCCCGCCGTGCCCGACTCGTAGGCGAACCGCGTCACCCCACCCAGCGGGTCCTCCACCGCCACCACGCCCCCGAACCCGTCCCGGGCGAAACGGGTCACACCGCCCCTGTAGTCGCGGATCCCCGACAGCCGCCCGTGCGCGTCGTAGGCCTGGCGCTCGATCAGTCCGTCGTGGCGCATCAGCGCCACCGGCCCACCGGCCGCGTCCAGGGTGATGTCGGTGCGGTGCCCGAGCGGGTCGGTCACCGAGATGAGGATGCCGCGTTCGTCGGTGCCGTAGACCCACGACCGCCCGAGCGGGTCGAGCACGTGCTGCAGGCTGCCGTCCGCATCATGGTCGGTGCGGGTCTCGCGCCCTTCCGGGTCGGTCACCGCCGCCACCCGGCCGTAATCGTCGTAGCGGTACGCGGTGCGGCCGCCCTCGGCCTCGACCTCGGCGAGCATCTCGCCGGCCGCGCTCCAGACGTGCTCGGTCCGGTGGCCCAGCCCGTCCTCCTCGGCGATGACCAGCCCGCCGGGCCCGTAATGGTACCAGCGCCGCTCCTCCGGTCGACAGCCGGGCGTGTACAGGGTGCGGTTGTTGTCGGGATCGTACGTGAAGCTGTCGCCGTCGTAGAGGGCGGGCGCGCCGTCGGCGCCGCGGGTCTCGCTGCGCACGACCCGGCCCTGGGCGTCGTAGACGCGTCGCGACCAGGTGGTGAGCCCGTCGGTCCAGGCGACGCGGCGGTCGGCGGCGTCGTGCTCGTAGAAGTGCGACGGCCCGCAGGTCGACTCGGCCGCCACGAGGTTGGCACGGACATCGAAGCGGTAGCGCAGCAGCGGGCAGCGCGTGCCGTCGGTGCCGACAAGGGTGACGTCGGTGCGCCGGCCGGCCGCGTCGTTGTCGAAGGCGAGGCTCAGCCCATCCGCGTGATCAGCCCGCGCGGGTCGCGCTCGAGCGCGATGCGGTTGCCGTTGCGGTCATCGATCGCGGCTACATCACTCAGACTTATAGACGGTCATTTCATCTCGCATTTCGTCCCAAACTCCCTTCTTGAATACAGAAACTGACTTTTGACCCTCGTCTTGATCATGAAAGCCAGTAAGCGCAATCCCGAGAGAAAAGAAAACCAAAAACCCAACTGTCTCGTATGTCTCAACTTTATTATAATATAATAGTTTTTTCACAACTTCAATTTCATTGTCTTTGAAAAAATCTATATCCATGTAAACTAAGTCATCTTCAAAATATTTAGAAAATCCAACTTCCTCGAGTGCGTTATTCCTGAATATTGCACGAGGCTTTGCTGGTCCTAACGAATAGTTACACTCGGAATATTTTATTTTCTTTCTCCCGCCGATTCCGATAATAGCAGATACCTCTTCGAAAGACATCCCGAATTTAATCGGGCCGACACCATTGTACAGATCGATTGTCCATGTCATAATTATTTGCCTTTTACCGGTAACAGTCCGTGTTTTTCTAAGCAACGCCGGTACGATGAGGCCTTGCGCATCGCTTCATTGTACTTGTTTTGATTGCCAGACACTCGGGCAACATTTCTAGCGTCTCGATAATTATTTGCAACAGCGTCGCGATAACTTCCATTAACCAATAAAATTCTTTGTGACTCTCGGTAATTTGCCGCACTTTTACCATTCTGGCCGTGGCTACTTGTCTCGAAGTGATCGTTTCTATCCATCTGGATCGATGGCATCGCATTGATACCACCAACTCGATCTGAAAGGGCTGTAGGATACGCCGATCTCGGCGGGATATGATGTGACTCAAGACCAAGGACTTTCGACCCAGGAACTCCGCCATAAGCCCCCCACGAAAAGGACCTTTGCCGTTCGGATTACCTTTCGCAAGATGATGGCAGGGATTCCGCTTGCGCTTTTTCTTCTCCGTTATCCTGACCCCACCGTCACCCGATTTGGCATGCTCCAGTGCATGCTCCGCGCCGTGAGCGGCGCGTTCCAGGGCCCCGGCTTCCTTGAGGACCTTGGTACCTAATTCCAGCATCTTCAGTTTTTCGACCGGGTTGAAGACCTCCACTCCCAGCGCCAGACCGGCCGCCGCCAAGCCGCCGACCCCGTCCTTCCGGTAGACGTCCTTCCCGTGAGCCCAACCCTTCTGCGCTTGGTCCTTGCCCCAGCCCCAGACCTGACCGGGTGCCTCCTTGACGTGGTCCCACGTCGCCCACTGCCAAGCCTGCTCCCCGGCCCGCTTCAGATCGCCTGGGACAGACTTGGCCCACTCGGCCGCCGCCTGCGCGTCTCGGCCGATCGCCGACGGATCGTGCCACCATTCAGACACCTTCTCCTTGGCCGCATTCAGGTCCTGCAGCGTCGGCGAATGGTCGTAGAACTGCCCGCCCATGCCACGCGGCTCATCAGCCGCCCCCGTAGCCGGCGGCGATGGAGCCGCCTTTGAACCATAGGAAGCCTGATCCCGACTGAGCACGATTTCACCCGGCGTGTTGCCGCCGTTGAGCGTGACCCGGTCGCGATGGCGCACCGCCGGGCTATTCTGGATATTCACCGTCGGCGAGTGCGAGGTCGGCTCGACCTTCCCGCTCCGGTCCCCGGACTTCACCCCGCCCTTGTCCTGCGCCGGCTCGTCTCCGTAAGTCTTGCTGAACACAGAGTTGAAGCGCATCGCCGGCGTGCCGCGGAAGTACACGCTCGTGGAGAAATTCTGTGCGTCCTCGGCCTTGCCCCAGACCTGGTAAGGCACCGGCACCAGCGTCAAGCCGACCTTCGTCTTGCACACGTCTGGGGCCAGGCACACCGCCCGCGGCTCCGCGTCCCAGTGCACTCCCTCCGGCGGTGCGGAACCACCTGAGCCAGCCTCAGGCTTCGGCTCGGGCTTGGGTAGGTTGTTGGGCCGGACCCGGATGAACAGCGGCTCGCTCATGTCGTAGCCTCCGAGGTCTTCGGTGCGCGCACGAGAGCGAGTTCGGGCATCCCGCGCCCGTCGGCCCAGGCGAAGCCCGCCCGCCAGGTCAGGAACACCTTCGCCACCTGCGGCCGCAGGTCGAATTCCACCCCGTCCAGCACGAGGTCGCGGATCACGTCGCCGTCCGTCTGCTCCAGCCGCATCCGCAGCCGCAGCGCCGGCAGACGCCCGTGCAGGCGCACCGGCCCGGGTACGAGGTTGACCAGCTGGAACGCCTCGTCGCCGGAAAGCCATGGCTCCGCCACGAGGCCCGGCGGCGCGCATTGGTAGAACCGATAGTCGAAGTCCGCCGGCAGCAGCGGGTGGCGCACATCCCGCCACGCCTCGTCGAAGGTCCCGGCCAGCAACAGCCGCTGCGCCCACCAGGGCGGCACCGGGCCGAAGCCCTGCGGCTCGGGCGTCTCATCCCAGGCGCCGATCGGCGCCCCCGGCGCCTCGATCTGCGGCGCCAGCCGGCTCTCGCCGGGGCCGATCGCGGTCTTCTCCAGATCGACGATGCCGCAGCCCAGCGGGTTGCGGGGGCAGACCGTCTCCGCCTCGTCCGGACCGCGCGGCAGCGGGCCGCCATAGGCGCGGCCCCACTCCAGCGGCACCTCCGCCACCGGCTCGGGCTGCGACAGCCGCCAGCCCGCCAGCCGGGACCCGTCGAACGCCGGCTCCCACCGGCGCGGCCCGTGGACCCGCAGGGCCTTGGCGACCGGCCCGAGCTTCAGCCCGCATAGCCACGAGGCAGCCGTGCCGGCCTCGACCGCGTAGGCGCTGCCCAGCAGGGTGATGTCGGTGCCCGGCTTGAACGGCACCAGCACGCCCTGGGCCACCAGCGGGATGCGATGGGGATCACCCGCGTAGACGTCACTCAGCGGCAGCGGGTCCTGCGTCTCCATGATCCGCAGTGCATCGTTCTGCACCAGCCGGAACGTGCCGCGCGCGACCACGACGCCGTTGATCGCGCCGCGCAGGTTGTACTGCCGGAACGCCATCGCGGGGAACGGCGTGTGGTTGAGGACCGTCATCGGTCGCGATCAGTTCAGGTCGATGACCTTGCCGTTCATCTTGATCGGCGTGCTCGCCGTGTGGGTGTGGGTGTCGCCCTGCGGCGTGATGCTGCCGTCGCTCTTCATCACCAGACGGGCCTTGCCGACGACGATCTCCAGCTCATCGCCGACCTCGAGCCGGTACTTCGTCCCGATGCTCGTCCCCATCGTGGCGGTTTGGCTCACCCCGACGACGGTATTCTTCATCATCCCGACCTCCTCCGAAGAGGTCAGGCCGACTGTGCGGCTCATGTTCATGCTGACCGCGAGTTGCTTGTTCTGCGCGATCGTCTCGACGTGGTTGCCACCGCCATCGATCGCCTTGTCGTTCTCGATGCTCTCCGACTGGCCGTGGTCGACCCGCTTGCGCCGGTCGTGGCGCACCTTCACCCGCATGTCCTTCTGCGCGTGAACGAACACCTCCTCCCGGGCCTGCTCGTCCTCAAACCGCAGCTCGTTGAACCCCTCGCCCTTGTGCGTCTTCGGCTGGGCGTCGATATCGATGATGGTCGCGTCGATCAGCCGTGTGGTGAAGAAGTGCTCCTGCTTGCCGGCCGAGCTGGTGCGGAACCACTTGACCTCGACCTTGGTCAGCATCTCGCCCGAGGTCAGGGCGTTGTAGAGCAGCGGGGTCGCCTTGTTCAGCGGCGCGGTGAACTTGAACGGCAGGTGGACGCGCTGGCCGGAGGGCTGTCCGGACTGGGGGTCGCGCGGGATGGTGACGCGGTGGTCGATGGCCTGGACGAGGATCTCGTTCTCGTGGCCCTCCTGCCAGATGTTGCCGACGGAGGCTTCGGTGAAGGCGCCCTGGGTGATGTTGCCCTGGGTGGCGCCTTCGATCGAGATATAGGCGGGTGTCGGCATGGTCTCTCCCGGTGCGGTTGCGGCCGGCCCGGGTCGATCGACGGATCTTCCGGGTCGAGGGCGGGATGATCCCGCCGGCTGCGGCGCTGCGCGGGAGCCCATGGCAGTGTTCGTGCCACGATCATCCCCGGCGAACCGGTTTTATGCTCGATTACCCAAGCATCTGATCTTATGGGATGATCGTGTCTAGTTGGCGAATCCTCGTACCGGCGATCGACTGCAGGTGTAAAAGTTTGGCCAAAAATGGCCGAGGGCTTGGCCAAAGATGGCCGACCTTTTCAAGTGGGATAAGCTGCTGCGGCGACATAGTAATTCGATGCGGTTCGAACTGGTCTAGGTCCAGGGAGCGCCTAAGCTATTGAGAACACACGCACCGGGCGTTTGGCCAAAAATGGCCGCACCGTCCGGATGGTTGGTACGGGCGGCGGCCCTGCAGACGGGCAGGAATGCACCGCACAGGTTATCTGTCGGGTGGAGGGCTTACAGGGTCGGTCGCCTGCCCGGCGAGGGCTCACATGGTTCAGGACAGTCGACGCGCCGCGCTCCGTAGGCCGACGTTACGCGAATGTATGCTGAGGACGATGATCATACCTCAGCCTTTCGCCCGGTAGCAGATGGTCTGGCTTCGACTCATAGCTCATGACTGCCTGCCGCATTTGCTGGGCTTATGGGCGCTTTCTGCCTCAGGCAGGCTACTTCTTTGGCTGCGGCAATAACATTCCCGACGTCAAAACTTGTATGCTGCACTATTTTTGCGCGAATATTGATATGTTGCGCCATTTAAATTTAAATTATACGGATAAAATCCTGCCTTGACTAAAGCTTTTGGCCGCCCATGTCTTCTCGCGCAGAACTTGGCAACTGGATTGTTCCCTAAGTCTGAGATTAGTTCATTGTGTTATGCGATAAATTAACACCTCAGGCGCGCCAGATTTTGCAAAATTCGAGAAGTTTCTCCAAGAACGCTCGCAATCATTGGGTCATTCAATAAGGAGCTACATGATGATGTTTCTATCTCTGCGGCGCCCATTTCAAAGTCATCCGTTAATGTCTTTTACGAAGGAAGAAAAAAGATATCGAATTGGAAGTTCCGACATCATCGCGAATTCGCCGATCTCCAGACCCAAGATCAAGGCACAACCTTACACCGCAGCAGAGCGCTGCAGTTTTAAATATTAAAAGTCCCAATAATTCCGGAGAGCCACATACAAGCGCCCAAAACCAAGATATAGCTGCAGCAAATAGGCTATATTTGGTTTCGGCGCATGATGTAACCGACGAAGGAGGTATAAATCCAGGTCGATCTATAACTTTGCCGCCCATTTCAGTCGGTCCGGGCTCGGAGAACCCTGGCGATCCATCGAATGGCGGCGGATCCCCCCTGGAGGCAATGGGGGTGAATCCACACCTGGTGTTGGCGGAGGTGGTCAAGGGCCAACTCAAGTCGGAACCGGCGGAGATAGCTCACCCCAGTTCAGCGCATCACCGGTATCAGACTCTGATTATGCAAACGCGTTTACAAGCAATCCAAAGCAACTAGAATTTGGAGATCTCAATTTTGGTGCCGTAATCTTGAGTGGAAACGGCTACGGTCGAAACGCAGATAGGTCAATATATACGGACGGCATCATCGATTTTAAGACAGCGAAAGGCACCTTTCAGGCATCTCCCTCGACCCCTGGTACATATATCACAGCCAAACCTGTCACAAATCCAGATGGAACTGCCGGGATGGAATAACGGTTAATCGCGGCGCTTAGCCAAAGAAGCGCCCAGTCTTTTGAACAGGCTGAGCGCGTCCGCACAAGAGCATGACTTAGTGCGTCAAATCAGCGAGAAATTTGAAATGAAACTTGCCCCCGTATTTTTAAGCGCCGCGCTCATAACAACCGTTGCACTTGGCGACACAGTAGAAGTATACATTCCAAATACGAAAATTTCGGATGAAGATCTTGAATTAAGCACAAAATGGACAAAAGAGATATACAAAGATCGCCTTGTGATTACTTCGGGTGCAGGATTTGAAAATGAAAAAGAAGTCAAATGCTTCGCAAAGGAAGGGATTTACCGCACCTCTGATAGTGGCATTACTTTGAAACATGCAGGTCGAAGCTCTGACATATACGAGCATTATAATGTTGATCACCACAACAAATCGATAAACATAGTTTTCGGAGATGAAAATTGCAGATATAAAGTTACGGTGCAAAGAGAAGTGAAAATTGGAGACCACTGGCAAAATTCAAATCCTGCCAAATAAAACTGCCTTTTTGATAAGGTCATTTTGGCGATGCACTGAAGTTAGTAGGGCAAATAGATTCGATGACGCAGCTTAAACTATCGACCCGATCCGTCAGCCAAGCTAGCTCCTCGCTCGTAATCTCGTAGTGTGGTGCGTAGCGAGCTTCGACATAAGTGCGGTTGAGCCGGGCGAAACAGCGCCGCGCGAACTTCGTGTCGCGTGGCCATGCCGCGGTCGAACGGGCATTCAGGCTTTCGGCCTGCGAGCGCAAGCGGTCCAGGCGGTGCAGCTTTGGGCTGTAGAGCGTCAGCACCAGCAGGACACAGCGGTAGTGCCGCTCCGTCGCCTGATGCAGCTGGAAGGCGGCAAGGTGAGCTTGCCCCGCTCGCGGTAGAAGTCAGCTTCTGCATGAAGCTCGACGGTGTCGGGGAACCGGTGCTCGAAGTGCCGCCGCGCTTCCGCTTGGCGGTCTTATGTCAGAAAGTCGACGGGCAGAAGACCACCTAACCCAGTCGTAGGTCTTGGTCGTGTCCCGGGCGGTGGTGTATCTCGCCGGTAGCGAGAGAGCCCGCCAGCGCGCCGTTCACAGCGCTGTAGCAGGCGGGATCTCTCGCGGGGTGGTCATCGGCGGTTGCCGGGTAGGGTCGGGTTGCGAGCACCAACCTCGAACCCGAGAGACCCCCGATGACCGACGAGATGATGACCCTGCGCGGGCTGATGGAGAAGAGCGCCGACGCCGATCTGCTGCGCGAAATGATCGGCTTCAAGGCCGAGCGGCTGATGGAGTTGGAGGTCGGCGGCCTGACCGGCGCGGCCCACGGCGAGAAGAGCGCCGAGCAGCTGGTCCAGCGCAACGGCTATCGCGACCGTGACTGGCAGACGCGCGCCGGCACGGTCGAGCCGCGCATTCCGAAGCTGCGCAAGGGCAGCTACTTTCCGGGCTTCCTGGAACCGCGACGCATGGCCGAGAAGGCGCTCACGGCTTGTGATCCAGGAGGCCGACATTCAGGGCATCTCGACCCGGTCCGTGGACGACTTGGTCCAAGCCATGGGCGGCACCGGCGTGTCGAAGAGCCAAGTCAGCCGGCTCTGCCAGGAGATCGACGAGCGCGTGGGCGCGTTCCTCGACTGGCCCATCGAGGGCGGGTGGCCCTACCTCTGGATCGATGCGACCTACGGGAGGGTGCGCCAAGACGGCCGCATCGTCTCTGTCGCCGTGATCGTGGCAGTGGGTGTCAACGGCGACGGCCGTCGCGAGGTGCTCGGCATGGATGTCGGCCCCTCCGAAGCCGAGACATTCTGGACGGACTTTCTCCGCAAGCTCGCTCACCGGGGGCTGCGCGGCGTGAAGCTGGTCATCTCGGACGCGCACGAGGGCATCAAGGGTCAGTGGCCAAGGTCATGAACGCGACCTAGCAGCGCTGCCGTGTCCACTTCATGCGCAACGTGCTCGCCCATGCCGGGCGCAGCGGGCGGCGTGTCGTCTCCGCCTTCATCGCCACGGCGTTCGCCCAGGATGACGCCGAGGCGGCCCGGCTCCAGTGGCGGCGCGTCGCCGATCAACTCCGGCCCAAGGTCCCCAAGCTCGAAGCGCTGATGGACGAAGCCGAGCCGGACGTGCTGGCCTACATGGGCTTCCCGGCCGCACACCGGGTCAAGCTCCACAGCACGAACCCGCTGGAGCGCCTGAACAACGAGATTAAGCGCCGGACCAAGGTCGTCGGCATCTTCCCCAATGAGGCGGCCATCACCCGCCTTGTGGGCGCGATCCTGCTGGAACAGGACGGCGAATGGGCCGTTCAGCGAGCCCGTTACATCACTCTGGAAAGCATCGCCCTAATCGGCGATGATCCTCTCGTCAGCCTGCCCACCCTGGCAGCCTGATCCTCCCGGCCCAAGCCGGTGATCGTGGTGCCTCTCAGCGAGCTACACCACGCCAGGGGACACGACCGGCGACCCATCGCAAGGCCAAGGTAGTTCCGCGAATGGCTCGAAGCAGGCATCCGGTCTCCGCGGCCAGTCTCGACCCGAAGCAGGATCGAGCGAATTCGGTCTGGCCAGCGTGCAATCCGCCGATGTCGCCAGCCTCAAGGGCGTGGCGGACGGACAGCGCGAAGGTTATGGGATTGCGCAGATCGGCTCCCAGGGGGCACGCGCTATCGACGCATCAGCGCTTACCCAATCGATTTTCCACCACGCCAAGCGACAAAAGGACCTCTTGGAGATTCATTCCCAGTGAAGACAAATTCATCCGGTCATTATTCTCCACACAGCAACGCAAGCGATGCGGTTCGGTCCATTCAAGACGATGTCGACGACATATGCTGCAAATTTACATGAATCGATAGCATCAGTATCAAAATATTAAAAAAAATATCTAATAATCGCCTTAGCAGCATTAGTTATGATCATTGGCAATGAGGTTGCTTTAGTCTACCCTAAGCGGTGTGTGGCGCAGTAGCAAATACGCAACACGATTGACAATGGACCTCATCTCGGCGACTCATATCACGAATCCGTGAGCGACGGCGTGAAGAATGATGACGGTTGAGTTTTGTGAGAAATGGCTCTCCGATTTTTGGGAAAGCGCCAATAAATCCAATCTAAAAATTCCATTCTACCTTGCAGCGCATCTAAGGCTGACCCTGCAGGCCGTAAGATGCATGTATAGACTTCCGCCCCTACAAGCCTCCTTGAGTGACGGCCCTGAAGGGATCGCCATCAGAGAATCATTAGAGCGGATTTGCTTGGCAAAATTATTTCGCTTGGGCAAAACAGGAGCCTGCGTCCTGTCGATACCCCCGATCTCATCTGAATATAGCTTGGGCTCAAGCAAGCAAACGCTTCGCAGAAAAGTGCGTTCTGCATTGAAATCAGGCGTCACATGTCGAGAAGTTACTGATTTAAAGCAGCAGAAATATCTGTCTGAGTTAGTCAATCGGGCAGAAAGAAATAATTGCAGTCAACTTCACCGGAATGATCGCGCGGATTGCGTCGCACTGGTAGGATTTGGTTTGTGGACCGCAGCATTCGACGAGAATGGTGAGCCACTAACGGTTGCCATTACACCGACCGACGGGGAATTTGCTCTTCTCCAGAAATTCATTTCCCTTGGAAAGGCCCAACAGCATTCAGATGCTCGATATATACTTCATCAAGCCGTAGTTGAGCGACTGTCCAATCATAAGGTGCGGTATTTGGTTGACACGCGCAGCCCGGCAGAATTGCCAAATGGGCTGAGACATTTCCAGCGGATGCTTGGGTTTCGTATTTCACGAATACACCTATCGCGTGCATCAAGCGTCTATAGTCGCTCTCGCGCGACACGAGCCGTGCGCCTAGCGACGCTTGCGTCGCACTCCGCTAAATTCACCACGTCATGCGGGCTCCTCTATGCGAATACGATGACTGCTGTTTTGTGACGATGACAGGCCTGGAACGCGCAGCAGCGCTTTTGGCCGCGCCACGGCATTTAATGCTTTCCCACTCGGAAGGTTCTGATCCCCCTCGTGAGCCCTGGACTAAAGTTCGCCTCGGGTAACTCCTCAGGCCATCCGCATCTCGGCAGCCGACACCCCAGAGCGAACGTAGCCGCGAAGCGCGTTTGATCACGAGCCGAAGTTGCCGGACACCTGACGAGCGGCTGCTTTGAAGGAGCACTCTCGTCGCGCTAGGCGGCTGGCATAAGTCGCCTGCGGAACGTCTGCTTATGCCACCCATCTCCGGAGCATCGGTTCGGGTGTCTCCTCGCCTTGTCGGCATGAGCCGGCGAGGAGACAGACAATGGGACACGCTGCAGATGATCCGCCACGAAAGGACGGCTGGCCTGGAACGCGGGCCGCAAGCTCGGCGCTAAGCGCCCCCTCAAGCCTCAGCAGGTCTGGGCCATCCGGTTCTGGCTCGACCGCGAACAGGGCATGCGCGATCGGGCGATGCTCGACCTTGCCATTGATAGTAAGCTGCGAGGTTGCGATCTCGTCACGCTCAGGATCGGCGACCTCGGCAGCAGCGGTTGTGTCCGTAGTCGGGCCATGGCGGCGTTGGCTGCGGTCTCGTTGATGAACACGAGGCGATCCGGGTCGAGGGCGGGTTCGCCCTCGACCCGGATCGCGCGCAGCTCTCATGTCCTCCCGGTCCTGCTCGGCCGCGTGGCCCGTACTTTGTTTCGCGAAATGCCGTGGCGCCTGCAGGAGCGCGAGAGGCTACTCTGGGCCACGCAGATGCCATGCTCGGCCAGAGCCGCACGGAGTTCGTGGCAGGTCGATGCCGGGCTGCGCCTCGTAGAGGGAGACGATCGGAGCGGCCTGCACCTTGATCCGGTGCGAGCGCTGATCGCCGCCCATCGGGTTGGACGCGACGTGGCCCTCACGGGCGAAGCGCTCACACCACCGACTGGCGCTCTCCTTCGCCGACCAACCCTTCACCTCGCCAGCCGTTTCATCACGCTCGGATGGTGCCCTAGCGGTCCAGATGCTTGTCGAAGAAGCGCGCGATCTCTTCGAACACCGCCCGCGTCTCCGGCGCGGTGTCGTCCCGGATATACTGGGCGTGGGACTGCCCTTCCCCGACCTGAAGGAAGGCCTCCACGCCGGCCTCGCGCAGCTTGCGATGCACGCGCACGGTGTTCGAGAGCAGCAGATCGCGGGTACCGGTGGTCAGGATGGCGGGTGGAAAGCCCTTGAAGTCGCCGTAGACGGGCGAGAGCATCGGGTCCTTGAGGTCGTGACCGTCCGCATAGACCTTGGCGCCGTCGTCGCAGAAGCCGTCCGGCGAGACGAGCACGTTGTCGAGCATGGCGTTCGTCACGAAGCTGTCGCCGACCTTGGTGGTGTCCGACATCGGCGTGCCGGGTGCGATGGCGGCGGGGAGCGGCAGCCCCTCACGCTTCGCCCGCAGCACCAGGGCGAGGGTCAGTGCGCCGCCGGCCGAGGTGCCGAAGATCGCGGTCTTGCGCGGGTCCGTCGTCCGCGTCACGGCCTTCCAGACCGTCATGGCGTCGTCGTGGGCGGCCGGATAGACGGCCTCCGGCGGCATGCGGTAGTCGACCGAGACCACCTTGAAATGGCCGAACCCGGCCATGAACAGCGCCTCCGGCAGGCCGGCCTCGCCGGGGTTGAGCACGTAGCAGCCGCTGTGGACGTGGACGAGGACCCGGTCGCGGTTCTCCGGCGGGACGACCTCGGGGGTCACGATGAAGGCCCGCACCCCGTCGATCGTCGCGCGCTCGACCTTGACGTGCAGGCGCTCGATCATGCCGGGGACGAGCTTCCGGAGCGCCTCGGCACCGGCCTCGGCGACGGGCTTCCAGGCCGCGCCGTCCTTCGGGTGGATGTCCCAGTTCGTCCGCAGCGGCATGCCGATGATCTTGCCCATCTGCGGGCTGACATCGGCGGGCACCGGCACGGACTTGGCCGGAACCTGCAGCGGCGCGGCCTGCTGCTGCGCCGCGGCGGGCCCGGCGGCGAGCGCCGTCAGAGCCGCGCCGAGCGCGATCGCCGTCTGTCCGATCATCGCCTGATCCCTCGCTGTCTCAGCGGGCGCACGGCGCGCCCGCGTCCAGGAAATCCCGGACCGTCCGGTTCATAAACTCCACGTCCGCGGCCTTGGTCGCCGTGGCCGTGGTGTGGCCCTGCACGGACGGCACGGCGACGACGCTCGCCTGCGGGATGAAGGCGCCGGCCTCGCGCGCCTCCTCGACCGGATTGTACAGGTCGAGGTTGCCGCCGGTGAGGATCAGCGTGCGGGCCCGGATCGCGGCGAGCGCCTTCCGGACATCGCCGCCGAAGCCGGGGGTCTGGCCGATATCGTGGCGGTCGTAGGCCCAGGTCTGGGCAATCCAGTCGTTGGCGTCGAAGCCGGCCTTCAGCACCGCCTCCTCCTGGGCGCGCATCCAGGGCAGGATCTCGAGAGGCTGCGGAGCGATGCGGCGCAGGGCCTCCGGCGTCCGGGCGGCCAGCACCTGCAGGATGTCGGCGCGGAGCCGCCAGCCCTGCTCGGGCTGCCGGTCGTAGGCGCCGTCCTTGAAGGCGGGGTCGAGCATCAGCGCCTTGCGGGTCGCCTCGTTGACGGCGATCGACCACGGGGCGGTGCGCGCCATCGGGGTGAGCGCCACCAGGGCGTCCATGAAGCCCGGGTGGCTCACGCCCCATTGCAAAGCCTGCATGCCGCCCATCGAGGCGCCCGCCACCGCCACCAGATGGGTGATCCCGAGGCGGTCGAGGAGCCGCTTCTGGCTCTCCACCATGTCGCGGATGGTGAAGTGTGGGAAGGCGGTGCCGTGCTGGCTCGCGCTGTTGCTCGGGCTCGTGGACAGGCCGTTGCCGATCGCGTCGGTGGCGATGACGAAGTACTTGTCGGTGTCGAGGCCCTTGCCGGGACCGATGAGGAAGTCGATCCGGTGATGGTTGCCGCCAATCGCCGTCGTCATCAGGATCGCGTTGGACTTGTCGGCGTTCAGCGTCCCGTGGGTGACGTAGGAGATCGCGAAGTCCCGGATGGTCTCGCCGCTCTCCAGGGGCAGGTCGCCGAGCGGCTCCAGCCGATGCGGCGGGTCGTTCGGTCCGTGCGCCGCGGAGGGCGACAGGCCGGCGACCAACAGGGCGGCGGCCAGGACCCAGCCCAGAGGCCTGCGGTGTGGTGTGCGCATCGGAAGTCTCGCCTTCGAACGTGTTGATGCGTCCCGCGGGCCGAACCCCGCCACCGTTCCGGAGCGCCGCGCGGCGCCGGGACGGCAAAAGCCCGTGGCGGCGCTCAGGCGATCGGGCGCGGCACCGCGCTGCGTGCCCCGGAACCCGCGCCGTCCTCGGCCGGCGCGAGGCCGGGCTCCAGGCTCTCCAGGCTCTGGCGGCGCGGCTCGACGCCGAACACGGCGACCGCCACGATCTGAATGGCCAGGAGCCCGATCATCAGGCCGGTCACGCCCGCGATGCCGTAGGCCTCGAACAAGCTCACGACCAGGAAGGGCGTCACGATCGTCGCCCCGCGCCCGACCGTGTTGCACAGGCCCGACGCCCGCAGCCGCACCTCAGTGGGGAACAACTCGGGGATGTAGATCCCGAAGAGCAGCGCCACCAGCACGTAGATCGGCACCGTCAGGCCGAAGCCGACGAGCGGCAGCAGGACCGGATCCGACGTCATCGGGTAGAGGATGCCGAACAGGATGGCGGCCGCCGAGGCGCCGATGATCGTCGGCTTCCGGCCCCAGCGGTCGGCGGTCAGCGCGCCGATGGCGCTCCCCACCGGCGCTCCGAGGCCCATCAGCAGCGCGTAGCCGAAGGAGGTCGCCACCGAGAGGCCCTGCCGGATGAAGAAGGTCGGCAGCCACGTCACGAAGCCGTAGAGCAGCGTGTTGATCACCACGAGGCACAGGCAGCCCAGCAGAAGCCGCGACAGCAGCGGCGGCCGGAACAGGGCGGCGAGACCGAGCTGCGGCACCGGCGCCAGCGCGGCGGCCGGTGGCAGGGGCGCACCGCGGGCGGCCTCCGCCTCGATGGTGCGCATCAGCGCCTCGGCCTCGGCGTGGCGGCCCACGGCCTCGAGCCAGCGCGGCGACTCAGGCAGGCTCTTGCGGGCGTACCAGACGGCCAAGGCCCCGAGGCCGCCCAGCGCGAACATCGCCCGCCAGCCGAAGACCGGGATCACGAGGTATCCGACGAGCGAGGCCGCCGGCAGGCCCGTCACCACGAACACCGCCATCAGGCCGAGGAAGCGCCCCCGCGCCCGGGCCGGGACGAACTCGGCCATGGTCGAGTAGCCGACCACGTTCTCCGCCCCGAGGCCGACGCCCATGATGAAGCGCAGGATGATCAGGACCGTCATGTTCGGCGCGAAGGCGGCGCCGATGGCGGCGAGGCCGAAGACCAGGAGGTTGGCCTGATAGGTGAAGCGCCGGCCGTAGCGGTCGCCGAAGAAGCCCGTGAGGAACGAGCCGGCCATCATGCCCACGAAGGTCGCCGAGACGAACCACGCGTTCTGCGGCAGGGTCGAGAAGCCGCTCTTCAGCGTCGAGCCCAGCACGGTGGCGGCGATGTAGATGTCGAAGCCGTCGAAGAACATGCCGATCCCGATCAGCCACATGATGCGGCGGTGGAACGGGCCGATCGGCAGGCGGTCGAGGCGGCCTCCGGCGTTGACCGCCGGGCTCACGGTTTCGGACATAGGGCGTTTCCCTCCGGAATGCGGAACCGGCGCGGAAGAGGTGTCCGTCTGGCGCGGACGTGTCCTCCCCCCACGCCGTCGGATCGTCAGTTCAGGCGGCGCTGGCCGGCCGTGTCGCGGTACCAGTCGAAGGGCCCGTCGCCGGTGGCGACCATGATGCTCTTCACGTCGAAATGGTCGTTGAAGCTCTCGATGCCGCACTCGCGGCCGAGCCCGCTGTCGCCCACGCCGCCCCAGGGCGAGGCCGGGTCGAGGCGGTGATGGTCGTTGATCCAGACGATGCCGGCCTTGACCGCGTGGGCCACCCGGTGGGCGCGGGCGACGTCGCGGGTGCGGACCGCCGCCGCGAGGCCGAAGGGCGAGTCGTTGGCGAGCCGGAGCGCGTCGGCCTCGTCCTCGAAGCGGGTGACGCTGGTGAAGGGCCCGAACACCTCCTCCTGGAAGATGCGCATGTCGGCGGTGACGTCGGCGAACACCGTGGGCTCCACGAAGTAGCCGCCCTCGAAGCCCGGCACCCGGGCCGCCTGCCCGCCCGCGACCGCGCGGGCGCCTTGGTCGCGGCCGTATCCGGCGTAGGCCAGCACACGGTCGCGCTGGCGCTCGGAGATCACCGGCCCGAGCTGGGTCGCCGGGTCGAAGGGGTCGCCGAGGCGGATCGCGGCGGTCTTGGCGGCGAGCCGCTCCACGAACTCGTCGTAGATCGAGGCCTGGACGAGGTGGCGGCTGCCGCACACGCAGGTCTGGCCGGCGCCGATGAAGGCGCCGAAGGCGGCGTAGTTCACCGCCCGCTCGACATCGAAATCGTCGAACACCATCACGGGGGTCTTGCCACCGAGCTCCATGGTCTGGTGGGCGAAGACCTTCGCGGCGGCCGAGCCGGCGATCCGGCCGGCCTCGGTGCCGCCGGTAAGCACGAGCTTGTTGATGTCAGGGTGCTCGGCGAGCGCCTTGCCGGTGGAGGCGCCGAGCCCCAGCACGATGTTGAACACACCCGGCGGCAGGCCGGCCTCGGTGAAGATCTGCGCGAGCTTCAGGGTGGTCAGCGGGGTGTACTCGGACGGCTTGACGACCGTCGTGCAGCCGGTGGCGAGCACCACCGCCAGGGACTTGCACAGGATCATCAGCGGGTGGTTGAACGGGGTGCAGTTCGCCACCACGCCGATCGGCGTGCGGCGGGTGTAATTGAGGTAGTTGCCCTCGACCGGGATCACGTCGTCCCGCCGCGCCAGCGCCACGCCCGCGAAGTAGCGGAAGAAGTCCGGCAGCCGCGACAGCTGCGCCCGGGTCTCGTTGACCGGCCGGCCGTTGTTGGTGGTCTCCAGCCGGTAGAGCGTGTCGAGGTTGGCCTCGAAGGCGTCCGCGAGCCGGTTCACCAGGCGCGCGCGGGCCCGGATGTCCATGCCGCCCCAGTCCTTGCCCTCGAAGGCGGCGCGGGCCGAGCGCATCGCCCGGTCGACATCGGGCGGCCCCGAGTTCGGGATGCGGGCGATGACCGCGCCCGTGGCCGGGTTGCGCACGTCGATCAGCGTGCCGTCCCCGGCCTCGACCTCGCGCCCGTCGATGAAGTTGCCCCGGGTCTCGATCGCCGGTGCCGGCTCGCGCATGTTCATGGCGTCTCTCCCGTCTCGCGTCGCGCCGCGCGGCCGGCCCGCGGGCCCCGCCGGCGCTGGTTCAGAGGATGACCGCGCTGCGCTCCAGCGCGGTCAGGATGCGGCGCTCGGCCTGGGCGACGTGCGCGCGCACGAGGCCCCGCGCCCCGCGCCCGTCGCGACGCTGCACGGCGTCGATGATGGCGGCGTGCTCGTCCACGAGCTGCGCCGGATCGCGCCCGCGGATGCCGTCGAGGCTGACCCGGACGAGCCGGTCGGCCTGCTCGACGAGGTCGCGCACGGTGGCGGCCATGCGCCGGTTCCCAGAGGCCTCGGCCAGGGCGATGTGGAAGGCGCGGTTCTCGGCGATGAAGTCGGCCCCCTCGGCGACCGTGCGGAAGGCGTCGAGGGCGTCGAGGACGGCCTGAGGCGCGTCGGCCGCCGCCTCGGCCGCGCAGGCCGGCTCCAGCGCGAGGCGCATGCGGAGCAGATCGCGCGCGTCGGAGACGGAAATCGCGTTGATCTGATATCCCTGGCGTGCGTGAACCGTCACGAGTCGCTCGCGCTCCAGGCGCAGCAACGCCTCGCGGACCGGCTGGCGGCTCACGGCATAGCGCTGGGCCAGTTCCTGCTCGCGGATCTCCGCGCCCGGCCGCAGCGTGCAGGCCAGGATGTCGGCGCGGATCGCCGCGTAGATGTTGTCTCGGAGCAGCACAGATCGCCTTTCAGTTGATCCATGCTGCCATCCGTGAAATATCACGTCAACCGAGTTTATGCCGCTTGATCGAATGCGCCGGCGGTTTGAAGCCGCCGATCGAACCGGCAAGAAGGGGGTCTGGATGCAGTCGATGGTCGCGAACGGACAGGTGGCGGTGACGGCGTCCGGCGAGGGGCCGCCCCTGGTGCTGCTGCATTCGCTGCTCGCCGACGCGACGAGCTTCGACCGCGTCGCGCCCGCGCTCGGCCGGGATTTCCGGATCCTCATTCCCGACCTGCCCGGCTTCGGCGGCTCCGCGCCGGCGCCGGGCGGGCTCGAGGCCGTCGCCGACCGCGTGGCGCAGGCCGTGCGCGAAGCGGCGGACGGGCAGCCGACGGTCGGCCTCGGCAACGGGTACGGCGGCTTCGTGCTGCTGCTCTGCGCCCTGCGCCACCCGGGCCTATTCGACCGCCTCGTCCTCGCGGATTGCGGCGCCTGCTTCCCCGAGCCGGGGCGTGAGGCCTTCCGCGGCATGGCGCGGGCCGCCGGCGAGAAGGGTCTGGCGGCCATCGCCGACACGGCGATGCGACGCCTGTTCGCGCCCGCCTTCCAGGCCGCGCATCCGGACCTGATGGCGGAGCGGCGCGCCGCCTTCCTGCGCACCGATCTCGCAGTGTTCCAGGACGCCTGCGCGGCGCTCGCCGGCCTCGACCTGCGCGGACGGCTGTCCGAGGTGCGCGTCCCCGTCCTGGTGCTGGTCGGCGAGCATGACGAGGCAACCCCGCCTGCCATGGCGCGCGAACTCGCCGCCGGGCTGCCGGATGCCAGGTTCGTGATGTTGCCGGACTGCGCCCACGTTCCTCAGCTTCAGATCCCTGAAGCCTTCACGGAGGAGGTCGGCGCGTTCCTCGGCTTGCAAGTTGCGCGCTGAAGCGAGAGGACCGGCGGATCCTCACCAGAGGCGTGCGGTCCTGGCGAGCGTGTCGCCCGCCACCGTGATGCCGTCGATCGCCGCCTGTCCGTCCGCGGCCACGCGCACCTCGACGAGAACGTCCTTGCGCGCCGTCCGGTCGAGCTTGGCCGGGACGCCCTGCGGCCCGTACCACTGCTCAATGCCGTAGCTCACGGTGCCCGTCAGGCAGGCCGGGCGCTGGCAGGAGGCGGGCTCCGACGGCTGGCCATCGATGCGGCCCGTGCGCGTCCGGCTGGCGAGCGGAGCGCCCTGGCGGACGACCGTGGCCGAGCCCAGGCGGCCCCGGATGAACAGGGCGCCGTCGTCCGGAGGCTCGAACAGCACCTCTTCCGCCCGGTGTATGCCTTGGGCATCGGCGGAGAGGCGGAGATAGACGACGCGGCCCGGCTCGAGACGGCAGCTCTCGCGGGTCTCGAGATCGCAGCCGCTTGGCTTTGTCCCTGCGCCCAAACCCGGGAGGCGTCCGATCTCGTAGGCGAGGACGCTGTACTCGCCCCGCAGCAAGTCGCGGGGATCCCGCGTCTCGACGGCGAGGCGGACAGGGCGCCCGCCGTTCAGCCGCTGCGTTTGCTGCCACGCCACGTGCAGCGACGGCGCCACCTGGATCGCCAGCAGGCTCGCGAAGGCTACGGCCAGACCGAGACGTCTCATGCGGCTCCCCCGGCGATGTGGCGGGCAGCCCTGCGGCAGGCCGCCAGTGCGAGCGTCACGAGGAGCGCGCAGAGCAGCAGGTTGCCCGAGAAGGCGATGAGATTGCTGGAGGCGGCGAGCATGCCGAGCGTGAGGCCGGCCGTCAGCGCCAAGCCCCAGCCGTACAGTTCGCGCCTGTCCTCGAGGTCGCCGGCCACGACGAGGGTCAGGGCCGGCACGATGCCGCCCCACACGGTCCAGAAGGTCGAGGACTCCCGGCTCGAGCCGGCGATCAGCCACACCAGGAGAGCCAGGGCGGCTGCGGCAAGAACGAGGAGATCGCTCGTGAGGGCCGTCGTCTGCGGAGGGGATCGGAAGCGGGCCAGGACGAAGGCGGCGAGCGCGATCGCCGTGAAGGCCAGGGCCACCGTGACGGTCGGGCGCGCGCCGCCGAAGCCGAGCGTCCGCACCGACACCATGACGATACCGATCAGGCTGAGGCCGACCGCCGCGCGGCCGAGGGCCTGGGCGCCGTCATGAAGGTGCGACCGCCATCCGCCCTGAAGCGAGAAGCGGGACAGCACGTGGCCTAGGGCGAGCGCGAGCGCAGCGACGGTCAGGATGCGATCCGGCGGCAGCAGGAACGTCAGGCCCGCCGGCGCGCCTCCGAGATGGTTGGTGAGCACGATCAGGAGCAGGAGCAGCGTGAACTCCCGGGCCGGCAGCCGGCCGGACAGGCTCGCGAGGAACAATGCCGGGCCGACCGCCCAGAACCACATCGCCGATCCGGAGCCAGCCTCGCCCCGCACGAGGGCGGAACCGAGACCGCCGAAGCCGACATCCGCCGCGATGAGGGCGATGCAGGCGATGACGGTCGCTCCGCCCGAGCGCGTCACGAGCGCCGTCGCCAATCCGAGGACGGCGACGGTGCCGGCGAAGCCCCGGGGATCTGCGGCCACGTGGAAGGTCTGGCCGACCAGCGCGAGGGTGGCCGTCGCGATGGCGAGGGACAGGGTCGCCAACCCGTCCACGAGCCTGCGCGATGCGCTGGCTCGGTCGCGGCTGTGGCGGCGGGCCGCGAGGTAGCAGCCGGCCACCGCCAGGGCATCGGCGAGGACGAGCACGACGATCCGCGCAAGGGGTGGCATGGCGGACCAGTTCGCGGCGACGAACGCGATGATGGAGGGCGCTATCAGCAGCAGGATGCAGAGCGCCAGGGCGGTCTGAAGGCGCAGAAGGCCGCGGGGCGCGAGGGCGTGGGCGACGATGCGCTCGGCCTGCTCCGGTTGGATCAGGCCGCGTTCCTTCCAGTCACGGAGATCGCGCCGCAGGCGTGCGGAATAGGATAGCGGCATGGACAGCCTTCATGCGATACAGCGCACTGTATCGAACCAAAGCTTAAAGCTCGGCCGCCGATATTGGATGTGACATCGGTCACATCGCATGATGCTTAGCATCGCCTGAATAGCCTGGAGCGAAATCCGGGTGTTCGGTTCCTCGGCTCCAACGTCCGGGATCCTCGGATGCGGACGGGCAGGACGGCGCCCTCGCGGGTGATGGTCAGCGCCGCCCCGTCACGCCGCGACGGAGACGAAGCGTTGCTGGGTGAAGGCCAGCAGGCCCTCTGTGCCGCCTTCGGCGCCGAACCCGGAATCCTTGAGGCCGCCGAACGGCGTCTCGGGGAAGGAGGCCGCCCAGTGGTTGATGGCCAGGGTGCCGGATTGGACCGCGCGGCTCAGGCGCTCGGCCGTGTGCAGGCTGCCGGTGAAGGCGTAGGCCGCCAGCCCGAAGCTCAGCCGGTTCGCCTCGGTGATGGCGGCTTCCAGATCCGCGACGGGCTCGATCAGCGCCACGGGGCCGAACGGCTCCTCATGGCGGGCGCGGGCGGCGGGGGCGAGTCCGGTGAGCACGGCCGGCGCCTGCCAGAAGCCCGGGCCGGCCGGGGCGGCGCCCTCCGTAACCGTACCGTGGGCGCGGGCATCCTCCACGAGCGCGCGGATCGCGGTGCGGCGGCGGGCGTTCTGGAGCGGGCCCATCTGCGTGCCTGCGTCGAAGGGGTCGCCGACGACGATGGTTTCGGTGGCCGCCTGGAACGCGCCGGCGAACCGGTCGTAAGCCGAGGTCTCCACGAGGAAGCGGGTGGGCGCGATGCAGACCTGTCCAGCGTTCCGGAACTTCGCGGTGACGGCGCTGGCGGCCACCGCCTCGACATCCGTGTCGGCCATGACGAGGACGGGGGCGTGGCCGCCGAGTTCCATCACCATGCGCTTCATCGTGCCCGCGCAGAGCGCCATCAGCTCCTTGCCGACCGCCGTCCCCCCGGTGAAGCTGAGAAGCCTCAGGCGGGGATCGGTCGCGAGGCGGCGGCCGATGGCGGGCGGATCGCCGAACACGAGGTTGAGGATGCCCGGCGGCAACCCGGCCTCGATCAGGATCTCGGCGATGGCGAGCGCCGTGGCGGGCGTCGCCTCCGACGCTTTGAGGACCAGGGTGCAACCGGCGCCGAGCGCCCCCGAGATCTTGCGGGCAGGGGTAACGGCAGGGGCGTTCCAGCCGGCCACCGCTCCGACCGGGCCCACGGGCTCGGCGAAGGCGACCATGCGCAGGCTGCGGGACCGCGCCGGGATGTCCCGGCCGTAGAGGCGCCGGCCCTCCTCCGCCGCCCACTCGAACATCTCGCAGGCCACCTCGACCTCCGCCTCGGCCTGCGCCAGGGGCTTCCCGAGTTCCAGGGCGATCAGCGCCGCGACGGCGGCTCTGCGCCCGCGCAGCCGCTCGGCCGCCCCGCGCAGGATGCGCCCACGGGCCAGGGCTGGCGTGTCGCGCCAACCGGGGAAGGCGTCCGCCGCGGCCTGGATCGCCCGGTCGAGATCGTCCTCCCGGGCCACGGGCAGCCGGCCGAGGACGGCCTCGTCGCTCGGATCGACGACGGGGACGGTGCCGCGCTCGCCCGCGGCGATCCATTCGCCGCCGATCAGCAGCCGCAGGGTGGGGTAGGCGGAGACGGCGGCGGCTCGGCTGGTCATCGGGTGGCTTCCTCGGCCGCAAGGATCTGGGACAGGACCGGCCGCAGGTGGACGAGGAAGCCCTCCGGGTCCTCGCTCATCGGGAAGTGCCCCATGCCCGACATGATCGTCGCCTGGGCGCCGGGGATGCGGGCGGCGGCTTCCAGCGTGTCCTGCGGGGTGCAGCTGTAATCGTACTCGCCGGTCAGCAGGTGGACCGGGCATCGGCCGGTATCGATGCCGCCCAGGCGGTCGCGGATATCGCCGTCGATCTTGTAGAAATGCAGGTCGCCTTTGAAGATGCCCGGCCCGCCCTGCATGTAGTGCCAGAGGGTCTCCCAGCGGTTCGCCTCCGAGGCCGAGGGACCGATCAGCCCGGAGACGACCGCCGCGGCGACCTCGCCGTGCACATCCGGCCGGTGGAGCCACTGCGTGTCGTAGTAGGGATCGACGTGGGCGCCCGCCTGGAGGCCGATCACGGCGCGGAAGGCGTCGGGATGCTCCAGGGCGAGGTGCAGGACGATCCGGCCGCCGATCGAGCAGCCCATCGCCACCGGGCGGTCGAGGCCGAGGGCCTGCCCGACGCCGAGCACGATGTCCGTGTAGTCGCGGGAGGTGAGTCGGTATTCCAGCGCCTCGTGCCAGCCGGCGGGCGGGGAGGACTTGCCGTGCCAGGGCAGGTCGAAGGCGATGACGCGGAAGCGCGCGGCGATCTCGGGGTCGTTGAGGATCGCCCGGAACTGGCGGCCGTCGCTGCCGGCGGTGTGGAGGCACAGGAGCGGGATGCCCGCGCCGGCCTCCTCGACGTAGAGCCGGTGCGGCTTCCCGAGCAGGTCGAGGTGGAGGTAGCGGCCGGTGACCGGCTCGAATCGAGGGGCGCTCACGCGGTCCTCCTCAGGCTTGCCAGCACGAACTTGAAGTAGAACAGGTTGGCCATGAACGGGTGCATGTCGCCCTCGATGGCGAGGCGCCGGGTCTTCACCAGGGCGAGGAGGTCGTGGGAGCCCGGCGGCGGTTCGGGCGACCAGAACGCCTCCCAGGCCTCGCGGGGCGCCCGCAGGGCGAAGGTCCAGCGCGGCATGACGAAGGGCCCCTTGCGCACCTCCGCGACGTGGCCCTCGGCGATGCGCACGAGCCACGCCTCGGGCCCAACCCCGAGGAGGAAGGTGGTGTTGACGAAGCGACCCCGGTGGGTGAGCCACGCGTTGCCGTTGACGCGCTCGGCCAGCGTTTCGATCATGCTCCGGCTCCTCCCTGTGCGGATGCGCAGCGGACGACCGCGTCGACCGCCACGACGCCGTGCCCCGCGCGCCGCACGATCAACGGGTTGATCTCGGCCTCGACGATCTCCGGCCCGGCCCGGGAGATCGCCACGACGGCATCCGCGAGGGCATCGAGATCACCCCTCGGCCGGCCCCGGTAGCCCGCGAGCGCCCCGATGGCCCGCACCTCGCCGATCATCGCCAGCGCCTCCGCCCGATCGACCGGGGCGAGCCGCAGGCTGCGATCGCGGTGGATCTCGGCCAGGATGCCGCCGGCCGCGAGCATCACCACGGGGCCCGCCTCCGGGTCCCGGCGCAGGCTGAGCAGCACCTCGCCGACACCCTGTGCCATCTCCTGGACCAGCAGCCGCTCCACAGCGACCTCCGGCGCCGCCCGCGGCACGTCCCGCGCGATGCGAACCAGGGCTTCCCGCAGGCCGTCATCGTCCCGCACGCCGAGGACGACGCCGCCGAGTTCCGTCTTGTGCAGCACGTCCGCCGAGAGCAGCTTGACCGCCGCCGGGTAGCCGATGGGGGATGTCGTGGCGTCCGGTGCCACCACCGCGTGCGGGGCGACGGGGATGCCGAGCCGGTCCAGCACCGCGTAGCCCTCCGCCTCATCGAGCTGGCGCGGGCGCGCCGGGGACGTTCTGGCCTCGGTCATCGGCTTGGCCGGCCGGCGCCCGAGCACGGCGGCCACGACGTCGCCGCAGGCTTCCGGCGTTCGGAAACAGGGGATCCCCGCCCCGGCGAGGCGGGCCAGAGCCTCGGGCGCCTCCGGCGCGACGAAGGCGACGAGCGGCTTCCGCGCCCCCGCGGCGGCCTCGACGATCCCCGGCACCAGGAGTTCCGGCTGAAACCGGGCCGAGGAGCCGGCGACCGCGACGACCACGTCGAATTCGGGGGCGGCGAGGAGCGTCTCCAGGGCGGCCCTCATCACGGCCGGGCGCGTGCCGGCGAGCGTCAGATCCACGATCCGTCCGGGCGCCGCCGCGACGCCCCGGGCGGCGAGGGCCGCCATCGTCTCCGCGCTTGGGGACATGACCGCGACGTCCCGCAAGCCGAACTGGTCGACGACCATCGCCGCGCCGCCCCCGGTCGTCGTCACGACCGCGACCTGCGGCCTACGGGTGGCCCCGGCACCGGACGGCGCGGCCGGGCCGGCCCGCCGCAGCATCGCCGGGCCCTCGATCAGGCCTTCCAGCGTCTCGACGCGGCAGATGCCGCAATCCTTCAGGAAGGCATCGGCGATCCCGTCCTCGCCGGCGATGGCCCCGGTATGCGATTGCGACAGCTCCGCTCCTTGTGCGGAGCGCCCGAGCTTATAGGCGATGACGGCCTTGCCCCGTGCGGCGGCCGCGAGCGCGAAGGACCGGATCGCCCTTCCGTGCGCGATGCTCTCCAGAAACAGCGCGTAGGTGTCGATCAGCGGATCGTCGAGGGTGGCCGCGCAGATCTCGCCGAGCGACAGATCGAGCTCGGCCCCCGTCGAGACGAAGCCCGCAAAGCCGATCCCCTTGGCGAGTCCCCGCGAGAGGATCGCCCCGATCATGCTGCCCGAGTGGGAGGCGACGAATAATCCCCCCCGCGGCAGCGTCGGCTCCGCGAAGGCGGCGTTGGCGGTCAGCACGAGGCCGGTGTTGACGTTGACGATGCCGATGCTGTTCGGGCCGAGGAGCCGGGTCCGGCTTCCGGCCAGGATGGCGGTCAGTTCGGCCTCCCGCGCACGCCCGGCTTCGCCTACCTCGCCGAAGCCGCCGGCCAGCACGCTGACGAGGGGAACGCCCCGGGCAACGCAGGCGGCGACGGCCTCCGGGACTCCCTCGGTCGGCGCCAGCACGAAGGCGTGGTCCGGCGTCTCCGGCAGGCTCTCGATGGACGGCCACGCCCGCTCGCCGAGGACGGTCTCCCGGCGCGGGTTGACGGGATAGACGGCCCCCGCGAACCCGGAGCGGCGCAGGAAGCGCAGGGGCCGGGCGGTCGTCTTGCTCACGTCGTCGGACGCTCCGACGACCGCGACCCGTTCGGGCCGGAAGAGGCTCGGCCCGAGATCGTGGGACAATTCGCGGGCCATGGCCTACTCGGCGGCCCGGCGCGGCTCGGCCTTCGGGGCCCGTTGGTCGAAGCGCCGCCCGAAGACATCCTCCGCGATGCGGTTCTTGAGCATCTCGATCGAACCGCCCGCGATCATCCAGCCCCGGGTGCGGCGCATGCAGTACTCGGCCAGCGCCTCCGTCGAGTAACCGGTGCCGCCCATGATCTGGACCGCCTCGTTCGCCGCCTCGAAGCCCGCCGTGTTGCAGGCGAGCTTGGCCATGGCCGTGTCCGCCGCCGTGGGAAGCTCCCCCTCCCGCACCGAGGCGGCGCGGTAGAGCAGGAGTTGCGCCGCGGCGAGTTTCGTCGCGCACTCCGCGAATTTCCACTGCAGGCCCTGGAACTCGCAGAGGGGCCGGCCGAACTGGCTGCGGGTCATCGCGTGCTCGCGGGCGCGGTCGAAGGCGTAACGGCCGAGCGCCAGCGCCCGGGAGGCGTTGCCGAGCCGCTCGACGTTGAAGCCCGCGATCTGGCGCTTGAACCCGCCCGGCCCGAGGAGGACGTTCTCGGCCGGGATGCGGCAATCCTCGAAGTAGAACGGTGCCCATTCCTCGCCGCTCATGTAGGCGGACGGCTTGCCGATGGTGAAGCCCGGCGTGCCGCGCTCCACGAGGACGGAGCCGATTCCGCCGACCCCGGGCCCGAACCGGACGTAGATCAGGAACAGCGCGGCGTCCGGCCCGTGGGTCGAGAAGATCTTGGAGCCGTTGAGGAGATAGCCGTCGCCGTCGGGCCGCGCCGTCGTCTGGAGGTCGGTCGCGGCCGAGCCCGCGTTCGGCTCGGACATGCCGAGGCAGATGACCGTGCGCCCCGCGAGGAGATCGGGCAGGAACCGTTCCTTCTGGGCCGGGGTGGCGTACTCGACGAAGGTGCGGATCGGCCCGAAATTGCCCGCCTGGACCACGTCGGCGCTGCGGGGGCAGGCCGCCGCGACCTGCTCGATGGCGATCACCGCGTCCATGAGCGTGCCGCCCTGGCCCCCGTCCTCGACCGGGAACGTGATGCCGAGCAGGCCCTGGGCCGCCATCTGCCGTGCGACGTCGAAGGGGAAGCCGGGTCGGTGCGCCCGCTCCAGGGCCCCCGGCGCGAGCGCGTCGCCGGCGAAGCGGCGGACGGTGTCGGCGAAGAGGGTCAGCTCCTCGGTGTAGGCGAAGTCCATACGACGTACTCCCGGCCTCCGGGGGCGAGCGATGCCCGCAGGCACGGCCGCTGTCTGGTCCTCCAGCCTTAGGGGCCGCCGCGTTTGCCTGACAATTGAGCAGGGGTTATCGAGGTATGAGTTTTTGTATCCCGGTGGAGCGATGACGCGCCGCATCCCGCCCCTCAACCCGCTGCACGTGTTCGAGGTCGCCGCGCGGGTGAACGGTTTCAGCCGCGCGGCCAGCGAGTTGAACGTCACGCAGTCGGCGGTCAGCCGCCAGATCGCGGTCCTGGAGAGCTACCTCGGGGTCCGCCTGTTCCACAGGGAGCGGCACGGCGCGAGCCTCACGGAAGCCGGCGCCGCCTACGCGGCGGAGATCCGCGAGCCCTTCGCCCGGATCGCGGCGGCGACTGCGCGCTTCCTCGACCAGAAGGCGACCGAGACCCTGCACGTGCGGGCCTACGCGACCTTCGCGGCCAAGTGGCTGATCCCCCGCCTCGCGGATTTCCACGCCCGCTACCCCCGCGTGCGGATACAGCTCAGCAACACGGTCCGGCCGATCGACTTCACCCGCGAGACGATCGACGTGGGCATCCAGCTCGGCCAGGGCGACTGGCCGGGAACGCACTCCCGGCTCCTCCTGCCGGATGTCATCCAGCCGGTGTGCAGCCCGGACCTCGCCCGGGCGATCGGCGACGACCTGTCGGCGCTGCGGACGCGGCCGTTCCTGCACTCGCACTACCGCCGCCGCGACTGGGGCGACTGGCTCGCGGCCCGCGGCCTGCCCGAGGCGTGGGGCCCCGCCGGGATGATGTTCGAGAGTTCGGTCCTGACCTATCAGGCGGCGGCCGAGGGCCTGGGCATCGCGATGGGACAGGTGGCGCTGCTGCGGGGGGACATCGCGGCCGGGCGTCTGGTGCCCCTGTTCGGGCCTCCCCTGGCGCGGGATCTCGGCCACCACGCCGTCTGGCCCGCGGGCCGCCCGATGAACCGGAAGCTGGAGATCTTCCTCGCCTGGCTTCAGGCGCAGGCGAGCGATCCCGAAGCCGCGGGGACGGGCGCCCCCGTCAGGGCGTGACGAGGGGGCAGCCGCCCTCGGCCTCGGGGCGGAACGCCCTGTCGCCCGGCACCGTCTCGACCACCCGGTTGTAGTCCCAGGGATAGCGCGATTCGGCGGGGCTCTTGACCTGCAGGAGGTACATGTCGCGCACCACCCGGCCGTCCCGGCGCAGGTGCGCGTCCCGCGTGTAGAAGTCGTTGATGGGCATCTGGCGCATCTGCGCCATCACCGCCTCGGCCTCGTCGGTCCCTGCCGCCCGGACCGCCTTCAGGTAGTGGGTCACGGCCCCATACACGGCCGCCTGGAGACTGCCCGGCGCGCGCCCGTCGAAGCGCGCCATGAACCGTTTGGACCACGCCCGTGTCGCGTCGTCCCTGTCCCAGTAGAAGCTGTCGGCGAGCAGCAGGCCCTGCGCCTTGTCGAGCCCGAGGGCGTGGATGTCCGGCAGGTTCACCAGGAGGGCCGCGAGCTTCTGGCCGCCGGCCTTGATCCCGAACTCGTCTGCCTGCTTCTCGGCGTTGATGAAGTCGGTCCCCGCATTGGCAAGCCCGATCACCTCGGCGCCGGATCCCTGCGCCTGCAGCAGGTAGGACGAGAAATCCGCCGTCCCGAGCGGGTGGCGCACGGAGCCCTTCACGGTTCCGCCGTTCGCCTTGACGACCCGGGCCGCCTGCTCCTCAAGGGCGTGGCCGAAGCTGTAATCGGCGGTGAGGAAGAACCAGTTCTTCAGTCCCCGCCGGACGGCGGCCCCCGCGACCACGTTGCCGAGGGCGTAGTTGTCGTAGGCCCAATGGACGCCGACCGGGGAGCAGTTCTTGCCGGTGAGGTCGGGGGTGCCGGGCCCGGTCGCGAGGAAGACCCGCCGCTTCTCCCGCGAGATCGCCTGGACGGCCAGGGCAACACCGGACGAGACCACCTCGGTGATCGTGTCGACGCCGTCCTGATCGTACCATCGCCGCGCCAGCGCGGCGCCGACATCCGCCTTGTTCTGATGGTCGGCCGAGACGATCTCGATCCGCGCGCCGTTGACCGTCCCGCCGAAATCCTCCGCCGCCATCTGCGCGGCGAGGATCGACCCGGCGCCGACATTGTCGGCATACGGTCCGCTCATGTCGGTGAGGACACCGACCTTGACGACGCCGCCGGAGATCTCGCCGGACTCAGCGCCGCCGGTCGCGACGACGCTGAGCACGAGCGCGAGCGCGAGCATAGGGTTTCGCAACGTCACCTCCCGCAGTAGCGCGCGGCGGCTCTTCGGACGGCGCACCTTCGCTGACGGCAGTTTCTGAGCGCGCCGGCGGCGGCTCATCAAGTTCCGAGACGGAACGATCGGGTGAGAATTTGTCACGGCGCCTGCCGGTGAGGCACTGGTCGGGAGCCCGCGGGGGCCTCAGGGGCCTCGCGGAGACCCGCCCGCCTGTCCGGCGGTTTCGGCCCGAAGGCGACCGGCCGCCCGCGACCAGACCGCGTCAGGCCCGACGGTCCCCGGAGCAGGATCCGCACGTTCGGCTCGGCGCCCTGACAGACGCACCGGACACGATCAGAACAGCGCCACCAGCGCCACGCCCGCGATCATCAGGAGGGCGCCGAGGATCCGCCAGAGGCTGGCCGGATGCACCGGAAAGCCGACCCATCCGTAGTTGTCGAGCAGGATCGAGACGGCGACGCCCACCGTCACGATGATGCCGAGGAACGAGGCCGCGCCGATCGCGGGCGAGGCGTAGAGCTGTGCGAGAATCAGCAGGACGCTGAAGAACCCGCCGAGCCACGCCCACCAGGGCACTGCGGCGAGGTGCTGGCCGGTCGGCAATTCGAGCTTGCCGAGGGCGAGACCACCGAGCAGCAGCGCCGTCGTGCTGACGAGCAGGGTGATCAGGCCGGCCGTGATCGGCAGACCGAGCGACTTGGACAGCATCGCGTTCTGCCCAGGTTGGATCGCGTTGGCGATGCCAGCGAGAATGGTGAGACCGTAGAGGAACAGCATCCCTGGCCAGCGCGCTGACGAGCGGCCAAGATCCCCCGCAGGCCTGGATACCTTTGACGCGCCCCGCCGTCGGCGCCGCTGCCGGCCGTCAGTGCAGCCGCAGCACCTGCAACGCCTTGCGCACCAGCTTGTCCGCGCAGGGCTTGTTGAGGAAGTAAGCGCAGTCGGGCAGTCGTGCCGCCACCCGGGGATCGCACCCCGAACAGACGATGATCTTCGTCTCCGGCCAACGTGCGGTAGTGGTGTGGGCCAGATCGCAACCGTCCATCCCGCCCGGCATGTCGATATCCGTGTAGAGGAGGGCGGCGCCGCTGTTCGCCTCCAGGAGGCGCAGCGCCTCGGCCGCATGGTCGGCTTCCAGGACCTCGAACCCGAGCGCGTCGAGCATGGCTGCGGCCGCCATGCGGATCACGGCTTCGTCTTCGGCAAGGATGGCGAGCGGGCGAGAACCTGACATGCATCAGAAAATGCGTCCGACCGTCCCGCGTTTCAGCGTGGCTTTTGATTATTGGCGTTCGGTCAAAGGTCCGCTCGCGGATCATCGGCGCCGGCTGCCGATCGACAGATCCCGTCACTCGGAGATCCGGCACCACTCGCGTGCTCCCAGGCTCCAGGCCTGCGCGTCGCAGTAGGCGACCGGTGCGCCGTCGTGGCTGATCATGCGTGCCAGCATCACCCTCGTGCCGAGCGCCGTGATGCAGATCACCGTGGGCCCGAGCCCGGCGTCGCCGATCAGGCGGGTTCCCACGCCCCATCCGTTCTCCCGACAGATGTCGGCCGCAGGGCGGTGGTCGTGCCGTGTGCCGCCCGTCATGGACCGGCACCCCGGTTGCCGCGATGGGATGGGGATCCCGCGCGAAGCGGGATGTCGGGATGGGACGAACACCTCATGCTCGACCAGCGCCGATGCGTGCGGCCCGGCTCCCCGGAAACGGCCTCCCGCGAGCTTCTGTCAAATCGGCTTCGGCGCATATCGGCTTCGGATCACATGACCGTCCCAGGGCCGACGGGATCGCCCGGGACCAAGTCCGGCCCGGCAGGGTCTCCCGGCACCGGATCGGGCGGCGGTGCGGGCATCGGCGGGTCGCCGGGCATGGGCTCGGTCGGCGGCGGCTCGCCGGGTGTCGGCAGATCGGGGCCGCCGGGATCGGGGGTGCCGGGATCGGGCATGCCGGGGTTCGTCATGGGCCATCCTCTCCGCTGTGCCCTCACGCGGGCGCTTCACGTCGCCGAGCTTCCGCAGACCACCGCCTGCTTCCGACTGCTTCCGGCACGTGCCGGACAACCGACCGGACAGCCGAGCGGCTGCCTCAGTGGCGAACGCGTGGGACGCTCTGGCGATGCATCGCCGTCCCGCGCGGATGATCCAGTCGTGGCCGCCGGCGGAGGCGACGCGCGGCATGACGCGGACGCGACGGCCCCGATCCGGCCACCGAAGCACGTGCTCAGGTCCGCGCCGGCACGGCGGATGGCCTCCGGCCGTGCTGCCCGCCCGCCCGCCAGTCCGATGCCCGCGGCATCGGGCAGGCCTGCGCCGTCGTGTCTGCCGACGTGGACGCGCGGCGCGTGGCGCGCCTCACCGACATGCGACACGTCGCGCGGCAGCCCGGCCTGCCGGCCCAGGTGACCGTCACCGCGCGTCAGCGCATCATATTCGACGGCTCGGCCGCCCCGTTGAGCACTCGGGTGAGCGGGGTTCCGCGCGGCGTGAGCCAGTCTTCGTGCGGTTCGCGCGCGCGACGGTGGCCGGATGCGACGCCGGGCCTTGGTGATGCCTGTTCCAACGCCACTCAAGGTTTCGTCAGCGTCGCGCACGTCGCGGTGGCCCCTAGACCCGCTGGGTCGGTCGCAGGCAGGCGGCTCGCCTGCGAGCGGCGGAGCAGCTTATGCATCCCGCCCCGATCCGAAATGGCCGAGTGACCGACGCGTCGTCGCTCAGAGGAAGCGCCGCCGGCGACCGACTTGGCCGACCTCAGCGACCACGCAGAGACCGTGTGAGCGTCTGAGATGGGCGGATTTCTGACCATCTGCTCACCCGTGACGAAACGCCAAAAGCGGACGTGATACGGCCGAGGCTTCCCACGCAGGACAGACGAGGTTAGGGATAGTTCACCTCGCGTGACCGACGCTTGAGATGATACACCATCGGGGACCGCTGGTGCAGAGCGCCACGCGTCTGGGCATCCTCCTGATGACGGGACGACGATGCCTGAATTGAGCAACCTCCTCGCCTTCGCGGCCGTCGCGCTGGGCATGGTCCTGACGCCAGGGCCGAACATGGTCTACCTAATCTCGCGTTCGATCTGCCAAGGCAGGACGGCCGGTTTGATCTCGCTCGGCGGCGTGGCGCTCGGCTTCGTCGTCTACATGCTCTGCGCCGCCTTCGGCATCACGGCGCTCGTGCTGGCGGTACCCTACGCGTACGATGCGATCCGCATCACGGGCGCAGCATATCTGCTGTGGCTTGCGTGGCAGGCCGTCCGGCCCGGCGGTCGTTCGCCGTTCCAGGTGAAGGAGCTGTCAAAAGACGGTCCAGCCAAGCTTTTTCTGATGGGATTTCTGACCAACCTGCTGAATCCGAAGATCGCGGTCATGTATCTGTCGCTGCTGCCGCAGTTCATCGATCCGGCTCGGGGCAGCGTGCTCGGCCAAGCCCTCCTGCTCGGCACGACCCAGATTGTCATCAGCGTTCTGGTCAACGCGGCTATCGCTCTCTCGGCCGGCTCAATTGCCATGTTCCTCAGTCGACGCCCGTCGTTTGCCGTTGTGCAGCGTTGGGTGATGGGGACAGTGCTGGCCGCACTGGCCGTCAGGATGGCGACCGAAGCTCGCCGGTAAGGCCGAGTCGCCTGCCCAGGAGCGGCGCACCTCGTGCCGTCCCCTTCCGATCTAGATCAACATCAGACGGTCGGCCTTCCGGGAAGTGCCGTCCGCCACCGGGCCCGGCGCTGTCGTCGGCGCAGGGCGCCGGACTGGCCCGGCGCTCCGTTCAGCGCCAGCCGAGTTGCGGAGCGACATACTTGAGAATGCTCTCGATGACGTGGGCGTTGTAGGCCACGCCCAGCTGGTTCGGCACCGTCAGCAGGAGGGTGTCGGCCTCTGCGATCGCCGTGTCGGCTCTGAGCGCCTCGACCAGGCGCTCCGGCTCCGCGGCGTAGGAGCGGCCGAACACCGCCCGCATGTTGTCGATGATGCCGACTTGGTCGCTGCTCTCGCCGCGTCCGAAATAGGCGCGGTCGAGGTCGTTCACCAGCGCGAAGATCGACCGGGAAACGGAGACCCGCGGCACGCGCGCGTGCCCCGCCTCGGTCCAGGCCTGGCGATAGCGGCGGATCTGCCTGGCCTGCTGGACGTGGAACGGCTCGCCGGTCTCGTCGGCCTTGAGGGTCGAGCTCTGCAGGTTCATGCCCTGCTGCGCGGCCCAGATTGCGGTGGCGTCAGAGGCAGAGCCCCACCAGATCCGCTCGCGCAAGCCGTCGGAATGCGGCTCCAGGCGCAGCAGGCCCGGCGGGTTGGCAAACATCGGCCTCGGATTGGGCTCGGCAAAGCCTTTCCCATCCAGGAGGTCGAGGAAGACCTCGGCGTGCCGGCGGCCCATGTCGGCATCGCTCTCGCCATCGCGCGGCGCGTAGCCGAAGTGCCGCCAGCCGTCGATGACCTGCTCGGGCGAGCCGCGGCTGATGCCGAGCTGGAGCCGGCCGCCCGAGATCAGGTCCGCCGATCCGGCGTCCTCGACCATGGCGAGCGGGTTCTCGTAGCGCATGTCGATGACGCCGGTGCCGATCTCGATGCGCTTGGTCCGGGCGCCGACGGCCGCAAGCAGCGGAAACGGCGAGGCGAGCTGGCGCGCGAAGTGATGGACCCGGAAATAGGCGCCGTCGGCACCGAGCTCTTCCGCCGCGACCGCGAGGTCGATGGACTGCAGCAGGGTATCGCCGGCCGAGCGTGTTCCGGACCGCGCCGTCGGCGCCCAATGCCCGAACGAGAGGAATCCGATCTTCTTCATGGTCACACTCACGTTAGGTCGTGCCGCGTCGCAGGCGGTCGGACAGGACAGGGCGGCGGACCGGGGCCGCCGCCCGGCTTCCGTCACGCCGCCTTCTGCAATCCCTCCGCCGCCATCGCGGCCTGGACGGCGGCGCGCGCCGCGACGCGCTGGCTGAAGCGGGCGAGATGCGGCCACCGGGCGAGGTCGACGCCGAGCTTCGGCGCCCAGCTCAGGACCACGAAGAGATAGGCGTCGGCCACGGTGAAATCCGGGCCGGTGAGGTGGGGGCGGCCGTCGGCGAGCGCGGCCTCGACGATGTCGAGCTTGCGACCGAGATTGGCCGACGCCGCTGCCCGCGCCTCGGACGCGAGCGCCGGGTTGAAGAGCGGGCTGAACGCCTTGTGGAGCTCGGCGGAGATGAAGTTGAGATGGCCGTTGAGCCGCGCGCGCTCCACCGTGCCGGCCAGCGGCGCGAGGGTGCCGGGCGCGTGCTTGTCGGCCAGGTACTGCACGATGGCCGCGCCCTCGGTCAGGACCACGCCGTCTTCGAGCTCCAAGGCCGGGACGTAGCCCTTCGGATTGACCGCCCTGAAATCCGCTCCCGAGGCGGTCCTCTTCTGGTGGAGGTCGACCGCCTCGATCGTGAACGCCAGGCCGAGCTCGCGCAGCACGATGTGGGGCGAGAGCGAGCAGGCGCCGGGGGCATAGAAGAGCTTCATGGGACGTCTCCGATGGCGGGGTGTCCGGAGAGGTATACGGGAGCGTTACTCGTGGGAACCGGGTAACTTCCGGTGACCGACGCTTTCGAGTATCGTCGGAGAAACCAAGTTGCCGTCCGGATGCCGGGAGCGTGTCGTGGCCCTGAAGCTGAGGAAAAAGGTCCCGCCGCCGCCGGGCTGCCCGATGTCGGCGTGCATGAGCCTGCTCGGCGGCGTCTGGACGCCGGATATCATCTGGAACCTGAGCGAGGGCGCGCGTCGCTTCTCCGAGCTGCGGCGCGCCATGCCGAACATCTCGGCCAAGGTGCTGAGCGCGCGGCTGAAGGATCTCGAGGGACGGGGCGTCCTTGCCCGCTCCGTGCTGGCGACGACCCCGCCGAGCGTGGACTACGCGCTGACCGACCTCGGCGAGGAGTTGATCCCGGCCATCCGGGCTATCGTCGAGGTCGGCTCGAAGCTGCATCTCCGGATGACGCCTCAGGCGGCAGACCGCGCCGCCTAGGATCCCCCGCACGTCGATGCGGGTTCCCGACCCTGCGCGAACGCCGATTCCCCTGGCGCCGCGGGCGTTCTCGAAGCGCGCCGAGCGGGCGGCGCGCCAATATCGGCGCACGGCGCGACGCGGCCGCTCAGGGAGGGCGTTCGCCTGCACGCGGGGCGGGAGGACCGGTTGAACCTGCCTCCGGCCCGGCTCTCACGCGTCCGGGATCCAGGTCCCGTGGAAGCCCTGCGGCACCCGCCGCGGCAGGCGGACGCGCGCGACCGGTTCGGCCGCCATCTCGGACGCCTCCAGGATCACGAGGTCGCTCGCCCCGCGAACCCGGTCGTAGACGAAGCCCATCAGCCAGCCCTCGCCAGGGCCGCCGGGCACGTGCGCGAACTCGCTCGGGATGCCGCCGGCGAAGACGTGCGTCGCGTCCCGGCCGCGCGCCAGATCGTAGCGCACCAGCGCACCGTCGCCGGTCTCGTCCCCGCTCGGCCCGGCCCCGGTCTGCACCGCGTAGAGCACCCCGTGCGCCAGGCCCGTGCGCCGCTCGTCGATGCGCGGGAACTCGACCGGGCGGTCGTCCAGGTCCGTCTCCTGCGCGCGGTCCGCCCCCGGGGCGACCCGCCAGCGCCGCAGCCGCGCGGGCTCGAAGCGCGACGCGGACGGGCCGCCGCGCCACAGCTCGGGGTACCACGCCACGTCGAGCACCAGCGTCCCGTCCGCCTCCTCGTAGGCGTTGCCGACGTGGAAGACGTAGCCCGGCTCGACCGCGACCCAGCGCAGCGCCTCGGCCCCGGCCCCGCGCGGCAGGACGCCGAGACGCGGCGCGTGCGCATCGCTCCAGGCGAACGGCATCGTGCCGCGCAGCGCCAGAGTCATGTCGAACACCACCGGCAGATCCATGAACACGACGTGTCCGCGGGTGAGGGCGAAGTCGTGCATCATCACGGGCGCGGGCAGCGGCAGGGCGGCACTGTGCACCAGCGTGCCCCCGGCATCGGCGACGTGGTAGGTCAGGTAGGGCGGCAGCGGGCTGTAGCCGAAGAAGTGGAGCTCGCCCGTCTCCGGGCAGATCTTCGGATGGGCGGTGAACGGCGTCGCCAGGCGGCCGCCGAAATCCTCGTAGCCGAGCGTCTCGAGCTCGGGCCCGATCCGCATCGGCAGGGCGTTCTCGACGAGCGCGAAGGTGCGCCCGGCATGGGTCACCACGCTGGTGTTGGCGACGCTGCCGCGCAGGTCGAGCGGATTGCCCGAGGCGCGCCCCTCGAACCGCGGCGTACGCACCCAACGGTTGCGGTACCACTCGGCCCGGCCGTCGCGCAGCGCGACGCCGTGGATCATGCCGTCGCCGAGGAACCAGTGGCCGGAATGGCCGTCGCGCGGGTTGGCACCGTTGCGGGCGTAGAGGCCCGAGAGATCGGGCGGGATCGCACCCTCGACCTCCAGCGCGAAGCTCGTGATCTCCTCCTGGACCGGGGCGAAGTTGCCGTCGAGCCAGTAGGGTGTCGCCTCGACCTCGGGCATCGATGCCTCCGTGCCATCGGGCCGCCCGCCGCGTGCCGGCTGCGCGTGGTGCATGCCGTGGCGCGGATGCGGACTTGCGTGTTTCGCGACCGTGTTTCGCGACCGCACGAACCGGTCTGCAGCCCCCGCCGACCGGCCGCCCGGGGCAGAGCCCTCAACGCTCAGTGATATGGGCCGAGACGTCGGCCCGTCGAGGGCCGGAGCGGGCGGTCGCCGAGCACCGGGCGGCGGCGCAGCGGACGAAGTCCGGGCGATCCCCAGGCAGCCCTTCTGCGCGCGGCACGATCTCGTCCCGACCGCCGACGGATTGCTTTTTTCCCGAGCAGACACTCCACTGTCTCGGTGCGGGCCATCGGTCGGGAGCGTCGTGGCGCTCGCGACCGGGTCGGAACGGGGACGGCGTCGCCCCGCTGTTCGACGTGTCGAGTGCGGATCGGAATGTCGACGCGATCGCTGAGCAGTCTCGCTGTCCTCGCGGCGGTCGCAATCTGGCTGGCTGCCGAAATCGTACCCAAGCTCCTCGGAAACGGCGGAGCCTTGTGGGAGATCGTCCACGGCGAGTGCGTTCCCCATCAGCTGCGCGGAGAGGGGCCTGCACCCTGCAGCTTGGTCGACCTGCAGGGTGGCGTCGAGAAGGGGTACGCCATTCTCAAGGACCTCCGGGGACGCGCGCAGTTTCTCCTGATCCCGACCGCACGGATCACGGGGATCGAGAGCCCCTTGCTCCTCGAACCCGGCGTGACGAACTACGTCGCCCAAGCCTGGCGCGCTCGGACCTTCGTCGAGGAACGTCTCGGGCATCCGCTCGACCGGCGCGACGTGAGCCTTGCGGTGAATTCCCGGCTTCGACGGACCCAGGGTCAGCTGCACATCCACATCGACTGCGTGCGCCGGGACGTCCGGGACACCTTGAACCGCCTCGCCTCCGCCATCGGTGACAGCTGGGCTCCCCTGAGCGAGCCGTTGAACGGTCGCCGGTTCAGGGCGAGGCGGGTGCTGGGGGACGATCTCGGCACGACGGACCCGTTCATGCTACTGGCGCGCGACGGCGACGCGCGATCCGCCATGGGCGAGCATTCGCTCGCCGTCGTGGGGGCCGACTTTCCGGACGGCGGGGCCGGCTTCGTGATCTTGGACGGCCATGTGACCAGCCGTTTCGGCGAGGCGGCCAACGCCGAGGCCCTGCAGGACCACGCCTGCGGCGTCGCCGCCAAGCGCGCGCCGACCGAGATGAACCGTCTGGAATTCTGACGCGGGCCGGCCGGATCGCCGTTCCAGGCGCGGTTGATCCGACGCGCAGCACCGCGCTCAAGACGGCCTCCTGAACAAGGCGGCTCGAACCGGCCGGTCATCGCCGTGGATCAGCGGGCTGCCGTCGTCAGGCGGGCACCGCACCCTCCGCCCCATCGCTCAGCAGCGGCTGCACCGCATCCCGGCGCCGCGTCCGGCGTTCCTTCCCCAGATGCGCGAGACGCCCCGTGGGTGTCCGGTAATGCCAGCGGATCGAGAACGGTCCCGGGAACATCCGGTCGGAGAAGTATGAGGCCGCCGGCTCGATCGTCGAGAGCAGGGCGTCCGCCTCGGCGTAACGGCGATCGTAGATCCACGGCCGCCGCGCCATCTCGCGGTCGTTCAACCAGTAGGGGCTCCAATCCGCGGTCGTCTCGATCACCTCCCGCGCGTAGTCGACGCCGTAATCCAGCGCCCCCTCGACCGTGGCGTCGATGTAGGATTGCAGCAGCGGGAAATCGTCGCTCGCGGCGGCAAGATGCGTGGCGGCGTCGTCGGCGGGCACGTAGGTCCAGATGGTCCCGCACGCCGGCAGAGACTGCCACGACACGGCCTCGATCTGCTCGATCGGCACGGGAACGCGCCGGTAGCCCGCCTCTCGCAGATCGAAGGCCGCGAGATCGGCCGGATCCACCGGATACATCACGCCGTTGACCGTCATGGTCGCCTCACCGCGGCGCGGGCGCCGCAGACCGAGGGCGGTGAAGCCGCTGGGACAGCGGAACACCCAGGCTCTGAGATAGCCGAACTCCGCCGAGAGCCGTGCAGGGATACCGGCGATCGGCGTCGCCGAGGTGTGGTCGCGCAGGTGCGTGTTGATCAGCGAGCCGTACCCGAAGATGAAATCGTTCGGCATGTTGGACATCCGGCGGCCCCAGTAGGCCGACCGCGGCGGCGCACTCTCCGTACCGGACCGGTGCCTGCTCATGCCTGACTCCCCGCGGTCGCGTGCCGGCCACCCGCGGCGCGGCGGCAGGAGGCATCCGTTTCGATCTGCTCGGCGGATGCATGCTCAAGTTTCCTGGCGGGACTGTGTCGGACTTGTCGAGAATTGGCCAGTGTGCGCCGGTGGAGACTTGTCGATGAGGACGGTGAGATCTGAATTCGTAGCGCGACGATACCGGAGAGCGACCCAGCCGCGCACCGTCGCGCCGATCCGCACGGCGAAGGGGAGAGCGAGGACCGGGACCACCGTGGTGGCCAGATAGAGTTCGGTGGCGTGCGAGAGGGCGGTGCCGGCGGCGGCCCAGGTCAGGCTCACGTTGCGGTTGCCGGCCACGAGGGCGATCGTGAGGGCGCGCGTCCGCCCGAGCGGCGAGAAGAGGACGCCGCTCACGAGCCCGAGCCCGAGATTGAGGCCGGTCGCGATCGCCAGGCAGGTGAGGACGTATCCGCGCTGCGTGCCCCAGGCGCCTCTCAGCGAGTCCGCCATCGTGAAGCCGACGAGGACGAGGCCGAGCACGGCGATGCCGGATGCGGCCTGCATGTCCGGGATCAGTCCCTGCAGGCGGCCCTTGGCGCTCGACAGGGCCAGGGAGACAAGGCCGGCCGGACCGACGATCAGGGCGAGGTGCACGGCGAGGGCTGCGGGGTCCATCCGGACGCCAGCGCAGAGGGCGACCGCCAGGAGCGGAACCGTGAGCGGGGTGAGCAGCGTCAGCCCGATCGTGTTGACGAGGGCGAGCCGCGGGTGGAGCCCGAGTATGGCCGCGATGGCGGCCGCACCGCTGATCGGCGGCGCCAGAACGGACATGAGGATGCCCTTCCGGAGATCCTCGCCGATCCCGGCCAGCAGAAGCAGGGCGGCCATGGCGGCGGGAACACCCAGCCCGTTCCAGGCCAGCGCGAGGGCGATCGCGGCGCGTCCTGATCCGCCCTCGCGCGGCGCGAAGTTGGCCGTCTGGAACGAGCCGAGGGCGAGCAGGAAGGCCGCGATCGGAAGCAGTCCGACGGCCTGGCTCGAGAGGAGCGGGACGAGGCTGCCGAGGATGAGGGAGGTGACGAGCAGCGTCGGCCCGTGCCGCCCGAGCGCCGTCAGCAGGACTCCCACGCGATGCACGGCAGCGGCCCCCGTCCCAAGGCTGATCCCCATGATGCGCCGAGTCCCGATAGAGAGGCAACGCGATGCGTGCACGGCGCGTGTTCGGGCCGCCGACGTTGGACTGGCCGGGCCTTCGGGGGATGAAGACCGTGGCCCGGCGCCGCTCCCGCGGCATCGCGTTCAAGCGTCAGGTCGGGTGGAGGAGTTGTCCGACGGGACCCTGCTCAGTCTCGAGATTCAGAGCCGCTTGTCTCAGGGGTCCAACTTGCACCTTCATCCTGAGGTGACCGCGTCAGCGGGCCTCGCAGGAGAGCTCCAAGGATCGCGAGACATCTGGAGGGCTCCTTCGAGGCCTCCGTCGCGCTCCGGCACCTCAGGATGAGGTCAAGATCCGGATCCCCGTTGCCGTGCACGCGGTTGGAAGGTCGAACGGGCTTGCAGGCACGGCGCCGCGGCCGGGACGGTCATTCCCCCGGCGGCCGGCTCGCGATCTCGCGTTGCCATGGGCTCAGTTCGTCGCGCACCGCGCACGCCCCCGACCCGTCCGGGGTGACGACGCGCGCGATGTCGCCGCTCAGCGCTCCCTCGCCGCCCGGACCGGCGCTGCCGGCCCGCGCAGCGCGCGCGATCTGCAGCCGCTTGTTGGCGGATATGAGCATCATGTCGGCCTCGGCGAAATCCGCATCGTCCGTCATCAGGAGGATGCCCTCGGCCCGGCAGAATCGTTCGATGACGACGTCGGTGAAGTCACGCCGGGCGCGGCAGGCCGCGTCGACGATGTCCATCACGCCGAGATGCTCCGGACCGATCGGGATGTAGCGGCCGGCGTCGACGATGTTGAGGCAGGCCTCACGGATCGCCGCCGCCACGCCCTCGTAGGCGGCCGACCGCCGGAAATCCTTGAACGCGATCTGCTTCGGGCCGGAGGCGAGATGCGCGTTGTAGGCGATGCGCGCGCAGGTGTTGCAGAACTCGTTGATGATGTAGTCGTTGTAGACGATCTCGTTGCCGTTGCGCAGCAGCGCATCGTAGGCCGCGCTGTAAGCTTCCACCTTCGATCGCGGCGCGGCTTGGTTGAAGCCCTCGATCATGATCCAGACGTTGGTGTCGAACAGGATGCGCGAGCGGACCACCGTCGCGGCTTGATCGGTGGAGATGACCCTATTCGGCATCGACTTCGGCGATCTCGGCGAAAGCGGATCTCTGGCCCTCAGGGTCGCGGAAGAACAGCTTGGCGCGATCGACGACCAGCTTGAGCTGAATGCGCTGGCGCGGATCCGCATCCAGCGGGGGCGCCAGATGGCGGCGCACCGTCTCCTCGGAGAACGTCCCGTAGAGCTGGCCCACCGCGGTGTTGAGGAACGCCGTGGTCAGACGTGTCACGGACGTGAACGAGAGCACGACCTTGCGCTCGTCGACGATGTGGTCGTGGATGACCTCGAAGACCTTGTGTCCGTCCAGAGCCGCGACGCAGATCCCGCTGCCGACGACCTGCGCGATGCACACGTGAGCTTCCCTCATGCCGGTCACCAGATGCTGTACGGATCCGGCGCTTCGTCCAGATCGTAGGGTTGTCGGTCGGACGTGTCGATCTCGAGGACGACGACGGTCCCGGGATACGGGGCGCCGAGGGCGCGCTTGCACGCCTGCGCGCCGGTCTGGCGCCAGAACCCGCCCCCCGAGACGATGGTCATCTGGCCGCCGTTCAGGGCGATGAAGTCCCGCAGGACCTTCGAGCCGAGGCCGCCCGGAATGTCGCCGAGGCGCGTCGTGTTGTAGGGCTCCATGGCCCAGGCGATCGCGTCCTCGGCGCTCTGCGCGTCGCCGAGCTTGGCGCGCACGGCGCTCGGGATGCCCTGCCCCCCGTCGGCCATGCAGAAGGCCAGCCTGTGCGCGCGGGGATAGTATTGGCCGCCGACGATGATCGGCTGCGTCGCGTGCGCGTGGAGCACCGCGTTGGCGAAGAGTTCGTCCAGCCCCTCGAAGAATCGGCGGCGGAGGGCGGTGGTCATCCGCGGCATCTCGGGCCGGTCGAGGTGCCGCTTGGCGTACCAGCTGAAGGCCGGCCCGTCATCCTCCTCGAAGGCGGTGATCGGCATCACCGTGTTGAAGCGGTCGGGCTTGCGGGCAAGGATCAGGTGGTTCTTGCAGAAGGTGTCGCGCAGCCGCGGGGCCATCCCCGTCAGCGAGACCGCGTTCCCGCGGCTGCCCGCCTTGCGGAAGACCGTGTCGAGCGCCGCGGTAAGATGGCCGTCGACCCAGCCGACCCTGGAGAGATCCACGATGATGTCGGTATCGCTGTGGGCCGAGAGCGCGCGGTGAAGGCCGGCCATCGTGCCGAAGCCGGCGGCATTGCCGATCAGACTTCCCCGCGCCGCTGCGCCGGGCTCGGGTCCGAGATGGATGTTGGCGACCGCTCTCACACCGTTCGTCTCCGCGGGCCACGGGCCGTCATACGGCGAGGGCCGGGGCGGCGTGCCGCCCGGCCCCCTCATTCAAGCGCCTGATGCGCGATCAGTAATGGGTGCAGTGCGGATCCATCGGTTGCGGAGCGCATCCCACAGGCTCGCAGGGCTGCGGGGTGGGATGACACTCCGGCGCCGGCGCGCACGGCGGGGGCTCGCAGGGCGAGGGTTCGCAGTGCGGGGCCGGGTCGCAGCCTCCGCCAAGCGACAACGACACGCTGGCGACGATATCGGGGATGAGGCCCATTGTCTGACTCCCAATTCAGTTGGTTCTCTGGTTGCGTTGCACGCTCCCCGGAAAAGATCCCGAGAGCGTTTCAGTAATTGCGAGCATCGCCCGCACCAAAATAGTATTCGATGGAAGATTACTTGCAAGCATAAAATGCGACTTATTGAAAAATTATTTTTTCTGAGCGCTCAAGCATCGGACATCAACTGCAACGAAGACCTCGATGCATTCACATCTATCGGACTGGTGCCGGACAGCCGTCCGGCTCGTCGATCGTGCGCGTTGCCTAGACGAGCCCGTGGAGCATGCCGTTCGCCGAGGCGAGGCCGTGCTCGTGCGAATCCACGTTCTCGGTGTAGGACAAGCCCGCGAAGCCCACATGGACCGGCGGCGCCACCACCGCTTCCGGCGCGGCATGCGCAACTTCAACGGCGTGGCTGCCGGCCTCCGCGTGGCCGGCCTCCGCGGGCGCGGACCCGGCCGCGCTCGAGGCCGGCGTCGCGGACGCGTCGTGTGTTTGCGACGGCTCGGCATGGGATGATCCAAGATTGATCGTCCCGCCGACGGCCGATCCGACGGCCGCGCCGACGCTTTCGACGACCGGCGCATTTCCGGTGTGGCCGACGGCTTCGGCCGTCGTGCTCTGCGTCGCGCCGGCCCCCGTCAACGCGGAGGCGTGCTCGACAGCCGGCTCGGCGGTCGTCGCGGCATGTCCCTCACCGGCCGATGCGGTTCTGGCCGGCGCGGCCTCCTCGACCGTGGTCGTCCCGTGCGGCCCCGCAGTGCCGGAGACGAGGGAGGTGACGGCGGACGAGACTTCGTGGAGCGCACCGGAGGTGGCCGCGGCCGCGTGTTCGGCGGGGCCGGCCGCATTCGCCACCGGGTCGATCGACCCCGAGCCCGCGTGGCTCTCCGTGTGGGCGGGCGCCTCCAGGACCTGCGTGACGGTACTGACGGGATCCGCGGCGTGGGTCGGGGCCGCCTCGACCGCGTGTTCCGTGATCGCGGAGGCGAGCGCCGTCACGCCGGAATGGCCGGCCTGTCCGTTCGTGCTGGACGCAGCCTCCTCGGCGACGGCCGTCGCCGCGTGCGGCCCCGAACCGGCGGGTGCGAGGCTCCCCAGGACGGACGATACGTCGTGAAGCGCCCCGGCGGTTGCCGCCGTCGCGGGATGCTCGGACAGGCCGGTCGCCTCCGCCAGGGTCCCGACCGGCCCCAGGTCGAGGGGGCTTTCCGTGTGCGAGGGCGCGTCCTGAACCTGCGCGACGGTGCTGACCGGATCCAGGTTGCCGATGGACACGGCCTCGACCACGTGCTCCGTGAGCGCCGAGGCGAGCGCCGGCACGTCGTGGGATGCCGCCCCGCCGACGTCACCGGACAGCAGGCTCTCCGTCGCGGCGAGCGCGGTGTGGGCACCGTCATCGACGTGGGAGACGGTCCGGTCGATGGCCTCGACGAGCCTGCTCGGGACCTCCTGCGCCGTCGAGACCGCGGTGCCGACGAGGGGGAGGTCGGGCCCGATGCCGTCCGGAGCGAGCGCGACGGGGGACGAGACCATCCCCGACAGGCCGTGCTCGAGCGTGCCGCTGAGCGTTTCCGTCAGCGTCCCGACGACGGGAGCGACGGCCGCGACCGCGTCGGGCAAAGCGGCTGCCGTTCCCGTGACGGAGGCGAAGCCGGGCAGGCCGTGTTCGAGCGTGCCGCTGAGCGTTTCCGTGAGCGTCCCGACGACGGGAGCGACGGCCGCGACCGCCTCAGGCAACGCGGCTGCCGTTCCCAGGAACGACCGCGTCAGTGGGGCCGTGAGGTCCAGCGCATCGACGGTCTGGGCCAAGCTTCCGTCGAGAGCGGTATGGACGAGCGCGTCCGCAGTACCGAGGACCGTGGGAACAGCGGCTGCCACCCCTTCCCCGATCCGCGACGTCACGGCCGCCTCGGCGTCGACGACCGGGGCGGTCAGCGCGTCGAGATGCGTCGAGCCGGCCCCGACGGCGGCCGGCATCGACCCGCCGTCGTGGCCTCCGGGCTCGAAGGTGTTTCCCAGGACGTTCGGCAAGCCCACGGCCGGCGGAAGCCGGCCGGCCACCGCGAATGCGGCGGATTGCGCCATCAGGCTCTGCACGATCGCGGCGGCGTCGGTCGTCGGACCAACGCTCTGGTCGACCGCGTCCAGCGGGGCGGATGATCCAGGCGCGCTCGTGGGCGCTTGGCCCAGGACGTGGCTCTCCTGGCTGCTCTGGGCGCCGGGCACGACCTCGTGGGAGGTTCCGGCGATCGCCACAGGCATCCCGCCGCCCTGCGGCGGCTCCACGGGTTGCTGTGCGACGTGCGCCGCCGCATCGGCGGGCGCATCCGGTGAACCCTGGGCGACCAAGTGGGTCCCGCCAGCCGAAGACGCGTGCGCGGCCCCGTCGAACGGCGCGTCGGTCGCGCCCCCGCCGGATGGTCGTCCGCCGCCTGCGCGGCAGCGCGCGTATCCCGCGCCTCATTTCCGTGCGGGTCCGGATGATCCTTCGCGGTCTCCGCCCGGAGGTCCTTGGGATAGAGCGCGCCGAGCACCATGCTGCTGGCGACCGCGCTGAGGACGGCGGCCTCGGCGGCACCTCGTCCATCCGCCGCGTCGCGCTCCCGCGCCGCCCGCACCGCGTCGTCGCCGGATTCCCGGGTCGGGCCGGTCCGTTTGCCGGATGCCGTCCCCTGGTCCTTCGCGCGCGGCAATGCGGCGCCGACGGCAGGAGATTGACGGTCCGCCTCGTCCGCCGGGGCGGAGTCCGTCCGGAGCGTGTCATCTCTCATGGAACGCTCCTGTGATCTGATCGAGCAGCGGGGCGACGAGGTAGTCGAAGAAGGTGCGCGGCCGCGTGGTGACGACGATCTCCGCGGGCATGCCGGCCTGGAGTTCGACCTTCGATCGCGCGACGTCGTCCGGGTTCATCCGCACCAGGATCGAGTAGTAGCCTTCCCCGGAGCGATCGTCGGTCAGGCGGTCTGCCGAGACGGTGGCGATCTCGCCGCTGATGATCGGACGCTCGTTGCGGGTGAATCCGGTCAGACGGACGTCCGCCCGGCGGCCAGGAACGACCTCGTTGATGTCGTTGAGCTTCAGGCGGGCCTCGACCATGAGCGGGTTCGATTTCGGGACGATGTCGAGCAGGCGGGCGCCCTGCTGGACCACGCCGCCGCGGGTGAAGACCGACAGGCCGACGACCGCCCCCGTCGCCGGCGCGGTGATCCGCGTGCGGTGGACGACGTCCCGCGCCGCCTCGATCTTGGGGGCGATCTCGGCCAGGCTGGACTGGGTCGTGCGCAGGTCGTTGGTGATCTCCGTCATGCGATCGCGGTCGAGCTTGGCGATGTCGAGCTTGGCCGAGGCGATGGCCTGATCCGTCGCGGCGATCTCGGACCGCTTGGTGCCCTGGTCGGCCAGGAGCTTGGCGGCCTCGCGCTCCAGGGCCAGCACCCGGGTCTTCGGGGTCAGGCCGCTGGTCAGGAGGTAGCGCGCGCCCTTGGCCTCCTCCTCGATCAGGTCGGCCTGCCGCACGAGACCGTTCAGGGCGGCCTCGGATCCGCGCCGCTGGTCGCCGAGCTGCCCGATGCGCTGGTTGAGCAGCCCGGACTGGATATCGTACTGGCGCTTGCGGGCGATCATGACCGCGCGCTCGTTCGCCATGGCCTGCGCCACGGCGGCCTCGGCCCCTTCCGCGGTGCCCTGCGCCGGGCGCATCAATCCGAAGTCGGGTTCCGGCCGCCCGTCGCGCTCGGCCATCAGCCGCGCCTCCTCGGCGAGCAGCGCGTTGCGCTGGGCGACGAGCACGTCCAGGTTCGAGCGCGGCTCGGTGTCGGAGAGCGTCATCAGGATCTGACCCGTCCGGACGGTCTCGCCCTCCTTGACGAACAGATCCCGGACGACCCCGCCGTAGGGATGCTGCACCGTCTGGCGCTTGCCCTCGACCTGGAGGGATCCCTCGGCGACGGCCGCTCCGGAGACCGGCGCCAGAAGGCCCCAGGTCACCACGACCGCGATGAAGACCGCCAGGACGCAGAGGCCGACGAGGGCCGGAACCGCCGGATTGGCCCTGAGGACCCGGTCGAGCAGCCCGGAATGCGCCGGGTCGTTATCCTGCGTGAGGGGGAGTGGGGCGACCGTGCCGGACATGTCCGTCGCTCCTTCAGGCGGCCGCCGGCGCCGGAGGCGCCGCGGCGGATCCCTGGCCGAGATTCAGGTGAGCCCCGACCTCGTCCGGCGTGCCGAAGCATTCGAGGCGCCCGCCGCGCACCAGCATCAGCGCGTCCACCACTTCGAGGATGGTCGTGCGGTGCGTGATGACGATGATCGTCGTCCCCTGGGTCTTGAGGGCGAGGAGCACGTCCTTCAGGGCGCCCTCGCCCGTGGCGTCGAGGTTGGCGTTCGGCTCGTCGAGCACGAGGAGCGAGGGCCGGCCGAGCAGGGCACGGGCCAGGCCGAGGCGCTGGCGCTGGCCGCCCGAGAGGCCGACGCCGCCCGCGCCGAGCGGCGTGTCGTACTGGCGGGGCAGGTCGAGGATCATCCCGTGGATGCCGGCGAGCTTGGCGGCCTCGACGATCTCCTCGATGTCGGCCTGACCGAAGCGCGCGATGTTCTCGCGGACGGTCCCCGCGAAGAGGCCGACATCCTGCGGCAGGTAGCCGACCTCGTGCCCGAAGATCAGCGGGTCCCAGTGCTCGTAATTGATGCCGCCGAAGCTGAGGCGGCCCGAGACCGGTGCGATCGCGCCGATCAGCAGGCGCGCCAGGGTGCTCTTGCCGGCCCCGCTCGGCCCGATGATGCCGACGGCCTGCCCGCTGGTAATCTCGAAGGTCACGTCGCGCAGGACCGGCGTGCGCTTGTCCGGCAACGTGAAGGACAGCTCCTCGGCGGCCAGCGCGTTCTGGCTCTTCGGCACGATCGTGCAGCGCGCCGACACGGGCACCTCGGCGAGCAGCTGCGAGACCTGGGCGTAGCCGGCGCTGGCGCTCTTGAGCTGCTTCCACGTCGCCACCGCCTGCTCCACCGGCACCAGCGCGCGGCCCATGACGATGCTGGCGGCGAAGATCGTGGCCGGCATGATGGCGTGATCGATCGCCAGCCACGCACCGGTTCCGAGCATGAGGGACTGCAGGAGCAGCCGGGCGAAGCGGATGCTCGACGTCATCGCGGCGTTGCGGTCGCTGGCCGACGCCTGCAGTGCCAGCATCGCGCGGCGATTGACCTGCCAGTGGCGCTCGACGGCCGGCTGCATGCCCATCGCGGTGACGACGTCGGCGTGCCGCAGGATGTTCTCGGTGAAGGTGTAGGATTGCTGCCCGGCCTCCTCGGCGGTGCTCAAGGCGGAGCGCGTCATCAACTCGTTGAAGATCGCGAGGCCGAACAGGGTCGCGGCGCCGAGCGTCGCGACGGTTCCGAGGACCGGGTGGATGAGGAACAGGAGGGCGAGGTAGAGCGGGATCCAGGGCAGGTCGAAGGCGAAGTGGATGCCCGGGCCCGTGACGAAGGTTCGGAACTCGTCGAACTGCCGGAGTTGCTGCGCGCTCTTCGAGAAACCCTGGCGGGCCGAGCGCACCACCAGCGCCTCGAACACGCGGCCGGCGAGCTTGGCGTCGAGCCGGATGCCGCAGCGGATCAGGATCTGGGCCCGGACCGCGTCCAGGGCCGACATCGTGAGCAGCGCGACGGCCAGGATGATCGTCAGCATGACGAGGGTCGGCACGTTCTCGCTCACGAGAACCCGGTTGTAGACCTGCATCAAGTAGAGGGGGGAGCTGAGATACAGGATGTTGATCACGCTGCTGAAGACAGCCGCCATTCCGAAGTGCGGCCACAGCGAACGCAAGGCACGACGAATTTCTTAATTCTGTCTTCCGTCTGCGGCTTGCACGAACTCATCCTCCGTCGCACGAAGGCGGATGGACCCGGCAGCATCAGTATTTGCCAATCAATTCAGTATATCAGCATTGATGTGCCGGACGTTAGGCGTCAGGGGAACATGATAAGCCGGTATAATCAATCATTGCGCTTCATTTTCCGAATTTCGGAGGTGATTAGTGAACTCAATACGGGGCGCAGCGCTCGCGATATCAATCGCTGCACCGCAGTGGCGCACCACCCGAAAAATCCGGCAAAGCCACTCCAAGACCTTCATTTTTCGGAGACGCGCATCTGCGAGACCCGATTTTTGAGGCTAAAAGCTCGACAATTCAGTCAATCACATGGGGTGCATAGCAGATATGAACCATATGCATAAGAACGGGGGCACTCTTTCCGGGCGTCGCGGCCGCTAAAGGGCTTCGACTTCAGCCCAACCCTGGTGCGGGATGGCCGCGATAGCTCTGGAAGAACCTGTTGCAACTCGGCCCGCGCGCGGCTGCGACAGGGTTTCGCCCGCCGACCGGCTTGTGCCTGACGAGGTCTATCGACGCTGTCCGCGGTCCATCGCCGAGGCGGGCCGGCCGCTTCCGGCGAGGATGGGAAGCGGACCTCCCCGTCACGCCGGCCCTCGGCGGATGACGCTGCCGGCACGGACGTGGCGTCACCCGACGCCGGACATGCGTCGGCTGTGTCTCGGAGACCCATCCGTCACGGGGATTCCAGTCGGGCAGCAACTTCGTTCCTGCGCAGGAACGGCAGGGCGAAGGGCGGGTCGTAGCCCATGAACATCGGGGCCTCGCGCGTCCGGAGGCCGGCCGCGGCCAGCGCCCGAGCGAGGCTGGCCTCCTGCTCCGCCCGGACCTCGGGCGTGACCCGGCCGGAGAAGCGCAGCGCCGCGACGCGCTCGGCCGGAACCTGGACGAGACGGACGCCGGCCTCGGTCGGCTCGGGCGGCCCGGCCTCGGCCACCGCGCGCGGCAGGAAGAACCGCATCGTGCCGGCCGCCCCCTGCTCGACCGGGACCGTCATGGCGATGCGGCTCCCGGCTTGGTTGGCGCCCGTGATGTAGCGGAAGAGCCGGCCGAACGCCGCGCCGTCGCCCTGGCCGCGTGCGTCGGTCTCGACTGCGAGCCGCGGCGCGTAGGCGCGGATCTCGACGCCGCGGTCGAGGCGCTGGATGACCGTGTAGGCGGGCTGCTCGTACAGGCCCCGGATGCCGAAGATCCCGAGAACCGATTCGAGCAGCGTCACGAGGATGTAGGTGATCTTGTCCATGGTGCTGCGTCCGGCTGGTCAGGAATCGCGACGGGTCGTCCCGGGGCGCGGGGGCCGGCGGGAGCCGTCAGGCCGCGATCAGGTCGGGGATGGCGCGCTTCAGGCGGAAGAAGCCCCGGGTCGCGAGCGGCCAAGCCGTCTCGTCCCAGGCCCGGCGCAGCCGCAGGCAGCCGCCCGGCAACGCCGCCGCGGAAGGGCCGAGCGGAGCCCAGGCCGTCACCACCGGCAGGTCACCGGACCAGCCCGCGCGGACCGGATCGGCCGGGCAGCCGAAATGCGCCGCGGCGCGCGCCAGCGCGTCCACCATCGCCGCCGCGTCGGCGGACCGGACCCGGTCCGTCGCGCCCTCGACATGCGCGAGCAGACCGCCGACGCGGGCGATCCGGGCGGGCCCGAGGGGGAGGCTCTCGGGATGCAGGTCGTCGAGATGCAGGAGCAGGGCGACCGGCCCGTCCGGCATCGCGTCGGCGGCAGCGAGCGGCACCTCCCGGGGCGGCATCGCCTCCTCCAGCGGCGCCGCGTCCTCGTCGAGGCCGGCCGGGTCGTGACGGCCCTCCGTGAACCGCCGGATGTTGTCGCGCCGGGCACGGTAGGCCTTGCCGCGGGTGTGGAGGCCCGCGACCCACCGCCAGGAGAGCGTGTTGCTGGCCGGATCGCCGTCGAGCAGGTGACGCAGGAAGAAATCCGCGCCGAGCGGCCAGGGGAGCCGCAGGGTGAAGATCCAGATCGACGCGAACCACATCCGGGCATGGTTGTGCAGCCAGCCGGTGGCGACGAGGTCTCGGGCCCAGGTGTCGAAGCCGTCGAGGCCGGCGCGCCCGTCGACCGCGGCCTCGTAGGTCCGCCGCAGGCCCGGCTCGGCCGCGAGGCGCGCCCGTGCCTCGGCGAGGTCGGACAGGTAGCGGGTCCAGGCCTCCGGGTGGGTCTCGAGGTGGCCCTTGAAGTAGGTCCGCCAGAACACCTCGGTCACGAACGCCTCCGCACCCGCCGCCCCGAGGGCCGCGACGGCGGCCGTCGCGACCTCGGCCTCGGTCAGGAGCCGGCGGCGCAGGTAGGGCGAGAGCGCCGAGGTGGTCGGCGGCGCGTCGGGCCCCCGGTCGGTGTTGCGCGCCTCCGCGTAGGCGGGCGCGGCCTCGGCGAGGAAGGCGGACAGGCGTTCGAGGCCGGCGGCCCGGGTCATGGGGAAGGTGCGGTCCATGGCGTGGAGGTAGGGCGATGGTGGCACGAGCGGGTGCGGTGCGCGACACGAGACCGCGCAGGATCGACCCTCCCATCATCCCACCTCATCCTGAGGTGCCGGAGCGCAGCGCAGGCCTCGAAGGAGGCCTCCAGGAATCGCACGGCTGGCTGGAACTCTCCTTCGAGGCCCGCTGACGCGGTCACCTCAGGATGAGGTGGATGGTTGGGATCATACCCCCCGGCCGATGGCTTCGGCCCACCGTCCTTGCGAGCGGAGCGAAGCAATCCAGGGGGCGCCACGCTTCGAGATGTCGCGCCAATGCTGGGTCGCTTCGCTGCGCTGGCGATGACGGAGAGGGACGCCGCAACCGAAGGGTTCGACCGCGAACCGCAAGCCGGCTGCGAAGCCCTGCTCCGGTGGCCGCCCGGGGGATCCCCGGACGGATCCCCCGAAGCGCTCAGGCCGCGTCCGGCATGCGGTCGAGGAGCTTGTCGAGGGTGATCGGATAATCCCGCACGCGGATGCCAGTGGCGTTGTAGACCGCGTTCGCCACCGCGGCGGCGATCCCCGAGATGCCGAGCTCGCCCACGCCCTTCGCCTTCATGGGCGAGGACATCGGGTCGACCTCGTCCAAAAAGATCACCTCCTGGTGCGGGATGTCGGCGTGGACCGGCACTTCGTAGCCGGCCAGATCGTGGTTGGCGAAGAAGCCGCGCTTCGCGTCGACCGCGAGCTCCTCCATCAGGGCCGCGCCCGTGCCCATGACCATGCCGCCGATCACCTGGCTGCGGGCCGATTTCGGGTTGAGGATGCGCCCGGCCGCGCAGACCGCCAGCATCCGCCGCACCCGGACCTCGGCGGTGTACAGGTCCACGCCGACCTCGACGAAGTGGGCGCCGAAGGTCGAGACCTGCTGCTCCTTGGAGAGCTTGCCGAACTCGATCGCATCCTCGGCGACCAGCTCGCCCTCGGCCGCGGCCTGGGCCAGCGCGATGGCGCGGTTGCCGGCGCGAACCTCCCCGTCCTCGAACACCGCGTCGGTGGCGTTGAAGCCGAGTTTTTGGGCGATGGCCTCCCGCAGCTTCACGCAGGCCGCGTAGACGCCCGCGGTCGAGGAATTGGCGCCGAACTGGCCACCCGAGCCCGCGGAGACCGGGAAGTCCGAGTCGCCGAGCCGCACCACCACGCGATCGAGGGGCACGCCCATCATCTCGGCGGCCGTCTGCGCGATGATCGTGTAGCTGCCGGTGCCGATATCGGTCATGTCGGTCTCGACCGTGACGGTGCCGCTCGAATCGAGGCGAACCCGGGCGCCCGACTTCATCACCATGTTGTCGCGGAAGGCCGCCGCCATGCCGAGCCCGACGAGCCACTGCCCGTCCCGGACCTGACCGGGCTTCGGGTTGCGCTTGGCCCAGCCGAACCTGTCCGCGCCGAGCTTCAGGCAGCCGACGAGGTCGCGGTGGGAGAAGTGCAGATCCGGCTGGGTCGGGACGACCTGGGTGTCGTTGCGGATGCGGAACTCCACCGGGTCGAGGCCGAGCTTCTCCGCCATCTCGTCCATGGCGACCTCCAGGACCGCCAGTCCCGGAGCCTCGCCGGGCGCCCGCATGGCGTTGCCCTCGGGCAGGTCGAGCCGGGCGAGCTTCATGGCGGTCAGGCGGTTCTTGCCCGCGTAGAGGTACTTGGTCTGGTTCACCGCCGTCTCGGGATCACCGTCCGGCAGGTTGCCGGAGACGCTCTCGTGGGCGATCGCCGTGATGGTGCCGTCCTGCGTCGCGCCGATGCGCACCCGCTGGATCGTGGCCGGCCGGTGGGTGGTGTTGTTGGCGATGAGCGGGCGCGTCAGCGCCACCTTCACGGGCCGCCCCGTGGCTTTCGCGGCGAGCGCCGCCAGTACCGCGTCGGCGCGCACGAACAGCTTGCCGCCGAAGCCGCCGCCGACATAGGGCGCGTCGAGCCGGACCTTGTCCTTCGGCAGGCCCAGCATCTTGGCGAGGCTGCCGTGGCCCCAGCCGATCATCTGGTTGGCGGTCCAGAGCGTGATCTTCTCGCCGTCCCAGGCCGCAATCGTCGCGTGCGGCTCCATCATGGCGTGGCTCTCGTCCGCGGTCGTGTAGGACGCGTCGAGGGTCACAGGCGCCTGCGCGAAGGCGCCCTCGAAGTCGCCGACCCGCTCCTCGCCGTTCCCGCCGCTGCCCTCGCCGCTGTCGGCCGGCACCGGCTCGGCGGTCTTGGCCGCTTCGGCGAGGTCGAACGCACCGTCCTCCGGGGCATAGTCGACCTTCACGAGGAACGCGGCCGCCCGGGCCTGCTCGAAGGTCTCGGCCACCACCACGGCGATCGCCTGGTGGTAGTGCTGGATCACGTCGCCGCCGAACAGGTAGGCGACGTTCATCACGCCGCGCTCGATCCGCGGGGTGTCGAGGGTGGTGACCACGCCGATCACGCCGGGCGCCTGCCGGGCCGAGGCCGTGTCGATGCTGCGCACCCGGCCCTTGGCGATGGCGGAGCCCAGCACGTAGCCGTAGGCGGCGTCGGGGGCCACGTCGTGGCGCTCGTAGGCGTAGGGCGCGGTGCCGGTGGTCTTGTACTTGCCGTCGATCCGGTCGGTGGCATGGCCGACGACCTTGAGGCGGTCGATCGGGTTCGGGCCGGCTTTCGTGTCGAACTTCATGGCTCAGGCCCTCGCTTGGTTGAGCGCCGCGCCGAGGGTCCGCTCGGCGAGCTTCAGCTTGTAGGCGTTCTCGTGGGTCGGCTTGGCGTCGGCGAAGACCTGGGCGGTCACCGCCTTGGCGCCCTTCGGCAGGTCGGCCTCGGCCGCCTCCACCCGCCAGGGCTTGGGGGCGACGCCGCCGAAGGCGACGTGGCCGCTGCCGTCCTTGCCCAGGACCGCCGCCACCGAGACCAGCGCGTAGGCGTAGGAGGCCCGGTCGCGGACCTTGCGGTAGATGTGCGTGCCGGCAACGGGCTTGGGCAGCGTCACCGCGGTGATCAGCTCGCCGGGCTCGAGGGTCGTGTCGCGCGACGGGTCGTCGCCGGGCAGCCTGTGGAACTCGGCGATCGGGATCTTTCGCGTAGCGCCCTCCCCGTCGACCGTCTCCACGGTGGCGTCGAGGACGCGCATGGCCACCGCCATGTCGCCGGGATGCGTGGCGATGCAGGTCGCGCTGGCGCCGATCACCGCGAGCTGGCGGCTCACGCCGTCCAGCGCCGAGCAGCCGGAACCCGGCTGACGCTTGTTGCAGGGCTGGGCCGTGTCATAGAAATACGGGCAGCGGGTCCGCTGGAGCAGGTTGCCGGCGGTCGTCGCCTTGTTGCGCAGCTGGCCCGAGGCGCCCGCGAGCAGCGCCCGGCTGAGAACCCCGTAATCCTTGCGCACCCGCGGATGGGCCGCGAGGTCGGTGTTGCGCACCAGGGCGCCGATGCGCAGGCCGCCCGCCTCGGTCGGCTCCACCGCGTCGAGGCCGAGGCCGTTCACGTCCACGAGGTGGCGCGGGGTCTCGATCTGCAGCTTCATCAGGTCGAGGAGGTTGGTGCCGCCGGCGATGAACTTGGCGTCCGGCACGCGCGCGACGGCGGCGGCGGCCTCGGCGGGCGTGCCCGGGCGCTCGTAGGTGAACGACTTCATGCCCGCACCCCCGCAACCTCGGTCATCGCCTCGACGATGTTGGAATAGGCGCCGCAGCGGCAGATGTTGCCGCTCATGCGCTCGCGGATCTCGGCCTCGGTCACCTGCGGCGCGGCCTCGAGGTCGGCGGTGACGTGGCTCGGGATGCCGGCCTTGATCTCGTCCAGCACGGCCACGCCCGAGCAGATCTGGCCCGGCGTGCAGTAGCCGCACTGGTAGCCGTCGTGACGGACGAAGGCGGCCTGCATCGGGTGGAGATGGTCCGGCTGGCCCAGGCCCTCGATCGTGGTGATCTCCGCGCCCTGGTGCATGATCGCCAGCGTCAGGCAGGCGTTGATGCGCCTTCCGTCGACGATCATCGTGCAGGCGCCGCACTGGCCGTGGTCGCAGCCCTTCTTGGAGCCGGTCAGGTGCAGATGCTCGCGCGCGGCGTCGAGCAGGCTTGTGCGGGTGTCGAGTTCGAGGTCGCGCCGCTGCCCGTTCACCGTGAAGGTGACGGTGGCGATGACCGGCTCGTCGGTTCGTGCAGCGGCCGCTGATGCGGTGGCTCCCACCATCAAGTCTCTCCGGTTCGGGTCAAAGCTGCGGGGACGTTGCATCTCGGCCTCCGGGCCCGCGGCGGGAGCGGCGGCCCGCACGGATCGGCCCATCGAAGGCGGGATGTCCCAGGGCAACCCCGATACCCTGGATCGGCTCCAAGGTAGTGCACGCGGGCGCGCCGAGCAGGGGCCTGCGGCCGTACGTCGGGCAAACGGACGCTTTGCCGGCGCAGGTCGAGATCGGGTATCGCGGAGTCCAGCGGGGCCGGCCGATCCGCCAGCTTGGCCGCCGGCCTCATCGGGAGATTCCATGCGCCGCGCGCTGCTCGCCGCCTTCCTCATCGCGACCGCGATGCCGGCCTCAGCGGCCCCGGACCCGAGCCGGGACGTCCTGTGGGCGGCGCTGAAGACCTGCGTGCTCGCCAAAAGGGTCGCCAACCGGACCTTCCCGTGCCTCTCGGTCGACCTCGGCGACAAGGACCGTCCCGGCACCGCGGTCCTGCGGGCACCCGGCGAGCCGACCCATATCGTGGTCATGCCCACCGACACCGTCGCGGGGCTCGAAGCGCCCATGCTGCAGCGATCGGCCGGGATCGCGTACTGGCGGGCCGCGCTGGCCGCGCGGCCCTTCGTGACGGACGCGCTGAAGGGAAGGCTGACGCCCGGGGAGGTCGGGCTGGCGGTCAATTCGGCCCAGGGCCGCAGCCAGGACCAGCTCCATATCCATCTCGACTGCTTGAAGCCGAGCGTGCTCGCCGCCCTCAAGGCCCATGGCCGCCAGGTCCGCCGGACCTGGACCCGCTTCCCGGTGCCGCTCGCCGGCGACCGCTTCTTCGCCCTGCGGGTGCCGGAGGCGGAGGCCGAGCATCTCAACCCGTTCGCGGCCCTGCACGGCCTGCCGGGCGGCCGGCCGGATCTGCACCGGACGAGCTTCGCCGCGGTGTCGACGCCGCCGGGCGACCCCGAGCCGGGCTACATCCTGCTGGCCTACCGGGCGCCGAGCGCCAGCGCCGAGGACGTGATGGACCACAGCTGCGCCGTCGCGGCGCGGCGCAGCGGCGCCTGAGCGGGATCAGAATGCCGGCCCCCCGTCGTCGGCGGCGGCAACGCGTCTGTGAGCTGGCGCAGGAAGGCCTGTACGGCCCGGGGCAGCCGCCGGTCGCGCATGGCCTGGATCTTCACGCCCCGGGCGAGGCTCGTCCGGGAGCGGATCGGCAGGCTGACCAGCTCGTTGAGACGCAGCGGCGTCTGCACCGACAGCGCCGACATCAGAGCCAGCCCGCGCGAGCGCCGGACGAAGGGCAGCAGCGCCGAGAGGGTGTTGGAGGTCAGCACCGGCTCGACCGCGATGCCCTCGTGCGCGCAGGCGGCGTCGAAGACCTGCCGCAGGGTCGTGTCCCGGGTCGGCAGGGCGACGGGGTAGTCCAGGAGGTCGGCGACGCGCAGGGCCGGGGCCCGCGCGAGGGGATGGTCGGGGGCGGCCAGCGCCAGCATGTCCACCCGCCCGTCGTACAGCACCTCGACCTGCGGTGTCGGCGTCAGCGCGAAGGTGATGCCGAGATCGACATCCCCCACCGCCACCGTCTGGGTCACCTGCGCCGGAGGCAGGACGGTGACCTCGAAGCGGATGCCGGGCTGGGCGGCGTGGAACGCCGCGATGGCGTTCGGCACGATGTCGAGGGAGAACCCCTCGGAACAGGCGACGCGGATCAGGCCCCGGGCCAGACCCTCCAGCTCCCGGATCTCCGTGACCACCTGCTCGGAGCGGATCAGCACCTGATGGGCGTGCTGCGCCAGCAGCTCCCCGGCCGGGCTCGGCACCATGCCGCGCGGGCGCCGCTCGAACAGCACGCAGTCGAGCTCGGCCTCCAGGTTGCCGATCTGCCGGCTGATCGCCGACGCCGCCACGTTGAGCTGGGCCGAGGCGGCGGCAATCGAGCCGGTCCGGGCGACCGCCAGGAAGTAGCGCAGACTGGTTGTCTGCATTATCGTGCCCTTTAGGCTGTATGATGCTGTGCGAATTGCCGATACGGCAAGTCACCGGTCGCCAAATTCTACTTGTTGCGATCCCAGATGCACAACATCATGGCAGGGTGAAAAACGCGGCAGCCGCGGACCGATCCGCCGGGCCTGTCCGCCGCGCCGTCGGAGCCCGCATGCCGTTACGGATTCTCACCCTCGCCGCCTCGTTGGCCACCCTGATCGCCGTGCACCCGGCCCTCGCCGGCAAGGCCGACGACACCCTGGTCTACGCCTCCGACAGCGAGCCCGAGAACGTCAGCCCGTATCACAACAGCGCCCGCGAGGGCGTGATCCTGGCCCGGAACTGCTGGGACACGCTGCTGTACCGGGATCCCAAGGACGGCACCTACAAGCCGTTTCTGGCGACCGCCTGGACCTGGAAGGACGACACGACGCTGGATCTCACGATCCGCGAGGGCGTGGTCTTCCACAACGGCGACCCGCTCGGGCCTGAGGACGTGGCCTTCACCTTCAACTACGTGCTGACGCCCGAGGCGCGCACGGTCACCCGCCAGAACGTCGACTGGATGAAGTCGGTGGAGGTGACCGGCCCGCATACGGTCCGCATCCACCTCAAGGCGCCGTTCCCGGCGGCGCTCGAATACCTCGCCGGCCCGACGCCGATCTTCCCGGCCAATTACTTCAAGAAGGTCGGCCTCGACGGCTTCGCCAAAGCGCCGGTCGGCAGCGGCCCGTACCGGATCACCAAGGTCGACAGCGGCCGCGGCGTCAGCATGGAGCGGTTCGACAAGTACTGGGCGGAGAGCCCCCTCGGGACGCCGAAGATCGGCAAGCTGCAGTTCCGCGTCATCCCGGACGGCGAGAGCCGGATGGCCGAATTGATGACCGGCGGCGTGGACTGGATCTGGCGGGTGCCGAGCGACCAGGCCGAGCAGCTGCGCGCCGCGCCGAACCTCACGGTGCTCAATGCCGAGACGATGCGGGTCGGCTTCCTGCAGTTCGACACGCTGGGCCGCGCCAAGGAGAACTCGCCGCTCAAGGACGTGCGCGTCCGGCAGGCGATCTCCTACGCCATCGACCGCAAGGCGATGGTCGACAACCTCGTGCGCGGCGCCTCGCGGGTGATGAACGCGCTGTGCTTCGTCGACCAGTTCGGCTGCACCGACCAGGGCGTGCCGCGCTACGCCTACGACCCGGCCAAGGCCAAGGCGCTGCTCAAGGAAGCCGGATACCCGAACGGCTTCGAGATCGACCTCGGTGCCTACCGCGAGCGCGACTACGCCGAGGCGGTGATCGGCTATCTCGGCGCGGTCGGCATCAAGGCCCGGCTCAACTACCTGCGCTATGCGGCGTTCCGGGATTCGCTGCGGGCCGGCAAGACCTCGATCGGCTACCAGACCTGGGGGTCGTTCTCGGTGCTCGACGTCTCGGCCTTCGACGGGGTGTATTTCCGGGGCGGCGAGGAGGACCTGACCAAGGACCCGCAGGTGATCGCCGACCTTCAGAAGGGCGACGGTTCCACCGACCCGGAGACGCGCAAGGCCGCCTACGCCAAGGCGCTGCAGCGGATCGCCGGCGAGGCCTATGCCCTGCCGATGTTCTCCTACGCGACCAACTACGCCTTCACGTCGGACCTGAACTTCACCGCCCAGCCCGACGAGGTGCCGCGCTTCTACGCGGCGTCGTGGAAGTGAGGGTGGCCTCGAAGGCGCGACGCTGTTCCCCTCCCCCTAGTGGGGAGAGGTCATGGGTGGGGGTGGTGCAGACGGCACCGCGCCGCTCGATCCTGAACCACCCCACCTCCGCCTCCTCCCCGCGGGGGGGAGGAGAGAACGCTCCGTCCTGATCCAACGTGATCGACGGGAAACAGCAGGAGCCTGATCCATGCTGGCCTTCACGGTCCGACGCGTGCTGGTCGCCCTGGCGGTGGCCTTCACGGTCTCGGTGGCGAGCTTCCTGCTCCTCCACCTCTCGGGCGACCTCGCCACGGCCATCGCCGGGCCGGAGGCCACGGGCCCCCAGATCGCGCAGATCCGCCAGGATTACGGCCTCGACCAGCCGCTGCTGACCCAGTTCCTGACCTGGGGCTGGCGGGCTTTGCACCTCGACTTCGGCAATTCTTTCTACTTTCGCGAGAGCGTGATCGACCTGCTGGCCGCCCGCCTACCGATCACCCTCTATCTCGGCATCATCGCGCTCGGCGTGGCGCTGTTCGTGGCCATTCCCCTCGGCGTCGTCGCCGCGGTGAAGCGGGACACGTGGATCGACCGGACGGCGCTCGCCGTCTCGGTGCTCGGCCAGGCGATGCCGAGCTTCTGGTTCGGCCTGACGCTGATCCTGATCTTCTCGGTCAATCTCCGCTGGCTGCCGGTCTCAGGCAACGCCACGTGGAAGAACTTCGTCCTGCCCGCGGTGGCGCTGGGCTACTACGCGATGCCCGCCGTGATGCGCCTCACCCGCAACGGCATGCTGGAGGTGCTGGCCTCCGACTACGTCCGCACCGCCCGCGCCAAGGGTCTGCCGCCCCGGAAGATCCTGGTGCGGCACGCGCTGCGCAACGCCGTGATCCCGGTGATCGCCCTCTCGGCGGTGCAGTTCGGCTTCATGCTCGGCGGCTCGATCGTGATCGAGGCGGTGTTCTCGCTCCAGGGCCTCGGCCAGCTCGCCTGGGAATCCATCGCCCGCAACGACTTCCCCGTCGTCCAGGCGATCGTGCTGGTGCTGGCCATGATCTACATCGGCCTGACGCTGGCCGCCGACCTGCTGAACGCTTTCCTCGACCCGCGCCTGCGCCAGTCGTGAGGATCCGCCGATGAGCCTCCCCCCCGACACGGCGGCGCTCGCCGCCCCCGCCCTCTCCCCTGAGACGCCGATCGCCCTCGCGCTGGTCCCCTCCCCCACCCGCCTGATCCTGCGCCGGGGCCTGCGCCACACCGGCTTCCTGATCGGCGCCGGGATCCTCGCGCTGATCGTGCTGGCGGCGCTCGCCGCCCCGCTCATCGCGCCGCACGACCCCTACGCGCAGGACGTGTCCCGCCGCCTGATCCCGCCGGTCTGGCAGGCCAAGGGCACCTGGGCGCACGTGCTGGGCACCGACAAGCTCGGGCGCGACTACCTGAGCCGCCTGCTCTACGGCGGCCAGATCTCCCTGCTGATCGGGATCTCGGCGGCGCTGATCTCCGGCCTCATCGGCACCACGCTGGGTCTCTGCGCCGGCTATTTCGGCGGCTGGGTCGATTCGGTGGTGAGCTACATCGTGACCACCCGCCTCGCCATGCCGGTGGTTCTGGTGGCGCTGGCCATGGCGGCGCTGGTCGGCGGCTCCCTGAAGGTGGTCGTGCTGGTGCTGGGCTTCCTGCTCTGGGACCGCTTCGCCGTCGTGACCCGGGCCGCCACCCAGCAGATCCGCAACCAGGATTTCGTCTCGGCCGCCCGCGCCGCCGGGCTCACGGACCTGCGCATCATCCGCCAGGAGATCCTGCCCAACATCATGAACGCGCTGATCGTCGTGGCGACCCTGGAGATGGCCCACGCAATCCTGCTGGAGGCCGCCCTGTCGTTCCTCGGGCTCGGCGTGCAGCCGCCCCTGCCCTCCTGGGGCCTGATGATCGCCGAGGGCAAGCAGTACATGTTCTTCCAGCCCTGGGTGATCACCATCCCGGGCGTGGCGCTGCTCCTCCTCGTGCTGGCGATCAACCTCCTGGGGGACGGCCTGCGCGACATCACCGCCCCCGAGGCGCGCCACTGACGCTTTCGCCAAGCCGGAGCCGGCCGGCAGACTAACGAAATGTTTCACGGGAAACACACCATGACGCGAGACGCCGCCATCGCGCGCGCCACGGAGGCCTTCGATTCGGGCGCGTTCCTCGCCCTCCTGCGGGAGGCGGTGGCGATGCCGACCGAGAGCCAGGCCCCCGGTCAGGAGGCCGCACTCCGCGCCTATCTCGACGCCTTCATCACGCCGCTGGTCGCCCGCCTCGGCTTCGAAACGCCAAAAATCTTCCCCAACCCGGACGGGGTGCACGGCCCGTTCCTGATCGCCGAGCGGCGCGAGGGCGCGGACCTGCCGACCGTGTTGATCTACGGCCACGGCGACACGGTGCGGGGCTATCCCGAGCAGTGGCGCGAGGGGCTTGGCCCCTGGGAGATCGTGGTCGAGGGCGACCGCTGGTACGGGCGCGGCACCGCCGACAACAAGGGTCAGCACGTCCTCAACCTCGCCGCCCTGGAGCAGGTGATCGCCGCCCGCGAGGGCCGTCTCGGCTTCAACGTGAAGCTGCTGATCGAGATGGGTGAGGAATCGGGATCCCCGGGCCTGCGGCCATTCTGCCGGGAGCAGGCCGAGGCCCTGCGCTCCGACGTGCTGATCGCCTCGGACGGCCCCCGCCTCAACGGTGAGCGCCCGACCCTCTTCCTGGGCTCCCGCGGCGCCTACAATTTCGAGCTGAGCCTGAACCTGCGGGAGGGCCCGCACCATTCCGGCAACTGGGGTGGGCTGCTGCGCAACCCCGGCACAGTGCTGGCCTCGGCGATCGCCTCGATGGTCGATGCCAGGGGCAGCATCCTGGTCGAAGCCCTGCGGCCGCCGCCGATCCCCGAGGGGGTGCGCGCGGCGCTCGCCGACATCCGGGTTGGCGAGGACCCGACCGCGCCGAAGATCGACGCCGACTGGGGCGAGCCGGGCCTGACGCCCGCCGAGCGGGTCTTCGCCTGGAACACCCTGGAGGTGCTGGCCTTCAAGACCGGCGATCCGGACGGGCCGCTCAACGCCGTGCCGCCCCACGCCAAGGCGACCCTGCAGCTGCGCTTCGTCGTCGGCACCGACTGGCAGAATCTGATCCGGAACGTGCGCGCCCATCTCGACGCGCACGGCTTCCCGATGATCGAGGTCAAGCCGGCCCGCGCGGCGGAAGTCTTCCAGGCGACGCGGCTGCCCGTGGAGGATCCCTGGGTGGAGTGGGCGCTGCAGTCGATCGAGGCAAGCACGGCCAAGAAGCCGGCGCTGCTGCCCAATCTCGGCGGCTCCCTGCCGAACGACGCCTTCTCGGAGATCCTCGGCCTGCCGACCCTCTGGGTGCCGCATTCCTACCCGGCCTGCCGCCAGCACGGGCCCGACGAGCACATGCTCGCCTCCGGCACCCGCGAGGGCCTGGCGATCATGGCCGGCCTGTTCTGGGATCTGGGCCGAGACGGACCCGACATCCTCCGCCGCCGCACCGCGAGGGCCTGACACGATGAGCGAGCCGGTCGTCCGCATCCGCGATCTGACGATCGCGCTCCCCAAGGGCGCCGACCGCCCGCACGCGGTCGAGGATTTGAACCTCGATCTGGAATCCGGAAAAATCCTGTGCGTGGTCGGGGAATCGGGCTCGGGCAAGTCGATGAGCGCCTACGCGCTGACCGGCCTCCTGCCCCGGGCCCTGAAACCGACGGCCGGCACGATCCTGTTCGAGGGCCGGGATCTCCTGACCCTCGACGAGCCAGCGTGGCGGTCGCTGCGGGGCCGGCGCATCGCCATGGTGTTCCAGGAGCCGATGACGGCCCTGAACCCGGTGATGCGGATCGGCGACCAGATCGCCGAGATGTTCGAGGCGCACGACCTGCTCACCCGCAGCGAGCGCCGGGCCCGGGCGGTGGCGCTGGCCAAGGAGGTCGGTCTGCCGAACCCCGAGGAGGCGGTGCGGGCCTATCCGCACCAGCTCTCCGGCGGCCAGCGGCAGCGGGCGATGATCGCCATGGCGCTGGCGCTGGAGCCCTCCGTGCTGGTCGCTGACGAGCCGACCACGGCGCTGGACGTCACCACCCAGGCCCAGATCCTCCGGCTGATCCGTGACCTGCAGCAGAAGCGCGGGATGAGCGTCCTGTTCATCACCCACGATTTCGGCGTCGTGGCGGAGATCGCCGACCACGTGGCGGTGCTCCAGCGCGGCCGGCTGGTGGAATCCGGCACCGCCGAGGCCGTGCTGCGCACGCCTCAGGCGCCCTACACCAAGGCGCTGCTCGCCGCCGTCCCGAGCCTGACGCCGCCGCCGCGGTCGCCGGTGGACGCGGCCCCGGTCGCCCTGTCGGTGAGCGGGCTGTCCAAGACCTATTCCGGGCGCTCCGGCCTGTTCGGCAAGCCGCGGGTCGTGGCCGCGGTCAAGGAGGTCTCGTTCGACGTCCGCCGCGGCGAGACCCTGGGCATCGTCGGCGAATCCGGCTCGGGCAAGTCGACCACCGCGCGGCTGGCGATCCGGCTGATCGAGCCCGACGGCGGCACGGTGCGCCTGGGCGACCTCGACTACACGGCCCTCGGGAAGGCGGCCTTGCGCGACAAGCGCAGCCGCATCCAGATGATCTTCCAGGACCCGTTCGCGTCCCTCAATCCCCGGCGCACCGTGGAGCAGATCATCACGGCAGGTCCGATCGCCCACGGAGTCCCGGCCGCGGAGGCCCGGGAGCGGGCCCGGAGCCTGCTCGGCCTCGTCGGCCTCGACCCGAAGGCCGCCGCCCGTTACCCCAACGCCTTCTCGGGCGGCCAGCGCCAGCGGATCGGCATCGCCCGGGCGCTCGCCATGGAGCCGGACGTGCTGGTGGCCGACGAGGCGGTCTCGGCGCTGGACGTCTCGGTCCAGCGGCAGGTGCTGGATCTGCTGGAGGATTTGAAGCAGCGCCTGTCGCTGGCGATGCTGTTCATCACCCACGACCTGCGGGTGGCGGCCACGATCTGCGACCGGATCGCCGTGATGCATCGGGGTGCCGTCGTGGAGATGCGGGGCACCGCCGAGCTGTTCGCCGCACCGGAGCACGCCTACACACGCAGCCTGCTCGCCGCGGTACCGGGCGCGCACGCCTCCTGAAGCTCGCCGCGCGCCGTTCTGGGACGCAGAGACAAGTTTTTTGGACGGAGCTACCCTACCGAGTTGCACGCAACTCGGTAGGATGTGGCCACAGTCGAGGGTCGAGCACCCCGGCGGATCCACGGCCGGTCGAACCCGCTATCCGTCTGCCGCTCGCGCCTCGAACGCCGACGGGGTTTTTGCAGCGTGCCGACCACAGACGAGCCCGATGACATCCGGCAGACCCGCAAGGCCTTCGAGCCGGCGGTGCTGCCCGTGCTCCGCCGCGGGCGCGAGCACCGGATCGTCCGCTGGATCGGTGCCGGCAACCGCAAGCTGCCGACTGCGGGCGCCAAGACCGCATCACAGGCGCCGGAGCGGCGCGTGATCAAGCTCGGCTGGTCCGACACGTTCGGCCGACCCGTCCGTTCAGACCAAGCCGGTTTCGTCCGATCCGGTCCGGCACAGGTGCTGCCGTTCCGGGGCCGCGGCGACGCCGCCGGGCAGGCCGCCCCGTCTGGTGCCGCCGGTCAGCCGCCGGTGCCGGTCCTGCGCTGATCGGACCGCCCGCCCGGCACCCCGAGGCCGATCGCCTTGGCGAGCGCGGAGCGTTGCGCGGCGTAGCCGGGAGCGGTCATCGGATAATCGTCCGGCAGGCCGTAACGCTCGCGGTACCGCTCCGGCGTCAGGCCGTGGGCGGTGAGATGGCGCTTGAGCGTCTTGTACGACCGGCCGTCGATGAAGCTGACGATGCCGTCCTGCTGAACCGATTTTCGGATCTGCGCCGCCGTCGGCCTTTCGACGGGCGGAGCCGCCTCGGCCTGCGGCGTGCCGCCGAGACCGGCCAGGGCTGCATGCACGCTGGCCATCAGGTCGGGCAGGGCCGTCGGCGGAACGGAATTGTGCGCGACATAGGCCGAGACGATCTCGCCGACCAGCGCGACGATCTGAGCCGGGCTTTCTGATTTTCTTTCGGGCACTGGGCGAGTCCGCTCAAAGCTTTCTGGAATGACGCCCGAGGTTCCAAAAGCAAAAACCACCACCGAGTCAAGATGGTCTTCGGCGCTGGCAGCGTGCCCAAACCGCATTTTAATGCAGGATGGCCGGTGAGGGACGCAGAACCGCCTCCGCTCACCGCCCTACGCGGACGGGGCGGATGCTTTTTACAGCGACGACCTGCGCGTCGGGCCGGAAATACCGGCCGCCGGCAGGGTCGACCGGCCCGGCGGGCCGAGGAACACTTGATGGATCACGCGATCCCCAGGGCGCGGATCAGCACGAGGCTGAGGGCGACGAGGACCGCCAGCGAGGCGGTGACCGCCAGGGTGACCCGACCGCCGACCCGGGCCAGGACGCGCACGTCCACCCCCAGGCCGAGGGCCGCCATGGACAGGACGGTCAGCACGCCCGCGAGTTGGGTCAGCGGCTTCACCGCGGGATCGGGGACGAGGCCCAGCGAGCGCAGGGTCGCGAGCGCCAGGAAGCCGAGGATGAACCACGGCACCAGCTTGGTCAGGCCCGGACGGGTCGGCGCCGGCGCCGGCCCCTCCGCCTGCGGCAGCCGCGGCGCGATCAGCGAGAAGGCCACCACGACGGGGCCGAGCATCAGCACGCGCACGAGCTTCACCAGGGTGCCGACCTGGGTCGACAGCAGGCTCACCGGCACGGTGGCGGCCAGCACCTGCGGCACGGCGTAGACGGTGAGCCCGGCGAGTACGCCGTACTGGTTGTCGCTCATGCCGGCCAGCGGCACGAACAGCGGCAGGCCGAGCACCATCAGCACGCCGAGCACGGCGGTGAACGCGATGGCGGCGGCAATGTCCTTCGGCTCGGCCCCGATCACCGGGGCGACGGCGGCGATCGCCGAGTTGCCGCAGATGGCGTTGCCGCAGGCCACCAGGATCGCCATCCGGGCCGGAAGGCCGAGCAGCCGGCAGATCGTCACGCTGGCGGCGATGCCGAGGACCACGGTGCCGACGATCCCGGCGAGGAGCGCCGGGCCGGAGGCGAGGATCGCCCCGAGGCTCAACGAGGCGCCGAGCAGGACGACGGCGACTTCGAGGAGCTGCTTGGCCGAGAAGGCGATGCCGGTCCGGAACCGCGGATGCGGCGTCCAGGCGGTGCGCACCGCGATGCCGATCAGGATCGCCAGGACCAGCGCCTCGACGTAGGGGTGGCCGGCGACGCGCTCCTCCAGCCCCTGCGCGGCCATGGCCAGAGCGGTGATCGCCGCACACAGACCGATCCCCGGCAGCAGCGAGGCGCCGGGGCTTGACCGGCTCTCCCCGCCGGAGAGGGCGGCAGGCGGGACCGTGTGGGGTCGGACGTCAGGGCTCACAGGATGGGCTCCGGGATCACTCCGGAGCGTATAGGAAGAAAACGGCTGTCGCACGCGCCGGAAGTAGAATTTTTGTCTCTAATATGCCGTCTGCAAAGACGATAGATCTCCAGAGCGCCTCGGTTGTCCGCAATGCGCGAGACTGTCGATCACTGCTGGAAACAGAGGCGTGCCGGCACCGCGTCCGCCCTCCCCTCGGCAAGGGCCGACGGGCGCGGCAGGTTCGAACCGCGTCCCGGTCACCGGAGCGGAGCCCCGGTCCCCTGGCGCCCGGCGCGGTGGCTTACCGCCCTTCGCCGCTCAGGCCTGCATGCCCCAGCGCTGGACGGTGCGGCGCTCGATGGTCTGGAAGATCAGGTTCTCGACCACGAGGCCGATCAGGATGACGGTGAGCAAGCCGGCGAACACGTTCGGGATGTCGAGCATGTTCTTGTTCTCGAAGATGAACCAGCCCAGCCCCCCCGCCCCGGACGACACGCCGAACACCAGCTCGGCCGCGATCAGGGTGCGCCACGCGAACGCCCAGCCGACCTTCAGGCCGGTCAGGATCGAGGGGAACGCCGCCGGGATCAGGATCTTGCCGAGCCGAGCGCACGCGCGAAGGGCTCTGGACCACAATCGGGCGGCTCGTCGATGCCGTCACGCCCGACGAGGCCGCAAACTTCTTCGTCGCGGCAGGATACGACCCCGATTAAACCGAAACCGCTCTAGAGGCGCGCAAAGCTCGTCTTACTCGGATAACGGCACTCTCACAGCCGACGCATCTCCACGGCAGCGCCCATGCGCGCGCTCATCCGGGAGGAAGGGGAGTCCGAGGCGCGGCGCAGCCGCTGACGGTTCGCTTCCTCTCGAATGCCTGGATCGGGTTTCACTCGGCGGCGAGGCGGACTGGATGCCCACCGGTCGGCACGGCCGCCAATCTCACGGGGCTCGCGGCCCCCGCCTACAGGTTGGGTGCCGTCCATCCGCCGAAGCGGATCTCGAGCTGCCGGACGAGGGCGAGCGCGACGTCCTCCCGCCACGGCCGAGCCGCCACCTGCACACCGAGCGGCAGGCCTTCCGGCGATGTCCCGACGCGCACTGTCGAGGATGGCCAACCGGTCAGATTGTGCATTTGTGCGTAGCCGACGCCCTTCTGCAGTTCATCGTCGAAGCTCGTGCCATGCCGTGGTGCCGCGTACGGCAGGACCGGCGAGAGCAGGGCATCGTAATCCTGCATGAAGGCCAGCATCGCGTTCCGGTAGGCATCCCACCGGTTGAACGCGGCGAGCGCCTCCGTGATGCTCCCCATCGCCGGTGAGGAGCGCGACTGCAGCGACTGCTCGAACAGCGGCGAGATCCGCTCGGTGCCGATCGATTTGAGGAAGGCCCGGACACCGGCCGCGCCGTCGCCGCGCGTCATGTCGTAGTAGATGGTCCCGGCCTTGGCCGCATCCGGCGGGCGGCGCTCCGTCACGGTCACGCCCGCCAGCGCCAGTGCCTCGACCGCGTGGTGAACGGCCGCCGCGATCTCGGCGGTGGGCGACGCGAGCCCGTCGTCGTCGAAGAAGGCCAGCTTCACCTTCGAGAGGTCGACCGCACGGCTGTCGAGCAGCGGCATGTCGACTATGGTGTAGTCGTGAAAATCGGGCCCGGCGATAATCGGCAGGGCCAGCGCCAGATCATCCACGCTCCGGGCGATCAGGCTGACGTGGAAGACGGCGTTGTGCGCGCCCATCGGCCGGGGGAACTGGCCGGTCCGCGGCACGCGGCCCGAAGTCGGCTTGAGCGCGGCGAGGCCGCAGTAATGCGCCGGCACGCGAATGCTGCCGCCCGCATCGGTCCCGAGGCCGAGCGGCGAGCCGGCCGCTGCGACGATTGCGGCTTCGCCGCCGCTGCTTCCACCCGGAGTGCGGGCGAGATCGTAGGGATTGTTGGTCCGCCCGTAGACGAGGTTGTCGGTCTCCAAGGCCCCGGCCAGTTCCGGCACGTTGGTCTTGCCCAGCACGATCGCTCCGGCCGCCCGCAGTCGCGCGACGGCGGTGGCGTCGGCCTTCGGCACGTAGCTCGCCCGTCCAAGGGTACCGCCCGTGCAGATCGTGCCGGCCGTCTCGAGCGTGTCCTTGATGGTGACCGGAACACCGTGGAGCGGCCCCTTGACCTGACCACGCGCCAGCATCGCGTCGGCCTCGTCCGCCTCCCGACGGGCCGCATCGGCAGTGAGCTGAACCACGGCGTTCAAGCGCGGGTTCGCCGCGGCGATGCGATCGAGATGGAGGTCGACGGTCTCGCGCGCCGAGCGGCGGCCGCTCCGGATCGCGGCAGCCAGCTCGCCCGCGGTCGTGCTCGAGCCGGTCGCACCGATGGCTGGTCCAGGACGGATCGCCGGCAGGGCACCGGTGGCGGCTATGCCGATGAGTGCGTCTCGGCGGTTGATCCGGTCGGCCATCATGTCCCTTTCCTCTACGCCGGGTTGCCGGATCGGCCTCGCGAGAGTCGCGCCGGCATCCAGACCGTGGCCCCCATTGTCGCCCAGGTCGTCCAGCAAAACTCAGGCGCTCGGCAGGAGTGCTTCATCGACGCGCGGGCCGCCAGTCCATGGCGAAACGCTCACGGCAAGGTGCTGAAGCCAGACCGGTAAGGCTCCGGTGGCAAGACGCATGCAATGGGGTCGGTGGCGGCCTGAGATTTTGACCACCGAGCGCAGCGCCTGCGATCAGGCATTCCGTGGGAAGTTCCATGCCGCCGCCGCTCGGCTCAAGGCCGAGCTTCGCGGGTCGACCACTGCCCGAGGGTACCGCGACCACTGATATCGCCGGTGCCCATCATGGGCACGGAACCACCGAGACTTCCCATGTCCACGCTCATCCGCGCCGGCCTCTCGCTCGGCGCCATCGCTGTCTTCGCCGGCCTTCCCCGGCTCGCCTCGACCGAGGCCGGATTGGCTGCAGGCCGCGTCGCCGTGGAGCAGCTGTCCGATAGTGCGGCTGGCCCCCTCAAGACGCAGATCGCATCCGACCTCGCCGGCGGCTCGACCCTGCCGCTCCTGGCTCTGCTCGCCGTCCTCGCCGTGATCTGGCTCGTACCCGCCCGGCGCGCGCCGCTCGCCGTCCTCCTCTTCGGGCTCGGCACCGCCGCCGCGCCCGAGCCGGCGGACGCCTACTTCAGCAAGTACGACTACGGCGAGTACATCGAGATCCTGCCCAACCAGTCGGCCTTCATGATCCCGGAGAGCGGAGACACGAAGACCACCCAGGCGCAGTTCGGTTCGGAGAAGTTCCTCTCCGAGAGCAAGGTCGCGGCCAAGCGCGTGCAGATCCCGCACACCAAGCTGCCGAACACCGGCACGCTGTCGGACTACTACGTGCCGGCCGCGCGCTTGATCATCGTCGACCGCACGCCGGTGTCGCGCGAGTGGACGACCTCGGCCAGCCGCGGAACGTCGAGTGCCGACCAAGGCTTCCGGTTCGAGACCGCCGACTCGATCGGGCTGTCGACCTCGGTGGTGATCTCCGCCTTCGTGAAGGAGGAGGACGCGGCCAAGTTCCTGTACTGGTTCGGCACCAAGCCGTCGGCCCAGGACACGGACGAGGCGCGTTTCGCCTCGGTGCTCTACGGCCGCTCGCTCGCGGAGGTGGTCGACGGCAACGTGCATCGCACCGTGCAGGCCGCGCTCGCGCGCGAATTCGGCCGCCGCTCGACCGATGACGCGATCCACCAGAAGGCCGAGATCATGGCCTCCGTCGAGAAGGCGGTGATCGACCAGTTCGCGCCGATGGGCGTCACCGTGACGACGCTGGGCTTTGCCGACGAGCTGAGCTTCGAGAACGCCGCGATCCAGGCGGCGATCGACGACACGTTCATGGCCAACAAGCGGGCGCAGTCGGCCCAGGCGCAGCTCGCCACGCTGCCGATCCAGGAGCGGATCCTCGACATGGAGATCCGCCGCTCGGACGCGCAGGCGCGACAGACGCTGGCCGGGCGCTGGAACGGCAGCGCCTCGGGCTTCCTGCCCTCCTGGGTCGTTATCCCGAGCGACGTCCTCGGCACGGTCCGCGGTTGGTTCGGAGGTGGCGAGACGAAGCCCGCGCTCTCGGCTGCTCCAGCGAAAGGCTAAGATCGGGCGACCACCGCGTCGTCGATGAGCGAGCGGTGATCACCGGTTCCTGCTGGCAGGATGGAGGGCGAGCTGCCGCGCTTCGGGTGAAGCGCGGCGTTCAAGCCGAGAAGCGCCCCCGCGCGGGACCGACTTGCGCAGGTTCAGCGATGGCCAGGGCGTCAGACGCCCAGGACAATATTCCTAAAATGCTCGTTCGCCTTCATGCGCGCGAGCGCGGCCGGCGTCTCCGCCAGCGTGTAGCGGCTGTCGATCGGCAGGCTGAAACCTCCGGTCGCGATCGCCTGCCACAGATCCGCGCGGATGCGCGCGGTGATGGAGCGCTGCTTCTCGATCGACCGGGTCGGTTGTCCGACTCCTTCGGTCCTGGCCGATCCTCTCAATCAGCCCGGTCCGAAGCCAGCCGGTCACGTCACATCGGTGCTTGAACAAACATACAACAGAATTAGGAAAACATTCGCTTGTCAGATCCTCGATCCATGAGATCGTCGTGTTATGACAAAGCCCATGTCCTTCAACGACGCTCGCAGCACCAAGGGTGAGGATGCTCAAGCAGCTCATCATCCCATCGTCGGATGGCCGGTGAAGTTGCTGATGCAGCTCGACCGTGCCGGCGCACGCGGCCTCATCGCGGACCTCATTCATGCCGGCGTGCTCACACGTCAGGCCGCCTATGTCGCCGTCGCCTGTGTGGATCTCGATGCTCCCTGCGCTTTCTTGGACCGTCTGAAGATCAACCGCGACGATGCCGAGGGTATTGGGATCGCTTTGCGCCAGCGTCGTGCCCGCGACGTCATCGCGGCGACGTTCGGTGTCATTCCCTCGGATGTACCTGCCGGTTATCTGCGCGCGCTCGCGCGGATCGAGGAATCCGGCGCGAAAGCCCCCGGCGTCGACGCCTTCGCCCGCGCGGATACCTACCGGATCCTGTTTGAGCTGCTGCGCGACGATCGACATGGACGTCGAGCGAACGCGCTGCGCTACAGCAGCAAAATGCGCTCCGACGTCGTCGATGCCGCCTTGGCGCTGGATCCAGTCCTGGCTTGGCCGGAAATACTCAATTCGACTGGTACGCCACAGCGGGTCGCAGCCGCCAACGCCATGCTTGCGACGATTAGGGCATGCCTATCGACGAGCGACGAGGCTGAACTCGTCGCCACTATGCGCCGGTCGTTAGGGCAATCCGGGGGCGTTCTGTCCAGCTTCGCAGGAAAAGTGCTCGAACGCGCCGATTGTTTGCCAACCCCAATACCAGCGGCCGAAGGGATCAGACCGCTGAGAACCGGCGAGGCGTACGTCGAACTTGGTAAGCGGTTCCGCAATTGTGCCGCTACCAAGATCCCTGAGGTAGCGCTCGGCTTGCTCTGCGTCGTCGAGGTTGTTCACAAAGCTGCGGACGGGACAGAAACGCCGACTGCCGTAAGCTGCACCCCTCTTGTCGACGGACGCTGGATGGTCAGCGAGGTCGGCACCTACAGGAATCGACGGCCGCCGACTGTCGTTATGCGCGATGTGCTCAAGCGCTTACAAGCTTTGGGGGTAATCATCCCGGGCCCGCATCTCAATGGACCTTATCGCGCAGATCTCGGTGAGTTGATGGGGGTGTACAGGTTTCGAGCCCTCGATGACGCGCTTCATCCTCATGGTGACGTCGAAGACGGTATCCTCGCTGGTTTGGAAGATTGGGAGCGGGCCTAATGGAGAGTTCGGCGCATCATCGAGCCGCTCCTGTGAAGATCATCCGCGATCGTCGCGGTGTCATTCTCGGCCGAATCGAGCAGCAAGCTTCGGTCGGAAAACTCGTCGCCAGGAATGCACAAGGACGCTTGGTCGGGACCTTCGATCCACGCGAGCACATGACGCGAGACAGCCGCGGGCTCATCGTCGCTCGCGGCGACATCTTAGCCGCGCTGCTGGTCCGTTGACGACGCTCAACCCTATAGCGGCCTTCGTTCTGGAGACGTCAGGCTGGCAGCCTTGTGTCTGGTTGGCCATTGCGATCGTCGTTGTGCTCGCAGGTCTGCCGCTGCCGATCGCCGGGATCACCCTATGGATCACGGCCATGGCGTGCATGTCCATGATGAAGCCCCTCGCCCGCATGCTCGACGAGCAGCATTCGGCTCGGCAACAGTTGGAGGCTGAACGTCGCAGTTACATCACGCATTTCGCGCGGCAGGAGGCGCAAATCGTTGAGCTTGAGGCTGATCTTGAGCGCGCCCGTACCGTTTCCGGAAGCCGTCGAGAAGCCGAAATTGACGCGATCTACCGGCGCGTCGGGCTACATCCGCAAGCCCCTGAGTTTTTGATCACGGCTGCGCGGAGAGCTTTCCGGTCTGCCCTGCATCCCGATCGACATCCACGGCATCGCGAGGCGGCGCACGATCGCTACCTTGAGGCGGAGAGGACATTCGATCTGATCGGAGAGCTTTGACGTTTCGCCCCAAAACGCTGATCAGCGCGTGCAGACGATCATAGGCCACAGGACATCAGGCGGGCCAATAAGTAATTTTCAGTCAATCCGATAATATCTTACGCGTATCACTCAGTTAATTCACATGCGTTGAGTTGTTGAAGTTACTGAACTTCGCAATGCCACGAGCAGCGCGACGGCGAGCATTGAATCCATGATGTCGAGGCTAAGATGTAAATCATTAGTCCGCTTCGAAGATCTGATCGTTAGTATACGGACGGTCGGCGTGGTCCAGGTAAAAGGCTCAAAATGACCATTCTCAGACCTTCAGAAGGTCCGTTTACTGGAGGTCTTATCGAACTGGAATGACCGAAGGTGGCCGAAAGCGGAACGTCCGCTTCGGAGCTTAGAGTCTGAAAATGCGGATGGGCTTCTGGCGGCCCATGGAAGCAGTAGGTACGGCAGTCAGCGCACTGCGAAAGGCTGAGCATTGCCTTGGGCCGATGAGCGAGCCTTGAATATTCGGATGTAAGTATAATTTTTATTAGACTGAATTTGCGAGGCATCCATTGGATGCCGATATGATATCTCGGGCAGATCATACCTGATGTGATGCGGTTGGGCTGTTATGTCCGCACTTCCGCCCGCGTCAGGCTGCGTTACGTTTTCGGTGACGGTGACACCGAAGGCGGCACGACACCTATCCCCGCCCTCCAGGTACTGCCGAGAGAAGCGCCCGCGTGTAGGCATGCTCGGCCGAGCGGAAGAGATCGCCCGTCGCCTTCAGTTCGACGATCCGACCTCGATGCATGACGGCGATGCGATCGCTGACCTGCGCCGCGACCCGAAGGTCGTGCGTGACGAACAGGATCGCGAGGCCGAGCCTCTCTTGGAGTTCCTGCAGGAGGCCTAAAATCGTCGCCTGGACCGAGACGTCGAGTGCGGAGACCGGTTCGTCCGCGACCAAGATCTCCGGCTTCGAGGCCAAAGCCCGCGCGATGCCGATCCGCTGACGTTGCCCTCCCGAGAATTCGTGGGGATATCGATCCGCGACCTCCCTCCTTAGGCCGACGAGCTCGAGCAGATCACCTGCGTCCGACATAGCTTCGCGCCTTGGCGTACCTTGGGCGATGGGTCCGTCCGCGATGGTCCGTCCGATCGTGCGCCGTGGATCGAGCGAGGCGAACGGATCCTGGAACACCATCTGAATGCGCCGCCGTATCGGTCGGAAGCGCGATTGCGACAGGCCGTCGACAGACGTCCCACCGATCCGGATCGAGCCGCCGTCGGGTTCGGTCAAACGCACGAGACATCTGCCGACAGTGGACTTGCCCGAACCGGACTCCCCGACGAGGCCGAGGGTCTCGCCGGGTTGGATCTCGAAGGAGACCGCCTCCGCAGCCGTAACGGCCTCGCCCGCGCTCAGCAGAGGCCGCGAGCGATAGGTCTTGCGGAGGCCCGCGACGGCGATGGCTGGGATTCCGGGCGCGATTCTCCGCGGAATTGGCGGCTCGAGCGACGGGAGTGCCGCGAGCAGCTTCCGCGTGTAGTCGTGGGCGGGTGCGGAAAGCACGTCTACCGCCCTACCCGCCTCCACGAGCCTGCCGTTCTGCAACACGGCGACCCGGTCGGCCACCTCCGCGACCACGCCGAAATCATGGGTGATGAAGAGAACCGCGGTACCGTGACGCCTCCTCAAGGCGTCTAGCAATTTCAGAATCTGGGCCTGCGTGGTCACGTCCAACGCGGTCGTCGGCTCGTCGGCGACGATCAGCTTCGGCTCGAGCGCCAAGGCCATGGCGATCACCACACGTTGCCGCTGGCCGCCGGACAGCTGGTGCGGGTACCGCGCAGCCATGGCTTGCGGATCCGGCAGTCCGACCTCCCCAAGCAGTTCCAGCGTCCGCCGCCGGCGTCCCAGGGCATCGTGGACGTCGTGGGCCTCGAACACCTCGGCGATCTGGTCCCCGATTCTCAGGACGGGGTTCAAGGACGTCATGGGCTCTTGGAAGATCATGCCGATATCCCGCCCGCGCATTTTGCGCATGTCGCGGTCCGAAAGCCCGACGAGTTCCCGACCGTCCAGGCGTATCGATCCCGATACTGGGCGCACTTTGGACGGCAGCAGCCCGATCGCCGCCAGCGCGGTCATGGATTTGCCGGAGCCGGATTCGCCCACGACGCAGAGCGTCTCCCCCCGCTCTATCGACAGCGACACACCTTCGATCGCGAATGTGCGATCGGCACCCGGAGGCAGAGCGAGGCTGAGCTTCTCGATCTCGAGTATCGGCGGCATCCGGGATCCAGTGGAAATTCGCCCGTTGCGGGCGGTACGGTCGATGCCGGGACGATCGTCCGGCGCGGAGCGTCAGGCGGCTCGACCGACGTCGTCGTCCGGATGCACGATCCTGAACCGGGCATCCCCGTCGCGTTCGATCTGCCCGACGAGACCGACCTCCCAGGACAGGTACTCGCGCATGTGCGCCTCCTGGTCCGTCGTCCAATCGTAGGGCTTGTACCAGACGTCCTCGCCGATCCCGATCACGCGGTCCTCCGACCCATCCTCCAGCGGCAGCTCCGCGGCGATCCAGGCGGCCGTACCGCCAAGCAGGACCCGAACCTCGCGACCTGAGTCGGCGAGGTCCTCCGCCGCTAAGGTTGCGAGCACACCGTCGCGCGACGCGAGGACGATCGCGGCTTCGGCCGGCACCCTCCCGAGAAGTTCAGAGAACCGGCGGCGGGTCGCGAACCATGCGCCGGGGATGTGGCGCTTCCGGAATTGAAGACTGTTGTCGACGTCGATCACCACGGCGGCGTCCCGGCCGAGGAGATCGTGCAGCGTGTGCGGGTCCACCCAGGCCGGGTCCGTACCGCGCCCGGGCTGTACGCGCAGCGGCTCCGGTCCGATCTCGAGTTCTCCTGTTCCCAGGCCGTCGAGAACGTGGACTTCCGGCCAGCCCAGCTGCACCAGCCAGGACGCCGTCATGGGAGCGCGGACGCCCTCCCGGTCGACAAGGACGATGCGGGCGTTCAAGGTACCGACGTACAAATCGGTCGACTGGACGAGCTGCCCGCCGGGTGCCGAGCGCGAGCCAGGCAAATGGCCGGAGGCGTATTCCTCCGGGCTGCGGACGTCGAGCACGAACAGAGAGCGCCGATCGGCTTCGTCCCGGAACCGCGCGAGATCGGCATGGGTGATGGTCGTGACGCCGGCCCGCGTCGCAAAGGCCTGCGCCTGGGTCTGGGACCGGGCGAGCGCTTCGGCCGAGGGCGGAGGCGCGACGCGCGTCTCGCCATGGGCCAGGGGAAGGCCGGCGAGGTGCCAGCCCATGGTGCCGTCTTTGAGCGCCACCACGCGGTTGCGGACGCCCGCATTGATCAGCGACTGCGCGCCTATGATCGAACGGGTGCGGCCCGCGCAGTTGACGACGACCAGAGTCTCGGGAGAACGGACGACCTCGTTCACGCGGTGAACCAGCTCGGCACCCGGGCAGTCCAGGCCGCCCGGGATGGACATGACCCGGAACTCCTCGATCGGGCGGCTGTCCAGGACGACGAGGTCCGTCCCCTGCTCGCGCAGCGCCTTGATGTCCTGGGCCTCCAGACGCGGCGTACCGAGCTCGTGCTCGACGATCTCGCCGAAGGCCTTGCTGGGAACGTGGACGCCCGAGAACAGCTCGTAGCCCGCATCCCGCCACGCCGCGATGCCACCGCGCAGCACCGACACATCCCGATATCCCCAGCCTGCGAGCTTCCCGGCCGCCCGGTGGACGAGATCCTCCCCCTCGTCCGTCAGGATGATCCGGGCCGAGCGTCTCGGGACAAGCCGGTCGACGACCAGTTCAAGGCGCGAGAGCGGTGCTGGAGCGGCGAAGAGGAGGTGCGCACGCGCGAACACGCCTTCGTCGCGCACGTCGAGTAGCGCGAGTTCCCGCCCGTCGCGGATGGCCGCCTTGACCTCCTGCGGGCTGAGGCGGGGCACCGCGGCCGAAGGCGCGGCGCCGTCTCCTCTTGCGGACGGGCGTCCATCGAAGGCGTCGATCCGTTCATCCATGCGAGGCTCCCACGCGTCGGAAGGTGTCTGGTCGGTCGGCGGCGGACCGAAGTCAGAGGCGCAGCCCGGCCTGTTTTAGGAGTGGCAGCACGGCCTCGCCGAAGAATGCGAGGTCAGGAGCGAAGTCGAAGAAGGTGAGCTGCGCGCCGTCGATCCCGGTCGCCTTGAGAGCGACGAGCTTCTCGACGACCTGCTCGGGCGATCCGATGATCTGCACGTTGCCGCCGAGAACGCGGTGGTCGGCCCGATGATTGGTCCAGGCGCGGCTGTCGCCGGCCGCGTGATGGGCGACGAAGTTCCGCACGGCATCGGCGTCGGCGTGCGCGAGGATAGCGGCGTGATAGTCCCGCGCCTCCTTCTCGGTCGGACGGCAGACGATCATCGGGTTGATGATCGTCCGGATCTCGCGGCCGACCGCCCGCGCCTGGGCCTTCAGTGCACCGATATGATCGGGCAATGCTGGAATGGCGGCGTCGATGTCGGCGCCGGCCGGGCTCGTCACGAAGGCGAGGTCGGAATGGGCCGCCGCGTAGGCGAAGCCGGCCGGCGAGCCGGTCGCGTTGACCAGGATCGGTCGTCCGTAGGCCGGCTTCGGCGTCACGTAGGCCTCTTCCAGCCGCCAGTAGCGACCGTCGACCGTCACGTTCTCGGACGCGCCCCAGAGCCGCTCCAGCATGCCGGCGAACTCGGCCGAACGCATGTAGCGCTCGTCGTGCTCGATCTGAGTCATGCCGAACATCCTCGGCTCGCGCGGCGCGTAACCGGTGACGACGTTGAGGCCGAACCGACCCTTCGAGATGTGGTCGAGGCTGGCGGCGAACTTCGCCAGATGCAGCGGGTGCCAGGGGCCGTACAGGATGTGGATCGTCGAGATCAGGAGGATCCTGGAGGTGACCGAACTGAGGGCGGCCACCGTGACGAATGGATCGAGCGTGGTCTCGCGATAGCGCAACTCGCCGCCGTACCCGCCCTTGCCGATCCATTGAGCGAGACCGAAGACGAGGTCGAAGCCGAGTTCCTCGGCCTTGCGCGTCAGCGCGACGTTGTAGTCGAAGCTCCAATCGGTCGTGCGTGGCAGCGTCGAGGGCGACCATCCTCCGTTCTGGATGGGCAGGAAGAGACCCAGCAGGAACGGCTGCCTCAGTACCTGGGCAAGCGGGCTGTCGGGGAAATCCGCCGGCGACCGGGCACGGATGCCGACGTCTTCGAGCCCCTCGCTCGAATCGGAATGGAGGGTGACGGCGCTCATGGACACTCTCCTTCGAGTGACGCGGACCGGGGTCCGCGTTCAGACGTTCCCGGCACGCGGATTGAAGACGTCGTTGAGACCGTCGGCGAGGAGGTTCAGCGAGAGCACGACGGCCGTGATGGCGAGGCCCGGAAGCGCTGTCATGTACCAGGCCGTCCGCATGGCCTCGCGCCCGGCGCCGATCATGCTCCCCCAGGAGATCTCGTTTGGATCCCCAAGCCCGAGAAAGGCCAGCGCCGCCTCGGTCAGGATGGCGGAGGCCACCAGGATGGAGCCGGTCACGACGATCTGGGGCAACGCGTTCGGCAGGATGTGGCCGGCCACGATGCGCAGATGCCCTTCGCCGACCGACACCGCGGCCTGGACGAACTCGCTGTCCCGGAGGCGCAGCGTCTCGGCTCTGACGATCCGGGCGATCTGCGGCCAGGATGCGATCCCGATGCCACAGGCGATCGAGCCGACGCTCGGCGACAGAACCGTCACGACGACCACCGCGAGGATCAGGGGCGGCATGGTCTGGAAGACTTCGGTGAGCCGCGAGATCAGGCCGTCAGTCCAGCCCCCGAAGTAGCCGGCCAGCACGCCCAGCGATACGCCGAGGATCGTGGACAATGCGGCAGCCGCGAACCCGACCGCGAGCGAGACGCGGGCGGCGTAGACCAGCCCGACGAGGATGTCCCGACCGAGCATGTCCGTGCCGAGCGGGTGGAGCCTGTCGGTGAGCGGCCACGTGTAAGGGCGCCCGACCATGTCGAGCGGGTCGGCGTCGAAGATCGCTCCCGCAAAGACCGCTGCCAGCGCCGCGGCGATCAGCACCGCGCCGCCGAACGCGGCCGACCGGTTGCGGAGGAGGCGTCGGAGGACACTGGACGACGGCTGCTGGGCGCGTTTGCGACCGGACAGGAGGGTCGCGATCCGCGTGGCCTTGGTGAGCGGAACCACGGTCATCGGACCTCGATCCTCGGATCGAGCACCGAGTAGAGCAGGTCGGTGCAGAGATTGGAGACGACGACGAGGCAGGACGAGAAGAGCAGCACGCCCAGGAGCAGGTTGAGGTCCCTTTGGAATACGGCGTCGAAGGCGAGCCGCCCCATCCCGGGCCATGCGAACACGGTCTCGATCACCACCGATCCAGACAGCAGTGTGCCGAACTGGAGCCCGGTCATCGTCACGATCGGCAGGAGCGCGTTCCGCAGGACGTGACGCGACATGACCTTGCGGGGAGCGAGCCCCTTCGCGCGCGCGGTCCGGACGAAGTCGAGCTCGCGCACCTCCAGCACCGCCGAGCGGGTCATTCGCGCGTAGATCGCCACGTAGAAGACCGCGAGGCTGAAGACCGGCAGCACCAGATGCCGCGCGACGTCGAGCAGATACGGCAGCCCGGTCCGGCCCGCGTCGACGTCGGTCATGCCGCCGGCCGGAAGCCACCGGAGATGGACCGAGAACAGGACGATCAGCATCAGGCCGATCCAGAACAGCGGTGTCGCGAAGCCGACCGTCGAGATCGCGGAGATCAGGGCGTCGGGCCAGCGCCCGCGCCAGCGTGCACCGATCGTGCCGAGCGCCACGCCCCCGACGAGGGCCACGGCGAGGCTCGAGAGCATCAGCAGCGCCGTGTTCGGAAGGCGCGAGAGTATGAGGTCAAGAACGGTCGTCGAATTCCGGAAAGAGTAGCCCAGATCCAGATGTGCGAGCCGCGACAGATAGTGGAGGAACTGCGTCCAGACCGGCTGATCGAGGCCGTAGAGCTGGCGCAGCATCGCCATGTATTCCGGCGTCGCTGCACCGGCCTCGCCCGCCATCGTGTCCACGAGATCGCCCGGGGCCAAGCGGAGGAAGAAGAAGTTGAGGACGGCGATCGCGATCACCGTCGGTACTGCCTGCAGGCACCGCAGGCCAAGGTAGCGGAGGGCGCGGCTCGTGCCGGCGACGGGAAGCGGCTCCGACATGGTCAGACGCTCGTCGAGACGGTCTTGAACGACTGGTAGCCGCCGAACGGCGCGAAGCTGATGCCGTCGAGGTTCTTCGCGTACACGCGGAAGAACTTGAGTTCGAGCAGGTTGATGGACGGCAGCTTCTCCTGCGCGACGGACTGGAAGCGGCGGATGAGCGCGTTCCGCTCCGACGGATCGCCCGCGACCTGGATCGCCTCGATCACTTGGTCGAGATCAGGATCGGCGACCTGTGAGGCGTTGGACGAGGGCGTGCCCTTCTTGATCGCTTGGCTCCAGTACCGCCGCTGCACGCCGATCTGCGGATCCGGGTAGGCCGAGTACCAAGCGGAGTGCGTGTCGAAGTCGTAGTCGGTGAAGATCACGCGAAGGTAGGTGGGCAGGTCGAAGGTCCTGACTCGCAACTCGACGCCGATCCGTTTGAGCGCCTGCCGGTAGAATTCCGCGGCCCGTATGTAGTCGTCGCCGTAGGCGCACGGCACATGGTCGATGCGCAGACGCACGCCGCCCGGTCCACGTTTGAGGCCGGCCTCGTCGAGAAGAGCCTCGGCCTTCTTCGGGTCGAACGCGTACTGTGGCGTATCGGGGTTGTAGAAGGCCTTCTGGTAGCTCGGGATCGGGCCGGTCGCCGGCTCGGCCAGCCCGTACCAGATCGTCCGGGCGAGCGCCGTGCGGTCGAGGGCGTGCGCGAACGCCTGCCGTACCCGGATGTCGTCGAACGGCTTCCGGCGCATGTTGAAGTCGAAGAAGTACATCGGGGCGGAGCCCTCGAAGCCGCGCGTCTCGACGGTCAGGTCGGCCGAACCGCGCAGCCGCTCGGTGTCGGCGAGGGACACCGGGTTCATGGCCCCGTACTGTGCCTCGCCGGCCTCCAGGGTCGCGGTGCGGGAGCCGGCGTCCCGGATGGTGCGGAAGACGATCCGGTCCAGGAGCGGACGCCCCTTGTCCCAGTAGTTCGGGTTGCGCTCGAGCACGATCCTGTCGCCGCGGATCCATTCCTTGAAGACGAACGCGCCCGTCCCGATCGGCTTCGCTGTCCAGGGATTGGCGATTGGGTTCGTGCCTTCGTAGAGGTGGCGCGGCAGGATCTGGGTCTCGGTTCCCTCAAGCGCCGCCCAGACCACCGGCGACGGGCGCGAGAAGCGGAAGACGGCCGTGTGGGGATCCGGCGTCTCGACCGCCTTGAGGTTCGCGAAGACGGCGTTGCCGCGCGGGTGCGTCTTCTTGGTGACCTCAATCAGCGAGTACTGGACGTCGGCCGACGTGAACGGCTTCCCGTCGTGCCAGGAGACGTCCTTCCGCAGGCGAAAGGTGATCGACAGGCCGTCCCGAGACGTCTCCCAGCTTTCGGCGAGTTGCGGACGAGGGGTGAAGGTCTCGTCGAGAACGACAAGCCCGTCGAAGATGTTGGAGGACACGGCCACTGCCGGTGCCGAGATCGATATGCCGGCGACCAGACCCGCCGGCTCCGGATCGAGCACGACGACGAGCGTGCCGCCTGGCTTCGCGACGTCGCCTGCGCGCGCGCCTCGGGACAGACCGGCCGCGGCCAATCCCGCGGTTCCGGCGGCCAAGAGCGAGCGCCTGGTCGGAAGCCATACGAAAGGACGATGCATCGCGTGCCTCTTAGAAGAAGCCGGAGCGCGGCAATGCGATGCCGTTGACCAGATGGTCTCCGATCACGCGGGCCTTGAGCGCCTTCGGATTGTGGGATGCGAGCGTGCGGACGTTGCGCCAGTGCCGGTCGAGATTCTTCGTCCTCTGGGTCGCAGAGGCGCCCCCGACGTCGAAGAGCCGCGAACCGGCGCGCAGCGCGAGGTCGTCGATCACGACCTTGGCCTGAGCGGCCGCAAGTGAAGCGTGCTCGGCCAGATCGCCTTCGTCGACACCGGCAGCTCTGACGGCATCGACGCGGTCCAGGACATCCGCGGCGGCAAGGACGATCGCCTCCGCGGCGAACGCCGAGCTGGCCAGCTCCCCTATCGCGTTCTGCAGAAGCGCGTCGTCCGGCGGCTTGTCCGGGGAATAGTAGAACGGACGGGTACGGCCGGACACCAACGCAATGGCGTCCCGCAGGATGCTGCGCAAGATGCCGGCTTCGATGGCGGTCAGGTACAGTTGCGGAAGTGTGGCGGAATAGGCGACGCCGAACCCGGAACCGGCACCATCGATGACGACCTCGTCGGCTTCCACCCGCACGTCGGTCAGGATCGTGGTGCCGCTGCCTGTTAGGCGCTGCCCAGTGCCGTCCCAATCGTCGAGCCGTTCGACGCCGGTTCGGTCGGTCGGAATGATGGCGGAGGCGAGGCTGCCGTCGGGCGTCGACGCTCTCACCTGGACAAGATCTGCGTAGAGCGTACCCGTGCTATAGTACTTGCGCCCATTCAACCGGTAGGCAATGCCGTCACGGGTCAATTTCGTGGACATCGGAGCGCCGCCGATGGTGGCACTTTCGAGTTCTGTGTTGGCCAGTCCGACCACCGCGCCGTCGACGACTAAGCGCTGCCATTGGCGCTCCTGATCAGTGCATGGCCGGCGTGCGAAACGCTCGACAAAAGTGAAGTGGTTCCGGAATATGTGGGCCACGTTCGGGTCGGCGTCGCCCAAAGCGATTACTAATCCCAGCAGTTCACGGAAAGTCGCGCTTTGCCCTCCGTCTTCGCGCCCTATTCGCAGTGCTCCGAAGCGCGCCGTCCGCAGCAGATCGAGCTGCTCAAGTGGATGGGTGCGCTCCAGCTCCCGCAGGGATGCATGTTGTCCGACCTCGAGGAATACCTGCTTCAGGCCAGACAGCCGATCATTTTCTGCATATGAGGAGAGCGATCGCTCGGACTGTGATTGCAATGAAGTCATCTGCTGCATGAATCGCGGCGCAGCAAAACACGCAGCGAAAATTCATCGCTGCCTTCAGAGCTGTCGACCGTTTTAATCCGTAGACAAAAGATGATCTTCGATTGCCACATTGTCGAGGGAATTTTATTCCTTAAATATGATCCAGGAGGGGCTCGCTAACTATAGATCGGCGAATTTGGCGTTGATCAATTTCCATTTGCCGATATTAAAAGCGCGAGGCGATATCTCACTGGCGGTCTGAGGTGCGCGCTCCTCAACCAAGTCGGCCTCGGAGGTGGCATCCCAGCAACCTATCCAGTGGTTAGCGCCAGCACGTGGCGATCGCCCGGGCTCTGGCCGCCGAGCTCGCTCTGATCGTCTGCGACGAGCCAGTGTCGGCCCTGGACATCGGCATCCAGAAACAGATCCTTGATCTGCCGGCCGATCTTCAGGGCCGGCTCGGCACCGCCCTGCCGTCCCTCTCTCGCACTGGAGCGTGGTTCAGCACCTCGCCGATCGAGTGCTCGTGTTCCAGGATGGCCGGATCGTCGGGTAGGGCAGCATCGTCGATGTTTTTGGAAGTGGGGGGCCTGAGGGCTAGCCTGCAACATCTGGGTGCGGCTTCACTGCCCGCGGAAGTACCGTCAGCGGACGACGCCCCAACGACGCACCGTCACCCGCTCCAGGGTGGCAAAAACGATGTTTTCGACGAAGAGACCGATCAAGATGACGACGAGCAGGCCGGCGAAGACCCGGTCCGTGTAGAGCTCATTGCGGTTCTGGTAGATGTACCAGCCGAGGCCGCCCTTGCCGGAGGCCGCGCCGAACACCAGCTCGGCGGCGATCAGGGTGCGCCACGCGAAGGCCCAGCCGATCTTGAGGCCCGACAGGATCGCCGGCAGCGCCGCCGGGATCAGGATCTGCCAGACGTAGGCGAGCCCGGTGAGCCCGTAGTTCCGGCCCGCCATGCGCAGGGTCTCGGGCACGCCCTGGAAGCCGGCGAAGGTGTTGAGCGCCAGCGGCCACAGGACCGCGTGGACCAGCACGAAGACAAGGCTGCCGTTGCCGAGCCCGAACCAGAGCAGGGCCAGCGGCAGCAGCGCGATGGCCGGGAGCGGGTTGAACATCGCGGTCAGGGTCGAGAGCAGGTCGCGGCCGAACTGCGTCGAGACGGCCAGCGTCGTCAGCCCGAAGGCGAGGAGGGCGCCGATTGCGTAGCCCTGCGCCAGAACGGCCAGGGAGATCCGCACGCGCTCGATTAGCTCGCCGTCGGCCAGCCCCTCGGCCAGGGCCGACAGGGTAGCGGTGACGCCCGGCAGCAGGAGGTCGTTGTCCTTGAACCGCGCCAGGCCCTCCCAGGCCACGGCCAGGATCGCGAGGATCAGCGCCTTGCGCAGCCAACCCTGCTCCCAGAGGCGCACGCCGATCGGCAGGGCGCGGCTGACGGGAGCCTCCACGAAGGGCGGCAGAATCCGGTCGACCTCCGGTCGGATCGGCGGCACCGTCCGTGCTGTCGTGGCGAAAGCGGTCATGCGGCGCTCCCGTCGGCCTCGAACAGACGCTCGTGCAAGCGCCGGGCAGCAGCCTGGAACTCAGGGCTCCCGAGGCTCGTCAGGTCGAAGGCGTGGCTGTTGATCTCGCTGCGGACCTGCCCCGGATGGGGTGAGAGCAACGCCACCCGGTTCCCGACGACGAGCGCCTCCTCGATGGAGTGGGTCACGAACAGCAGGGTGAAGCGGATCTCGTCCCAGAGGGTCAGCAGCTCCTCCTGCATTCGGCGCCGGGTCAGCGCGTCGAGCGCCGCGAAGGGCTCATCCATCAGAAGCACCCGGGGCTGCATGGCCAGCGCCCGGGCGATGGCCGCGCGCTGCTTCATACCCCCCGAGAGCTGGTGCGGGTAGCTGTTGGCGAAGGACGTCAGGCCGACCTTGTCGATGGCGTGGCGCGCCCGCTCCGCCGCCTCGCGCCGGCCGAGGCGACGGGAGGCGCGCAGCGGGAACGCCACGTTCTGCAGCACGGTCTTCCAGGGCGGCAGCTGGTCGAATTCCTGGAACACGACAATGCGGTCCGGCCCCGGTCCCCGGACGGGCATTCCGTCGAGGGTGATCTCACCCTCCACCGGCGGGATGAACCCCGCTACCGCCTTGAGCAGGGTGGACTTGCCGCAGCCCGAGGGGCCGAGCAGCACGAAGCGGTCGGCCTCGTAGACGTCTAGGTCGATGCGGTGCGCGGCGCGCACGACTCGCGCCGAGGTGCGGTATTCGAGGCTGACGCCCGAGATGCGCAGGAGCGGGTCTGGCCACTGGGCCGAGGCATCGGGCGGCCCGTTCCAGACCGCGGCCTCCGGCTCCGGCGGCACAGTGAAGACGCTCGTTTCCGTGAGGGTCATGCGCCTGCTTAGCTGCCGGCGGCGGTGCGGGGACTGGCGAAAAAGTAATCCGACAGGCTCTTCGGCTCCGCCTTGATCGCGCCGACCCGGTGCATGAACTGGCCGAGGCCGAGGGTGTTCTGCGGCTCGATCTTGAAGCTGACCTGCGGGTTCTTGATGACCTTGAGGAGCAGCTCGCGATCGAGCTTGCTGTTCGTCGCCTTGATGTAGATATCGGCCGCCTTCTCGGGGTTGGCCGTGACGAACTTGGCCGCCTCGTCCAGCGCGTCGACGAAGGCCGCGTAGGTCTTCGGGCTCTCCTTGTAGAAGCGCTCGGTCGCGTACAGCACGGTCGAGGAGGAGGGCCCGCCCTGGACGTCGTAGGAGTTCAGGACGATGTGGGCGTTCGGATTCTCGGCGAGTTCCTGATCCTGGAAGGGCGGGTTGGCGAAGTGGCCGGTGACCTCGGTCCCGCCCTTGACGATCGCGGCGGTCGCCTCGGGATGCGGGACGGCGACGCTGATCTTGTCGAGCTTGGCGAAGTCCTTGTCGCCCCAGAGCTTGGCGGAGGCCCATTGCAGGATGCGCGACTGGACCGACACGCCGACCGCCGGCACGGCGATGCGGTCGACGTCCGTGAAGTCCGCGATGGTCTTCACCTCCGGCCGGTTGCTGACGAGGTAGTAGGGAAAGTTGCCGAGGGAGGCGACGCCCTTCACGCCCTGCCGGCCGCGGGTCCGGTCCCACAGGGTGAAGAGCGGCCCGACGCCGGCCCCGCCGATATCGACCGAGCCGGAGAGCAGCGCGTCGTTGACGGCCGAGCCGCCGGAGAGCTGGACGTACTCCACTGCGATGTCGAGGCCCGCGTCCTTGCCGTGCTTCTCGACAAGCTTCTGGTCCTCGATCACGTTCAGCAGCAGGTAGACGACGCCGAACTGCTTGGCGATGCGCAGCCGGCCTTCCGCCGCCGCAGCCTGACCCAAGGTCATGCCGGCAAGCGCCATACTCCCTGCCAGGACGGCAAAGTGCCTGCGTGAGAGCGCACTGCGTCGCTTGTCGAACATGTCCACCCGTTGCCGTGCGAGAGATGCGGTCAGGCGCGCTGTCGCGCATCCGTAAAAACTGTCGGCAACATAGTCGAAGTTCAACAAGAACGTCCTTTTATATTGAGACTTGGCGAAAGATTTTAATGCTTTCATAGTCGGAAATATTAGAAACATTCCCACCGCCTCCTGCCGGCGAGGGCGCAACAATGCTCCTCTTCGATGGAGGGTCCGCCATCTGAGCAGACTCGCGTGCGACGGGGGGGCATCGCCGTTCCCGTAGCGCCGCGGCCTCGTCCGGCGCGTCCCTGCGCGATCATCTCGGACTGGAGAGGTCCGCGGTTATTGCGCCTCCACGACGGCCGTGGGCTCGGCTTGAGGACTTGCGAAACATCGCACCGGGAAGCTCAAATATCATTCTTCAGATCGATCCGAGAACAAATCTCTAGGAGCAGGCAAAAAATGCGATAATATATACTCTTGATATCTAAATGGATTGCGAAGTAGGTAGAACACAGGGACATCAAGAACTTCATCTGAATAGCGTGCACCGTGCCTCAGATCTCCCGTCGCGTATTCATGTCCGGTGCGTTGGCTTTGAGCATGGGGCCGGCCCGCGCCACGACGGCTCCTCTGCGGGTCGTGGCCTCCTCCGTGCCGCATGCGGAGATCCTCGACTTCGTTGCCGAGAAGCTCGCGTCCGACCTGCCACTCAAAACCACCGAGATCTCGGGCGATCTCCGGCCGAACGCCCTGCTGCGTGACGGTGATGCCGACGCCAACTTCTTTCAGCACGTGCCGTTCCTCCGCACGGAGGAGGCGGCGATGGGCCTGCGCTTCGCCGTCGTGGCGGCGGTGCATATCGAGCCCCTGGGACTGTACAGCCGCCGCACCAAGTCGCTCGCCGACTTGCCGGCCGGTGGAGTCGTCTCCCTGTCGAACAGCGTCTCCAACACAAGCCGAGGCCTATCGCTGCTTCAGGCGAACGGCCTGATCCGCCTGCGGTTGAGAGAGCCGGGCGTGAATGCGAGCTTGGACGACGTCATCGAGAACCCGAAGAACTTCCGCTTCGTCGAGATCGCGCCGCCGCAATTGCCGCGCTCTCTGGATGACGTGACGCTCGCGGTGATCAACGGCAATTACGCGCTGGAGGCGGGACTGGAACCCGCGCGGGATGCGCTGGCCCTCGAGCACGCCGAAGGCAACCCGTACGCGAACGTCCTCGTCACGACCGAGGCTCTGGCGAAGGATCCCCGCGTGCAGCGCCTCGCCACGCTGCTGACCTCGTCCGACGTCGCCGCGTTCATCCGCAGCCGCTATCGCGGCTCGGTGATCCCCGTCCGCAATTCATGACCATCCACGATCCCGGGACGATGGCCGGTCGGTGCGAGCGCCGCTCACGCCGATGCGCCGTCGGCTTGGCCAAGCCGGCGCCGAACCATCGACTCCTCGGCGTCCAAGCCCGGCGCGGCCCGACCCTCGTACCACCGCAGGAGGCCACACCGTGACCACGACAAGACGCCGCGTCGCTGCCCTGCTCGGATCGCTGGCAGCCGGCCTCTGCCTCGGGGCCGGAGCCCTGGCGCAGGATGCCGCGAAGGAATTCCGGGTCGGCTACCAGAAGGTCGGCCTCATCGTCGTGGCCCGGCAGCAGGGTGTGATCGAGAAGCGGCTCGCGCCGCAAGGCGTCGCCGTCCGATGGGTCGAGTTTCAGGCCGGTCCGCCCCTGTTGGAGGCGCTCAACGCGGGCGGGGATCGACTTCGGCTACACCGGCGACGCACCGCCGATCTTCTCGCAGGCGGCCGGGGGCAACCTCGTCTACGTGGGGGCGGCGGCGCCGACCCGCGATGGCGAGGCCATCCTGGTGAAGGCGAATTCGCCGATCCGCTCGGTCGCGGACCTCAAGGGCAAGACCGTCGCCGTGGGGCGCGGGACGAGCAGCCACAACCTCCTCATCGCCGCCCTTGAGAAGGCTGGCCTGAGCTTCTCCGACATCAAGCCGGCCTACCTCCTCCCCTCCGACGCCGGCTCAGCCTTCGCGAACGACAGCGTCGATGCCTGGGTGATCTGGGATCCCTACCTCGCCCTGGCGCAGTCCCGCGGCGAGACGCGCGTGCTCGCGACCACGGGGCAGACACACGACGTCTCGTCCTTCTTCCTCGCCAACCGGACGTTCGCGGAGAAGCACCCTGGTCTCGTAGCCGGCGCGCTTTCGGGCCTGTCCGAGGCGGCGGGCTGGGCACGCGAGCATCGCGACGCGGTCGCGCAGGCGCTCGCCTCCGTGACCGGCGTTCCCTATCCCGTCCAGAAGGTCGCCGCCGACCGGACGGAGTTCGCCGTCCGTCCGCTTTCAGACGAGATCCTGACTGCCCAACAGACCACCGCCGACCGCTTCTCCCGGCTCGGGCTGATCCCCCGCTCCATCAAAGTGCGGGACATCGTGTGGACCCCTCCGCGGACGTGAGGGACGCCAGCGCCACCCCGTCGCGTCGCGGGGCCAGGATCGGCGGTGATCCGGCGGGTGCCGGTGAAGCACACGGTGATGTTCGTGCGCGACCAGACCCTGGAGCAGGCGCAGTCCGTTCGATGCGTCAGGGCGAGGGCTGCGTAAAGAAGCGATTGGCCGGCCGTGGCAGGCCGAGATGGTCGCGGAGCGTGGCGCCGTCGTACGCGTGCCGGAAGAGCCCCCGCCGCTGCAATTCCGGCACGAGACGGTCGACCACGTCGTCGAGCCCTTCCGGTACGAAGGGGAACATGACGTTGAAGCCGTCGCAGGCGCGCGTCTCCAGCCATTCCTCCATCTGATCCGCGACCTGAGCCGGCGTCCCTAAAAGATGCAGGCCGCCGTAGCCGCCGACCTTGCGGGCGAGATCCCGCACCGTGGCGCTGGTCCGGCGTGCGTAGTCGACGATCTGGGCCTGCCCGCTCTTGCTCGCATTGGTCTCGGGGAGTTCGGGCAGCGGTGCGTCGAGGTCGAAGCCGGAGGCGTCGACCCCGAGCCGAACCGACAGGTTGGCGAGCCCGCTATCGGGGTGGACGAGGTCGTCGAGCCGCGCCCGCTTGGCTTTCGCCTCCTCCAGCGTGTCGCCGAGGATCACGACCGCGCCCGGCAGGATCTTGAGGTGGTCGGGGTCCCGTCCCAGGGCAGGCATCCGGCCTTTCAGATCCGCGTAGAACGTCCGCGCGGCCTCGATGGAGGAGCTTGCCGCGAAGACCATCTCGGCGGTCTCGGCCGCGATCTGCTTTCCCGCCTCGGAGGCGCCGGCCTGGACGATGACCGGCCATCCCTGAACCGGCCGCGCGATGTTGAGTGGTCCCTTCACCTTGAGGAAATCGCCCCGGTGATCGAGGACGTGCATCTTCTCGGGATCGAAGAACAGGCCGCTCTCGGGGTCCATCACGAAGGCGTCGTCGGCCCAGGAATCCCACAGGCCCGTCACCACGTCGAAGAAATCGCGGGCGCGGGCGTAGCGCACGGCGTGCTCGACATGGGCCTCGCGGCCGAAATTGTGCGCCTCGTCCGGGTTGCCGGAGGTGACGAGGTTCCAGCCGGCGCGTCCCTGCGAGATGTGGTCGAGCGAGGCGAACTTGCGCGCGACATGATAGGGCTCGTTGTAGGTCGTGGACGCGGTGGCGATGAGGCCGATGCGCTCGGTCAACACCGCCAGCGCGGGCAGCAGGGTCAGCGGATCGAACGAGGTGACGGTCGCCGAGCGGCGCAGGGCCGCCATCGGCATGTTCATCACGGCGAGGTGGTCGGCCATGAAGAACGCGTCGAACTTCGCGGCCTCCAGGCGCTGCGCGAAGTGCGCCAGATGCGCGAAGTTGAAGTTCGCATCCGGATAGCCGCCGGGATAGCGCCACCACGCGGTGTGGATGCCGACGGGGCGCATGAAGGCGCCGAGATGCAATTGGCGAGTGCGGCTCATCAGCTGCGCCTCCAACTCCTCACACGGAGCGGCGTCACCCTTCGGGCCGGCGCCCTTGAGCAGAACCCCGGCAGGTCCCGGCCGATCCCGAGCACGTGACGCACGCCGATCGGCCAGCACGGCGGCGAGGCTGATACCTGCGGATCGTCAGGGCGCCGGCGAACGATCACTGGACGGCTGCGGTGGCCGGCCCGAAGCTCGGGTCGAGGATCGCCTCGGCGCGCGGCGCCCGCGCCTTCGGGATGAGGCCGGCCCGGACGTAAAGGTCGATGTTGCGCTGCTCGTCGGCGATCACCGTGCCGTCGATGGGCACGGCGCGATAGGGCGGCCCGGCCGAACCAGCGGAGCGGCACGGCCTCCGGCAGGCCGATCAGCTTCGACCACACCGCCGCGTAGGGGGCCGGGTCCTTCAGGGCCCAGTCCCGCGCCCGGGTGAGGCGCTGCGCGAAGTCGACCAGCGACCGCCGCTTGCCCGCGATCGCGCTGTCGCTCGCCACGGCGAAGGTGAGGCCCGGCGTGATGCCGTTGCCGTCGCGCACGACCCGCACCAGCCCGGCAAGCTCGGCCGTCGAGGTGTAGGGCTCCCAGGTGGCCCAGGCATCCACCGCGCCCGAGGTCAGAGCCAGCTTGGCATCCGCCGGGGGCAGGAAGCTGAAATTCACGCTGTCGAAGGGCAACCCGGCCTCCTCCAGGGCGGCCAGCACGACCTGATGTCCGATCGAGCCTCGGTTGGTGGCGATGCGCTTGCCCTTGAGATCCGGCACGGAGCGGAGGGCCGAGTCCTTCGTCACCAGGATCGCCAGCCCATCCTGCCTGTTGCGGAAGGCGGCGATCGCCTTGACCGGCACGCCCGCCGCCGCCGCGAAGGTGAAGGGCGCGTCTCCGACCCCTCCCGCGTCGATCGCCCCCGCATTGAGGGCTTCGAGGAGCGGCGCAGCGGCCGGGAACTCGCTCCATTCGAGCCGGTAGGGCAGGCCTTCGAGGACACCGGCCGCTTCCATCAGGGCGCGCGCATTGCCGCGCTGGTCGCCGACGCGAAGTACCTCCTGCGCCTGGGCGAGACCCGATATCGGGGGCGCGAGGAAGGCGAGCAGGGCGAGGACGAAAGCGCGCATCAGGCTGCCTCCACCCTCGGGCCGCGATGCGCAAGGGCGGTCTTGAAGGCCGGCAGCAGGTCGCGGCCGTACTGGATCGCGTCCTCCAGAGGATCGAAGCCGCGGATCAGGAAGGTCCGCACGCCGAGGTCGTGATAGTCGAGCAGCGCGTCGGCCACCTGCTCCGGCGTGCCGACGAGAGCCGTGGAGTTGCCCTGGGCACCCGTCTCGGCGGCGATGGCCGTGAACAGGCGCTTGTCGAGGCGCGAGCCCGTCGCGGCAGCGGCGAGCAGGCGCCGCGAACCCTCGTTCTGCGGGGTGGCGGCCGGCCCGAGCCCCTTCGCAGCCCGCACCGCGCGTGTCCGTGCCAGGATCTCCTCTGCCCGCGCCCAGGCTGCCTCCTCGGTCGCCGCCAGGATCGGCCGGACGGAGAGGCTGAAGCGCGGCCTGCGTCCGTGACGGGCGGCCATCTCTTGCACGCGCCCGATTAGCTCCCGCACCTGGGCCTGCGTCTCGCCCCACAAAGCGTAGGTGTCGGCATGCCGGCCCGCGACCTCCAAGGCCGCCGCCGATGCCCCGCCGAAATAGACCGGGATGCCATCGACGGGCTTCACCTCGGAGAAGCCGCGATCGACCGTGTAGTACGTGCCGGCATAATCGAACGGCGCCGTCGAGGACCAGCTCTGCCGGACGATGTCGAGGAATTCTCTTGTGCGCGCGTAGCGCTCGTCCTTGGTGAGGTGGTCGCCGTCCTGGGCGAGTTCCCGGCCGTCGCCGCCGGTGATGACGTGGATGGCGACGCGCCCGCCGGACAGCTGATCTAGGGTCGCGAATTGGCGCGCGGCCACCGTCGGCGCCGTGAAGCCGGGGCGGTGGGCGATCATCAGCCCGAGCCGTTGGGTGTCAGCGGCGATCTGCGCTGCAAGCAGCACGGAGTCTGGTGTTGTCGAATGGAAGGCGACGAGAACCCGGTCGAACCCGCCCCATTCGTGCGCCTGGGCGAGCAGACGAAGATAGCCGCGGTCGATGGCGGGACCCGTGGCCGGATGGATCTCCGACGCGTGCCGCGGGGCGACGTAGCCGATGAATTCGACGGCCTCTTGGGACAACAGGCTCATGGAGTAAATCCCTTCAAAGAGGTTAGGCGCCCAGCGCGGCCTTGCCGGCGGTGGTGTGGACGGCGTCGGCCTGAGGCCAATGAATGCGGGCGCAGAGCACATCGCGCAGGTGGCGCTCCAGCGGGTTCGCCCGCGAGAGGCCGGCATTGCCGCACAATTCCGCGGCGCGCTGCACGGCAGCGATGGCTCCTTCCGTCACCGACAGCTTTACGAAGCCAGCCTCCCGCGGCACCGGGGGATGCCCTGCATCGACCTCTGCGGCGAGACCGGTGATGAGGCGCGCGTTGACGGCGAGCAGGCGCTCGTTCTCGCCGACCGCTTCCTGGAAGCGCGGCAGGCTCGCGAGCGGCGCCCCGAGGCTGCCCGGCACGCGCTCGCGCAGGTAGCGGACGAACCAATCCTGCGCCGCCCTCGCGACCCCGTCGTAAAGTGCCGACAAGAGAGTGCAGCTCCAGGCCTGCTGCCACGGGTCGGGCCGCCATTCGCCCGGAGCGCGCAGATCCACGGCGTAATCGGCGGGGATCCACACGTCTCTGAGCACCACGTCGTGGCTGCCAGAAGCGCGCAATCCCAGATGGTCCCAGCTTTCCTCGACCCGCACGCCCGGCGCGTCAAAGGGAACGAGAACGTTTCCCGTGCGCGGGTGAGCCTCGTCGGTGCGGACGAAGACGACACCGTAGGCCAAGCCGGGTGCACCCGTCGCATAGATCTTGCGGCCGGCGATGCGCCAGCCCTTGCCGTCCCGGCTCGCAACAGTCGCTGGCAGGCCGCCCCGCGAGGGTGTCCCGAGCTCCGGCTCGACCCGCAGGGCGTTGATCAGAGCCCCCGCGGCGACGGCCTCCTCGCCCACCTTGTCCGCGACCCCGCGGGACCAGGCCGAGTCAGGCCTATGGATCAGGGCGTGCTGGAGAAGCTGCATCGACAGGACAAGTGCCGTCGCTGGATCACTGCGGCCGATGGCGCCCACCACCTCGGCAGCGCGTAAGAGCCCAGATCCACTGCCCCCGAGGCGCCGCGGCACCGTGAGCCCGAGAAGCCCAGCCTCGCGCAGGTCGGCGATGCTGTCGTGCGGGAAGGATCCCGTCCGGTCGTACCCGACGGCCCGTCCCGATAAGGTCTCGGTGAGGGCACGGGCTATGTCGGCTGGCGGGACGGCGACAGTCATGGATCATGATCGTCCACCCCGCGGCGTCGTGGGTCAACGAAAGCTTATTCCGTTTATCTCGAGCTCTAGAAGACAAATTCGTCTATCCGCGGCAAAGATGGAAAAAGCGTTTCGTTGACTTGGCGTTCGCACCATCGAATAGTTTGCGGGCCGGCTCGACAGAGGGTCGGCTCTCTCGAAATACGAGGATGTGGGCGCCGACTGGCCGCAGGGCCGGGTCGATGACGCTCGCCTCGTTGCCCTGCGCCGTGTGCGCAAAGGAGATCTGTCGGCATGAGCGACGAGCCCTCACGTCCGGGCGGCCTACCCTCGCGTCGCCTGCTGCTGCGGGCCGGCGCGGCCGCAGCAGCGATGCCCTTCGGCCTTGGGCTCGGTACCGGGCGCGCGTGGGCGCCGGGTCCATCCGCGCTCTTCGATCCCGGCCCGCTCTGCCAGCCGGCGGCCGCCGAAGGTCCGTCCGGTCCGCTGAGGCCGATCAAGCTTGCCTGGAACGCCTCGGCCATTTGCACCGCGGCCGCGCCGCTCGCCAAGGAGCGGGGCATCTTCGCCAAGCACGGCCTCGACGTCGAGTTCGTGAATTTCGGCGGCTCGACCGAGGCGCTGCTGGAGGCCATCGCCACCGGCAAGGCCGATGCCGGCATTGGCATGGCGCTGCGCTGGCTGAAGCCCCTGGAGCAGGGCTTCGACGTGAAGATCACGGCCGGACTGCACGGGGGCTGTCTCCGCCTCCTGGGCTCGAAGGCTGCCGGGATCACCGAGATCAGCGCCCTCAAGGGCAAGACCATCGCTATCAGCGATCAGGCAAGCCCGGCCAAGAACTTCTTCGGCCTCGTCCTCGCCAAGGCCGGAATCGATCCGGAGAACGGCGTCGAATGGCGGCAGTATCCAGCCGACCTCCTGAACCTCGCGGTCGAGAAGGGCGAAGCGCAGGCGCTGGCCGATTCCGATCCGCGGACCTGGATCTGGCTGAAGGACCCGCGCTTCGCTGAGGTCTCGACCAACCTCGCCGGCGAATACGCCACGCGCACCTGCTGCGTCGTCGCGGTCCGCGGCAGCCTGATCCGCAACGATCGGGCGGTCGCCACCGCCCTCACACGAGCCATCCTGGAGGGTGGCCACGCCGTCCACGGGGATCCGGAAGCCGCCGCGCAGGCCTTCTCGGGCTACGGCGGCAAAGGCTCGATTGCGGATCTTGCCGCGATGCTGCGCAGTCAGCAACACGGCGACAGCCCCGTCGGGGCGAGCCTCAAGCAGCAGCTCGCACTCTACGGCGACGAGTTGAAGCAGGTGAACGTCCTCAAGCGCTCGACCGATTCGGCAAAATTCGCCGAGCGGATCTACGCCGACGTCCTGAGCTGAAGAGAAACGGCATGGCCGGCAGCCTCACCGTCACCGCGGCACCCACCGCCGCCTCAGCAAAGCCCCGCCGTCCGCTGCGGCCGTCCTGGCCGGGTCTGATCGCCGGGCTGGCTTGGCTCGCCCTCGCGGCGGTCGCGTTCGGCCTGCCGGAGGCGGGCGACTTCCCGCGGACCGGTGCATTCTCGCAAGGCGCCGCGGCACTGGGCGCTGCGCTCCTCGTGCTGTCGCCCATCGTCTCCCGGCTCGGGACACCGGGCGCACGACTGCGTCACTGGAGCCCCTGGTTCGCCGTGCTCGCCGGCGTGCTCGTCGCGTGGGAACTCGCCACGGCGAAATTCGAATGGCTGCCGATGCCGTTCTTCCCTCCGCCGCAGGCAATTCTGGAGGTCTTCCTCGACGACTGGCCGAAACTCGGCGGCAGCATCCTCAACTCTCTGATCCTGCTCTCGGGGGGGTACGCCTTCGGGGCGGCGGTCGGGTTCACGCTCGGCGTCGCGATCGGCTCGTCGCGGGCGGTCGGCTACTGGGCGCACCCGGTGCTGCGCTTCGTCGGGCCGCTGCCGGCCACGGCTTGGCTGCCGCTCGCCTTCTTCGTCTTCCCGTCCTCGTGGTCGGCCAGCACCTTCCTGGTGGCGCTCGCCACCGGCTTCCCGGTCACGGTCCTGACCTGGTCGGGGGTGGCGGGCGTCAACAAGGCCTATTTCGACGTGGCGCGCACCCTCGGCGCCTCGCGCAGCTTCCTGGTCCTGCGCGTGGCGGTCCCGGCGGCGCTGCCGCACGTCTTCGTCGGCTTGTTCATGGGGCTCGGCGGCTCGTTCGCGGTGCTCGTGGTGGCCGAGATGCTCGGCGTGAAGTCCGGCCTCGGCTGGTACCTGCAATGGGCACAGGGCTGGGCCGCCTACGCCAATATGTATGCGGCGCTGATCGTGATGGCGCTGATGTGCTCGTCCCTGATCACGCTGCTGTTCCGCCTGCGCGACCGCCTGCTCGCGTGGCAGAAGGGGCTGGTGCAATGGTAGCCGCCGCGATCCGAGAACATGCCGCCCAAGCCGCCGGTAGCCGCCTGACTGTGGATGCCGTCAGCCACGCCTTCGCGATCCGCGGCGCGCCCCTGCCGGTCCTCGACCGGGTGAGCCTCACGGTGGAGCCTGGCGGCTTCGTGGCGCTGCTCGGCCCCTCGGGCTGCGGCAAGTCCACCCTGCTGCGGCTCGTGGCCGGGCTCGAACCGCCCGATGCGGGCACCATCGCGATCGACGGCGATCCGGTCGAGGATCCGGACCCGTCGCGGCTCCTCGTCTTCCAAGACCCGACCCTCTATCCCTGGCGCACCGTGCGCGCCAACGTCGCGCTTGGCCTGGAGGCCCGGGGCGTCGGCCGCGAGCGGGCCACGCTGGCCGACGCGGCGCTGCACCTCGTCGGGCTCGACGGCTTCGCCGAGGTCTATCCGCACCAGCTCTCAGGCGGCATGGCCCAGCGCGTCGCGCTGGCCCGTGCCCTGGTCAACGAGCCGCGGCTCCTGCTGCTCGACGAGCCGCTGGGCAAGCTCGATGCCCTGACCCGACTGGCCATGCAGGCCGAGCTCCTGCGGCTATGGCAGGAGAAGCGCTTCACCGCGCTCCTCGTCACCCACGACGTGGAGGAGGCGCTGGTGCTGGCCGAGCGCGTGATCGTGCTCTCCGACCGCCCGGCCGCGATCCGGGCCGAGTTGCCCGTTCCCGTTGCCTATCCGCGCCATCGCGACGACCCCGAGATTGTGAGATTGCGCCGGGAGATCCTGGGAATTCTCGGCCATCCGACTTGAGCGAGTATCTCGGTCGCAAGTGCCCCAATTGCGCCGTTGGCGCTCGTAGGGCTTTGCTATGTCTATGATCCGCAAAGTTCTCCTGGCCGCCGGTCTCGCCCTGGCGACCCTGACGGGAGCGCACGGGCAAAGGGTTTACACCGAGAATCCGAAGGAGATCCGGCTGGATTGGGCAACCTACAATCCGGTCGGCCTGCTCCTGAAGGAGAAGGGCTTCCTCGAGGAGGCGCTGGCACCGCGCGGCATCAAGATCAAATGGGTCCAGTCGCTCGGCTCTAACAAGGCCCTGGAGTTCCTTAATACCGGCGGCATCGATTTAGGCTCGGTGGCGGGAGCCGCGGCCCTGGTGGCCCGGATCAACGGCAACCCAATCAAGGCGGTCTACGCCTTCTCGCGCCCGGAATGGGCGGCGCTGGTCACCCGCAAAGACACCGGGATCATCAAGCCCGCCGACCTGAAGGGCAGGCGCGTGGCGGTCATCCGCGGCACCGACCCGCACGTCTTCCTGATCCGAGCGCTCCAGGGCGCTGGCACGACCGAGCGCGACGCCAAGCTCGTCCTGCTCCAGCATCCGGACGGGCGCACCGCCCTCGACCGCGGGGACGTCGACGTCTGGGCGGGCCTCGGATGCGGTCCGACGGGTCATAGCGGTCCTAGCGTGCCGGCTGGTGGTAGGTCTTCCCGCTTCAATCTCGAAACCTGGATGACATGATGCAGCCCTCTCGCCGATCCCTGTTGGCCGGACTTGCCACTGGACTTGCCATCTCCATCGGATCGGCGCGCTCTGCCCGTGCCGCGGCGACGCTTCGCATCGGGTACCAGCGCTCCTCAACGCTCGTGGCGCTGCTGCGCCAAGACGGCGGCCTCGAGCAGGCGCTTGCCCCGCTCGGTGTCGTTCTGTCCTGGCACGAATTCACCAGCGGTCTTCCGATCATGGAGGCGCTGAATGCCGGGCAGATCGACGTATCAGCCGACGTCGCCGATACGGTGCCGGTCTTCGCGCAGGCGGCAGGGGCGCGGATCAGCTACCTGGCGCAGGAGGCACCATCGCCGACGGCACAGGCGATCCTCGTGCCGAAAGACTCTGCCGTAAGGACTGTGGCCGACCTGAAGGGCCGCCGGGTCGCGGTCACGAAGGGAGCTGGCAGCCATTTCCTGCTCTTGGCAGCGCTAAAGGAGGCCAACCTCGCCTTCCGCGACATCCAACCGGCCTATCTGACTCCTGCCGATGGGCGCGCGGCCCTGGTGAGCGGCGGCGTCGAGGCGTGGGTCGCCTGGGATCCGTTCCTCAGCGCGGCACAACGTCAGTCGCAGTCTCGCGTGGTGCGGGACGGCCAAGGCCTGTCGCTCTACAAGCGCTACTACCTCGCTTCCGACAGCTACGTGGCCGACAATGGGTCGGTGCTCCTCGTACTGTTCGACAAGCTCTCCGAAACGGGCACCTGGGTGAAAGCTAACCCGGCCGAGGCGGCAAGGCGGCTTGCGCCGCTTTGGAAGATTGAAACCGACATCATAGAACAAGCAAACGCGCGTCGCAGCTACAGGGTCGAGTCGGTCACGCGCGACGCGCTCTCCGAGCAACAGTCGATCGCCGACGCCTTTCGCACCGCGAGTTTGCTGCCACGCGCCATCGACACGTCGGAACTCGGCATCTGGACGGCGCCGACGCGCTGAGTCGGGATCCATGTGTGCAATGTCTTCGGGCAAACTGCCAGACGAGGTCGGGCGCGGGTCTCGGTAATGTCCCGGCGCCCACCGCGTTCGACTCGTCGCAGAGTGCGAAGTGTCATTCGCAAGTCATTGATATCCGGCTAGTTGTTGCGGAAGGCGAGCGATGCCCGGACCTACTGTTCCTATCGGGACCAACGGAGCGTCGGCAGAGTTTGACGTCCGCTTCCGGGATCCTTCGGAGCGACGCTGAATGGCGACAATGGGCGCGAAGCTGAACGTCCTGTGTGGATGGCTCCCGCATTGCAAGTGGCGAATTGAGCGTCTGACGCGTTGGTCGGGTGCAGTCTTGTGTCCGGCCTGTCGATGCAGTCGTTCATGTTGACCGCTGGCCCTGATGGTATCCGCGAGCTGCGTCCCACTCTGCTTTGCGGGCTATCACGCCCTGGACATTCGGCGGGGTGTCCCGGCTCCCGGTCTGACCGGTTCGCCACCAACTCTCATCGTCCTCGCAACCTGGAAACGTCTCCTTGCCGTGCTGTCAGGCGGCCGCGGCCAGGGGTGCGCGGTAGGTGCCGCCGCGGGTCATGATCGCCCAGGCGACCCGCGCCGTGCGATTGGCCGCCGCCACGGTCACCACGCGCACCGGCTTGCGCTGCAGTAGCGTCGACAGCCGCGGATCAACCGAGGTCGGCGTCGTCTTCGCGCGCCGGACCAGAGAGGTCATGCCGACCACGAGCAGGCGACGCAGGTAGCGGTCGCCCATGCGTGAGATCCAGCCCAGGCGCTCCTTGCCGCCGCTGCAGTTCTGAAGCGGCGTCAGCCCTAGCGAGGCCGCGAACTGCCGACCGGAGCGGAAGCGCTCGGGCTCGCTCACCGAGGCGGTCAACGCGGTTGCCGACACGATGCCGACACCCGGGATCGTCGCAAGCCGCTGCGACAGGTCGCTGTCCCGGTGCCAGGCCAGCAACTCCTTCTCCAGCCGGGTGAGTTGGATCTGCACGGCACCGATCTGATCGGCCAACCCGGTCACCACGCGCTGGGCGAGCGGCGGCACCTCGGCCGCGTCTCCGGCCGAGAGCCGGGCCGCCAGTTCGAGCGCGTGCCGCAGGCCCCGCGCCATCTCGATCCCAAACTCAGCGAGCAGGCCGCGGATCATGTTCACCAGCTGCGTGCGTTGCTTGACCAGCAGGTCGCGCGTCCGGTGCAGCGCCAGCACCGCCTGCTGGTCGGTCGACTTCACCGGCACGAAGCGCATGCTCGGACGCGTCACCGCCTCGCAGATGGCAGCGGCGTCGTTCGCATCGGTCTTGCCACGCTTCACGTACGGCTTCACGTAAGCCGGCGGCATCAGCCGCACGTCGTGGCCGAGGCTCATGAGCTCCCGGGCCCAGTGGTGCGCCGTGCCGCACGCCTCCATGCCGACCAGGCAGCGCGGCAGCTTGGCGAAGAACGGCACGACCTGCGCCCGCCTCAAGGCCTTGCGCACGACGACGTGCCCAACTGCATCGACGGCGTGAACCTGAAAGATGCTTTTGGCCAGATCGATGCCGACGGTGGTGATCTCCATGGGGATGGCTCCTGCATGAGCGTGGCTGCTGCTTTGACAGCAACCACATCTTGGCATCGCGATGCCGTCAGTCGGAGCGGGAGCCATCCACCCCATCTGGTTTCGGGCAGCGAGCTGATGTCAGCTCTTGGCGTACAGCAACTGGGAGGAATGGCTAGGTCTGGTTCCGAAAGTGGCGGTCCGCTCGCAGCTTGGCGGGTAGGCGCATCGGCCCCTCGCCTCGGAGGTCTTAGAACGGGAGGAGCCGCCGAAAGCGGGCAAGGTTCACGAGCGCCATGAGGGACGAGGCTACGTAGGTGAGGGCTGCGGCGCGCAGTACGGTGCGGGCGCCGGACATGTCGCCTGCGTCGAGGAAGTGACCCGTCTCCAGGATGGGCAGGGCCCGGCGGAAGCTCGCGTCGAGTTCGACGGGCAGTGTCAGGACGTGGAATACGAGGCGAACGCCGAGAAGTGCGATGCCGACACCGACCTGTAGGGCGAGCAGCACCGGCGAATGGACGAGAGCGAGCACCACGGGCGCAGTCATCATCACCATTGCCGCAGCAAACTCGAAGCCCTGCACGACCGGGGCAAAACTCACTCGCGCCGCGAAAAGCCGGTCCCCTGCCGCGTGCTGGAGCGCATGGGAGACCTCGTGTGCCGCGACCGCGACCGCCGTGATCGAGCGGCCGTCATGGTTCCCCGGCGACAGTCGCACGGCGTTCGCGACTGGGTCGTAGTGGTCGGCTGGCGCTATCTCGACGGAAACGTGCTTCAACCCCGCCAAGTCGAGCAGATGACGGGCGAGTTCACCTCCGGTCCCGGGCAGATCCGGCCGCTCGGTCGCGTGTTGCCGCATCGCCCAGCGCACCCACCAGTGGGGGCCGAACACGAGGCCGAGCAGGAGGGCGCCGAGCGCTAGGATGATGGGCACGTCAGATATGTAGCTGTGCCGCCGTATCCGCGAAAGCACGGTGCATGCCTCCGCCTCCGACACTTCTCGGGCTACCCGCCGACGTCGGAGTCGGGCAACCGGGGCGCGGGCTTATCGCGGGCTGGGTGAGATGCTGATGGCTCCACATACGGAGCTTCATCATGCACTCGACAAACGAAACCACCCACCGCCCCTGGAACCTGGGCCGCCTCATCTGGCCCAAGCCGCCGTTCAAGCCAAAGCACATTTGGGCGATCCGTACCCGCCTACAGCACGAAGGCCGTACCCGCGATCTTGCCCTGTTCAACACGGCCATCGATAGCAAGCTGCGGGGCTGCGACCTCGTCCGCTTGCGTGTGACCGACGTCTACCTCGGCGATGGCATTTGCCTGCGTACCACCATCATCCAGCAAAAGACCGGCCAGCCCGTACCCTTCGAGCTGACCGAGACGACCCGCGAGACGCTGGCGGCTTGGCTGAAGCTGCGGGGACTGCGAGCAAGTGACTGGCTGTTTCCCAGCCGCAGCCGTCCCGGCGAACATCTGACGACGCGACAGTACGGGCGGCTCGTCGACGAGTGGGTGACGCTGATCGGTCTCGACCCAGCGGGCTACGGCACGCACAGCCTGCGCCGGACGAAGGTCGCGCTGATATACCGGCGCACCGGCAACCTGCGCGCCTGCCAGCTGCTGCTCGGTCATACCAAGCTTGAGAGCACGGTGCGCTACCTCGGCATAGAGGCGGACGATGCGCTGGTAATGTCCGAGCAAACCGACATCTGACACTAACCGCGGCGGCTCCTTGGGCCGTCGCACCTACCCCCTTCGTCCGAGAAGGGTGGGGAGCGGAAGTCAGCCACTCGCCTGGAAGCGGACGCTCCGCATTCGACCCAACGCAGTCGTTCACGCGCGACCATGCCGTTCCTGAAAGCAGACGTATCTTGGGCCGTTGCTATGGCGGTGATGCGCCCATCACGGTCGTTCAGCCAACTCCGGCGTGTTCTCCGAAGCGGACACTCCAGCTGCTCAGCCTGTAAGCCCAAGAAGCACCCATCCGCCTCGAACGACGCCGCTCCCCACGAGCCTCAGTGCTTGTTGCACCGAACGCTCGTCCTCACGTACAGCCACATGGCAAGCGAGTTTGACATCATCATCGTAGGAGGCGGCGCCGCCGGCATTGGCGCGGCACGGCGGCTGGCAGCACACGGCACATCGGTCTTGCTTCTGGAGTCGTCGCAGCGTCTCGGAGGCCGCGCGTACACCCAGGACTTCGGAGACCACCCGCTCGACCTCGGCTGCGAGTGGCTGCACTCGGGCGACCGCAATGCGTGGGTCGGCATCGCCGAGGCGTCGGGCTTCCTGGTCGACCGCAGCGACCCGCCGTGGGCGAAGGCGCATCCCTCCATCACCGAGGACGAGGACGGCCAGGAGGCGGCGCGAAGGGCATACGGCGATTGGGAGGAGCGGCTCCGCACGGTCGCCTCGGGCAGCGACCGCGCGAGCGATGCCCTGGAGCCCAGCGGCGCCTGGAACGGCTACGTGCGCGCCATCGCCGGCTTCATGAGCGGCATGGCTCCCGAGAGGATCTCCGCGACCGACTACCTCGCCTACGACGATGCCTCGACGGGCAAGAATTGGAACTTGCCCCTCGGCTACGGCACGCTGGTCGCCGCGAGCCTTCCGTCCTCGACGGCCCTGCAGTTGGCCACCCCGGCCGAGCGGATCGACCTGACGGCGGACGGCGTCGCCGTCACCACCCGTGCCGACACGTTCCGCGCAGGCGCCGCCATCCTCACGGTCTCGACGGCGGTCCTGGCCGGCGACGCGATCCGCCTTCCCGCCGGGGTCGACCCCTGGCGTGAGGCGGCCGCCGCGCTGCCGCTCGGGCGCAACGAGAAGATCTTCCTGGAGATCGCGCGCGACGCCGCGTTCGCGCCGGACAGCCACGCCTACGGCGACCTGCACGACCCGCGGGCCGCCGCCTATTCCATCCGACCCAACGGCTGGCCGGTGATCGAGGCGTTCCTCGGCAGCGAGGGCGCCCGCATCCTTGAGGAGGACGGCCCCGCCGCCGGGTTCGCCCACACCAAGGTCGAGCTGGTCGGCCTGTTCGGCAGCGAGGTGGCCTCGGCCATCCGTCCGCTCGCGGCGACAGCCTGGAGCCGGACGGCGTCCATCGGCGGCGCGTATAGCTGCGCCCTGCCGGGACAAGCCAGTGCGCGGGTACAACTGGCCCAGCCCTTCGAGGACCGGCTGTTCTTCGCGGGCGAGGCAACGCACCCATTCGACTTCACGACCGCCCACGGGGCGCACGACAGCGGGGTCCGGGCCGCCAACGAGGCCCTGGCGGCGCTCGAAGGCAGGCAGCGTCACGGGTCACGCGGCCCGCGGATCGTCGCGGGAAAGCATGCAACCAGGTAGAAAACGAACCCCGGTTACGCCCTCGACGCGTAACATGACGGTCCTCGGGAGCGGACGCCCACCTTCGTACGGACGTGTCGACAAGCGACGGAGCACACCGTGGACCCATGAGGTTCGGCTCCTCAAGCCGCGTCGTGGAAGATGATCCCCAGCGTGTGCCGTCGCCCCGAGCGGACCTCACTGACGCCGTGGCGCATCATCACGCGGTAGTCGCCCTTGGTCCCGCGTTGGGGCCGGCCATGGACGGCGAAGACCACCGCGTCGCCCTTCGTGAGCGGCACGACGACTGCCCGCGACTGCATCCTCGGACGCTGCTCCGTCAGCACGAATTCACCGCCCTCGAACGCCTCGCCTGGTTCGGACAGCAGCGTCGCGACCTGGAGCGGGAAGACGTGCTCGCCGTAAAGGTCCTGGTGCAGGCAGTTGTAGTCGCCGGGCGCGTACTGCAGCAGCAGCGGCGTGGGCCGGCGTTGCCCGGCGGCGTGGCAACGCTCCAGGAACTCCGCGTGGGTCGTGGGGAAGCGAACGTCCAGGCCCATGCGCCCGTGCCATGCGTTCGCGACCGGTGCGAGCCTCGGGTAGAGGCCCGTGCGTAGCTCCTGCACGACCTCGGGCAGCGGGTAGGAGAAGTAGCGGTACTCGCCCCGTCCGAACCCGTGGCGCGCCATGACGACGTGGCTTCGGAACGCAGGCGTATCGCCGTACAGGTCGGCGACCGCGTCGCTCTGGTCGGCCGTCAGGATCTTCGGCAGCACGCTCCAGCCTTGCCGGTCGAGGTCACCCGCAACCGTCTGCCAATCCAACGTCTCGATGCGCGTCATGATCATGCCGCCGTCTCCAAGGAAAGCAGCCGACGCTTCCGATGGACACCCCAGCGGTAGCCCGAGATCGATCCGTCCGCCTTCAGCACGCGGTGGCACGGCACGACGACGGCGAGCCGGTTGGCGGCGCAGGCCGCGCCGACTTGCTGCGCCGTCATGCCCGAGCCGATCTCCCGTGCGAGCGCACCGTAGCTTCGCGTTTCACCGGCCGGGATCGCGCGCAGCACCGCCCACACGGCAAGTTCGTCGGCCTCGCCTCGCAGGTCCAGGTCGAGCGCGAGTGAGCCGGTCGGGGCGTCGATGTGGCGGGCGACAGCGTCCAGCGTCGCGCCGATCCTATCCTCGTCGCCGACGAGGGTGGCGCCTGGCAGCGCTTCCAGGAGCTTCCGTTTCAGTTCGTCACGGCCGGCACCGAGGAGCACGGCGGCCACGCCGCGCCTGCCGACGGCGACCGCGGCCAACCCGGTGAGGGTCGCGCGATAGCCGTAGAGGTAGATTTCCGTCGCGAAGCGACATCCGATCTCGTCCACGAGGTTCCTCCCACGTCGTCATCGACAGGATGGACGAAGGAGCGTCGCTCGGCGCTCCGAACCTTGCTCTCAAATCGAAATGGAGGGGTTTACACGCCGGGCCCGAACCCGCTTTCAAGATCCCCTGCGCGCGGGCCCGATCCGACGTGCACCGTCGTTTCCGTGTCCGGTCGGAAGGGCCACAGCGGGGCAGCTTCACGGCCGTACGGCGGTCGTAGCGCGGCGGCATGGAAGCGGCCGGGTCGGCGCGGACCCGGATACCGCCCAGGCAAGTCCACGGTTGGGCCTGGTCTACTTGGTGGCAGTCTCATCTAGGTTTGACCCATGGACGATACGTTTGCCCTGTTCGAAGCCTTGCGCCGCGCGGTGCCGTCGGATGTCGCCGACGCGGTGGCCGAGTTCGTTCGAACCAGTCCCGACGAGCGCCTCGCCCGGGTGAATGCCCTAGCGCTGTCGGCCGAGACCGGACTGGACGAGGACGTGCTGATCGGCGCGCTGCTGCACACGTCCCGGCTCGGTCTCTTCGAGATGTCCTGGAACATCCTGTGCCCGCATTGCAGAAGCGTGCTCGCCGCCAATGCCACGCTTCGGTCGGTGCGCAGATCGCATCACTTCTGCGCGTTCTGCGATGCCACCGAGGAGTTGCGGCTCGACGACCGGGTGGAGGTGACCTTCACAGTCAGTCCCCGTCTCCGACGCATCGGCGCGCACGACCCGGACGGCCTCGGTTTCTGGGACTACCACAGGCAGGTCTTCTTCGGCTCCGGCGTCGATTTTCCCGAGCGGGCGACGTTCGACGCCCTGGCGTCGTCGTGCGTTCTGGAAACCGTCGAGTTGCAGGGAGGCGAGCGGCTCCTCCTGACGTTGCCGGCTCCCGAAGGTACGCTGATCGCCTTCGATCCGGTCACCCATACGGCCCAATACCTGACCGTGGAAGGACCACCCGCGGGTGGTCGCCAAGACCTCGCAATGGTTTTCGACGGGCGCCCGAGCGTCGCGCGGGCGACCCTGCCTCCCGGGATGCTGCGCCTGTCCCTCGACAACCGGACCCGGGAGCGCGTCCTCCTCGGCATCTACCGCGCCGGCCCCGAGCTCGATGCGCTGATCGGCGGTCAGCGCCCGTTTCTCACCGCCAGGCGTCTCCTCTCCAATCAGACGTTCCGGGACGTCTTCCGCACCGATACGCTGGACATCGATCAGCGGCTCAAGATCACGAGCCTCACCTTCCTGTTCACCGACCTCCAGGGATCGACCGAACTCTACGAGAGGGTCGGCGACTTCACGGCGTACGATCTGGTGCGGACCCACTTCCGGCTCCTGCACGATATCGTGGCGGCGGAGTCCGGTGCCGTGGTCAAGACGATTGGCGACGCGGTGATGGCGACCTTCGATAGGCCGGAACGCGCGCTCGCCGCCGCCCTCCGTATGCAGGCGGCGATGAGGGAACTTAACACCGAACGCGGCGCGGAGGATCTAAAGCTGAAGATCGGCCTGCACGAGGGGCCGTGCCTGGCTGTTTCGCTGAACGACCGCCAGGACTACTTCGGGCAGACCGTGAACATCGCCTCGCGCGTGCAGGACCTGGCGAGCCGGGACGCGATATTCGCGACCGGGTCGATCCTCGGGCACCGCAAAGTCGAGGACCTTCTCCGGGTTTCGGGTCTGGCCGGGCAGGCCTGGACGGGGGGGCTCCGCGGCATAGGGGATCGGATCCCGGTTTACCGCCTGACGCCCGTTTGATCACGTGCGTTCAGGCGGCCACCTGCTCGCGGTCGAGGATCGCGCGCTTGCGCTCGACGCCCCAGGCATAGCCCGACAGGGCGCCGTCGTTGCGGACGACCCGGTGGCAGGGGATCGCGACCGCCAGCTTGTTGGCTGCGCAGGCGCCCGCGACCGCGCGGGTCGCACTCGGGAGCCCGATACGCTCGGCGACCTCCGTGTAGGAGGCGGTCCGGCCGAACGGGATATCGCGCAGCGCCTGCCAGACCCGCTGCTGGAAGGCGGTGCCGCGCACGTCGAGCGGCAGGTCGAGGCCGACCTGCGGCGCCTCCACGAAGCCGACCACCTCCGCCACGACCGCCTCGTACTCGGCGTCGGCGCCGATGAGCCTCGCCTTCGGGAAGCGGTCCTGGAGATCGCGCGCCAGCGCGTCGGGGTCGTCGCCGATGAGGATGGCGGCGACCCCTTTGGCGCTGGAGGCGACCAGGATTGGGCCGAGCGTGGATTCCCCGATGGCGAAGCGGATCTCCTCCTGCGCCCCGCCCTTGCGGAATGTCGAGGGCGTCATGCCGAGCATGGCGTTCGACGCCTCGTAGAAGCGGCCGCTCGAATTGAAGCCGGCGTCGTAGATGGCTTCGGTGACCTTACCGCCGCCGGCAAGCGCCTCGCGCACGCGCTTGGCCCGATGGGCCGCCGCGTAGCCCTTCGGCGTCAGTCCGGTCTGCGCCTTGAACATGCGGTGGAAGTACCCCGGACTGAGCCCGAGCTTCGCGGCGAGCTCGGTCAGCGACGGCGCCGTCTCGCCGTCCTCGATCAGCCGGCATGCCTTGGTGACGAGCTCGGCGTTCACTGCCTCGGGCCCCGGTCCGTCGGGCTTGCACCGCTTGCACGGCCGGAACCCCGTTCGACGTGCGTCCTCAAGCGTGTCGTGGATGGTGACGTTCCCGGGGTTGCAGCCCCGTGACGGGCAGGACGGCCGGCAATAGACGCCGGTCGTGCTGACCGCGTACCAGAACCGGCCGTCGGCCGTCCTGTCGCGGGCCACGATACGCGCCCAGCGCGGGTCGGCGAGAATGGTCTCGGCGTGCTTGTCCCTGACGTTCATGACTCAAGTTCCCTGAAACACGGAACGGAGGTACCGCGGTCCGCGACGTGCGGCGCTCCGGCTCTTGCCCTCGAATTCAACTCGACCGCACCGCGTCCCCCCATGGTACGGCGATGGGCCGGGACGACCCGGCATTACGGCGAGCCCATGATCAGCGGGCGCCATCTGTCGGGGTCGATCCGGTCCGGCCGGCCGTCCGCGAGGACCGACGCGTCCAGGTGAAGGCGGGTGACCCGGACTTCGAAGATCGCCACGTCCCCCGGAAGGGGGCTGCCCGGAGCGGGGGCGTGGACGTCGTCCAGGACGGCTTCCAACTGGATCGGACACTCGGACACGCGCGGCGGCCGTACCGTCTCGGACGGGACCGGGGTCAGGCCCAGGATGCCGATCCTGTCCCTGGCGCACCGGTAGCCTCGTTCCGGACCTCCGTCCGGGACCGCCGCCCTTCCGGCCACACGGATGAGGCGGGCGACCGTCTCGGCCTGGCCGGCGGCCGGCATGTTGACGACGACCTCGCGCGTGCGCCGCAGGTTGGCGGAGGCCCTGGAGACGTCGTGCAGGCCCAATACGCAGCGAGGCCCCATCCACCACGCCGACGTCACCGCCGCGAGGTGGAGGCTTCCATCCTCCTCCATGGTGCAGAGGAGCGCCACGGGCGTCCCGAGATCCAGGACCGGTTGCGGGTTGCCGACATGCATCGAGGGGCTCCTCACGAAGCCCCTCGATATCCGTGCGCCGAGGGCAACGCGCTCCGTTCCTTGCTCCCGAATCCGCGGCGGACGATGCCGGCCTCGCCGCATCGGCGAGGATGCCGGCGGCCGATCTCAGGCAGCCAGGTCGGCCTCGCCGCGCGCCCGGTCGACGTCGGGCATGCGATAGGCCAACTCGTCGATCTCGGCGAGGCGGGACGGGACGATCTCGGCGGGGGAGACGCCGTAGAGCTTCTGGAAGTTCATGATCAGCGGCTGCCATTTGGCAGGATCGATCCGGTTCTCGTGCCCTTCCATGAGCAGGTCGGGATGCACGTGCACGCGGGTGATGCGCACCTCGAAGGCCGAGATCAGGCCGGCGACCTGGGGGTCGTCGTCCATGATCCCGTGCCGGGCCGCGACGACGGCCTCCAACTGGATCGGGCATTCCAGGACCCGCGGCGCGGCGACCGTATGCGACGGGAGGGGCGTCAGGCCGGCCACCTCGAACTTGCGGGGCTCGTAGGCGTAGCCCAGCTTCCGCTTCAGCACGGGGATCTCCTTGGTGCCGGTCAGGCGGGCCAGCCTGTTCACGGCATCGGCCTGCTTGGGCGAGGCCAGGTTGAGCACGCACTGTCCCGTGCGGATCATGTTCTGCGGCGTCTGGGACGCGGTCTGGAGGCCGAGCATGCAGCGCCAGCCGAGCCACCATGCGGACGACATCGGCGCGAGGTTGGCGGTCCCGTCCTCGTTCTGCGTGCTGATCAGGACCACCGGGGTCCCGAGGTAGAGGATCGACGGCTCGATGGTGACGTGGGGATCGGTCACGAGTGTCTCCGTGGCTTGGCAACGAGCCGCTTATGCGAGCCTGCGGGCGACGGGGAACTCCGCTTCTTGCTCTGGAAACGATCTGTTCGCGCCGCCCGGGGACGGTCCGCCTTCCCACCCTCGCGGCCCAGGGCGCACAGGCCGAGCGACACGCGATCCGACCTTTCGACGGAGTTCCACCTACCGCATGGATGCGGGCGGTCGCCTCGGTCATCCCCGGTAACGCAGCGCCTCGACCAGGACGGCCAGCGCCGGCTCCGGCTCGCGGCGGCTCGGGAAGTAGAGGTGGTAGCCGGGGAACGGGTCGCACCAATCCTCCAGCACCCGGACCAGGGTGCCGGCCTCAAGGTGCGTCCGCACCCCGTCCTCGAACAGGTAGGCGATGCCGAAGCCGTCCAGCGCGGCCCGGAGGAGCAGCGCCTCGGTGTTGAACACCAACTGTCCCCCGACCCACACCTTCAGTTCGCGCCCGTCCTTCTCGAACTCCCAGGCGTAGAGGCCGCCGTGGGTCGGCAGGCGCAGGTTGATGCAGGCGTGGGCGGTGAGGTCCTCCGGGCGCCGCGGCCTGGCCCGCCCCGCGAAGTACGAGGGGGCCGCGACGGCGGCCATGCGCATGTCCGGCCCGATCCGGACCGCGGTCATGTCCTTGGCCACGATGCCGCCCCAGCGGACCCCGGCGTCGAAGCGCTCGGCGACGATGTCGGTCAGGACGCTGCTGACGACGACCTCGACCTTGATGTCCGGGTGGTCCGGGAGGACGCGCCGCAGGGCCGGCCAGAGCAACGTGGGTGCCGCGTGCTCGTCGGCGGTGATCCGGAGGTTGCCGGCCGGCTTGCCCCGCATCTCCGCCAGGCTGGCGAGCCCCGCCTCGATCTCCTCGAACCGCGGACCGACGGCCCTGAGGAGCCGCTCTCCGGCCTCGGTCGGCGAGACGCTCCGGGTCGTGCGGGCGAGGAGGCGAACGCCCAGGCGCGCCTCAAGCCCGCGCACGGTCTGGCTCAGAGCCGGCTGCGAGACGCCGAGCTGCGCCGCGGCCCGCGTGAAGCTCCGCTCGCGCGCGACGGCCACGAAGGCGCTGAGGTCGTTCAGGCTCTCGCGCAGCATTCATAAGCCTCGCTCATAGGCCCAAGTGGAACCCAGCATCTAATCCGGGGGCGCCCGACCGGCTAGCTACCGTCGCGAGCATTCCACCGCCGACGCATCCCGCTCGGCGGTGCCGTGAAGGAGCGTCGCCATGGACATCAAGCGCGCAGGGTCGCAGCCCTCGGGCAAGGGACCGGAGGCATGGTTCACGGGCACCGTCCGCATCGACCCGCTGTTCAGCGCCGCCGAGCCGGCCCGCACGGGCGGCGCCCTCGTGACCTTCGAGCCGGGCGCCCGCACGGCCTGGCACACGCATCCCCTCGGACAGACCCTGATCGTCACCGCGGGCTGCGGCCGGGTGCAGCGCGAGGGCGGCCCGGTCGAGGAGATCCGTCCCGGGGACGTCGTCTGGTTTCCCCCGGGGGAGCGGCACTGGCACGGCGCCGGCCCGACCACCGCGATGAGCCACATCGCCATCCAGGAAGCCTTGAACGGCAGTCCGGTGGACTGGCTGGAGAAGGTGACCGACGAGCAGTACGCGTCGCCGGCCTCGCGGGAGGACGGGCGGCCCTGACCTCGTCCGCCGCCCGCGCACCCGCGATCCCGGCGAGCGGCACCACCGTGGCGACGGCCCTGATGCCGCTGCTCGCCGTCGTGTTCGTCGCGTTCCTGGTGATCGGCATCGCCTTGCCGGTCCTGCCGCTGCACGTCCACGACGGGCTCGGCTACGGGCCGGCCATGGTCGGGTTGGTCACCGGCTTCCAGTTCGCCGCCGCCCTCGCGGCACGGCTCTGGTCCGGCCGCATGTCGGACGACAGGGGTCCCAAGCGTGCCGTGGTCACAGGGCTCGCCGCGGCCGGGGCGGCGGGTGCGCTGTACCTCGGCTCCGTCGCCGTCGTCGGCACGCCGTGGGCTTCGGTCGGCCTCCTGCTGGCGGGCCGCGCGATCCTCGGCGGCGCCGAGAGCTTCGTCATCACGGGCGCCGTCGCCTGGGGCTTGGCCCGAGCCGGCACGCAGAACGCCGGCAAGGTCATCGCCTGGGCGGGGACGGCGATGTTCGCGGCGTTCGCCGCCGGCGCCCCGCTCGGCACCGCCCTGTATGCGGGAGGCGGCTTCGCCGCGGTCGCCGCGGCGACGGCCCTGGCGCCGCTGGCCACCTTGGCGTTGATCGCCCCCGTGCGTGGCGCCGACCCGACCCATCGAGGGACGGCGTCCTTCCTGGCGGTCGTCGACGGGATCTGGCTTCCCGGTCTCGCCGCCGCCCTCAGCAGCATCGGCTTCGGGGCCCTGATCACCTTCGGCGCCCTGCTGTTCTCGGCGCACGGGTGGCGGCCGGTCTGGCTGGCCTTCACGGCCTACGCGGTGGCCCTCATCGTCGCCCGGCTGGTGTTCGGACACCTGCCCGACCGGCTCGGCGGCGCCAGGGTGGCCTTGGTCTGCGTGCTGATCGAGGCGGCCGGCCTGGTCCTGATGGGCATCGCGCCGACGGTCACCCTGGCGGCGGCCGGCGCCGCGCTGACGGGCTTCGGCTACGCGCTCGTCTTCCCCGGCTTCGGGGTCGAGGCCGTCCGCCGTGCCCCATCGGAGAGCCGGGGCACGGCCATGGGCGCCTACACCGCCTGCCTCGACCTCGCTCTGGGCGTCTCGGGGCCGGCTCTCGGCCTCGTCGCGGGACATGCCGGATTCGGTGCGGTGTTTCTCGCGAGCGCCGTCCCGGTGGCCTGCGCCGCGGCGGTCGCACTCCGGCTGCTCCAGGCCCCGCGAGGCCGCATCCATAAGCGGGCTTCATAGGCCCATGTCGAATTGAGCGCCTAATCCGGACCGGCCCCGGCCGGTAGCTTCCCTCACGAACGCGGCGGCGGCGGCGCAGTGCCGCCCCGCCGGCCGACAGGGGACCGGCGAGGCCCCAGGCCCGCTCCACGACCGGAAACGGTCGCCACCAGCCACGACGACCAGGAAAGGGGCGCCTTTGCCCATGAACGCGAACCAAGCCTGCGCGACCGAGAACGCGTTCATGGACAAAACGGGCGCGCCTGCGACCCGCGGCTGGGCGGCGGTGTTCGCGATGGCCCTGTGCAGCGCGACCCTGGTCGCCTCCGAGTTCATGCCGGTCAGCCTGCTGACGCCCATCGCCGGCGACCTGCACATGTCCGAGGGCAACGCCGGACAGGCCATCGCCGTCTCGGGCCTGTTCGCGGTGATCACGAGCCTCTCGGTCTCGACCGCCACGCGCGGCATCGACCGGCGCGTCGTCCTGCTGTCCTTGACCGTGCTGATGATGGTGTCGGGCCTGATGGTGGCGCTCGCTCCCAACGCGCTGGTGTTCATGGCCGGGCGCGCATTGGTCGGCGTCGTCATCGGCGGCTTCTGGTCGATGTCGGCGGCCACCGCCATGCGCCTGGTGCCCGAGGCACAGGTTCCGCAGGCGCTCGGCCTGCTGAACGGCGGCAACGCCCTGGCGACGACCGTCGCGGCGCCGCTCGGCAGCTTCCTCGGGCAGTACATCGGATGGCGCGGCGCCTTCTTCTGCGTCGTCCCGCTCGCGGCCGTGACGCTGGCCTGGCTGTTCGCGAGCCTTCCCGCGATGCCGTCCGCGCGCGGGACGGCCCAGGGCGGCACGGTGTTCCGGGTCCTCCGCCGACGCACGGTCCCCCTCGGGATGCTCGGCTCCTCGCTGTTTTTCCTCGGGCAGTTCGCCGTGTTCACCTACCTGCGTCCGTTCCTTGAGACGGTCACGCAGGTCGGCGTCACCACCCTGTCCCTCATCCTGCTCGTCATGGGCGGATCGGGCCTGCTCGGCACCTACCTGATCGGCCTGCTTCTCAAGGCGCGCCTCTACAGCATCCTCATCGCGACGCCGGTCGCGATGGCGGCCATCGGCATCGCGACCATGGCGTTCGGCGCGTCGCCGTTCGCGGTGACGGTCCTGCTCGCGTGCTGGGGTCTCGTCGGCACGGCCGCCCCCGTCGCGTGGTGGACCTGGGTGAGCCGTGTGCTGCCCGACGACGCCGAGGCCGGCGGCGGGCTCTTCGTCGCCGTCGTGCAGATGGCCATCGCGCTCGGCGCCACCCTCGGGGGCGTCGCCTACGACGGCGGCGGGTACCGGAGCACCTTCGAGTTCGGCGCACTCGCCTTCGGCGCGGCGACCGTCGTCACCGTCCTGGCCTGGCGCCAGGGCAACCGGACCGTGGCCGCCTAGGCCGATCACCACCCTGAACGAAAGGGTACCGACATGCAGATCACCTTCGAGAACAAGGTCGCCCTCGTGACCGGCGCAGCCATGGGCGTGGGCTTGGCGACCGCCAGGTTGTTCGCCGAGGCCGGCGCGGCGGTTGTCCTGTCCGACCACAACGAGGAGGCCCTCGGCGAGGCCGTCGCCGGGCTTGAGGCCGCCGGCCATACGGTGCTCGGCGTCCGATGCGACGTGTCCGACAAGGCCGAGGTCGAGGCCATGGTCCGGCGTACCGTCGACACCTTCGGGCGCCTGGACGCGGCCTTCAACAACGCCGGCATCCAGATCCCGCCGAACGACGTCGTCGACGTGCCGGACGAGGACTACGAGCGGGTGATGTCGGTCAACCTGCGCGGCGTCTGGAACTGCATGCAGGCGGAGCTACGCCAGATGCGGCGGCAGGGCAGCGGCGCCATCGTGAACTGTTCGTCCATCGGCGGCCTCATCGGCAACCCGGGCCTCGCCGCCTACCACGGCACGAAGTACGGCGTGATCGGCCTGACCCAGAGCGCGGCCCTGGAGAACGCCGCGCGTGGCATCCGGCTCAACGCGGTCTGCCCGGCCACCATCGACACGCCGATGGTGGCCAGGATGCTCGCCGAGCAGCCCGAGGCCATGGAGGTGATCATGCAGAAGCAGGTCATCGGGCGCCTCGGCCGTCCCGAGGAGGTCGGCGCGGCCGTGCTCTGGCTCTGCAGCGATGCGGCGAGCTTCGTCCTCGGCGTCGCCCTGCCGGTGGACGGCGGCTACACCGCGAACTGAGCGCGGCCGGCCCACGACCCCTTTCGACGACGACGGAATTCGGGAGCGATCCGATGGACACCACGCATCTCGGCCGGACCGGCCTGCGGGTCAGCCGCTTGGCGCTCGGCACCATGAACTTCGGCGAGCTGACCGACGAGGCGACGAGCTTCGCGGTCATGGACGAGGCGCTCGCCGCCGGCATCAACTTCTTCGATACGGCTGACGTCTACGGCGGCCCGCAATCGCCCGACATGGCGAAGGGCTACGGCGTCTCCGAGGAGATCATTGGCCGCTGGCTCGCCCAGGACACCGGCCGCCGTGACCGGATCGTACTGGCGACCAAGGTCTACCAGCCGATGGGGACGGGGCCGAACGACAAGTACCTGTCGGCCTACCACATCCGCCGGGCCTGCGAGGCCAGCCTGCGCCGGCTGAAGACCGACCACATCGACCTCTACCAGATGCACCACGTCGACCGGGCGACGCCATGGGCGGAGATCTGGCAGGCGATGGAGCAGCTCATCCGCGAGGGCAAGATCACCTACGTCGGGTCGAGCAACTTCGCCGGCTGGGACATCGCCACCGCCCAGTGCACGGCCACCGCGCGCAACTTGCTGGGGCTCGCTTCCGAGCAGAGCCTCTACAACCTGACCCAGCGCACGGTGGAGTTGGAGGTGATCCCGGCCCTGCGCCACTTCGGCATCGGCCTCATCCCGTGGAGCCCGGTCGGCATGGGGCTGCTGGGCGGCGTCCTTCGCAAGGCGAACGAGGGTCGGAGGGCGAGCCCGCACCTGCAGCAGCGGATCGACAAGCTCCGTCCGCAGCTCGAAGCCTACGAGGCGCTCTGCGCCGAGATCGGCGAGGCTCCCTCCGACGTGGCGCTCGCCTGGCTCCTGCACAACCCGGTGGTCACCGCGGCCATCACCGGCCCGCGCACGGTCGAGCAGTTGCGCCAGAACCTGAGGGCGCCGTCGCTGGCCCTCTCCGGCGAGACGCTGGCGAGGCTGGACGAGATCTGGCCCGGCCCCGGCGACGAGGCGCCTGTCGCCTACGCCTGGTAGGCCGTCCGGAATCGGCGTGACCATTCACGGAGGCGGGGACATGCTCCGAACCAGGGCACGGTACACCCTCCAGCTCGCGGCGCTGCTTGTCGCGTGGGCTGCCCCGGCGGCGTACGCGCAGCAGGGCGGCGGGGCGGTCCCCGGGCTCGCCTACGACGCGCAGACCCGCGGCCCCGTCCCGATACCGCCCTCCGAACGCGGCTTGCAGGCGGTGGTCGCGGAGCCCTGGCTGAGGGTGTCGTCCGAGGGGTTGGTGCTTGAGGGGCCGGCGTTCGACCGGGACGGCGACCTCCTGTTCTGCGACGTGGCCGGCCGGCGCGTGCTCCGTGCGTCGCCGGACAAGCGGCTATCGACGCTGGTCAGCCTGGAAAGCCTCGGCCCCGGCGGCATCGCGCTCCACCAGGACGGGCGCGTCTTCATCGCCGCCATGGATTTCGCGAAGGGCGTCGGCGCCGTCGTCTCGGTCGCGCCGGACGGCTCGGGCCTGCGTGAGGTCGTACCGACAAAGGCCGGCTACATGCCGAACGACCTCGTGTTCGACGCCCAAGGCGGCTTCTACTTCACCGACTTCCGTGGAACCTCGACCGACCCGAAGGGGGGCGTGTACTACGTCGCCCCCGACCTGAAGACCGTCACGCCCGTGCTGCCGCACCTCGCGATGGCCAACGGCGTCGCCCTGAGCCCGGACGGCAGGACGCTGTGGGTCACGGAGTTCAGCCGCAACCTGCTGCACCGGGTCGAGCTCGCCGACGCCACCACGCCCGCGCCGTTCGGGACAGCGGTCGCCTATCACTTCACCGGCCCCGCGCCCGACTCGATGCGCGCCGACGCCGACGGCAACCTCTACGTCGCCATCTACGGCCAGGGCCGGGTGCTGGCATTCAACCGGAACGGCATCCCCATCGGGCAGGTGCTGCTGCCGGGGCGCGACGGGGGCCACAACCTGCACTCGACCAGCATGGCCCTGCGACCGGGCACCGACGAGATCCTCGTCGTGACGAGCGACGGGAACGGCGGGCAGGGCGCGACCGTCTTCCACGCGAGGGCCTTCGCAAAGGCGGCGCCCCTCTATGGAAATCGTTGACGATCCGGGTCCTTGCGCATCCTGCCGGGTCGAGCAGGCATCGGCTTCCGATCCCGAGCGGCCTTGGGGATGTCCGCTGGCGGGCCGCCTGGTGGAGTGGCGCGGCATGGCCGCCGTGGATGGAAGATCGACCGGCGGAGCGCGAACCGGTTGTCGGCCTGATCTCCGCGCTCGCTCCTGCTCAACCGTGCGCGATCATCTCACGGCTCCCGCTAACCGCGTCTTGCGGAACCGCCTTGTCAATGGCCGACAGGGCTTCAGGCGACAGCCGTAAGGGCGATGCCAACGCTTCAGTCAGACGCTTCGGCGTGCGAGCGCCGACCAGGGGGACGATGTCGTCGCCCTGGCTTGCAGCCCAACCGATGGCCGCCTGCGCGACCGTGATCCCGTAAGTCCGCGCGACTTGGTGCAGCGCGCCCGCAAGCTCTCCGTTGCGAGCCCGGTTCACCCCTTGGAAACGTGGGAAGACGGCCGCCCGGAAGTCGCCCGCGCCGCTTCCCGAACTGCCCGTCAGCAGGCCCCGGCCGAGGACGCCGTAGGCCGTGACGCCGATGCCAAGCTCTCGGCAGGTCGGCAACACCTCGCCTTCGATGTCGCGGGACATTAGCCCATACTCGAATTGCAGCGCCGTGACCGGATGCGCCGCGTGGGCCCGCCGCAAGGTCGCGGCATCGACGTTGGTGATGCCGACGTGCCGGACGTAACCCTGTCGCACGAGGTCTCCTATGGCGCCGACCGTGTCCTCGACCGGGACGGCCGGGTCGAGGCCCGTCTGGTAGAGATCGACGTGGTCGGTCCCGAGACGCCGTAGCGAGTAGGCCAACGCGGTCTTCAGGGCGGAAGGGCGCGCGTCGGTCCCGACGAACGCGCCGTCCGGCCCTCGCTGGGCGCCGAACTTCACCTGGATGAAAGCCCTGCTGCGTTTACCGCGCAGGCCCTCGGCCAAGAGCAATTCGTTGTGACCCATGCCGTAGAAGTCGCCCGTGTCGAACAGGGTGACCCCCGCCTCGATTGCCGCCGAGATCGTGGCAAGGGCGGCGACACGGTCGCTGTGGCCGTAGAACTCCGACATGCCCATGCAGCCGAGGCCGATTGCCGACACCATCGGCCCGTTCGGGCCGAGACGACGCGTCTCCATTGCACCCTCCATTCATGAACCCCATCGGCGGGGCTCCCGAGAATGCAGTAGGCCATCGACCTATTGTCCGATAAGACGCCCACGAACGAACGAGGCGTTCGCGGAGCCGGACAATGGCAGGTGCCGACCTCAATGACCTGGGTTCGTTCATGCGGGTCGCCGATGCCGGGGGATTTCGGGCTGCCGCGCAACGCCATGGCGTTTCGGCGTCCTCGCTCAGTGATGCCGTCCAGCGGCTGGAACAGGCGACGGGCGTCCGCCTCTTCAATCGAACCACCAGGAGCATCGTGCCGACGGAAGCTGGTCAGCGGCTCCTGGAAAGGCTGCGCCCCGCCTTGACGGAAATCGCGGTGGCCTACGACGACCTGACGCCCGGTGGTGAGCCGGGCGGCACGCTGAAGCTCGATGTGCCCGGCGTCGTCGCACGCCACATCCTCCCCCCGATCGCCGCCGCCTTTCTCGCCGCCCATCCTCGCATCCGACTTGAGATCAGCGTGACCGAAGGCTTGGTCGACGTCATGGAGGCGGGATGCGTCGCTGGCATCCGCTACGACGAGCACATCGCAGCCGACATGATGGCAGTGCCAATCGGACCGAGGCGTCAGCGGTATGTTGGCGTGGCGTCCCCGGCGTATCTGGCCGCACACGGCACGCCACGCCATCCGGCGGAACTGGAAGCCCATGCGGGCATCGGGCACCTGTTCCCGAGCGGACGTGTGGCCGTCTGGGAGTTCGAGCGAGATGGCGAACGGATCAGGGTGCGGCCGGAAGGGCGGCTGATAACTGCCTCAAGCGACATCCAGGTCGCCGCAGCCATCGCTGGAAACGGCGTCTTGTTCACCTTCGAGGAGTTCGTCGCCCATCATGTCAAACGCGGTGAGCTCACCACCCTGTTGGACGACTGGCCGCTGGAGTTTGACGGACCCCGCATCTACTTCCCTCGGAGCCATCGCCGCGATCCGGCGCTCGCGGCCTTCGTACGCTTCGTCAGGGCGCTTTAGCGCATTCCCATGCGGCCTCGGTCGAGGGCCGGAGGTCAGCTTCCAGGCACGGCGCCGAAGCCCGCCTGCCACCCTGGGCGGTCCTTCTCCCAGCCGAGCCGGTCAGGTTGGACCGCGAAGCCGTCGGGATTCGGCCATCTCGATCCGGCGCGCCGCGCATGGATGCGGCCATGTTCGCCGGATGACCATCGGCGAACCCTGGCGCGCCTCAGCCCCGGTGACGCAACGCTTCCACCACGACCGCGAAGGCCGGCGAGGCCTGGCGGCGGCTCGGGTAGTACAGGTGGTAGCCCGGGAACGGCGGGCACCAGTCCGCGAGGACGTGGGTGAGCCGGCCCTCGGCGATGTCGACCAGCACGAGGTCCTCGGGGACGTAGGCCAGCCCGAGGCCGGCCAGGGCCGCCTTCCGGTTCAGGTCGATGGCGTTGAAGGCGAGCGGGCCTTCCACCCGCACCTTCACTTCCTGGCCGCCCTTCTCGAACTCCCAGGCATAGTGGCCGCCGTAGCTCGCCAGGTGGATGTTGATGCAGGAGTGGTCCGTCAGGTCCTGGGGGACGCGCGGCTTGCCCCGGCCCTTGAGGTAGGCAGGGGAGCCGACAACGGCCATGCGCATCTCGGGCCCGATGCGGGTCGCGATCATGTCCTTCTCGACCGCCTCGCCCAAGCGGACGCCGGCGTCGAAGCGCCCGGCGACGATGTCGGTGAGGCCGTTGTCGACGATGACCTCCACCTTGATGTCCGGGTACTCCGGCACGAGCCGCTCAAGGGCGGGCAGGAGGATGCCGGCGGCGTGGTCGCCGGACGAGATCCGGACGGTGCCGGCCGGCTTCTCGCGCATCTCGGTCAGGGCTGCGAGGTCGGCCTCGATGCCCTCGAATTGCGGGCCAACGATGCGCAGGAGGCGCTCGCCGGCTTCCGTCGGGGCGACGCTGCGGGTGGAGCGGTTCAGGAGGCGGACGCCGAGCCGCTCCTCAAGCCCGTTCATGGCGTGGCTGAGGGCCGACTGCGTCACGCCGAGCTTGGGCGCCGCGCGGGTGAAGCTGCGCTCCTGCGCGACCGTCACGAAGGCGAGCAGGTCGTTCAGGTTCTCGCGCGCCATTCATAATCACCGCTCATGAGCTCATGTGGATATTAGCGGCTAATCGGTCGTGGCGGCAGGGTGTATCGAACGTCCTGCACTACCGGCGGTCCGTCCGTACCGGCATCGTCGGCGAAAAGAAGGGCGTCGCATGACCAAGACCGTGGTCGTCCGCGGGGAGAAGTTCGAGCTCGCGGTGGAGCAGAAATCCAAGGCTGTCTGGAAGGTGAGCGGAACCTACAAGGGCAAGCTCCTGCAGTGGGAGGGCCGAAGCGCGAACATCGCCGCCGCAAGGTGGCGCGACCACGCCCACATCTCAACGCTCTAGCCAGTCGCTCCGCCGTCCGTCGAGGATATCGACAGGCCACCCGAACGCGAGGAACCCGATGCGCCCGAAGATCATCTGCCACATGGTGACGTCCATCGACGGCAAGCTGCACCCCAGCCGCTTCACCGTCCCGGCATCCGGCGTGGACGGGGCCCGGCTCCGGCAACACTACGACGAGGTCTCCGCCAAGTTCGGCGCCCAGGGCTGGATGTGCGGGCGCGTGACCATGCAGGAGATCTCGAAGGGCAAGGCGCGGCCGGTGACCGGCCCCGGCGTGAGCTCGCGCGAGCCGTTCGTCGGCGACCGCCGCGACCGGAACCTCGCGGTCGCCATCGACCCGCACGGCAAGGTCCACTACGGGCAGGACAACCTCTTGGGTGACCATGCCGTCGCGGTGCTCTCGGAGACGGTGTCCGACGCCTACCTCGCCGAGCTGCGCGAGGACGGCGTGTCCTACCTGTTCGCGGGTCGTGACGGTCGCGACCTCGCCAAGGCCATGGACGCGCTCGGCGAGACCTTCGGCGTAGAAACCCTGCTGCTGGAAGGGGGCGCGGCCGTCAACGGCGCCTTCCTGAAGGCTGGCCTGATCGACGAGATCAGCGTGCTCATCTTTCCGGCCGTCGACGGCTTGGCAGGTGTCCCCACCATCTTCGAGTACGCGGGCGAGCCCGACGAGCGGCCCGGCGCCGGTCAGGCGCTTCGCCACTTCCACACCGAGACCCTGGAGGGCGGCATGGTCTGGCTCCGCTACCGCGTCGAGGGCGCTTGAGTCGGTTGCCACGGGGTGTACCGTCACGTAGGCGCCGAGGCGGCATGAGCGGCATGAGCGGCATGAGCGGCATGCCCGCCCATGCCGCCGGGCATGATCAGGTCACTCCCCAGGATGAGGTACCACCCCGCTCAAGCGAGCCCAGGCCGGCTTGAGCGCTGACGGCCTCGTCGACCCGGAAGCCCGCATCCACAGGGTAGGAGGCCGTGACGGCGTACACCTCGTCGTTGTCGTCGACCGGCACGACCCGGGCGGAGGCGGAGCCGCCCGCAACCATGTCCGCGAGCTTATTGGTCTCCGCCGGCACCGCCTCCTACGCCAGGGGCAGGTGGTGGGTCACGGTAGTGCCCTGGCCGGCCCGGCTCTCCATGTCGGCCATGCGTGACAACGTCGCTGTTCAACCCGGAGCGAGCGACGCTCCGAGATGATCCACGATGGCGCGGACCTTCGCCGACGGCCTCGGACCCGCCGGGAAGACCGCATAGACCTCCGCCGGATCGAGCCGATAGGGTTCGAGCAGATGCGTGAGCTGGCCGGTTCGCAGCTCCTCCCCGACCATGACACGGGTCGCCAGCGCGATGCCCAGCCCCGCGACCGCGGCGGCGAGGATGCCGGACGCCGAGTTGATCCAGAGCTTGGCGGGGACGTCGACGGAGGTGGCGGTCCGATTGTGCGTGAAGCGCCAACTCTCGCGACCGAACAGGCCGTGCTGGACGATGCAGTCGTGGCCGGCGAGCTCGGCCGGGTTGGCCGGCGTGCCGCGGGCCGAGAGATAGGCCGGAGACGCGACGACCAGCCGCTCGACCGCCGCGACCCTGCGGGCTCCGAAGGAGGAGTCCGCCAGCGGCCCGACACCCATGCGGATGGCGACGTCGACCCCGTCCGTGACGAGGTTCTGGCGCGCATCGCTCATGGTGATCTCAACCCTCAGGTCCGGATGTCGTGCCAGGAACGTCGAGAGCGCGGGGATGACCGCCCGTGAGCCGTACAGCACCGGCAGCGCGAGGCGGATGACGCCCTGCAGCGAATCCACCCCCCGTGCCGCCTGCTCGGCCTCCTCGACCTCCGCGAGGAGGGATCTGGCGCGTTCCAGGTAGAGGCTGCCGGCTTCCGTCAGCGAGATGCTGCGGGTGGTGCGCAGGAGCAGCGTCGTGCCCAGCCGCGCCTCCAGCGCACCGACGATGCGCGACACGGAGGGCTGCGAGAGCATCAGCTCGCGTCCCGCGCGCGATAGGCTGCCGGTCTCCGCAACGCGGACGAACACGGACATCTCCTGCCAGCGGTCGCTCATTCGTAATCCGGATAAATGATGTTCGCGGGAAGCGGATACACGGTTTTTGGCAGATGGCCTACCTCCCGGATCACGGCGCCGATGCGGTGCCGGGGAGAACGGCGATGAGGCTTCAGGACAAGCTCGACGCCCTGCGCGAGGCTTTCGAGAACGGACGCTTCCCGTTGGTGCCGAACCGCGACCAGCTCGACACGATGCGGCGCGCGACCCAGGCGCTGGTCGACGGCGGGCAGGTCGACCGCGCCCTCAAGGCCGGCGACGTCGCGCCCGAGTTCACGCTCAGGGACGCGGATGGGAACGACGTGAGCTCGCGGTCGCTGCTCGGGCGGGGGCCAATCGTGGCCACCTTCTACCGCGGGGTCTGGTGCCCTTACTGCAACTACGACCTCCAGGCCCTTGAGGAAGTCCGGCCCGAGATCGAGGCGCGGGGCGCGAGCCTCGTCGCAATCTCTCCGCAGACGCAGGCGAACAGCCGCAAGTCCCAGCGCGACAACAAGCTGGGCTTCCCGATCCTGAGCGACCCCGGCGCCGCCGTCGCCTCCAGGTTCGGCCTGCGCTTCGCGCTGCCGGACGACCTGATGGAGGTCTACCGCCAGTTCGGCAACGACCTCGCCAGGATCAACGACGATCCGGCCTGGGTCCTGCCGATGCCGGCCCGCTACGTGATCGCGACGGACGGCGTGATCGCCTACGCCGAGGTCAACCCCGACTACACGCGGCGACCCGACCCGTCCGAGCTGCTGCCCGTCCTCGACCGGCTGCGCGTCGGCGTCACGGCCTGACCGCCGTCATCCCCCCGAGAGACCATCACCCGAGAGAAGGAGTGCCTTGCCATGGCCATCAAGATCTACGGCGACCCCGGTTCGGGCAGCCGCCGTCGCGTGACCGCAGCCGCGGCTGCGATGGGCGTCGACATCGAGATCGTGGATATCGATCTCTTCAAGGGCGAGAGCCATACGCCCGAGTTCCTGGAGCTGAACCCGCACGGGCTGTCGCCCGTGATGGTGGATGGCGACCTCGTCCTCTACGAGTCCGCGGCCATCAACCTCTACCTCGCCGAGAAGGCGGGAAGCGACTTGGCGGGTCGGACGGCCCGCGAGCGGTTCGAGATCCTCCAGTGGATGTTCTGGTCGGGCGAGCAGTGGCGGGTCTTCGCGACGCTCACCTTCGACGAGGTGCTGGGCAAGCGCTTCATGGGGCAGCCCGCCGACGGGGCCATCGTCAAGCTGGCGGCCGACAAGATCCGGGCGGCCGCCGCGGTGCTGGACGCCCATCTCGCCAAGCACAGCCACATCGTCGGCGACCGGCTGACGCTGGCCGACTTCGACGTCGCCGGCCCGTTCTCGCAGAACGAGCGGACGAGGATCCCGCTCAACGAGTTCCCGAACCTCGTCGCCTGGCAACAACGGTTGCTGGCCACGGTGCCGGCCTGGGCCGCGACGAAGCGCGAGGTCGACGACCGCATCGACGGCGCCCTCGCGGCGGCGGGCATCGAGCTCTGACGACCTGGCGCCGGCGTCCCGTGGGGCGACCGGCGCCGAACCAGAGAGGCGAAACCATGAAGATCGATCTGGGCGGCCGGACGGCCGTCGTCACCGGCTCCACCGCCGGCATCGGCCGGGCGACCGCGGAGGGGCTGGCCCGGGCGGGTGCCTCGGTCATCGTCAACGGCCGCACCCAGGCGCGGGTCGACGAGGCGATGCGAGGGATACGTGCGGCAGTCCCGGGAGCCACGGTCTCCGGCATCGCCGCCGACCTGTCGACCGCGGAGGGCGCCAGTGCCTTCATCGCGGAGGCGCCGGACGCCGCTATCCTCGTGAACAACGTCGGCACGGCGTACCTCCGGGAGTACCGGGGCATCCGGGACATCGCGGCCATCCCCGACGCCGACTGGCTCGGCCTGTTCCACCTCAACGTCATGAGCGGCGTGCGCATGTCGCGCCACTACCTGCCGCGCATGGTCGACAAGGGCTGGGGGCGCGTCGTCTTCGTCAGCAGCGAGTCCGGGGTCAACACGCCCAAGGAGATGCTCGACTACGGGATGACCAAGACCGCCCAGCTCGCCGTCTCGCGCGGCCTGGCCGAGGCGGTGGCGGGCACGGGCGTCACGGTGAACGCCGTGCTGCCGGGGCCGACCCGGTCCGAGATCCTCGGCGAGTTCATGGCGAAGCAGGCCGAGGCGGATGGCATCACGGTGGAGGATGCCGAGCAGCGCTTCCTGAAGGTACTGCGCCCGACGAGCCTGATCCGGCGCTTCGCCACCGCCGAAGAGGTCGCGAACATGATCGTCTACGCCTGCTCGGAGCAGGCGTCGGCGACCAGCGGCGCCGCGCTGCGCGTGGACGGCGGCGTCGTGCGCTTCGTGGCCTGACGCCGAGCGCCCGGCGGGCCCCCGGACCGTGATGCCGGCAAGACGCGTCAGCCGACGCGTGCGCCTCATCTCAACGCACTCTGACCAAAGGCAGGACGAACCATGAGGATCGGCATCGTGGGCAGCGGCCGAATCGGCGGCCTGATCGGAACGCTCTGGTCCAGGGCGGGGCACGAGGTCCTGTTCTCGTCGCGCAATCCGCGGAACTTGGTTGGGCTCGTCGAGCAGGCGGGCGGCAGCGCAAGGGCAGGCACACCGGAACAGGCAATCGCCTTCGGCGACGCCGTGCTGTTGTCGGTCCCTTTCGGCGCGTTGCCGGAATACGGTCGCACGATGAGCGGAGCCTTCGGCGGCAAGGTCGTCCTCGACACCTCGAACCCCTATCCGAACCGTGACGGGCCCATGGCCGAGGAGGTCACGCGGTCGGGCCGAGGGACCGGTCCCTACCTGCGCGAGTGGTTTTCGGGCGTCCGCATCGTGCGCGCCTTCAACACCGTCTGGGACCGCACGCTGGAGCGCGAGGCGCACCGGGCCGCCCCCCGCGTCGGGATCCCGCTCGCGTCGGACGACGCCGAGGCGCTGCGCACCGCGGCCGCGCTGGTGACGGACGCCGGCTTCGATCCGGTGGTCGTCGGTCCGCTCGACCGCTCGCGCGAGTTCGATATGGGCGCGCCGGTCTACGACACCGGAATGTCCGGGCCGGAGGTGCGGGCGGCCCTTGGCCTCCCTGCAGCCTAGCGTCGCGCCGCCCGAGGGAGGCGGGGCGACCGAAGAGGTCGACGGACGAGCGCGCCGGTCAAGAGACCCCGAATGCAGCGGGTGGCGATCAGACTACGTTGGTCTACTGTTGAACGGGACCTCGGGCGGCGCCGTGAGAGAGGGGTGGCGTGGACGAATTTGGGCGCGGGATACTGTCGTTCAGGGATGCCGGCGAACTCGGCGCTTGGCTGGAGGAGCACCACCGGTCGGCCGGCCAGCTCTGGGTGCGCATCTTCAAGGTCGGGTCGGGGCTACCTTCCGTGACATGGGCCGACTGCGTCGTCGAGGCGATCCGCTTCGGTTGGATCGACGGGCAGAAACGGGCGTTCGACGACATCTCGTTCCTGCAGCGGCTCACCCCCAGGAAGCCGGGGTCGACTTGGTCGGCGAAGAACCGGGAGCACGTGTCGAGGCTTGAGACCGAGGGGAGGATGACGGCGGCCGGCATGGCGCACGTGGAGGCCGCCAGGGCGGACGGCCGGTGGGAGGCCGCCTATGCCGGGTCCGCCGCGATGGTCCTCCCGGACGACTTCCTGGTGGCGCTGGAGACGAGGGCCGCCGCCAAGACGTTCTTCGCCACTCTGGACCGTAGGAACCTGTACGCGATCTACCATCGCCTCCAGACCGCCAAGCGCCCGGAGACCCGAGCCAGGAGGAAGGAGGCGATCCTGGACCAGCTGGAGCGCGCCGAGCGTTTCCACTGAGGCATCGAGGTCACGAACGGCCTGTTCCTGCGGCAGTGGCGGCAAGGGGCGTTCCGGGGACGGTCCGGCGCCTGGTCGGCCTGAAGCTCGCCGTCACGCCGCTGATAACGGCGGCCCTTGGCCTCGGCCGTTCCCAGACCCGAGCCAGGAGGAAGGAGGCGATCCTGGACCAGCTGGAGCGCGCCGAGCGTTTCCACTGAGGCATCGAGGTCACGAACGGCCTGTTCCTGCGGCAGTGGCGGCAAGGGGCGTTCCGGGGACGGTCCGGCGCCTGGTCGGCCTGAAGCTCGCCGTCACGCCGCTGATAACGGCGGCCCTTGGCCTCGGCCGTTCCCATGCCTGTACCTCGACGGCGTCGTGCTGCCCGCCTACGAGGGCCAGCCGCCCGATCCGGGCGCCAGGCTCTTCCGCACGCTGATCATGGTGGTCCCGGGCGTCGCCATGACCGTGCTCGCCGTCCTGGGCTGGCGGCGTCCCGTTCCCAAGACCAAGACCATGGGGCACGTCCTGGACGCAGACGCGCTGGAGATGGTCGCCGACATGCTGGACGACGCGCCGGTCACCAGCCGTCCCGCGCGAGCCGGACGAGGAGGTCCGTCTGGTCAGCGCCGTCCGCCCGCTCCGCCCGTACCTTGCCGTCGGGCGCCCGCGTCACGCGGACGGCGCCCTCGCCACACCCCCAGGTCGCTTGCCCAACGTCCAGATAGCTGAACGTGCGTGGGGCCACCTCCAGCCGGAAGCGGCCCCACGATTTGACGACCCTATGTCAATGCGGAACTTTGGTGCCCAAAGCGGAACTTTGGGCCCGAGATCACCCACTAACCACGACTACGGCGAGCAGCAGTGGGGCGATGATGTTGGTGATCTTGATCGCCGGGCCCACGGCGAGGTCGGTGTTGCCATAAGCAAGGTAGCTCGACCGGCCGAAGAAGCGCCGTTTGCGTCTAAGCGAATGCTCAAGGCCGCAGAGTCGAGGCCCGGTTACTTACCTCCCAAAGTCCGAAGCAGCCATTCCGCTTATGGCCATTTCCCGCCAATTGCCGAGCGTCTGCTTTCGTCGGACCCGCTCCCCAAACCGGAACAGCTGCAATCCACCCAACCCAGCCGCCCAGGGAACCATCGGTGCTTCCGGAAAGCGGTTATTGGCCAGGCTTGGTGCAACATCGATTCGGGGTGGTGAGCAGCCTTCAGCACTGCGGCCGAAACCGGACGTACAAGCCAGCAGCGGTCAGTCTGGTTTGGGTGCACCTTTAGCAGACCGCTGTTTGTGCCTGCTTCGAACCGGAGCGTTCCGCAAGGGCAAGCCCTGTTTGGATCGGTGCTGAACCTGCTTGCTACAGCCCTCCTTACCCCGCACTTCGCGTGAACCGCCAAACCGTAGCGAGTTCGAGCAAGGCGCCTGTAAAGGTCACAAGGCCAGCGATGGTCTTTGCCCAGGGCGGCCCTGACCCGCCCATTCCGATGATAATCAGCGGGACCAAGCCGGCCGGCATCACTAGGCTGGAACACACCAAGCCTCTGCGGAGATGCACGACGCGCCCCGGGTGTGACGCAGGCGCTCTCACAGGAACCACGTCACGATGAGGCAAACGGTGGCGGCGAACGTCACGAGGGTCGTGATCCATCCCAGCAGGTTCGTCAGCCAGCCATTGATCCAATCCCCCATCACCGCCTTGTCGTTCGTCATCAGCATCATGAGGAAGAGCAGCGGCGGCACCGAGAAGCCCTGCACGATGCCAGACCACACCAAGGCTCGCATCGGATTGAAGCCGAGGAAGTTCAGCCCCACAGCCAGCGCCGTCACCGCCGCGATGGTGCCGTAGAATAGCTTGGCCTCGCTCGGGCGCGCGTGCAGACTGCCTTTCCGGCCGGCCCCCTGCACGAGGTCATAGGCGGCGCCTGTGGTCATCACCGGCACCGCCAGGAAGCCGACGCCCACCACGCCCAAAGCGAACAGGTACTTGGCTCCGGCACCCGCCAGCGGTTCCAAGGCGGCGGCAGCCTGGGCCGCGCTCTCGATCTCGGTCTGACCGGCGGGGTGCAGGGTCGCGCCAGTGGACAGGATGATGAAGTACAAGATTACGTTCGAGAATAGCATCCCGATCACCACGTCCCGCCGGGTCTTGCGCAGCTCGGCATCGGTCGCCCCCTTGCGCTGCCGCAGCGTGTGGCGGCCCTGCGCAATCTCCTCCTCGACCTCCTGGTTTGACTGCCACGTGTAGATGTAGGCCGAGAGCGAGGTGCCGATGCAGGCTACGATCATCGACAGGAAGTCGGCATCGAAGCGGACGTGCGGGATGAAGGTGCCGCGTAGGATCTCGTAAGGGTCTGGTTTCGCGAGAATAGCGGCTGCCACGTAGGCAAACAGGGCCAGGGCAAGCCAGCGGAAGATGTTGCGCAGAAGCGTGTAGGAGCCGAAGATCTGGAAGGCCAGGATTGCTACGGCAGCCCCGACCACGATGGTACTGATTGGCAGTGGAACCAGCAGGTTGAGGGCCGCGCCGATGCCGCCGAGATTGGCGGCCGCCTCGATGAGGTTGCCGACGAAGGCCCCGAGCACAATCGGGTAGAGGATCCAGCGCGGGTAGCGGTCGCGCACGATGGCGAACAGGCCCTTGCCGTAGACCTGCCCGAGCTTGGCCGAGACGTACACGACCACGTACATCATCGGCAGCACGACAGGGGCGATCCAGAGGAACGTCAGACCAAACTTCGCCCCGGCACTCGCGTAGGTCCCGATGGCAGAGGGGTCGTCGTCGGCCGCACCCGTGATCACGCCTGTGCCGAGGGCGTGGAGAAGGCCGCCATCTTTCTGCTGCTCGGCCTGATCCTCATCCTCGGTCAGCGGCTTGGGTGCGGGCTGGTCCATGGTCCTCATCGCAACAGGAGCGCGTAAAGGGCCAACCGGTGGGAAAAGGGGACTGTTCGGTGCAATTGGTGGGCGCGTCTCATCCGAAGTTCTCGGCTCGTTCGGAAGAGGGCTCACTTCGACGGTGATGCAGTCCGTTGCGGCCGCCTCGCCGAAGGTCGGCTCCTCACCCGTTGCAGACCCCTAACAACCGATCCGCATGGTTCGGTTTGGGTATGCCTTAGCCGGCCTTGCTCAGCTTTGGTCGCCGGTAAACTGGAACACGCAGAAGCTCGCGAGATCGCGCCAGAGCCTCAACAGACTGCGAGCGAGTAATCAGATCGTAGCTTCTCAAAGCTTGCATCCGGTCAGAGAGCAGCCGGCGCTGTTCGGAGAGCGTGAGGTCGTGCTTGTAGTCCATCCGCCTATCCTGCCCATGCCAGAACCGACCGACATTCACCCATGTTTTAGCTGCTGGTCTGTTTCGAGCATGCCGATGGAGACCGGCGCGTTCGATCCGCTATGAGTGCGCCTTCATCAGACCGGTGTTTGCGGCTGCATGCGACTCAACCCGGCCGCATAGTTCGTCATGGGCGCTTCCCATAAGCGGTCATCGGTCGGCCGTCCGGGAGCTTCGGCTCGGGGTGGTGAGCGGCCTTCGGAGCCTTGACCGGAACCGGACGTTCAAGCCAGCAGTGATTGGTCTGTTTTGGGTGCACCCATAGCGAACTGACGGCGCCGGTTCTCAATCACATACCCAAACCGGACCAATCTGATCGGCTACTGTGGGTGGGGTTCGGGCGGTCTGCCTCCGAGCAGCACGTGCGTTTAAGCGGACGTGCCTGTCACTGGTGGAAAAGCGGCAAAGCCCGACCCATTCATTCAACCGCAACGCAGCCCTAGTCGACCTCATCATCAACACGCGAGAGGAATGAGGCCGGAATTTCAATTCCTAGTTTTTTGGCTTTTTGCAAATTAATGGATAAATAGAAACGAGTGTTGAGTTGGACCGGAAGCCTGCCAACCTGAGCACCATCGATAACCTTTCTGACATATCCAGCAGCTTTTTTATACGCGTCTGCTTCCTCAGGACCATAAGCCAAAAGCGCTTCATCTAATGTTGTAGCTTTATTATAGGCAACCACTGGAATGCCATACTTCTCTGAAATTGCGCTTATTGATTGGCGGTGAACATAATTAAAACTGTCGTTCATCAGCACCAAGCCGCATTTTTTCGATGATAAATTTCGAATTACATCTTCAATATCCTGCACCTTAGCCACCGGCGATAGAGTAGATATGATGTTCATTGAATTTGATGTTTCTTCAAAAGTAGAAACGTAGTACTTATAGTATGGCGCCGTGCCAGGATTATACATCATTGAAATGCAAGACATCTCTGGCACCAATTCCTTTAAGTATTGAACCCACTTACCGGCGAGAGCGCCCTCTGAATTTAAAAAGCCGCTTATATTTTTTCCTGGAGATGCCAAACTTTCTACGAAACCGCTTCCAACTGGATCGGCTACAGTTGCAAATACGATAGGTATTACATTGGTCTCCTGCAGAAGAGCGCGCACTACCGGCGTAGTAGCAGCAAAAATTACGTCAGGACCAGTGGATATGATACTTTTCGCGTGGACTTTTGCTGCATCAATGTTGCCACCTGTCCAATAATAACTGTATTTAATACTAGTGTCTTTTGGCTTATCGTTCTCCAAAGCATCCGTAAAATTTTTCACTAGTTTCTGGGCCGCGATGTCATTCTCTGAAAAATTAGTGATAATCGCAACTTTTTTCTCTGTGTAGTTTTGGCCGCTGATAGCTGTATTCGAGCAAACTGCGAGCGCTAAGATTGATCGCATAATCAGTTTGAGCATCGCTCTATGCCCCTATCCAATGCCAAGGCCGAAAGTAAGCGATTTGAGGCTCGTCGACTTATTTGAAGTCAATGGTATGGAAGGGGTAGCTTGTGCTGGCCACTTTATCAAGCGGAGGGTCTGCGGTTTGGATTAGAAGCTTTGTCACGACGCGGTAAACAGCGGAGGCAGCTTTCGACCGAAGGCCCTCGTCGGAAGGCGGGCGTCGGGCGGCGTGAGGACGAAAGTGGCTGCAAACCCCAGTTCGTCAAAGGTGCACTCCTAGCGAACCAGCAACGCCGGTCTTCACCCGCATACCCAAACGGAACCAACTGATCGGCTATTCACGTGCCTTCAGCGCCCGTGCCAAATCACAGCTCAGGACATCCGCTTCAGGCGAAGTGCGCATGGTAACCATTCTACTATGGGAGTTCTGCTGTTTGTATCGCACGGCGTCGCTTGTATTCTTCCTCACCTAATCCGGCATACTGTCCCGATATGTACCAGTAAGCCAGTGCAGACGAAGTTCCAGAAAATATAATTGGAAATATAACTTCTATATATCCAAGATTAAATATATTTTCCCTGGAGAAACTAAATCCGCCTTTGAAGCGCATGAACGACTGAAAAGCAATTACAGTGGAAATCGACGCGTTTACTAAAAAATAGTATGACTTACCCCTGACCAAAAATCTTTCGGATATAATGATTGCTATAAATGACGGCACTAGCACCACAAACCATATTGTTACAAAATAAAATGGCAGCCCTAGAATTATTGAAAAAATATTGTATTCGACTAAATCACGCTTGGTTGGGGTCAAGCAAAAGATCGCAGCAGCCCAAAAAACCATGTAGGTATAGCCTCGAAATATGCGACCCATACCGCTTCTCCGGATGCTGGCGCTAATTTGTGCCAAATGTCAGCTAAGGCTTTTGCGAGGTATTAGAGCATAACCTGATTGTCTGTGCGTTGGCGTGATCACACTGGCACATCCTGGCGTAAATTCCTCCTATGCAAAGCCTAAATCGGGACACGGTAAGGGAGGTCGCAGCGCTATTCTTGAAGGCGCTCGGGGCATCGATTGTCTGCATCCTGTGGGGGTGGATCATCTGGGCGGTCGCGATAGCCCCTGCCGCAACGCACAGCCTTTGGCGGCAGGACTACCCCACGCCGCACGTTCCGAGCCCGCTTGTCGCCGCCTCTGTCGAGTACCGGCTGGAAAATGCCTGGGGTCTCGCGAAGGATACCTGGGGCTTTCTCGGGTCGCCCGGCGATAACGAAACCGGCTTCATCATCTACCGCCTGACCGATGCCAGTGCGCTCTGGGCGAGGAAGCAGGGTAGCCGACTGGGCGAAATGTTGGCCCCGATGAGCGGGGAGTGGCGTCGGACACCTGTCGAGGATCGCGGCGGCGGCAATGCCATTCGGACATGGCATCCCTACGACCACGACCCGCAGATGATGTCGGTGCGGCGGCCCGAGCAACACCCGCCGTCGATAAATGAATTCCTTGAGAAGTACGGCTTTACGATCCCAATCGAGAAGGAGCGTACCGATGAGGTCGATCAGGCGATCCAATCGGAAGGTTCGTTCTATTCCTTTGGACGGGGCGGGAGCGTGACGATCATCGACCCCACCCGAGGTAAAGTTTATTTCGCCTATGCCGGATGATTTACGAAGCAAGTCAAGCTGATCCGCAGCGGTCGGCGGTGCGTTAAAGGTGCACCCGAAACGGACCACGCAGATCGGTTGATTTGGGTGGAAAGCCGCTAATTGAAACTCGATTTCACGGATACCTATTCGATCACCTCGTCCGCCTGGGTTAGGAGGGCGTCAGGGATCGTTAAGCCGAGCGTATTGGCTGTCTTGAAGTTCAAAACAAGCTCAATTCGTGCGGGCTCTTCTATTGGTATCTCGGATGGGCTTTGACCCTTAAGGATCTTGTCTACAAAGGATGCGGCTCGTCGAAACTGCGCTGGAAAATTCGGGCCATAGGACATCAGGCATCCGTCTCGTACCATAAGTCCGTTCGCCACCATCGTCGCGACATGATTGGAGAGGCCGAGCTTGGCGATCTGCTGGCGCTCGTTGAAGAATAGCGGATCCTGCATAAGTATCACAGCCGGTATACCGCGGCGGCGAACGCTTGAAAATGCGCCGTCGAGTTCTTCCGGAGTGTTGATCTGATCGACCTCAAGCTCGACATTTATTTTGGCTGCAATCGACCGGGTCTGCGCTTCTACAGAACGGCTCATCGACGCGTCCTTAGGGATCACAAACAAACTGATGCGCGACAGGCTCGGTATCGCCGCTTTCAACTGCTCAAGACGCTTCGAGCTGAGATCGACGGCCACAGTTGAGAGGCCCGTCAGGTTTCCACCAGGGCGTGATAGACTTTGCGCGAATTTGCGGCCGACCGGATCAGGAACAACTAGAAATACAATCGGCGTGGTCGTAGTGACGCTTTGAGCAGCTGTCGCCGCAGGTCCAGTCACCGCTACGATGACATCGACATTTTGATCGACCAACATTCTCGCGTTAGCAGTGAACCGCTCGTATTTCTCTGCGGCATAAGTTTCGATGAGCTGAAAATCGCGGTTCTCAACGTAACCCAAATCCGAGAAGCCCTTCCTCAGTGGAGCGGCATAGATGGCTTCGTCTTCAGGGGTCGCTGCGTGCCAGAGAACGCCGATCTTCCGAGCGGTCCGCGTCTGGGACGACGCGCTTGGCGCAACAAGCGGCGCCATGCTGAGCAATGTCAGGATGGCCCAGCGCCTGCTCCCGCCGCTCCCGTTTTCCCGCTGTCGGCACATGCGCGTCCGATGCATCCGGTCACCTCGCCAGCACGGGCATAGGCGAGAAGCTATGCCAAGGTTCGATGCAGCGTTGATGCTCGTGGGCAGCCTTGATCTCGTCAAGCCACCCGCAGATGCGGGCAGTCAGACGAAGCTCGCTATCTGCTAACTCCCGACAAGTCGGTTACCTCAGGCCAACGTCTCAAGAGGGTCGAGAGCGGCTGTGAAGGTCGGTTCGCTTAGAGTGCACCTTTCTCAGACTGGTGCTCGTGGCTCCTTCCGCCCCAAGCTGGTCATGCGAGCATACTTCGCTGCCTCCCAATAACAGACACTCATTGGAAATTCGGCAATTATGTAAAATTCCGAACAGAAAGTTATCAATCAATGATTTCGTCGGCTCTTGCGAGCAGGTTCGGGCTGATATTTAAATTTAACACCCCTGCTGTTTTCATATTTATAGTAAGTCTCAGTTTCGTGGGCTGCTCGACTGGAATTTCTCCTGGATTGTGACCCTTTAATATCCTATCTGCATAGTATGCAGCTCTTCGAAATAAGTCTAGTAATTCCGGACCATAGCTGATCAAACCACCGAGCCGAACATATCCCGTCTGCTGGTACAATGTCGGTATTTTGATCCGTTCGGCAGCAGCTAAAATCGCGGGGCGAGTAGGATCTGCTATGACCAGGATTATTTGACATTTCTTTTCAACCGCAAGATCGAAAGCCAAATCTACATCGTCAGGTGTTGCCGCGTGAAGATGTGTAAGCTCGATCTGCAGCTGATTTGATATTTTTACTGCATCGGCCAGGATGTCAGCATGTGAGGGATTGTTCGATGTGACAATACCGACACGAAATACCTCTGGCAAAAGCTGTTGGATTATTTCGAATGATTTAGCTGTTAAATCCGGGTACATATTGGCCAAACCAGTGATGTTACCCCCAGGCTTGGCCAAGCTGCTGATAAAACCCGCTTTAATAGGATCTGTAGCTGGCGTCATTATGATTGGTATGCGTGTCGTTTCCTTCTGCGCCGCGGCTATAGCGGGAGTTGTCATTGCAACAATGACATCGGGATTAGCTCCGACTAAATCCTTTGCAAGAGCTGGCAGCCGCTCATAATAACCATCAGCAGAAATTATAGTCAGCTTAAGATTTCGCCCCTCTTCGTACCCGAAGGCACTCAGTTCTGATTTAAATGCTCTGATCAGCCCTAAGACAATAGTATTTCCTGTGACAGCCGGGGCAGCTAGAATTCCGACATGCCAAATCTTTGTTTGTTGTGCTATGCTATAGGTTGGCAGGATCGATCCCGCGAGACCGATTAGGACATCTCGCCTTTTGATCGCGAAAGCTCTTTGCACTGAGCGGATCCTCCCACTGATGGGCAATCTATCTAAGCGCAGGGGTGAGACAAGGTCCGCCTTGGTGAATTGCGGAGCGAAAGCGGGCAGGCAGAACGCCATCCATAGCCGCCGGCCAGCATGGTTCGGTTTGGGTATGGTCCAGGCGAACCCCGGCCATCGGTCTGCTTTGGATGCCCACTGAGACCATCCAAAGCGAACTTTCTCAACCGAACCAAGCATAGCAGACCGGCAAGCCGGAATGCCACGGAGCAGACATCCCGAGGGTCTTCTTGGGGTCGACACCGGACGGACGGTCACCTGAAACTGAATGTCTGCTACCGGGCGGTCAGCTGATGTCCGCTCCTGGCGCGGAGCGGGATTGTTGGCCCCGGCTACCGTCGATGTCTAACCAGCCCTGATAGTGCACCACCAGCCCAATCAGCGGTAAGGCGATGGAAACGTCGAAGCGAAACAGCCCCGCCTCATCCCACTCGCGGGCTGAGACGCGAGGCGCGAAGGCCAGCGGCAACGACAGCCGCGCAGCAGACCAGCTGTGCATTACCATGCGCAGGCCATCGCCCTCGTTCACGAGCTTGAACCGAAACCGAAGCGGGCCGAACCGCTCCACCACGCAGCCATCCTCCTCAGAGAACTCGCTCGTGAACCGCCGCCCGGAAAACGCGCGCGTCCAGCGTTCCACCCCATGCCGCTCGATAAAGCCGACGTGCAGGACGTGCTCGCCCGCGGCCGGCAGTCCGAGGAGCGCGGCGAAGGCTCGCGCAACCGGATGACGACCACGCCTCACGACGGCGCGGCCTTGGACACCTGCATCGCTTAGCACACCGTGCAGGCCGGCCACGCTTGGGGCGAGCTTAGCAAAACAACTACCCATGATGCGCGCGTAGAGCGCATCGCCTTCGACCGCCTCTCGTACTTCGTGGTGGATCGACAGGCCCGCGAAGCTCGGCTCGAAGTCGATGAGATCGAGCCCAGTCCCGGCGTCGCGGGCGCCGGGTGTGGTTGAACCAGATAGGATCCGCTCGGCCAGAATTGCCGCCGGCAGCACCGGGATTTCCGGGCCGTGACCGTCGGCCGCGACGAGGGTCCAGCATCGTTCGATGCGGCGCCCGTCGGCCAAGCCGAACAGCCGGACGATCATGCCCGATCGATCCGATCCCCAGCGCGCGGTCAGCCGCTGTGCCAGGAGAAGCCAGCGCGCGAGCCCCTGCAGCGAGGACAGCCAGCCCCAGCGCACCGGCCAGCTCGCGCACCAGAGGCCGATCGTCTGCAGAGCCAGCTCGGTGCCGGCCCTGAAGCTGACCGCCGGGCGGCCCGGGAGCCGAGCGGGCAGGAGATCGAGGTCCGGGACGTCTGCCAGGGCCAGCCAGCGGCGGCCGAGCGAGGAACCGTCAGACATGGCAAAGCGCTCATGCCGCAGCTCCTGCCAACCGACACCCTCAGACCAGCGCTGCCCGCGCCATAGCCGGATCGGCTTGCCCACGTAGCTAAGGATGGCGGCGGCGACCGACGTACCGGCCGTCGCACGGTTCGAGGCGCTGATCGCGATCTCGACGGCGGTCACTGCATCAATCCCCTGCGCCAAGCGCCGGACGACGGCACCGGACAGGGCCGGGACGCTCGAGGCACCAGCCAGGATCGTGACCCCGGCCGCGCGCGCGAAAGCGTCGAGCTGGCCGATGCCGGTCACGAACGCTCGGCCATCCGCGAGATCGAGGTAAGGGATGGCCGCGGCGATACAGGCTCGGGGCAGATCATAGCCGCTCCCCTGGAAGGGGCCGGCGGCATCGATCACGAGGTCAGGGCGGACGCGGTCCAGCATCGGCGCGACGGCATCGTTGCGGTCGGCCTGGAGGGGACGGCATCGGGGATGGGCCGCGCAGAATGCCTCTGCGCTGGCGAGGCGACGACCGGCGACGACCACATCGTGACCGGCGGCTGCGAGCCGACGCGACAGGCGGGCACCGAAGCCGCCGTACCCGCCGAGCACCAGGATCGTGCTCACGTCGCCCCGTCCTGCGCGGCCGGTTCGGCATCCTGGAAGACCGCTTCCTGCCGGATCAGCCGCCCAAACCAAGGGTGTTCGATGTCGAGGATGAAGCGAAAGGCGCCCGCCGTCGCGTTCGCGCCAGCATCGGCATGGGTGACGGTGAGCGCACCGGGTGTGAGCCAGTCCGGCAGGTGCAGTCGGCGCCCGAGGCAGTCGACGAAGTAGCGATGGCTGCGAAACACCAGCGCCTGATCCGCAACCGCGACCGTGAGCGTCATGCCGACACCGGCACCGACATGTTCCTCCAACCCGGTGGGACCGGCGAAGCGCTTGGCCGAGTGGATCACCTGCGGAAAGCCGGTGGCGCGGGCGTACAGCCGCGTCCAGATCTGACCGCCGCCGTCCGGGTCCTCGGTGACGGTGACCACGCCGGCACGGCCGGTCTCGCGTTCCAGAGGCAGCGGGCTGCCGACAAGGCGCGTGGCCTGCGCCACGAGCCAGCCGAGGCGGCTGACGTGCATCGCGACGATGTGGCCGACATAGACCGCGCTCGCTCCCTGCGCGAGCCGCTTGCCGAAACGGTGTCGCACCGCCGGCGACAGGCTCGCCCAGTCGTGCTCCGGGATAAGCGCCCGGAAGCGCAGGTCGAGGAGGTCGCCCGCTCCGTCCAGCGGCCGCGCGGGGCGGAGTTCACGCGATGGTTCTGCATCGGCTCGACGGACGCCGTCCCTCGCGGTCACCTGGGCCTCCCCGATCTTCACGGCTCTCTGGTCACGATCTTCAGATCGTCATTCGGTCTTGGCAGGCAGGAACTTCACGATCCGGCCGCCCAGCCGGATCAGCTTGGCCAGGGTGCCCCGGGGCACGTTGAGCATCTGGCCGTACCAGCGCTCCATCGTCTCGGTAAAATCGAGCATCGCGCGCAGGCGCCGCTTGGCGACCGCCCCAAGAGCCGGATCGGCATCTGCCTCGGCGACGCAGGCGCGCAGGGCCGCGATGGCGGGATCAATCTCGCGTTCCTTGCGGCCGGCGGCGATGCGCGTGACCATCTCCCAGAGGTCGGTCTCGGCGACATAGTGGTCGCGGCGCTCACCCATCACCGGGACGCGGCGGATCAGGTTCCAGCCGAGCAGCTCCCGCAGCGAGGTTGAGACGTTCGAGCGCGCGATGCCGAGCGTTCCGGCGATATCCTCGGCGGTGAGCGGTCGCTCGGACAGGTAGAGCAGCGCGTGGATCTGCGCGACCGAGCGGTTGACGCCCCACTGACCGCCCAGATCGCCCCAGTGCAGCACGAAGCGCTCGACCGCGGTGGGAAGAATATTCGATCTATCTGAAATTTCTGTCATGACAGAAATTACAGTCTGCTTTGAAGTCGCTGTCAAGCGAGATTTCTATGCGTTGCCCGGTCGATGAGATCCGAGCTGAGTCGAGACGGTCGGTTATAGCCGCGGTGGCGCTTCGGGCTTCCGACCGGCATCGGCTGGACTCATGGAACGCCGTGCCTCCACGCCGCCCATGGCGATCAACTTCGGTGATGCGGCCGCACTGATACGACGTGAGTCGAGTTCATCATCCGCTCCTCAGCGCCGAGCCGGTCCACGCGCATCGCGTACAATCAAAGGTGCATGGCACGTCTACGCAGCCCCGCCTTGTTGACGCCGACATGGTTCGCGCCAAGCTGGTCAGGAATACGGTTATGGGAGGCTCGATGCGCGTTTCGATCGCCACGCTACTGGCTCTCGTGACCTTGACGCCTGCTGCACAGGCCGGATCGCCACTTCCTGGTCGCATAGAGATCCACGCCGTCAAGAGCCGAACCCTCACCGGCGAGGAGTTCCTACGTGCTGACGCGCCTGGGCGCGAAGTCGTTCTCGGTGGCGAACTCCGGCTTCCGGTCGGCGCCCCGCAGAAGGTGCCCGTCGTGATCCTCGTCCACGGCTCAGGCGGAATCAGCGCCGGTCCGGACGCCTGGGCGCGCACCCTCAACGAAGCTGGGGTGGGCGCGTTCATCCTCGACACGTTCACGGGCCGGGGCATCGTCAGCACCATCGAGAATCAGGAGCAGCTCAACTCTTTGGCCATGATGGTCGATGCCTACCGGGCACTCGACGTACTCGCAGCGCACCCGCGGGTCAGGGCCGATCGCATTGCGATCATGGGCTTCTCAAAAGGTGCAGTCGCGGCCGTGTACTCGGCCACGGAGCGCTTCCGCACGACCTATGGGGGCACGAACCGCTTCGCCGCCCATATCGGCTTCTACACCCCCTGCAACGTGACCTATCGCGACGACACCAAGGTTGGTCCGGCACCGATCCGTCTATTCCACGGCATCAGCGACGACTACGTGAGCGTGGTGCCGTGCCGGGACTTCGTGGCCCGGCTGAAGGCGGCCGGGGCGGATATCACGCTGACGGAGTACCTGGATGCGCAGCACAGCTTCGACACGCCGACCAGCCCGCCGCTGGTCGAGGTGCCGAAGGCGCAGAGCACCCGCAATTGCAGGCTGACGGAGGGCGCCGATGGCACGATCGACAATGCCGTGACAGGCAAACCCTACAAGCTCGATGCGGATGCTTGCGTGGCGACGGGAGCCCATGTCGGGCACAACCCAACCGCGACGGCTGCGGCACGGGATGCGGTCGTCGAGTTCGTGCGTACGGTGCTGCAACCTTGAGCGGCGATTCGGCACCAACGAACTGCCAGTAAGCACATTTAGAGAGGGCCAGGGGAAGGCCGATACGAAGCTATCAGTTCCTCGACGACGAAGGTCCGCTTTCAGGCTATGAGCCGAGGTCTGGTTGTGGCGCAACTGAGACTCACAAGCTGAACTGCCGAAGCGTCCGCTTCGGAGAAGCCGCGAGAGGCGGCTGAGCGGCCGAGATGGGCGCAAGGCGGAACGTCCGGTTCTGCGCGCAATGTCGATTCAGCGGGACGTAAGCTGGCCGAAAGCGGCTGGTCTGCTTGAAAGCTGGCGGAGCGGCAAAGCGGACATTCGGCTCCCGGCCAACGCGGTCATTCTGCCGATACCCAATGCTACCCAGACAAGCTGAGCAAGGGACAAGTAGCGTTGCACCTTTGTATCTCGTCTGAAGATCTTTAAACGTGATACAGCTGAGTTAGCTCAGTTCGCCAACTCAGCTCTACGGCTCTGGAGGAAGAGCAAGCCGGCGATCGCCATCAGAACGAGAGCACCTTGGACACCAAGGGCCTCCCAGCTGCCGTTGAAGCTGAGGTCTGCGACGATGGCCGGCACGCCGTCATCGTGCACGGACATCAGTGTCTGCTCCTGGAACTCCTGGATCGCGGCCCCGACGAGCTTCAGACCCATCAGGAATAGGAACGCCGAGGTCAGCACGAAGATCGGCCGCAGCGGCAACTGCATCGCCAGCCACTGCATCGCTAAGAAGACGACCACCAGGGCGAGCGCCGCAGCGCCGAGGCCGCTGAAGAGCGATCCATCCCAGCCGCTGGCGGTCCTGGCCAGGGCGTGCAGGAACAGCACGGTCTCCGCACCCTCGCGGAATACCGCCAGGAAAGCGATGCCGGCTAGCGACAGCACGGTCCCAGCCCCGAGCGCTTGCTCAGCCAAACGGTTGAGATCGGCCTGCCAGGCCTTCGGATCCTGCCGCAGGAACAACCAGCCGCTCATGTAGAACATCATAGCGGCAGCCAGCAGCATGACACCGGCCTCAATCAGATCGTTGTGGTTGCCGTCGTAGTAGGTCTCGAACATCCATGCCATGCCGAGACTGGCCAGCGCCGCGGCTCCGGCGCCGACATAGATCGGGGCGATCTGGTGAGAGGCATTAGCGCGCCTCATGAAGGCAGCCAAAGCAGCGATCACCAGCAGTGCTTCCAGGCCCTCCCGGAACAGAATCGTGAAGGCCTGAATGAACGTCGATCCGTTGTCCATGAAAAAGACTTTCAGATTCCGTGGGTCATGCGGACAGTTGGCGGCAATTCGAGCGAGATGCCTCACGTTACTTCGGAAAAGGGCACAGAGCCCCGACATTCACGAGGTTGATGGCGCCTGTTGGACGATACGCGACCCCGATAAGGTCAAGTGGCCGGCTGTACGATAGGCCACCAGTGCAAAGATCGCAGCGGTCCCGAGCATCGCGGCGTCGAACCCGAGGAATACCGCATCACCCGTGATCGCGGCCCACCCGCGAGACAGGATGTCGACCGTCGGTATGGCGAAGTAGAGGGCCGCCGCACAGGTGAGCGCTTCGTGCCATCGGCGCGCCCGTGGCCGCAGCAGGGCCGCGAACGCGATCACGATCCACCCCGCAAAGAACAGCCTGACCTCCCAACTCGCCCGCCCCACGATATCGGTCGGCAGGAGGCGGTTGGCGAGGAAATAGCAAGCGATTGCAGCCGGCAGCCCGACGATCGTGCCAACGTTCAGCGCCTCAACTACGCGGATGCCCGGGGAACGCGCGCCATGAGTTTTCGGCGCCCGCGCCACGACCCAGAGGATAAGGCCGGTGGCAACCGTGGCGCAGCCCAGAAGACCCGATAGGAAGAAGAGCGCGCGCAGCAGTGCATCGGCGAAGTGCGCCTCGTGGAGCCCAACCATTACGGCATGGGTCCGCGTCGCGGGTTTTGCCGCGACGGTTCGCGCGCGGACCGTGCCGGTCGCGGCCTCGATGCTGACCTGTGGATGGAGGTGAGCCAGTCCATGGGGCTCCTCGAAGATTGCCAGCACCGTCGCATTCGCATCGCGTGGGTGGGTGACGGTGACCCGATCTAGAGGTTGCGGCGTCTCTGCCACGACCCGCCGGACAATCGGCCCGAGCGGAGGAAGTGCGGCCAGGCGGCCGGCGGCGTCCTGAGGCGGTAGGATCTGCCCCGACTCTGCGAAGTAGCGCTGTGTGTCGCCGCGATACGCTGTGGTCACGCCCCAGGGCATGTACAGGAGGGCCAGCGTCACCAGTCCGCTGTAGGTGATCATGAGGTGGAACGGCAACGCCAGCACGCCCGCAAGGTTGTGCGCGTCCAACCATCCGCGCTGTGTTGCGCAGTTTCGGAATGTGAAGAAATCTTTGAAGATGCGGCGATGGGTGACGATCCCCGAGATCAACGCCGCGAGCATGATCATCGCGCAGGCGCCAACTAGCCAGCGCCCCCACAGGGGCGGCAAGCTCAGCTCGAAGTGGAAGCGGTAGAGGAAGTCGCCCCCGCGCGTCTCGCGCACTGGTGCCGGCGCACCGGTCACGGGATCCAGGAGGGCATGTCCTGTCGGCGGGCCGGGACGGGAGCGCCAGTACAGCTCGATTACGGGGAAGTCCGGTCGCGGCATGCCGATCGACCAGCCGGTCGCATCGCCGGCGTGCTCCGCGAGGTAGCGGGCGCCGAGTTCGGCGGCCTGGGCTAGCGCGTCCGGACTGGGCTCAACGGTGGCCGCGAGTTCAGGCCGCATCCAGCGCGAGATGTTGGTTCGATAGTAGCTCGCCGTCCCGGTGACGAAGACCGCGAACAGCACCCAGCCGACCACCAGGCCCGACCAGGCATGCAGCCAGGCCATCGACTGCCGGAAGCTACCCCTCATCGGCGCGATCCGCCGGAAGCCCCGGCGCCTACCACCGGTAGCTCAGGCTCGCCAGCACCGTACGCGGATTGCCGTAGTAGCAGGACCCAAGGGTGTCGCAGGTGCCGACGTAGACTTTGTCGAAAAGGTTCGTGGCGTTGATCGCCAGGGTCGCCCCCGCCCAGGCCGGGTCCAGACGCGCGAGGTCGTAACGCAGCGTCGCGTCGAATAGGGTATAGGACGGAATGCGGATGGTGTTGGCTAGATCGCCGAGATGATCGCCGAAGAAGCGCACGCCGCCGCCGACGGTCAAGCCCAGCAGCGGGCCGGTCGAAAAGCTGTAGGTCGCGAATAGCGCGGCCTGATTGTACGGCGTCACCGGGATCCGCGAGCCGATCCGCGGCGCGGTCGGGCCGGTGCCGGTCCGCGTGATGCGGGCGTCGAGGTAGCTGTAGGCGGCGGCGATGTCGAAACCCTCGAAGGCGGTCACCCGTGCTTCGGCCTCGAACCCTTCCGCACGGACTCCGCCGACCTGAGCCTGGAAGCCGGAGGTCGTGGGCACCAAGACATTCTGCTGGTCGATTGAGAACCCGGCCAAGGTGAATAGGCTCGTAGTGCCGGGCGGCTGGTACTTCACGCCGCCCTCGATCTGATCGCCGGTGGTCGGCCGGAACGGCGTCGAGCCGGCGCCGAGCGCGGTCGGTGGGACGATGCCGTTGTAGCCGGTGCCGACCGCTGGCTGAAACAGCGTCGAATAGCTAACATAGGGGCTGATTCCGGCCTCGAACTCGTAGAGCAGCCCGGCACGGTAGGTGAAAGCGCGGTCGGTCTGCTCGATGCGCGTGTTGCCGACCTGCTGGAGCGTGGTGCTCCTCACGGTGTCGTGGCGTCCGCTCAGAAGCAGCACCCAGCGGTCGAGCCGGATCTGGTCCTGCGCATAGGCGCCGACCTGCTCCAGGTTCTGCCGGATGCGGGCCGTGATTGGCGGCAGCGGTTGAAAGCCGCGGTAGACCGGCGCGAAGACGTTCAGGCTCGTGGTCAGTGCGTTGCGGGTGGCGAACCCGAGATCGAAGGTGCGCACATCGAGGCCGAACAGGAGCGTATGCGCGAGCGGACCCGTCACCGCGTTCAGGACGAGCTGATTGTCCATCGTGAAGGCGTTGACGTTGTCGTCGAAACGCACGGCCCGGCGGGTGACGTTGCTGAAATCTGTGACTGCGCCGGCCGCGTTCGTCGGGAAGCCGAAGCCGCGCACCACCGGCAGGTCGACGTTGACACCGGAGTAGCGAAGGTTCTGCCGGAAGGTGACCGCTTCGTCGAAATGATGCTCGAACTGGTAGCCGATGCCGAACTGCTCGCGGCGGAAATTATCGTAGCCGGGCTCTCCGAGGAAGGTCGAGCGGCGGATGCGGCCGTTCGGGTTCGGGGTGAGCGTGCCCTGAGAGGGCAGAAACTGCAGGGACTTCGAGTCGTCTTTGATGTAGTAGCCGAGCACCGTGAGCTGCGTCGCCGCATTGGGCCGGAACGTGACGCTCGGTGCGATGAAGGCGCGATCGTCGTTCACGGTATCGACGATCGTGTCTGAGAGGCGGCCGAGACCGACGACGCGATAGAGCACCGTCTTCTCAGGATCGACCGGGCCGGTCACGTCGAAGGCACCCAAGAGCCGCCCGTAGCTGCCGCCCTGTACCAAAACCTCGCGGTAGGGCACGTCGAGGGGCTTCTTGCTGACGAAGTTGACGAGGCCGCCTGGCGGGGACTGCCCGTAGAGCACGGAGGCCGCCCCCTTGAGCACCTCCACGCGCTCGACCCCGTAAGTCTCGTAGCGGGACCACGCGTAGGTGCCTTTCGGCAGTTGCAGACCGTCAAGATACTCCGGTACGTCGAAGCCGCGCACCTTGATCCAGTCGTAGCGCGGATCGCCGCCGAAGCGCTCGACCTGCACACCGGCGGTGTAGCGCAGTGCCTCGCTCGGATTCTGTGCGCCGGTCGCCCGGATCTGGTCGGCTGTGACGACGCTGATCGACTGCGGCGTCTCGATCAGCGCAGTATCGGTCTTGGTGCCAGTGGCGCTACGCTTGGCTGTGAAGCCGCGTACCGGGCCATCCGCTCGCTCGCCGCTGGCACCGCCGACGCCCGGCGGACCAGATGCGGCGGCGCCTTCAGCCCCGACTACCGAAATCTCGCCGAGGGTGACCTGAGCCGGGGCGGGTTGCGCCGCAACGACTGCGACCATCGACGCAAACGCGCTCGCGGACACCATGTACAGCGAGCCCACTCGACAGATGATCCTGTACGTCCACATAAATTTCGAGCCCCGGGCGGCCGGTCGACCGCAGACGTCGCTGCTCCTTCACGGAGTCGTGAAGACCGTCATACGCTCCAGTCTCGCCCACAACAATGATCGATACTTTCGGAATAAGCATGATTCCGTTCGATCGAGTTTAGTGTTGTTCTAAGTTTTCAGATCGATGTGGTTCGTGCGGCGACCAAGGCGCTTGGTGGCATGCCGAAACGCTTCTTGAAGAGGGTCGCGAAGTGCGGGGCGGAATATCCGACGTTCTGGGCGACTTCACCGACGGTCGCCTTGCGGCTGGCGAGCATCCGGTAGGCCGATTGCAGACGCCGCTCCTGGAGGACGGCGTAGGGCGTCATGCCGTAGGTGATCCGGAAGCCACGGGTGAGCTTAGCCGGCGTCATTCCGACGCGCCGGGCTACCGCGTCGAAATCTGGTACGGAGTCGAGGCGTTCCAGGATTATTGCGCTAGCCGCCTCGACGCGGCCGCGATCCACGATCGTAAGCGTGCGAGTGAGCCCTACCGGCTCGGCCAATCCCTCAGCTTCGAACACGAGGGCGAGGAGTTCGAGGGCCTTAGCTGCTTGATACAGGGGCTGTCCCGCCGGGCCCGCTGCGGCAAGGATCTGCGACGCCACCGCCTGTATCGTCGCGTCGGCCGGACGCCCCTCGAAAACGAAACCACGCTCCACGGAGAGCTGCACCATCGCGGATGCGATGGTGCCTAGGCTCGTTTTGGCGTGGTCGGGATCGACTCGGACGTGAACGCTGCTTAGCGGCTGACCCGCCGAGACGGTCTGGTCCCTGACGAGTTCCCGCTCGGTGAAGCCGACGAGTAGCGCGGGAGCCTCGATCGCGATCGCGGGCAAGTCGTCAACCTGGAAGCTGGTTCGTCCGCGCAGGTAGACGACCACGCGTAGGCCCGTACCCACCGGTGCCGTCGTCCGGAATGTCTCCCCAAACGTAGTCTCGTTTGTGAAGACGCTCAGCCACCCACCGAGGTGATGGGCGACCGTGCTGGACGGGCGTTGAAAGACGTTATCCACTGACTCGGCAAAAGACATGTAGCCGAACTATAAATCGTAACTTGTTCGCAGTCGATAATCCGACAAAGATTTTAATTAGAACGATTACAATAAGTCAGGCTCTTTAGGTGCAGATACGCCGTGACACTCGGATAAGGCAATGATGTTTTAGGATTCATTCTTGCTGAAAGCTGTCAGAGTAAATAGATTCGGCTAGCTAAATGAATGGACGTTCGCATTGACTCACGAGCCCGTGAGGCATAGCTTGACAGTGACGGTTCCCCTCGGGGATCAAAAGGGAACGCGGTGAGATCACGCCCGTGAGGGCTCGGTCGATGCCGCGGCTGCCCCCGCAACTGTAAGCGGCGAGTCCTTCATCACGACGTCACTGGGCGCCCTCGCCCGGGAAGACGATGAGAGGGCGACGACCCGCGAGCCAGGAGACCTGCCGTCAGCCGTGGTCACACGCGGAGCTTGCCGGGCGGGGTGTCCTGGGAGGTGTCGCGGCGCCGTGGTTCCTTGGAGGACCCGACCGCCGAGGCCTTGTTCGCGGTGACGTGCCACAGCCGTCCCCCGAGGCCGTCCCGTGTCCTGTTCCGTTCCCTCCGCGCTCCAGCGCATGCTGGCGCTGTCCTGCGCCGCATCCACGCTGCTCGTCGCCGTTCCAGCCCGCGCGCAGCAGGTCGCCGCGCCCTTTGCCGATGCGCCGGGAGGCGCCCAGGCCGCGGTCTCCCTGTCCGAGATTTCGGTATCGGCCACCGGCGTACCGACGCCGATTGCCAACACAGGGTCGAGCGTCACCGTCCTGACTGAGCGCCTGCTTCAGGAACAGCAGCGCCGGACGGTGCCGGATGCTCTACAGCAGGTGCCCGGCCTCAACGTCGTCCAGACCGGCGGCGCCGGCGGCCAGACCTCGGTCTTCATCCGCGGCACCAACTCGAACCACGTGAAGGTCCAGATCGACGGCATCGACGTCAACGACCCTTCGACCCCGAACCGCGCCTTCGACTTCAGCCAGTTGCAGACCTACGACCTCTCCCGGATCGAGGTGCTGCGCGGCCCGCAGAGCGGCCTCTACGGGGCCGACGCTATCGGCGGCGTGATCTCTGTGGTCACCAAGCGCGGCGAGGGACCGGCCCGGGCGACGGCGACCGTCGAGGGCGGCTCGTTCGGCACCTTCAACCAGTTCGGCAACATCTCCGGCTCGGAGGGGATCTTCGACTACTCGGTCTCAGTCGGCCACATCCGGCAATCCGCCGTCCAGGTCACGCCGTTCGAGCTGCTACCCCGCGGCGTGCCGCTGCGGACCGCCTTCACCGACATCAAGACGGTCTCGACCAAGCTCGGGGCGCAACTCACCGACGAGTTCCGCCTGAACTACGTTCTACGCTTCTCCGACAGCGCCTATCTCGACCAAGCCGACGGCGGCTTCCCATACGTGCCGCTGCCGTACCGGAACCTCAACGACCAGCAGCAGCTGATCATGAGGGGCGAGGCCGAATGGACGCCGGTGCCGGGCTTCCACAATGTCTTCGGGGCGAACTACTCGAAGTTCGACCGCCTGTTCGCCGGCCCGCTGGATCCACTCGCGCCGCCGACGCCCACCACCTACCTCGGCGAGCGAACCCGGTTCGATTACCGCGGCGATTGGCAATTCTCGCCCGGCAACCTCGTGCTGTTCGGGGCCCAGCGCGAGGACGAGCGCTTCGAGACGACCGGCATCGACCGGTCCAACGGCAACACCGCCGGCTTCGCCGAGCTTCAGACGACGCCCTTCGCGGGAGCTGCGCTGGTGGCCAACATCCGCCACGACGCGAACGATCAGTTCGGCGGCGCGACCACCTTCCGGGTGGCGCCGAGCTACATCGTGCCCGGCACCGAGACCCGCCTGAAGGGCAGCGTCGGCACCGGCTTCAAGCCGCCGACCCTGAGCCAGCTCTATCAGGACTACCCGGGCTTCCGCTTCTTCGGGAACCCGAACCTACGGCCGGAGGAGAGCTTCGGGTTCGACGGCGGCTTCGAACAGCCGTTGTTCGACGGGTTCATGACCGTCGGCACGACCTACTTCCAGACCGACTTCAAGAACCTGATCCAGACGGCCTACTACCCGACCTTCTCCACCAACGTGAACGTCGGTCGGGCGACTGCCTACGGCACCGAGAGCTTCGTCGCCCTGCGCTTCAACGAGTTCTGGAGCGGGCGGCTGGACTGGACCACCACGGTGACGAAGGACGAGATCGCCCATCAGGAGCTGTTGCGCCGGCCACGCAATAAGGTCAGCGCCACCGCGATCTGGAACCTGATGCCGGGCTTGACCATGACTGGCACGCTCATCGTGCTGGGGTCGTTCGTGGACGGAAACAGGGACTTCTCCGTGCCGCGCCTGAAGGCCCCCGGCTTCACGCTGGTGAACCTCTCGGTCAACTACGCCTGGAGCGAGACACTCACGGTGTTCGGGCGGATCGATAACCTGTTCGACCAGCGCTACCAGAACCCGACCGGCTTCCAGGGGCCGGGGCTCGCCGTCTACGGCGGCGTCCGCGTGTCGTCGTTCTGAGGTCGCGGATGCCGTCGCGCCTCGCGATCGCCCTCGCGGTCATCCTGTCCTCCGGGCCCGTGGGCGCGGCGGGGGCACCCATGCGGGTAGTCTCGATGAACCTGTGCGCCGACGAGCTGGTCCTGCGGCTGGCGGACCGCGATCAGGTGCTAGCCGTCACCTACCTCGCCCGTGACCCGCGCGGGTCGACGGTCGCGAGCGAGGCGGTCGGGCTGCCGGTGACGCGGGGGCTCACCGAGGAGGTCGTCGCGTTGAAGCCCGACCTCGTCATCGCCGGTGCCTTCACGACGCGCACGACGGTGGGCATGCTCAAGCGCGTCGGCGCCCCCGTGCTCGAACTCGGCGTGCCGGCCGACCTCGACGGCGTCCGCGCCCAGATCCGGCAGGTCGCGGCGGTGCTCGGCCATCCCGAGCGGGGCGAGGTGATGGTCGCATCGCTCGATGCACGTCTCGCCGCCATCGTGCCGGCTACGCGGCCCCTTCGCGCGCTCGTAATGCGCCCGAACGCCTTCACGGTCGCGCCCGGCGGGCTCGGAGACGCGCTGATCCGCGCCGCCGGCCTCGTCAATGTCTCGGCCGAGATCGGGCGTGACCGCTTCGGGCAGGTGCCCCTCGAAGCGGCGGCGCTGGCAAACCCGGACCTGATTGTCGTCAACGAGGGTGCGCCGGGCTGGCCATCCTTGGCCGATACCCTCCTGCACCATCCCGTCTTTCAAACCCTCGCGCGAGCGCACCGGACGGTCGACATTCCAAACCGCTTCTGGACCTGTCCGGGGCCGCAGGTCGCTGAGGTTGTGGCACGTCTCGCCGAGGCGGCAAACGCGCGGGTATCCCGGCCATGAACGCGCCCGTCACCGCGCTGCGTCCTCCGGTGTCCCGATACTTCGGAACGCCACGTGCCCGGCGAGCCGTCGTCGGCATCCTCGGTCTCGCCACCGTCGCACTGACGCTCGCCTCCATCGTCATCGGCTACGCGCCCTTCGACGTGCCCGCCGCCTTCTCGGACCTCGTCGCCGGTCGCACGACGCTTCCGGCCCTGGTCCTGTGGGAGCTTCGCATTCCGCGCGCCCTGCTTGGCAGCCTCGTCGGGTTCAGCCTCGGCCTGACCGGCGCCGTGATGCAGGGCTACCTGCGCAACCCGCTTGCGGACCCGGGCATCTTGGGTATCTCATCTGCGGCGGCGCTCGGCGCGGTCATCGTCTTCTACGGCCGGTTCGCTGCCACCATGGGCCTCGCCCTGCCACTCGGCGGCATCGCGGGCGCCGGCGTCGCCGCGCTCCTCCTGAACGCGCTCGCCGCCCGGGGCAGCAGCACCCTTGGGCTGATCCTTGCAGGAGTCGGGCTGTCGAGCCTAGCCGGGGCACTGACTGCGCTGGCGCTGAACCTGTCGCCGAACCCCTACGCGGCCCTGGAGATCGTGTTCTGGCTGATGGGCTCGCTCAGCGACCGCAGCCTGGACCACGTGCTTCTATGCCTGCCGCTGATGGCTATCGGCTGGGCCCTCATGCTGTCGACCGGCTCCGCCCTCGACGCCCTGACGCTCGGCGAGGACACCGCCGCGAGCCTCGGGGTCGGCCTGGTCTCCGTGCGCCTGCGTCTCGTCACCGGTGCGGCCCTGGCCGTCGGCAGCGGGGTCGCGGTGTCCGGCGCCATCGGTTTCGTCGGCCTCGTCGTGCCGCATCTGATGCGGCCCCTCGTCGGTGCCCGTCCCAGCGCGTGCCTGCTGCCGAGCGGCCTCGCGGGGGCGGTCCTGGTCCTCGCGGCGGATATCGGTGTGCGCCTGCTCGCCACTCGGCCGGAACTCAAGCTCGGCGTGGTGACCGCTTTGGTCGGGGCGCCGTTCCTGATCGTGCTGCTCCTGCGCAGTCGCGGGAGGCGGGCATGAGCCTCGGCTTGCACGACGCCCAGGTAACGCTGGAAGGCCGGCCCATCCTTTCGGATATCGGTCTGACCCTGAAGCCCGGCCGCTTCGTCGGGCTGGTTGGCCCGAACGGAGCCGGCAAGACCACGCTCCTTCGCGTCCTGGCGGGGCTGATTACCCCGAACCGGGGGCTGGTCACCCTCGAAGGCCGTCTGCTTTCCGGCATGGGCCGCGAGGAACGGGCCCGCCGCATCGCCGCCCTGTTCCAGGGGGCCGGGGTCGGCTGGCCGATGACGGTTCGCGAGATCGTGGCGCTCGGCCGACTGCCGCACCGCCGGGCCTTCGCATCTCCGACCGAGGCCGACGAAGCCGCGGTTGAACGGGCGATGGTGCGCACCGACATCCTCCACCTCGCTGACCGAGCCGAGCCGACCCTGTCCTCCGGCGAGCGCATGCGCGCGCTGCTCGCTCGTGCGCTTGCGGTCGAAGCGCCGTGGCTTCTCGTCGACGAGCCGGTCACGGCCCTCGACTCGGCGCACCAGCTCGACGCCATGGCGCTGCTCCGGGCCACCGCGCGGGACGGCACCGGTGTCGTCGCCGTGCTGCACGATCTGACGCTCGCGGCCCGGTTCTGCGACCGCATCGTCGTGCTGGCCGGTGGCCGCCTCGTTGCCGACGGTACCCCGGAGGAGGCCCCGACCGACGTCCTGCTCGCCAGGGCGTTCGGGGTCACGGCCGAGCGGGGCTGGGCTTCGGACGGATCCCGATACATCCTGCCCTGGGCGCGGTCCGGGGCTCAGACGGAGGAACGCGATGACGTCACCATCACGAACTGACGCGGTCACGATCCTGCTGCGCGAGGCATTGGCCGACCCCGGTACCGCCTGGAGCCTCGGCAGCTTCGGGGCCATTGCGGAATTCATGCGCGATCCCGACGAGGCCACGTCGCCACTTCCGGACGGGCGCATGGGTCTGGCGACGGAGCGGGGCGCCATCGCGCTCGCTCTCAGTCCCGACCTGCGCCCGGTGGCCTACGAGACCGCCGTCGCGACCGGCTGGAACCACGCCGTCGCCCTTTGCCTGCCCGAGGCGAGTTGCGCGATGAACCGGCGCGGCGTGGTGACGGAGCTCGGCCCAGACCGGGACGCCGCCCGCGAACGGGACTGCGACGCCATCCTGTTCGACCTCGGCCTAGGTCTCCTGGCGGTCGATGCCTGCGTGCGCACGAGCGACCCGGAGGCCATCGCCTGTCTTCGGTCCGGCGTTGGGCTTCCCCTGTTCGACCCTGCGAGCCCCATCGGCCGCCAACTCGTCGCGCTGAGCCCCCACCGGGTGTTCCTCGCCCGGATTGGCCGCATCGAAGTCTATGCCCCGATCCCGGGGCCTGGCGGCACCAGCCCGGAGGGTCCTCATACCCATGTCTTGCCCAAGCTCCTGCGCGGCGGCCGCACGCACGCGGCGACCACCCCGATCCCGGCGGGCTGGGTCCCCTGTGCCGGCATTCATCCAGCGCACCCCTACAAGGACATGAAGGGTCAACGGATCGCCTTCGACGTCGCCCGGCACGACGCCTTCCAGGACATCCTCGACCGTTGGGGAGACCCGGACCTGATCACAGCCAAGCGCGGCAGGGATCTCGGCCCGGACAGCCTCGTGTCGAACCGCCACGCGCAGGCTGCCCGCCGTGTCGCCGAGGTCCAGGCGCGCTACCTGCGCGGTGAGACCGTCGAGGCCGACCCAGAGCTCGACGAGGACGAGGACGCCGCCGACCATGCCTGACCCAGCGCTCCATGGACGTTGAGGCACTCCCGCGCCGGCAGAGGGTGGTGGGGCTGATCGGATGCCCCGGCGCGGGCAAAACGACTTACGCGCGCCGCTACGATCCGCTCCAGGGCTGGGTGCACCTCACCTTGGACGACCTACGCCAGACATTCTGGCCGCCGGACCGTCAGGTCTACTGGCAGGTCCGGCGGACGGGCTGGGACGAGGAAGCTCGCGGGCTCCTCCACGGCGTGAAGGTCGCCGCCCTGGACGCAGCCCTGGCGGCTGGGTTCAGCGTGGTGATGGCCGACACCCACCTTACCCGGGAGGTGTTCGAGGCCGAGCTTGAGGTTATCGAGCGATACGGTCTCTCGGTAGAATGGAAAGTGTTCGACCTATCCTGGGAAATGCTCCTAGCTCGCAACGAGGCCCGCGGCGGGATCGACCTGTCACATCGTCAGCCGGAGACCATCCTGCGGTTAGCCTACGACGCGTTCCGCTCGCCGGACGCTTGGTGGCGCTTCCTCCCATCGCGTCAGGTCGAGTTCATCGACCTTTGAACGGCGCCCACCGTGGTGGACTGCAAATCGGCCACAACGCCATCGCAGAGGTGCTACTCGAACGTCCGCTTATCGGATGCTGTCGCGCTCGGACGAGCGGCGGCAATGGGCGCCGAGCCGAACGTCCGGTCCTGTGCGGGCCGGCGATCCGTTGTGACGTAGTCTGGCTAAAATCGGCTGCCCTGCCTCTAAGAAGGCTTTCCAGAGGAGCCGACGGTTCGTCATAGTCCCGGGCCAGCCGTTCTGACAGCCATTCCCGTTGCCCAGATCCTGCACCTCGTCGAGCCGAAGCCTTTCCGGAACCGCTCAGGCGTTTCTGCAGGAAGTCCGTCAACGGCATCCGCTCGATCACCGGCTGTTAGTTTCGCGCGGCCATTCAGTCGTTCAGTGCCACCCTGACGTCGCTGAACGAACCTCTCCTGGACGCCGCTGGAAGGAAGCCGCTGGAAGGAAGACGTGCTTCCGGCGGCGCCTCGTTTGTGCAGGTACGGCGTTAGGCCACCGGGCGAGGCGTCCTTCGTATCCCCATATCCGTGAGACGCGCAAAACGACTCACGAGGAGCTACAATGAGAACCGAGAGGGCTGTGTTGGCCGGCGGGTGCTTCTGGGGCATGCAGGACTTGATCCGGCGCCAGGAGGGCGTGGTGTCGACCCGCGTCGGCTACACTGGCGGCGACGTGCCGAACGCGACCTATCGCAACCACGGCAGTCACGCCGAGGCCATTGAGATCGTCTACGACCCGACTCGGACGAGCTTCCGGCGCATGCTGGAGTTCTTCTTCCAGATCCACGACCCGACCACACCGAACCGGCAGGGCAACGACCGGGGCATGAGCTACCGCTCTGCCATCTACTACGCCGACGATGACCAGCGCCGTATGGCGGAAGAGACCATCGCCGATGTCGACGCCGCGGGTCTCTGGCCGGGCAAAGTCGTGACCGAGGTGGCGCCGGCCGGGCCGTTCTGGGAGGCCGAGCCGGAGCATCAGGATTACCTGCAGCGTATCCCCAACGGGTACACCTGCCACTTCATCAGACCGGATTGGGTGCTGCCCTCGCGCTCTCGCGCGACGCAGAACGAGTAAGCATGCCCGGGCTGGAACGCTGGAGTAGCCGGCGTCTCAGGTTCCCATGGTCATGACGGAGCCGCCGTCAACCCGCAGGAACTTGCCGGTGATGAAGCTGGCGTGTTCCGAGCAAAGAAACGTGACCGCGGCGGCGACCTCCTCAGCCTTGCCGCGGCGCTTGGCGACGATGCCGGGACGCTCTTCGTCCAGCGTCTGCTGGACGGCCTCGTCGAAGGAGAGGCCCTTCTCCTTCGACTTCTTCTCCATCTGCGCGTCCGTCATCGGCGTAGCGATGAAAGCTGGTCCGACCGCGTTCACGAGCACGCCGTCCGGCCCGTAGGCCTTGGACAGTCCCTTGGCGAGGTTCAGGACACCCGCCTTGGCGGCAGCATACGGCAGTTCTTCCATGTAGGGCTGCACCGCGTCCTCAGACGAGAACAGCACGACGCGGCCCCAGCCCGCCTTGCGCATGTGCGGGATGAAGGCCCTGGTCGCACGCACGCAGGCCATGAGGTCGGTCTGGATCGCCTCCAGCCAGTCGTCGTCTGTCAGTTCCAGGAAGTCCCCGACGCGCCGGTGATGCCGGCGGCGCAGACGAGGATAGTCGGCTTGTCGTCGAAGGCCATGTTGGCGAAGGCGGCGAGCACCTCGATCCCCTTGGCCGTGCTCAGGTCCGCCTCCACGGCACGGACCTGACCCAGGGCCGACAACTCCGCGGCGGTCGCCTGCAACTCGGGGCCCTCCTTGTCGGTCAGGACGACGTGGACGCCCTCGCGCAGCAGATGCTCGGCGATCGAGCGGCCCATACCTGACTTGGCCCCCGTCACGACCGCGACCCGATCGCTGATGCCAAGATCCATGTGTATCTTTCTGCCACCGTTCGAGGGGTCGTCCCAGGTCGCGCCGGTCGCGATCTATGAGAAGCCGGCCATTTTCATGAGAGTTCCGTGGCGGCTCGCCCGTTGCAGTGCATCGAGGCGGTGGCAGCTGGGCGTCTGCGTTCTCACTCATCCGCGCCGAAGCGGAAATGGTGGTGGTCCGCCCCAGCGGCCGGCCAACACCCTCAGGAGGCTATCTCGACGGGCCAGCGTCAGCCCACGCCAAGGAACTCGAGGATCTCCTCTGTGAGCCCTTCCGCGTTCTCCTCAGGTATCCAATGGTTCGACCGCTCGACCGTCCGGAACGTCACATCTTTGGCGACCTCTTGCATCATCGCCTCGGTGAAGGGCGCGAAAGCGCTCGCCACGCCGGCCAGGGCTAAGATCGGCAGCTTGAGCTTGCCGCCTAGCTCAACGTCGGCCCGGTTGCGGGCATCGTCAGCCGGGAAGGCGCGGTAGAGCTCGAAGCCAGCTCGCATGGCACCAGGGCGCGAGAAGGCGCGCACGTAACGCTGGATGGCATCCGGTCCGATGGCGTCGGTATCGTAGGCGAGGTCCTGGTAGAAGCGCTCCAGGTAGAGTTGTTCGCGGCCCGCGGTGAGGAGTTCCGGGATGTCCGGGGCGCGGTGAAACTGGAAATGCCAGAGGCGGTCCGTATCACCCAGCGCCGTCGCGTACGCATCGGTCCCCGGCAGGGGAGCTTCCATCACCACCAGTCGCTCGGTCTGGTCGGCGAAGCGGCGCGCGAAAGCGTAAGCCACCATCATGCCGATGTCGTGCCCAACCATCGTCACGGGACCGGTGACGCCCATGTGTCCGTAGAGCAGGGCATGGAGGTCGCCGGCCATGGTGTGCTTGTCGTAACCGCCCGAAGGTTTTGAAGAGCCGCCGGCACCGCGATAGTCAGGCATCACGACACGTAAGCCTGCCTGGGCGAGGAGCGGGATGACCCGGCGCCACGCGTAGGCGGTCTGCGGGTAGCCGTGGACGAGCACGACGATGCGCCCGCCCACGCCGGCGACGCCATAGCGCAGTCGCATGCCGGGCTCGATCTCGGCGGAGTCCCACTCGACCGAGACCCCGTCCCATATCTCTTGCATCAGCACTTATCCCATTTGTCATCACGCGGCCCGTGAACCGCACCGGAAGGGCCTTGCGCCGTTCCTATGTGCCGATGCGTGGGTCAGGCGCTGCGAGCCTGTTCGGGATGACGGCCTTCCGCGAACGCCTCGACGATCTTGGCGCAGAACGCCGGCAGGTCCTTGGGGTTGCGGCTGGTGACGAGGCCCTTATCGACCACCACATCCACATCGACCCATTCCCCACCCGCGTTGCGGATGTCGGTCTTCACGGTCGGGAACGAGGTGAGTTTGCGGCCCTTCACGACGTCGGCCTCAATCAGCGTCCAAGGTCCGTGGCAGATGACGCCGACCGGCTTGCCCTGCTCGAAGAAGTCCCGGACGAAGCCGATCACGGCCTCGCTGCCCCGAAGCTTGTCGGCGCCGACGCTGCCGCCAGGGATGACGAGCCCGTCGAAGTTGGAGGCGGACACGCCGTCGATGGCCTTGTCGACCGGGTATGTCCCGGCGGCGTCGAGATCATTGTTGACCGTCTCGGCCTCGCCGGTTTGAAGCCCGACCACCGTGACGGTCGCGCCGGCCGCGATCAGCGCCTCACGGGGCTTGGTGAACTCCGGCTCCTCCGTCCCCCGAGGGGCGATCAGGATGGCGATGGTCTTGCCCTGAAGGGTCATGGTTAGCTCCTCTGTGCGCGATGATGCGGATGAATGGGGTCAGGCCGGGATGCTCTCGGGCGAGGCGGTGTTTTCGGCGGTCACGCCGTTCTCGCGGTGGCGGAAATCGCTCAGCGCCCGGTAGACCTGGAGCCGCGCCCGCATCACCGAACCGAGCGGACGGTGCGCCGCGAGGCTGTGCGCGGGGCGGAAAGTCATGACCTCGTCGAAGTAGCGGACCCGGTCCGACCCGTAGGCGTCCTGGCGGGGCAGGCGGAGCGTGGCCACAGTGCGGTACGGGCTGACCGAGACCGGCCAGTCGATTGAGGCGTCCTCGATCGGTTGCCGCTCGGCATCAGCCCAAAGTTGCGCCTTCAAGTCGAATACCACGTCGTTGTCCCGGAAGAACGCGACTGTGGCGTGCCGGAAGCCGTCCTCGTCTAGGTGCGGGTCGAGGCGCCATTCGGAGAGCGAGCGCTGGGCGTCGGTGGCGGGCACGGCGCCGAGCTTGGCCACGTAGTCGCCGAAGCGCACGGGCGCTTGGCTGAAGTAGCTGTCGGCGAGCGGGTGGCTGTATGGGTGGCCGAAGAAGTCGGCCATGGCACTCTCGGTCCCGAAGGCGTGCAGGACCCGGTTGAGGTTGCGCGCGGTGGCGGAGACGGCGCTCTTCAAGGCCTCGGGCATGCCGGTCGACTTGCCGATGATGGTTCCGTCGCGCAGGAAGCCGGCCGCCGTGCCGGACGGGAAGGTCGTGCCGGTGGCGAGCACGAAGTCCTGAGTATCCGCATCGTGGCCAGGCAGCTTTTCGCCCGGCACGTCGAATACCTTGATCGACATGCCGCGGTGGGTTGAAACCCGGTCACCGAGGGTCTCACCCGGACCCTGGGCGAAGCGCACGGCCACCCTGTGCGTACCCGGACGGCCGAATAGCCCCTGTGCGAGTTCCGGCGGCAGGCCCTCCGGAATGGTCAGTTCCCCCGTCACGCAGGCAGAGCTCTTCGCGTGGCTCGCGCGAACTGCGTGATGCTCGCGCTTCTCGACCGTCTGCGACTGCTGGGTCATGCCCTGGATGATGCCGTCGATGGTCGCCTGCTCGTCCGGCGCCGGCCGCTCGATGTCGGGCGCGTAGCGAAGGTAGGTCATGCCGGTCTCTCCGTTGCAGCTCGGTCGACGGAAAAGCCGAACGCGTGCCGTTACCGCCCCGCCTCTAGTTCGCGGGACCGCAAGCCCAGGCGGGCTCGCTTTTGGACAAGCACCCCCGCTACCCGACGTTCCCGAGCTCGTTCGCGAGCGATTGACTTGGACGCAATCCGGAACGTCGGCCACTCCGCCAAGTTCTGTCCGGAGTTGATTGAAGGACGCCTGACCTTGCACGCACCTGTCCGTTACAGCCGCGACATCGAAAGCGTCAGGCCCGACGAGGATAAGACCATTGCCGGGTTGAACGAGACTTTCGACACAATCCTGGAGAGGGTCGCGACGGATTCCGGACACGCAGTGCGCTCGGTCCACGCCAAGGCACACGGCATCTTGGAGGGTATCCTGGAGGTCGAGGCCGACCTTCCGCCTGAGCTCGCGCAGGGATTGTTCGCGACGCCGGGCAAGCACAAGGTCTACATGCGGCTGTCGACCAACGCGGGCGACATCCTGCCCGACGCGGTCACCCTGCCGCGCGGCCTCGCCCTCAAGGTCCTCGACGTGCCGGGCGAGCGCCTGCTCGACGCCGAAGGCACGACCCAGAACTTCATCATGGTCAACGGGCCTGTCTTCCAGGCTCAGAACGCCGAGAAATTCCTGGGCAGCTTGAAGCTGCTCGCCGGCACCACGGATCGGGCCGAGGGGCTGAAGGTCTTCGCCTCGACGGTTCTGAGAGGCGTCAACAAGGCACTGCAGGCAGTCGGCGTCGAGAGCCCGACCATCGGCTCGCTCGGCGGCGCGCCGAACGTCGATCCGCTCGGCGAGACCTACTACAGCGTTACTCCGTTCAGGTACGGCGACTACATCGCCAAGTTCTCTATTGTGCCGGTCTCCCCAGGTTTGACCGACCTGACCGGCAACGAGATCGACGCCTCCGGTCGCCCGAACGCGATCCGCGAGACGGTGCGGTCCGAGATGCGCCACATAGAGGGCGTGTGGGAGTTCCGGGTGCAGCTGTGCCGCGACTTGGCGCGCCAGCCGGTCGAGGATCCCACGGTGGAATGGAAGGAGGACGAGGCGCCCTTCCTAAAGGTCGCGACGATCCGGGTCCGCCGGCAGGACAGTTGGGAGCCCGGGCGTGTCGACACCGTCGACGAGCGCATGCGGTTTAGCGTCTGGACCGGGCTCGAAGCCCACAGGCCGCTTGGCAATATAAACCGCGCGCGCAACGCACCCTACAAGCACTCGGCGGAGTTCCGCCAACGCTTCAACGGCTGCCCGATCCACGAGCCCGCGAGTCGTTGAGCGTTGCTTTGAGGAACACACTCGAAGATCTCGAGGGGTAAGGCACTTCTGATCGCCTTCTCGTACGTCCCCCTTCTGTGCAGCCATCCTGCTCGCCGTAGAGGCACAGAAGGTCATTGAGTTGTGGCTCGTCCGGACCCGCCGGGGGAGACGCCGCAGGCCAGACGGAGATGGTCTCGATGGTCGGGGAGAAGGTCGTGGCCACGATGGAGGCCGCCAACACGCTGATGGCGGGGCACCAACGGCGACGTCATCGCACGCACTGAGAGCGCGTCGCGGACATGTCCGCTTCAGGGGCTGACCGATGACGTGCCGGGTGACTGGAATGGGCGCAAAGCCGAAGGTCCAGTTTCTGACCGGGACCTGAGGTCTGCTTCTGGTCCGATTGAGACTTACAGTCAGGATCATTGCCAGCAGAACCGCACCACCAGTTCTATACGGATCGATCTGTCGACGCAGATGCGAAAACCGTCCCGGAGTTCGACCGGGGCGGCTTAGCCTACTGGCACCCGATGCAGTGGATCAGCGTGAACACCAGGACCATCAAGTCGGGTACAATCCACAACACCAAACCGAAGTTTTACTCAGAGCAGGGGCGCCCGTTTCTTATAGTCTTCGTATCTAAGGCCATGGCCAGGATAGTGACACGTGGAATACCAGTTCCTTATAAGCAATACGACTTCGGGAGACCAGTCCTCCGATCCATGCAGATAAGCCTTGATATGATTGGCAAGTGCCTCGGCGCGCCCGCGCAGATGTTCCCGTAAGAGCACGTCATCTTCACAGTCGAATGGCGCATCAGGGCGGCTGAGGGTCAATTTTGCCCAATCGCACAGCTCATCGTGGCCGAACCAAGACAACGGCAGAATTATTGGCTGGTGATCATGCCCGAAGAACGCGTTTTCGCGCATGCCAGCCACAAGCATCCTGGTCAATTGACGCTCGACCGGCGTTCGAAAGCAATGCTGCTTGCGCAGAAATGCCACACACGATGCGCCGTCAGGCGCCCAAATGGGACGCTCGTACGGATCCGTCTCTTTATCGTACCGTTTCAGATCTTGCCGGCCTGTACTGCCTAATACGTTTTCCAGATGGTCGTGGACGTCGACGACGACGCCTTCGAGAACCAGATATACGGCAAGCTTACGATCTAAAGATTGGCAAAATTCGACAAACGCGTTTCGTATCCATGTGAGATAAGCGGGACCAGCGTCTGCCGCTCTACGCAAATCTTCAAACTGAACGTAGTCCGCCATAGATGCAAGCAGAGCACGAGCAGATTTTGTCGGAGCTGGCTGAGGCCAATCATGAGCCTGAATCAGCAGAAGCGCCAGTGGATGGTACCGGTCTTCACAGGAAACGAAGGCGCCGCTCCGAACAATCCCGACAGTGCAGTACTCACAGCCGAACCCAGTCGCTATGAAAGTACCTTCCAGGCTCGGATGGTGTTGCGCAAAAAAATCAACGATGGAGAAGATTGACGGATCGTCCGTCACAAAGGCGCAGTCATAGGTGGCATCATCGAGCAACGCTTCGCGAAATGCCCAGGTATCCCGTTGCGTCCGCCAGTATGAACTCAGCCAGCCACACCATTCTGCATCGTCGGCGGCCAAGTCAGTGATTGCATGTGTCTGATCGGAAGGGTCCCCATCAGCTACCGTCTTATCGAACAGGTTCCGTACAGGCTCGTCACAATCGAGGCTCACGGGTCGATTGGGCTCATCGTTGAAGACACGGCTGCATTCGTTTTGAAAACGAGCGATCTCGCCAGGAGGACCGGAGAGGGTGAAGCGGCAAGTGTATACGTCGCGCATGTCGAAATACCAATAAGCAATGAAATAGTGATTGTCTGATAGCAGTTGTGCAGGTGCTTTTGCTCACCAGCGATCACTGGCGTGATAACGATGCGATTGTTATCAATGGCATCGTCCTCCGTGGATTTTTATTAATTCAACACAGATATTTAGTAATCAGATACGTGTTCGTCACGCAAGTGATCAATGATATCGTTGTGCAGACGTTCAGTGTGGCTCAAGAAGCTCTCGCGGAGCGTATCGTCGCGTCGGCGGTCGATCGTCACACCCAGACGACACGTTGTCACGGCAGCCCAACCATTTAGATCATCCCGCGTGAACGCGTCGAAAATTTCTTCCTCGATCAACAAGAGGTGGTCTTCGTCTAATTTGTCATCGTGACCATACATGCAGGCCTTTCGTATGATGGTGGACAATATGGTCATCAACTTGATATCGATCGGCGTTTGCGTGTGCTGATGATTGATGAGAAATCTGATATCGGCTGCAAAGTGATGTGAATATTCCGCCACTTCAGCCATCTTCGTCCGATGCCGATCATCGATGTGATTATGAAGGTCAAACACAATCCTCTCGAATTGAAGTCGTCGCTGGAGATTGCCCCCGACGAGGCGACCGAACTCCTCGATGGCCAGTTCGCGTCGCGTCCAAAGGGGATCGAGGGTATCGGTGCTCGCCGTCGACAAGCCAGACGAGCGCGGTGAGCGGAACAGCTCCGGATCATCGGTAATGTAGATCAAAGCCTTCGCCGACAGAACGCCAACGCGATCCAAGTTGTGACCGGCGTAGGCGAAGTACGCGAAGCGCGGATCAAACCCGCCAGTCGCGGTGAGATAGCGCCCATCCCGGAAGACGGCGATCACCGACCAATCGCTACTCTCATCGTGTGCCACCACGGTGCCGCGAAGCCGAGGATATCGCGCTGCGAGGGCGGACAAGGCAGGTTCGGGACAGGCCCAGGCGGTGTCGAACTGACAGTCGTAGATCGTGTCGCTGATCATTCCCCCGTAGAAGGCGCACGTGTTCCACTTCGTGCCCCAATTGAATGAACGCCAGACCAACCAATCCGGAAGGCTCGCCACAGCAGAGCCGGTTTCAGGCATCACGACAGCAGGGGTGTGGCGGCTCTCCAGGATCTCAGAAGGCATTGGCACGATAGCGTTGAGATCGAGGCTTGGTGGGTCGTTCGGCTGATCTTCCCGGATGCGGACGCACTCGCGCACGAAACGAGCGACTTCGTCGGCGGGACCAGTCAGAGTGAGGCGGTTGAAAGCGTAGTTCGGCACGAGCAATGTGTCCTGAGTTGCAATGATGCGACCCTACAGAGCCTTCAGAGGCGATGTCGAAATTGAATTGACGCCCATCGCCGCCAGCGCGGCGGGTTCAGCTCTCGCCCAGGCACTCGGCTTCATCTGCAGGCCCGGCGGGTAGCGGGGATCCTCACGGATAGGTGGCAACAATTCCGTCCGTTGCGTGTTTGGACGCGCTTGCAGCGCGTCGGATTGGGATCACGCTCGGCGACGAGGCAAAGGCAGATGTCGTGTACGACGAGGTCGTGAGAGGTCAGCTCGTCGACATCTCATCGCCCCCTGATGTCACGAGCGCTGACCGATCGGGGCGTCAGCTCCGATCGAGGCGAAGCGACGTGACATGAGATCGTGCTGCGGCGCGGTCGCGCCGTCGCGGGATCGATCTCGACCTTCGGCGAAGATCGAGACAGGGCGGGACGTGCCGTCCCGCCACTGTGCGTGCTCGTCTTTGCAAGCACGGGCTCGCGCCCGCACCCGAAAGAGCGGCACGCATTCAGCAAAGAGCAAGCGACATGTCAATATGTATTTCTATTACAGGTGACAGACTCAGATCGAGTAATTAATTCCGTCCACCCTTAACTCTCTTAGACATGCACCGGACGGAATTAATCCACACCCATATCGGCGAGATACCTGAACGGATCACCTGCGTCGTGCTCGCTGGACCGCCGGGCAGTGGCAAATCGACGAGGCTGACCGGAGAAGCGATCCACATCCCAGGCGTCGTCGTCATAGCGGCACCACGTATAGACCTCGTCGAGGAGCACGCCGCCCGTTTGCGCGCGCTGATCGATGAGCTGGACCCGAGTTCGAGACCGACCATTCAGGTCATCCATTCTGAGCAATCGGCTGGCGGGTCCGTCGATCGTCGATTGCGGGCAGCGCTCCGCAATCCCGTCAACCCACAGCTCATCATCGTCACCACGCACGCCGCCCTCATGGGCTTAGGGGAGGAGGATGTCGATGGCTGTCACGTCGGGATCGATGAGATCCCCGAGACGGCCATCGTCGCCGACGAGATCGGCCTCGGTGCGTCGTGGCCGATGATGGCCGCACGGTACGATCTCACCCCGAGCCGCGAACCGGGATGGTTCCGGTTGTCCCTGCGCCCTGATGCCAAGGCGATCGGCCTGCCTCAGCTCCTCGATGACGTCGGATGTTCGCTCACCGCGTTGCACCGGTTGGCCACCTCTCGAGCTCGGATCGTCGAGGTCGACGTCGCGAGCTGGGACGATGCCGGTGTTATCGGCCGTCGCGTTCGTTGGCGTTCGATCTGGACCTTGGGCGCTCTTCGTCGCTGCGCCAGCCTGACGCTCGCGGCCGCAGGATACCTTAGCAGCCTCGTCGATCATGCGACCCGGCGTGCGGGTGGCGTTCGCATCGAGATGGTTCAGGTCGGGCCTCCGCGTACCGGTCAGCCTCAAATCCGCATCCACTACTATGCGCGACATGCCGGCTCGACGGCGTGGTGGGCGGGAGATGGTTGTGCCTGCGTCGTTGCGATCGCGAAGCACCTCGAGGCGACGCAGTTCAAAGGCTACTGGAGCTCGAACAGCAGCATCCGCCCTTACTTCGCGGGACGCCTCGAAGGTCCCGAGTGCAGCCCTCGGTTGTCGGGCACGAACGCGCTGCGTGACCACGAGAGCTGCGCCTTCATCTACTCCGCCAAGGCGACGCGTGCGGACGCCGCGATCATCGACGCGCTCCAGCTCGATCCGGACGATATTCGAGCGGCGCGGGAGGACGAGGACATCCTACAGTTCGTGACACGTGGCGCGATCCGCCATCCAGCGTATGCGGGCGGCTATGACATCCACGTCTACGACGATGGGCAGGCGAAGCGGCTGCGGGATCGACTGACAGCCGCCGGCTACGATGACGTGACCGTCGCGCCCATCGTCGAGGCCGGGATTGCGGACGTCGTACGTCCGCGTTCTGGCAAATCGGCGAACGCAGACGGTACCGATCCTGCCACCGCTGCCGAACGCGCTCAACGCAAGAAGAAACGGGAGGCCGAACGCGGGCGGCGGCGGCGTACTGCGGCGAGGGATGCGCAGATCGCGGCTGGGACTTATCGACCACCCGGACGTCCTCGCGGTCAGCTCACGATTTAATTTGAGCTCCAGCCCCCGCCACCCTTACACCTGCGTCATCGCCCGGCAAATAGGCTGAACTCGGCGATGTCATTTTAGGATGGACAAGATGTACACGCACAAGCTCCTAGTCGAAATTGATACGCTAGATATCGAAAACGTCGCGTTGTTCGGCTTCAGACTCGCTGGCTTTCACCAGTCACATCCGGATGTAGACTTCGAGTGGGGCGAGGCTTACAACGAGCATGAAGAAGATGATGAATACGGGGGCGATGAGGATGATGACGCACGGGAAACCGCCATTTTCCAGATCGTGTTCAAGACCCAGGAGGGTCGTAAAAGTTACCTCGATTATCGGGTACAGAGCGTTTAGTCTGATCTCTCGCATTTAGCATAAGATTCATTTCATGATTTACGACGCGTTCCATTTTAACAGTTCAGCAATTGGATCACTTTAACATGACAACCCATAGCGTGATGATGATCGTCAACTCGTGTCCCGTCGACGCAGTTGTGAACTTCGGCATCTTGCTGGAGAAATTTGCCCAAGCCCATCCTACGATTTCGTTTTCTTGGCGCTGGGAAGATCCAACAGAAGATGATGGCGTCGATGTTGAGCCGATCGGGCTGATGGATTACGCCGATGATGAAGAAGGTCCAGACAACCTGAACTTCCTCATCTCCTTTGAGTCGGACGCCGACTTGATCAGGTTCACAACGTTCAATCGCTGGATCAACCCATGAGTCAAATCGATCCCGAACTAATATAGGAATATGCGGCAGGCCGATCGCCGTAATTTATCGCAGCGATCGGCCTGTTGTCAGAAAGATTCCTAAACATCTGACCTGCCAGGTATTTTGAGCCGAGCGGATCGAGAGACCACTGATTGGTGGCAGCCGGATGTAGTCGCAAGTTTAGATCCAATCGGATGACATCGGCGGCCGTCCTGTATTCTAAATGGCAGCGCGCTCGCGCGCGGATGCAAGCAATATACAAGATTTATACCTAGATATAGCCTCGTTTATGTGAAATACAATTTGATTTAGGCAATCGTCCTGCAGCTTTTCTCGGAGATCTTTGCTTACCTGTATGCCAGTATCAAGATCCTAATTCATGCCGTTTGAACCAATATCGGGCGCAGCTTCAACACAACCATGAGCGTCGTCTGAGCAGCACATTCTGACCGATTGGCCGAGCGTGGGATATGGAGCACTCGAGGAGCTCCGTTACATGTCAATGCCAAAGCGTATGGCTATGTCGGAGCTGGTCCGGCGCCTGGAGGTATTTACGGAGCCGGGCATTTCGATCAGCGCGGGGTAAGCGCTCGTCGGCAGGCGCCTTGCGGGATAAGATCCTGGACCTGGATACAGTGCTGTTACGAAGGCCTGTATCCGCCCTATGTCTGGACCTACGATCTCGCCCCATATCGTCGCAGCCGGCACGCGTCGCTCGTGGACGCGTGAGGAAAAGCGAGCGATCCTCGCTGAGGCGGAGAGCACCACCGCGTCGATCTCGTCTGTGGCACGCGGCCATGGCCTGACGCGATCGCTCCTCTTTCGCTGGCGACGCGAGGCCTGGGATGAGGAGCGGGCGGCGGCCCTGCCGGTTCAGCCTCCCTTCGTTCCGTTCGCACTGCCGGCGCCGGTGGGGCTGCCGACGCGTGAACAGGGTGCGCCGGGTGGCGCCATCGAGGTGGAACTGGCCGACGGCCATCGGTTGCGTGCCGAGACCGGTGCCGATCCAGCCCTGGTGCGAGACCTTCTCGCGGCGCTGCTGGATCGATGATCCCCGTTCCCTCGGGCTCGCGCTTATGGCTGGCCCCGGCCACACCGACCTGAGGAAGGGCTTCGACAGGCTCGCCGCGCTGGCGCAGGACCACCTGCACCATGATCCGTTCTCCGGTCAGGCCTTAGTCTTCCGCGGCCGTGCTGGGCGGCTGATCAAGGTCCTGTGGTGGGACGGCCAGGGGCTGTGCCTGTTCTCGAAGCGGTTGGCGAAGGGCCGTTTCGTCTGGCGGGGACTGCAGGGGCCGCGGCGGCGCTCACACCAGCCCAACTCGCGATACTGCTGGAGGGGATCGACTGGCGGGCGCCCGAGCGCACGGACCGACCGCGCATCGCGGGCTGAGGGACGCTGCGCCCGGAGGGGCTGCAGAGCCGTCATGGGCAAGCTGAGCTATTGGCATGGCTCTCGATCCTGCCTCGCTGCCAAATGATGTGGATGCACTCAAATGCATGATCGTCGGCATGGCGAGGGATGCCGTTCATGCCAACACCCCGATCGAGAAGCTCCGCGGCGAACTTGCAAGGTTGAAGCGGGCGCAGTTCGGCGTCCCGTCCGAGAAGCTGCAAGCCCGCGTCGAGCAGTTCGAACTCACCATCGAAGCTCTGGAGGTTGACGAGTCCGAGCGCCTCGCGGCGGTTCCGGTCGTCGCCGAGGCGGTCGAGGCGGCGAGCCGAGGGCCGGAGCGCCGCTCCTTGCCCGATCATCTGCTGCGCGAGACCGTCGCTCATCCCAGCTCCTGCGCCTGCCCGGCCTGCGGCGGCGCATTGCCTCATCCTGATTGTCGCGCTGCATAGCAGCCGTAGGACGAGCGCGGCGGCCGTCTGCGCTGTCTCCCTGGCGATGTAGGCGGAGCCGTTGTCGGACAGCCACTCGACCGGGTGCGGGGTCTTCGTCGCGCCGAACCGGCGCTCGCAACAGGCGATCATCAGGTCGCAGACCATCTCGGCAGAGACGCTCGCCATGGTCGCCGACCACGCCATGATCTCGCGGTCGCAGGCCCTCATCGCTGACGACGCGGCTATGGCCCTCGTGACCGGGCTTGCCGCCGCCGGGCTTTGAGTGCTCCCGCTGCTCCTTGCGATCGGTCGCAGACGGCTTGGACGAGGTCCACGAGGTATTCTCTGGCCTCTGCAGCCGCAGCACCAGCTCGATCAGCTCCTCGCGGCTCAGCCGTTCCAGTTCGCTGCGGCCCATCTCACGAGAGAATCGGCGAAATCGGCTCCCGGCAAGAGGCAAGCTCGTCCCGGCAAGCCACCCAGCAGTGGTCGCTCGGCCGCCGACCGATCCACCCCGTGAGTAATTACCCGAGCGGTTATGGCCGAGAACTGCAAGATCATCGGCGTCGGGCCGCAAGCCTGCCTGGTTAACGTCATAACCCGTATTGCCGAAGGCTACCCCCAGCGCCGCTTTGATGATCTGCTGCCGCGGGGTTTACAGGCAACGCCAGCCTTGAAGCCGTGACCTAAAGACACCGCTCAAACCGCACCTGCTTCGCACTCGTCGTCTGACCCTGCTTCAAGACGCACTTTCTTCAATCCCATTTGATACTATCAATCAGCCCGATCCTAAGACGGCCGCGCCGATCAAGACCATAACTACAACCCAACGAAGGGCAAGAATAACACTTGAATGGAGACGATACACATCAAGAAACAAGGAAGTCTCTTCATGTACTTTATGGATCCCGATCGAAAAATTTCTGGAACAGCAAGTCAGGATAGGCTATTCTCGGAACCCTGAACCACACGAGGCTGCGAGGACAACCACATTTCCGCAGAAGCCATAGGTATGAGAAGCCGCCTACCAACCTTGATAGCTGATAGACGACCAGAGGCGATCTCTTCGAGAGCTTTGGTTCGTCCGAGTCTCGACCAATCTAAGAACTCCTTAAGCGACAGAGCCCCACGAACAAAACTTTGCTGTTGGATTGCCATTGCACTGTCAAACCTCTCCTTCGAATATAGATCCCACGCGAATAAAACGAGGACATATCCGCCGACACGTGTGAAAACGTTAGGCCACTGGAACCAAAATTTTTTTCGAACCATCCCCTCAGCAGATATGCACTACTGATTTCGACTTAATCTGGGGCCGTTTTCGCAACTCATGAGCTCGAAACATCTTCCGACGGTAATAAGCTACACTCGACTCTAGAATCACGAAGCCGAGTCTTTCAGTCAAGCATTGCGCGGCCAAAAGATCATTAGCATGCTCTGACAAAACCGTCCTCAGGGCGTCCTGGTTATCGGCGGCCCAGTGCCTATGCGACGTCGGCTGAAAAGCAGCATCGCTCAGAAAATCAACCTCATTCAGCCAACGGGCCGGGCAAAGCTTAGTAGCTTCCCAGGCACTGATTTCTTTAATCGTCACTCCAAGTGCGAACCCAACAATCGGCTTCCAATACTTACGCTTCGTCCGCGCCATCACTGCAGAGCGGAACACAGCAAAATCGAGATAATCCGCCTTTTCTTCCGAACGATACACAAATCGCTTCTTGTGTCGACCCATCCGGCTCAACGCTTCCGAAGAAATGTCGACGTTGACTTGCCCCTTTCTTACACATACGAGCTCACCCTCAAGTTCGGCCGCCCGCCTTCGGAAGTAGGCTTCTTCCTTCCGTATCATCATCACGTCCTTAGACAGTTGTGCATTTTCGCTGCGCATCCGAGATGCCTCTTGCTCTTTTAGTTCAAGTTCAGACTCGAGTTCTGAAATACGACGCTCGAGATGAGCCACGTTTTCATTTAGAGCATTAGACTGTGCCTTTCCTATACTCAAATCGACGAAACTAAACTCACCCTTCGCAAGAAATTCTCCAGCACGAACGGCTGAAAGATGGGCCTCGTGTGGCGGCGTAGTTGGATGCCCAGCGCGGCTTAGCAGCTTCCGAACTATACCAATATCTACGTTCTGACTGTTTCCCTTAGAGCGCCTAACAGAACCGTTTGATCTGCTTGAGGGTGATGAGGCTCGCGGCCAGGGTTGTGAAGGCCTCGTAGATGTCGCCGCGCCGCTCGTAGCGGATGGGCAGGCGGCGGAAGCGGTTGAACCAGGCATGGGTCCGCTCGACGACCCAGCGGTGACGCCCGAGCCTCTCGCTGCTCTCGATGCCTTTGCGCGCGATCCGCGGCACGATCCCGCGCGCCCGGCACTCCCGGCGTCGTGCTTTGGCATCATAGGCCTTGTCCGCGTGCAACTTGTCCGGACGATGCCGCGGGCGTCCGCGCCGCCCGTTGCGCAGGGGCGGGATGGCGTCGAGGGTCTGGGCCATCATCACGCTGTCGTGTCGGTTGGCGCCGCTCAGGCAGAAGCCGAGCGGCGTGCCGCGCGCGTCGGTGACGAGGTGGCGCTTCGTGCCCGGCTTGCCCCGATCCGTCGGGTTCGGGCCCGTGGCAGAGCCCCTTTTTTGGCCGGGACAGACGCACTGTCCAGGCTCGCGCGGCCCCAATCGATCTCGCCCGCCGCGTGCAGGCGCTCCAGCAGGATCTGATGCAGCCGCGCCCAGACGCCTGCCGCCTGCCAGTCGCGCAGGCGGCGCCAGCAACTCATCCCGCAGCCGCAGCCCATCTCGGCGGGTAGCATCTCCCAGGGCAGGCCAGAGCGCAGCACGAACAGGATGCCGGTCAGCGCCGCACGGTTCTCGAGCGGGCGCCGCCCGCCCTTCGGACGCGGCCGGGGCGGCGGAAGAAGCGGGGCGATCTCAGTCCACAGATCGTTGGGAAGAAGGGGGCGAGCCATCCCAGCCAACGCCCGACCACACGATCCGTGCCCGTTCTGTTAGGCGCTCTTAGTATGCATAAACTGAACTCCCCACCTTCCAACGCCTAGGACATGCCAGGCCGGTCACAAAGAGGCAGATTGTCTTCCCAGACAGTCGCAGTCGCCAAAACAAAAACGCGATCGCAGATGTCCCATCAGAACACTGCTAAGCATCAAAATAGATTGGAAGCTCCATACCAAATAGATTTGATTAGATTGGACCGTCAATTTAGGTCAAAGTCATGTTATAGAATTCCCTTTATGAAATTTAACACCAAACAAGCTTAAATGCAGTAGCTTGGCTCAAATCTTCAAACAGGATGATCGGCACATAGACCTTTCTATTTTCAGATACCACGACTCTCTTTAGCATGAGCTGAGCTGCTATTTCATTTGTGTCAATCCAATCGGTTACTTCTGGATTCAGCGTCTGGTGCACCACATCTTGAAAAATTCTGCCTTTTTCGATGTAACATGGTATTACAAAAAGAATCCGGCCAATTTTGGATGCTGCTCCCGAATTAATTGCTCGTAGTTGACCGTTCCCTCTGAGATGGAGATTGCTTCACAAGCAAGAGCGATTGCTTTTGGCACCGGACCAATAGTCTCATAATTTGATATACTTCTCTTACTTACACCAAGCATGTTGCCAGCCTCTTCTTGAGTAAAGTCATGTCGTCTGCGCCAGGCAGTGAGCTCAACAGGTGTCATGCCGCTGCATATAACTCGATTTGCGTCACGTCAACCAAAAATTTTCCCTTGAAGGCAGAAAATCCTGCGTTTAGAGGACGGACGTGGAGGTCGCGTGTTGGCTCAACGCCGCAACGAGGCTGGCGACCTGCCCCCTCTGAAACTCGCCTTGAAAGCTCAGTCGCTGTGGATTTGCACTGAAGCAGGACGCTATTCAGCTCAATCGTGGGGAACGCACATGATCAACGAGCCTTTTAGCCTCATTAGATGGGCCCAAAGTCGGACAGAGATCACAAATGCCGTACATGCTAACACTTTGATCGCGGTTGCTATTGACTGTAATCGCGATGGAAATTGCTTTCCATCGCAGGAACGTCTTGCAAAGGCAACTCGCTACAGTGTCCGTGCCGTGCGTAATTCGCTGGCTTGGCTCGAAGATGCGGGCTTCCTTCGACGGGAAGAGCGGAGACGACAGGATGGCTCGCGTACTTCCGATCGAATTTTTCTGATTCTTGATTGGCATAACAACGGGCATGATGTGCCGGCTGGAGAGTCAACTACCGGCAATTCAAGTCAACACAAGCGGCAGATCACGACAACTTCAGCGGCACCTGAATCCAGGCTCGCTAAACTTGAAGGGCCAGGAGAAGGACCAGTAGAAGAAGTATCCGAACCTGTCGGTTCGGGTGCTGGAGCACCCTCCGCGCGAGGACTCCTGTTCTCGGAGGGGCGACCAGCACTCGCATCGCTCGGCGTCAGTCAACGCGAGACCGGCCCTATAATCGGCCGTTGGCTACGAGATACCGGCAACGATGCTTCTCGCGTCCTCGACGTAATTAGAAGCGCTCGCGACGCCGCTCCCCATGCACCCATTCCATGGATCACGGCGATATTGAACGACAGCGCCAGACTTCGATCAAGGTCGTCGGCAGTTCATCCCCACCGCTCAACTAACGGTGCGCTTGCGTACCTCAGTAGCCGTTTAGGAGAACGTTATGCAAAAAGCCATTTCCGATCGCAAGATGCAGATATCAGCTCCACCATCGAGCACGAAGGAGATTGACAACCTTATCTCTCTGCATATCAATTCTTTGGAGACTCATCCTACAGACTTTCGACGCCGTAAGTCTCCTGCATCGCGGGCACTTTCCGACAAACACCGGGCAATGCTTGAAACGCGTCGAGCTCAGCTAAGACTGAGTCTCACACCCGCAAACGAGGAGGCTCTTGAAGATGCAATTGCAGTCATCTTTGGTCGTCCCACTCAATTTGGCATTTCAGAGGAAGAGGCTTATCTGAAAATGAAGCTATACTCTGAGGTTCTTAGAGGCTTTCCGGCGTGGGCAATGAACGAGGTTCAGTACCGATTTGGTAGTGGGCCGTGGCAATGTCAGTGGAAGGGAATTGGGCTTCCTGAGTCGCATCATATAGCTGCTGAATGCCGCCATATTCTTTTGCCGATCGAGCGCGAGCTCGCTCGGCTGAACACTCTCCTCGACGCCGAAGTGTACGAAGACCGGGCTACCCCTCGACGAGCGCGAAAGAGCAGTAGCCCATGCTAGAACGTAATATCTAACATGAGAAGTCAGTCGTTGGCTAATGACTCAGAAAGCACACGCAACCGCATTGGCAATGCTGATCGCGGCTTTGAATCGAATAATTATGACTCTATTTTACAAGAAAGAATCGACAATGAACACAAATCATCTTGGATTCATGTATCAGCGACTGGTTCGATCAAGACCTCCGAATAAACATGTCATTTATTCGAACCAAAGCGCTCTCTAGTTGTCTGAGTTGAAATAAATTTGACAGTTTAGTTGTGTGGGTGGATCGTTGGGTGCATCCTGATGGAGGTGTGCCATGTCGCGTGGCCCAAAGGCCGTATCTCTCGATCTCAGCCGGCACGAGCAGGGTGAGATACAACGTCTGCTGCGCCGACACGGGACCGGGCAGGCGCTGGTTTCGCGTCTGCGTATCATCCTGGCCGGTGCGGAACCTGGCGCGACCATCCTGGGGTGGCGACGGCGGTGAGAATCAGCCGCCAGACGGTGGCGCTCTGGCAGTCCCGCTTCGCCGCGCATCGACTGGAGGGGCTGGTCGACGCGCCGCGCTCCGGAGCGCCCTGCAGCATCAATGACGAGGCTATCAAGCGCCTGGTCACTCTTACCCTGGAAGAGGCACCGGCCAACGCCACGCACTGGGGTACCCGCTCGATGGCGCGCCGCACCGGCATGAGCCAGAGTGCGGTGTCACGCATCTGGCGCGCCTCCGGTCTGCGGCCGCACCGAGCCGACACCTTCAAGCTCTCCGCGGATCCCGCGTTCGTGGAGAAGTTGCGCGACGTAGTCGGCCTCTACCTTACCCCACCCGATCGCGCGCTGGTGCTGTGCGTCGACGAGAAGCCGCAGATCCAGGCGGTGTAGGGTATGGCTGCAGCCTTTCCCCTCCGGCCGGGCCAAGCCGAGCGTGTGCCGCTCGCCGCACCCGGCGTCGCCTCGGCCGCCCTGTTCGCGTTCCTGACCTCCTTCGACAAGCTCGTCATCTCGCTCTTCCTCACCAACGCGGCCACGCAGACCTTGCCGGTGCGCATCTGGAACAGCCTGCACATGCAGGTCGCGCTGACGGCGGCGGTCAGCGCGTTCCTGATCGGCGTCACGGGCGTAGTCCTAGCCGCCGACGCGCTCCTGCGCCGGCGCCGGACCACATGACCCCGTGCCCGCCTCTCGCCCCGCTCCCACGGTCCCGGCCGCACCGCGAGGGCGCCGCGCGCGGTGCGGGATCGCCGGAGCGGAGTCCGGACGCCATCCGTCCGACCGATCACGGTCGAACCACCGCCTATTCTCGGCCTCCGGAGACGCCGCATGAGCGATAAGAACACTGCGATCGTCCTCGGCGCGGGCGTGGTCGGGCTGTCGACCGCGCTCTACCTCCGGCGCGCCGGCCGGGATATCACCGTGATCGATCCGCTGCCGCCGGGCGGCGGCGCCTCACACGGCAACGCCGGCATGATCAGCGCCGACACGGCCTCGCCGATCGCGATGCCCGGCATGCTGCGCCAGGTGCCTGGCTGGCTCCGGGACAAGAAGGGCCCCCTCGTCGTCCACCCCACCTACCTGCCCACCGCGCTGCCCTGGCTGATGCGCTGGATCAAGGAGGGGCGGATCGAGCGCGTCCTGGCGATCTCGGACGCGCTGCGCGCCCTGCACAAGGACGCGTTCGCCTGTTGGCAGGACCTGATCGGACCGCAGGCGTTCGGCGAGCTCGTCCGGCGCACCGGCCAGATCCAGGTCTGGGACGGCGAGGGGGAGAGCGCGGGCGCGCGCGTCGAGCGGCAGATCCGCGAGCGGCACGGCATCGAGGCGCAAGTGCTCGGGGCCGACGACCTGCAGCAGATGGTGCCCGGCATCTCCCGCGCCGTGCGGCGCGCGCTCCTCGTGCCCGGCAACGGCTACACGCTCAGCCCCGCCCGGCTCGTCGGGGCCCTGGCCGAGCGACTGCGCGGGGAGGGCGGCACGATCGTGGCCGAGCGGGCCCTGAAGCTCATCCCGCGCGAGGGCGGCGGCTTCACGGTCTGGACCAACATCGCGAACCGCGTCGGCGCCGACGTCGTGGTCGCCGGCGGGGCGTGGTCGAAGGCGCTGCTCGATCCGATCGGCGTGCGCGTGCCACTCGAAACCGAGCGCGGCTACCACGCCATGCTGCCTGCGCCCTCGATCGAGCCGCGCTACACGATCAGCTACAAGTCGCGCGGTTTCGGGGTGACGCCGATGGAAGGGGGCCTGCGCGCGGCCGGCACGGTCGAGTTCGCGGGCCTCGACGCCCCGCCGGACGAGACCCGCGCCCGGATCCTGGCCGCGCACGCGCGCGCGCTCTTTCCCGGCCTCACCCACGGGGAGCCGCAGCTGTGGCTCGGGTTCCGGCCCTCGCTCCCGGACACACTGCCCGTGCTCGGTCCGGTCCCGCAGCGGCCGGGCCTGCACCTGGCGTTCGGCCACGGCCACTACGGCATGACCGCCGGTCCGCCGAGCGGGCGCTTGGTCGCCGCGCTCCTGGCAAGGCGCGCCGCCCCGATCGATCCGGCCCCCTACGCCGTCGGCCGCTTCGCGTCCTGAGCTTACGCCAGGCCGCGCGCCCCAAGACGGGTCGAGCGGCGATGCCGCGCGCGGCCCTGAACTGCGAGAGGCTGACCGCGGAACCGTGTGTTGCGGCCTTCGATCTCGGTCTGGATCAGATCCTCAGCCGCCGGGCCGATCGGACACGGCCTCCGGGAAGTAGAGGTCGTGCCACGACGCGGGCGCGCTCGCGATCATGCCGGTGCGCGCCATGAAGTCGGCAAACGTCATCACGTTCTGCGGGGTGAGGCTCCAGTTGGTGCCGGGCTCGTCCAGGACGCGCGCGGCGACCGCGAGCGGCAGCTTCGATCCGGTGGCGGCGATCCAGCCCGCGATCGCACCGCGCGGGTCCGCCGCAATCGTCGCCTCCGCCTCCTTCAGGGCCGCCACGATCGCGCCGAACAGCTTCGGGTTCTCGTCGTGGAAGCGGGTCGTCGCCAAGACGTTGGCGTAGCTGTGCGGCCCGCCCATCACGGCGAACGAGCTGAACAGCCGGCGCATCCCGGGCACGGCGAGCAGCTGATCCTGGAAGGGCGGCGTGCTGACGACGCTCTTCACGGTATCGATGCCCGCCAGCATGGCCGTGGTGGCGTCCGGCTGGCCCATCGAGAACAGCAGGGGGTCGAACCGGGAGACGCTCGCCTGGCCCAGGGTCTGCGCGACCGCCATCTGCAGCAGGACGGCATTGATCGTGCCCTTGCCGCCCGGCGTGGCGATCCGATCGGTGTCCTTGAAGTCCCGCACGGAGGCGATCGCCGGGTCGCGGGTCACGAGATAGAGCGGCACCGCGCCGATCGCCGCGATGCCCTTCACCGCCTGGCGCGAACCGCGCGTGCGCGCCCAGACGATGAGCGCCCCCGGGATGCCGGCCGCCGCCACGTCCGCGCTGCCGGAGAGCAGCGAGGAGATCATCGTGTCCGGCCCGCTGAAGGTGAGCCAGTTGACCTTGACCTCAGGCAGGCCCGCGTCGCGGGCGTGCTTCTCGATCAGGCGGTCGCGCTCCATGACGATGAGCGGTAGGAACGCGATCGAGAACTGCTTGGCGATGGCGATCTCGGCCTTCTCGGCCCGCGCCGCGCCGGGCAGGCCGGCGAGCAGCGCGATCAGCGCCGCGGCGAGCACTCGCCGCCGGGGCCGGCGGTCCGGTGATGCGAGACGGGAGCCGATGATCGCCATCATCCTCAAATCCTTCGATCGCTCCGCGAGGCTACGCGCCCCAGACATCGCCGAGGAAGCGAACCCAGTTCTCGCCCATGACGCGCCGGATGCGAGACTCCGGCCAGCCGCGCGCCTCCATGGCGGCGGTCAGCGCGCCGTAACTCGCGTAATCGACAAAAGCCGCGGGCCGGCGCTGCGGCGCGAAGGTCGTGAGCTGGCGGGCGTAGCCCTTGTCGTGCGTCCAGTAGGGCGGGTCGGCCTCGGTGTAGTCCTCCCAGTAGATCGACCACGCCTCGTAGCGCTGGCGGGCGTCGGTGCCGAAGCCGACACCCTCCTCGCCCACGACGCCGATGATGTGTTCGACGACGTCGAGGAAGTCGTCGAGGGTCGCGTCCATGCCGCGCGCCAGGAACGTGGTGAAGAAGGTCACGCCGACGAACCCGCCCTTCTCGGCGATGGCGCGGAGCTGGTCGTCCGACTTGTTGCGCGGATGATCCTTCAAGGCACGGGCGGCCACGTGGGAGTAGCAGACCGGCAGGCGGGAGGCGGCGATGGCCTCCTCGGAGGTCTTGGGCCCGACATGCGACAGGTCGATCAGCATGCGCACGCGGTTCAGCTCCGCCACGACCTCGTGGCCGAAGCCGGTGAGGCCGGAGTCGCGCGCCTCGTAGCAGCCGCAGCCGATGAGGTTCTGCGTGTTGTAGGTCAGCTGCACGACGCGTACGCCGACGTCGTGGAAGAGCTGGATGAACGGGATTTGGTCCTCGATCGCCGACGCGTTCTGCCAGCCCAGGACCACGCCGATCCGGCCCTCCCGCTTGGCGGCGCGCAGATCGGCGGCGGTGAGCACCGGGCGCACGAGGTCGGCGTTCGCGGCGAGCGAAATCTTCCAGCGCGCGATGCGCTCCATGGTCGGGCGGAACCCCTCCCACACCGAGCAGGTGAAGTTGGCCCCCGTGAGCCCGCCGGCCCGCATGAGTTCGAGCTCCCGGCGGCCGCCGGAGGTGAGGGCGAGGCCGTCGAAGACGAGAAGGTCGGGATGGAGGTGAGATGCAGCCACGAAGCCCCCCGCGCGTCACAGGCGATCCTCGAGCGCCCGTCCGCGGGGCGCCGAGTCGAACCGGGCGCCTCGTGACGGATCGGCCCCGGCAAGTCGGTCGGGCCCCGCGCGCGCCCGGCCCTCGGCCTGTTCCAAGAACCATGCCCGGCCCAACCATGACACACGCCCGGAGTGCCGGGCCGTCCGTGACGGCGCGCGGGCTCGCGCCAGATGGGGATCGGGATGGCCTCGGCGCGCGCTCAAGCCGAGCGCCTGAGCGCGTCCTGCGCCGGCTTGAGGGCCGGCGGGGCGGCCGGCGCGCGATCGTCGCGCGCCAGCACGCGACGCGCCTGCTCCACGTCGAGCGCCTTCTCCCACCACGCGACGAAGACCGTGGCCACCGTGTTGCCGAACAGGTTCCCGATCGCCCGGGCCTCGCTCATGAACCGGTCCACGCCCAGGATGATGACGATCCCCTCCACCGGGATCTTGCCGCTCACGGTCGAGAGCGTGGCCGCGAGCGTGATGAAGCCCGCTCCGGGTGCCGTGGCGGCTCCCTTCGACACGAGGAGGAGCACCGCCAGCATCTGGACGTAGTCGCCGAACGACAGCGGGATGTTGAGCGCCTGCGCGATGAAGGCGATCGCCAGGGTGAAGTACATCGACGTGCCGTCGAGGTTGAACGCGTAGCCGAGCGGCAGCGTCAGGCCGACGACCGACCGCCTGCACCCGAGCCGTTCGAGCTTGACGAGGAGCAGCGGCAGGACGGGCTCGGTCGTGCTCGTCCCGAGCGCGATGAAGATCTCCTCCCGGATGTAGCGCGCGAGCGCCCACAGCCGCAGTCCGGTGAGCCTGACGATCGGCCCGAGCACGAGGCCGATGAAGGCGAGCAGCGTCAGGTAGAAGCACAGCACGAGCTTGCCGAGCTGGGCGAGGCTGCCGATGCCGTAGCGGCCGATCGCGAAGGCCACCGCCCCGAACACGCCGATCGGAGCCAGCCGCATGATCAGCCCGAGGACGCGAAACAGCATCGCGCCGAGGTCGTCGAACAGGACCAGCAATCCGGTACTGCGCGGGCCGAGCTGGACGAGGGCGAGCCCGCAGAGCACGGCCACGAGCAGCACGCTGAGCGTATCGCCGGACGCGAAGGCGCCGACGATCGTGTTCGGGATGATGTTGACGAAGAACCCGACCATGTCCTGCGTCGCGGCCTTCGCGACGTAGTTCCCGACGCTGGCGCGGCTCAAGGTGGCGGGGTCGATGTTCATGCCCTCGCCGGGCGCCACGAAATGGCCGACGGCGAAGCCGATCACCATCGCGAGCGTGGTCAGAACCTCGAAGTACACGATCGCCTTCAGGCTGATGCGCCCGACTTCGGCGCTGTCGCGCAGTTTGGCGATGCCGAGCACGACGGTGACGAAGATGATCGGCGCGACCACCATGCGGATCGCGCGCACGAAGGCGTCGCCCAAGGGCTGAAGCGCCGTGCCGAACTCGGGGTAGACATGCCCCAGCGCGGCACCCGCCACGACGGCGGCGATGATCTGCAGATAGAACGATTTCGCGGAACCCGTCGCCATGAGCGCCTCACCTTCGGTCGCGGTGGGCCACCAGCAGCGCGGCGGTTCAGCCGCTCCCGGTGACGGCGTTTCGGCTCAGGCCATCGCGGCCACGGCGCGCGCCAGCGCGTCCGGATTGTCGTTCTGCGCCACCTCGTACAGGCGCCCGACCTCTTCCCCCTCGAGCGAGCAGCGGACCATGTGCCGATACTGGCTCTGATCGAAATCCGGCAGGGCGATGTGCTGGGTGCACCGGTTGTCCCAGAGGACGAGATCGCCTACCGTCCAGCGGTGGCGGTAGACGAATTCCGGCGCCATCGCGTGCTCGTTGAGGAAGTGCAGGATCGCGTCGCTCTCCTCGTCGCTCATCCCCACGAAGCGCCGGATGCGCTGGCCGATCAGGAGCGATTTCCGGCCCGTCTCGGGGTGCGTGCGCACCACCGGATGCACGACCGGCGGGTTCAGCCGCTTGAGTTCGGCCACCTTCTCGGGATCGCGCTGCTCGATGTTCTTGATGAGCGAGGCGTCGTGCACGGCCTCGAGCCCCTCGACGAAGTCCCGCATGCGCGGGCTCAGCGTCTCGTAGGCGAGATAGAGGTTTGCCCACATCGTGTCGCCGCCGACCGGCGGCTTTTCCCGGCACAGGAGCAGGGCGCCCTTGGCCGGCCGCAGGGTGAACGTCAGGTCGGTGTGCCAGTTGCGCCCGGTATTGCGGGTATCCGACGGCTTTCCGGCGATGGGCTTGTTGGTGATCATAAGCAATTCGGGATGCTCGGGATCGAGGTAGTTGCGCGGCTGCGAGGCGTGCTGGTCGAGCCGCCCGAAGTTCCGCGAGAAGCGCATGTGCTGCTCGGGCGTCAGATTCTGCCCTGGGAAGACGAGGACGAGGTGCTTCAACCAGGCGGCGTGCACCGCGGCCATGTCCGCCGGATCGACGTCCCGCGACAGATCAAGGCCCGTGACGGCTGCGCCGAGCGCGTAGCCCAAGGGTTCGACGTTCACGCCCATCGAGCATCCTCCCAAATCACTTTTAGGCATGCTAGTCGGGTGTCGATTGTCTGACAAGGAGTTTTGGTGCCGGTCCTGTGAGAGCAAAACCGTGTCGACTGCGCTAACATCGCGACCATGAGATCCAACGGCGACGCCGACACCAGCGCCATGGCGGACGCGCCGATCGGCCTGACCGCCCGCTCCCTGCCGGCTCAGCTGGCCGAGCGCCTGCAGGATGCGATCCTGGCCGGCCGCCTCCCACCCGGCGTCCGCCTGAAGGAGCTGAGTCTGGCGCAGGAGCACGCGGTCAGCCGCGCGACCGTGCGCGAGGCGCTGATCCTCTTGGAGAAGAGCCGCTTCGTCGAGCGCATCCCGCGCTTCGGGGCGCGCGTGGCAACACCGATCACCCAGGACGTGCTGCAGCTGTTCGAGGTCCGCGGCGCGCTACTCGGCGTCGCGGCCGCGCAGTGCGCAGGCGCAAACCGTACGGACGTGGTGCGCGATCTCGGCCGCATCGTGAATCAGATGCACAGTCACACGCACAGGGACGCCGATCCGTTTCGGTTCGCGGAGCTCTCGATCGCCGCGCAACATCTCCTGCTGCGCGCCAGCGGCAACCGATACCTGATCGAGATCTACGAGCAGCTCGCCAGTCTGGGCTCGTGGCACATCGTGCGATCGCGCGCGCTGTCCTTCGTCGAGGAGCACCGACGGATCGAATCCCTTCAGGACTGGACAGCGGTGCTGCGGGCGCTCGATGCCGGACAGCAGGACGCTGCGGAGCGGGCCGCCCGGATGGTCCTCACGCATTCGGCGCTCGGCGTGTCGGCACAGCTCGCCGCGGGCGGCGAGGACGTAGCACCCGCGGCCCCCTGATCGGCAGCTCCGCATCGTCATGCGATGCGGGGCATCCGGTCCACCAGCTCCGAGCCATGCAGAGGGTGGAGCAGCGGCGCTTGACCGTCTCGATCGGTTCACATCCATCGATCTGTTCCGGGGCCCTACGATCAAGTAGCTGCGAGCCGACGCAGTGACAGGCAGACCGTCGAGAGACAACTCGATCGAGGGCGGCTGTCGCGCCCGGGGCGAGCTGGAGCTCGCCGGCCCCGGTTTAGCTCGTTTGTTCATAGAATTGCGAGCTCAAGAGTGTTCTGTTTTCAAAGACATGCGCCGGACGCGAACCGGGCAGAACCGCGGGATGATGGGTCGTGGGTGCGGCGGTGTCATGGACGCCTCCAAGATCTTGGAGGAGCACCGGATCGACCAGGGCCGGCGGCATGGGGGCTGCCGCCGGCCCTGGCTCCGTCGTATCAATCGTCGCGAGCTGCGTTAGGCGGCAGAGCGTGCGTGCGCCCTGGGACGGGCACGCTGCGATCGTCTGCTCGAGATCGGGTTTGTGATGAAGGCGGTGCGCGACGTGGACGCCATTGATGCGATGTCCGGCAGAACGTCTGCCTTTGCGGCCAGCATCGCGAGTTCGAGTTCGCCGTCGAGGAGCCACCAGTCGGTGTAGCGGCGATGAAGCGCTCGGGCGTGCTCTGGGAGGCCGGCCGTCGCCAGTGCGGCGAAGGCGTGCTCCAGCGTCGTGGGCACGAACGGGATCTGGCCAGCGGCCGAGTCCGCGAGGTGACCGCGGTAAATCTCGGCCGCTGTGTGTGCGGGTCGATTGTGCGCGGGGGCGATGAAGGCCAGTGTTGCCGTGTCGGCGAGGCCGGTGACGAGCATCGCGCTCGCGAGGCAGTGCTGGCGGTAGAGCTGCTGGCAGGCTGGGCCAGTCAGTGCGGGGTCATCCGGATTCACGAACAGACCTTGCGTCTTGCGCGCTATCTCGGCGTGACGCGGATGGGGCGGTGGGGCCGCGTCATGTCCCGCCTCACTGTACTTCACCTCGATGCAGACCAGCACCCGTCGGCCGGTTGCCGTGGTGCCGCGGATGACGACGTCGAACGCGGTGCGGTCGGCGGTGAACTGTGGATAGCCACGGCCAGGGCTGTGTTTGAACAGGATAGCGGTGACCGTGGCAAGCTGCGCGGTGGGCACGAGTTCGGCGATGAACCGGGCGGCGAGTGTAGGGTCGGCTGCAAGTGGGCCGAACAGATTGAAGGCGAGCGGCTGCGAGGACAGCAGGTTGGTGCGCAGGCGGCTGATGTCGTAGGCGGCGCCTGGCTCGCGGTAGGCCAGCGCCCTGGCAGCCACCGCGGCGATTTCGGGGGTCATGAAGTTGGCTCCAGAGCGCCCGGCGGCGATCGAGATGCGCGAGCCGAGGCGGCGGACTCTGTGCGGGTTGGCCCGGTCGATGTGCGTGCCGATCGGGAAGTCGCGGTCTTCGCGCCAGAGCGCCTGGAGGAAGCGGGCGGCGGCCTTAAAGCGGTGGTCAGCGGGGACGAACACATGGTGCCGGCGGCGCGTGGTCTCAGGGATGACGGGCAAGAGGGATGGCGGTGCTCCGAGGCCTGAGGGGTCGAGGGCGGTGCGGGCGCGTTCCGTTGGGATGCTGCGCGTGTCATGAAGGTCGCTGGTATCAGCGAGCTGCGGCAGGGGGATGGTGACGTCCATGGTCGGAGGGCCTCGTGGCAGCCGCGAAGGTCCGGCCGGAACGGGGTTCCCGCGCCCAGGGGAGGGATGAACAGCGAGCGGGCTAGAGGTGCGCGCTGGCGCAGGATATTCGACGCGGACAGACAAGCGACGCCTGTTCGACGAGCTGTGTGGAGTGCCGACGAATTGGGACAGTCGGCCTGTTGTCCTGGCGCAGGTAGAAAGGGGTTGGATGCGATGTAGCCGGTGAGACACGCGCGCGACACGCACCGCCGTGCGTCAAAGCGCCGTCCGGTCAGCTAGGTTTCGGACCCGCCATGCCCGAACATTGGCTCCGAGCTCGGAAGCGAACCCACAGCATTGCACCTATCGTGGTCGTTTGCCGCGATTCCGTCTGTCTCCGTATGCTGACATGATCCGACGAATGACTTCCGCCTCGTCTCTCGGCTAAAATCATGCTCGACGCTATGTAACAGAGTTCGCAAGCATAAATTTTGAAACTTTGGCGCACGCTTACCCCTATCGTTCCGCCCTCTTGCTTGACATCAAGCGCTCGCAGGGCAGCATAAACCAGATCTCACGACGCGAAATCTTAAATTTCAAGTCTGATTTGCACGACGCTTATGATGTGCAGCCAGTGATACTATGCGTTCTTGGCGCCAGTCAGCCGCCATGATTTGCCTGGGCTGCGTGGCGTCCGGCGATGCGGCCGAACACGGCACCGCGCAGCACCGAGGTCGCGCCGGTATAGCGACCGTAGTAGAGACCCATGGTTTCCCCAGCGGCGTAGAGGTTGTCGATCGGCTCGCCATCGTGATCCACAACCTGCGCGTTGGTGTTGCAGCGCAGGCCACCGAAGGTAAAACAATTCGCCGAGCTGATTGGCCAAGCCCGATAAGGCCCCAGGTCGATGGGAAGAGCCCAGTTTGATTTGGGCGGTGTGAGTCCCTCGGTCGATAGACCATCGAGTTCGAGGGGACGGTACTGCCCGGGTCGCGTCGCCGCGTTGTACGCGGCCACCGTGGCGGCGAGCGCTGCGGGGGGAACACCGATCTGGCGAGCGAGATCCTCGATCGTGTCGGCCGTGTACGGCTTCTGGTCGCTGCGTACAGTGCGCTGCCAGTTCGGTACGTCGTCGAGCCGGGCATCACAGACCACATAGGCCGTCCCGCCGGGCAGCCGGGCGATCATCCGCGCGATGTTCTCGTAGATCGCGTCCACCGTGTGGGACGCCTCGTCCACGAAGCGCCGGCCTGCACCATCGACGAGGATGCCGTAGGGGAACACGAAGACGATCGGCTCGGACTGGCCCGAGCGCGGGTCGATCGGCTCGGCGTGGTACTCGCTGAAATCGCCGCAGGGGGCTGCGCCGGCGTCGAGCCCCATCCGAATGCCCTCGCCCCGGTTGTAGTAGCCGCCGCGTGCCACCGGCCGGATGTAGCGGGCCTGAGCGCCGTAGTAGCGCACCTGCATCTCCGCGTTGCCTTCGAAGCCGCCGCAGGCGAGCACGACCTTGCCGTGGAAGCGGTGCGCGCCGTCGGGGTTCCTGGCCTCGATCCCGGCGACGGCCCCGTCCGGGCCGCGCACGAGGGCGCGCGCGCTCGTCTGATAGTAAAAGTCGACCCCGCGGCGCTCAGCGGCAGAGGCCAGCGCCTCGATCAGCGCCAAGCCACCGCCCACGGGGCAGATCCGAGTGGTCGAAGAGGTGATGAGATAGCTCGCCATGTCCGAGAAGGTGACGCCCGCCTCGCGCAGCCACGCGAGCGTAGGCCCCGCCTCGGTCGCCAGCGTGCTGACGATTTCCGGATCGGTGAAGGAGAGCGCCTTCACGATCGGTGACCATTCCGGATACGGCCGCCCGGTCTCGGCGACGAGCGACGGGTCGAGATGAGACCCGGCGTTCTGCATGAAGTGCTCCTCGAAGTCATCGGAGACCTCGTTCTCGTTCTTCATGCGCATGTAGGCTTCGGTCCAGCGGGTGTTGCCGCCCCGCTCCTCGATCGGTGACCGCTCCAGAACCGCGACGCGCCGCCCGGTCTCAGCGGCCGACACCGCGGCGGAGAGGCCAGCCACCCCGCAGCCGACCACGACGACGTCGTACTGGTGGTCCTTCATGCCTTGATCGCGAACGGGTCGCGCTCCTCTCCGGAGAAATCGATCATGACGTTGCGGGTGTTGGTGAACTCGTCGAGGGCGACTTCGCCGCGCTCGCGGCCGAACCCGCTCTCCTTGAAGCCGCCAAACGGCGCCTGCACGGCCACGGCCCGGTAGGTGTTGACCCACACCGTGCCGGCTCGGATCGCGCGGGAGACCCGCAGCGCGCGCGATACGTTCTCGGTCCAGACGCCGGCCGCGAGGCCGTAGCGCGTGGCGTTGGCGATATCGATCACCTCTTCCTCGCTGTCGAAGGGGATGATCGAGAGTACAGGCCCGAACACCTCTTCCTGGGCGATGCTCATGTCGTTCGAGACGTCGCGAAAGATCGTCGGCTCCACGAAGAAGCCGCGCCCGAGATGAGCCCCCCGGGCCGCGTTGCCCCCCGCGGCGAGGCGTGCGCCCTCCGTCCGCGCCCGATCAATCGAGCCGAGGATGCGCTGGAACTGCGGCTCGTTGGCCGCGGTGCCCATCTCGGTGGCAGGGTCACAGGGGTCGCCGAGTCGGATGCGGCCGGCGCGTTCGACGAGCGCAGCCACCACGTGGTCGTAGACCCCGCGCTGCACGAGAAGCCGCGAGCCCGCGATGCAGGTCTGGCCGGTGGCGGCGAAGATGCCGGCCAGCGCCCCCACGACCGCCCGCTTCAGGTCGGCGTCCTCGAAGATGATGTTCGGAGACTTGCCGCCGAGCTCCAGCGTTGCTGGCACGAGCGCGCGGCCGGCGACGGCGGCGATCTCCCGGCCAACGGCCGGGCTGCCGGTAAAGCTCACCCGGTCGATGGGACCGCTCGCGAGCAGCGCCTTGCCGACCCGGGCGTCGCCCGTGACCACGTTGAAGACGCCCGGCGGGAAGCCAGCCTCCTCGACGAAGCGGGCGAACTCCAGGGTGGTCGCGGAGGCGTGCTCGGACGGCTTGACGACGACGCAGCAGCCGGCCGCGAGTGCCGGAGCGAGCTTGTTGGACAACAAGCCCATCGGCGAGTTCCAGGCCGTGATGAGCACCGCGACGCCGATCGGCTCGCGGACGGTGTAGTCTAGCGTATCGCGTTGATCGAGCGGGATCGTCTTGCCCCACATCTTGTCGGCGTAGCCGGCGAAGAAGCGGTATTGTCGCGCAGCGAACAACATCTGGCTGCGGGTTTCGCGGACCACCTTGCCGTTGTCGGTGCTCTCCATCCGGCTCATGCGATCCGCGTCGTTCGCCATGAGGTCGGCGAGCCTGTGCATCAGGCGCGCACGCTCGGCCCCCGAGGTCTTCGACCAGGCCCCTTCGAAGGCCCGCCGGGCCGACGCGGTCGCGTCGGCGACCTGCCGGTCGCTTGCCTGAGGTATCTTCGCCCATTCCTCCCGCGTGTAGGGATTCACGGCTGGGAAGTGTTCCTGTCCTTCCTCCTCGATCCATCGGCCGTCGATGAAGAGCTTGTACCGCGTCATGAGTCTTCCTGATGGACTGTGGTCTGGCTGCAGTTCACGTCGGGGCCGGACGGCTGGCTACGCCGGCCCCACGAAGACGCGCCCTTCGAACAATCGGCGGGCTGTCCGGTAGAAGGAGCCGTGTCGGACTGCCCAGCCGCCGTCCCGTGTCACCGCCGCGTCGACGGCCAGGAAGCCCGCGGGCATCGCAAGGCGCAGCGGTCCCGGGGGGAAGCGGCCCGGCGGCATGCCGCGACGACGGTGCCGTCGATCTGGGCGGCGGCCGCGGTGCAGAGCGAGACGGTGAGCGGCAGGGCGCGGTGGGCCTGCCCGTTCGAGATGGCGCGTATCACCAGATCGCCTTCCTCCCCGTCGTCCGGAGGACTCACGAAACAGATGAACGGCACCATCCGCACCGCGTGGGCGGCCGCGAGGTCGGGAGCGATGCCCATCGCGACCGATCCAGCCGCCCGAATGGCTTCGAGGCGGATCAGCAGGTCGGGCCGGGCGTCCACCTCGTCAGGGCGCTCGCGCCCGGTCAGCCCGAGATCGGCCGCGCGCACGAAAACCGTCGCGTTGGCCGCGTCTACGAGCGAGGCCTCGATCGAGCCGTGGCCCGGCACCTCCAGCACGTCGCGAGTCCGGCCGCTTGGCAACAAGCGCCCCGTCGTCGCGCCGCCGGGATCGAGGAAGTCGAGGCGGATCGCGGCGCCGGTGCCCGCGACGCCGGGGATCGCCAGCTCCCCCTTCTCGCGGGCACGCCCGCCGATCAGCGGGAAGGTCGCGTGGATCGCCTTCCGCGTGTTGGTGTTGAAGATCCGGACAGTCGCGGCGTCGCCGGGCCGGGGCCTCACCAGCCCCTCGTCGATCGCGAACGGCCCGACCGCCGAACTCATGTTGCCGCAGTTGCCGGCGAGATCGATCCGCGCCTCGTGGATCGCCACCTGGACGAAGGTGTAGTCGACGTCGAAGTCCGGCCGCGCGGCCGGCGCGATCACGCAGACCTTCGACAGCGAGGATACGCCGCCGCCCATACCGTCGAGCTGCCGCCCATAGGAGTCTGGCGATCCCATCGCCCGACAAAGGAGCGGCGTCCAGGCCTCCCGGTCGGCGGGCAGGTCGCGCGCGTGCAACATGAGCGCTTTGCTCGTGCCGCCGCGCATGAAGACCGCCGGGAGGGAACACTGGGTCATCGGTCTCGCTCCTGCCGCATCAACTCCTGAGGAGAGCACACTTCGGATCCGCCGGGATCGGGAAGGCCTCTGCCCTGGGTACGGTCCCGATCTGCCGCAGCAGGTCCCAGGGGTCCTTGGACTCGCCTGGACGCTTGCCCTCGAACAGGAAGATCTCCCGCTCGACCATGCCGTCCCGGCGGATGCGGCCGCTCTTGGTCGACATGTCGTCGATCGCGGTGGCGCGCATTGCGGCGAGCGCGGGCTCCGTCTCGACGGTCCCGGCTGCCCTCACAGACTTCAGGTAGTGGGTCACGGCGTTGTAGGTACCCGCGTGGCCCACGTCCGGGGCGCGCTTGGTCCGCTGACGGAAGCGCGCCGACCAAGCCCGCGTCTCGGGATTCAGGTCCCAGTAGAAGGGCGCGGCGACGATCATGCCCTGGACTGCCGTCGGCCCGACGGCTCGCAGGTCCGAGTGGAAGACGAAGGGCGCGATGAGCCGCATGCCCGGCGTGACACCGAACTCGACCGCCTGCTTGAGCAGGTTGGCGAAATCCTGCCCGTAGGTCACGACGCCGAGGATCTGCGCACCCGAGGACTGTGCGGAGAGGAGGTAGGAGGCAAAGTCCGGCTGCCCGACCGGCGGTCGGGTAACGCCGATCACCGCTCCGCCCGCCGCCTTAATGACCGGGGCCGCCTCGTCCTCCATGACGCGGCCGCCGGCGTAGTCCGACACGATGAAGTACCAACTGCGACCGCCGGATCGGATGGTCTGCTCGACCGTCGACTTGACGATGGACCGGGCGATCCAGTTCCAGACGATACCGTTGGGCGAGCAGCTCCCCTCGATCAATGCGTCGGTGGCCGCGTTCTGGACGATGTTGATCCGGCCCTTGTCCGCGGTGAGCTTCTGCACACCGAGTGCGACCGCGCTGTTCGTAAGGCCGGTGATCAGGCTCACTTGCTGTACGTCGTACCACTCACGGGCGATCGAGACGCCGATGTCCGGCTTGTTCTGGTGGTCGCCGCCGAGGATCTCGATCTTCCGGCCCAGCACGCTTCCGCCGAAATCCTCGACCGCCATCTGCGCGGCGACGACGGTGCTCGGTCCGCCGAGATCCGAGAACACGCCCGACATGTCCTCCAGCACCCCGATCCGGATCGGCGCCGCGGGGGCCTGCGCCTTTAGGCGCGCGGGAACTAGGCCGAGGGCGGCGGCACCTCCGGTGACGGCAGATCTTCGCGTGAGCATGGACGTCTCCCTCGGGCGGGACGACCGCGCGAACCCTAGCCAGCGGGCACGCTAAGCCTGCCGGGCCTCACCGCTGATCGACGCCGTGCCCATCAATCCGGACCTCTCTGGGCCTTCGGTCCGCACCCTCCCACGCCTGACGGTAAACTGTCAACAGTTTACCGTCAGGCGTGGGAGATGACTCTCACTGTGTCGGCAGCCCTGCCAACGCGCTCAGTCGGGCGTTGCGGATGTGTCGGCGCATCTCGCGTTCGGCGGCGGACGGGTCGTGCGCCTCGAGCGCGGCGACGATGCTGCGGTGTTCCTCAAGCGCGGCGCGCGCGCGCCCCGGGCGCATGCTGGACCGCGCCCGGTAGAGCCGGAGCTGGAAGTAGACCTCGTCCAGGAGGAGCGCCTGGAGGCGCTCGCACTTGGCCGCGCGCGCAATCGCGAGGTGGAAATCCTCGTCGTCCGAGCGCTGCAGGTAGGCCTCGCCCGCCTCGAGTTCTGGCCGGACCGCGTGACCGCTTAGGAGCTCGGTGAGCGCCTCGATCTCGCCGGTGCTGGAATTCTCCGCGGCTAGACGGGCCGCCATCCCCTCCAGGGCCTCGCGCACGTAGAAGATCTGTTCGAGCACGGGCCGGCTGAAGTCGATGACGCGCACGCCGCGCCGCGGCGTACGCATGACCACTTTGCCCTCCAAGCGCTGGAGCGCCTCGCGCAAGGGGCCGCGGCTGATGCCGAGTTGACGGGCCAGCGACGCCTCGGACAGCTTCTGGCCGGGGATAAACTCGCCAGAGGCAATCGCCTCCACGAGCTTGCCGAGCGTCTCGTTGACCAGAGAGGTCTGGGCGATGGCTTGAATCCGGCTCAACGTCGTCGTGTCCCCTCGCATCGCCCGGCGGTAGCCGCCCGAGGACCGCGTCGCGGCGATGGCACAATCCATCTGCGCACCGCGCCCAGCGCAGCGCAAGGACGAGTTACCGCCTTGCGAGCCATCTGAAAACTGTTTACAGATTTTGGCTAGCGCGGCCTTGAAGTCCGATTGGGCACGAAACGCCGAGCCCCGTTCCCGTTGGTGGTGTCCGGGAGAACGCCCGCTGAAGTCGATCTCGGCTTGGCGGGCGATGCGTTTCAGCGCAAAGCCGGAGGGGCATGCCGTGACATTCGATAATCACACCGCCACGTCCCTCAGCACCGATGACGCACGGGCGACGACACGCCTCAAACGGATCGTCTCGCGGCGGGACGCCACGCTCCTGGCCGGCGCTCCGAACGCGCTCTTCGCGCGCCTGATCGAAGATCTCGGGTTCGAAGCCGTGTATCTGAGCGGCGCTGGGATCGCCAACATGAACTTCGGCATCCCGGATGTCGGGCTGACGACGCTCACAGAGGTCTGTACCACGCTGTCGGCTGTGGCCGAGGTGGTGAACATTCCGATCGTCGTCGATGCAGACACGGGCTTCGGCAATCCGGTCAATATGACCCGTACGATCCGGCTCCTTGAGCGGGCGGGCGCGGCCGGGATCCAGATCGAGGATCAGGTCTTCCCCAAGAAGTGCGGCCACTTTTCAGGCAAGGACGTCATTCCCTTGCCGGAGATGCTCCAGAAGCTGCGCGCTGCGCTCGATACGCGGCGGGACGGCGACCTCCAGATCATCGCCCGGACGGACGCTTACGCCACTCTGGGTTTCCAGGCGGCTCTCGACCGCGCCGCGGCCTTCGCCGAGGCGGGCGCAGACGTGATCTTCCTCGAAGCACCGACGCACGAGACCGAGCTCTTGCAGATCCCGCGGGCGATCGACGCGCCACATATTGTAAATATAGTCTTTGGAGGCCTGACCCCCGCCGTTCCGCAGGCGCAATTGCGCGAGGCTGGGTTCAGCCTCGTCCTCTACGCCAACGCCACGCTTCAGGCCGCCCTCAGGGGTGCTCGCGAGGTACTCGAGGCCTTGGCACGCGACGGTTCACTCGACGCCGTCTCTCACAGGATCGCCACGTTCGACGAACGGCAGACAGTTGTTCGCAAGCCGGAGTTCGATGCTCTCGACACGCGCTACAGGACATGATGCTGATCTATGAACAATTAAGCAGACGCATTTTTGATCAATCTATTCAAAAGTGAGCTTTAATTAATCTCATTGATGCCCGAGAATTAAGCGTTAGCACTGCCGGCATTGCTGCGCTCGGAGACATGCGGAATGAGAGAGACGAGCACACCGGGTCGGCCCGCGACGATGCGGGCGCTGCGAGTTCAGGAGTGGGGCGACCTCTCGCAGATTAATCTTGAGGAAGCTGCTGTGCCTCGTCCCGAGCCGGGCGAGGTCTTGGTCCGGATGAAGCATTCCGGCGTCAACTTCATGGACGTCTACACAGTTCGTGGTGCTTACAGGGCGTCACGCACCTACCCGCTCAAGGTGCCCCTGACGATTGGAATGGAAGGAGCGGGACATGTCGCAGCGCTCGGAGAAGGCGTGGACACGATCAGCGTTGGCGATCGGGTATCCTTCTGCCTTCAGTGGGGGGCGCATGCCGAGTGGACCGCCGTGCCGGCCGCGAAGCTCGCACGTCTTCCCGACACGATCGATACCGAGACTGCTGCTGCCGTGACCTTCCAGGGCATCACCGCCCACTATCTCGCCCATGATCTCGCCGTCCTACGCGCAGCGGATTGGGCCCTCGTCTGGTCGGGTGCGGGCGGCATCGCACAACTCCTCACGCAGATGTTGCGGCGTGTCGGCATCCGCGTCGTCGCGACGGCTTCGAGCGAGGAGAAGGCCGATATCGCGCGCCGGAATGGCGCCGAGGCCGTGCTAAGCCCTGATGACCCCGACTTCGTCGAGCGGATCCGCGACGTGACAGGCGGCGGCGCGGCCATCGTCTTCGACTCCGCCGGCCGCGACACGATCGAGCGCTCTATTCGTTGCCTCAAGCGGCGCGGCACGCTCGTGCTGGTTGGGACCAACTCCGGTGCAGTCCCATCGCTGGATGTTTCAGCATTGATGGACGCCGGCTCGATCAGCTTCATCCGCCCCCGTCTGGCCGACTTCATCACCACGCCGGGCGAATTTAACAGCCGTGTTGAGGCGGTATTCGCGATGATCGCCAGTGGCAAACTTGCTGCCATACCTGCAGCCGTCTTTCCCATCGCCGAAGCGCACACGCCCTTGCAGCAACTCGTCGACCGGGTCGCGATCGGAAAATCCGTGCTCGACGTCGGCACGGTTTGAAGCCCGAAGCGGCGGGCAAAGGCAAACGGTTTCAACTTCGACCTTCAGGCAATCCAAGGCTTTATGCTGCGATCAGCCGCGCACCGGCACGGCTGATGTTCACTCATCAGCCCCATCGGATCAGCCTGCGGCGGCGACTGGTAATCGTCTCTCTCTCCTGAGACAAACCGTCTGCTTTCCGCATGCCGAAGCTACGGCGTGTGCAGCACCGGCCGTTCCGCTTTGCGCCCATCCCGGCCATTCGGCGATCAACGCCCGTACCCCGGAAGCGGACGTCGTCTCACGTTGGAGGATGGGCTTCAGATGTGCGCGAAGCATCATCGGACTCGTCGTGCGGAGGCAGGCGGCCGGGAGGGTCTGCGGCTATCCGTTCGGAGTACAGCTTCAGACCAGCGGGCGCGGCTTGGTGCTCAATTCCGATCCAGCTGAAGGCGGCTGGAATCTGCATGAGGTCCAGCACGTCCTGCGATTGGCCGAGCCGCCTTCCTGGAGCCGCACGATTGGCCGGCGGCCTCGGCAAGGGAGCAGAAGTCAATGCGTTGGCAGTGGTGGCCGCGCCTCTTGCATCGAGAGCCCCGGAACGTTTGGGTCGCGGTGGTCGGCATGTCTGAGCGCCGGATGAAGGCTGCCGATGGTCGCTCAAGCCCTCCCTTGAGGGCTTCCTCATTTTAGGGATACTGGATACATAATGCTGGTTCGGGAGAGGGTCATATGGCACGACTGAACGTCAACGGCGTCGTGCGTGAGATTGATGCCGAGCCCGACACGCCGCTCCTCTGGGTCATCCGCGAGCAGATCGGGTTGACCGGCACCAAGTACGGGTGCGGCATCGCCCAATGCGGCGCTTGCACCGTGCATATTGACGGGGCGGCCGTCCGCTCCTGTTCCATGCCGCTCTCAGCGCTTGAGCCAGGTCAGAAGATCGTCACGATCGAGGGGCTTGCCCCGGATGCCGGCCATCCGATCCAGCAAGCCTGGGCCGCGCTCGACGTGCCGCAATGCGGCTTCTGCCAGCCCGGGATGATCATGGCCTCGGCGGCACTGCTGGCGCAGAACCCGCGTCCAAGTGAGGAGCAGATCCGCCAGGAGATCACCAACATCTGCCGCTGCGGCACCTATAACCGCGTGCTCGCGGGCATCAAGATTGCCGCCGAGCGCGGCCAATCCGGCTGACGGGGGAGGAGCAGATGAATCTCGGATCCAAGGCCTCCCCGCAGGCTGCCCGCCCCAGCCGCCGCACGCTGCTCGCCGGCGCCGGTCTGTTCACCCTCGGCTTCCACATCCCGTTCCCCACACGCGCGGCGACCCTCGACGCGGCGCCCGCCGCGCCGGAGGTGAACGCCTGGGTCGTGGTGAAGCCGGACGAGACCGTGGTGATCCGGATCGCCCGTTCGGAGATGGGCCAGGGCACGCTCACCGGCCTCGCGCAGCTCGTCGCCGAGGAACTCGACTGCGACTGGGCCAGGGTCACCACCGAGTATCCGAGCCCGGGTCAGAACCTCGCCCGCAAACGCGTCTGGGGCGACTACTCGACCGGCGGCAGCCGGGGCGTGCGCGATTCCCACGAGTACGTGCGCAAGGGCGGGGCCGCCGCCCGCACCATGCTGATCGCCGCCGCCGCGAAGGGGTGGGGCGTGCCGCCCGCCGAATGCCGCGTCGCGCGGGGCGTCATCACGCACGGTCCGTCCGGCCGCAGCACCACCTACGGCGCTGTCGCCGCAGAGGCGTCCAAGCTCGAGCCGCCGAAGGACGTGGTGCTTAAGGATCCGAAGGACTGGACCATCGCCGGCAAGCCGCTGAAGCGGCTCGACACCCTGCCCAAGCTCGATGGCAGCCAGGTCTACGGGATCGATCTCAAGCTACCCGGCCTGCTCAACGCCGCAATCCGCGACTGTCCGGTCACCGGCGGCAGCGTGAAGAGCTTCGACGCCGCGGCGGTGTCGGGCATGCCCGGCGTGAAACGCGTCGTCCAGGTCGGCGACAGCGCGGTCGCGGTGGTGGCCGACACGTTCTGGCGCGCCAAGACTGCCCTCGATGCCCTGCCGATCGTCTGGGACGAGGGCCCGAACGCGAGCGTATCCAGCGAGACCATTGCGGCCACCCTGCGCGAGGGGCTCGACGCCGAGCAGGCCTTCGTCGGCAACAAGGCCGGTGACGTGGTCGGCGCGCTGACGGGCGCTGCCAGAGTGGTCGAGGCCGTTTACGGCGTGCCGTTCCAGAACCACGCTACGATGGAGCCGATGAACGCGACCGCGCTCTGGACGGCGGAGCGCTGCGAGGTCTGGACCCCGACGCAGAACGGCGAAGCTGCGCTGGCGGCCACGGCCGACGCCGCCGGGCTGCCGGCCACGTCCTGCGAGGTCTACAAGATCCATCTCGGCGGCGGCTTCGGCCGGCGCGGCGCCACGCACGATTGGGTGCGGCAGGTGGTGCTCATCGCGAAGGAGATGCCGGGCACGCCGGTCAAGCTGATCTGGACCCGCGAGGAGGACATGACGCACGGCCGGTACCACCCGGTCACGCAGTGCCGGATGCGCGCCGCCCTCGACGGGGACGGCAACCTGACCGGCCTGCACATGCGCATCTCGGGCCAGTCGATCCTGGCCGCCATCGCGCCACAACGCATGGTCGAGGGTCGCGACCCGGTCACCTTCCAAGGGCTCAACCCCGGAGGACCGGAGGCGGCGATCGGCTACACTATCCCCAACATCCTGATCGACCACGCGATGCGCAACCCGCACATCCTGCCGGGCTTCTGGCGGGGCGTGAACCTGAACCCGAACGCCATCTATATCGAATGCTTCATGGACGAGCTGGCCCACGCCGCCGGGCAGGACCCGCTGGCCTTCCGGCTGAAGCTGATGGACAACCAACCGAAGCACCGGGCCGTGCTGCAGGCGGTGGCCGAGCGGATCGGGTGGGCCAACAAGCCGCCCGAGGGCATCTACCGCGGCATCTGCCAGACGATGGGGTTCGGCAGCTACGTGGCGGGCGCGGCCGAGGTCTCGGTCTCCGACCAGGGCGAGCTGAAGATCCACCGTATCGTGGCGGCCACCGATCCCGGCCACGCGGTCAACCCACAGCAGATCGACGCGCAGGTCGCGGGCTCCTTCGTGTACGGTCTCTCAGCCGCGCTGTACGGCGCCTGCACGGTGAAGGACGGGCGCATCGAGCAGACGAACTTCGACAGCTATCCCGTGATGCGGATGGACGCGATGCCGGCGGTCGAGGCCATCCTGATGCCGTCCGGCGGCTTCTGGGGCGGTGTCGGCGAGCCGACGATCGCGGTCGCCGCGCCGGCCGTGCTCAACGCGATCTTCGCCGCGACCGGCAAGCGCGTCCGCCAGCTTCCGCTGAAGGACACGGATCTGCGCCGGGCATGAGGGCGATCATGCCGGCGCTCGCGCTCCTTGCCGCCCTCGCCGGGGGAACGGGCGCGGGTGCCGCCGGGGTGCGGCCGCCGCCCGGCGCCGCGTCCTGCACCGGCTGTCACGCCGAGGGCTCCGCCATGGGCGTGCTCGCGGGGCGGCCGGAAGCCGAGATCGTCGGCGCGCTCGATGCCTTCCGAACCGGCGCGCGCCCGGCGACGATCATGAACCGCATCGCCAGGGGGTTCGACGCGCGGGAGAGCCAGGCCATCGCCGCTTGGTTCGCAGGGCAGGGACCGCGGTGATGCGCGCTCCTCCTTCCGCGACCCGCCGCGCTCTGATTGGTGGAGCCGCGGCCACCGCGCTGGCGCGCCCGGCGCTCGGTGGCACATCTCCGCGCGTCGTGGTCGTGGGCGCCGGGTTCGGGGGCGCCACGGCGGCGCGCTGCCTGGCCGCGGGCGGCGTCGACGTGACCCTGATCGAGGTGGCCGAGCGCTATGTCGCCTGCACGGGCAGCAACGCGGTCGTCGTGGGCCTGCGCGGCATCGAGGCCCAGACCTTCGGCTACGAGGCCCTCGGACGGGCTGGGCTGCGCTTCTTGCGGGGGACGGCGGATGCAGTCGACCCGGCGACGCGCCGGGTGGCCCTCAATGATGGCACCGCACTACCCTACGACCGTCTGATCCTCTCGCCGGGCATTGAACTCCGCTTCGACGCGGTGCCGGGCTACGACGCGAAGGCCGCCGAGGCGATGCCCCATGCCTGGAAGGCCGGGAAGCAGACGGTGCTCCTCGCCCGGCAGCTCGAGGCCATGCCGGAGGGCGGCACGGTGGTCATCTCGGCGCCCGCGAACCCGTATCGCTGCCCGCCCGGCCCCTATGAGCGCGCGAGCCTGATCGCCCATTTCTTGAAAACCCAGAAGCCGAAGGCGAAGCTCGTCCTGCTCGACGCCAAGGACACGTTTTCCAAGCAGAGGCTGTTCGAGGCGGCCTGGGCAAAGCTGTACCCGGACGTGCTCGAATACGTGCCACTCGCCGCGGGCGGTGCGGTCACGGAAGTCGACTCCGCCGCGATGGTCGTGCGTACGGACTTCGCCGAGTACAAGGCCGATGTGGCCTGCATCATTCCGCCCCAGCGTGCCGGCCAGATCGCGGCGCAGGCCGGCTGCGCCGACCGCAGCGGCTGGTGCCCGATCAATCCCGTGACCTTTGAATCGCGCCTCGTACCGGGCGTCCATGTCATCGGTGACGCGGCGATTGCCGGGGCGATGCCGAAATCTGCCTTCTCGGCGAACGCGCAAGCCAAGGTCTGCGCGCAGGCGGTGATCGATCTGCTGGCCGGACGGGAGCCCGAGAGCCCGAAGCTCATCAACACCTGCTGGAGCCTTGTCGCACCGGGCAACGGCATCTCGATCGCAGGCGTCTTCCGCCCGACCGACGGGCTCCTCGCGGACGTTCCGGGAGCCGGCGGTATCAGCCCCCTCGACGCGCCCGACGCGGTGCGCGCGCAAGAGGCAGCCTATGGCGAGAGCTGGTATCGGACGATCACTCGGGACGTGTTCGGATGAGGCAGGGCCGCGGAGCCCTCATGCTCGTGCTGGCGCTCGCCGCGCCGCCGGCGCAGGCCGGGGAGGGCCAGGTTCCCACCTCGGTCGTCGGCGACGCCATCCCTGAGAGCCTGACCGGCGTGACGGGCGATGCTGCGCGCGGCCGGGCCATCGTCGTGGACCGGACTCGCGGGCTCTGCCTTCTCTGCCATGCCGGGCCTTTCCCGGAGGAGCGGTTCCAGGGCAACCTCGCCCCGGATCTGCGTGGCGTCGGCGCGCGGCTGACTTCGGGGCAGCTGCGCCTGCGGCTGGTGGACGGACGGGCATTGAACCCGAAGACGATCATGCCATCCTATTATAGCCTCGCGGAGCTCACCCGCGTGGGGCGGGCGTGGCAGGGGCGCCCAATCCTGAACGCGGCCGAGATCGAGGATGTCGTCGCCTTTTTGGTGACGTTGCGCGAGGCTGGGCCCGAGGAAAGCCGATGAGCAAGTACAGGGGACGGAGCGCGCGTTCGATCGACCGGCGCGGCGTGCTCGCCGGGGCGGCCGGCACCGCGCTCGCCGTCGCGCTGCGCCCCGCCGCCGCGGCGACGCTGCCGCGCACCGAAACGACCGAGTCCGCCATCCGGCGCTTCGCGGGTGACAACCCGATCCGTCCGGGCCGGGTGACCCTCGACCTACCGCCGCTCGTGGAGAACGGCAACACGGTGCCGCTCACCGTCGCTGTCGAGAGCGCGATGACGCCCGAGGATCACGTGCGCCGGATCGGGGTGTTCAACGAGAGGAACCCGCAGCCGAACGTCATCACGGTCCATCTGCGGCCGGGTGCCGGCCGCGCCCAGGTCTCGACACGCATCCGGCTCGCCGACACGCAGCGCATCACCGCCATCGCCGAGATGAGCGACGGAACCTACTGGTCGGCGAGCGCGGATGCCATCGTGACCCTCGCCGCCTGCCTAGAGGGCTGACCTCGATGGCCCGGACGCTGATCAACCTGCCGAAGACCGCCAAGCCCGGCGACACGATCACGATCAAGACCCTGATCTCTCACCCGATGGAAACGGGCTTCCGCCCCGGGGCTGATGGCCGGATCCTGCCGCGCAACATTGTGACGGACTTTGTCTGCCGCTTCGAGGACGAGGAGATCTTCCGGGCCGAGCTGTTTCCCGCTTCGGCGGCCAACCCTTACCTGACCTTCAGCTGGGTCGTGACGCGCAGCGGCCGCTTCAGCTTCACGTGGCGCGGCGATGGCGGCTTCGAGCAGACCGAGTCCGCGGCGATCACCGTAGCCTGAGCTCGGCCGTGCCGTGCCGCCTGGAGTCCCTGCTGCCAACGGTTCTCGTGGGGCTGCTCCTCTCTGGCGTGCTTGCTGGGGCGGAGCCGATCCCGCGCGCCGAGCGGCGCTCCGGCTTCGACCAGATGAGCCCTGAGATTCAGGCGATGCAGCGGGACGACGGGGCCAATCCCGGCATGCTCGCCGTTGCGGACGGGGAAGATCTCTGGACGAAGGCGCCTCCCTCCGGCCGGCCCGCCTGCGCCGGCTGCCACGGCGAGGCCTCGTCCACGATGCGGGGCGTCGCGACACGCTATCCCGCCTGGGACGCTCAAACCCAAGAACCCGTCGACCTCCAGACCCGGGTCAACACCTGCCGGTGGCAGCATCAGGGCGTAGAGCCTCTCGCCTACGAGAGCCCCGACCTGCTGGCACTCACAGCCTTCATCGCCGCGCAGTCCCGCGGGCTGCCGATGACCCCACCGGACGATGCCCGGCTCGATCCCGCACGGGCGGAGGGCCGCTTGCTCTTCGAGGCGCGTCAGGGTCAGCTCGGCCTGTCCTGCGCGGTCTGCCACGACGACCATTGGGGGCGCCGCCTTGGCGCGGCGGTGATACCGCAGGGACAACCGACCGGCTACCCGCTCTACCGCCTCGAATGGCAGGGTCTCGGCTCATTACAGCGGCGCCTGCGCAACTGCCTCACCGGAATGCGTGCCGAGCCCTTCGCGTATGGCGCGCCGGAATACATCGCGCTCGAACTCTACCTCGCGACCCGGGCCACGCCGCTGCCCATCGAGACGCCGGCCGTGCGGCCCTGACCCGCGGCGCCCGTCAGGGACGGCCGCGCAACGAGGCCGGCTGGCCCGGGAGCGGCAGTCGGACGCCTGTGTCCCGGATCATGTCGCCCTCGATCCGATACACGCCGAGACTGCGGTCGGTATAGTTGCCGATGTAGACGTAGCTCCCGCTCGGATCGAAGGCGATGCCCTGGACCACCGCGCCGGCGGGCGCCTCGCCGAGGGGGCGCAGGCGCCCCTCGGGCAGGATCGCGACCAGCACGGCCGCACTGTCCCGCGTGTAAGCCGAGCTCGCCTGCGGCGCGGCCGAGCCCTTCACGACTGCGACCGCGGCGAAGAGCCCGGCCGGGCTGATCGCCAGGGTCTCAGCGGTGTCGCCGACACCGACATGATCGAGCACCGTTGGAGGCGTGGCGCCGGCCCGGATGAGCGCGACCGTGTCGGCGTGGCCGTCGCTCGGCGCGGGGCCGGCGTTCCCGGAGAGCACGAAGGCCCCGTCCGGGGTCACCTCCAGCCCGTAGGTGCCGGGCCCAACCGGCATGTCGAGGGCCGGATCGTGGCGCCACCGGCCGTTCTCCTCGGTCAGCACGCCGACCGTGCCGGCCTTGTTCTTGGCCACGAAGGCCCGGCGCCCGTCCGGCGCGATGGCGACCGCGGCCGCCTCGGCCCCCACATTGACCTCGGACGCCACACGCACGCGTCCATCCAGGATCGCCAGGACGGACACGCTGCGGCTCTCGCGGTTGGCCACCAGCGCGACGCCGCCGGTCCGGGCGATCGCGATGCCGGAGGGCTGGCGGCCGACGCGGATCGTCTCGATCAGGGCGGGCGGCTCGGCGGCGAGATCGACGACGTGCAGGCGATCGTCCGGCTGCGCCCACCAGTTCTCGCCCTCCTGCCGCATGGTGACGGGGCTGGTGACGAGGCCGAGCCGGCCGTCCGGCGTGATCTGCAGGTTGGTCGGCGGTCCGTAGACGGAGGTGTCGAGCTTCAAGACGTGCGCGAGGCGCGGCCGCGCCGGATCCGAGATGTCGATGACGGCGAGGCCGTCATGGCCGTTCGGCCCATTCACCGAGCCCTCGGGCCGGAAGAACGTCTTGCCGTCCAGGCCCGCGATCAGGACGGACCGCCCCTCCACGGCCCTGGCGCCGCCCGCATGTAACAGAACCAGCGAGAACAGGGCTGCCTTGCAGTACGCATCAACACGCATGACCTGCCCTGGCTCGCCAAATCTCGCTCGCATGAATAGCTGCCGCGCGTGACACCTCCAATACCGGTCTTGATCCGGCCAGCCGCGTCGCACCTATCCCGGACACGGGACGCCTCGCGGCGGCCCGAGATCCGGCGCGCCGCCCCACACCTTGACCGCAGACGACATGCTCGTCGCATCCCAGCGCCTGGGTGATGGCCCTTTACGCGGGGCCGTTAAACAGGATTCAGCCCGTCGGGCGACCGGATCGGCGAACCCGCCTCCGATCCCAGCGCGAATTCAAGTTGGTTGTCCTTTTCCGATGTTCTCGCGTGGTTCCGCCGGGTGGCAACACGCCGAGGAGACCGGGGCGCGCCGGTTCCCAAAGGGTCCAGAGCCGAAGTGAGCGTCCCTTCCCGGACGCACGACAGCCGCGACAGCACTGCGCCCAATGCAGCCATCCGACTTCGGTACCGTTGAACGTGCAAGCGGATACGTCCCAAAGCGCGCGTCTGGCAAAGTCAGCGGCGGCCGCTCACTCACACAGGCCATACGATGCGGCTCGTGGCGCTGCATCGTCTCGTTCTGGCTATGGCCGGAATGGTGGTCTTCTTTGCCAGCGGCCTGTCCACGGGGCTGCGGGGCCCCGGTCAATAGGCCAGAGCTGCGCTGCGTGGGATCAAAGGGCGAGCGTCAGAGTCCCGCGGGCGCGGGAGACGCAGGGCATCAGGTGATCCTGGCGTCTGGCCGGAGGTAGCACGACGTCACGGTGGATCACGTCGCCCTCACGATAGCCGCATTCGCAGGCGCCGCACACGCCGATCTCGCAGGATGAGGGCATCTTGGTCCCGTTCTGACTCAGGACCTCCAAGAGCGAGGTCTCGGCGGGGACATGCAGGGTGGCGCCGGTCGAGGCGATCCGCACGTCGAAGGGTTCGGGCGTGTAGCCCTCATCGACGAGCGGCGCGAAATGCTCGACATGCACCTGCTCCGCCGGCCAGCCCAGCGCCTGCACCGCCGCCGTCAGGGGCTGGGGTCCACAGGCGTAGAGGTGGACGCCGTCCTCCGGCGGCCCGAGCATCGCGGGATCGAGCCGTTGGCCCTCCGCGGAGTACCAGCAGCGCAGACGCTCACCGCAGACCGCGCGCAGCTCCTCCAGCAGGGGGGCCTGCGCAGCAGAGCGCGCGCAGAGGTGGAGCGTGAAGTCGCCCCCCGTCGCGGCTAGGTGCCGTGCCATGGCGGCGACGGGCGTCACGCCGATGCCGCCGCCGACGAGCACATGGCGCCGCGCCCCAGCAGCCAGGGGGAAATGGTTGCGCGGGTGCGAGATGGGGACGGTCGCCCCGGCGGCGAGTTGGGCGTGCACCCAGGCCGAGCCGCCACGCCCGGCCTCCTCGCGCTTGATCGCCAAAACGTACCGGCTCCGATCGGCGGGGTCGCCGCAGAGGGAGTACTGCCTCACCCGCTCGTCCGGCAGGCGCAGGTCGACATGGGCGCCGGGCTCCCAGGCGGGCAGCTGCGGGCGCCGCGGATGGACGAGGGTGAGGCGCACCACCTCCGGGGTGGTGGCGATGGCCTCCACGACCGTCAGCTTCATGACGATGCGGGCGGACATCGCCTCACTCCACCAGGGTGATCGGATCACCCGGCCGGATGATGCCACCGCGCTCGATCCCACAATTGAGCCCGGAGCGGTTGTAGAGCGGCAGGTAGACGGGGAGGCCGAGCAGTTCTTCAAGATACTTGCACGGGAAGTTCAGCCGCCCCCCGCGCAGAATCACCTCGCCCACCTGGAAACGGCGCCCGACGAGGTGATTGAGGGGCACGCCGCGCACCGTAAGATTGCGGCGGTGGTCGATGGGCGCCAGGTGGATCGGCCCCTCCTGAAGCGGCGGATCGTTGCGCGCGAGGGCGTCGAGCACCTCCTGCTCGATCAGCGTCACCTCGCGGGTGTCGGCCTTGGGCGAGTAGGTGCCGGTGCCCAGGCAATAGCGGTCGCCCTCAATGCCCCGGCCGGCGATGCAGTGGGCCTCCGTCAGCTCCTCCATCTCGTAGCTCGCCGCAGGGGCGATGTGGATGTGGAGAAGGCTGCCCTGCCACCCGGTGGCGCCACCGGGCACGCCCTGGGCGACAGAGCCGACCTTGTGGGCGAAGGCCTCGATATGGGGAGGGGCCGCGGTCGTGCTCATCGGACGGGTCCTGTCGCGAGGGCGATAGCCTCGACCTCGACCAAGGCGTCGCGCGGCAGGCGCGCTACCTCCACGGTCGAGCGCGCCGGGGCGGCTTCGGGGAAGTGCTCCGCGTAGACGGCGTTCATCGCGGCAAAGTCGTTCATGTCCTTCAGGAACACCGTGGTCTTTGCCACGCTCGAGAGGCTGGCGCCGCCGGCTTCCAGCACCGCCGCGAGGTTGGCGAGCGAGCGGCGCGTCTGCGCCTCGATCCCCTCCGGAAACGCCCCCGTGGCCGGGTCGATCGGCAGCTGCCCCGAGGCGAAGACGAGGTCGCCCACCCGGGTGGCCTGGGCATAGGGTCCCACCGCCGGCGCGGCGGCCTCCGTCGCGATGATCGTTCGAGTCAAAGCCGCCCTCCTCTGAGGCATTCCCCATTTGCTTTTGTTCCACTGCAGTGGACGAATGTCTACTGCAGGATCCCGTGGTTCCGCATCGATGATGCGGCTGTTACCTCGGTCAGTCGATGGGCTGCCGGGCCGTCTCGGGTGCAAGGAAGGTCGCCACGAGGGTCACGCAGGCGAGGACGACGAGGTAGATCGAGATCGGCCACGTCGCTCCGCCGCTCCAGGCGAGGAGCGCGGCGGCGATCAGCGGGGTGAAGCCACCGCTCAGGGCCGCGCCGACCTGAAACCCGAGGGAGGCGCCGCTGTAGCGCAGGCGGGCGTGGAACATCTCGGACATCCAGGCGGCCCCGGTTCCGAACATGATGCCCTGGCCGAAGCTGAGGGCCACCGCCACCGTCAGGGCGATGATTGTCGGGTTGCGCGTGTCGAGGAGCTGGAACATCGGGAAGGCGAAGGCGATCGAGAACAGGCAGGCAGCCACGAACAGGGTCTTGCGGCCGTAGCGGTCCGACAGCCAGCCGAAGGCCGGGATGGTGAAGAGCTCGATCACCGCCGCGATCAGGATCCCGTTGAGGATCACGCCTCGCGACAGCCCAAGTTGGCCGGTGACGTAGGAGATCGAGAACACGGTCACGACGCTGACATAGGCGATCTCCGAGACCTTCAGGCCCACCGCCTTCAGGAACAGGCCCGGATGCTCGGTGAGGATCTCCATCACCGGCAGCCGGGCCGTCGCTGAACGCGCCTTGATCGCCCGGAAGGCCGGAGTCTCGTGCAGCCGCAGGCGGATGAACAGGCCGACGAGGACCAGCGGCGCGCTCGCCAGGAACGGCACCCGCCAGCCCCAGGACAGGAACGCCTCCTCCGGCAGAAGGCCGGTCAGCGCGAAGGCGCCGATCGAGAGGATCACCCCGATCGGGTAGCCGAGTTGGACGACGCTGCCGAAGAAGCCGCGCCGCTCCTGCGGCACGCTCTCCACCACCATCAGCACGGCGCCGCCCCATTCGCCGCCGATCCCGATGCCCTGGACCAGGCGTAGGGCGACGAGGAGCACCGGGGCCAGGAGGCCGATCTGCCCATAGGTCGGCAGACAGCCGATCAGGAAGGTGCCGATGCCCATGATCATCAGGGTCAGGGCCAGCATGGCCTTGCGCCCGACCCGGTCGCCGAAATGGCCGAACACCGCCCCGCCGAGGGGCCGCGCCAGGAAGCCCACCGCATAGGAGCCGAACGCCGCGATGGTCCCCACCGCCGGGTCGATGCTGGGGAAGAACAGCTTGTTGAACACCAGCGCGCTGGCCGTGCCGTAGATCAGGAAGTCGTACCACTCGATGGTGGTGCCGATGACGCTCGACCAGACGATCTGGCGGCGGTCCGCGGGGGTCACGGGATCCTGCGCGGCCGGCAGGGCTCCATCCATCGGGAGGGCAGCGTCGAGCATGTCGGGCATCCACTTTGCAAGAGGAATTTCCACTCGAGTTGATACAAGCCGCGTGCCAACCCTCAGCGCCGTTCCGGCGGACACGGCCACGCCGGCCGTGCTAAGTGCCTCCTACGAGCTCCCGGGAACCAGGGAGCGCACTGGCCGGGGGACCAGGACGGCGTGCCGATGACGGTCATGACAGAGGGGCGGCGCGAGCAGGCCGACGCGGAGGCCCGCTCACAGCTCCAGGTTCTCGCCGGGGAAATCCGTCGGCGGCGCAAGGAGCGGGATCTCTCCCTGGAGGCGCTGAGCGCCCTATCGGGAGTGAGCCGGTCGATGATCTCGAAGGTGGAGCGCGGCGAGGCGGTGCCGTCGACGGCGGTGCTCTCGCGCCTCGCCGAGGCCCTGGACGTGACCTTCTCGCGCCTGATGTCGCCTGCTACCGACCGGGAGGTGCTGCTGATCCCCGCCGCCCGTCAGCCGGTGCTGCGCGACGAGGAGACGGGCTTCCTGCGCCGCTGCCTCTCGCCCGTCCTGCCGGGTCGGGGAATCGACATTGTGCTCAACACCCTGCCGCCGGGGGCGACGGCGGGGGAGTTCGTCGCTCACCGCAGGGGCGTCTCGGAATACATCTTCGTGCTGAAGGGGCGCCTACGCGCCGTCATCGGCGAGCGGTCCCTCGTGGTCGAGGAGGGGGACAGCCTGTATTTCGAGGCCGATGCCGGGCACGCCTTCACCAATCTTGGGGCGGAGGCTTGCCAGTACTTCCTAGTGATCGACGCAACGCGGCTGCGGTGAGCGTCTCCTCTAACGCCGGATAGGGTCGCCGCCTAAAACAACACCCTGGGCAATTTTCGCGCCGCTTTCGGTCCCGCTCCAGTACACACGACCGGCTGACGACGAGCCGAGTTGCTGTGGTTCGAACGCTCGGTTGGCCACATCGAGATCTGAGTCAAGACCGCCGGATATTTGTGAATAGCGGCAGGCCCACATGCATACCGGCGAGATCTGCACGGTAGGCCGTCGGCTGGAGGTACGAACCCAAGGGTAGGAACGGCACGTCCTCAAAGGCCTGGACTTGAATTTGCCTCGCAATCTCGAGCCGCTCGGCTTGGTCCGCGGCGTCTATCCAGGATTGGCGTTGGTTCTCGAGCCGTTCGTCCGTGGGCCAGCCGTTCCAGGCTTTCAGCCCGGTGCCACGTAGCAGCAGGTGACCCGCTGGGTTCATCACGTCGTAGCCGCCCCAGAACGAGCCGAACACGCTCCAGCCGCCTTTGTCGATTGGCTGCTGGCTTGTGGAACGCTGCACCACACTACCCCAGTCGGTGGAGACTTCGTCGACGTTCAGGCCGAGCTGACGCATCATCTCGACGCCTACGCTGCAGATCGCGTTGATGCGCGGAACGTCCGTCGCTGTCAGGAATACGACCCGCTCGCCCTTATAGCCGGCCGCGGCGATGTCGCGCTTGAGCTTGGCGACGTCGTGCTTCCCGCTCAGCGCCTCCATTCCGGAATCATTTGCCATGGGCAGGCCGGCGGGGCCAAACACGCCGACGCGGGTGTCTACAGCGGCGTTCTCGCCTGCGACCGCCTGCATGAATTCGGTCTGGTTGACGGCCTGCAGCACGGCGCGCCGGATCGCCGGGTTGTCGAAGGGAGGGTGGAGGAAATTGAAGCGCAGGACGCCGATAAGGCCCTTGTCTTCCACGACCTGGAGCTTGATCGCCCTGTTCGTGCGCAAGCTCGGCACGAGATCCATGAGCGGCTGCTCGACCCAGTCGACCTCGCCGGCCTGGAGGGCGGCGACCTGCGTGCCTGGGTCCGGGTTCGTCAGCCACTCGACGCGGTCGAAATGGGCGATGCGCGGACCGGCGCAGAAGCTCGGCGCTCCGTCAGTCCGCGGCACGTAGCCTTCGAAGCGGCGGTACACGTTGCGCGCGCCTGGCACGCGCTCGTTCGCGACGAAGCGGAATGGACCTGAGCCGACCATCTCGGTCAGGCGGGTGGTGGGCGGTGTCGCAGCCAGCCGCTCCGGCATGATGGCGGCCATGAGGTTCGTCGGCTTGGCCAAGGCGTTTGGTAGGAGTGGGAACGCGCGCTTCAGGCGCAATTCGACCGTCGTGTCGGACGGCGTTGAGAGTTCGTCGGTGGCAGCCATCAGCGCCTGGCCGAAGGAGTCGGTGCTCGCCCATCGTCGGAGACTGGCGACGACATCCCGTCCGAGAACGGGGGTCCCGTCGTGGAATTTCAGCCCGTCGCGCAGAGTGAGCCGAACGCGCCGGCCCCCATCCTCGACGCTCTCGCCGCCAACCATTTGCGGCCGAGGCGAACCGGCGGCGTCGAGGGCGTAGAGGGTGTCGAAGACCATCATCACGTGGTTGCGGGTGACGAAGGCGCTGACCAACGGATCGAGCAGGGCAAGGTCGGCGTAGGGAATGAACTTGAGTGTTGTCGCGGCCTGTGCACGCACGAGGCTTGGCGCGGCGATGAGGGAAGCAGCGGCTCCAGCAAGCACATCGCGTCGTCTCATCAAGCGCCTCCAATCCGACGGGTGGCGTTCGTCGTGCAGATGGCATGCCACGGAGACTGAGTAGCTGGACGGAGCGATCGACCAGGCCGATCTTGGAGCGATTGGCGTCCGTTTCTGCGCTACATCCCTTCGAAAGCTGCCGTTCCGCTTTCGGCCAGTTTCAGTCACGTTGACTGGTGCCTCCAAATTACCTGGCTGGGTAGTTTGCGGCCGGTCCGCTTCTGAGCAGAATTTGCGAGAAGCGGTTAAGATCGTCCTGCACGTTTGCGCTGACTTTCAAGCGCGCGGCAGCATCTGCGACTTTTCAGGCGTGAGTGACAGCCCCTCGTCATTCTGCCAAGCCAAACGTGTTCGCAAAGCCGCGTCGGCCAACCTCGGTCACCCGGACGGCGCGCCCGTCGCGCTGACGCTCAATCTAGCCCAACTCTTCGCAACGAGCGCAAAGGGCGGCTCCGAGCCGGCCCGCGAGGTGCGGCCGCCGCTCGCTCCAGTCCAGACAAGGGCGGCAGAGCAAGCGGCGGGTTCGCCCAGTCGGTTCGACCGCGACGCCGAACTCAGCCAGCCATGCGCGGCCCGACGCGGTCACTTCGCCCGCTTCTTCTCCGAGCAAGATCAGTCCCCGGGAGACCATCGCGTCGGCGATCCCGACGCCGAGCCGCCCGGCTAAGTGATCGTAGCAGGTGCGGGCCTCGCGCAAGACCGGATCGACCCGCGGGGTCGCGCGCCGCGGTGGTTCCTTCGGCTCGCCCCGGTTCGCGATCACCATCATCGCCTCCAGCATGCGGGCGATCTCGACTGAGGCGAGGCGGAAGTACCGGTGCCGGCCCTGACGCGACACCGAGAGCAGGCCGCCAGTCACCAGCTTCGTCAGGTGCTCGCTCGCGGTGGCCGGAGCCACGCCTGCCGTTCAGGCGAGTTCAGTTGCTGTCAGCGCCCGTCCGTCGATTAGGGCCTGTCGTCGCTTGAACGGACTGGCGGGGCTTGCGTTTTCCTCTCTCCAAGGCGGGAGGGATGATGTTGAGCGACGCGCAATGGTCTGAGCTGGAGCCGCTGGTCGAGGCGTGCCGTCCGAAGGCCAAGACGCCACCGCCGGACCTGCAACGCACGCTCTCGGCCATTCTCTGGCGGCACCGGAACGGGGCGAAATGGCGGTCTATTCCGGAGGATCTGGGCCCTTGGTGGCGGGCCGCACAGATCTTCATCCGCTGGTCCCGTGCTGGCGTCTGGGAACGGCTCCTCGGCCTTGTGCAGGAGCGCGGAGTTCAGCTCGGGATGGTGTTCCTCGATGGCACGAACATACGCGCGCACCAGAAGGCGGCCGGTGCCGCCAAAAGGGGGGATCTGGGGCCGAGCGAGGCACTCGTGAAGCTGTTGGCCGCTCGCGTGGCGGCTATGGCACCAAGGCTTGCGTGATTGCTGACGGGCGGGGCCGCGCCATCGCCTTCCGGCTGGCACCGGGGCAGGCGCACGAGCTGCCTCATGCGGTTCCATTGCTCGACCGACTGCCAGGCGTGCCCAAGTGGGTCGTCGCAGACCGCGGCTACACCAGTCATGCCTTCCGAGAGCACATCTGGGACATGGGTGCGCGCCCCGCGATCCCGCCGCAGCGCCACGAGACCCCCGTCACCTGCCCGGACTGGATCTACAACAATCGCAATCAGGTCGAGCGCCTTTGGGCGAGGCTCAAGGAATGGCGTGCCATCGCAACCCGCTACGAGAAAACCGCCGCCAGCTTCGTAGGCGTCCTGTCTCTCGCCGCAGCCCTCGACTAGCTCAAGCGATGACACGCCCTAGAACGTCGGCGAGTTGGCGCAGACTCGCCCAAGCCACTTCATCACTCTTCGTCATGACGCCGTTGGAATGTCCGATGGGAGGCCATGGTTCCGCGAGGATGGGTGACTAGCACCAGCCACTTTGGTTGAAATATACTGGTATCGCTCCAATTGGCCTCGCTGGTCTGAAGCTGGCTGCTGGGCCTTAGCCCAATGTGAGGCCGAGGCTGAGGAGCGTCCAGGATGATCTTCGTCGCCAAGGCGGACGGCGGCGTGACCTACGTCAGCCCGGAATGGACTGCCTAGACCGGACAGCCAGCCAGCGACGCCATTGATAACGGCTGGTTCAGGTGCATTCATCCTGAGGATTATGAGCCGGCGGTCACGTTCCTTCGCAACGCCCGCGACCAGCAGAGCGAGTACAGCCTGCGCGTCCGTCTGCGCCGTGCCGACGCCATCTATGTCTGGGTGATCATCGGCGCGGTCCCATCCTACGGTCCACCGGGTCGCACCTTTCTCGGCTATCTTGGCTCACTCACGGAGATCGCCGTTAGCAGTTCGGAGCCAATGGCCGCCTACGGTACCCTCGACCGCTTCGTTCCACCGCCTATGCATCCGGCGACGCCACCTAGCTCAGCGCTGGAGCGTGTCGTCGACTATCTGCTGATGGCGCACGGGCTCGTCGAGGAGGACGGCGCCAAGGAGATGCTGCCGGTGCTGCGGGAAGCGCTGATGATGGCGGGTAGGCTGCTGGCGCGGATCATGGTCTCGCCTGACGCAGACGGCCGCTTCCACTGATGCGCCTGTGGCGCGGCGGAAACACACGTCGGCGACCGCCTGTGGATGGCATCGGAAGCCTCCGATCCGTCAAGGTTTCAAGGTGAGCGTGAGGCTCCTTCCCCGACCCGGCTCCCTCCGCCATGCTCGCCATCCCCGATGCTTTCGTCCTGTATCATCGTGAACGCCTAGCGGTGCTCCTCTCCTCGGCTCTGTTCCTGGCGGGCGCCCTGCCACTGTTCTGGGCAATCGGCTGAGGCTGCTGACGCCTGCCAGGGACTGAAGGGAAGTGTGCTATACTGCTCTGACCGACGAACCGATGGAGGTTCCGATGGACATGAAGCAGTCGCTTGAGATCGCAGTCTTTGTCATCGCGGCAATCGCGATAGTGGCCAGCTTCTTCAACATGCTGACGCGGGAGCGTCGCGTGAAAGTCGGCTACATCTATAACGGTAGCAGCGGCCGCGGGAGCGGAAGTCACAGCAGCTCCAACTCGTGGACGGACATGAGTCCGTCCCCCAGCGACAGCCACGGCGGCCATCACTGTTCGGGCGGCGGTTCCTCCGGTGATGGAGGGAGTTGCGGCGGTGGAGATGGTGGCGGAGGTGCGAGCTGAGACGTTGTCTGCCTCAGCTATTCGATGATCAGCGCGACTGCGCCGGCGAGGCCGCACAGAGGCCAATGGCGATAGACTCCAGGTGGCGCTCTGCCGGCGCTGTGCACACGGCCGTTCATTTCGACATCATGGACCTCCGCCTCGATCGCCGCGTTGGGCGATATACGCGCGGAGTTTCCTATGACCCTGCCCGACCCAACCCGTTTAGCTCTTACAGAAGCCGCCCTCGCATCCGCGGATCGGCTCTGGCGTGAGGAAATGCGCCGGATCTACGGGCCGGACGGAGTACTGACCTACGGGTACGCTCCGGAAGGGCAGGGCGGCCTCGGCACGCCGTTGCGGCGAAGCTACGAGGCCCGGCGTATAGCAGTCGCACTATGGCGAAATGAACGCCATCAACACTGGCACAAGGCGACGACATCATGCTGACAGGTAGCCTGCTGTGGCTGATCGGGGTGCCGATCCCCATCGTTATCCTGCTGTGGTTTTTCTTCCTCCGCGGACGATAGGTGCAGGAGACGTCCCCGTGCCGGTCTACCGGCTCAAGTGTGTCCTGCGTTTCAAGACCGGCCACGCGGGTGCGGCGTTCGACGACGTGACCTTCGGTGCTGATGGACCAGACGACGCGATCAAACTCGCAAAGATGTACCGATGCGCCACGCCGGGGATGACCCTGAGTGTCGCCGTGCTGATCGACGAGTCGGGCTTACCGATTTGGTCACGTCGAGCGCCTGACGAGAACCTGCGGCGAAGCCTGGGCTGAGGAACGATCGGCCACCCAAACAGATGATCCGATGCGCCCCTCGCGCAAATGGAGCTACCTCTATGTTCATGAAGATCGACAAGCTCCTGACGGAGCTGCCCGAGCCGAAGCGGCCTGAGCCGAATGCGGCCGCTGCCCTGCAGGAGCTGCTCGGCGGCAAGTACGGCGAGATGTCGACGCTCGGGAACTACATGTTCCAGAGCTTCAATTTCCGCAACAAGTCCAAGCTGCGCCCGTTCTACAGTCTGGTATCGAGCATCTTCGCAGAGGAGATCGGGCACGTCGAGCTGGTCTCGACCGGCATTGCGATGCTCAACAACGGCCCAGGCAACCCGCAAAAGGATGTCGACATCTCCAAGGCGCCGTTCGCCGAGATGCAGGACGTGCGGCTCGCCGGCGCCTTCTTGGCCAACGGCGGAGGTGCGACGCCCGTGAACTCGAACGCCCAGTCGTGGAACGTCGACATGGTTACCACGACCGGCAACCTAATCATCGACCTGTTGCACAACTTCCACCTGGAGTGTGGTGCGCGCATCCATAAGCTGCGGGTCTATGAGACCATGACAGAGCCAACGGGCCGGGAAGTCTGCGGCTACCTGCTGGTTCGCGGCTCCCTCCACGCTCACGCCTATGCGTTGGCCTTGAAGAAGCTCACCGGCGTCGAGATCGAGAAGATGTTGCCGACGCCCAACATCGACCTGTCTCGCATCCCCGAGTGTCAGAAGTACCTCGACGAAGGTAAGCACCGGCGCCTCTACACGTTCAGCGAGGACGACTACAAGGAAGCGGCCGGCGTGTGGTCGAACGATGAGGTGGCGTTGCCGGGCGATCCGCCAGGCAACTTGGAGGTCGTGGACGGCGCGCCTGAGGGCGGGAAGATCCCCGAACTCGACGGGAATTACGGCGCATTCGCGCCAGACTACGCGCCCGAAGAGATCTTTGAGATCGCGAGCAAGTTGTACAAGAAGGGCCGCTAGGCCAGATCAACAAGCGTGGGAAGAGCCCCGCGGTATTAGACCCGCGGGGCAGGTGAGGGTTTACATCCGCGAACGACGCATGTGGTGACGGCGGTGATGCTTCAGGCGCATCATGCCTCGCTTGCCACCCATCCGCTTCTGCGACGGGCTCTTCACGCTGCCTGGATTGTTGATGTTGCCCTGGGCACTGCCCCCGCCGGCAGAGGTCTGAGCGAGAGCCGCCCCTGTGACTGCGAGCGATAGCGCCGCGGCGAGGGCAAAGGTCTTCATCATCATGGACGTTTTCCTCCAGACGGATCGGTTCGATCAGTCGTGATCCAAACGTCACCGCGCCCGGCATTGTTCAGGCGCCTGCTATGATGACATTTACGGATCCTTTTGCCGACGCAATCGCAAAGCCAGGACCAGCGCGCCTGGCCAGAACACGAGGCTAAGCAGGGCAATCGGGAGAATGGGGCGGCCCTTCCACCGAACGATGATGACCGGCAGGAACAGGCCCGGGATCGCCACCGCGAGGAAGGCCCAGAACTCAATGTCGGACATGGCTGCCTCGGGCCGGTGTCGCAAAACCGCGAACGGTAGGCCACGCCCTGAGACAACCTGACGGCGCCTTCTTGGTGCCGGGATCGGAACAGTCACTGCTAGGGTTTGTTCGCCCTGAAATGGAAACCTACGTCGTCGTGCTCGCCGGGTTCGGCGCTCTGGTTCTGCTGACCGCGTGGCTGCCCATGGTCCTGCGGGCGCTGCCACTATCCCTCCCGATCTGCTGCGTCGGTATCGGTGCGGCCTTGTCCCTGATCCCCACCGTAGCGGGTCTGTCGTTGCGGCCGTCTGAGCACTTTGGACTTATCGAGCATGCCACCGAAGGCGTGGTCATTATCTCGCTGATGGGCGCGGGCTTGAAGATCGACCGCCTGATCGGATGGCGTCGCTGGGCTGTGACCTGGCGACTGCTCGGTATCGCCATGCCGTTGACGATCCTGGCCCTCACCGTGTTCGCCTGGGTGCTGCTCGGGGTCGGCACGGCGACCGCCTTGCTGCTAGGCGCCTCTCTCGCCCCAACGGATCCAGTTCTCGCCTCCGACGTACAGGTTGGGCATCCGACCGAGGGCGGCGAGGACGAGATGCGCTTTGCCCTGACCTCGGAGGCCGGCCTCAACGACGGCCTCGCCTTTCCCTTCGTCAACCTCGCCATGGCATTGGCCGGGTCCGGCACCCTCGCCGGCCTGTCGTGGGGCCATTGGCTGAGCGTCGACGTGGTGTGGAAGATCGTCGTCGGTGCCGTGCTCGGTGGCCTTATCGGCCGGGGCCTGGGTTGGCTCACCTTCCACCTCCCCAACGCGTCGAAGCTGTCTCGCACCGGCGACGGGTTCGTAGCCCTGGGAGCAACCTGCCTCACCTACGGGATTGTGCAAGTCGCCGACGGCTACGGCTTCGTCGGGGTGTTCGCGACCGCTCTCGCGCTGCGTGCCTCGCACCACAGTCACGAATACCACCGGAAGATGCACACCTACGCGGAAGAACTCGAACGCTTATTGATGATGGTCCTGCTGGTCGGGTTCGGTGTCGCTCTCGTGGCCGGCGGCCTGCTCAGTGGCCTAACACTTCCAGCGGTCGGCTTCGTCGTTCTGGCGCTCGTTGTCGTGCGTCCGGCAAGCGGTTGGATCGGGCTGCTCGGCTCCGGATTGCCAAGCGACGAGCGGGCGGTGATCGCCTTTTTCGGCATCCGCGGCCTCGGCACGATGTACTACCTCGCCTTCGCCCTGAACCATGCGCGGTTCGAAGCGCCGGATCTCCTCTGGGCTACAGCTGGCCTGACCGTGTTAGTGTCAATCATCCTGCACGGCGTGACCGTCACACCCGTGCTGCGCTTTCTCGATCACCGCAGCGGGCGTGACACGCAGATTGGCCAGCTGGAAATTCCGCTGCGACAGGAACCATCCTGACTCAAGATTGCGCACCTACCGCTACGCTTTCTTCATGCCCGGTGGCACAGGGCGCCACCATGCCGATCCGGCCCGAGCACCGCTTCTTCTACCCCATTGACTGGGCGCAGCTCTCGGCCGTGATCCGGTTCGGCCGGGCTCGGAGCCGGTGCGAAGGCTGCGGGCGGCCGCACGGGCGGATGGTCTACCACCTCGGCGACGGCCGCTGGTGGGATGCGGAAGCCGGCCGGTGGCGTGACGGCTGGGGCAGGCGGATCCGGATAGCTGCAGAAGCCGACATCCTTGGCCGTGCTCGCCGGACCCAGGTCAAAAAACGATCCTGTCCCGGGAACCCGGATCGATCGTTAATCGGTCATTTCTTCAATAATGCTTGTTTGCGTGAATTCGAAGGCCGTTTAATTCCTATTAACCATCTTCAGACATAAGCGGAGCGGTTGTCGAACTACGACGCGTGCGCCCGCGCCGGCCTATCCGGTGCAGCGGGCGGACGGGCTCGGCACCGCAGCAGGTTTGGAGTCCGGACGTGATCGCTCAGCCAACCCTCGAAGCCAGCCGTCCAAACGCGAGCGCGCCGGTGGCGATTCCGCACGTCGCCGTGGCGATCCCATGCGGCACGATGGTTCATGCGGACTTTGCTGTCAGCCTCGGGTCGATGATGCACACCCTCGGCGAGATGCCGATGTCAATCGTGGTCGGCAAATCCTCCATCGTCGCGGATGCGCGCAACTTAGGCCTGGAGTTCGCACAGAAGCAGAATGCCGATTACATCCTGTTCATCGACAGCGACATGACGTTTCCACGCGACGCCTTGTTGAAGCTGCTGGTGCGCAACGTCGATATCATCGGTGCGACCTATTCCCGCCGCACGGCACCCTTTAATTTCCTGGGTGACATCCTGCCGGAACAGCCGGCCGATGCGCCGAAGGGCCTGCTGGAAATGGCGCGGATTCCCACCGGGTTTCTCCTGGTGAAATCGACGGTGTTCGAGCGTCTGAAACGCCCGTACTTCCGTTTCAGGGTCGATGAGGAAGCAGGGGTCAATATCGGCGAGGATTACGATTTCAGTGATCGGGTCCGTTCGCTGGGATTCAGGATCTGGTGCGATCCGTATCTGAGCAAGGAACTCGGCCACATCGGCGAGCAAGCCTTCAAGCTCTGACCGCACCGGGGCCGGCTGGTCCAGCGAGGCCCCCGGCGACGCCATCGATATCTTCGACGAGACAGAGCTCCGCGCGGACTTTCCAGTTCGCGCGGAGCTCTGTCTCGTCGCAACGCATCTTGAGGGACGGCTGGCCCGTCTTGCCGTGGCCCTGCTCCCGAACCGATGATCGACCGTCATGAGCGCTCGGACCGGATAGGGAGTGGTGCACTCACACGAAGCGGCAACGCTCGCTCAGCGCCTGTTGAAAAGCTTTGAACACCTTGCGCATTTGTGGCGGCTTGTACGGAAACATGTCGGCGGAATCCATGTCGTGGACAACCATGCCGGTATCCGCTTCGAAGATCAGCAGCCGGCCATCGTGGCTCTCCGCGCAATCCATGACGACGTAATCCAGTCCCAGGCGCCGGTGCATCTCGGCGAACGCCTCCTGATGGCGAAGGGCGAAGTCCTGATCGAACGTCCTCATCGCTGCCGCCTCCGCGGCCCGCTTGTCCGGATCCTCAAGCATGCCGGCGTTCAGATAGTGGATCATCCAATGATCCCGGATTGCCATGTGGCAGAGAAATGGTGCCCCATCGATGAGAGCGATCCGATACTTGCGGAATAAGCCGTCCGCATCCCTGTAGTCGCAAAACTCTGTCAGGTAGATCTCGTCCGCGCCCGTACCGTGGATCGCCTCTCTCAGCGTGGCGCTATCCTCGATCTTCCGCAGATCGTTCCCCGCATGCGTGTCGACCGGTCGGACCAGGACCGGGAATTCGAAGCCCTCCGGCAGGGCACCCCCCTCTGCCAGGAGGTCCACCCTGCCGGCGCGCACGACGCGCGGGACGAGGATCCCTGGCGCGTCCGCCAGCGCCTCGGCGATGCCGTGGCGCGAGGTCCTCAGGACATGGCGCGGATGATTGATGACCGGCCGGAGCCAATGCGCGGCGGCCTCGCTCAGGGCTTCGAGTATCGGCTCGTGCGCCCGGGAATAGGCAACGCCGACGATGACAGCGTCATGGTCCGGAAGCTGCCGCGGCGCCTCCCGCCCGGGAAGGACGAAGAGGTATTCCACGGAGAAGGCCGGGTCGTCCAGGAGGAAGTCGATCGGCGTATTCGCCATGAGATCGCCGGGCGCGGCGATGACGAGGACCCTCGTCCGGGCCCCCGGCACATTCGACCGCAGCATGAAATGCTGATGGCTCTGAAGAACGTCGTTCTGAAGCTTGAGCGCCTCCTCGAAGCGGTGCAGCAGGAGGAAGATCGTCGCCAGATCGAGCGCCGCGCCCGCTTCGACCATACCGTTGTTCGCCCGGGACGCGATGTGCTGCGCGAGCGCAACCATATCCGCGCCCTCGAACGCTGCTCGGAGCAGGCGGGCCTGGCCGATCATCGGGCTGGGCGGGGCTTCGAGGACTGCGCGTGCTTGCATCGATCGATACCGAAGACGGGACACGCGTCCGATTCAGACGGGCAACCCTATCCTCGGGATCGTGCCCGTTTCGTCGTTGACGATTTGCTAATCACGGCACGGCGCCCACCGACCGAGGGATCCGATGTCCCGGCAGCCCTGCATGTTGGGAAATCGGATCATCGGCGGCGTGACGGCGCGGCAGCAGCCCGCTTGAGCGCCTCGGCGAGGGGGCCAGTCGCCGCCGCGCCCGATGACTCGGTCGAGCGGCTTCGTTGCGGTTCGCGAACCGTTCCGCCGGCTTGCCGGGTGGGTCCAGCCGTATCGACCGGGTCGTCGAGCCGCATCGAGAGGGCGATCCGCTTGCGCGGCACATCGACGTTGAGGACGAGGACCCGGATAACCTCGCCGATCCGCACCACTTCGGCGGGCGATGCCACGCGCCGGCGCGCCATCGCCGAGACGTGGACGAGGCCGTCCTGATGGACGCCGATATCGACGAAGGCGCCGAAGGCGGCCACGTTCGTCACGACACCCTCAAGCTGCATGCCCGGCCGGAGATCGCCGATCGACTCGACACCGTCCTGGAAGCGCGCGGTCCGGAAGGCCGGCCGCGGGTCGCGTCCTGGCTTTTCCAGCTCAGAGAAGATGTCGCGCACGGTCGGTAGGCCGAAACGCGCGTCGACGAAGGCGGCGGGCGAAAGCTGGCCGAGGGCCGGTGCGTTGCCGAGCAGGACACGGATATCGCTTTTCGTCGCCTTCAGGATCCGGTTCACCACCGGGTAGGCTTCCGGATGGACGCCGGACGCGTCCAGCGGATCGTCGCCTCCTTGGATCCGCAGGAAGCCTGCGGCCAGCTCGAAGGTCTTCGGGCCGAGACCCGGCACAGCCTTGAGCGCCGCGCGCGTCCGGAACGGGCCGTGCGAGTCCCGATGCGTGACGATCCGGCCCGCGAGCGCGGATCCGAGTCCCGACACCTGCGCGAGGAGGGCAGGGGAGGCCGTGTTCACGTCGACACCCACGGCGTTGACCGCATCCTCCACGACTCCGGCGAGTGAACGCGACAGCTTCGCCTCGCTGACATCGTGCTGGTACTGGCCGACGCCGATCGATTTCGGATCGATCTTCACGAGTTCCGCGAGGGGATCCTGAAGACGCCGGGCGATCGAAGCCGCGCCGCGATGCGAGACATCGAGATCGGGCAATTCGCCGGCAGCGATCTCGGAGGCGGAATAGACCGAGGCGCCCGCCTCGGACACCACCACCTTCGCGAGATTGAGGCTCGGGTTCTCGGCGACGATCTCGGCGGCGAGCCGCTCCGTCTCGCGCGAGGCTGTGCCGTTGCCGATGGCGAGGAGTTCGACGCCGTGGAGCTGGCACAGCCGACCGAGGATCGAGACCGCCTCCCGCCAGCGGCGCTGAGGCTCGTGCGGATAGGTGGTCTCGACCGCGACGATCCGGCCGGTGCGATCCGCCACCGCCACCTTCACGCCGTTCCGGTAGCCCGGGTCGAGCCCCATCGTGGCCCGGCCACCGGCCGGCGCGGCCAGGAGCAGATCCTTCAGGTTGCCGGCGAACACGGTCACGGCCTCGTCCTCGGCGCGCTCGAACAGGCGGGTGCGCGAATCCTGCGCGATGCCGGGTCTGATCTTCGTGCGCCACGCCGCGCGGACGGTATCGAGCAGCCAAGCGTCGCCGGGGCGCGCCCGCGCGGCGATCCCGAACCGATGCGCGATCGCCGTCTCGAACGGGCTCGGGGTGCCGGACTGGGCCTGAGCGTGTTCGGCCTCCAGACGCACGTCGAGCACGCCCTCGCGCTCGCCGCGGAAGATCGCCAGCACGCGGTGCGAGGGCATACGCTCCAGGCGTTCGGACCAGTCGAAGTAATCGGTGAACTTGGCGCCCTCCTGCGCCTTGCCCTTGCGGACCTGTGACACGAGCTGTCCACCGCGCCAGAAGTCCGCACGCAGGCGGCCGACGAGGTCGGCATCCTCCGCGAACATCTCGATCAGGATCGCCCGGGCTCCCTCCAGGGCCGCCTCGGAATCGGTGATTCCGCGTTCGGGTGACAGGTACGGCGCCGCCGTCGCTTCGGGCCTGCGTTCCGGTTGCTTCAGCAGTGCCTCGGCCAGCGGCGCGAGACCCGCCTCGCGGGCTGTCTGCGCCTTCGACCGCCGCTTCGGTCGGAAGGGCAGATAGAGATCCTCCAGCCGCGCCTTCGTGTCGGCGGCGTCGAGGGCTGCCGTCAGCGCCGGCGTCATGTGGCCCTGGGACTCGATGCTCGCCACGATGGCGCGTCGGCGGTCATTGAGATCGCGCAAATAAGTCAGGCGTACTTCAAGCCTGCGCAGTTGCATGTCGTCGAGCGCTCCGGTCGTTTCCTTGCGGTAGCGGGCGATGAACGGGACGGTGGCTCCGCCGTCCAGAAGCGCGACCGCCGCAGCGACCTGCGCCTCCGCGACGCCGAGTTCCTCCGCAATGAGCGCATTGACGGGTTTCATGTACTCTCCGGCGGGCCGCGAGGCTTCTGGCTCGCGATACTGCTCGCGCCGCGGAGCCTCAGACGCGAAGCCGCCGGAAACAAGGCGTGGGCGCCTGCGCCGAACGAGGATCAGTCGCGTGGGCCTTCGCGCTCTCCGAACCGGCGCGCAGGCGCTGTTCAGGAGGCGCTCACGCGCCGTTGCCACCGCGTGCCTGCCGGTGGGTGTTCGCCCCGTCTGCGCGATCGCCACGCAAGCACCAGGGTTCCTGTGGAGAGGCGTTCCGTAAATAGCGATCGCCAATATCGTCGCCGCGGTGCCAGCTTCCAGTCACCGTGTTTCGTGATCGGCCCTGGCATCGATAGACTAGTCACACTCCGCGTACTCGCGGAACTCGTCTTGATCGACGTGCAAACAGTGTCAGGTCCTGCTGACGCTTGACGGCGATGCGGTCACGTCATCGGGTCGTCACAAGTCGATGCAAGTGTTGAGCTTCGCATGTCCGAGGAAGGCAGGCGTCCCGTGCAGTTCGAGATTCGCGAGAGCAGCCGGTCGCTGTGGTCCTGGGTTCTCCTGAACGAGACCGATGAGACCGTTCTGATATCGCGCCGGAGCTTCCCATCACGGGCTCAGGCGACCGCGGCAGCCTTGGCCTTCTCGCAGCTTGTCGCGCGCGCAGGGCGAACCCTCGGAGGCAGCCCGCGCCAAGTCGGACTGCTCTGACACCCTAGCCGCAGCGAGGCGAGGCGCCGGGATGGCTCATGCCCGGTGGCGGATCAGGCTCACCACGCTCGAACAGGCGATGACACAGCCGACGCCCATCGCGCCGAGACAGCTGATCGTGCGCACCGGCTCACCGCGGGCGAGGACGATGGCGACTGCCAGAGGCAGGAGCAGGAACGCGAGCATCAGGGTCATAGGCAGATCCGGTTGCGATCATGCGAGTCTAGGACCCGAATGGTTAACCGCCTCTCACAGGCCGGTCATCCGCGAGGTCTGGGGCTGGTCGGGCTGGGGTCGTGCTTGTCACTTGGGACAACCGCGCGGTGCAGGGTTTTCGCCGACGGATCGTTGAAGCCGACTCGCGATCTGCGACCCGATGCGCGTCCGCCCGCGCTCACGATGAGCCGCCGTGCAAACCGACCGTCTCATCGCGCGGGGCGAGGAAGGGGCGATTGTCCGCGACAGCCCGTCAGAGGCGGATCAGCCTGTCCACCAGTGCTCGATCATGCAGCAGCGCCATGCGCTCCTTCGCCGAGAGCCAGGCCTGAGCGTCCGCAACCGTCTCGGCTTCACAGATCTTGGCGGTGGCGAGGGTCTGGTCCGGGTCGATCGCGCCGCGCGGCCTGGATCGTCCGGGCGGCAGCATCCGGGCATGCGCCTGCGCGAGGGCGGGATCGGCGTGGAGCGACGCCAGGGCATCGGCCGTATCAAACCCCATCGCGGCGTTGCGGGCCGTCAGGGCGCCGGCGTGCCGGGCGATCTCGGGCGGCGCCGCCTCTTCGGGCGTCCCGAGGAGGCCCCGACGCTTGAGCGCGAGGCCGAGGTCGAGTTGGCCACTCGCCCAGGAGATCGGGATCGCCAGAACGAGACCCAGGATCGTGGGGCTCATCCAGAGGAACAGGGAGGTCGCGATGGCGAAGGCCGCGATCCCGGCGACGAGGCCGAGCGCCGTGTGCCAGCTGTGCCGGGCGATGATGTCCCGCAGCGGAATCGAGCCGTCGTCGCGCCGCTGCGGGTTCCAGCCCGTGTCGCGGCCGAGCAGGATGCTCGCCACCGAGCCGGACTGGACCACCATCGCGACGGGCGCCACGAGGGCGGACAGGAGAATCTCCACGAGGCTGGACAGGACGAGCCGCCCGGCGCCACCGCAGGCGCGCCGGACCGGACCGTTCAGGAGGGCGAGGATCAGACCCAGGATCTTCGGGGCCAGCAGCACAGCCATGGTGAGGCCGAAGAGCTGGAGGGCGCGGACCGGGTCGAAGCGCGGGAACACCGGTGAGAACCCGGCGCCGCCGAAATAGTCCGGCCGCTCCGTGGCGGTCTGGAGCACCAGCAGGATACCGACCACCAGTTGGAGGAGCCACAAGGGCGAGGCGAGGTATCCGGCGATGCCGGTGGCGAAGTGCTGACGCGTCGCCGGATGGAGGCCGGCCGCGCCGATCACCCGCGCGTGCTGGAGATTGCCCTGTGCCCAGCGCCGGTCGCGGACGGCGACGTCGATCAGCGACGGGGGGCTCTCTTCATAGGACCCCGGCAGCCGGTGGAGCATGTAGACCGCCCAACCGGCCCGCCGGATGAGCGCCGCCTCGACGAAGTCGTGCGACAGGATATGGCCGCCGAAGGGCGGCTTCCCGGGCAGGTCGGGCAGGCCGCAGGACGACGCGAAGGCCCGCGTCCGGATGATGGCATTGTGGCCCCAGTAGTTGCCGTCCCGGCCCGACCAGGCGGCGAGCCCGGCGGCGATCACCGGCCCGTAGATCCGGGCCGCGAATTGCTGAAGCCGGGCGAACAGGGTGTTCCGGTTGATGATCAGCGGCAGCGTCTGGATGATGCCCGCGTCCGGATCCGCCTCCATGGCGGCGGCGAGTGCCACGATGGCCGAGCCGCTCATGAGGCTGTCGGCGTCGAGCACGAGCATGTGGTCGTACTGACCGCCCCAGCGGCTGACGAAATCTCCGATGTTGCCCGCCTTGCGATGATGGTTCTTCGGCCGATGGCGATAATAGAGCCGGGCCTCGGGGCCCAGCCGCTCACGCAGTTCGAGATAGGCCCTTTCCTCCGCGATCCAGGCGTCGGCCTGGGTCGAATCGGACAGGACGAACCAGTCGAAGTGCTTGCCGAGCCCGGTGGCGGCCACGGCCTCGTGCATCGCCTCGACGCCCGCGAAGGTGCGCGCCGTCGCCTCGTTGTAGACCGGCATCAGGACCGCCGTGCGGCTCGACAGGGCCGTGGGCTCGCGCGTGGATGGCCCGGGCCGCAGCAGCAGACCGAAGCCAAGCAGAGCGCTCGTGAACGCCAGGGCGATCCACGAGAAGGTCAGGCAGAAGAGGACCACCAGAACGAGCTGCAGCGCGGTCGGGCTGCCGGAGACCGAGACGGTCTGCACCATCTGCCAGCCGCCGTAGGCTGTCAGCACCGTGGCGCCGCCGAAGACCGCGAGGCGGGAGAGCCAAGGGGATCCTGCCGGCCGGACGGGCACATGGCCAGATTCGCGGTCCCAGCGGGCAAGATCCTGAGGCGGCATCGCCAGCGGTGCCTCGGGCGGCAGGCCGAAATCCGCCTGGCCGTTCGAGAGGCTTGGCTCGGTCGGACTCCGAGGCGCCGGGTCCGCGAGGGTTCTGGTCTCGTCCAACGGCATGGCGGAGGCTGCCCCTCGGGATTGGAGGTCGACGGGGTTCATGCGGTCCACCGAAACAGCCACGTCTCGCTGATTCGCGCCTGTCCGCGCCTCAGAGCGAGACGCAATTCGGTCGCCCGTTCGCTCCCGGGGTCGAGCTCGAACAGGATCCGCAGGGTCTTTCGCTCCGGGTATCGGAACTGATCCTGACGCGTGATCGTCCCCGCTGAGGCGCTGAGATCGACCGCGATGTCGCCGGACTGGAACAGCATGTCGCCCTCGAAGTCGACGGCGAAGAGGCGACGGTTGCCGCCGCTGCCATGACCGCACCGGCTGTCGCGCACCCGCGCGATCTCGGGTGGCAGGGGATCGGGCCAGCCTTTCGACCAGTGCTGGCGGCAGAGGAACCGCATCTCGTTGCCCTTGGCGAGCTTCGCCTTGGCCCGCCAATAGGCGAAGACGTTCTCGTTCAGCTCGGAATCGCTCGGGATCTCGAGCAGCGTCACCGAACCCTCGTTCCAATCGTCCTGCGGCTCGAGCCAGAGGGACGGACGCTGCTCCCAGTGCCGCTTGTCGTCCTCGAAATCGGCATAGGCACGGGCGCGCTGCATCAGGCCGAAACCCTTCGGGCCCCGGTCCAGGAAGGCCGAGACCTGCAAGGTCTCGGGGTTGTGGACGGGTCGCCAGATCGGCTCGCCGTAGCCGTTGCGGATCGCCAGGCCTTCGACCGAGAAGGCGGCCGCACGCAGATCGTCGACGCGGTTCCGGTCGAGGGCGCCGAACAGATAGCTGCCCTGCATGCCGCCCAGCCCGATATGGTCGAGATCGGCCCGGGCAAACACGGTGCCGTCGATCGCCGCGGTCGAGACCTCGCGGCCGGGCATCAGCGTGAGGCGGAACGCCGCCGTCGCCGATTCCGACTCGGCGAGCGCATGGACCACGATCGGCTGGCCGGGTGCGGGCGCCTCGATGAACAGGGCGCGAAACAGCGGGAACTCCTCGCCCCGCGAGTCGGCCGGTCGCAGGGCCAGGGCTCGGGCGTTGATGCCGAAATCCTGTCCCTGCGCCACGAGGCGGAAGAAGGAACCGCCCTGGAACAGCGCGAAGTTCGATGGCTCTTCGCCGTCGTCGAACTTTGCGCGCAGGCGGAAGCCCGAGAAGGCCGTCTCGGCGGTCAGCTCCGGCAGCTCGACGCCCAGCGTGAGGTAGGCCGTCTTGTCGTAGGCGACCGGCTGCACGTGCCCGTCCTCGACGAGGTAGAGCGACACCGCGGTGTCGAAGATCGCGCCGCGCAGCAGGGGTTCGAGTGTGTAGCCGAGGCTCCGGTCCGCCCAGACGGCGCGCCCCTCGGCCGGTCGGATGGCCTCGTAGACCTCCCGCGACAGGTTCTTGAGAACCGCCGGCACGTCGTTGGTCTTCGGGGCGACGTAGGGCGCCTTCGCACGCGCGCGGGCGAGATCGGTGAGCGTGTCGGGCCCGAAGGCGTCGCCGGGTCCGGGAAACGGCGCCGCCTTTTCCGGATCCGCGGCCCAGGATTGCCGAGGAAGCGACCCCGCGGCGACGCCCAGCGCTCCGGCCAGAAGGGAGCGGCGGGTCGGGGCGGCTTGAGGTCGGGTGGCGATCGTCATGCGGGTGGGCGTCTCACATCTCCGTAGGGCGCCTGTATTTCGGCGGGCGGCTGAACCCCGGGTTAAGCAACGGACCTGTCCGCCCTTGGCTCCGTTGACTTAACGCGAGCCGGCTCTCTAATTCGGCTCACGTCATTCAAGCAGGGGAGGCAGCATGGGTTCGTTGCGGGTCACCGGCCACGGCGTAGATCTCGGCGAGAGTCTGCGCGGCCGCGTCGAGGAGCGGATGGCCGCCATCCAGACCAAATACCTGGACTCGCACATGAACGGATCCTGCTCCGGCCATGTCACGCTTCGTCGGGACGGGACGGCCTTCCGGACGGACTGCGTGTTGCATCTCGTCTCGGGCCTGACCATCGAGGCGAACGGCTTCGCCCACGATGCCCGGTCGAGCTTCGAGCAGACCGCGGAGCGCCTCGAGACGCGGCTGCGCCGCTACAAGCACCGGCTGAAGCAGCATGCGACCGGGCCGGGTGACGATGCGGCGGTCGAGGCCGCCTACGCGGTCCTCGCCGCACCCGACGACGAGGAGGACGAGGCGGGGGAGGGCGATGCGCATCCGCCGATCGTCGCCGAGAGCACCAAGACCCTGCAGCGCCGCACGATCGGCGAGGCGGTGACGGCCCTCGATATGACGGGATCCCCAGTGGTTGTGTTCGTCCACGCTGGAACCGGCCGCGTCAACGTCGTATATCGGCGCAGCGACGGCGCTATTGGCTGGGTGGACCCTCCCAACGCCGGCGAGTGACGCGGCGGGTCGGGAGGAACGGAGCCGGAACCGGCCTGTTTCCCGGTCAATTGAGAGTCAGGGGCATGGCCACGGCGGCCGTCGGCGCCCCTGCGACGAGGCCCGATCCCACTTGGGCGGGCGACGGGGCAACGGTCGTTCGATGCCAGTTCTGGAATTCCTCGACCCCGAATCGGTCGTGCCCTCCCTGCGCGCGCGGGCGAAGAAGCAGGTGCTTCAGGATCTCGCCGCCCAGGCGGCGCGCCGCCTTCCGGCCCTCGGGGAACGGCCCGTCTTCGAGACCCTGCTCCAGAGGGAACGTCTCGGCTCGACCGGAATCGGCGATGGGGTGGCGATCCCCCACGGCAAGCTGCCGGGCCTCGATCGCTTGTTCGGTCTGTTCGCCCGCTTCGACCGACCGGTGGATTTCGAGGCGCTCGACGGTCAGCCGGTCGACATCGCGTTCCTGCTGCTCGCCCCCGAAGGTGCGGGTGCGGACCATCTGAAGGCTCTGGCGCAGGTCGCCCGGATTCTGCGCGAGCCGGGCATGCTCGCCCATATCCGGGCCGCGCGGGACGCCGGCGCGCTCTACGCCCTGCTGACCCGCTCCACGGCGCCGCAGGCCGCCTGATGTCGGTCTACCGAATTGGCGCCGGGATGGCGGTTGTCGCCTGGCTTACCGGGCCTGCCCTGTCGCAGGGCGAGACCACCTGCGCCCGCGATCTCCTCGTGGCGCAATCGATGCAGCGGCAGGCCATCGACCAACTGGAACAGGCGGACAGCGACGACGCGAAGAATTGCCGAGTCTGGCGGCGACACGTGGAGACCATGCGCCGGGTTGCAAGCGTCTACGGACGTTGCCTGTCCGGCTCGGAACGCGGCGAGCGGCTCGCTCAGGTGCAGGGCTCGGATCGAGAATTCTCGGGTGTGATCAAGGCGCGGTGCAAGGGGCTCTGAGACGCTCTTAGTCGACGCCGCGCATCATCAACGGCTCGGCCACCATCTTCACGGGCTTGCGGCGCCCGATCAGAATCGCCGCCCGCGAGCGCTCCGGATCGGCCTCGAAGCGCGTCCGCACCCAGCTCGCCAGAAACTTCACGTATTCCGAGGCGACGAGCTTCGCGGCGATCGGACTTTGCCACCACCGGTCGGCATCGAAGGCCTCCGTCACCACCGGATGGGGCAGGACGCGGTCGCTGTCCTGCAAGGCATGATCCAGCTCCACGAGCGTCCGGGGCATGTGGTAGTTCGACGTGACCACCGCGACGGTGCTGAAGCGGTGCGCCCGCATCCAGCGCCGTGTCTCGATGGCATTGCCGATCGTGTTGCGCGCCCGGTAATCGAGGTCCACGCAGCAAGCGATCAGCGCGCGCTGGGTCGGATTCAGCCGGGCGATCTCATCGCGGCTTGTGCGCTCGTTGACGCCGGTGATCAGCAGGCGCCGCCCGTAGCCGCCGGCCAGCAGGTCGATCGCGTCGCCGATCCGCTGAGCGCCGCCGGTGAGCGCCACGATGCCGTCCGCCCTGTCGAGCGGTGTCCGTTCGTGACGGGCGAGGGCGCCGACGAAGATCAGGAAGCCGGCGATTAACGCCAGGGCCCCGAAACAAGCCCCCGCGCCGCAGGTCCACAAGGCAATCCGGCCCCGCGGCTGCGGCGCGCGGCCCGAGAGGGTACGACCGGGGCGACCCCACTCGTGCCAAGCCCAGCCGACGATGTCGGTCGAGAGCGGATCCGATGCGCGCAGCATACGCGTGGTCATTCTCCGGAGGATCGGCTCCGATTGCGGCGGCCCGGAGGCAGCGCGGTCGGCCCATCCACAGCGTAGCGACTCAGGTTTCCAAATCGTAAACGTCCTGTCGAGCCCCCCTATTTCCTCGCCTCTGATGCGATCGGCCCGGTTCAAGCGAGAAAGCGCCGCACGGTGATCCGCGAGACCACGCCGGTGACCAGCGACGCGATCACGCCGATCAGGATGACGCTCGCGTAGCCGCGCAGCCCGACATGGAAGGCTCCGAACAGGGCCTCCACCTCCTGGCCGGCCGGACCCGAGCGAGCGGCGCGCGCCAGCAGCCCGGCGATCACGAACGCGAGGATCGCCGCTCCCGCTCCGATCGCGCCGCCGCGCAGGCCGAGGCCGAAGAACCGCCTCTGGAAGGCGCGGGCGATATAATCGTCGTCGGCGCCGACGAAATGCAGCACCTCGACGACCTCGCGGTTGCTCGCCATGGCGCCGCGCGTTGCGAAGGTCACGGCGAGGCCCGTCGCGACCAGAACGAGGATCACCAGCCCGATGCCGACGCCCACGAAGGCGTTGGCGGCCGTCGAGAGCCGCTGAAGCCAGAGGACGTGATCGTCGAGGCTGGCGACACCGGGGAGGGCTTCCAGCAGCCGGGACCGGAGACGCTTCAGGTCGGCGCTGCGGTTGACGTCGATCTTGAGCGCGATCAGCCGCGGGACCGGAAGGTCCGAGAGGTCGAGGCCGCTCCCCAGCCAGGGTTCCAGGAGGCGCTCGGCCTCGGCCTTGGAGAAGACCCGCGTCTCGGCGATGCCCGGCTCCGCCTTGGCGATGCCGGTGGCCCGGGCCACGTCCGCGTCGACGTCGCGTCCAGGCCCGGGACGGATCTGGATCGTCACCTCCTGGGCCACATCGCCCTGCCACTGCACCGCATTGGCCGCGACCATCTCGGCTGCTCCGGCGCAGAGGCCCGCCAGAAAGGTCAGGATGGCGATGACGGCCGCCAGCGAGCGCCCGGCCGCGGTGTCGGTCGGGACGAGCGGAGCGTTGCGGCGCAGGTTCGCCGGCGTGGTCGGATCCAGGGCGCCGGTCGGGCTCTGCGACCGTGCCCGCGAGATGGCTTGTATGCTCATTCCTCGATCCGAAGCCGGCCTTCGCCGAGCACCATCCGGCGGGCATCGACGGCGTCCATGATACCGAAATCGTGTGTGGCGATGATCACCGAGGTCCCGAGCTTGTTCAGCTCCAGGAACAGCCGCAGGAGCCGCCGCCCCAATCCCGGGTCGACGTTGCCGGTCGGCTCGTCGGCCAGCAGCAGGTCTGGCCGGGCGATCAGCGCTCGGGCGATCGCCGCGCGCTGCTTCTCCCCGCCCGACAGGAGCGGCGGCAATGCGTGCATGCGCTCCCCGAGCCCGACCCACCGCAGCAGCTCGACGACCTCGGCGCGGTAGCTGGTTTCCGCGCGTCCCTGGACGCGCAACGGGAGCGCGACGTTCTCGTAGGTCGTGAGATGGTCGAGCAGCCGGAAGTCCTGGAACACGACACCCATGCGCCGCCGAAGTCCGGTGAGCGCCTTGGCGGAGATGCCGCTCACCTCCTCGCCGAAGATCGAGACGAGGCCGCGCGTCGGCCGCGCCGAGAGCAGGATCAGGCGCAGCAGCGTCGTCTTGCCGGCGCCCGACGGGCCGGTGAGGAACTGGAAGGAGCGCGGCGCGATGCGGAAGCTGACGTCGGACAGGATCTCCGGCCCGAGGCCGTATCGCATGCCGACGTTCTCGAATTGCACCACCGGCCGCTCCGCGCCGGGCAGCAGGCTCTTCATGTTCGCCTGGAGGTTCAAGGCCGTGCCGTGTCTCGTCTGTCGCTCAACCGGGAATCGCCGGGCGGGCAGGCGTTTTCAAGGCCTGCGGGATTTCACACCCGCTTAACCCTGTTCGGCGACACTTTCTCAAGCGAATTCATTTTCCGGCACTGTTCGGCCGGTCCTTGCGAGTATGGCGCGTATGCTGATCGTCTGTCCGAGCTGCGCGAGCGAGTACCGGATCGCCGCCGACAAGGTCGGCATGGAAGGCCGCTCGGTTCGTTGCGCCGCATGCCGCGAGACGTGGTTCATCACCCCGGCCGACGTGCTCGCTGGCCACGAGGCCGAACTCTCGGCCAGCATGGATGCCGGCTCCGACCCAGTCGCCGACGCCGCATGGCAGGAGGCGGCCGCCTCGGTTCGGCAGGCGTCCGAAGCCATGCCATCCGCCGTTCGCTCGCGGGCTCGGCGGACGCTCCGCGACGGGGTGGGCCGGCGCGCGGTCCCGGGTTTCTCCCCCTCCCTGGCCTTCGGCCTGACGCTCTTGGCCGCGCTGCCCCTTTTATGCCTGGCCCGCGCGAACGTGGTCCGCGCCGTTCCGCAAACCGCGTCGCTCTTCGCGCGTATCGGATTGCCGGTGAACCTGCGCGGCATCGAGATTCGGGACGTGGTGGCTTTCAGCAATCCCGCCGAGGACGACCGACCCGCCGAACTTGTGGTCGAGGGTGATCTCGTCGGCGTCGCACGGTCCGACATGCCGGTGGCGCCGCTCAGCGTCGAGATTCGCGACGCAGGAGGCCGAGCGGTACGGACCTTCTCGGTCCCAGCTCCGCGAACCATCCTCGCCGCTTCGGAGACGGCGCGGTTCCGCGCGAGCCTGACCGCGCCGCCGCCGGAAGGACGTGCGGTGGTTCTTCGGTTCGCCGACGCTCAAATGACCCGCGGCGAGGGTCAGGTCGCCGCCGCCGACCACTGACGTCGTCCCGGACTTCGCACGCCATCAGGCCAGGTCCGGACCTGCGATTCGACCCGGCGTGCTGCCGGCAGCCGGGCCCGTCGCACGCCTCGCGGAGTGGTCGCGCTTGCGGCGTGCCAGCGCATCTGCAACGCTCGTTCCTGTTTCATCCACAGAGAAGGCGGCAGCCAACGCTGACGACCGTGAGGGCATCGCACGGTGAGCATGCGTGAAACTGTACCGGTTCTCATCGAGACCACAGATGACGTCAAGTCGAGTCGGGCCTTTGACTTCTGGCGCAGCACGGCGCTGGCGCGTGTGGATGCGGTCCAACTCGCCCCGGACCTTGGCTTTGCCGCGTCCCGCAGGGTTGCGCTGTCGATGCACGGCGCGATCCTGCACACCCTCAGCAATCCGGTCGGTGTCGAGCGAACGGCCCATCACGCCCGGGCCGATGGCCGCGATGACATCGCCGTGGTCGTCCTTCTCCAAGGGACCGGCTACCTTGAGCAGGGCAACAGCGGCGGTCTCCTCAGCGCTGGCGACGTCGCCTTCCACACCCTGGATCAGGCGTTCTCCATCGGCAGCCGCGACACTTACGAGGAACTCCGCTTCCAAGTGCCCCGCGCCGCGTTCCTGGCGCAAATCGGAAGCCCGCAGGCATTTGCCGGTCGCCGGCTTCGCGCGACGGCCCTGAGCGGGCTCTTCGTCGGGTATCTCCGGTCCTACATGAAGGCCGTTGCAGGTCTGTCCCAGGCTGAGGCCGGCATCGCCACCGAGGGCATCCTGCACCTGCTGCGCGCCCTCGCCGACGCGCCGGGCGAGCGGCCCGACGAAGGCCTGTCGGTCGACGCTGTGCGTGCGCTGGCATTGGCCCACATCGAGCGCCGTCTGCACGATCCCGACTTCGGGCCCGAATCCCTGCCACTGGCGCTCCGGGTCTCGCGCAGCCGGCTCTACGCCGCCTTCACCGGCGACGGAGGTGTCGCGGCCAAGATCCGCGAGGCCCGTCTGGATCGGGCCTACCGCCGGCTCGTCGCCCTGCCGGATGGCGGGCGCGTGGCTTCCGTCATGGTCAGCTCCGGTTTCACCGACGCGGCCGCCTTCAGCCGCGCGTTCCGTCGCCGTTTCGGAATGGCGCCGCGGGATCTGCTCGGCGGTCGCGCCCGCTAAGTCTGTCGGACTCGGCTGCCCGGCGTGCTCGGCACCGATCGATCCGCCTCGCGTGATGCGCCCGCTTGCCGGAGGACACGTCCGGCCAGCCCGAGGGCGACCCGAATCGCGGCGACGCCGAGGCGGGCCAGCCGGATCTGACCCGGAAGTTGACGCGGACCGATCGGTCGATAAGCCAGGCGCGGGCTGGCGCGCTCGGCCTCCGCGATGGCTTGGCCGAGGGGTAAGGCGGCGATCCGCCTCGCCTCCGCGTCTCCGATGCCGATCGACCTTGCCCAGGCGGTGTTTCGCCCCAGCGATCCCCGTCCATGCAGGCGGCGAAACCGTCGCCGCCAGAGATAGCGGAGTACGGCGCGCGGAAAGGTTTCCATCCGCGCGTCGCACAGCGCGTCGGGCTCCTCGCAGCGCGAGCGGATCGTGTCGGCGACGCCGCCCGGTGCCCGGCCGGCTAGGCGGGCCGAGATGGTCACGCAGACGTCCGTGGCGTGCCGAACGCGCAAACCGTGCTCGAGCAGCCGCGCGATGAACGCACCATCCTCGCCGAGGGGAATCTCCGGCATGCCGCCGACCTGGAGATAGGCCCTACGCGTCACCGCGAGAGTCGCACCGATCGCGGTGCGGTGACAGGGCCAGGGATCGTGCGGATCGGGGTCGATGCGTGCCTCCGCCTCCGTGATCAAGGCGTCGTAAATGTCCTCCAGCCGGCCCCGGGCCGGCAGGGAGGGCGGCAGGAGGGCCGCCTCGGCGGCATCGAGTTCGACCCGGCCGGCCACTGCGTCGGCACCGGCCAGGATGGCGGCACGGTTGCGGGCGACCCAGTTTGGCGGAACCCGGCTGTCGGCATCGGTGGACAGGATGATCCCAAGGGGGTTCTCATCGCCGAGCCACGCGACGGCCGCATCCATGGCCCGGCGCCGGGCCCAACCGGCATGGGCGTTCGGGTCATTCTCCACCTGTATGCGGACCGCGATCGCCAGCGTCGGCACAAGATCCGCAACGACGGCTTCGGTGCGATCGGTGCAGTTGTTCAGGAAGAGCACCAGACCGAGGGATCCGGGGGCCACGCTCTCCTGCGCATCGATGGCCCGGAGGCAGGCCGCGATGCGCTCCTCCTCGTTGCGAACAGGCACAGCCACGATCGCGCTCGGGGCGGCAGAGTTCTGGGCGATCGTCACCGTGTCGTCTCCCTCGAATCCCGCAGGATCCGAGCGGGCTGACGCGCTATGCCGGGCTCTGGCTGAACGAAAGCGGAAGATGACCGCGTGCCGCTCAGAGCGTCTTCTCGAGCAGGCCTTCGATCCACTCCTGCTGAGTCTCACCCACGGAGCGCCCGACCTCGGTCTTGCCTTTGAAGGCGATGAGCGTGCTCTGCATCCGCGCGTCGAACCGCCTCAGCAGATCCTTCTGACTGTCGAAATCGATGGCGAAAATCTGGAGATCCTTGAAGCGCGGCTCTCCGGCGAGCTTCGCGAGGATCGGCTTCTGCGCCTTGCAGATCGGGCACCACGGCGCGCTGACCTCGATCAGGATCGGCTTGCCGGATTCACGCGCGGCCTCAAAGCCGCTTTCCGAGAACGGCATCGCGTCACCGGCCTGCGCCGGCGCAAGACCCGCGAAGAGGAGGAGACCGGTCAGCGCCAGGGCGTATCGACGGCTTCTCATGATGTTTATCTCCCGGACAGCGTGACGGTGCGCCGGCTGCAGTCCGCAGAGGCACGCTACACGATGCGCCTGGATGCAGTGCGGTGTCAGTCTGTCGTAGGGCGCCCGATTGGCGGATCCGCCCGTTCACATCATCGAGATGTCGTTCATCGCGGCGCGCCGCACAAACGGTCTTCCTCGACGAGCGCCGCGATGTCATCCGCATCGACCGCATCGAGCGAGCGCCGCACCCGCAGCGCCCGCGTTGGAGCCCCCGACCGCATCACCAGCACGATGGTCTCCATGTCGGGACAACCCGGGTCGGCACAGGCAATCTCGTTGACCGCGAGCGCGTCGGCCTCGTCGAGCTTGAGCGCATCGATCAGGTCGCGCTTCAGCTGCGCTGCGATCTCGGCGCGCTCAGCGGATCGAGCACGCCACGCCTTGAGGCTTACGAAAGCCATGCCGCACTTTGGTCCCCCGGCTGGGCGCTGCGCCGCCAAGCTCACCTAACTCCCAGCCAAGCCAGAGAGACAGGCTTATCTGTTATAATGTTACACTGTCATCAACCGGTCAAGCCACGGCTTCAGGCGCGCTGCGAAACAATTGCTCCGCTCGGCCGTAATGCCAGCTTGGGTGTCACGGATATCGCTGTATTTTGCTGGTCAAGGTACGCGAAAGGACTGCGCCGGTTCCGTGACGTGTATTCGTGCGCGTAGAGGATGTGTGATCTTGCGACCCTGGGGGGACAAGCCGAGCGATCGGCGCAATTACCATCATGGGAACCTGAAGGAAGCCCTCATCGAGGCTGCGCGCCGATTCATCGCTGAGCGCGGGATCGGAGGCTTCACGTTGGTAGACGCCGCGCGCCTTGTCGGCGTGACGCCGGCCGCCCTGTATCGCCACTTCCGCGGGCGCGAGGCTCTGCTGGAGGAACTCGCCGGCCGCGGCTTCGCGGAACTCGCGTCCCGGTTGGCACGCGCCCTGACCTCGCGCGGCACACCACTGGAGCGGTTCACCCGCATGGGCGAGACCTATCTCGCCTTCGCCGAGGAGGAGCCCGCCTATTACGCAGCCATCTTTGAGACGCGCGGCGGCCAAGATCCGGGTGGCCACGAGCACTCACCGAGCCCGGACAGGCAAGCCGCCCGTCCGAGCCCCTTCGACCTGCTGGTCGAGGCGCTACAGGCGACCTTCACGGACGGGTTCGGCGGCGTCGCCCCCGCTTCATCGCCCTCGAAGTGTGGGCGCTCGCCCACGGCTTAGCGACGCTCTCCGCGGCTGGACACCTACCGCGCGGACCGGGCTTCCCCGACAAGTACGAGCTTCTCCGCGCCGGTGTCCTTGCCCTAGTCCACGGCGCGGCGCGGTCCAGCACGCAAGGTTCCGAGTCCGGGCGGCCTTGAAAGGCCCTGCGGCCACACGCATGTTAACCGCGTTCACATGAACCGTGGAGCACAGCCGTGACCTCACAATCCTCCTCTTCCTGGGCGAGTGGCCGGCTCTGCCGGTCTGGCCCGTTCCCGCGCCGCTCGCTGGAGATCGGCGCCATCGTCGTCGGGTTTATCTACTGGTGGCCGATCGGCCTTGCCCTCGTCGCCTGGAAATTCGCCGGCTATCCGGCCTTCGCCGAATTGCGCGACCAAGCGCGGCGCGCCGTCTCCGATTTTGAGGCGTCCCGCCCGGCTTCCAGGTTCGCCCGCGCCTTCGAGGCCGCGAACCGTCGCGACAGCACCGGCAATGCGGCGTTTGATGCCTATCGCCGTGCCGAACTCGATCGCCTTGAGGCACAGCGTCGAGCGCTGGAAGAGGAGAGCCGCGCCTTCGCGGAGTTCGTCGAAGAACTGAAGCGGGCCAAGGACCGCGAGCAGTTCGACGCCTTTATGGCCAAGCGCCGGAATGAGGGCGGCGAGAGCCGCACCGTCTGACGCTGCAGCGACCAGTGGTCCGGGCCACGCGGCCCGGACCGATCCGCTAATCGTTGTGACCGAAGGTCGATTCGCGCAAGCCGCGCCGAAGCGCGACCGGCTTGCGCCGCTCACGACATCCATGTCTCGTTCCAGGCGTTGACGCAGGCAGGGCTTCGCACGGATTGGGGCAAAGCGGCAGAATCGTCAGGCGGCCCGAAGCGTTTCGAGGAAGCGATCGACTTCGGACGTCAGGTTCTCGGATTGCTCCGAAAGCCGGGCGGCTTCAGCGAGGACTTGGCCGGCCGCCCGACCAGTCGCTTCGGTCGCCCCCGCGACGCTGACGATGTTACCGGTCACCTCGGCCGTTCCCTGCGCCGCCTGACCGACATTCCGCACGATCTCGTGTGTGGCCGCGCCCTGTTGCTCCACGGCGGCGGCAATGGAAGTCGCGACAGCGTTGATCTCGCGGATGCGGGACGTGATCGCGCCGATGGCGCTCACGGCTTCCTCGGTGGAAGCCTCGACCCGGGCGATCTGTGCGCCGATCTCTTCGGTGGCCCTGGCGGTCTGCTCGGCCAGTGCCTTCACCTCGGCGGCGACGACGGCGAACCCCCGGCCGGCGTCGCCTGCGCGGGCGGCCTCGATCGTGGCGTTGAGAGCCAGCAGGTTCGTCTGACCGGCGATGTTCGAGATCAGGCCTGCCACGTCCCCGATCTTGGCGACCGCGGTATTCAGTTCCAGTACCAATGCGCCCGTATGGTCGGCCTCCTCGACCGCCGCCTGGGCGAGCTTGGCCGATCCATCCACCTGCCGTCCAATTTCCTGCACCGACGTTCCCAGTTCTTCGGCCGCAGCCGACACCGTGTTGACGTTGCTCGCCGCCTGCTCGGCGGCTGCGGCAACATTGGTCGTCTGGCTGGCGGTCTGGTTGGCGGTCTGCGTCATGATTTCGGCGGTAGCCTGCAATTCGGTCGCCGAGGCCGAGACGCGAGCGATGATGCCACTGACGGCGGCCGCGAACCGATCAGCCGTCTCACGCATGCCGGCCCGACGCTGCGATTCGGCGACGCGACGTGCCTCTTCAGCCTCGGCTTCGAGCTTCTGCGTCCGGATCAGGTTGTCCTTGAATACCTGCACGGCTGCCGCCATTGCGCCGACCTCGTTGCGACTGTCCCGAGACGGAATGTCGATTCCGGCTTCACCCTCGGCGAGCATCGACATGGCGGAGGTCATCGCCGCGATCGGCCGGGAGATCCGCATCAGCCCGAATATTGCGGCGCCCAGGGCCGCGATGATCGAGAGGATGATCCCGACCGAGGCGGTCACGGAGGCACGGTTGGTGCGCATCATCGCGCTGTCGGCATCCTCGGCGGCGGCCTTCTCGTCGTGCGCGACGAGCCGCGCGAGCGTGGCCCGGGCAGTATCGTACAGGGTCACGGTGTCCGGACTGCTGAGGACCGCCAACGCCTCAGGCCGATGGTCCGCTGCCACGAGCCGGCGCACCTCGGCATCCACGTGCTCGAACTTGGCCCAGGACTGGGCGAACGCGTCGTAGGAGGCGCGTTCGTCCGCCGTGGTGATCAGAGGTTCGTAGGCGCGTCGCGCCTCGCCCAGCCGATCATGGGTCGCGGCGAGATTAGTCTCGTTCCGCGCGCGGTGCTCCGGGTTTTCCGAGAGCAGGACGAGCCGGTACTGCTTGATGCGCACCTCGGAGGCCGCGATCTCGATCGTGCTGACCTTTTCGAGGAACGGGATCCAGTTCGTAGCGACGGCGGTGGTCGCCTCACGGATGCCGGCCAACTCACGGAGCGATAGGCCGCCCTGAACGGCGGAGATCAATGCCAGCAATGCAAAGAGGAGTGAGAGAGTTGTCTTGAGGGAAAGACGCAAATGCATTGCTCATGCCGGTCAATATTGATGGGCTATGGTGCTTACTGATGGCCTGTTTGCATTGCGCGATGAACCTGCCTGATCCAAAACATTGGCCAAGGTCGATTTTATATCCCGGTGAAAATCTGAGTCAAACAATTTCTAGCTACACCAACTGTTATAACATAACAATCATTTATTTTATTAACATATCTATAGCCTAAAATATCATTTACAATAGATAAGCTGGATCTATTATACAATTATAATCTAAAAAACATTGCTTCAATGCTTGCTCCGGTGGTTCGCTCCGCCCTCAAATCTTTTTCGCTCCGCACACGCTGCGCAGATCTACCTTGGAGTCGCATGGGTCAGCGCATCCCTCTGCGAACCCGAACGACCATCGTCCGGGCTGGTGAGCAAGATCGATCGCAAGCCCTGCCGCTTTTGGACGCGAAGTCGCGCAGCGTACAAGTTGCACCACGCCGGGCGCTCCGGCATTGCTCCAACAAACGGGAGCGGAGAATGTGGACATGCCGACGGGTCGGGTCACCGTGGTGGATCACCCGCTTGTGCAACACAAGCTCACTTATCTGCGCGACAAAAACCGCTCGACCAAGGGTTTTCGCCAGATCCTGAACGAGATCGGCATGCTCCTAGCCTACGAGGTGACGCGGGATCTGCCACTCGAGCCGGTCACCATTGAGACGCCGCTGCAGCCGATGGAGGGGCGGCAGATCCAGGGTAAGAAGCTCGTCCTGGCGCCGATCCTTCGCGCCGGCGTCGGCTTCCTCGACGGTATGCTCTCGCTCGTTCCCTCGGCCCGTGTGGCGCATATTGGCCTTTTCCGCGATCCCGACACCCTGGAAGCGGTGGAATACTACTTCAAGGCACCATCAGACCTTGCCGACCGCACCGTGCTGGTCCTCGATCCGATGCTCGCCACCGCGAACTCCGCCATCGCGGCCCTCGACCGGCTGAAGGCGCGGGGTGCCTCGGACTTGCGTTTCGTCTGCCTCCTGGCCGCGCCGGAAGGCCTTGCGAAGTTTCAGGCGGCCCATCCCGATGTTCCAGTTTGGACCGCCGCCATCGATAGCCACCTGAACGACCACGGCTATATTGTCCCCGGCCTCGGCGACGCCGGGGACCGCATGTACGGCACACGCTGAGCGGAAATCTCCGACACGTGCGCTACCGCTTCGACGCGCGGAAGCCCCGGCGCCCTTTCCCGACAACCTTGCGCAGCACGCGGGAGAGCTGCTCCACCGAATAGGGTTTCTGGATCAGGTCGAAGCCGTGAACCCCTTCCTCCGCCAGCACATGGCTGTAGCCGGAGGTGAGCACCACGGGCAGGTCCGGCAAACGCCGTTCCAGTTCCCGGGCGAGCGCGACCCCGCCCATGCCCGGCATGACGACGTCGGAGAATACTGCGTCGAACCGGAACGGGATCCTCTCGATCTCCAAGAGAGCCTCCTCGGCGTTCGTCGCCCAAACCGTCGCGTGCCCGAGATCCTCCAGAATCTGCGTCGCGAAGCGCCCGACCTCGACGTTGTCCTCCACCACGAGGATGCACAGGTTCCCGCTATCGACGGCCCGCTCCTCGCGCGGGGCATCGTGCGCGATCTCCGGCGCAGCCTGCACCTGCGGCAGATAGAGGGTGAAAGTCGTGCCCTGGCGGAGCCGGCTGGTCACATCGACGTCGCCGCCCGACTGCTTCGCGAAGCCGAACACCTGGGACAAGCCCAGCCCAGTCCCCTTGCCGATGTCCTTGGTGGTGAAAAAGGGCTCGAAGATGCGCGGTAACACCTCCGGTGCGATTCCGATGCCGGTATCGGAGAGCGAGACCGCCGCGAAGGTATGCCGAGAGCCGGCGTGGCCCCGGATGGCGGGCATCGGCCCACCGCCCTGCAGACGCAGGATCAGCGTGCCCTCGCCGCCCATCGCGTCGCGGGCATTCACCGCCATGTTGATGAGCGCTGTTTCGAATTGGCTAAGATCGGCCCGGATGTAGCAGGGTTCTTCCGGAATTTGAGCGTCGACGGTGATGCGCGCGCCCGTGACCGAGTCCAGCATCTCCGCAACAGCGCGGAGCGAGCCGCCGACCTCGAACACTTCGGGGCGCAGCGCCTGGCGTCGAGCGAAGGCGAGGAGCTGCCCAGTGAGCTTGGCGGCGCGGTCCACCGTGTCGGAGATCGCCTCAACGTAGCGCTGGCGCCGCTCCTCGGACAGGTCGGGCCGCTTGAGTAGATCGGTGGACGACTTGATGACCGTCAAGAGGTTGTTGAAGTCGTGCGCGACGCCGCCCGTCAGTTGCCCCACGGCCTCCAGCTTCTGCGATTGGCGTAGGGCTTCCTCGACGCGCTCCCGCTCGACGCTCTCGGACTGGAGCCGCGCATGTGCCTCCGCGAGCGCCCGCATGTTGCGCCGCTGCTCGGACAGGTCGGTGAGGATGCCGCAGAGCAGGGGCGCGTCACCCTGACGCTCGAAGCGGCTGAGCGACAAGAAGGTTGCACTCTCGGTCCCCGCCGTCGCCCTGAGTTCGACTTCCCCGCGTACCGGGTTGGTCATCGCCCTCTGTACCAAGTCGTCCAGGTCGGCATCGGCCTCCACGAAGTCTCGCAGATATCGTCCGATGAGACGCTCCTGCGGCTCGCCCAGCATGTCGGCCAGTCGGCGGTTGCAGTAGAGCAGCGCGCCGTCGGACCCGAGCGTGAAGGCGCCTTCCTGGATCTGCTCGATCAGCACCCGATAGGGGCGATCCGCGTTCTCCAGCGTGTAGACCAGCCGCTCGTGGTTCGGCCCTTCCACCACCACGGCGTCGAAGTCGCCCCGGCGGATGGCCGCCAGCGTGTCCTCGCTCTCCTCCAGCCGCGCTTCCAGCTCCCGGATGTGGGCTCGGTAGGCCTCCGGGCCCGGCTCGTCATCGGGCAGCAGCGCGTCGACACCCATCAGCGCGCCTCCGCGGTCGGATCGATCTGGAGCCCGCGCAGGATAAGGCCTTCGTCGAGGAGGTCGCCCGAGATCCGCCGCTCGGGGTACGGGAAAACCTTCAGGAGCGTCGGTGCGGCCAGGATGCCGTCGCGGTCGGCAAGGTCGGGCTGCTGGTAGATATCGACGATCTCCAGCTCGTACCGACCCGCAATGTGACTTTCGCAGATCCGCCGCAGGCTCTCGACCACGCGGAGGGACCTTGGCGCCGTGCCGGCGACGAACAGCCTCAAGCGGTAATGTTCCGAGGTTTGCGTCGGTGCCACGACGCCGTTCAAGGCTGATCCGCCTTCGGTCGGATATCGAGGCCGACCAAGACCTTCTCGGTATTCGACAGATCGCCGATGATCCGCTTCAGAGGCGAGGGCAGCCGGCGCACGAGCGTCGGGATCGCGAGGATCTGATCTCCGGCAGCGAGTTGCGGGTTCTTCATGAGGTCGATCACTTCGATGTCGTAGCGGCCGGCCAAGTGCTCCTCGCAGAAGCGCTTGAGGTTCGTCATCGCGGCGAGAGACTTGTTGGTCTGTCCGGCGACGTAGAGGCGCAGATGGTAATGGCCCGGATCGCCGTCCGGATCCGTCTCCTGGGCCGGTTCGTCCGGGGTCGTCGCGTTCATTCCGCAGCACTCCGTCGTGCGATCAGCGCCTGCCGCTCTTCCTCCGAGCGGACTGCGCGAAGCCGGTCCTCGGCATGCAGACGCTCCTCCTCGTCCTGCGCCGCTTCGAGCCCGGCTCGCAACTCCTCGATCTGCCGCTCAATCGCCGAACGGCGGCGGGCCAGGTCTCGGAGGCCCCGCTCGGTCTCGCGCAGACGCTGCTCTGAGGCAGATTTCTCCTGCGCCTCCTGGATCAGGCGGGCCGTTCCAGTCAGCACGCCGGAGGGTCCGATATAGGCATCGATCAGCTGGATCCCGCTCGATGACATGAGAAACTCCCGAATCTGGTTCGAGTGGCTCATGCCCCGTGCCTTGATGACATAGAGCGTGCGCGTGCGTTCGCCGTTCGCCTCCAAATTCTGAAGCTTGATCCAGGTGTCCATCAGCGAGGAAACGCCCAGGTCGTCGTCCTGCACCAGGGACCCGTCGCTCCGCAATGTGGTGAAAACCGCCGTGATGCCGCGGGCCTTGACGAGGTCGATCATCAGCAGAAGCGTCGCCTGCAAGGTGCTCGCTGCGCCGCGCAGGGCCGAGATCGGATCGATCACGACCAGTTCCGGTTTGAAGCGGTCGAGGTCGCGGTGCATGCGTGCGAGGTGGGTTTCGAGGCCGAACAGACTGGGCCGGGCGGCCTCGAAACGCAGCAGCCCGCTGGCGACGTGCTGGTTCAGATCGATGCCCACCGAGCGGGCGTTCCGCGCGATCTGATCGCCGCTTTCCTCGAAGGCGAAGACCATGCAGCGCTCGCCGCGCCGGCAGGCCGCATCGACGATCGAGGATGCCAGCAGGGTCTTGCCCGTGCCCGCCTCGCCCGAGATGAGGATTCCGGAACCGCGATAGAATCCGCCCGGCCCAAGCATCGCGTCCAGGCCGGCGACGCCGCTGGAGAGCACCCCGCTCGGCGCCGTGTAATCGAGGTCGGCGGAGGTGACCGGGAGGACACTGATCCCCGCATGGTCGATCAGGAACGGGTACTCGTTCGTGCCGTGGGCCGAGCCGCGGTACTTCACCACGCGCAGACGCCGGGTGGTGATCTGATCCTCCACGCGGTTGTCGAGCAGCACCACGCAGTCGGAGACGTATTCCTCCAGGCCCTGCCGGGTAAGTTGGCCCTCGCCCCGCTCACCGGTGATGATCGCCGTCAGGCCGCGATCCTTGATCCAACCGAAGAGGCGACGCAGCTCGGCGCGCAGCAGCGCCGGATCGGTGAAGCCGGCGAACAGGGTCTCGATCGTGTCGAGAACCACCCGCTTCGCGCCGATGCTGTCCACCGCGAAGCCGAGTCGGATAAAAAGGCCTTCGAGGTCATATTCCCCGGTCTCCTCGATCTCGCTTCGCTCCACGCGCACATGGTCGATGGCGAGGCGGCCCGAAGCGACGAGCCCGTCCAGGTCGTAGCCCAGGGAGGCGACGTTGGCGGCCAGATCCTCGGCGCGCTCCTCGAAGCTCATGAAGACCCCGGGTTCCCCGAACCGGGTCGCGCCGTTGACCAAGAACGTCGTGGCGAACAGCGTCTTGCCGCAGCCCGCCGCGCCGCAGATCAGGGACGGCCGCCCGGCCGGCACGCCGCCGAAAGTCAGATCATCGAACCCTTCGATGCCCGTCTGGGCCTTCGGCAACGTCTGAACAGCTTGCGAATCAGGCACGATGGTCGATGTCCTAGACGTCGCGGCCCGCGATGGGATCCGATGCCAGCGCGTCAAGGCCCGTGGCTTCAGCGGTCCGATCTGCCGCGGCTTTAAATCCGAACTGGTGTCGTGCGGCTCGAACGACACGTAGGACGAGCGTCACCGCCTGCCGTGACGCGGTATGGCATGGTCGTGCCGAGCGCAATATGCCGGCGCCGGATCGGTGAGGTGACAGGCTGCGTCCAAATCCTGGCACGGATTCTTGGCGGGCCTGACGAGGATCGTGATGACAGAGCGGATCGTCGACGAAGACGCCCTGGAGGCCCCGGCGGTCGCCCGCAATCGGGACGCGATCCTGACTGTGCTCCGCGAGATCCTGCCGGTCCACGGAACCGTTCTCGAGATCGCGAGCGGATCAGGCGAGCACGCCGTTCACTTCGCAGCGGCGCTGCAGACCCTGACGTGGCTGCCAAGCGATCCCGAGCCGATAGCGCGGCGCAGCATTGCGGCCCATGTGCGGCGGTCCGGCCTCGCTAATCTCCGGCCGCCGCTCGACCTCGATGCTTCCGCCACACGATGGCCGGTGGGGCCGGTGGACGCGATCGTCTGCATCAACATGATCCATATCGCGCCGTGGGCCGCAGCGCAGGGTCTGATGGCCGACGCCGGACGAGCCCTGGCCGGAGGCAGCCTGCTCTATCTCTACGGACCCTTTCGGGAAGACGGGCGGCACAGCGCGGACAGCAATGCCGCGTTCGACGACGCGCTGCGTGCCCGCGATGCCCGCTGGGGCGTTCGAGACCGCGTGACTGTTTCCGTGGAAGCAGACCGCCACGGCCTGACCCTCGAACGACGCATCGCCATGCCGGCGAACAATCTGAGCTTGATCTATCGACGCACTGCGGAATGATCTGACACATGCGGAGGGTTCACGCATCTGCACATTGTATTCAAGCTGCGGAATGTTGCACACTCCTGTCGCGTTGCCGACGCGGCGACAAAAGCCGCGCGGTTCGCAGGAGGAAACGCATGGCACGGGATCATAAGATTAGAGATCGGAAGGCCCGGGATCCGAAGGCAAGGCAGCGCGGCGTTTCGAGCCGGGCCATCGCTCTGCTCGCAGTGGCCAGCCTGATCGGAGCGGCACCCGCCCGAGCCGCGGATCCGATTCGGATCGGCGTGATCGCCGAGGCGCAATCGGTGGTGGGCGCCTCGATCCCGCAGGCGGTGCAGCTCGCCGCCGACGAGATCAACGCCAAGGGCGGCGTCGACGGGCGCCAGATTCAGATCGTCACCTACGACGACAAGTCCTCCGCCTCCGACGCGGTGCGCGCCTTCCAGCGGGCTGTCTCGGAGGACAAGGTCAACCTCGTCATCGCCAGCTACATCTCGGAGGTCGTGCTCGCGCTGATGCCTTGGGCGGCCCGGCTCAAGACGCCGATGATCACGCCGGGCGCCGCCTCCAACGAGATCAGCCTCGCCGTCCACAAGGACTACGCGCGCAACAAGTACACCTTCCACGGATATCTCACCTCCGCGGCTCTTGCGCAATCGATCTGCGATTCCACCAAGGACCTTCTCATCGACCTGATGAAGGTGAAGACGGCGGCGATCATGAGCGAGGACGCCGCTTGGACCCGGCCGCTCGACGTCGGATATGAGAAATGCCTGCCGGAGATCGGCGTGAAGGTCGTCGATCACATCCGCTTCTCGCCGGACACGGGCGACTTCACGCCGATCTACAACAAGATCGAGGCGGCCAAGCCCGACCTGATTGTCACCGGCATCTCGCATGTCGGCGTGCAGCCGACCGTGCAGTGGCAGAACCAGAAGGTGCCGCTCGCCATGACCGGCATGAACTCTCAGGCCACGTCCTCGACCTTCTGGTCGAACACGAACGGCGCCACGCAGGGCGTGATCTTCCAGAGCATCGCGGTGCCGGGTGCCGCGATCACCGGCAAGTCGCTGGCCTTCAGCGATGCATTCAAGAAGCGCTTCGGCAGCGACCCGTCCTACGCTGGCTACATGGCCTACGACCAAGTCTACTACGCGGCCGATGCGGTGAAGCGGGCGGGCACGACCGAGGCCGACAAGCTCGTCGACGCCCTCGAGAAGACCGATTGGGAGGGCACGGTCGGGCGTACGCAGTATTACGGTAAGGACGACCCGTTCACCCACTCGATCAAATATGGACAGGGCTTCATTACCGGCCTGATGGCACAGTGGCAGGACGGCAAGCAGGTTGCGATCTGGCCGAAGAGCCTCGCGCAGGGTCAGATCGTCATCCCAGCGGCCGTGAAGGCCGCGGCGCGCTGAAGCTGTTTCGCGCGAGGCCGGCTTCGGCCGGGGCGAAGAGCGCTTGGAGCCGTATCGGATCGCGTTGCGATCGGGTGCGGCTCCAAGCCTTTCTGACGCGCTCTCTTGCGCAGAACCGACATCCAGGTTGGCGGAGAGCGTCCTAGCCGCTTGCCAAGCGCGCTCGCTGCCGCAA